>CAVTGT010000001.1:0-215652 GCA_963734345.1 uncultured Nitrospiraceae bacterium
ACTCGCCAATCATAACCTTACGATCATCTCCCTTGGCTGCTTCGCCCTTGTGAAGCAGGACCGTGCCGGGGACCACATACGTCGTTTTGCTCGCCTCCACCCAGCATCCCTGACCGGTCACGTCAACCACCATGAACGTTCGTTTGGAATTTCTGGCATCGGTGAGTTTCACCTGGTCGCCCGGGCGCAGACGGGCTAGCCATGTGGCCGGAACAGGTAGGAACGCGTCTGCGGGCGAAGGGGGCTGACCGGAAGAAGACTCGGGGGCAAGCCACACCCGCGCCGGAGTGATGACCCGCCCGTACACATCACGGGGTGGTCGAATCCGTACCACTGCCGGTCCCGGCTCAAGCGGTCCGGTGCGCAGTTTCGGGCCAGCCAGGTCCATGACGACCCGGCAGGATCGCCCCAACGACTGCTCGGCTCGCCTCAGATGTTCGAGCATCCGCAACCACGCCGCAGCGTCGTCATGCGCACAATTGATGCGCAGGCAATCCATGCCTTGTTGAAGCAGGTTGTGAACAAGCGTGTAATTGTCTGCCGCCTCGCCCGGCATGGTGACCATGATCCGGACTCCCCGGCAGGGGATGGCGGGTCCCAACAGGCCGTCGGTGTGTTCGGCAAGCAGTTGTCGACCATGGTTGAAATCGACAACGGTCGCATCCGGCGACGGCGACGGCCATGGCATGGGTACTCCCATCAGGCGGTGCAGCACGTCAAGCACCGCATCGACCGTGGCCAGGACGTGCGACTCAGCCCGCCCGAGTGAGGAAAGCCCCACCGAGGCCAGCCTCAGCTGCAACGGACGGAGGTCGTGACGCCGGAGAGCAAGATAATGCAGGAGATTTGGGGCACTCTCCCGGTAATTGGGGTGTACGGTATTGAGGCGGGTCTGAAGTCTGTGTGTCTCGGCAACCATTTCCGACCGGATGGCCGTGAGATCCCGAAGAACACCCTCGAATTCCGCGCTTCCTGAATGAGGGCCATCGGTGCAGTTTTTCATGGGCAAAAACATTCACTCCAGAAGACAAATCAAAGCTACCACGTCGTCCCAGGCCACTCAGACCCCCGTGCACATCTCAATCGCCGCTTCCAACCTGCCTTCAATCTAGGAGTATACCGGGCGTTAATTCATACACTATGACGGGGAAAGCGTCTGCCATCAGAAAAATGAATCCTGCCAATCTGGGGAAAAACCCCAGGTAAACACGGATCATCCGTCATCGTATACTACAGACCCTCGAACGGCCCCTTTGGAAGCTTCACGACATGCCGAATGCACTGTCCAAGGTCCGGACAGACTTTCCCCCTGGCATTCAACTGCCAGGTTTCTGAGGCGGGTTGGTTACACACCTTGATCACCAGATCATAATCGGAAGATGTTATAAAGGTGAAGTCCAGCCTGCTTCTACTGCGAAGAAATACTGTTGGATAGTTCTTGGACTCTCAATAAACCGTGGATTCCCCTTGTCCTTCAAGCCAATTCACTCACCTTGGGCGAGGACTCTGAAGCGGAAATCCGGTAATCATAAAGGACACCTCTTCGGCAATATTCGTGACATGATCCCCGGCACGTTCCAATCCTTTGGCGATAAAGAGGAGTTGGGTTCCGTCCTCGATTTCCCGGCTTTCATGAGTCATCTTGCGAAGCAGATGTTGAAACAGGTTGGCGTATATCGCATCAAGTTCGGCGTCATCAGCCCAGGCCACATTGGCTAATTCTGCATTGCGGTGGACATAGGATTCTTTGACTTGGTTCAACATGGTTTGGATCCGCTTCATCATCCATTCGAACTGTTCGGCGATCCCTGGGTCAAGGGGATGCGATAAATGCAGGCTTCGCTTTGCGGTGTTTTTAGCGTAATCACCAATTCGCTCCAAGTGGATGGCGATGCGCGATGCGGCCAGAATCGCCCGTAAATCGTCGGCCATCGCTTGTTGTCTTGCCAGTGTGCGGTGCGTGTGCGTATTGATCTTTTCCTGAAGAGCGTCTGTCAGACGGTCGCTTTCAATGACTTTCTCCGCCGCGGAGGCATCCCCCTGAATGAGCGCGGTCAGAGCGCGACTCAGTTCCTCGGACACATGGTTCAAGAGGGTGACAATTTCTTCGCTCAGGACGTTCAGATCTTCATCGAAGATGCGTAGCGTGTGCTTAGTACTCATGAGAAGCCTTTCTGTTCCCGAAGGACTGTACGATTTGTCCTATCCAAAACGGCCGGTAATATAATTCTGCGTGAGAGTTTCTTGTGGCGTGGTAAAGAGTTCGCCGGTCGGAGCGAATTCCACCATTTTGCCCAGATGCATGTAAGCGGCAAAGTCCGAGATCCTGGCTGCCTGTTGCATATTATGGGTGACAATGATGACCGTGTATTGATTCCGGATTTCAGTGACCAGGTCTTCGACCTTGGCCGTCGCAATGGGGTCTAGCGCCGACGTGGGCTCATCCAGCAAGAGGATTTCCGGTTGAGGGGCCAGCGCCCGCGCGATGCACAATCGTTGTTGTTGGCCCCCTGATAGGCCGTAGGCCGACTGTTGGAGACGATCCTTCACTTCCTCCCACAAGGCGGCGCCACGAAGGGCTTGTTCCACACGTTCACCCAACAGGCCTTTATTCTGGAGGCCTTGAATGCGGAGACCGGCCGCGACGTTTTCAAAAATGGATTTGGGAAATGGATTGGGTTTTTGAAATACCATGCCGATCCGAAGACGGACCATGCCAGGGTCCATTTCAATCAAATTGCGGTTTTCGGGAAAGAGCCGGATTTCTCCTTTATATCGATTGCCGGGATACAGGTCATGCATTCGGTTAAATGAGCGAAGGAGCGTGCTTTTCCCGCATCCGGACGGGCCAATCAGTGCGGTCACTTTTCGATCGGCGATCGGCAAGGTGACTTCCATCAGGGCCTGGCTGGTTTTATACCAAAAGCTGAGTTTCCGGGTTTCTGCCCGGAGTTCTAGTCCCGAAACGGAGGGGAGGGAGTCTTTCGGATTCTGAGAGTTCTTCTGTGTCATAAGCGAGGTACTTTCAGGGTAGGATGGTGTGAGAAATTTGTCGATCCAACGAAGAGGTTATCGTACTTGGCGGCGCAAGCGATATCGCAACCAGATCGCCACTCCGTTCATCGCCAGTGTCATCAAGATCAGGATGACTCCAGCCGCCGCGGCATTGATATGAAATTCTGCCTGAGGCCGCGAGACCCAATTGAACATTTGGATCGGCATAATAGTAAAGGGGCTTTCCAGCCATTCAAAATTAAAAAAAGGCGGATTGGCCTGAAAAGGCGACGGGGGTAAGAATGCAATAAAGGTCAAGGCCCCGATGGTAATTACCGGCGCGGCTTCTCCAATCGCTCGAGCCAGTCCCACGATTGTTCCGGTCAAAATGCCGGGGCGGGCGGCGGGCAGCACGTACAAACGAACGGTCTGCCATTTGTCCGCCCCCAGGCCGTAGGCCGCTTCCCGCAAATCGAGCGGAATACTGCGAATCGCTTCCCGGGTGGCCACGATAATCACCGGCAAAATCAGCAACGCCAGCACCAGACCCGCCGTCAGGATGGTCTCTCCCAGCCCGAACCCATGGATGAACAGCCCAAGCGCTAACAACCCATAAATAATGGAGGGGACTCCGGCCAGATTGCTCACGTTGATTTCAATAAAATCCGTGATCCAGTTGCGCGTGGCATATTCTTCCAGATACAGCCCGGCCCCAACTCCCAACGGAATCGAGATGCCGGCGGTGACCAGCATGACCAGGATCGTGCCGATCCAAGCGGAAAGAATTCCTGATTGAAGAGGGTGGCGGGAGGGAAAATTGAGGTAAAAATCAAGATCGATGAGCCTGGGCCATCCGCCCACAATCAGGTCGACGACCACAGCCAACAATAAACTCATCGCGACAATCAGCACGGAAATGCCGATGCCGGCCATGATCAGATCTGTTCGACGGTTGGCATCAACAATGCGGGCCAGGTCGGGAAGAGCTTCCTGGGAAACGTGGGATATCATGATTAGTAGACCTCCTTAAAGCGTCGGCGAAGTAAGAAGCCGATCAAATTAAAGGTCAAGGTGATGACAAATAACACGATCCCGGCGGCAAACACGGATTGATAGGCGATGGAATCATGAGGGAGATCTCCCATGGCCATTTGTACGATATATGCCGTAATGGTGGCGGCGCCTTCGGTTGGGTTGAAAGAAAAATTGGGGTTTTGCCCGGCCGCGATGGCGACCACCATGGTTTCACCCACTGCCCGGGACATGCCAAGAATAAACGCGGCCGTGATGCCTGAAAAGGCGGCAGGAACCACGACACGAGTGGCGACTCGGAACCGGGAGTAGCCCAGTGCGTAACCGGCTTCCCGCAGGCCAGACGGGACTGCCCGCATGGCATCTTCGCTGACCGAGGCCGTGTAGGGAAGAATCATGATCCCCATGACGATGCCGGGTCCCAGCATGTTAAACCCTTCTAAGCCTGGGATGAAGGTTTGCAAGAGCGGGGTAAAAAAGAGAAGGGTAAAATAGCCATAGACGACGGTCGGCACGCCTTCGAGTAACTCGAGGAGGGGCTTGACGGTCTCACGAATCTCACTCCGAGCATATTCGCTGAGATAAATGGCCAAGGCCAACCCCGCAGGAATAGACACGGCCAAGGCGATCCCTGCCACGGTCACCGTCGCCGAGACCAGGGTCATCACGCCGAAGCGGGGATTCTCGAAAACCGGCGTCCACTGGGTATCTGTCAGAAAGTCCACAAGCGACACCTGGGCGAAGAATCCCGCGGATTCGGTGATCAGCACATACACGATCCCCAAGGTGACGAACACCGAGGCTGCGGCTGCAACGAAAAGAGTCCCGACGGCCAGAGAGCCCCACAGGGCGCGGCGGCGGAGGAATCCTTCGCTGGCCTGAAGGGGAGACTCCGGCATGAGAGGGAAGGCTTGAGGAGGATGGTAACGATGACATGCGGTTTCAGTTCCAGATGGAATCCTTTCCCCAACGGGATGGCTGGGCCACCCCAGGAGGGGACGACGAGGGAGGAGGTGAGTCCTGGCCTACTTAGGAGTCCGGGCCAGCAGTTCTTCGATTCCCACGCCGACTTCCGCACCATGAAACACCGTTCCGATCTGACGTTTGGTGAATCTGTCCAATGCCATGTCGTAGGCCTTAGAGGGCAACGGCACGTATCCGACTTCTGTCACGAGCGTTTGGGCATGGTCCTTGTTCAGATAGAACTCGATGAACCGTTTGACATGGGCCTTTTTCTCTGCGGCCTCTTTATTCACGTAAACAAAAATGGGACGTGACAACGGTTGATACGTGGCATTCTTGGCATTGTCCACCGATGGGCCCACGGGCTTTCCGCCTTTCCAGGAAATCGGCACGGCTTTTAATTTCGCCTTGTTTTCCTCGTAATATGCCAAGCCGAAAAATCCCATGGCATTGATGTCATTAGTGACCCCTTGAACCAGGACGTTATCGTCTTCGCTGGCGGTAAAATCACCACGAGAACTTTTGCCCTCGACTACCGCCTCCACAAAGTAATCGTAAGTTCCGGAATCGGTTCCAGGGCCAAATAGTTTTATTGGGCGATCGGGGAAGGTGCTGCGGATTTGATTCCAGTTGTCCACCTTACCTTGGGCTTCCGGTTCCCAGGCCTTTTTCAACTCCTCCACGGTCAAATGATCGACCCAGTTGTTTTTGGGGTTAATCACGATCGTTAAGGCATCCAGAGCGACCGGCAACTCGATATATTCGATGCTTTTTTCCTTGCACAGCTTGGCTTCCGACTCTTTAATGGGACGGGAGGCATCGGAGATATCCGTTTCCCCCCGACAGAATTTTTTGAAGCCTCCGCCGGTGCCGGAAATGCCGACCACCACCATCGTTTTCCCTTTTTCAGCTTTTTGAAATTCTTCCGCCATCGCCTCGGTAACCGGATAGACCGTGCTTGATCCGTCAATTTTGACCAATTCACGGGCAGAAACCGTGGAAAAAGAAGCCGCAGTGGTCATGACGACGGCTGCCATGACAATTAATGGTGTGATTTTCATTAAAATCTCCTTCAATAACAAATTGGGCGCAATGAGGGAGTCATAAACGGATAACTCCCGAGCTAAAGATTCCTGAGTTCCTCAATATAACGGTATCCAATCTCTCATGATCGCGTTACATACTCATGACAATAGTGTGACAGCGTGGTTAACAATCGGAATGATCGAAGGGGAAAGGTATGAAGGTGAACCTCTCACCCAGGACCGTTGTTATTTCCTCTTGACTCCATTTCATAGGGGTGTCTCATCACAAAGAGTCCAAAGCACTTGTTTGTCCAGGCACATGTACTCCCGACTCATACCAAGTACGGGCCAGGATGGAAAAAGCTCCTCCGAGTGAAACCGACTGGCCTTTTTCGTGACGACGAGTGCCTATGCCTCCCTGGTTAGAACGTCACGTCCCATTGCAGGCGGATCCGCTGTTCATGTTGATTTTGGCCGCCGCCTGGAGACGGGCTGGACAGGGTAAGCCAGGAGCCATCAACTGTGAGCTTGTTGTTATGCCCTGCGAAAAACCAATTGATGGCGGTGGTATATTCCTGCCGTCTGTCATTTGGGGCTGAAATGTTGGGGTCGACGAAGGCGTAGCGGAAGGCCACTTCCAACGGTTTTGGAACTGCGGAAATGAGATAGTGGGGGAAATACCCGACCTGCGAATAACTCCCCATCAGGTTGGTTTTCTTGCCAGGCGCCCCTTCGGAAATTTGATTATCCTTGATTTCTTTCCAGTGGTATTCATGTTCAATGGAAAGTCCCTGCCATTTGAACGCGAATTCCTCCACCATGCCTTGCACTCGGTATTGTCCGTCCACAGCGGAAGGTCAATCCGATGTGAAAATGGGAAAATTAAGGAGAAGAGAGTTGGAGGCTCGGAGGAGCTAACCCCGAATTCCTGAAATGTATGCGGCGGTCAATTCTTCTTGAGGGGATTCAAAGAGGTGTTGAGCGGAGCCGGATTCCACTAGGCGTCCCACTCCGTCGAAGGACCAGAAAAACGCGACATGATCAGCAATGCGGCGGGCCTGCGCCAAATTGTGGGTGACAATGAGCACCGTATAGTGACCCCGTAAACTGACAATGAGATCTTCAACGATTCCGCTGGAAATGGGATCCAACGCGCTGCAGGGTTCGTCGAGCAATAGAATGTCCGGTGATAAGACTAACGCACGCGCCAGACAGAGCCGCTGTTGTTGCCCCCCGGAAAGAGACTGGGCCGGACGGTCTAGACGGTCTTTGACTTCATGCCAGAGTCCCACTTGTTGGAGGACTTTTTCAATGGTGGAGGCCAAGAGCGTGCGATCATGCGTGCCATGTTCGCGGAGGGGGAGTTCAAGATTTTTGCTGATGGAAAAAGGAAAGACGGTCGGTTTTTGAAAAATCATTCCCACTTTACGCCGCAGGAGAACCAGATCGGTGGTGGCGGCCAGGACGTTCAGTTCATTCATGTGCAGATGCCCTGAGACGTGGCATTCCGGAATCAAATCCGTTAAGCGATTGAGGCTCATGAGAAAACTGGTTTTCCCGCATCCTGAAGGCCCCACTAACGCGGTAATGTATCCCCGATTAATTTCAAGATTGACATTCCGAAGAGCCGGCTGACCCTGATAGGCGATGGAAAGATGTTCCGCGCGAATATGGGCGACAGGCTCACAGCAGGGTTCGGTGGATTGGTAGGGGAGCCATGCTCTGAACCCCGGCTGTTCGTCGGGACCGGGATTTATGCGGGGAGTTGGTTGAATGAGGTCCATCGTGTGGCAATCCAGGAAGCAGAAAGATTAATGATCAACAGGACAGCTACCAGGACAAGCGCGGTTGCATAGGCATGGGGGTTGCCTCCCGCCACATTCATGGCCAGATCGTAAATGTGCACAGCGAGCGATCGTCCTGAGTCCATCAACGATTCCGGCATCCGGTCCACGTACCCACTGGTAAAAATTAAGGCTGCGGTTTCGGCAATCGCTCGTCCCAGTCCGAGGATGCATCCGACCAAGAGACCGGGCATTGCCGCAGGGAGCAGAATCGCCTGAATGGTGGTCTGGTTTGATAGGCCAAGGGCCGCGGCGGATAATCGCTGGTCACGGGAAATGGCGCGAAAACTTTCTTCCACCGTGCGAATCAAAATTGGTAACACCATGCAGGCTAACGTCAGACCTCCCGACAGAATGGAAAATCCTAATCCGAGGGCTTGGCAGAACAGGGCGTTCCCGAACAAGCCAAAGACAATGGAGGGCACGCCGGCCAGTACGTCCAGTGACCCTCGAATCAGTCGGCCTAGGACATGATCGTGACGGGTGTATTCAGAAAGAAACAGTGCGGTTCCCAATCCCATCGGCAGGGCCACCCCCATGCATACTCCAACGATTAGCAGGGTGGATATGAGGATCGGGCCAATCCCGCCTTCCCTCCCGGCGTTCTGTGGAGCAGAGAACACGAAGCTGAATGACAGTCGATGCCAACCATTCCAGAGCAAATCGCTCATTAACCAGAGAAAAGGCAATGCAACAAGACCGGCGGCACTCCACATTATGGCGGTGGCGCAATATTCCTGAAATTTCCTACTTTGTGGTGGCATGTAGTTTCTCGTGACGCAAGCCTTCCGCCAGGCTGACAACCAGGATCGACGAGCCCCATGAGCAAGAGACCACTCACGAACAGTGCTGCCCGGTGATTACCCAACGCATAGGACATTTCCAGAGCAATGTTGGCGGTCAGGGTTCGGATCGGATCAAACAGATGAGAAGGGGTTTGCACCACATTTCCACAGACCATCAGAACGGCCATGGTTTCTCCAAGCGCCCGTGCCGATTCCCAGCAGGACACCCGTGAAGAGTCCAACTTTGGTTGTGGGAAGAATGACGTGCCAAATCATCGACCCTCGACTGAATCCAAGGCGGCGGCGCTATGAATATAGGCGACGGGAACGTGGGCGATGCTTGCGTGGGCGATCTAACATGATGGTGGGTAAGAATCATGAGCGTCAGAATGAGAATACCGGCCAGGAGGCTTGGGCCGGGTGGATGCCAACCGACCGATGATCGGGACCAGAACCACGAGACCCCAGAAGCCGAACACTACCGAAGGAATCCCGGCTAGGAGTTCGACCATGCGGCGGTACCATCGGCTAAGAAGAGGAGGCGCATAAAAATTACAAAAGAGGGCCGACAGAATACCAAGCGGAGACGCGAGGAGGACCGAGCCGGCGGTGGCCCAGATGGTTCCCCATATCATGGGAGTCAGTCGATAGGCGTCTTCGGTTGGATACCAGTCTGGAATCGCTAAAAAAACGTGCAAGCCCTATGTGCTGAAAGGCGGGCCAGGCCTCACGAAACAGGAATAGTACGACCAGCAGCAGGAGTCCTCCAGCCATCAAGGCGAGAAGGCGCACACTCCATGAGATTAGGACACTCACTCCTGGAGTGGGACGAAATATTGCTTGAGGATGAGATCATTGACCTGAGCGGACTGAGCGAAATCAATAAAGGTCTTAATGAGTCCAGCCGGAGAGGCCGTTGTGACAAGAATTAGGGGACGGGAAAGGGGAAACGTACCTGTCCCGGACCGTTTCGATGGTGGCTGGAATATGTGCTAAGGGCAAAAGTCGAGATCGGTACTGCCATGGGCCGAATCGTACTGGGCTGTGCCAATGGAGACATACCCGATCGCATGGGGATTGCCGGCAACGGTCTTAATGCCTTGTTCGTTGTCTCCGATGACCACATGAGCGTGAATGTCACGATTGGATAATGTGAAATAGTGCAGAAATAATTCCAGGGTGGAGCGCCCCTCGGCCTTATTGACGACGGTAATGGGCGCATCAGGTCCACCAACCTGGTTCCAGTTGGAGATCTTCCCCGTATAGATGGACCGGATTTGGTCATCGGTTAATTCTTGAACGGGATTGGCCGTGTGTACGATGAGCGTGATGCCATCATGCGCAATGACCGATCCATGTAAATTCCCCTCTTGCGGCTTGAGGGCGCGGGAGGCCATACCGATATCGGCTAATCCATTCATCACATCGGCAATGCCACGTGAAGACCCTCCGGTTTGGACATCGATTCGGGTGCCTGGATGTAGTGATTCAAATCGTTTCCCTATTTCCGATACGAGCGGGGCCATCGTACTGGAACCGCTGATCACCAGCTTTCCCTCGTTCGCTTCCGCGGACAATTGGCCAAACAGGGCACCGGCACACAGGAGAGAACTCAGGAAAACGGTAGTCAGGCCTTTGTTTGTCCGTATCGTCGGGGTTTTGTTCATCAGGCAGTATCTCATGACGTTATCGAAGCGGGAAAGGCTAAGCGAAGGAAATTTTGCAACATCCGAGATCGATGGCCTTGCCCGAGGTAGAACCCGAGACGGAGGCCGGCAATTGATACACCATGGCCTTTCCTTCCCGAGAAGCTTCTACCAACCCCATATCCCTGAGAATTGCGAGATGATGGGACAGGAGACTTTGTTCCACATCTAATCGCTCCATCAGTTCCCCCACATTTTTCGCTCCAGACATGAGTGATTCCAGAACCGCGAACCGCGTGGGGTCGCCTAATACCTTCAGTTTGCTCGCGCACGTGGGAGAAGTGTTTTTTGTTTTCATGGGTCAATGGGGTTGATCTCGCAACAAACTGCCAGAAATCAGGCATATGATTAATTTTTCATATGAACGAATATTTATATGAAAATCTGAGACAAGTCAAATGAAATGGATAAAAAATTATGTGAGTTCCCTCCTGAGATTACAAGGAGATTCCTTAGAAAATTTACAGATTCGTAACATAGCTGACATGGATCAGACATTGTTTGAGAGTAGCGTGTAGCTTGAAAGAAACAATGAAAAGTGACCTTCTGCCTTGGTGAAAGCGGGTGGAAGCTGGAAAAACTATAAAAATTTACTAACTGTTTAACACGGAGGAAACATGAAACAACATGGGGTCACATTACTGACATGGGTGCTACTAATGGGCTTATTCTTATTCGGGACTCCTGCCAAGAGTGAAGCGCAATTGAAACCGACACTCGATGAAGAGGTCCCGGGTTATTCTCCCGCTGGGCGTGTCTCTGGAAAGGTCACGGTTATCGGATCCAATACGATGAAAACGATTCTGGAAAAATGGCAGGACAAACTGGCGGAAATCCAACCGGGCCTGGCGGTGACGCTGCAAACCGAGGGGTCTAATACGGGAGCCGAAGTGCTCGTGAGCGGAAAGGCCCAGATCGCGGCAATGTCTCGGCCAATGACCAATGAAGAAATCAATCAGTTCGCGACTCGCCTCGGGTATCCACCTACCGCAGTGCCTGTGGCAGTGGATGCCCTCGCGGTATTCGTGCATAAGGATAATCCACTTGAACGCATTACCATTCAACAATTAGACGCGATGTTTTCGACAGAGAGACGGCGTGGCGCTATGGAATCTCTGGATCGATGGGAGCAATTGGGGATTCCCGGCTCTTGGGGGAAGGAGTCCATTCATGTTCATGTGCGGAATACTAACTCAGGCACGTATCAATTTTTCAAGGATTTGGTGGATCTGGGAGGGACCGACAAAGAGACGACCATTGTTGAGCCGGGTGCTGCATCGGTGGTGGCGGCTATCATGAAAGATCCGTATGCGATCGGCTATAGCGGAATCGGTTATCGTACCTCACAGGTCAAGCCATTACGAATCGCTTCCAAACAAGAAGGACCGTATATCGAGGCTACGTTTGATACCGCGACAAATGGTACATATCCTCTTCGTCGACTTTTGTACCTCTATGTTAATCAGCCTCCACAAGGGGAGCGCTCTCCTGTAGTTTCGGAAATCATCAAATTTGCAGTAAGCCGGGATGGTCAGCAAGCCGTTGTCAAAGCAGGATTTTACCCGCTTCCCGCCAAAGACCTGATTGATTTGTCTGCGAGTTGGTCAGGGCTGAATAAAGCAGCTGCCATGAACGGTGCCGCGCTTGGAAGGAATTAAGCCTGAGGAGTTTCAAGCAAATCAGAAGGTGCTATACCGACCATACCACCCCGCCCTCGCCAAGACTTTTGTGGTAATGTGGCGGGGTGAAGGTTGCAATCCATTATTCCATGCAAGGGGCGATGTGGGGATTGGGTGTGAGCCTGGTGGCTCTTATGATGGCCTGTTCCAATCCTTACATGATGACGTTGACGGTTTTTGAAACGCCCTCGCGATATGTCCGTCTGGCCATTGATCCGACAGTATCGCTGGATTCCGGTTTTTCGCATCCTGTGGCTATCGACCCTGACGGTATGGCGACGGTTCTGAAGGGTATGATGGTTATCGAGCCGGATTCGTTTATCCCATGGCCTTTCAAAGAGGACAGGCCACCCCGTCATCCTCTCTTCAGCGAGGCAGACATCCGGTTCTGGGCCCCCTTGCTGGCCAAAGCCTTGGTTTCGGCCACACCGGAGGAAGTGGTCACCTTTTACCAGTCTGATGATATCTCGGCAGTCCGCCGGGAGGTGACGTCAGGAGGTATGTTTGTGAAAGATCAGCTCTTGTATTTCGTTCTGAGTAATTACCGGGCTTCCTCGCAATTTATGGCCGATTATGGTACTGCCGATACCCTGGACGATCGTCGGAATCCGCTCCGCTCCATGGCTCCGCAACAGGTTACACTGCAATTTGACCCCGATAGACTGGTTGTGGCTCCGCAGGAGAATAGCCAATCAGGTGGCCTATCCCTTCAAAGAAGAACCATTGCCGTTTTGTTTCGTCAGCTTCCTATCCGGCCGTCGGGGCTTGCGCGGGATCAAGACACAACTCCTGTGCTGTCGTCACCGAATCCTCAACGGCAATCGTACTGATTGAAACCTCTCTTCGACTCCCGCATTGCAAGGGAATGTTAAAACGTTTGGCCATGAGTCTTGCTGAACGGGCCACCGTGCCTGCGCCAAGGTTTGGCAGGCAGGTCAGCGGCAGTTCCATGGTTAATAGAAAGTACAATGTGCTGAGAAAGAACGAATCATACAGAATTTATGGTTCCGGCCTTACAGCTTTACGCTGTATATCGGGAAGCCATTTTGGGGGTTTCCAGCAAAAAAGCGCCGGCAGGTGAACGCCTCGCACATATGTCCCCAACTCTCCTATCAATGTGATGTTCTGTGTGGCAGGGTTTCGCCCCGACAAGCGTGGTCCTTTTGTTCCGGAAAAAGGCTTCAAAACCTTGACGCCCCGTCTGGGCTCATTGGAGCGGACGGACGCCAGTCTGAGGAGGGCGGCCCATCTCGCTCCGCTCACACAAGGCCCGGCAGCGGATGAGAGCGTCCCTCCCTTGGGCCAAACGGCAGGCGTCAGGCCATGGGAGACGACCCTTTTGGGGACACACATGAAAAAGCGAGGAGCCCTATATTCGGCATGATCCGAAAGTACGCAGAGGGCGACGCTTTCCTCCTCCATTCCTCACACCTGCCACGTGGCGCAAATCATCTGTATCGATAAAGTTTTGTGCTCCTTGATGTATCGGAGGACATTGAGATGCACACCACAAGATATCACGCCCTCTCCACTCGCTCTTATTCCCATGATATCTGTCCTCGCCCGGCCGGAAAATGAGAATGGATCTTCACGTCGTTTCCACGTGTCATTCTTCATTCCCGTGGAGATAGGAATTTCATCTCCACGTCATTCCCCTGTGAGCGGGAATCCAGATTCGTGATTCTCTCTTATGGGCATCCGCTACAACGTTCGGGGTTGACGGCCAAGATGGGTGGATTTTCGCCCATGGGTTTGGTGCGTAAGATGGCTGAAGAGACGTGCACCGTACATCACGTAATTCCCCGGAGAGAATAAGCGGATGCACGGTGGGACTATTTATCCTTTATCATGGCTCGGGGTGGGGCAACATCCGACTAATAATTCCACTGCAGTTGGAAGCGGATAAGATTGCCATAATGGACCTGGTAGGGATCGGGTCCTGAACTGTCGGACGAGGTGCGTTTGGTAAACGAGTAGGTCGTCACCAGTTCAAGGGCCTCAGAGAATTGATACTCGATGCCCAATTCGGTTTCCCGTACTCTTTGGTCTGGTGAATTGGCTTCGGATTTTCTTCCGCCATTGTAATATTGCCATCGCACGAATGGTAGGACCATCAGGCAGTATTTTTCGCAGCGATAGTTGTACATGGCTTGCACATAGCCACCCTCCAGACTATGTTTTTCGATTTCAGTGCGGGCCTCATTGAGCTGCGGGCCTTCTCCCACCGTATACTCGGCTTGCAGACCGAAGGGTTGCGGATAGAGGACAAAATACGCGCCGAACCGTTTGTCACGAATGTTGGTGGGACCACCCGGCGTTTGCGCCGCCCCTCCCGCTTTGGGCACGATAGCCGTTCTGGAAAAAACGAACCTGCCGGTGTACGCGCTGACGCCGCCCTCCAGAATCTGACCATTTTGGAATTCGTGCGGATAAGCAAATTTGACGATCGAAATGCTTGTTATCGTTCAACTCGGATTGGTTGGCTGTCTGGCCGTTATACACGCCGAGGCCGAACATGCCGTAGTCTCCAGAACCCTTTAAGCCAGATTCAACCAGGTGCCGGAATCTGGCCCGGAGATCCGAAGGTGTATAGTACAAGAAAAATCCGAGGTCTCGTTCGTTGCTGACGGCGCTGTTCAGGGCATCATTTCGATCCAGATGCCAATCGGTTCTGACTGGACTGTTCGTTCTCAAACCCATAGGGCACTTTGGACTGTCCCGCCCGGATGCGCCATTCCTTATTTTCTGTCAGAAAGAGGTCTGCGTACCAGTCGCGGAGCTGGACAAAGTTGTTGGAACCGCTGACCGTAGATGCAAAGTCCGGTTGAATATAAATAAAGATCTGATCATGGGGTTGACCGCTGAAGATGAGCCGCGCGCGCCTGAGAAAAAATCCATTGTTGGCCCCGATGGACCTGTCGCCCTGGGTACTAAGGAGCTTCCCGTTCGGCTGGCCCAACCGGTTCCAACGTAACTGGGAATATCCGCGAATATTGAACTTTTCATACCACTTAGCCTTGGCGGGCGTATCCCCGACCGACCGGCTTTCCGCCAGGGCTTTGGTTTCACGCCGTTCCTCCTCGGCCTTGAGTTCGACCCACTCGTCGATGGTGATTTGACCCTTCTCCAGCATGAGATCTTTGAGTGTATCAGAATCTCCCGCAAGAACCTTGCCTGTCGGAATCACTAGTGTCAAAAAGATACAGCCAATGAAGAAGCGCTGCCCCTTCGTTAGTGCCGTCATTTGGGCTCCTTGTTGTTAAGATGGATTGGATGTTGGAATAACATACGTCATAAGCTTGTGAATCCGAGCCTAGCCCCCCAAGGTTACAAAAAGGTTAAGAGCCCATGACCGTCTCGTAAAAAATAATTCCACGGTGCAAGAGGTTTTTCCCTTCGCTGACGGACACCGGATTCGGGAGGGGAAATGGGGTTGAGAAGGATGGAGATTATGAGGAAGGAAGAATGCGTAGCCGTTTCACGTAAGTAAGGAATTCCGCGAATCGCTTATGGTTGGTACAGAGTTACAAATGATCAGAACGCGGTCACCGCGCCATGAGGCAGGCGAGCCAGTGGAGTTAGGCTTCGCTCCTCCCGGACGCAAGGCCGGGCGGTCTGGACCCTTGTACACTGTTTAGTTCACAATTCTGCATCCGTTCAGATTTCTTATACGGAAAATAAGGAGGAAGGTATCATGGCCACGATTGGACAACTCATGACACGCGATCTAAGTTTTGTGTTGGAGGATGCCAGCATTCAGGAAGCGGCCGGACAGATGCATACCAAGCGGATCGGTTCCTTATTGGTCAAAAAGGAATCCGATTTTTCCGGAATTCTGACTGAAACCGATGTGGTCCAAGCGGTAGCCGAACACCCTGCTGCGATCGGACATTTAACCGTAAAGGAATTAATGTCCAGCCCGATCATTACCGTGGACAAGAACATGTCTCCACAGTATGCCAGAGACTTGATGGCCGATAGAAAAATCAGACATCTGGCGGTCACCGAGGAAGGCGGGAAAATCGTGGGAATTATTTCGGTGCGGGACCTTCTGGCCTACTTTAAGACGGTCTCCAGGGACCTGCAGAAAAATGAGGAGAATGGGTGAGCATATCGGGAGTCGATAATTTATGTTGAATCTATAAAGTGTGACGAGGGCCTATCGATTCTCGTGTGGACTACTCGATTTTTTCTTCTTCGGACTTTTGAATCATAAGACTTAGACGTTCCTCTTCTTGCCGGATGCTCGTGATCCGTCGTTCAATCCATGAACGGATGGTTTCCCCTTTCGATTTGATTTGAGCCTCCAATCCGGAAATTTCTTCCCGAATCGCATCACGCTGTTCTTTTAATGCCTCTATCTGAGCCATCGCATCGGCTTTGTCAAAAATAAGAGATTCAGGATTGTTTTCCACATCCTGCTCTTCCGGTTGCGCCAATTTTGTCGATTGAGGCGGTAAGACTCGAACCCCCTCCTCCAGTCGTCGTTGATTCATGACAATAGGAGAGACAATTTCGACTCCTGCATCATGGAGAGTGGTAAGCATCATGGCGCGAAGTTTTGAACGCGCACTGAGCAGTTGTTTGACTTCACTTAAGAATCCCGAGATTCGATAGGTTACGGAATAATCCCCTAATTCCATAATATGGACAAACGGATCTGTAAGTTTGGCAGCCAGAGCGGCTTCCACTAACAATTTGTCAATGGTGTGATGGGGAATATCATATCCTAACGACACGGTGGCCGAGACAATCGTTCCGGAGGAACGAAGGACGGTAATAGGATGAGAAACCAAAAATAAGTTTGGGAGAGTGGTCAGATCACGTTCTTCCGTTTGTATTTCCGTGTGAAACAAGCCCCGTTCGGTGATCCGGCCGAATTGATTCTCCACGCGGAGGAAATCCCCCAACCGGAAACTTTGCATGCCTCGTAACATGAATCCTGCCATGGCATTCGAGACAAAGGTGGTGGACGACAGGGTGATCACCGCTGTGATGAGTAGGGCAAGAATTTAAAACAAGTCTTTACGTGTCTCGTTGGTGACCGGGAGGGAGAGAAGCAGGAGGACAATGCCAATGCCCACAAGAAGGAGCATCCCTATGCGGGCCGAAAAACGGGCTTCTTCTTTCAGCCCCCCACTTCGGCGAAAAAAGAACCAATGGGCCACCCATAAGCCTGTACTGACAAGTGCGAGGACCAGTAAAACCGGGAGAAAGAGTGGGAGAGTATCCAGAAAGTGGTCGATGAGCGTCATAAGGGTAGGAGCAAGGATGCCGTATTATGCCCTAATTCTTCTGGCGGATAAAGTGAAATAATCAAAGAAAGGGAATTGGGGTCGTCTAAGAAGGAACAGATTCGGAAGGGAGGGGAAATTCAAGGCAAAAAATCGTCCCTTCTCCCACGACACTGTGGATACCAATCTGCCCGTGGTATTCCTCGATCAGGGAGCGCGCGGAATGCAGCCCGAGTCCCGTCCCTTTCCCTGGAGGTTTCGTGGTATAGAAGGGTTCAAATATTTTTCGGATGTGTTCCTGCGGAATACCCGGACCGGTATCTCCGATGCTGATCGTCGCCATCTGGTCGGTATGTCCCGCCCGGAGGGTCAATGTGCCTCGACCATCCATAGCCTGTATGGCATTCATGATCAGATTCACAAAAATTTGCACAATATCTTCTGGTCTTGCCTGGATAATGGGACGAGCGGAATATTCCCGGATAATGGTCATATTTTCCAAGCCAACCGAAAATCTGGCCACCTTCATGGCCTCTTCGAGTTGGTGCGTGAGGTCGACCGGACTGTATTCTACGGGGGTACGGTGACGGGCATAGAGGTTGAGATCCTGGCACATCTTGATAATCCGTTTAGTGGCTTGGAAGACCTCCAATGCTTGATCCCGGACCGCCACAGAATTATTTTCTTCTAGAAGATTCTCGGAAAAACCTAAAATGACATATAGGGGATTATTGATATCATGCAAGATTCCGGAAGCAAGCGTGCCGATGCTGGCCAATTTTTCTATGTGAGCCATCTGTTGTGCCGTTCCGTTTTTATGTTCAACAATCTTTTCCAAAAGCGATGAGGTGTAGGGGCCAGGGATTTCCGTGTCTGTTAAGGGAAAATGGTTTTCCAGGGATTGAATATGAGGATCACCGCTGAAATCCAGAAGGACGTGAGGGGAAGTGTGATTGGGGCGCAGCGGTGAAGGTGTTCCGAAGGGGATAGACCGCTCCTGCTCCGGAACCGGATCCTGATCAGAGCCTTGCGGTTTGTCGATCCCGACAATTTCAATCCCTGGAATTTGCTCGAGAAGTGATAGTGCCTGAAGACTTTTCGGATGGTTGGTGAATAAGGCTATCCGAAGGGATCCGTGGCCATTGAGAGAGGGCAAAGCCTCGTTCAACTGATTCAAATCTTGGGGAGCGTGTGGTAGTTCCATGTAACCTTTATGGGCAGGGGATACCGGTGCCCATATGTTTTGGGAAAAGATGAAGGCTTAGGTGAAGCAGTCGGGTGAAGTCCGTCCTATACCTTCAAAATACTCTCCGTGCTGAAAGAAACAGGGTCTTCCAACTATTCATTATCGCCCCTGGTCATTCATTGGACTTCCCAAGACTTCCCATCAAAACCAATGAATTGTTCGATGTGCAAAAGCGTCGGCAACCGCACTGATGAGTTTTTCGGATTCCACCGGTTTGACCAGATAGTCGATAAGGCCGCGATTCAAAAGTCTTGTGGCCATCCCCAAATCGGGAAATCCGGTTAACACGATCAGAGGAACACTGGGATATTCCGTTTGGAAATAATCAATAGCTTCAAGGCCGTTAATTTTGGGCATGCGGATGTCAGTGATAATGATATCAATGACCATGGGATGTTCTCCCTCATTGATAACCCGAATGGCCTGTTCTCCGTCCTCAGCTTCCACCACATCATACCCTGTTTTTTCTAAGGTCAGACGGATGACTTTTCGGATATCCGGTTCGTCATCGATTACGAGGACACCCCCGAGCGAGGATTGTCCACTAAACATGCCAGCCGATCGTTCCATTTTCTGAGGGTTTCTCGTACCGGTATTAATGGAGGTTTCCTTAAAAGTTGAAAAGGTGGGTTGGATGGTTAAAGATGAATGAATGGTCATAGGATAGGTCCCTTCTTAGTTATGCCAAGGCATCCCGCTCGATACGGGTATGAATGTATGCACTGACCCTGACGAGAGGCTGAAAGCCGGAGCCTTCAGGAGTTCCAGATTCGAAATAAGGCCACTACGATACCAAAGGCCATCAAAACAGTTGTGGTGAGGAATAAGCTCATCATGGTCAAGTTTTCCTTGCCTGAGAGATGTTTCTGTTAAGGGAAATTATGCAACCTCTATACCGTGTGATATTCCAGAAATCGTCCGCAATGGGATGGGATAGAAGTATATAATTGCAGGAGAAAAGCAAAGCAGGAAGAATTTTTTTGAGACGGTTGAAAAAAAGGAACAGTCAAATTGTATCCATTTGTCTAATGGATGTATGCAAACAGATACACGCGAGAACCTAAAGAAAAACATGAAGATGGAGTTCTGCATGACAGACTCATTGAATGTTTTGACAATGGCTCCTGGCTCCCCAGTTCCGAATGAGCTGACAAATATAGAATCCGGGATTGATCAGGAAATTAAAAAAAATGAGTCTGGCGATGATAGAGCCTCAGAACCGTTCGGGGGCTTCGTCATCCTCTCAAAATTTTGGCAAAGGGCAAATCAAAAATTGTAAAAGAGGATTCCCGATAAAGGATATCGGGAGTGACAACGATAGGGAAAGATGCCCAGCATCAGGACAATAATGAAAAAATATAACTGGCGCTGGTCCTATGACATTAAGCTTTCTGCTGCGTGCGTTCCGGCTATATACCCGGTGGTCCACGCCCATTGAAAGTTAAATCCGCCGATGCGGCCGTCGCAATCCAACATTTCACCGATCAGGTAGAGGCCGGGTATGAGTCGAGAGGCCATGGAATAGGGGTTCACTTCTTTTAAGGGTGTTCCTCCCGCCGTGACCTCGGCGAAATTCCACCCACGGGAACCGATAACGGGCAAAGGAAGATTGGTGAGGGCCTGTGTCAAAGCTCGTCGACCGGACCGGCGAAGCTCACCCACGGGAGTCGTTCCAAGGTCCGTTCTTTTTTCTTCAGGCATGCCTGTTTCGGGGGTAGTGGGGTGGCCATCCTCTATAGAGGTACACAAAGTTTTCGCGACACGAACAGGCAAACGTTCCGACAAAAGCCCCGCCAGGGTTTGACGACCGGCCATGGTACTGGCTTTGACGAGCCAACGGTCAATGTCGTCAAAGGTTTGGCCGGGAAAAAAATTGAGGAACAATTCGACCTGTTGTCCTTGACCATGTGGAACGACCCAGAAGCGACTGGCATCTAACGTGACCGGTCCACTAATACCAAAGTGCGTCCAGAGCAAGCTGCCGGTTCGCCGATCCACAAGTTTGCCCTCTACCCGTGTCATCAACGTCGCCTCATGGGAAATGCCTGAAAGCGTACCATGAAAAAACTGTTCATGGAGCACAAGAGGAACCAGCGCGGGATAGGTGGGCGTCACGGTATGTCCCAATTGTTGAGCGATGGTCCACCCGTGGCCGTCAGAACCGGTCTTTGGTAGTGATCGGCCGCCTGTGGCCAGAATGATACGACGGGAGAAAAAAGTTTCCCGTTCTGTGTTGATGGAAAAACCCACTCCGTGAGGGGCAAGGCACGTTACTCGATGCTGAGGGAGAAGTCGCACGCCGAGTAACGTATTGTGATCAAGAAGTGCCTGAAGCACCGTGCGGGCTGTATTCGTCACTGGAAAAAGTTTGCCGGAGAGTTCTTCCTTCAGCGGGACGCCGAGTGAGTCAAACCACCGGGCTGTGGCCCTTTCGTCAAAGCGGGGTAGCACCCGTTCGACAAACCGGTGAGTCCCGTTAAAATCTGATGGCATCACCCGCACGTTGGTGATGTTGCAGCGTCCTCCACCGGAAATCAATATTTTCGCGCCGATGGCGCGCGCGCCATCGAGAAGAGCGATCGACAAGCCCGGACGTGTTCGAGCCGCAAAAATTCCTGCCGCCAACCCTGCTGCTCCAGCGCCAATGATGACGATATCTATCGTTTGAGACATTGCTGCGGTTGTCAGGATTTTGAGCGATGGTTATTCGGTCCGGTTGGGATAGCTTTTTCAAAGAGCATGACATTGTTTTCTGAGAGGGTGAGTTTTGCCTGCCAATGCCTGGCCAACCATTCACACGTTGCCTGGGAGAAGAAGCAGACATGAGTGGGATCCTTGAGGTAGTACCACTCCGCAAACAGTTCCTCCTTTGGGACCAGTTGGGTCATGACACCCAGGATACCGCCGGGGTTGAGAAGAGACCATAGGCGCTCCAGTTCAAAGCCAGGACGATGGAGATGCTCAACCACTTCGGTGGCGGTAATGAAATCATAGGGCTGGCCCAGGGAGGAGAGGGCCGTGGCATAAAAATGGTCGTAAATTGCCATCCGATGCCCTGCTTCTTCAAACATCACCGAAAGCGTCGGACCGGGACCTGATCCAAAATCCAAACCACAACTCTGGGGTTGTAGACGATGCTGCATGGGCAGGAATATCCGGCTGAGGAAGGCTCGATAATCCGGATCATCCGGACGATTGTCATGATGGTCGTATTGCGCTTTTTCATCGGCTGCCGATACATACTGTTCAGCTGGAACAAAGATGAGATGACAGGTTCGACAGGATAAATAGTCACGCGCACGGATTTGGGAAAAATGGGCAAGATCGGTCATGTGGCATAGGGGACAAGGTCGATCAGTGAGATTCTGGTTTCCCAACGTGCGCTCGTCACTCATATCTTCACGCTCATGATTCGGTGAGAAACATAACCGTGCTTTTGGATGATGACAAGGGAGAGCCTCTCAGGACGAAGCTGATGTTCCCGATTGGTTTCTGCCTGCCGCCTGTATGTGAATGGGCAAGTGTGTAAGATAATGACTATAGTGATCCTGCATTGGCGCACTCAATGCACAGGGGGGCGGTAGGGTCGAAGGCCAGACGTTTTGTGGCGATCGCTTCGCCGCATCGAAGACACCATCCGAATATCCCAGTCTCTATGCGTTGGAACGCGGCCTCGATCCGTTGCAAATGAATCTGCCGCCGTTGTTGGGTAGCTTTCGCCATCGCTTGTCCTTGAAGCGCGTCCATCCTGGTGACTCGTCCCACGGACGTTTGATCCAACTCAACGGGTTGACCCGCTTCCTTCCCGAAATGCTCACTCTGAAAAATTTCTGAACGGAGCTTAAGCAGGAATTCCTTAAAATGATTGAGGTCGAGTTCTGGCGGAGTCATGTTTTGAGGGAGTTTGGTTGTAGCCTTCAGTTCCAATGGTTATGAACCTTAAACGTGAGTTTTCACAGATGATGGAGTCGGTGCTGGTAATTCATTTTTTAAGGACTTCACTCGAAATCACTCGAACGGATTTAACATAACACGACGAGGGTTTACCGGGAAAATAAAACAAAGAATTTGTGGAATCGGCATGGAAAGGTCCATTGCCTTCAAAAGAAAAGACAGACTTATGATTCAGACGTCCAAAAGGCATGTTTGGGATGGGTGGGTTGATTATCGGCAGGACGGGAAGCCCCCTTATCCTGAGTCATGCGTGAAATCTCATTACTTTTGAGTATCCGTGGAAAATGTGGCATCTTGCAGAGTCATGAGATATTCTTAATGAAACTCTGAGCACAAATGATGGCTTGGATGCTGTGGTTGGTCATTTGTTTAGCAAGGGCCTAGGGGACAACCTGCTGCACGAGGAAAGAGCAAGAATCGTTTCAATGGAGAGCATATGGAAAAAATATTGGAAGGGTTGATCAAGTTTCAGGAAGAGGTGTTCGACAAAAAGAGAGAATTGTTTGCCGGATTATCGAGGCAGCAAAAGCCAAGAGCCGTATTTGTAACCTGCTCAGACTCACGGATTGATCCGTCATTGCTCACGCAAACCGAACCGGGAGATTTGTTTATTATTCGAAATGCCGGGAATTTGATTCCCACTTATGGAGCCGCTATCGGTGGAAGTACCGCCTCGCTTGAATATGGGATCTCTGTGCTCCAAGTGAAGGACATCATTGTCTGCGGCCATACGGATTGCGGAGCCATGGAAGCGTTATTACATCAGGAAAAACTTCAGGAGCTTCCTGCGGTCAAAGCCTGGCTTCAACATGCGGAGACCACGGTGCGAATCATGAAAGATTTATACGCGCATTTGCAGGGAGAGGAGTTATTTGCCGCCACAATACGGGAAAATGTGTTGGTTCAGCTCGATCATCTCAAGACGCATCCGGCTGTCGCAACGGGATTGCGACGAGGAAATTTGCGCCTGCATGGATGGGTCTATTCCATTGAGACCGGCGAAGTGTGGGTCTATGATTCCCAGAGAAAGACTTTTTACAATCCGAGCAAACTGAAACACAAGACCCAATAGCGGTTTTCCTATAGTGTTCTCCTTGAGCTAGAAGCGAGTCATCGTGTTCTGAGCCCATGTTGGAATATCTCTGGACGTCCAGTGATATGTAATGGCGTATCGTTCTTATGGCGGAGCTGTCAGAGTGCGTGATTGGTCGCTGTCAATCTCTATCCAACCGTTCCCATCACATCATCCAGATTGGGAAGAATGAGAATTCCGTACACCTCACCCTCGGAGCGAACTCTTCAGGCCATCCAAACTCGCACCGACTGTACCCAGCGAATGACATGAACGGCCGCACCGGCTATTTTGGGCACACTGAGTTGGATGGGTCTGGTGCGTAAACATTTCAGGACATAGGCTGCCGCTTGATCGGCAGTCATCATCAGTGGCTTCCAGG
Source organism: uncultured Nitrospiraceae bacterium (assembly GCA_963734345.1). Taxonomy (GTDB): domain Bacteria; phylum Nitrospirota; class Nitrospiria; order Nitrospirales; family UBA8639; genus Nitrospira_E. The sequence continues at coordinate 23,917 of CAVTGT010000001.1, forward strand.
ATGCTTTTGGTAGTTTCGTATCTACAAACCCAAAACGAATATTCGTAATAAATACCCCGTCAGATCTCAGCTTCAACGCCAGGGAAACCAGATAGTTGCTGAATCCGGCTTTCGATGCCGTATAAGAGGGAGAGTCGGAATTGTAGAAGTCATCGGCCAAGCTGGAAAGACCGATGAAGTGGCCTTGCTTCGCCTCCATCCAGCCGGGTACCAACGCGGCCAATGTTCGCACCATGGCTGTGAAATTAACCTCCACCACTCGGGCCTCTTGTGAGAGGTCAGACAGTGTCAACTTCGATCCAATGGCCGCGAAAAAAATACACGCGTCGAACGGTCCTTCCGAGGCTAACAGGTTTTGCAAAACCTGCGGATACTCGGGGGAGGCAATATCCTGAACGACATGACGCGGGGCCTTGGAGCCTAAGGGACTTGGACTTCGTGAAATACCCGCAACCTGATCTCCCCGGGCCAAAAGGGCTCGAGTCACGGCAGCTCCGATGCCATCGGAATTGCCAATGAGTAAATATTTCTTAGACATGGCGGTTTGGATGACAATTGAAAAAATCTCTCAATCCTGCCATGGATTGTATCGTATGTGAAGAGGAGGATGTGCTCGGAGTGCGAAAGGAAATCAATGTACTCCTGTCAGTTTCGCTGAAAAATAACCGATAAAATACGTATGCCTGAAAAGCGGAAGAGAAATGATTGGGTGCTGGGAAATGCCTGGATTTTATTGATACTGACTGGGCTGTTTGTCTTCAGAGTTGTGGCGCAATTGACTCAAGCCTGGCATCCGGTGGCGTTTCTTCCATCTTTCAAGATCTGGCAGAGCGGAGCTTTACCGTATCCGATATTACTGATGTTCCAAATCGGGATTCTGGCGGTGTGTCTGCGGATTGTGTGGCGGATGTTTCAAGGGGTGGTAGTGGCCGTACCGAAAAAAGGCCGAATTCTTCTCTACCTGGGCGGACTCTATCTGACAGCCATGGGTATCCGGTTGATAATTGGCCTGACGGTCGCTCCTGGTCATTTTTGGTTTGGGGCCATTCTTCCCACCATTTTCCATCTTGTATTGTCTGCCTTTATGTTGGTTTACGGCCGGTTCCATGTCTTGGGGGCTAACCCATCGATACCTGTTTATCATGAGGTGGGAGGATGAAAGCGCTGGTTCGGTATGGAGCCTATCCGGCGGTGCTGATTTTAGGAATATCATTGCATGTATTCCTGCAACAGCAAGGGCTGTCGCTTCAAGTAGCCACTTATCTGCCTGTGGTGATAGGGGCTGTCCTGATCAGTATTCTGGAATGGCTATTTCCCAGCCGACAAACCTGGTGGGTAGACAAGCGCGAGATTGCGCAGGACGCGATTTTTATGGCTCTCATTCAAGGAATCCTGCCTCAGGTTCTGGCGTTTACCGTGGCATTGACGCTTTTGGATTGGCTCCGTATGCATGAGTGGACCGTAGGAGTGGGATGGCCCACACACTGGCCGATCGCAGGGCAAATGTTGTTGATGATGGTGGCTGCCGATGGGATGCGATATTGGTTACACCGATGGGCGCACGAATTGGAGCCTTTATGGCGAATTCATGCGGTACACCATTCTCCCCATAAACTCTATTGGCTCAACGTAGGACGATTTCATCCCATTGATAAAGGGTTGCAATTCCTTTTTGATACATTGCCGTTTTTGCTGGTGGGGGTTGGGAAGGAAGTGTTGGCCTTGTATGTCGTGTGTTACGCCATCAATGGCTTCTTCCAGCATTGCAATATCGACGTGCGTCTCGGTTGGCTGAATTATCTGATAAGCGGACCAGAACTCCATCGATGGCACCATTCGAAATGGAAAGAAGAATCCAACCATAATTATGGCAACAACTTAATTATTTGGGATCGACTCTTTGGAACGTACTATCTGCCGACCGATCGTCAGGTCGAGGATTTGGGGTTGTTGAATCGTACCTATCCGATGACGTTCGGGAAACAAATGACGAGGCCGTTTGTTCCGGGAGTCGATAAACATCACATTCCTCTATGAATCAACCCATTTCATTTCAGAACGCCGGGATGCATGCGCACATGCTCATGTGCCGACATCGGTTGTGGATGCCGTTCATGGAACAATTGCGCCTGCCCCAGGTCGCCCAGGCTTCGGTCTTGAAAGGAATCTTAACGTATCAAATGAACACAGCCTTTGGACGTTCTCATCGATTCCATTTGCTGCGAGGATATCAGGAATTTCGTCTGGAGGTGCCCATTCATACCTATGAACAACTCCGTCTAGATATCGATGGCCAGGAACAACATAAAGAAGCCCGGCTGAACGGAGATCAACCTCTCACCTATGCGCTAACAAGCGGAACAACGGGAAAACCGAAATTGATTCCTGTGCTTCTTAGAACACAACGAGCCTTGCGTCACTATCAGTGGCTAAGTACGTATGCGCAATATCAGGGGGTCCCTTCGATTTTCAAGGGCCGAATGCTGGTCATTGCCGGACCTGAAGTGGAAGGTTACCTGGAAACCGGAACCAGTTATGGTTCCATGTCCGGGTTATTGACCGCCGCCCTGCCGGTCGTGCTTCAGCAGAAATTGATCCTCTCCAACGCACTGCATGAGATCAAAGATTACCAAGAAAAATATCTGTATTTGGCTGCCTGTGCATTAGGGGAATCCGATCTGTCGGTGGTGGCCACTGCGAATCCTTCGACATTTTTGAAGTTATTGGAAATGGGACGTCTCCATTTTCCTCAAATCGTTGAAATGTTAGCTTCCAACAGTCCAGAGTTTCAAACCGGGCCAGTCCCTCTTCCCTCTATTTCCCGTCAGAGGTTGACACAATTGCAAGCTTGCATTGGACGTGCAGGCCACATAACCGTGGAAGAACTGTGGCCCAACCTTAAGGCCGTCGTGACCTGGACGGGAGGTAGCTGCGGGGTCTTGGTTCCTCAACTCAAAGCCAAGTTAGCCCCGCAGACAGCCATTATTGAAATGGGGTATTTGTCGAGTGAGTGTTTGGGTACTGTGAATGTCGATCCACGCACGAACCAATGCGTGCCCGCGATTCAGGAAAATTTTTATGAGTTTGTGTCTCAGTCGGATTGGGAAGCCGATCGTCCGTATACCCTGACCCTCGATCAATTGGAGGAAGGTCAAAAATATTATGTGGTGGTCACTACCGCCAACGGCCTGTATCGATATTTCATGAATGATCTCGTCGAGGTGACGGGACGAATGCATCGGACGCCCACGATCTCATTTATACAAAAGGGAAAAGGGGTCACCAACATCACCGGCGAAAAACTTTATGAATACCATGTGATTGACGCCATGGCGTCTATCCAGGCGGCTTATCGGATAACCATAGAGTTTTATGTGATGCTGGCTGATCCATTGGCCAGGCAATACACCCTCTTTATGGAACATCCACCGTTCGATGGGGCATTGAGGGATAAATTTGAAAAGACGCTGGCTCAGGCCAATGTTGAATTTCAGTCCAAACGGGCCAGCGGAAGATTGGAGCCGGTTCGTGTAGTGTACCTTCAGCCCCGAACGGGTGAGGCCTATAGAGCGCACTGTATCCAACAAGGGCAGCGGGACGCACAATTTAAGATGGTGAAATTACAATATCTCAAAGACTGCCAATTTGATTTTCTGAAGTATACCCGGTCGTAACTTAATGAGACCCGTATCCCTATCCATGACCATCCTGGATATTCCTTTCAAGCAGGCGTTCAGGCATGCCACCGCAACCCGTGCCCGCACTGAAAGTGTATTGGTGAAGGCGACAAATTCCCACGGACTGGTAGGACTGGGTGAGGGTTGTCCCCGGTCGTACGTGACCGGAGAAACGGTGGAGACGGCCCAGAGTTTTTTTGAGACCCATCGTCAGTCGTGGGAAGGTTGGCAAGGGCTGGAAGATTTACGCACCTGGATGATTGACAACCCCAGGCTTATCGATATGAATCCGTCTGCATGGTGTGCAGTGGAGTTGGCACAGTTGGATCTCTGGGGAAAAGAACAAGGACAGTCAATCGAAGTCCTTCTGGGCCTGCCGGAAGTCACCGGATCCTTTCAATATTCCGCCGTCCTGGGAGCCGACAGTCTGTCGACCTTTCAAAAGCAGGCTGCTCAATTTTCCACTTTGGGGTTTGTCGATTTCAAAGTGAAGGTCTCCGGCACTTTGGAAGAAGATCAATGCAAAATCAATTTGCTCAAACGGCTGGACGTGAAGGATTTGCGTATCCGACTCGATGCCAATAATCTTTGGAAGTACCCGGAACAGACAGTCGCGTATCTTCAGAGTCTTCATTGTTCATTCCTGGCGATTGAGGAACCTCTGCAGGTCGGTGACTATGAGGGAAGCCGGACAATCAACCGGCAGCTGGGACTTCCGATTATTCTAGACGAGAGCTTTTTGCGCGAGGAACAGCTTCAGAATGTGCAAGGGGACCCGAGCGGGTGGATTATTAATATCCGGATTTCCAAAATGGGAGGCATCCAGCGATCCTTGGCTGTCGCAGAGAAAGCCCGTGAAGCGGGCATCCCGATCATCATCGGCGCGCAAGTCGGCGAGACGATGTATCCTCACGCGGGCGGCGATCACGGTTGCCAATCAATGCAGGGGAAATCTCATGGCTCAAGAAGGGGCCTATGGAACCTATTTGCTCGAACGCGACCTCACCGACAAGCCTCTCATGTTCGGCAAAGGCGGAAAACTGGACTCCAAATCCTTCGCCGGCCAGCCCAGGGCTGGGCCTCATGTTCGCAAGATTATCGTAGAAGTAGTTTTATCCTGCCTGATTTCACGCCATACTCTTCTGTACATTTTCTTGAGGGGTTGGCTAGGATGGTCCGGCAGATCGGCTGACTGTGATTACACGAGTATGAAAACGAAAATTACGATTTTTGTCTCCTATGCGCGCGCCAATCGCGATCTTGCGACCCGGTTTCTCAGAAAGTTTCGAGAACAAGCGACTCCTTCCAAACAGTATCACTATACCTTCTGGCGTGATAACGATATCCTGGTTGGAGAAAAATGGCATGAAGAAATTCTAAACGCCTTGGGACTGTGTGAGGTGGGACTGGTTCTGGTCAGCCCTGCGTTTCTCGGGTCGCAATACATTCAGGATCACGAGCTTCCTGAATTTGTGAAGGGTGGAGACAAGCCGGTCATTCCCGTCATGTTGCAACCCATCGATTTGGAACGCCATGATTTGAAGGGTTTGCAACAGACGCAAATCTTCCGGCTGGATCGCCCGCGTTTCGCCTCACCGAAAGCGTATGGCGAATGTTCGGGGTCCCATCGTGATCAATTTGCTTTGGAACTGTTTCGGCAGGTCGAGGCCCGTTTGGACAAAGTCGTAACCAGATAATCCGTGCCAAAATTGTGTCGGCATGGACTGTCCGTAATAATGTTGTTTTCTATTATTCAATACTGACCCCAAAAAATCTTCATGACTGAACCAACGATTATCTGTCCACAGTGCAAAACTGAAATCAAACTGACCGAGTCGCTTGCGGCCCCCCTTCTTGAAGCCACGAAGCGAGACTTCGAGCAACGACTCGCTCAAAAAGATGCGGATGCTGCCAAACGGGATGCCGCTCTGCGTGAGCGCGAAGTCGCGCTCGCCAAATCTCAGGAAACGTTCGAAGAGCAAGTCGCCGACAAACTGAAACTCGAACGCAGCAAAATCGCCGTTGAAGAAGCCAGGAAAGCCAAGCTGGCCCTCTCCAATGACCTTGAGCAGAAATCTAAAGAGATACTTGAGATTCAAGAGATCCTCAAACAGAAGGATGAAAAACTCGTTGAAGCACAGAAGGCCCAGGCCGACCTGCTGCGAAAACAGCGGGAGTTGGATGACGCCAAACGTGAATTGGAGCTCACCGTGGAAAAGCGGGTGCAGGAAGGACTCACTGCCACACGGGATCAGGCGAAGAAAGAAGCTGAAGAAGCGCTCAAATTTAAAGTCATGGAAAAAGAACAGACCATTACCTCCATGCAAAAACAAATTGAAGAACTCAAGCGTCGAGCTGAGCAGGGTTCCCAGCAACTTCAAGGAGAAGTGCAGGAACTCGAACTGGAAGCGCTCCTCACCTCGAAGTTTCCGCTGGATCAAATCCAACCGGTGGCGAAAGGTGAGCATGGCGGTGACGTGCTGCATCGCGTCGCCGGCTCATTCGGCCAACCCTGTGGAACGATTTTGTGGGAATCGAAACGCACCAAAAACTGGAGCGATGGGTGGCTCATTAAGCTGCGCGAGGATCAGCGGCAGGCCAAAGCCGAAATCGCTATCATCGTCAGCCAAGCCCTACCCAAAGAGGTGGAAACCTTCGAATTGATCGATGGCATCTGGGTCACCCATCCCAAGGTCGCCCTGCCCGTCGCCATTGCCATGCGAAACACCCTCATGGAGGTGGCGTCGGCGCGTCAGGCATCGGAAGGGCAGCAGACCAAAATGGAAATGGTCTATCAGTATTTAATGGGTCCGCGCTTCCGTCAACGGGTGCAGGCGATTGTGGAGGGGTTTTCCTCGATGCAAGAAGATCTCGACAAAGAACGAAAGGTCATCATGAAGCAATGGGCCAAGCGTGAAGAACAAATTGAGCGGGTCATGCAGGCCACCGTCGGGATGTATGGCGACCTCCAGGGCATTGCCGGAAAAACCTTGCAGGAAATAGAAGGTCTGGAACTCAGAGCCTTAGATGCACCCAAAGATGAAGCCGACGGGAAATTGTTGTGAGACCTTCCTCTCCTCACTTATGAGTCAAATCTTGGACTGACAACCATCAAGCCGATACCATTTCATCCCTCATCGTTCTGAGGATACATTCGGAGCCTCAGGTCGAAGTCATTTTCCCCTCAAAAAAATCTCAAACATAGAAAAAAGACCGGAAAGATTCCGTCAAATTTCCTGGTGATTGTCGTCTGGCCAATACACCATATCGTTTTGTAGATTTTTGGGCATGGGATTTATCTATGGAGTGGTGCAAATTGCCTCATTTCCTTATTGAAAAAACGAAAAAAATTCAGCAAATGTTCATTTTCATGCTGGCACACAATTTGGAGGTTTGATCGAGGCAGGGGAAAGTTCCCCCCTTCCAAATTCCAATGAAAGGAGTTTCGAGTGTTGTTTATTCAGGCAAGAATTAAGTCCATAGCATCAATATAAGGAGAAAATCCTGATGGAAGTAATAAGAAAAAAGAGTCAATCTGGAACCTGGATCATCCTGGCGACGATATTCTTCACCTATGCTTCTGTCTGGGCGGGAAGCGCCGGGGATCTCCAACCTCGGGTTCCGCCCGATCGCCTGGAACAGGCCAAAACGTTTATCAATCCGTTTACCCCCACAAAAGAATTCATTGCCAAGGGAAAAACATTATATGAAGGCAAGGGGTGGTGCGCCATGTGCCATGGATGGGAAGGGACAGGGGCACCGACTGCAGGTCGAACGTTTCCTCCCGATATCAAGTTGCCAACCAATTTTGCGGATGCCGCCTGGCAGGCGGCCCGAAGTGATGGGGAGCTTTTCTGGGTGCTGATCCATGGAAGTCATGGTACCGATATGGTGGCGTATATGCCGCAGTACATCACGGACCAGGAAGCCTGGCAGATCATTGCCTATCTCCGAACATTCGGAGGAACGTAAGGGCGTATCCATTTTTCTTAGCACCGGTCCGATCTGGGGGCATTTTATCGTCTATTTATTATATTTAATGGGTGACATCATGCAGAACCAACATTTCAGGAAATTTCAATGGTCGGGTGTGTTCCTTGTCACGCTGACCGTGTTGTCAGGCTGTAGTCATTACGGAAACCATGACATATCGAAAACGGCAAAAGCGACCATTCACGGGTGCACGGACCCTGCCATTACCGGAACGGCCACCCTCAAGGAATTTGAATCACCCGAAGGCATCAAAAAAGTGTATGTCCAGATGGAGGTCAACGGATTAAAGGATGGGAAGCATGCGGTCCATATTCATGAGGTCGCGAGCTGCCAGCCGTGTGGGTCTGCGAAGGGCCATCATGATCCGGGTCCCTTTGGCAAGTCCACACCTGACGCCCCGGATTTCAACCATCCCTTCCATATGGGAGATTTAGTCAATATGACCGTCGTCAACGGAGTCGGAACCATGCATGCGGTGACGACTCGGGTCGCATTATCGGATGGCCGGTTGAGTGTATTTGACCAGGATGGGAGTGCCTTCATCATCCACACCAATGAAGATCTCTATTGCGATCAGGATAGCGAACTCAACCCGGGATGTGCCGGAGGTGCACGAGATGCGTGTGGCATCATTGAGCCGATGCCGACCATGTAGTGGACAATCCCGGAAGGCAGTGCAGGGATTCGTTCAACGAAGAGAAACGAGAGGAAAGATTCATGCACAAAAGTATTCAGAGGATGATCGGGCTCACACTGGTAGTTGCCATTGGAGTTTCGACGGCGCTTGCCCAAGAGCATGGGCATCAACAGATGATGATGCCAAGGGTCCCTGCTGACAAAATGGATGAAGCCAGGTTGCTGAAGAGCCCCTTGCCCGAGTCGCCGGACATTGTGGAAAAAGGCCAGGCGATCTATGAGGGGAAAGGGACCTGCATCAACTGTCATGGTGCGAACGGACGCGGGGATGGACCCGGTGCCGCCACGCTGAACCCTCCGCCTCGTGTGTTCCGGTCACATGGCTTTTGGATGCACAGAACGGAAGGCGAGATCTTTTGGGTTATCAAATATGGATCGGCCGGTACCGCCATGATTCCCTTTGGCGGATTGCTCTCGGATGAAGAGATCTGGACGGTTATGCAATATGAACGAAGCTTTTCCGGAGGATCACATGGCGGAGGGGGAGGGCAACAGAGAGGCGGACGGCACCAGGGTCGGGGTATGATGAACTACTAAATGGTACAGAGCAGACGTATCGCAGGGGATGGGGTTGAATGTATTTGGGACAGAATGTCGAATAACCTGCGAGTTCATCAATGGGGGCGTGCTCATCGGCTGGGTGCTCGCAGGCCTTTTGGTACTCGCAAGAGCGGCTGACCTTACGAAAGAGGGAGAAGGCATCGTAAAATCCACCTGGATTGGTTGCTATCGAATTCAAGGCGGGCCGATGCCACATTTGGCAGGCCAAACCACCAAATCGAATGATTCATTGGCGGCCGCCTCATGAAAAAGGAGAGAGGCATGATTCTGGGGAAGGTCGGGGCTGGCATAGCCATTTCTGCCTTAATGTTTTGTTGGAGCTTTGGTATCTCGATTGGAGAAACCGATCATTCCGCCGAACACAAGCCGGAACACGAGGTGCCGAAGGTCTCGTTGACAAAGCGCATGGCGTTGGATCTTCCTCCGGGCGCGCAAGAGGGTCTGAAGTTGACCATGCGAGAGCATCTTGAAGCCATCGACGCTATCGTCGGGGCATTGGCGAGAGAAGACTTTGCGAAGGCGGCCAACCTGACAAATGAGGAGCTGGGATTTCCGAAACACCATATGGCCATGCAGCGTGAGCAGGGTGCCTCATTCCCGCCTGAATACCATCAGCTGGCCATGGCACATCATCAAGCCGCGGAAGCCCTTGGTGCCGTCATGCCCACCAAAGACCTCAAGCAGATTCTCTCACAACTCCAGCAGACCATCCATGCCTGTGTGAAATGTCATCAAGTCTTTCGCTTACAGGATTAAAACAACCGCCCGGCAATATCAGTTCATGATTGAATCGATTCAATCACGAACGCACAGTATGAATTGGCAATCCTGGCCAGCCCCTATAGTCTGGCGGCGATGGCAGGAGGAGTCGTTGTAGCTCTCGGCATTATTCTCACACACGCCTGATGTCCGAAAAAAAATCATTCATCGGGAAATGTTTCTCGTTTTCGAACAGAGCAGACAATATTATCTTATTGCATTCCCTTTAATGCTTCCCAAAGGCGCGCCAGGACCAAGAATATGGCCACCACGCTTCCGATGATCACGCACAGAATGGCTAATAAGAGCCCGATGACGAAGGTCCAATTGCCGGCGGTGGAGGCATGACGATCCCCGAACGCATGTCGTTCTAACAGTTCCACATTTTTCACATTACTCTGAAACCAGACCGAAAAAAGATCACCAAACACCGGGATAGAGCCAATCATGCCGTTAAGAGCAATATTCAGGCTCATATGGACTAAGACGATTTTGGGGAGCTGCGCCTGAGCGGCGAGAAATAAAATAACCGATCCGGCTAGGCTGACGATGGCATCGCCCACTCCTGGAATCAAACCAAGGACCGGATCCAACCCTATTCGGATGGAGGTTCCCGGAATCGTAAATCGACGATCCAATAGTTCAGCCAGATATCTGGCAATCTCAAGTTTTTTGGAGTGATCCATGGATGTTGTAGCTCACTAATTATAGACGGTTGATAGATCACATTGAACTTAGATCAATATAAATTCAAGTGATGGGCTATGAAAGCACATCTGATGAACGGATGTAATGGACGTATACAATATAGAAAATTAAAAAATGTCTGAATATTGAGGAGTCAGCCGCAAACAGGGGCATTAAGTCTCATTTTTTCATAACTAATATCTCTGCGTTATCCTGATCAGTCTAAAATTGAGTAGGCCTAAAACGCCCCTACGCTTAAATGTTGGCAATTGCTACAATCGCCCGTATTAACGGGCGTAGAGAAAGAAGCAAAAGAAAGTCTTCCCGATGCAAACTGTTTCTTAACAATTTCCAAGGATTGAACCATTTTCCTCATCCCTCCGACTGACCTCCTAGAACGTCAACCACAGCACCTTCCAGTGTAGAAACGTGGAAGGTGGCCGGATTTAGATCGTGTGGACAAGGAGGTTTCTCATGAAGACGACCTTCGGTTTACTGTTGATCGTGGTGCTGGTTTTTTCGTTTCTCAATACCGCCTATGCGGAGCGCTATGTGGTGGTGAATGGGCAGCGGTTGTCTATTCCCGAGATCCAATATGTGGAGCAGGTTCATTGCGGGCCAATCCAGAATGGGCGGTATTGGATCAATCTGCAAACCGGCATATGGGGTTATGAGGGGAACCCCAGACCGCAGGGACATATTGCCGATAATTGCCAAAATTCCCAACGCCGGCCCGGTTTGTCAGAGCGAGGAATGCTCTTTAGTCCTTACGATTGGGTGCGATAGTCTAACGTTTAGTCTCTGGTTCTCCTGGTTATTTGAGTGGGACATCGTGGTAAGCTGGTGGCCAACTACGCCTTTTTGCCTTTTGTAAATTAATCAACCGGGGAAAAGCATTGCCTGACGTATGATGAGCACAACTCATGTCGAGGGAACTCCTCTTCGAATAGGACATCGGGGCGCGGCGGGGCATGCTCCGGAAAATACGCTGGCCGCAATTGAATGTGCTATCAAACTGGGTGTGGATCTGGTCGAGTTCGATGTCCGGCTAACGGCAGATGGAGCGTTGGTGCTCTTTCATGACGAGACGGTTGATCGGACGACAAACGGGGAGGGACATGTCGAGTCCTTGCCCCTCAGTGTTCTTCGCGGATTGGATGCTGGAGGGGGCGAACGCATTCCTTTGCTTGAGGAAACTCTTGCATGCCTGAACGGACGGGCAGGAGCCATGATCGAGCTGAAGGTGAGGGGAATAGCCGCTGAGGTCTGTGCAGAAGTGAAAGCGGCTGTCTTTCAAGGACCGGTCATTTATGCCTCGTTTTTTCATGATGAACTGCTGATGGTCAGGAAGGTGATGGCGAATGCCAACACGCTGGCGTTGCTGGAGGGTTCCTCCTTACATCCCACGGCGTTTGCCATTGATGCTCAAGCAACCCATGCGGGATTGGGATTAGATTCCGTGACGCCTGCACTGGTGCAGGAACTACAGGCACAAGGTGTGAAGGTATTCGTCTTTACGGTTGACGAACTTGAAGATATCGACCGAATGAAGCGGCTGGGAGTCAACGGTATTATTTCCAACTATCCCGATCGAATTTAGTCTATTCCGCGTATATCTCACATTCAAACAATCCTTGTTTCTGCTAGCCTGGAACTATGAAATCATAGTGACCGACCAGGCCATCCGTGATTGTTCCTGAGGGGTCTGGCGCATAGTCTACAATGACGTGTTCCTGTTCTTTCGGGGTGAGCCCTGCGTCGCGTATCACCACATCCTTGGGCAACAACTCCTGATTGAGGGCGTTGTTGGGAATTTGGTCACCTCGAAAATAGAGCTGTGTGACCAGTTTGGGAATGCCCGGAGGCAGGATCTCAAAGTGAAGATGCGAAGGCCGATAGAGCCAGGCTTCCAAATCGATGGGGTAAAAGCCCGGTACGATGGTTTTAAACCAATACTCCCCCTGTTCATTAGTTACGGCACGTCCCCAATATTGAAAATGTTCATCATGGGTTCGATGAATGATTTCCCCGGTTTTGGGGTGAGGAAAACTCAACATTCCTTCATCGCCTTTGTGATTATATCGGCCTGACGCTGATGCACTCCAAAGTATGATGACGGTGTTCGGTATCGGGTGGCCGCTTCGCGCATTCAGGACCCGGCCCCGCAAATAGATTACCTGCCCTTTGGCTTGCCCTTTTCGCCCTTTAATGAACGTAAGGTCTTGATCATTGGCTTGACTGATAGGCAGCGTCAGATCGGGATTTTCTCGAATAACCTCGACCTCATCTCCCTCGTCGGGGAAAAAAGGTCCAAGGGATTGACGCGGAGTTGGTTTGGCGAGGAGTTCCGCCAGGCTTGAGGATCCGATCAGTCCTCCGGCTACCAGACCGAACAAGCCTATTCCCCGTTTTAGTAAGGTTCGTCTAGACAATCGCATGGCTTCTCTGTTCATGGGTATTCCTTCTCTGAATAAGGAAGTGGCGAATTTTGGATGAGGTGAGGCCGATCATGAAAGAAAGATGACTGCGGGTATAGACGGAAAAACTTTGTGTTCATGAGGACTTCGAAACGTGTCCGGGTTGTTCTGTTATCCAGTCATTTTTTCACATATCCTCGCCACTTTCAAATACAAAATGAGACAGGGTGAAGACTTTCAAGGTGAAGGGGAGATGCGGTATGTTGTGCCATGATGAGGAAAGGTCCAATCAGTCCGATGTCCTTCGTTCATCTCGGATTTTGCCCGTGAAATCCGTTCTCTTCCTTGGCAAACCTTTGATTTCTCCCCCATTTCTTCTGCCGTGATCAATCTATCTTGCAACATATGTGTAGGTGCATGGCCGCTCAAGGATCATCTGCTTGGTGATTGTGACCTGAGTAGGGCATATTTATTTGAGGACCAGTTTTTTGCCGGCTGGACGGTACTGGTCTTGAAGGAGCACGTCTGCGAGTTGTTCGGGTTATCGAAAGCCTCGCGGAGCCTCCTGATGGAAGAAATCAACCATGTGGCCTTGACGCTGGCACAGGTTTTTGAGGCGAGGAAAATCAACTACGAACTGCTTGGCAACCAGGTTCCGCATATTCACTGGCACCTGATTCCCAGGCTGAAGACCGATCCCGATCCATTAAAACCGGTATGGTGTGTGCCGCACGAACCGGTAAGGCTCCCTGTTGATCAACTTGCGGAAAGGGTCCACCGTCTTCAATCGGCCTTAGGTTTTGCTATGAACGGCCCCGTCTAATTTACTCAAGAGCAATACAGAAAAATTTCAGTCCCTTCGACGACCTTCCCCCTTGCTGTTCTCATGTCCTCCGTTCTCATCTTTTCAGAACGTGAGGGAGGCGCCGGCCTAGGAAATTGAGGATTGCGTTTCTTCAGAGTCGATGAGGAATTGTGGTCGCGCCGGTGGATTCGTTTCGAGCTGCTTATAGGTGCAGGGGGGAATGTCATCCTGGAGCCGTTTCAGGAGAGTGGGCACTTTCATTTTTGGTGGAATGTCGCATATCCACACGTGCATGCCGGTTTCTAATTCTTCAAAGTGTCGTTGAAGGGTAAAGCCTGGTTTTTCCATGAAATAAGCGGAAAGGAACCCGGTAATGCCCTGTACAACCCAGGAATGTTCTTTCACATATCGGTAGCTGACTCGAATTTCTGCCACTTGAATCATGGATGAATCTCCCTGTGCAGCATGTTGCTTTTATAGAAGAGGTTCACCCTACCAATTTTTTGGTCTATTGGTAAATTGACGAAAATCTTCGATATTCTATCCTGGTTTCTGTCTTCCATTTTTATTTTTGCTTCTGAAGCTACCGTCGCCCCCTGATTGTCTTATCCTGAGAGATCCCGGCTGCTCACTTGCAGGAATGGCAGTGCGGTATGCCGATGACCATTGACGGCGAAGGATGGAAAAATAGAAGGATCGCTCGATGAAGAAATTTTTTTGACGCCAGGTTTGGAACCAGGAATATAGGGGATAAGCCGAAGGGGGGTATGAATCAGGGGCCGGATAGGCACCTGAATGGTGCATTCGATCCGACCCCATTCATCTTCTTATGTCCTACTCCTGTTTGTCGCCCTTACCATGCATGCCTTTCATCTCGCCTTTGTCGCGTTTTTCTTTGTACTCCTTCATTTTTTGCTCCCGTTCCTCCTGCATTTCCTTCCACTTTTTTTGTTGTTCAGGAGTCAGTTCAGCTTCAATTTTTCCCATAGCCTGTTGGCGTATCTCTTTCATTTGTTCGTGAAGCGCTTCCATCCTTTGGTGTTTTTCCTCAATGATAGGCAGAATTTTGTCTTGTTGCTCCTTGGTGAGATCCAGCTTCTTTGTTAATTTCTCCAGATGCGATTTTGGATCGTGCCCATAGCCATGATCGTCACCATCCGCCCAGGCGGACGCACCAAATAGACTCAGAGCAACGCTTAGGAGTAGGACGCTGGCCCATCGGAATGTTGTGGTGAAGCTGTTGTTGTGAATAGAACTCTGAACGGATTGGGTCATGATGACCTCCTTGTGTGAGTGTAATGGGAAAATCCCCGGTAAACGATTAATAGCAATTGAGTATATCAAATCCACACGCACCTGGGGCTGTGGGTTGGTTACATGTCTGTAAATAGGCCTCAGCTAGGGGCCCCCACTCAACATCAAGTAGGGTTTGTCTATCACCCTATAGGAGTTTTCAGAACACACTTTCATCCCGTCTGTGACTATGGTGCTCCCGTATATGACTAACAAACCTGTTCAGGAGGCATTGGGGATTGGGAAACCTTTGGTAAAGATTTGTCAGGGGGCAGAGAAGGTGATTTTGTTGGTTACCGTTTGCAATTCAGCTTGCTTCAGGATAGGAATTATTTCCGTATAACCCAATTGCTCAGCTATCACCGACGGGCTTTCCAGAAACCAGGTGGATGGCTTGGCGACCGCTCCTCTGGCGAGGAGAAGTCGAACGATTTGGATATTACCCTTAAATGCTGCGGCATGTAGGGGAGTCCACCCCGTCAGATCTTGAGCGTTGACATCAGCTCCCCTATCAATGAGTACTCTGACCGTGTCCTCATGACCAAACGCGGCTGCCACCATGAGGGCGTGGGTTCCGACAATGGGGAAAGTCGTGTTGACATCGGTTCCATTATGGAGGAGGGCCAGCACTTTTTTCGTGTCGCCGTTGGTGGCGGCATTAAAAAACGAAAAGGCGCATCCCGAAAGAACCAAACTTATGACCAGAGAGGCAAGACGCTCGACGTATCTGTTCATGGTATGTCCTGCGTATGGATATGTCTTCCTGCCGATTCGCTCATGGAACTGATTTTGTCACATTAAAATGGATAATCCAAACCGGCGAACACATTGGGACCGTCGCTCCCATATGCGACATCTACCCGGCCCAGGATATTGGGGTGGGCCAGGAACCGGAATCCCAATCCAGGATTGACCTGTGGTTTGAGAAACATGTTGCTTTCGAAATGAGGCCCTACCCGGCCGACATCCAAAAATGGGGCGACTTGGAAGTCCAGGAAATACCCGAAAATTTTTAGTTTTCGAATCAGCACCCGTTCTTCCAGATTGATTACCAGTGCGGCGGAATCGATAAATCGGCTTCTTCCAAAGGCTCGAAGGGTATTCTCCCCCCCCAACGTCGGGAGTTCATAAAAGGGAGGTGTTTCCCCATTGACGGTATCTGCGTACGCATGGGACACAAAAACCAGACGGTTATGGAAATGCGGGATGAGATGGCGGGCATCGATGGTGGTTCGCCACCAGTCTTTCACAGCATGCTGTTTGAAATTCTGATTCCATTCGACGGAAACGTTCAAATAGGTTCCCTGCGTTGAGATTAATTGGCGGTCCCGTGTGTCATAACGAAATGTAAGCCTATGCCCCCAAATATCTGCTCCGTCAATGCCGTTAATGGTCGGAAACCCCTCTTGAATTTCTGGGAGAGACTTGATGATTCCGTCTTCGACGCGTACCTGGTGGAACCGCTCGCTCCACATGAGAGCGATATCCTGTGCCAAATGGATCCCGGCCGTAAGATCCACCTGTATTTCCTTTGAGGTATAGGAAGTCTCATCGGATTCATCAGTTTGGCTTCCGATTCCAAAAAATCGTCGGAAGGGATTTTTAAACCAGGAGGCCCGTCCCGCCAGGAGATAACGCCCCCCCCCTGCCCCGACGTTTTTGTATGATAGATCGATTTCACGCTGGATCTTGGTGGAGTAGGACAGTTGCGCACGGTATTGAGTGGTGTCAGAAGGGTACCCGTAATAGTTCATGGTCAATGTTTCGCCGATATACCGGTTATGAAAATAATGAGGAGCAACAATGTCCTCTAAATGCCCCTCCTCATTCGCCCTGAGGATCGGGACGATGAAACCGTAATAGGCCTTTTCATTGCGGCTGTAGGCGAAAGTCGGAACAGGAATGACCGTTAATCCTCCCTTGATCGGAAGAGATTTGATCGCCTCCTCTTTGGCATCTTCCTGTTTTTCTTCTCCCCGTTGTTCTTCCGTTCCCTGAACCGGAATGTCAGGATCATCTTTGAATTTTTCCTGTCGATCTTGAGAGGGTAAGTCCATTCGCGGCGTGATTTGTCCCCACGACGCTTCTGGGATGAGGAACCCTCCGCACAACACAATGATGACCGGTATGATGATCTGAATGGAATAGCCAAGGAGGGGTTGAAACATTTTTCATTGTCTTCAGGGGGTTGCCAATGAAGTATCTTCAAATCAGCCAAAAGACACAACCAGGCAAGGCCAGGGTCATGGTGAGACCGATTCCCCGAATGCCGTGATTCCGTCAGCCGGCAACCCCAGAAAGAGAGTTTTGACCAACAAAGCGATTGTCGGGGGCTCTATGGTGAGGACACCCGGGATGAGGAAAAAGCGCCCAGCTTGCTGAATGCACAGGAGGATGCCTCCCCACACTGTCACACGATATTGAAGCGAGGTGGTGTGCGGGAAAATTGTGGGGATAATGATTAGAGACAAGGGAACCATCATGTTCAGTACGGGAGGATTCCCGAGCCATGAGGACAGGTTGGCCCGGAACTCCCTCTCTTAAAAGGCCATGCGGGGAAGCGGGCCCCACGGCCTTGGATGTATCCTGCCAATAAGGCCGGTGTTCGGTAGACTCAATTTTCTTGAACCAAAGCCATAGTTCGTTTCATCCTATCTTGAATGACAGTGGGGTGTCCCCTAGTTCCTGGCGTGCATTGGTCGGACTCACTACGGTTTTTTCAGAAATCTCAGAGTCGCGCCGGAATGAATCCGAATTGAACCCTGCCGCCCAACATCATCCCCATCAGGTGAAGCACAGAGGGTATGGTCTGGGCTCAGCTCCAATGCCCTTCGAACGTGGGTCTTAAACTTATTGACCGTGAGGGCGGATGCCATGACTCCCGCAATTTGTGCGGACCTTCCAATGTTCACCGCATATACCTAATGGGATTCCGCATTGTCTTTATCCCTATCAAGAACCTGACGACCGACCACGCGAGCCTCTTCATCAAATGTCGGACATTTCTGGTCTCCTTCCTGATAAATATCCTAGCCGTTTTCCAGGTACAACTCGACCAACCGCAAGATCGCGGCCGAGTCCGAAGAACCTGTCTTCCCTGTGATAGGAATTGTTCTACCTGCGGCAAGGAGTGTTTTCATAGTTGGGTATTGAGGGGGTAATGATTCTCCCCGTACGACGAGGGGCCCTATGATCCACATCAGTCCAACTAGAACGTATTGAAACTTTTGGGGAAATGGGCGGCTGAGGGTAGGCATCAACGGAGCGTTAGAAGCCAGGGGCTTCGATTGGTTTAATGAGATCCCAAGGAGCAATGAGACCCACCAGAACCTCGGAATCGACCACAGGCAAGATGCGGACGTGTTCCTGAATCTGTAGGAGAATGGTGGCGCAAGCCAGGTAGGAGCTGTCAGGGGAAACCATTGGGGGATTGGTTTTCATCATTCCCTCGATAGGCTGATCGCGGAGCGCGGCAAGTTTTTGATGGACCTCTTCGAGATCCGGGGCAAATGACACCTGGGGTAATTCTCCCGAGAGAATGTAGGGGGGAAGAATGAACTGAAAGACCATCATAATAGACAGGATGCCTCGCAGCCGTCTTTCCTGGTCGATCACAGGGAAGGCCTGGAATTTTAATCGCGCACATTCTCTCAGTGCCCATCCTATGGTGCATTGAAGGGGAAGCGTTGCCATCTCCGTTGTCATGATGTCGTGAGCTTTCATAGATAGCGCCACCAAATGTACAGCGTTGAGATGAGGATCTGCAAAAGCATGATGGGGAAGGCCATTTTCAAAAATGGGACAAACCGGAATGAGATGCCATTTCGCTGGGCAATGCCCGCAACCACCAGATTGGCCGACGCGCCGATCAATGTGCCGTTTCCCCCCAGGCATGCGCCTGCGGCTAGTGCCCACCAAAGGCCTTTCAGGTGTTCCGGATCCATTCCCGCCCCTTCAAAAACAGGTAACATATCTTTGACCATGGGAATCATGGTGGCAACGAACGGGATATTATCAACAATCGCCGAAGCCAGGGCTGAGACCCACAAAATGGCTATCGTGGTCGTCGCAAAATTTCCGGCGGTTGCCTCAAGCGTCCACTCGGCAAGTTTTTTTAGAAGACCGGTATGTTCAATGCCGGCTACCACGATGAATAAGCCGCAAAAAAAGAAAATGGTGACCCATTCCACATGACTAAAGAAACCATGAACCTTTTGTGAGCTTTCCTCAGGATTCAGCCCGGATGTGACCAACCACAGTAAAAGGGCTGCACCAATCAGCGCAATGGTCGCAGGTTCGAGATGGAGTACATGGTGGAAGAAGAATCCCAGAAGAACCAATCCAAACACACCCAGACTTTGTTTAAGGAGACGCCAGTCTGTAATGGCTTCCCATTCGTTAAATTCCATTAAGCGTGCCCGTGCCTCAGGAAGGACAAGAAGTTTTTTCCGATACAGGAGGCACAGGGGAAGAAGGGTAGCGGTAAAGGCCAGAATGGCTAAGGGAGCCAGATGTAAGAGAAACTGATTGAAGGTGAGTCCGGTGGCAGACCCGATCATAATATTGGGCGGATCTCCGATTAACGTGGCCGTGCCGCCGGTATTCGAGGCATTGATTTCCGCAAACAAAAATGGATAAGGATTGATTTGTAACTCTTGAGCGATGAAAAGGGTGACCGGGGCAATCAGTAAAACCGTTGTCACGTTGTCCAGAAGAGCCGAAAGGATGGCAGTAACCGCCGAAAGCATGATCAAAATACCCAGGGGGTGACCTCGTGCGCTTTTGGCCGCTTTGACGGCGAGAAATTGAAACACCCCGCTTCCTTGGGTAATACCCACCAGCACCATCATCCCTGTCAATAATCCAATGGTGTTGAAATCAATACCTGCAATAGCCTGTTCTTGGGTCAGGACCCCTAGTCCGATAACCAATCCGGCTCCCATAAGCGCGACGATGGCCCTGTTGATCTTTTCGCTGATGATCAATGCGTAGGTGACCACAAATATGGTGGTTGCCAGGAGCATGGGAGAGAGCCCAAGAATTGATGGGAGAGGCGCGAGTTCAGTCATAAAGACAATGAGAAGAAATGAAAGGAAAAATAATCTGAAAAGAACCAGACGATGCAGACGAGGGAGAATCTTTCATGTGGCGGGGTTAGGGAAAACTGTTTTTATCTGACATGGTATTGGAGTGGAGTTTCTTGTGAACCATTCTGGCAACGAACTTTTCCGAAGAGCACGGGTGGATGACAGAGTTGAATAATAGCAAATTATATTCCAAGTTCATGAAAGGAGGGAAGCGGATCGAATTTCAGATCTCAATTAAGAGAGAAAGCGATGGGCTCTGATTAGGAGGAGAGTCAAAGCCGAAGTAAAAAATTCTTTGTGCTAAACCGCACATATCGAAGCGAGCGGGTCCGCACGAATGGTGTAAAAAATTTCGGAAAATAATTTTAAAATAACTGTTTCGGGAATACTCTGGAGTTTTTTCGATAACCAACTCTGGCAGACCACCCGATGGCCTTTATTTGGATGTTACTAAAGAAAGCGCCGGCAGGTTGCACTTCCGCAGGTACAGGCCAGTTTTCCGTTATGATGGGAGTCGCCATAATCGAGCGTCAGTTCTGAGCCTGCCCTGAGGGAGTGGAGGGCGTAAAACTCTGCCCGTTCACCAATGATTCGCATGAAGGTGTTCGGCGCACAGGAGTGGTTGATAAACCGGAATCCTGTCGTCTCTTTGGACCCATCGATCGATTTGCCGTTATTCACTTCGACGATGGCGATACACCTTTGAGTTTTGGCTCGTCGTCGTCCTTCCCGTTGACTGATCCGTTCTCCTTCGTATTCGCCGATTTTTTGCCGTCGCCGCAACCTGACGGTGGTAAATAAACCTCGTCCCTCAATACGACTTGGTCTGATCTCCATCGGGACAGGCCATCTGGCTTTGCGAGTCGAAGTCCGATTAGTTGAGGGCATGTGCAGCAGGCTATCGAGATGAGGGGAAATGTACGTAAGGTGTGAAGGAGAGGGTGAAAAATTTTCTTAATGTGGAAAAAGAGGAATCTCTGGTTAACCTGTCTGGCTTTTTGATTATCTATAGCGGAAACATAAAATCTGCCGTGAAGAAATGGCAAGGCTCAAGAGAAGATTGAGGAGACCAGCTTCCTCTGTGCGGTGTGATTGCCTGATCTTATTTAATCCCGATGACCATAGAATCGGGCCCAATCAAATGTTCGACACGGGTTTCACGAAATCCGGCGTCTTTCAACCAGGCGGTGCAGTCGGCTCCGGTGTAGTCAAAGCCTCCTGATAACTCAATTAGCATATTCAAACTCATGAGTAATCCAAAGGTATTTGACCGGCGTTCGTCATCTATCAACGATTCGAAGATAATACACGCTCCGCCTTCCGGCAAGGCATCAAAAGCTTTGGCAATCAGATTTTTTTTCTCCTCAAGATTCCAGTCATGAAGGATGTGTCCCATGCTCAGCACATCAGCGTGTGGCAACGGATCTTTGAAAAAATCTCCCGGGATAAATTTCAACCGGTTGCTCAGTCCGAATGAGTCAATATATTCCTCAAATATCGGGCCGGTCACGGGAAGGTCGAATCCCCCACCTGTGATGTGGGGATGTGCCAAAGCCACTTGCACTATAAGGCCCCCTTGGGCTGAGCCGATATCAAACGCTGTCTGGTAGTTTTTCCAGGGAAATTTTTTGGCAATGGCCTGACTGGCTCCCATGCTTAAACCCGTCATGGATTGGAGAAAGCTTTTAAGTTTGACCGGGTCGGCATACAAAGTACCGAAAAAGTCTCCTCCTTCCTTGGCCTCATTCTGGGGGAGGCCTGTTTTGAGTCCTTCCGTGAGCGAACCCCAAAAGCGGTAGAGCCGGGCATTCGCCATCTCTAAAAATCCGCCGATGTAGGAGGTTTTGGCTTTGTCCAGGAAGAGGTCGGTTTCAGGAGTGTTGGCATATAAGCCATTGTCCCGTGTCAGCATGCCCAATGCGACGAGGGCATCGAAAAAATCACGTGCACTGCGAGGATGCAAGTGAAGCTGGCTCTGTAATGTGTCGGCATCAAGGGGTTGCTGTGCCAGTTTCGTGAAAATTTCTAATTCAACGGCACTCAGAAGGGTTTTTGAACCCCAAAAGGCCATGCCTAATTGCATGATTTTTTCCGGTGAGAGATCGTTCATGGTAAATTCTCCGATAGAAAAGAAATCAAACGGAATGGTTAATCGCCACCTTGAAAGGCATCCTCTTCATGTTCTTGCACGAGTTCCTCCGTTTCAATGCCTAATCCGCCTTGAAACGATTCTCGAATGGCGACAATTTGTTGATGCGAAGGAGTGCCTTCGATCTGCTTTCCGAATCGATCAAGAAACCGATCGCATAATTCCAACCCGTGTTGAAAATATCGGGCTAAGGGTCCTTCCGTGACTTGCTGCCAGGTTATGTAGATCAGAAATTCCTGAAACCATCTGGCTTGGGGTAACTGTGATCCGAATTTCTGAAGGTCTTCATAGGCCTGTTTGGCTGACGAGCCTTGATCCGTGGAGAACATCTCTTCCGTCTCACGGATGATTGTGGTGAGTGTTCCCAATTCCCCCAGTGCTTCGGATTGATGGAGGGCTTGTTGGGCGGCTATGGCTGGATCAAAATTCATGGTTTCCTTTCATCGGCGCCAGGGTGTCATAGGATCATTGACGAATCTGGAAATGATCGGGTATGACCTGGCTCCTTGTGAATGTGGTGAACATGCGTGAGTGTGGTATTTTTCCTGCTCCTCAATGTTTTGTGAAAGAGACAGGACCCATTTCCGTTTTGCAAGGTGAGGACATCGGTCTGTTGCCAGGACTCAAATTTCATGAACAGGAGGAAGCAACAGTTGAAGAGACATTGTAAGCGGGAAGCATAGGGTTATGTCCACCGAACAATTCAGTGAGGACCGGATTGCCTGGAATGATTTTTGTTCGGTCCGTCTTCATTATCTGAAGTCTCTGGCAGAAACCGTCGAGCAGGGATTTATCCGACGGGATACATCACATCCGGCGTTCTGCGGATGCATTGACTGGCATTCCAGCGTGCATGGCGCGTACGCGTTGTTAACGGCTGCCCGGCTTACTGGAGAAATTCGATGGGCCAGGGTGGTAGATAACGCTCTTGGGGCTGCCTGCCTGGCTTCCGAGCTGGCCTCTCTTCAACGAGGGGAGCTGAATCATGAATTGCCTTACGGCTATGCTTGGTTTCTAAAACTAGCTCAGGAGCGTGAGCAAGGTTGGGACAAGACCGATTTACGATTCTTAGCGACGGAAATTGCAACCCGGTTGGGACAATGGATGGGTTCGTTATCCGATGCCGCAGTGATTCACCATACCCAACGTCCGGAATACGGAAATCTTTCCTGGCCTCTGCTGAATTTATGGCAGTGGGGAATATGGAACCAGAACTCCAATTTACTCGATCAATTGTCGAATTTTACACGGTCCCGTTTTTGGCCCCTCAATCCGGAATGCTCAGTTTTTCTTGATCACCCGTCGGAAGAGTTTTTTTCGGCAGCGCTTCAACAATGCCGGACATTGCTGACGATTTTATCACCTGAGGACTCTTCGACATGGCTCAACTCCCATCAGTATGAAGACGGAACACTTCTACCTCTGACCACGTTTCCCACCATTCACTCAGCCGGCTTGAACTTCAGTCGGAGCTGGGGACTGTGGACCCTGTACCGGCATACAATGAATCCGGCATTCCGTGATTTGTACGCCAACCATATTGTGACGCATATGGAGATGCCGCAGTATTGGCGGGATGACTATCGAAAGCACGGGCATTGGGTGCCCCAATTCGGCATCTACGCGATTGCGCTCAGTATGGACGACGTGAACTGATAAGACGGCAGCCTTTATTATTTTCTCTGACAGTGGGATTTACAGGCCGACACCTATTTTTGCCAAAGCCGATTCAGGTGAAATAAGGTTTCGTTTTAGGCCGAGGCTCCTGGCATCCAACCCCATGGCCAGTCCCAGCAGTTGTGGAAGGTGCAGGATGGGAAGGTCGATTGGTGTGTGCTCCTGGCTCGCGGCCTTAGATT
This sequence comes from uncultured Nitrospiraceae bacterium, assembly GCA_963734345.1. Lineage (GTDB taxonomy): Bacteria > Nitrospirota > Nitrospiria > Nitrospirales > UBA8639 > Nitrospira_E. Next base: position 47,900 of record CAVTGT010000001.1, read on the forward strand.
GCATCCCGTCTAAATTCAGATGACAGAGCGGGCAGGGGGTGACCATGATATCCGCTCCGTGCGATTTGGCATCCCGGGTATGGGTGGCGACCATCGTGAGTGAATTTTTTTCATTGATGGTCAGGATGGGAAAGCCGCAACAACGGGTTTTTCCGGGAAAGTCCACGACTTCCGCCCCTAAGATTTCCATGATCCGTTCCAGCGATTTTCCCCGGTCCGGATGCCGATCGAATTCCAGCGCATCGGTCGGGCGTTGAATATAACATCCATAAAAAGGCGCGGCGCGTAACCCTGTTAGCGGCGTGGTCAGGCTGTGGCGAAGCCGGTCTTCTCCCACATCCTCCAATAAGATCCACAGAAAATGTTTAATATTTGTCGTGCCCCGGTACTCCAGTCCTTCCTCTTTCAAGAGGCCATTAATCTCCTGAAGATAGTCCGGTTTGGTGGTGAGACGATGGTTGGCCTGGCTCATCACGCCCTGGCAGGTACTACAGATGGTCATGATGGGGAGGCCTTGTTGTTCAGCCAGCGCAAATGTGCGTGCATTCAGCGCATCGCCCAGCCGCGGGTCTTTTTCCTGCAAGACGCCCGCACCGGTGCATGAGGCGGTCGTCATTTCTGCCAGTTCGATTCCCAGTCTGGGATAGACCTGCATGACGGATTGATAGAGTTCGGGGCAGGCCCCTTTGGACACGCAGCCGGGGAAGAACGCATATTTCATGGTCTGATCTTGGCCCGTTTGAATAAGCGTTGAATCTGTTTGATGCCGGGAACCGCGCGATGGAATGGGCCGGACACAGGGACTTTTCCTTTTAGGAAAGATTGCACCCCCATGGGGATCATGCCCAGTAATCGACCCACATGTTTGAGCCCAAACGTTCGGATAGCCAGCATGGGCTCATCGAGAATGCCTTTGTGTTTGATAATGTCGGTAAAAACTTTGGCATGGCGGGATCCGCAGGTGGCAGGAACTTCTGCCTTCATGCCTTTGGCGCGCAGAGACATGATGCGATCCATGGGGGCCACCCCCTTGGGACACACCTGAATACATTCCATGCAACGGGTGCAATCCCACATGCCGCCCGGCTGATTGAGGCTTTCAAGCCGGAGTCTGGCGGAGGCATCCCGAGGATCCGCCACAAACCGATAGGCTTTGGCTAACGCGGCCGGACCGACAAAGGTACGATCCACTTCCAGGACCGTACAGTCCGAAACGCATACCCCGCACATGATACAGCTCATGACACCGGTTAAATGACCCATCGCCTCGGGTGGGGCGGTGTATTCGGCCTTGGGAGCCGGATCCTGAGGTTGCAGCCAGGGTTGAACTTGCCGGATTTTGCTCCAAAAGGGTGCCATGTCGGTAACGAGATCTTTAATGACCGACATGTTGTTCATGGGTTCAATCTGAATCGTCTCGCCTTCCGACGCCATCGAGATTATTTTGGTTTTGCACGCCAGCGCGGCATGGCCATTAATTCGCATGCCGCATGATCCGCAAATCGCTCCACGACAGGAACAGCGGAGCGTCAATGAATCATCTACCGTTTCCCGGATTTTTATGAGACCATCCAGCACGCTATCAGACGGCTCCATTTCCAGGTGGTATTCCTGAAAATAAGCCGTGGGCTGAGGGTTTTCAGGATTGAAACGTCTGATGCGTAGCGTCGTGTTCATCGTTCTGATTTCTTTCGACCCATTGATTAAATGATACCACCTCCGGCCTGGAGGTTATGTCCCGTAATCCATCCCCCTTCCTCACTCACCAAAAACCGGACGACGTTGGCAATATCATCGGGTTGGCCCAACCGTCCAAGTGGAGACATCTCCATGCCGGTTTTTCGGAACGCGTCGTCTTTGGGCAGCATGTCGGTTTCGGTAAAACCCGGGGAGACGGTATTCACGGTGATCTGCCGGGTTCCCAATTCTTTGGCCAGAGTTGCCACAAATTGTTCACCGGCCGACTTGCTGCCTTTATACACCGCGGCACCTGGAAAACTCATCGCGGTGGCGCCGGAGGAAATGAAAATAATTCTTCCTCCATTCTGGAGATGTCGTCCGGCTTCCTGGAGGGTGAAAAAGGTGCCTTTGGTATTAAGCGCAAACATGGAATCATATTCTTCTTCGGACGTCTCCATGAGGGGTTTCTGATTAAATATGCCTGCGTTGGCAATGACTATATCGATCCGGCCGAAATGTGGGAGCGCGTCTTGAAAGAGCCGTCGAATGTCCACCACCTTGCTTATGTCCGCTTGGACCGCTACGGCTTTCCCTCCTTTGGCTTCGATGGTGCGGACAACCGATTGGGCTTTGTCGGCGCTTTTCCCGTAGTTGACGATGACGGCCGCGCCCTCTTGAGCCAACCGTTCCGCAATGCCCCGTCCGATCCCGCTGGATGCCCCGGTAATGATGGCCACTTTTCCTTGTAGAGACATGTCGTTTCTCTCCTATTGGTCTAGTTAGGGTGGGGTCGTGTTCCTCATTGTTGAATCGTCAATACACTCGAATTTGAGGTTGCCATTGGGTGATTCTGACCGGGAGAAAATCAATCTCCGGTTCTCCGTCCGGTTGATGGTAGAGCAGCACATGTTGCAGCCATTGTTCGTCGTCCCGATCAAGATAATCCGTTCGAAAATGCGCCCCCCGGCTTTCCTTTCGGGTCAGCGCACTCATAATGATGGCCTCCGCGCAATCCAGCATAAACCCCAGTTCCAGCGCGGCGACTAAGCCGGTATTAAACACCTGCCCTTTATCCTGGATGGTGATGCCGGGCCAGCGTGCCTTGAGATCCCTGATTCGGTGTGAGGCCGTCTCCATTCCATCCTGTTCACGAAATACCGACACATACCGGTTCATGGTGGTGCCCATGTCCAGCCTAAGGGCCGCGACCCGGTCTCCTTGACCTTGTCGGGCGAGAATGGTCCGGACGAGTTGTCGATCAGGTTCAATGGCGGCCTCGGATATAGGCGAAGCGGGAAACGTTCTGGCATATTCGGCGGCACAGGTCCCTGCGCGACGGCCGAATACGACAGTATCCAACAGAGAGTTCGCGCCAAGCCGGTTGCCTCCATGCAAACTGACACAAGCCGTTTCTCCTGCTGCGAAAAGACCCGGCAGGCCTTTCCAGTGTCCCTGAACATCCCAACAACGGCCTTCCGTGTCGGTTTTAATTCCTCCCATTTGGTAGTGCATGCCTGGCCGGATTGGCAACGGCTCCTCGGCTAAATCAACATTGGCAAACGTTTTGGCCTCTGCATAAATTTGCCCCAGTCGATCTTGAAGAACCTGCCTTCCCAAATGCCGACAGTCGAGCAGGACACAGCCTTTGACGCCATGTCCTTCATTGATTTCAATTTGCTCGGCCCGGGAGACAACATCCCGCGAGGCCAGCTCCAGCATGTTGGGGGCGTAGCGCTCCATGAAGCGTTCCCCTTTACTGTTGAGGAGATAGGCTCCTTCCCCCCTGGCAGCTTCGGTAATCAATAACCCCTTCCCCTTTAACGTGGTGGGGTGATATTGCACCATTTCCATATCCATCAACGGGGCACCTGCGCGGTAGGCCACGGCCATGCCATCGCCGGTGCAAATTAACGCATTCGTACTTGGTTCATAAACCCGCCCGAGGCCACCTGTGGCCATGATCACGGCATTTGCCCGAAACAAGCCAAATGTGCCGTTACGAATTTCAAATGCCACCACCCCGGCACACCGTCCCTGGTCGTCTTTCACCAGGGAGGTCACGAACCATTCTTCATAGACGGGAATCTTCGCCTGCATGATTTGTTCATACAGGACGTGCAAGATGGCCTGGCCGGTAAAGTCCGACACAAAAAATGTACGCGCGCGCTTTTGTCCGCCAAATCGGCGCGTACCCAGACGGCCTTCCTCATTGCGGTTAAAAATCACTCCCATGTGTTCCAAGGTAATAATATCCTGGCCGGCTTCCTGGGCGAGAACTTCCACGGCATCCTGATCGCCCAAATAATCACTGCCTTTGACCGTTTCGAATGCATGGTCCTCCCAATGGTCGCCGCGATCGGTCAGTGCCGCGTTAATGCCGCCTTGGGCGGCGTTGGAATGACTGCGCACGGGATGGACTTTGGTTAGGAGGGCGACAGAGGCTCCTTGCTCATGCGCGGCAATGGCCGCTCGCATGCCAGCCAGACCGGCACCAATGACGAGCACATCATAGAAAGAGGGGGGTGTCATGATGGTCAGGCAGCGAGACGTCGCATGTGGAGGTTAGTCAGTGATGCTGTCGTCCGGCTTGGTGACCCATTAGGCAGAAAACGATTCACGGGTTTCCACTGGTTGATACGAACGATGGCGCGGACCTTCATAAATCTGGTCAGGCCGGAACAAATGATTGTCTTGATATTGTTCAAAACAGTGCGCTAACCAGCCGGCTACCCGGGCCATCGCAAAGACGGGAGTAAACAAATCAGTTTCAATCCCCATCCGATGGTAAATGATGCCGGAGTAAAAATCCACGTTGGGTCGGATCCCTTTGTGCCCCACTCGTTGTTCCATTTCGTGTTCCACCGCCCGAGCGATATTGAATAGGGAATTGCCCTCCGGTTGGGTATCCAATTGCTGAGCGAACTCTTGTAACACCGTTGCGCGGGGATCCTTCACTTTATAAATCCGATGTCCGAATCCCATAATTCTTCCGTTCTTCGATAATGTGTGGTCAAGATATGCAGGAACGCCTTCAATGGACCCGATATCTTCTAACATATGAATGACGGCTTCATTGGCCCCTCCATGCAACGGGCCTTCTAAGGTTCCAATGGCTGAGGCAATCACCGTAAACGGGTCGGCCAGGGTGGAGGCCGTCACCAGGCCACTAAATGTCGAGGCATTCATCGTGTGTTCGGCATGGAGAATCAAACAGATGTCAAGCATTCTGGCGATGTCGGGGGTAGGAACTTTTTCCGAAAGCATGTACAAAAAGTTTTCGGTGTAGGACAGGTCGTCACGAGGTTGGATCTGCTCATCCCCGTGACGCAGGCGGGCAAAGGCGGCGACGATGGTCGGGAGTTTGGCGATGAGACGGACAGCGGTCCAATATCGGGTAGATTCATCCCGAACATCCGGAACGGGATAAAACATTCCCAAAGCGGCCACAGCCGATTGCAGGGCGTCCATCGGGTGCCCGTGCTCCGGGAGGCATTTCAGGAGATCGGCGATGCGATATTTGATTCGCCGATGGTGGGTGAGATCCTCATGAAACCGGGATAATTCTGTCTGGGTGGGAAGCCGGTTGAATAATAATAAAAAGGACGTTTCGGTAAAGGTACTTCTGGTCGCGAGTTCCTCAATACGGATTCCGCGATACTCCAGAATTCCCTTGAGACCATCCACAAAACTGATAGTCGATTTGGCCGCAGGAACCCCTGCCAACCCCGGCAAATAATCATGCATATTACCTTCTCTCCATTGGTATTACCGCGTTCTGTTCAAATGTATTATACCGTGATGGTCCCCGTCATCCCAAATGGTTTTTGTCTACCTTCTGTCATCATTAGTTTGAAATTAGCAGGAGGAAAAGTTACACCTGAGAAAGAGAAATCTTTTGTTTCTCGTATATGATGATATTGGCTTGTTGCAAAACTCAATGATGATGTATCGGGTCGAGATCCTTTTCAAAATGACAGCGATGTTGGCTCCTTAGCTGTTCGAAGAATTTCAATCCTGACCTCGTGCGCAAATGGGGAGGGGAAGTTACCATCTGGCGGTCACAGGCCAGGCGGGATGAAACGCCATGGTGAGTATCCTGGAATACGGCATTGCTCCGGTGGTGGAAGAAAGAAAGAAGAAACATGCTTGGGCATTAATGTCTTTTTTTCCGTTAGGGTTCTTTCGTCCCATCGAACCTGAACATTTTCTAAAAAAATGAGCTCATCTTTCGATCACAAGAGAGGGAATTCATTCTTTTAGAGTTCTTCCAAAATGCCCTTTTCTCCCTACAGGGTCATTTATGTAGTTTGTAGGTGATTGCCTGCACTTCTTTGATTGAGGATTAAAGCGATTCTTTACAGAAGGTCGCCTAACTAATTGATGTCGTTCATGAAACCTATATGGCCTGGCGACGGAATGACCTTTGCATTTCCACATTAACTAATCGAAACACCATCAGAGTTCCAGTCGTATGTATCCGTCGTGGATGGAGCGTGGAGATGGAACCATATAAACTTATCGGTTTCTTGGTTGTAGTGTTGGGTGCTCAGGGTATCACCCCAGGCATTGCGATGGAAGGAGATACCTCTTCCCCACAGGCTAAGGTGGGGAAGGAGTTGCATACTACGTCGCCTACCACTCCGACTTCACGATATAAGAATGTAGAAGGCAAGCTGAAAGAGATCCAAGGCGATCTATATATTCTTGAGGTGGCTTCGGCGGACCAACCGATTCAATTGCAGATTGGAAAAGACACGGCGTTTCCCAATGGGCAAAAGGAACCAGGACAATCGATTCAAGCGCTAGTGTCTGCACAAGATGGACATGCGCTGATCATTCGATAAGAGTGGGCTTCTGTGGTTAGCTGGATTTCTTCAGAGTTCCGATAAATGACGATAATCGAGTAGGGCAGAAGCAAATGTTGCAAAAGGTATTGAGGGGGAGTATAAGGAATGCGGGAGAGGCGGACATTTCAGAACAACCCATTTTGTCACTTGGGGGAGATACAGTGGGTGGTTCGAAGTGTTCGTCCCTCCGCTATTTTTAGTGCGGATGGTGCCGGATAACAAATTATTGGAGGGAAGGCCAATGATGAGGTGCAAAACGTGTTATCAGGAATACACAGCTGTTGACTTTGTTGCTCTTCGAAATCTCTGTGAACATGTTTACTTGGATTCCCTTGCCCAAAAATGGGATCCTTCTTTGTCCCGATCTTCCAAGACATTTCCCAGCTTGAGGACCTCTCCACCAGTGTGTGAATCCATGAATGACCTCGCGGCTGTGGAACAATAGAGGCCTTGGGTTAGGAGAAAGACATTCTGTGCGTTTGTTCTTCGGCGTGATACGAACTCCGGACCAACGGGCCGGATTCGACATGTTGAAATCCTAGAGTCATACCCTGTCGTTTAAATTCCTCAAATTCCTCAGGGGTATAATAGCGGGCGACCGGTGCATGCTGAAGGGTCGGCTGTAGGTATTGGCCGATTGTTAAGATCTCACATTCCGCCTCGCGAAGATCACGCATGACTAGACGAATTTCCTCGTCTGATTCCCCTAAGCCAGCCATGACCCCGGATTTGGTTCGTCCTCCCATGGCCTTGGCCCATTGAAGAACGTCCAGAGAGCGCCCGTATTTTCCCTGTGGACGAATTGAAGGAAAGAGCCGGGGGACGGTCTCGATATTGTGGTTTAAAATATCCGGTTTGGCCTTCATCACCACTTCCAGATCTGCCTTGCGACCCTGAAAGTCAGGGATGAGCACTTCCACCGTGCATGTAGGGTTTTCCTGCCGGATACGTTCAATTGTCTCCGCGAATAGTCCTGCCCCTCCATCGGGAAGATCATCTCGATTCACTGATGTCACAACCGCATGCCGGAGTTTGAGGAGCTTAACCGCATCGGCCACCCGCTGAGGTTCCTCTCGATCCACTGCTAAAGGGCGTCCGGTGGTCACCGAGCAGTAATGACAACGCCTCGTACAGATATCCCCAAGGATCAGAAACGTGGCCGTCCGGTTATTCCAACATTCCCATATATTGGGGCATCGAGCTTCTTCACAAATCGTATGTAGCCGATGCGTATCCATCAGTTGACGGATTTCCTGGTAATGGGGGCCAGGCCGGAACCGCACTTTAAACCAGGGCGGGAGAGATTTTCTGCGAAGGGTCCTGCTGGAAGAAGAACTGTGAGCGATTTCTGAAGAGGGAATGAATGTCATGGGTGTCAGGAAATAGGTTGCGACCTGTGATCTTGCCGTAAATGTGCCGTATCCACTGGGGTGATACCCTATTGTAACACGTGCGAATAAGCATGCCTACTCTTGAAGAGACATAATCCTGGCTGGTGGAGTAAGCCAATCCTGAAAAGTCATCAACGATGGCGTCAACGAATAATCGGGAGAGACGCCGTGTCGTAATGATGTCAGGAGGGCAAATCAATAATTGGAGAAAAGTGGTTGGCCCAATCGATGGCTTCCAAATAGAAATCCCGTATAATAGCAGGGGCGAGTTGGAGATGTTTGAGTTCCAACCATTCGCCCTGTTCGTAGGCTTTCACACAATTCAATACAATTCCCATTGATCCGGAGCCGGACATTAAGGCTTCGAGAATGTCGTCCGATAGGGGAAGGTTTTGGACAATGTCTTTCATGGGGGATTGGTACAAGGCGTCTAAGACCGACAGCAGACCCATGGTGAAATATTTTTCAGGAGAATGATTGCCCAGGCGGTGGCCCAATCTTTCGCACATTTTGGCTCGCACGAGCGCGATCACCAGCAATTCGGTCGACTGGTCTTTCGGGGTGGCCATAATAATAAGGGTGGCCCAGGTGCGGATCCGGTCTATACCCACCATACACGCCGCTTTCTCAATGGAATCTACGCGCCTGGGAAGTCCGACGTAAGCCGAATTCACATATTGAAGAACCTTGTAGCTTAACGAGAGATCATTGCGGATAAATTCGACGAGACGTTTGAAAGAGATGGACGGGTCCTGAATGTTCCCCAACAATTCCAGGAGAGCCGGACGATTCCCTGGAATTTCACGACCGCGAACGATATCGGGGCGATAAAAAAAGAACCCTTGAAAATAGAAAAATCCTATCTGTTTGCAGGTGTCAAAGACTTCTCGCGATTCCACCTTTTCGGCGAGAAGACGGACGCGGTAATCCCCAAGGTGCCGGGTCTCTTGCTGTAATTGTTTTTCGCTTTTTCCTAAGACATCGATTTTGACGATATCGGCCAATTCCAGAAATGGGCGGAAGCGATCATGAAACACAAAATCATCCAACGCAATGGTATAGCCCTGTTGAGAGAGAGCGGCAATGGCTTCGATTACTCGTGGGCTGGGTTCGATATTCTCCAAGATTTCCAAGACGACTCGATTCTTTGGAAGAGCCTCACAAAATTTCTCCAATAAAAATTGTCTGGGAATATTCAAAAAGGCCAAGTGAGAACCCACCACATGTTCCAAACCGATATCGAGGTAGGTATTCAAGAGAACGTGCGCAGTGGCGACTTCTTCATCATGGAAGTTGGCTGAATCAATTTCACAATTTCGATACAAGACTTCATACCCAATGGTTTTTAAATTCGGACCTAAGATGGGCTGTCGACCGACAAAGATGTCGCCGTATTGTGAAATAGCCGCGTTCATGGCGAGAGGCTCAGAATGAGATGTTCATTGATCTGGTGGGGGAAGGGTGGCATGACTGTTCTGCTGATGCGGATCATTCTCGTCCAAAATCCCTATGCTAAAAAGAGGCCCTTGTCATTTTTGTCGGCATTTCTCACTAGAGAATTAAGAAATTCCAAAAACTCATCAATTATTTGCAACACCTGAAATGAAATGTTTGGAGACCGTGGGAAAGCCCAAAATTGAAATGAATCTAGGATGAATGTTGGAAAAGAGAATTGGCCTCCAACAAGGTTTCGCCAAAGAGTGGAGGGAATGGGTAATACATACGCCGCAATGAGAAAAATGTGGAACGTGGGATGCCAGAGGAGCCTGTGCAATATTCCTGTCTCATGGTGACCTTGGGCCTGCCAGTTCCAACAGAATGTTTGGAAGGGAATTTTATGAAATCGTGTCTGAACCTCTCACGCCCATGCAGAGTGAAGAAAGCATGGGCGCCAAATCTTCTACCTTGACGGGCCGACTAAAGAAATAACTCTGGTATTGATCGCAATCCAAGGTGGTCAGGAGATCAAGCTGCTCCTGTTCCTCCACCCCCTCCGCAACTACTTTCAAGCCGAACTCATGGGCCAGATAAATCATAGCGGATACTAGGGCCCGGGCTTCCGAGTTGCTCGTCATGTCGGTCAGGAAGGAGCGGTCAATCTCCAACTCGTGTAGAGAAACTGTTTGAAACGTGAAAGAGGTTACCAGCCACCTTGGTCTCGACGATTGCCCTTCCGTCGGTCCAAAGTTCGTCGGTCTCGATTGGCCTCTGAACCGTCTTCGGTCAAGTAGCCGAGGATTCGTTCACTTAGTTGGGTAAACTGCATGGCGGGGACGCTGTTGGGGTTGAAACACACGATCGGCAATCTTTTTATGCCAGCGGTATAACACAACTCCGAGGCAGAGGGAATGACGACAGGAACTTCATATCCGATCTCTTTCTGAATATCCTGAAGGCCGTCAGCCAGCGGAATCCCCGAGCGATTGACGAGGGTTAAAATAATTGGTGCATCGCAGTGATTTTTGACAAATCCTAACTGACTTTTGGCTAAGGCCAGACAAATGGCATCGCTTTCCAGCACAAGATCCAGGATCTGACATTGAGCGAGAAAACACATGGAAGGAAAGGAGGGCTCAAGAGGAAAATCTACTACCAGATAGTCTGCGAGCCTTCTGAGTTCTTGAAATAGGACAGTAAGGAGGTCCGTGGAGACTTGATAGACCGACCTCTTGTGCCCAAGGGGACACACTTAGAACTTGAAGTCCTGTAGAATGGCGCATAAGCAGTTGGTTGACAAAATCTTCATTAATATCTTCCAATTTTGCTGATGAATCGCTGAAAGACGAATTGCTCGGCATGTTGAGAAGCCAGGCGGCAGTCTCGACTTGGGGGCTCAGCTCAATATAGATGACGCTTTGCCCTCCCTGAACTAAAGTCATGGCGACATTGAGGGCAACCGTCGTGGTTCCTACTCCTCCCTTTGCGCCAGTAAATCCAATCACACGGCAGGGTGATTCTGCTTCGCGGGTTTGGGGAATGTCGCTTCCAGCCGACTGTATTTCGGTCTTTTGCCCTCTCAATCGCTGAAACGCTTGCACTGTTCCCTGAGTCTCCATCCCTATTTCCCTCTCTATGAGATGTCTAGGTACGTCATTGTCCGTGATTCTGGCAAAGTGCCTGAAGTTGTTCGGTGTTGCTGATAGCTATCTGTTGTGATGCCCTGCTGACGGGTCGTGGGGGAATGTATCGGAAAACTCCTGAATCCGCTTGAGAAATAAATAATAAAAGGACAACCTGTTTTGCCAAACGGCACTCATTAGCTCAAGAGAGTGACCGACTTCCGCCATGACTTTTGATTCCTGACAGGATTCCCACTACCGGACTCCTGGCAATTTCTCCTCACACGACGTGCTCTTCTCAATATTCAGGAGTAAGAGTATTAGATAATACGATCCAGGAGGTTGGTGTATCAAAATTTGAGCTGCTAACTGTCTCACCGGGATGCCTTGACGGATTGTTGCAACCGCCGATCTCTCTTCGAGGCGTTTAAGGATCAGTGGGAGGTGACCAACCATGATGGGATGGACCTGGTCTGTATTATGGCCGATATCGATCATTTTAAATCCTATAATGATCGGTTTGGTCCTGCGGTCGTGGATCAAGTCATTCAAATCGTTGCTAACCTGTTATTACCCACCCTGCGTCCATTGGATATTATAGGGCGTTATGAGGGAGAAGAATTTTGCATCCTCCTAACCGGGCAGTCTTATGCAGACGGAATATTGGTGGCGGAATGGTTACGGGAACACATCGAACGGGAGGCCAGTAAGGCTATTCGAACCACGTGCGGCCAAAAGATTACAATGAATTTTGGAGTGTCGGCCCTATCGCTTGGGGCTTCCGATCCCCTGGAATTGGTGGATCAAGCCGATCAAGCGTTTTATGCTGCCAAGCAGGGAGGACGGAATCAAGTCGGACACTTCAGGGCCCGGTTAGCGGACAGTTAACTCCCAGTGAATTGATCAGCCATTCGTTCTCCTAGGTGAGGCCGAGTGAATGGGTGCCCTATAAGGATATAAGGAATCGCTAAGAGGGATGAAGGCTTTCATGCTACTTGCGCCTGAGATTCTTCCATCAGATCTAACATGCTTGAAAGTTGTTTCCCGGCTTCCACCATGCACTCTTTGAGTCCCTCTTCGTTCAGGCCCGTCAATGTCCACGACTCGGGAGCGATCAGGTTGTTCCAGTCCATGTATCCTTTGGGGGATTGGAATCCTTCCGTCATGGCATTGGCCATATTCAGGAGTGCGGCTTCAAATGCATAGTCTTGTGTCCCATTAGGATTATTTTGGAATCGAATCGCCATTCCGAAGTTTTTGGGGAGTTGCCAGACTTCCACAAGAACTTGTCCGATTTCCGTAAAATCAAATCCGAATATGTTTTGCTCGACCGCAGAAATCGGAGTACCCGTGGTCGCGGACTCTCGTAAGGCTTGTTCAGCCTGTTCCGGCATTTGTTCGTACAAAATTAAGTGACCGATTTCCCGTAACAACCCTTCCACAAACATCCGTTCACTATCGACCAGAAAACATTTTCTGGCCAATTCACGGGCAACGAGGCCGCTGAAGAAACTGTTTGCCCAAAAGACTTTCATACTCATGACCTGTTGGTGAAGTCCTGAGAAGGTTTTAGTCACCGCAACAGCCAGAGCAAGGTCGTGAATTGGCTGCATACCCAAGATTCCTACCGCGCGGGATATGGTTTCGACTTTTCGAGGCATGGCATAAAAGGCGCTATTCACCAATTTCAGCACTGTGACGGTCATCGCGGGGTCGATGCTAATGGCGTGCGACAGGTCAGCCATGGTTGACTCTGGATTATCTATGACCTTTTTGACTTCCAAATACACCTCAGGAAGGGTATAGAGGGTCGTGCAGGTTTTAACAAGTTCTTCGGGGGTCGCCATTATCAGAGAAACTTGGGTGAAAGGTGGTATGTCATCCTACTGTCTTTCGGTGTTTTTGCGAGATTCCTTGAGGTCCGTTGATGTTCTTGGTTGCCACAGGAGGGAAACTGGAGGTGTATGGATGTTTTCAACGTTGCGTGAGCGTGCTCGAAAGTGGTCAAAGTGCGTAAGTCGGATTTGGTCGGAACGGTGATCTATTTAACCTGTTTTTTTGATAATGAGGGGAGTATGGAAAACTCCCACGAAAGAAGAAGGCTTTAATTTTTGAGGTTACCCCCTTACTCTTGTGACGGGTCTGGAGGGAAGTGTTTGCGATGGAGGCGTTTTCGTCCCCAGGCAATAAGGCCAAAAGAAAGCCCGATGGCAATGGGGACAAAGATTCCTGAAATTAAGACATCGTTAGCTAGCCATCCGAGTTTGTGAAGGGTTTTAAAGATGTAGTTGGCCAACCCACTCAGATAATAGGCGATGACGATGACGGAAAGGCCTTCCACCGTGCGTTGGAGAATAGCCTGGCTTTTGGTGGTCTTATCCACACTCAGGAGCAATTTCCTATTTTGATCTTGCAAGGAGAGATTTTGCTCTTGTAACACCAATTCTACCTTGGTGCGCAGGATGGCGATCGTGCCTTCAAAGTCTTGTTCCAGAGAGTGAATTCTCGTGAGAAATTGTTGATATCCTTCCACCACTCCGATGATTTTCCAATGGATGTAGTCGGATAATGTCCGACCGAATGGGACGGGTTGCTCTTGTAAGGCCAGCGTATTGCTGTGGACGATGCGGTCATAAGGCACGGAGGCCGACAACCGATAGCGCATGGATCCAGCCAGTCGCCCCACTTCGAGAAAATCCTGGGTCAGGCCTTCCAACCATTGTTGGAGGGTAATATGGGTGGCCTGTTGATGCCCTTTGGTAATGAGACTGCGTTGATACAGATGGCGTTGTTCGTAGATTTGCACCTGATCAACGGCGCGGGTAAAGGCTGAATAAGGGAGGAGAATGAGATGGGTGTAATTTTCTACTGTGATGAGGATATCGATCAGGCGGGGTAATTTGGGACGAATATCTGCCGGAGAAGGAGACCAAATGAGATACCGTTCCCGGCCATGCTCGTCTGGAGTAAAGCTGGTGGCTACTGTGATGGATTCGTTTAAAACCTGACTGGCATAGAGTTGGGGGCCTCGAAGGAGTGAAGCTAACTCTTGCTGGTCATACTCGCGTCCGAGGCTGATGAGGATGTCTAACGCATTGACTTGTAGTCCTATTGGGGAAAAGGGGAAGAGGTATCCTGGATAGGTCATCGAGCCGAATTCTAAAAGTTGGGCGGAATTGCTGGGAATGTGCCAGATTTGATAACTGTAATATTCTGTGTGGGCTTCCCAGATGGCGATTAAGCGATCTCCGTTTGCTGCGGTGGCAACGCCAAAGCCTACTTTGTCCTCTACGACTATATCGGGTTTTTTGATGCCGAGGCCATGAAGTAATTCCTGAAATTCCTTGCGGCTCTGCGGACGTTCTATGGCGGGATTGGCCATTCGATAGGCGGTATGATGGATATGGGCTGGGGCATCGACCCATCCTTCCACGTATTTTTGTGGCGGTTTATGGAGCTGTCGAAGAACGCCTTTTTCAGGAGCAGGTGGTTTCAAGCTCATCGCGTGCAATGTCCTTTGTGTGGGAAAAGATGGTGTGGGTTCTAACCCACTTGGCCCGGCTGTTGCAAGAGTAACCTTTTGGGTGAAATACCGTCATCTGAGATTTCTAATTCCCTGCACTGACATTGTTGAGAAGTTAGACTGTGCGACTGACCGGTATGTCCAAAGGCTCTTCATGTATTCGGATAAAGTCGATAATCCGGTTTTCGGCCCAAAATGGGTCTTCGTGTTGACGGGATCCTTGGAAAAATCCGCAGTGCCCTCCATGCGTCGGGGCCATCAATTGGATCCAGGGGTTTGAGGGGAGCGAGGGTTCAGTGAACATGTCATAGGGGATAAACGGATCATCTTGGGCCGTGATGATGAGGGTTGGGATGGTGATTGAGGCCAGCCCGTGGCGCGCGGAACTTCTTTCGTAATAGTCTGCGGCATCTCGATATCCCCCGTCTGGAGCGGTATAGACCTCGTCAAATTCCCACATTGTCCGAATGCCGGAGAGGCGCGACATGTCCCATTGACCCGGATACAGATGAGATTTTTTTCTTAATTTCGCTTTGAGGCTTTTCAGGAAATATCGATGATAGATCCAATTAGAGGGACGTTGAAGTGCGCGTACGCACGTCGCGGGCTGAATGTTCGGACATACGGCCACGACCCCACGAAGCGAGGGGAAGGATGAACCCAGTTCTCCTGCCAATTTGAGTGTGAGATTGCCTCCCATGGAATAGCCGACAAGCCACACCCGCCTGCATCCGTCCTGTTCCGTGATTTCTCGAATAATGCTGAAATAATCCTGACTGAGACCATTATGATAGAGGGTGGGAGTGAGATGTTCAGATCCTCCACAATTTCGTTGATTGATGCGAATGCTATTCCACCCGGCAGCCCACGCTTTCTCGGCGAGGCCCCGCATGTAGTGGGATTCTGTGCAGCCTTCGAGGCCATGGACGATTAACACGGTCGGGTGTTGTGAGGGAGACGGTTGCCAATGACATTTGGTAAGGAGTCCGATCTCAGGGGTGATCTGAAAGATGCGGTCTTGTGTGAGCATCCCGGGCGGAAAACTCCCGCGAGGCCACCATCGGGGGATGAGGGTCATGCGGTGAGGACCGTGAAGCCATGGGTGTGGAATAAAGGGGCGAGAGGATAGAGGGTAAAGATCAAGCATGAGTGGTGCGTCAATTAACTATATTCTGGGATACCAAAAACTCTGGCGTGAAACAATCGATTTCAACCTGTTTTGCCAGTGAAAATCAATCAATCGTGTGTTGAAGGCCTTACAAGAAACAGGTGTATTTGACAGGGCCTTAGAATTTCCGGTAGACCACCTCAAGTTTTATGGAATTGTTTACGGATTTCATTTAGTGAAATTGTATCGATTTTTACAGACCAACGGTTGGTGCTTCTTATGAAAAAAACGAATTCATCAAAACCTTCCGGAAGCCGGGAATTGTTTCTGATTTTTATCGTGGCGGGGTGTGGCATCATGGCCACGCTTTCAGTAAATCTGTTCAATCAGCCCGTGACGGAACCTGATACAGCCAACGTAGTTGAATTGACCAGTCAAGATTCCAAGGAGAACGTATCGGATAAGGCCCCGTCTGTGGCGTTGACCGACGTGCCATTGGCCATCGGCACCGAGCCGCTGGAAAAGTTGTTTGTTCAATCCGGGTGTGCGGTGTGCCATACCATTCCAGGTATTGCCCCTGCCCAAGGGCGAGAAGGGCCTCGTTTAGTCTTAGGCATTAACGGACCAATTCGATTGGCTGACCCTCAATACCGCGGGACGGCGACAACGGTTCGTGAATATATTCAGGAGTCGATCTTAAATCCTGGGGCGTATGTGGTTCCTGGGTACTCGGATCGGGTGATGCCCCGATGGTATGGAAAACGGCTTAATGCCCTGGCGGTGGATCGAATCGCGGCGTATTTAGAAGATTTGAACCAGTAAGCGCCAGGTTACTTTCTTTTCAGCGAAAGGAGCTGTGTTGGGTGTTGCCAGGTTTGTTTACCAGTCCAAGGGGACAGTAACGTTCCGGTTGATATTCCGGGCTCAAGAATTCAGAGGGAATTGGGCATGGTCATTATCGAAGGGCTTTAGGGCTGGAATCGGAATCCAAATAACATGCCAATGTTGAAGTTGTCGCTACTTTTCCGATTATTGAGATCAATATCTTGGAAGGTGAAGATGAGTGTGCTTGCCAGATCAACGGTCCGATTGATCTTAAAGGCTGCGGTAGCCCCAAAAGGAAAGCTATAACTGACATCGCTATCATCCCGACGGCCCTGTTCCAAATCTGCATAGACAAACCCAATTCCGCCAAAAGGAATGATGGTCACGGCCCCTACGGGAATATGATATCGAGCAATACCAGCCAAGGTCAGTTGCGTGAGGTCTCCACCGGGAGAAATTAAGAGTTGTGGCCCCACGGAAAATTGTGAGTCCAGATAATAGTCCCCCTGGAAACTCATAGTGAAAACGGTGTCATCCGTGGTATCCGCCAAAAAACCGATATCCGTTCCAAACTCCCACCGGTTTTCTGCCCGCACATGAGTACTGCCGACAGCGAGAAAAAAGAGCAGGGCCAAAATTGCCAAGATTGTTTTCACCCACTTATCGACCATCATGTATCTTCTCTTCTGGACTGAAGGTCCAATTGAGGATGCAAAAAAAATCCCTAATCAGAGTCATCAATTCATTATTTATTGAGAAAAGGCTGTATCTTATTGCTAGCTACTCCCGATAAAAGACTTACAGCCTCCTTCCTTTCCTCCCTGGGTTCTCATGCCTGGAACATAACCAGCTGAATCCGAAGGGGAAAACGAAATCCTATCCCGACCTCCCACTTTAAATATCTGCACTATTTCATGGCTATGGACGATCGGCCAGTCAGTGCCCATGGAATATTAAATAAGGGCATTAGTGTTTGGTTGAATCCTCAACCATTTTTTCTGTGCCATCTACAGCTTCCTTGACCGCTTGGCCGGTTTTTTCTGAAGCGTCATTGATGGCTTTCCCTGTGCTGTGCATTGTTTCCTGGAGGGAATCGGCCGTTTTTTCCATCGCTTGATCGACTGTTTTTCCAGCTTTTTCGGCAGGACCCTCCTGTTCTCCACACCCTGATATGGAAATAATTAATCCACATGCGAATAAGACACCCAACCTAAATGAGGGGAATCGTTTCATAAGCACAGACCTCCTGTTAATAAGGAAACAACACATTGGAGCCACCATGGTCCCTCGTGACATATAGAAAAATACCAGGGCCGGTAGGAGGGGAATAAGATACAAGGATCAATTCGTATTAGGGAATATACCGTATTGTACCCTAATTAGAAAAAAGATCAATGATCGTGAGGTAAATTATTAAGTGGACTTGATGCGGAAAAAATGGGAAGGCGTAGGTCGAAGGAGAACATTATCCCTGAATCCCTGAAACTGAAGGCTATCCGGCCTCGTTTCGGGTGAGGCATGCCGTGAGCAAAATAGGTCTATTTTCCAGACATAAGAGTCCAAGTAATTTTCATTATAGATGGGAGGCTTTTTTTTCTTAACTTTTTTATCAAATAGTCGATAAAGAGACTACAGTTATTTGGAAAATGAACAGAAACCAACAATTTTGAGAAGTTGAGGGTGTTATGGCCAAACCGGTTGGAAAGCTTCGAAAAATAAACTTGAATGAAGTATGGGGCAATGAGCCAGACGGATTTGGATCGTGGCTTCAGCAAGAAGAGATTTTAGCTATTTTAGGGGAAACGATTGAACGCACTCTCAAGCCAGCTGGGAGTGATATCCCCCTAAGTACATTGGTTGGAGGGGTTCTCGCCAAAGATGCCAAAAGCGGGAGTTATGTCATTGTGTTGGGGCATTTGGAGGGTATCAATCCCGACGCACTCGGGAAGCTCATTATGTATTCCGCGGGTCTTGATGCCAAGGCCGTGGTGTGTGTGGCGCAGGAAATTTCTGCGGAAGTTCGCCAAACATTGGACTGGCTTAATGCCGTTTCCAGGGATGACGTGAATTTCTATGGGGCCGAATTAGAATTATGGCGCATTGATGATTCAGTGCCTGCTCCAAATTTCCACGTCGTTTGCCAGCCCAACCTCTGGGCCAGGCAATTAAAAATGGGCCAGGAAGAGGGGGGAGAGGCAATCACGGCGAAGGTATCGGAATTTCCGGAACTAAAAGAGAAAAAAGATGAGGCAAAGGGGGCCAAAGACAAAGCCCCTGCTTCGCAAGGAAAATCGGCTCCGGTTGGCAAAGATGGGGTCTCGGTTCGTCAGAATTTTGTGTATACCAAAACTTTTTCCTAGGATCGTCATGTTGTCGATGGTGAGGGGATGGTAATCAAGGCTTCATCTCTTCCAGAAAAATGAAGTCAAGGGTACCAGGTACGTGTGTTGACTGCCGTTAATCCCTGCCGGAGCCTGTCCCACCATTAAAGTTCTTCTGGTCTTTGATACGACTCTCTAACCTTGTATCCGTCCTTGGTCGCTAATGGTTTTCTTCAGTTTCACCATTCAGGGTGAGGTCTATTGAGAGCCTAGGCCTAAGGCGCCGATAGGTCTTCCATAATTCTTTCCAGCTTTTGTGTTGCCCGAGTCTCTCGCCGAAGCTGAATTACCACGATCACCAGCATCAGATTTTTCTTCATGTGGAAAAAATTTGACCTATGCGGACGAATGCCATTACCTTACGGAAGGTTTCCTTCCGGTTGTGAAGAATTGTCATGATTTAATGTAGCGTGGACGGAATCATTTTTTCGGGCTGAGGAAAACTTCAATTGTGATTTGCTTGAGGAATGGTGAAAAACCCAAAAACGAACCTTTCCAGATCCAAAAAGTAAATATGAGAAAGAATATTGTCTTATTCCTGAGATACTCCACTGGACAGAACTTTCTGCGTTCGATATTCTGAGCCCTCTCAGTTCTCTATGTCATCACCCGACCAACATGTTTCCATCGACTTTATCCGGACCAAGGTCATTGCAGACCTGGAGAGCCAGAAATTTGCCAAACCAGTACATACCCGCTTTCCCCCAGAACCCAATGGGCATTTACATATCGGTCACGCGAAATCCATTTGTCTTAATTTCGGCATTGCGAAGGAATTCGGCGGACTGTGTAATCTTCGTTTGGATGATACGAATCCAAGCAAGGAGAATATGGAGTATGTCGCCTCCATTCAAGAGGATGTGCAGTGGCTGGGATTTGATTGGGAGAATCGCCTCTTTTATGCCTCGGATTATTTTGAGCAACTCTATCAGTATGCCGTGAACCTTATTCAAAAAGGCAAAGCGTATGTTGACAGTTTAACCGCCGACGAAATCCGGATATACCGGGGGACCCTGACAGAACCAGGGAAGGAAAGCCCACACCGGAATCGCACCATTGAAGAAAGTCTGGACTTATTTGCCAGGATGCGGGCTGGAGAATTTGAAAACGGCGCGCACGTGTTGCGGGCCAAAATTGATATGGCTTCCCCCAATATCAACCTGCGGGATCCCGCATTGTATCGCATTCGGCACGTCTCTCATTATCGGACTGGAGAGATCTGGTGTGTCTATCCAACCTATGACTTTGCCCATCCTCTCTCCGATTCATTGGAGGGGATTACCCATTCCTTGTGTACGTTGGAATTTGAGGATCACCGACCTTTATATGATTGGGTGCTCCGTGAAAGTGAGGTCAGCTGCCATTCCCAGCAAATTGAATTTGCCCGATTGAATCTCGGACATACTGTGATGAGTAAGCGAAAACTTCACCAGTTGGTGGAAGAGGGACACGTGAATGGGTGGAGTGATCCGCGTTTGCCAACGCTCAAAGGACTTCGGCGTCGTGGGTACACTCCTGAGGCGATTCGGAATTTTTGTGAGCGGATTGGAGTGGCGAAACGTGACAGCGTCATTGAAATGGCCTTATTGGAGCATGCGATTCGAGAAGATTTGAATCGTGCGGCACCGCGGGTGATGGCTGTCTTGCGTCCTTTAAAAGTGATAATTGAAAATTATCCGGTCGGGCAGGTCGAGGATTTAGAAGCCATCAATAATCCTGAAGATCTCAGCCAAGGGAAACGACGGATTGCTTTGTCTCGTGAAATTTTTATTGAACAAGAGGATTTCCTGCAAGATCCTCCCAAGAAGTTTTTCCGGTTATCCCCTGGGCAGGAAGTTCGGCTTCGGTATGCCTACATTATACGCTGCGTCGGTGTTGATAAAGATTCTCAGACAGGCGAGGTCACGTCATTGCGATGTACCTTTGATCCGGACACGAAAAGTGGCGGAACCCAAGCAAGTCGAAAAGTCAAAGGAACCATTCACTGGGTCTCGGCTCAGCATGCCATTCCTGCCGAAGTGCGTGTCTATGAGTCCTTGTTGACTCAATCACACTCCGGGTCGGGAGGTGATCCTCAGGATTTCCATATGCTGTTAAATCCTCATTCATTGACGGTCCTTTCTTCCTGTAGAGTCGAATCTGGTCTCCGTCAAGCGATACCGGGAAGTCGATATCAATTTGAGCGGCAGGGATATTTTTGTCTGGATCCGGATTCTACCCAAAATCTATTAGTGTTCAATCGGACTGTGCCCCTTCGAGACTCATGGGCCAAAATTGGAAAAGAGTGATTTTCCCCTCTGATCATTCAATCCTTCCCGGTGGGCTTCTTTAACGAAGCGAGGAGTTGGGTTTCTTCTTCCAATGTTGAAAAACGCCAACCTCCAACCGGAATATCCAAAATTAACGGGCCAATTTTCCAACGTTTAAGGTCAAGTACCTTGAGTGAGGTGTGAAATCTCGGGTCTTTCAACGCATGAAAGATGCGACGGAGATGCCGATTTTTCCCTTCCCTTAAAACGAC
The DNA here is from genome assembly GCA_963734345.1 of uncultured Nitrospiraceae bacterium. GTDB lineage: Bacteria > Nitrospirota > Nitrospiria > Nitrospirales > UBA8639 > Nitrospira_E. The sequence goes on from CAVTGT010000001.1 coordinate 69,235, forward strand.
CTCTAATTGAGTTTTTGGCCCGATTTCTCTTTTCTTCGTGATACCCTGCACTTTCAAGGTTCCAATGGGGGTGAGAACTCCAGTTAACGTACGGGATAAGTCTTCATCTGAAATTCTTCCACGGATAATCACCTCATATGTTTTGTCACATCTGCCCGGTGCGGTGACCAGGTCCACCAACATTCCAGCACGGGTGAACAACAGAAGTCCGCGGGAGTCCTTGTCCAAGCGCCCGATTGGCATCCATCTTTGCTGCAGCACAAAAGGCGGAAGTGCCTGATAGACCGTCTTTCTCTGTTTTTCATCCAGCCGTGTGACAATAAACCCTTTCGGTTTGTGAAAAAGTATTAAACTTGACCGTTCTGAAGGAGAAGGCTTAGAACCTTCTTCTAGCATACTTTTGAGGTACGGCATTGTGGCTATCCCTATGGAAATACATTTTGATGCAGGGTGCAAGACACTCCGATTGATACTCTGGAGAAAATCCAGGATCGTAGATATTACATTTTTACAAATGGAATTTTATTTCATTTTTTCCTTGTCATGAGTAATATCATCGTTGCTCGGCACATTTTTCCATATTGTGCCTGAAAAACGTGATGATTAAGCCATGATCTTTAGGCGAATACCCTATGTTGCAAAATATCCCTGTAAGTTCCTTTGAGTGTCTCGAGCAAGAGGATTAGTTTCAAATTCAATCAACTGTTGATTTTATTAAAGAAATGTCCTCTGCAATTTCTTCGATGTCACATCCTTGGTCCTGTCTGAACCGAAAAGGATACTGCCATTATGCTGAAATTCATTTTCCTAAATCTGAAATTTGTTGACCTTTTTCTGGTTGAGGAATAAATTAGTTGCAAAGGGGGTAGAGTTTTTGACCCATTCTTTTGTAAAATTTTTAATGCTGATTTGCTAATCAAAGGTATGCTATTTGGGAAATTGAGTTAAGACCTGGAAATATTCTGCCGATAGATAAACTATTGGCAGGAATGAAGAACCGCTATCCTGGGGGGTCTTCGACATGTTAGGGAAAATCTGTTTCGTCTTCGCCATGGTTTTTTTAGCTTGTTGTGTAGCTGTGCTCTCCTGGTTCGGATGGATGCATGGAGTTTCCTGGTCAAGGCGAAGAACGTGTTCCCCTCCTCATGGTTAAATCCTTCAGTTCGTCTCTCGACGCCTGCCTGTGTTGTTCGTGATGTAGATTGAAAAGCGACATTCTTGTTTCGAGCAGGGATTAAAGAATTCCTGATGTCAGATGCTTGCCGGAATTTAGAGCAGTCCTGATTTTTCTGTCCATATTTCGTTACCGGTAGATGTGTGTGAAACGGGATCTACATCTGAATCCATTCGAACAGGAGAACCTGTGCTATGCGTAGAGACAGACGGCCAAAGGAACTCAACGGCCAACATCATGAAGTAGGGACGGTTCCACATTGGAGGGATGAATGTACCTATCCGCGGCCGGATAGCTTGAACGATACGTTTTGGCGGTGGGAATTTCTCCGCCGCCGTTCGGATTACCGGCAGGATTGGGTAAATTTTTATCCGCAGTCATATGCATTCGATGTTGCCTGCGCCAATGACCCCCAGTATCCCACTCGTTATCGCAAAAAGACGTTTTCACCTGATCATCCCGCTTTTAAAGCTCGAATGCCGAATTCATTGGAAAAATATCATCTCAGTGGATTGCCTAATCCAGCGATCGCCAAACCCTGGATGTTGTCGTTTGATTCGAATTACGGTCGAATTTATTTTGGACAAGGGCCAGATTGGTTGGGAGGAGGCGAAGAGGTCAGCCTGCGCTTATCTGAATGGCGGGTGGCCACCGTGTTTGATCTTAAAAAGCCTTTGCCGGCTCAAATCGAAAAAGTCAAGTCCGATCTTATGGAATGGCAGGAGCACCAAGTGGGTCGAAATCTTGAACGGCGAAAATGTCGCGAGGAATGGCCGATGTATTTGCGAGTATTGGATGCAGTCGATCTCGGAGTGCCGTTTGGAGAAATCGGACGAACATTGTTGAAGATCCAAGATGATGAGGCAGGCGAAGCACGAGCCAGCCAACTCTATAAACATGCCTGTCAAATCAGTTTGCATTTTCCTGGTTAGGCGCATCTTGATGAACGGGAGATGAGGGAGGATTGTCATGGGGATTAAAGCGAGTTTGGAGTCTCAAAGGCGATCTGAAGGAGTGGTGATGAACATGCCAGATGGGAATTCACAATGAGCAAATTAATTGAGGCATTAAATCGTTTGCAGTCCGGACAGAGTGTCGAAAGTACTTCTTTTCCTTCCTCTTCGCTCAATCCTTCTCAACCGTTGGTAACGGAACTCGTCCCGCCTCATCTATCAGAGTCGAAGTCTTTGTCAAAGAAAAAGGCTTCTTCAGCGGAGATCCCACTCTTTAATCTACCTCTTCGCGATTGGTTGACTATTCTTCAAAATGAATATCTCACGAGTTTCATACGAGAGGGAAGCGGAGCTGTTAAAGTGGCGGTTTTTCCTCAAGAAGAAGTCTTAAAAGCCTGCCAACAGGAATTGGATGGGCTGGCCACTCGTGAAGGCTATGTGTTGGCGAAAGTCGATGCGCGATTCACGAAAATCCATTTGGTCGAGCGACTGTTTCACAAGATCGCTAAACAAGTCGATTGGGATGAATTAGCCTATCGATTTGTTCTACGGTTGCTTGAAGAAAATGGGTACCGACTTCCCGCAAATCGAAAAGAATTCTCCTTACGACAGGTCGCGACCTTGAATGAGCGAAAGGAGCCCATGCTGAGACGGGATGTGCAATCATGGGTAGAAAAATCGATTGAAGGCGATTCAGGACTTTGTCGTGAGTTTCGCATGGCCATGATCCGATTGTGCATGGCGCAGTTGGATGCTGGCGATTCTGACAGGGTTTTGGCGACCGCGGTGAAGGAGTGGTTGTGTGGAGAACTCCGGCTTGTTTCTGGAGTCAAAAAGGCCCTCATCTATCAAAAAGTTTCGCGTCATAATGCACGATATATGCTGTCGTCCTTAACTCGCTGGTTGCGGTTAACCGGGCAGGGAGGGCTCATTCTCTCGCTCGATATCTCTCGCTATTTTTCGAAAAAGCGTGAGTTGCCAATCGATGGTTCCCTCTCATTTTCGTCGTCAGCCACCATGGATTTATTTGAATTGCTGCGTCAGTTTATTGATTCAGCGGATGATATGGAAGGATTATTGATGGTGGTCCTGGCTCCACAGGAGTTCCTGACCGATGCGCGGCGTGGCGTTGACCGTTATGAAGCCTTGAAATTACGGGTTTGGGATGACATCCGTCCTAAGCATCGTCAGAACCCATTAACGTCGTTGGTGCGGATTCAAGATGAAACTGCTCCAGGTGCAGGGAGAAGGATGAATCCTCCAAGCCCGAAGCCGCAGAGTATGGTTCCCGTGACTGAGGCTCGTCGCGTCATTGAAGGTTTGAGGGCCGGAGTCCCGAATCAGCATGTGGTGACAGCATTGGGATGTCTCCAACCGGAGGTGGAAGGGCGTTTTCGACGTTTACTGGAAGCTACCCAACAGAATGTCACAACCGGTTCGTGTCCCTGTGGCATGGTGATCGAGGGGGAATTTGGTAGTGGAAAGTCACATATTCTTGAATATCTTCAAAGTTTGGCATTGGAAGGCAATTTTATCTGCAGCCGGGTTGTGATTAGTAAAGAAACCCCTCTATATCATCCGGTCCGTCTGTACTATTCGGCTATCGAATCGGCACTCATCCCTAATAAGCGTGGAGAAGTCATTTCGGAAATTGCCGGAGAATGTGATGTCTGGACTCCTCGTTATAAGAATTTAGTGTCTTGGGTGAATAATCCGGAGAATCGAATCGATGCTCGGTTTGCCGCCACGTTAATGCTGTATGAACGACTGAATTCTGATATGGAGTTGGGACATCGCATGACCAGATTTTGGACCGGAGATCCCATTGGCGTAGGAGATTTAAAAAAATTTCTGCAAGAAGCCGGGTTTGGAGATCGTTTTACGTTTGGGAAAGTGTCTGCCGCCGAATTGGCCCTGCAACGGTTTCAGTTTGCCGCTCGTTTGATGCAAGCTGCCGGCTATGCAGGATGGATTTTGCTGATTGATGAAGCGGAGCTTATTGGTCGATATTCGCTAAATCAACGGGCGAAATCATATGCGGAGGTTGCACGCTTAATGAATATGTATGGCGGTCCGACCCTGCCGGGTTTAGGTAGCGTACTCGCCTTAACGACTGATTTTCGAGAAGAGGTTTTAGAAAAAAAAGGCGACAAAGTTAAACTCTTGGAAAAACTCCGAGCCAACAATACAGAGGCCGATCGGTTGTTAGCGGACAAAGCTGAGAAGGGCATCAGTTTATTGCAATCAGAGCGTATCCCCATCGGCCATCCTTCTTCCGAGATGATTCATGAGGCACATCAGACGATTCGTGCGCTCCATCTCAAAGGACATGGGTGGCATATGTGGGAGAATGCTGCGGATGGTCCCGCCGAAATCGTTCCAGGAACCAGTATGCGGAAATATGTGAAGAGTTGGGTGACTCATTGGGATTCTCTTCGGTTTTATCCAGGAGAAGACAGTGAGATTGAAGCCTCTGTCTGGACACCTTCATATGTCGGGCAGGAAGATGTTCAAGAAGAGGATGGTCAGGAAAATGCTTTGACGTGCCACTCCGTTACCAGGTCTGAGTCCGCCCCGGCGCCCAGGCCTGAAGAAACGGAATTGGTTGCCACCGGGATCCCCGTGGATCCTGCCTCCTCCATACCCTCTGCACAGTGAGGTCCGTTCTTTTTTGGCGCACCAACCCTCTTTCATGATACAGTGAGTCGTTTACTGCTGGGGTTTTTCTCTGTAGTGAACGATTCACTGTTTATTTTTATAGCATAAAGCCATATAGAGTGAGAGGAGGAGATTCCTTCCTCCTCTTTCGGGTGTCCTGCCGATATTGGATTTCTTGACCACGTCTTTCTTTTAATCCCCCATTCGCTTCGTGGCTTCTGACCTACACGTGCCGCTTACTTCTCCGTTCGTGACGATATTCCGAATGTGGTGGCCCCTGGCAGCCAGTTGGATGCTCATGGGCTTGGAGCTCCCACTTGTGACAGCCACCATTTCTCGCTTGGTTGATCCTGAAGTTCATTTAGCGGCCTATGGTGGTGTGGTGTTTCCTCTCTCCCTGTTGATCGAATCCCCCGTGATTATGATTTTGGTCGCTTCAACCGCGTTGTGTAAGGATTGGTCTGCCTACAGACTAATTCGAAATTTTATTGTCCTTTTGGGAGCCGCACTGACATTGCTTCATGTGGTGGTGGCCTTTACCCCCTTGTATGAGATTCTCGTGAGAGATGTGTTAGGGGCTCCTGAAATTATTGTGGAGCCTGCCAGAATCGGCCTGCAATGCATGACTCCCTGGACGCTATCGATTGCTGTGAGACGGTTTCTTCAAGGAGTGGTGATTCGAGCAGGTCAAACCCGCCTTATCGGTCTGGGAACGTTGGTCCGATTATTCGTGAGTAGTTCCGTCCTGTTGGGGGGGCTGGTGATGAATAGTTTTTCGGGAATTGTGGTGGCGACGGTGGCGATGTCGTCCGGGGTGATGATCGAGGCTGCTTTGATTCTTCTTTTCGTGCGTCCGATCCTTAGAGATCTAAAAGAGAACAATCTTTATCCTGTGGAGCCTCTCACTCTCAAGCGATTAGGAGCTTTTTATTGGCCTTTAGCCTTCACGCCACTCATCACTCTCGCGACTTTGCCCATTGTTAGTGCGGCCATCAGCCGGATGCCACAGGCTTTGGAATCCCTGGCAGTATGGCCAGTGTTGGGCGGGTTATCCTTTGTTTTTCGAAGTGTGGGATTTGCCATGCAAGAGGTGGTTGTCGCGCTCTATGATCGCCCTCATTTTCTGATACCTCTGAGGAAGTTTGTGGGCCTGATATCGTTATGCACAAGCGGATCGCTCTTACTGATTGCTGCGACACCGATTTCCACTATTTGGTTTGAATGGGTTGCGGCTCTGAATCCAGAGCTTTCCGCGTTGGCCTCGTCGGCACTCTGGCTTATGGTGATTTTCCCAGCCTTGAGTTCATGGGAAAGTTTTTTTCAAGGTGAATTAGTCCATCTTGGATTAACCACCTGTATTACTCAGGCGGTCAGTCTATATCTGACAGGAAGTTCTTTCCTCTTGTTTCTAGGAGTTCTCTATGGCCAGGTAATCGGGTTGTATGTGGGATTGGCCGCGATGGCCACCGGCTTAGTGATTCAAACGTGGTGGCTGTGGAAACACAGTCGCAGGTTTAAATACCAATCAAATTCCTTATAGGAGTCGGCTTGGATTTTTTCAAGAATGTTTTCTTAAACCTCAGAATATCAACGGCCGTTTTGAGTAAATTAGATTCAGAGACGTGAATGGATTTTCCTTCAAACGTGCAGGAGTATGCCTGCTTATCATGCAAGGACAGAAATAATAACACATCCTAATTTATTGCTTTTACAGAGAAAGTTGATTGTTAAGAATAGGAAGGAAGAAGGAATATATCTTGCTATATTTTCAGAAATGAAAATTATCCCTAATCATTGCGTTGTGAGTTTATGGGCAAAAGAACGAACAGAATTTTGGTGGTTGACGACGATATCCAGGTAAGGGAATCTGTTTCACTTTCGTTGGAAACGGCTGGCTATACGGTCATGGCTGCCGGTACCTGCCAGGAAGGTCTTCAACATTATGAAAGGTTTTTGGCGTCCTTGATTATCATGGACGTGATGGCTTTGGAAGATGGAGAAGATGAACCTCTGTTGCAGGTTCATCATAAGTTTGCCAGCATTCCTATGATTACGCTGATCGGGAATATTCCATCCTCTGGCGGAACTATGAGCACCCTTCAGCAAATTGTTCAGCCAATCTGCACATTGCAAAAACCTTTTACTGTTGATGAACTTCTTCAAACCGTTCAAAAGGTTTTGGCCCACTAGCCGGTCTCTTTTCGTTCTTTTATCACCCTTTCAGCATCATTATTCTTTAGTACCGATGGAACCTAATGTCGGCACAAAAAGCCTTGGATTTCTAATCGTTGGGAGGTTCGAAATGTCCTGGAGGTCTCGATCCCCATGGCACGGTGGTGGGACGCGCCTGTTTCACAAGGCTTTGAAGGCTCACCCGAGCCGCTCGAATTAACTTGGGATCTCCGTGGTGGAGTATGGTTGTGAGCAAAACGAATATGTCCTCGAATTCACGGCTTGAGCGGATAATTTGCTGGAAAATTGGATCGAATGATGACCTGTCTGGAAGTCCTGGATTGTCTTCGTCCGGATCATTCCACAAACGTTGAATTGTTTGAGGGTCGTAATGTAACCAAGCAGTGGGAATATTCAAATGTCCGGCGATGGTTTCGAATACTGACATGGGGATATCTAGAGCACCGTTCTGCACGGATTGCAGAGTTGTGATCTGCACACCAGTTTTCTCAGCTAATTCGGGCAAGGGTATACCGCGGAATTGACACCATTGAGTGATATGATGCCCTAGCGACATGAGCCGATCATAGCCAAGGATTGGCAGCCTGTCCACTCGATTAGAATTTGGTCGGGAGGACTAACATGTTGAGCGTCATCATCTGTCCATCTATGATTTCCATATATGCCATTTTTTCCGACATAAACGGACTATTTTCCAATCAGTTTCTCATGAGTGAATGAACATCCTCCCGTCATTTCTTTTTTTCTATGACTTTTCATCTTGGGGCAGAATTTCCGGTTCCCACATTTTCATCGATTTATCCTTTAACCTGAAACAATTCGAATCGAAGGGAAATTCTCATAAAATCCTGTGGAATTTTGGAAACGACAGAAAATATACCCAGGTCATTTGAATGTTTGCGGACCCGGGAAGAGAAAACTATGCTCCCATGGGAGGTTCAGGCTGGTTAAGTCAAAGTTGGAGATGGTATATTTGTCGAATTCAGTGGCCTTGGTATATAGAACTTCCTTTACATATGCTAAGAGGTTGCCTGCGAAAAAGATATTTAGCAGTTGCTTCGGGGTATTGAGACTGTTTTGGGTGGTGAGTCCTGCCTTGCTCATGCGCTAGTTGCTATCATCTGGTTATGTTGATTCTTGGAATCCGACAATCCTGATTTTACCCATGAGAAACGAACTTTTTCACAACGAGGAATTTAGAGGAATGCCAACGGTCACCAAGGAGAGAAAATCTCTATCCACTATTTCTTGTTGGACGTGGTCAAGTCCGGTTGGGGATTTATTGTTAATTGCAGATGCCAAGGGGTTGAGAGGATTAAGTTTTCAGAATGGTTCTCATCCGGTTGTGCCTGATCCTGCGTGGATAGAACGAGTGGGGCCGTTCAAGGAGGTCATTCAACAATTGAAAGGCTATTTTGCAGGAACATTGCAAATCTTTCATGTTGAATTATCGCTGCAGGGCACCGCTTTTCAACTTGCAGTTTGGCATGCCCTCCAACATATCCCATATGGGGCGACCGCAAGCTACGGAGGGATCGCTAGACAAATTGGCAATGCAAAGGCTTCTCGGGCCGTGGGAGCAGCCAATGGGCAAAACCCAGTTGCGATTATTGTTCCGTGTCATCGGGTTATTGGGAAGAACGGGCGTTTGGTGGGATATGGTGGAGGATTAACCATTAAAGAAGCTCTCCTTCATTTAGAACGCCAATAAGTCCACGACGAGGCGGTATCTTAAGGTCTTGGAACGCGAGACCTGTTATGGGATTAATCAGCAGGATGATGTAAAGATGGAGAAGGACGCTTTGATAGCAATGGGGTTGATAAATTTTTAACGGAACGATTTTGGGGAGATATCGTTCCAAAATGTACCTGAATATGTGTCTTGCGTATATCCTCCACATATCGGCATAGGGTTTCTCGAATAACCGGAAACGCGAGGTGTTCCCATGGGATGTTTTCAAGGGGCATGAGCCGGACTTCCAAGCTTTCCTCACCGGGTCCAAATCCGCGATCCTGTAAGGCCGCACGATAGACCACATAGACCTGGCTGACATGGGGTAAACTAAATATCCCATACAAAGAATGAATGGTCACCGTAGCCTTGGCTTCCTCAAACGTTTCGCGAGCGGCGGCCTCTTCTGTACTTTCCCCTAATTCCATAAAGCCAGCCGGGAACGTCCAAAAACCTAACCTGGGTTCTATGGCCCGTCGGCAGAGGAGGATTTGCCCTTCCCATTCGGGAATGCATCCTGCCACAATTTTTGGATTTTGGTAATGGATTGTCTGACAAACCGGACAAACGGCACGGAAGAGGGTCTCGCCCGATGGGATTTTCTGCTCAACTTCGGCACCGCATTGGCTACAAAAGTTAATGGAGGAAGGCATGCGACAGCCACTATTCGCGGGTATGTCATCCATGGATCCGGCTTCTGGCGATGGGTGAAACAAATGGTAAATCTTCGGCTTGTTTATGATACCTCGATTGCCATGTAATTCAAATTATTTTTTTGCTGCATGAGTGTGATTCTCCCGCTGGGTATCTGGCGAGTGTGAGGGGGGTGATCATGAGACATGGGGGTGGCATCCTTTAGTTATATCATTGTGAATGATCTCATTCCTTTGGTAAGGTCAAATTTTATCTGGAATTACCTAATTGTTATGCGATGTTCATGATATTAGGGGGCGTTTGGCATGAGTGTGAATGATCAACAAGTGATTTTTTCTTTAGTAGGAGTGGGCCGAATCCATCCTCCCAAGAAACAGGTTTTGAAGGATATTTACCTGTCATTTTTCTATGGGGCAAAAATTGGAGTGTTAGGCTTAAACGGATCTGGAAAAAGTACCCTTTTGCGCATTATTGCCGGGCTTGATATGAACTATATCGGGAAAATCACGTTTTCGAAGGGGTATTCGGTTGGGATGTTTGAGCAGGAACCTTTCTTGGAACCAGGGAAAACGGTCAAGGAAGTTGTTGAGGAAGGCCGAGCAGATGTCGTGGGATTGCTCCGAGAGTATGAAGCAGTGAGCCAACGGTTTGGGGAGGATCTCAGTCCTGATGAGATGGAACGGCTCTTAGAAAAACAGGGAAAATTGCAGGAGCAAATCGAGGCAGTCAATGGATGGGAATTAGAGCATCAACTTGAAATAGCTATGGATGCCCTGCGTTGCCCTCCAGCCGATGCCAAGGTTGACAATTTATCCGGAGGAGAGCGCCGGCGGGTGGCATTATGTCGTCTTTTGATTCAGGAACCTGATATTTTGTTGTTGGATGAGCCCACCAATCATTTGGACGCGGAAACTGTGCAGTGGTTGGAGCAGCATCTTCAGCAATATAAAGGCACGGTCATCGCTGTGACGCATGATCGGTATTTTTTAGATAATGTTGCGGGATGGATTTTGGAGTTAGACCGTGGTCAAGGTGTGCCGTTTCAAGGAAATTATTCCTCCTGGTTGGAGCAAAAAAAGACACGATTGGCGCAGGAGGAAAAAACGGAGTCTAAACGTCAAAAAACCCTGGAACGGGAATTGGAGTGGATCCGTCTGTCTCCCAAGGGGCGCCAGGCAAAGGGCAAAGCCCGCGTCACACGGTATGAACAGCTGGTTGGAGAAGAACAGGCTCAACAGGACGATGAGTTGGAGATTTATATTCCTTCCGGACCACGGCTTGGCGATGTTGTGGTGGAAGCGGTCAATCTCTCAAAAAGCTACGGAGATTGTCTGCTGTTCGACAACCTGTCGTTTTCTCTACCCAAAGGTGGAATCGTTGGCGTGATTGGTCCGAATGGGGCAGGAAAATCCACTCTGTTTAAAATTATTGCCGGTTTGGTTAAGCCGGATATGGGCACTCTCATTCTAGGTGAAACGGTGAAGCTGGGATACGTGGATCAGAATCGAGAGATCGACGGCAATCTGAATGTCTGGGAATGTATTTCGGAGGGAAAAGAAACCGTGTCATTAGGAAAGATGGAGGTCAATTCTCGTGGCTATGTGTCACGCTTTAATTTTTCGGGCTCCGATCAGCAGAAAATGGTCAAGGATTTATCCGGTGGTGAACGCAACCGGGTCCATTTAGCCAGAATGTTGAAAGAGGGTGCCAATCTTTTATTGCTGGATGAACCGACGAACGATTTGGATGTCAACACATTGCGGGCCTTAGAAGAGGGATTGGAACACTTTGGCGGGTGTGCAGTGGTCAGTAGTCATGACCGGTGGTTTCTTGATCGTGTCGCTACCCATATTTTAGCCTTTGAAGGTAACAGCCAGGTGGGTTGGTTTGAAGGCAATTACAGTGAATATGAAGCGAATCGCAAAAAACGATTGGGGAAGGCTGCCGAACGTCCGCATCAAATTCGATACAGAAAACTTACCAAACCTTGAGGGATTGAGCATGTCCAAAGAACCCGTCCATAGACCATCCTCTTTAGAAAAGGTTCATTCTGATTCAGGCTTGACGGGGAAACGGGGTACCGTCATGATTGCACGAGTGGTAGGGATTCTGTGTGTCGCAGCAGGATTTATTTTAGGGATTCATGGTTTGGACCATCCTGGCTCTCCGATGCTCCCGACAGCGTTAGGGATGATCGTCACGGGCTTAGTCGCTCAAGTGTTTGCATTGGTAAGGGCATGTTATGTGGGTTCACAAGGCAAGGGGTGATGACTGAGCCATCCGGTGGTGTGACGCCTCATCCTGTTGTTGTGACTCAGCTCATTTTATGCCTGGTTCTCATGTTCTGCATCGCGTTGGTATCCTGTGCTCCTTGGAGGGATAGCTACTTTGATGATGGAGTCGGGGTGTTAACTCAGTCTGATGTGAAAGGGAAGTTGGGAAAACCGCATATGGTCAAGGATCCACTACTTTCCCACCAAACTACGTGGACGTATAGGTATGCCATTTCCGAAAGTGAGTTGGATCCGTCTGGTATGAAATCCTTGGGCAAGGAGGCAGGAGGGCTTATGGGTGGAGCCAAGGGAGGACCTCGAGAAAAAGTATATTGTTATATGTACATCCTGACCTTTGATAAGGAGGGTATCTTACGTCATTGGGAGCGGGAGATTTGCCAAATTCCCAAACAGCCAGATCCTTTTCAAACGGGGCTCTCCGGCTAGGAGAGTCATTTTTCAGGTCAGAATGAGACAAATTCCCTGCGGGAAATGCATACGTCCGTATGGGCCTTCAAGGGGTAAGTCATATGAGCGTATATAAAAGTGGTGCATTTCTTCAACAATGTTTCTCCGTGCACCCGCTGTCGCTAACCTTAAAACATGTTGCTCCACCGGAGGTGCTTGGTGTGGTTTGTACGAATTGTCGGATGCGGCATCGTTTGACCCTTCAACAAGTGACAGCACAATCAACGGAGAAGACCGAAATAGGGAACAATGACCTACTCCTTCTTCAAACATGCTTTCATGGCCATTCCAAAGATATCCGGATCAGCTTGGTGCATGTTGAACGACATGCCGTAGAATTCAGGTGCTGGCCCTGCCGTCGCACCTATGCGGTGGATGTTGCCCTGTTTGAAACCCATCAATCTTAATGGGTCCATTCATCAAAATTTTCTTCTTCTTTACAACTTTTGATTGATCACCTCACACGGGTACTTCTAATTATAGGTCATAGAGCAGGGGTGAAGCGGTTGGACCTGATGATTGGGACTGGAAACCATTGGGAGAGTATGAGCAATCTGGAATAGTGAACAGGTCCCTGAACGATCATGAATGGAGTTTGTGATGATGAACCGGAAGCAGCGCCACATCTTTGTGGCGCTGCTTCAACATTCTCGGAGAAATCTCTTAGCGATTGGGTTGAGGGGTATAGCGAAGATAGGGTTTTACCACCCGATGCCCTTTTGGAAAGAGAGTGGGTACTTCTGCGTCTGTCACTGCAGGCGTGATGATGCAATCCTCGCCGTCTTTCCAATTGGCCGGTGTGGCGACTTTATGTTTGGCCGTTAATTGGAGTGAGTCAATGACACGAAGAATTTCGTTGAAATTACGGCCAGTCGATGCGGGATAGGTAAGGGTTAATTTGACTTTTTTGTCCGGTCCGATCACGAACACCGATCGAACCGTCATATTATCGAGGGCATTGGGGTGAATCATATCATAGAGGTTTGCCACTTTTCGTTCAGGATCGGCAATAATGGGATAACTCACCGTGCAGTGTTGAGTCTCATTGATATCCTTAATCCAGCCTTTATGGGAGTCGAGGGGGTCCACACTGATGGCCAGCACTTTTACGTTTCGTTTCTTAAATTCCTCCGTCATGTTCGCCATGGTTCCCAACTCCGTGGTGCACACGGGGGTGAAATCCTTGGGGTGTGAAAAGAGGATGCCCCATCCATTTCCAAGCCATTCATGGAAATTTACTGTTCCCTGCGTCGTTTCTGCCGTAAAATTTGGTGCTTCATCTCCAAGCCGTATTGCCATAATTCTTTTCTCCCATTATGAAAACAGTGGATAATACACCTTTCCGCTAGGTAACACCCGTGAGAGACAATAGTGCTTCCTATTGGGAATTATCTTCAATAGTCAATGAATTTTAGTGTAAGGCAGTTCCCTTTCGATGGTCAACATGGGGTAGGATACGGAATAGTAAGCGGGTTTAATCAGAAATGGTGCTTTTATGGTTCATCTTATAATTTAGAAGGAGGAGTGAGATAGCTTATGTCTGAGTCATCATTGCAAGTGGCGATCATTATGGGAAGTAAATCAGATTGGGACACAATGCGGTTAGCCAGCGACACACTCACCCAGCTTCACATTAATCATGAAAGCCGTGTCCTTTCTGCACATCGGGCTCCTGATGCCTTGATAGATTATATTCGTCAAGCGGAAAATCGTCGTGTGCAGGTGTTTATTGCAGGAGCTGGAGGTGCTGCGCATTTAGCCGGGGTGATTGCGGCAAAGACCCAATTGCCGGTGTTAGGTGTTCCCATGCAATCTAAAGCCTTGCAAGGCCTCGACTCTCTCTTATCGATTGTCCAAATGCCTAAAGGCATTCCTGTGGGAACCTTGGCTATTGGGAGCGCTGGTGCTGTGAACGCGGCGTTATTGGCTGCTGCTATCCTGGCCTTGGCCGATTCCTCTCTCGCTAAACGGTTGCAGTCCTATCGTGAAGATCAGACACGTGCTGTGTTAGCAGAACAGTTGTGAGTGTTGAGAGGGTCAATTCAGAAGACCTGGCCATGAGAATTGAATGTCAGTTGCTGTGTATGAGACTAGGCTATGGCCCAAACTTAGCAAGCGATTGATCCTGAGCGGAGTGCCTGTCTTACCGAAAAAACATTCAAAAGGAATTCTTCTGAAAGCCGGAGTAATTCGGCATTGACGTTGATCACTCGATGGCTAAACGATTCGGATCGATATCCTCCTTGAAAGGGAAATTCCGTCCCTCTTCCGCGGATTCCTTTGCTGATGGCGATGGTCCAAAATTGCCCTCGTCAACCCATTCAAATCTCGAGACCAGCTTGCCTTCGGATACAATCTTTTCGCAAAACATCCCTATCGGTCTCACCCAAAGGCCTCCTGCTCCATAGAGCGAGCGGTAAACCACAAGATCTTCTTCTGTTTCAGAATGTTTGGCGATACCAATGACTTGATAGTCTTTCCCTTTATAGTGACGGTATCTGCCGGGTTTGATCATTGGAATGTTCTTTCCTTGATGTGCCTTTGATGTATTCAGAGCTTCTTTGTTTGTTGGCATTTTCAAGTTGTGCCGTCCCCAGCTGGCGATAACCTGACGCCAGGCCTGCCCGGAGAAGGTTATTATAGTGAACAATTCTGGCGATATGCATAGAGAGCGATGCTTCCCGCCATGGTGGCATTTAATGGAATGGATGTATGAATTTGTGGAATACACAGTCGTTTCGCAAAATGAAAGGGGGGAACTCCCACTCCCTCTTCTCCAATAAGCAGTCGTACGTTTTCCGACCATTTCATCGTAGACATATTCGTTCCCTGTAAATCCAACGCCGTAATCCATTTCAATGTTTCGGCCGAATCCAGGTCAGAGATGGAGCCTCCCCACTGTAAAGGCTGGACAAAGACCGCTCCACTACTCGCTCGAATGACCTTTGGGTGAAATGGATGGACGGCTTCCCGGAGAAGAATTACCGTTTGTACGTCAAACGCTCTACAACACCGTAGGAGGGCACCCAGGTTTCCCGGATCTCCGATTGGGCAAAGTACCTCCAAGCCCTTGGGTGCGCGGGTCAAATCCATAGGAGAGATTTCAGGGACACTGCATACCCAAAGAGGTTCTTTTGTCCCGAACACATCCAATTCCTGGAATAGGGGATGTGAAAGTTCAAAGCGATGGGACCGATAGGAAAGGTCTTCGCTGAAGTTCCAAGAGAGGGGAAGTAGTATATCGTGGACAGAGACTTCCGGGTTTTTGCCGATCTCTCTTTGAATTTTCTTACCAGCAACCAGGCATTGATGATGGCGCTTAATGCCATGCGAGTCGAGTAATGACAGCCATCGTTTAAAATGGGGATTTTGCCGGCTGGAGATCTGGTGTACTTGGGTCACAAAGATTTATAGCAATAAATCGTGTTGAAATGCCTGAAAGAGTGCCAAGGAATAACTCGGGGAAAAGAATGTTTGATGCTATGCCTGGGATCATAGCAAAAAGTAATTCAAGAGACCTAGAAGAAATGCCGAGAACTGAATCAAACGAATTACTCTGCTTCCGTCTTACATTCTCAGAGGGTATGTCCGAAATGGCAATGTATTGGCAACCGGTGAGTTAAAGAGGAGAAAGCCATGTTGGGTTCTTGGTCCATCGGAAAAAACGATCAACATGATGATGGTTCACGAAAAATTTCTGGCCCAAACGAATCTCATACCACAGGGGAATCCGTTGAGTATGACAAGGTCCTAGAAGCAATGGCCAGAATTTTGAGGAGCCTGGGCCGCCATGCGTTCGAATTGGATCAACTTTCGGAAGGGGCCATTGAAAAGGAGTTTGAGCGATGGGCCATGCATGTGTTGATGGGCGCTTCGATTTCAGATGCGGAGACGGAATTACGGGAACCGAAGATTAGGCGTGATTGGGGCGCACTGACCCAATTCGTGAATGGGCATCGTCAACAGGAAAAAACCTATGTCACACGAAATCTGCAAGATGTGCGAAATGTTCTTTGGGAATTTACGAATATCGTGGGACGTGCAATGGTCGAGGACCAGGAAACTGACCAACAAGTGGCCAACCATTTGGCTCAATTGCGCACGGCGACAGAGGAGGGGTCTTTTCAAGAGGTAAAGCTCGCCTTGTTTGCTGTGGTCCAGGGGATCAATACCCTGATAGAGGATCGAAAAAAACGGCAACAACAACGGCTGAAAAAACTGGGAGAAAAATTGTGTGCGGTTGAAGAGGAACTCGGAAGCGCACGAAAGCAAATGACTCTGGATCCTCTGACGCAACTGTTTAACCGCGGGGCGTTGGATCTTCAATTGGAACGAACGGCCAGTGTAAGTTTTTTTTCTAGAACGTCGTCATGTATTTTGATGGTGGATGTTGATCATTTTAAGCATATTAATGATACCTATGGCCATCCGGCTGGTGATGCGGTGTTACAGGAATTGGCCAACCGCCTGGTGTCGACATTTCCAAGAAAGACTGATTTTATCGCAAGATATGGAGGGGAAGAGTTTTGCATCCTTCTGCACAACGCGGGGAACGAGTTGAGCCAGCGATTGGGCGAGCGGCTGTTACATTCGGTCCGGGCAGAGGAATTTCACTATCAGGATACCCGGATTCCTGTCACCGTCTCAATCGGGATTGCCGAATTAAGCCCTGGGGAAACGGTGGCATCGTGGGTTGCACGTGCAGATCGTGCATTATATCGAGCCAAAGATAGTGGGCGGGATCAATTGTGCCTCCCTTTTGAAACGATTGTCAGTGTTTAGACAGGCAAGGGAGCAGCGCATGTGATTAGGTGGATTGAAGGGTTCTAGAGTGGCTCAAGTGTTTGACGGCTAATCGATGGACCTGGGTCATTTCTTCGAAATTTCCAAGTCGGGTGTGAAAGAAACTGGCAATTTGAGGGATTCCGGTCATGATATGTCCGAGGATCGATTCCCAATCTTCCGGTTGTATGGTTAACCGACCTTGGCTTTTCTCACGTGCCAGGGCAATCGCTGCTTCCGTGTGAGGGTTAATCCAGATATCCGCAATGATGCCCGAGAGCGCAACCGTATCGACCAAATTTTGAAAATCTGGTGGGGTCTCATACAATTCTGGAGTATGACTATATAGGATCGCCACCTGAAATTCCTCAGGAAGCTGCCAATGCTGAGCAAGCCACGCTCCAACCTGAGAGTGGTCGACTCCCAAGTGTTCAAGTTCAAACTCTTGCAAGATGGCATGATTGTCCAGTTCGAGACCCTGGAATATGATGAGTTCTTCTGAGGCGACCTCATTCAGTGCCAAAATTCCAATATCCTGAAGAAGGGCACCAAGAAACATAAGTTCGGCATCCGGATAGGCAAAGTGCTTCCCAATAGCACGGCCTGCGACACTGGCTAGGATCGATCGTCGCCAAAACTTCACATGGTCAATCCCGGTTGCCGATATTTCTTTCATGTCTTTTATTAAACGATAAAAGCAAAAGGATAGTGCCAGGTTGGCGATCGTTGAAAATCCAAGCAAAGTCACACCCTGCACCATACTGGTCACCTTGTGACGCGACCCTCCGTAATACCCGGAATTGGCCATACATAGGATTTGAGCCGCCATCCCTGGATCCTGGCTGATGATATTGGCTAATTCGGTGGCTTCCGTCTGCTCGCTTTGGCACATTTTAAGAATCTTAGAGGCCAATGGAGACAGAATTGGCAAGGATTTGCAGCCTTTAATTCTCTCAAAGATCGTCGAAGTTTCTTCGGCTTGTGTCATATCTAAGGGAAGTGATAGTTGCATGAATTCATCCTGCGAAATAGAAGGTTTTTACATAGTAATGATAACCACGACTCCTCTCGCTACCTCGCTCCTTCTTGTTTCTTTTCGGTAAAAAGGAGAAAGAGCTTAAGGAAGGTTTTGCGGCTCATTCACTGAGCTCCAGAAGATAGGTCAGGCGACCCTTGATTCCATCGCATCCTTCCTGGCCGGCTGATTATGCCCGGTATTCCAATCCTAATCGGAAGGTAAACGGCGGCGATGGGAATCCGGCAAACTGTTCATATGAGGAATTGGTGACATTTTCGAGGGCTGCATAGCAACTCCATGTAGTGAAGGGATGGTAATTGAGCGTGATGTCTGCCTTGGCAAATCCGCCTACTCGTGTGGTTTGGGTTGGAACTTGAAAATCAAAACTGGAACTGACCCACGTGACTTGGCTTTTGACATTGACGGTCGAGGAAAGCCTCATCGTGACCCCAAGCCATCCGCGCCATTTTGGGCGGTTTCTTAGTTGAGCTCCCGTTTCCGTCACCCGAGTGGTGAGGTGGGTGAGACTCGACTGGAAAGAAACGGCAGGGATTGGCGTGAGGGACAGGGAAATATTCCAACCATGGGTTACCGCCTCATCAATATTGGCCAGGCGAATAATTCCTTGATTGAGGAGTTCGGGATCGAGGTCAATAAGGTTCCTGAACCGGTTGTGAAAGTATTCTATCGTGGCGCTAAATCTTTCATCAGATGTGTGATAGTCAAGACCGAGATCCCATCCGATGCTGGTTTCGGGTTGTAAGGCAGGGTTCCCAATCAAGGGATCACCTAAACTGGATAAGCTGGGCAATTTGAACCCTTTTCCATAGCCACCACGAATCTGGATTGAGGTCAACAGTTGATATGTCGCTCCAATTCTGGGGTTAATCTTCGGCTGAAAACCTTGTGAGATATCGGCTCGAATACCGGAGTTCAGGGTCAGTTTTTGCCACCAGACGGAGGTCAGTTCGGCAAAGGTTCCTCCGAGTGTTCGCCGAATGGCAAAGTCATCTGGTTGGTTAGAGGAGCCTCCGAAGGAACTCAAGTCTTGCGTCCCGTTCCGTCTTCCGCGTTCATGAGTCAACTGTTCACCAAGTGAAAACTTCCATTGGGGGCTGATCGTCCATGTTGTCGTCATACGTGTTTGAAATCGGGTATAGAGTGTTTCAAAGTCAGCCGGAGGCAGGGCAAAGGTGGTTGGAGTCGCAAGAATTCCGGGGTTTGAAACGTCTTGAAGTCTCCGGGTGACGCTCAGAAATACCTGATGCTGCCAACCCGAAGGAATGTGCAATGAGGCGGATAAACCGGTCAGGAATTCTTGGGTTTTTCGTTGTTCGGTTTCCCGGAGCAAAGCCAGTTCTGAACCACCACTGCCTTCTGGAAAACTCCGGACCCTTGAATTTGTATATTGCCCGTTTAGTTGAATGTCAAAGTTGGGCTCTGTACGTATGGAAAAATTCCATCCAGCCGAGTCCATCAAAAATGAATCTTTCTCGATTCGCTCTCCATTTTGGGTATGGGACAGCGAAAGATTGGCGGACAATGGTCCAAGAGATCCTCCGGTTTGAAAAAGCCCTTTGAGATAATCGAATCGACCGCCCTCGCCCAACAGGCGAAAGGAGGGAGCCGTGGAAGCAGATTTAGTAATGAAATTGATTGCGCCGGCCATGGCTTCAGATCCATAAAAAGCCGAGAGAGGCCCTCGAACAATTTCTACTCGATCGATCCGATCAATAGGAATAGTGGAAAGATCAACTGATCCCCCTCGCTGGTTCGTTGAGTCATTCATGGGGATCCCATCCAGCATAATCAAGGTGAAGTTGGGATCGGCACCTCGGAGATAAACTGAGCTGATTCCACTTCTCCCGCCCATCTCATCGGTATGGAGTCCTGGGACTTGTTGGAGCATGGTGGCAACCCGATTGGGCTTAAGGGGAGCAAATTGTTCAGCCTCGAGGATTGTGACACTCTGAGTCGATTGGTGGAGTTGGGTTGGTTGGGCGGAGCCTGTGACAATCATCGTATCAAGAGTCGTAACCGATGATTCCTGAGCCTGTACCGGAGTGGGAAGCAATATTCTTAGAGCTGAAAGACTGGCTAAGAGGATCATACCTGGGAATGGCGGGAAAGGGGTCGGCATTATACAATGACATTCCGGTGGGGACAGAAGTTTGCTTGTCGGACTGACTCAGCCGTTCTCACCGGATAGGATCTATACGAATTTTTAATGCTTGTCCACTTCTTCCAGATGAAAGTTTGTTCATGAAAAAACATGAATTTCGAACCGAGCCTGTGGCGACCACTTCCATGCCTTCGGGGATGGTGCATTTGGTGGTCAATGAGGGAGCTGAACGATTTAGTTACTATGGGATGCGGGGCATTCTGGTGGTATTTATGACTGGAATGTTATTGAACACCCAGGGAGACCTGGATCCCATGGGTGAGGCGGAAGCAAAGAGCTATTACCACCTGTTTGCCTCGGCTGTATATTTCTTTCCTTTTTTAGGGGCGATATTGGCAGATGCGTTTTGGGGAAAATATAAAACCATCATTCTTCTCTCTCTTGTGTATTGCGGAGGCCATGTCGTCTTGGCTTTGGATCATACCCGGTTCGGTTTATTTGTCGGATTAATTTTGATTGCCATCGGCTCAGGGGGAATAAAGCCCTGTGTGTCAGCCAATTTAGGGGACCAGTTTGGTTCCGCGAATGGTCATCTCCTAACCAGGGCATTCGCCTGGTTCTACTTTGCGATCAATGTCGGGGCCTTTGGGTCCATGATGTTGACCCCCTGGTTATTGGAACACTATGGCCCGAGTCTAGCCTTTGGAGTGCCTGGGATTTTGATGTTTCTGGCGACCCTCATTTTCTGGGCTGGCCGGAACCACTATGTCCATATTCCTCCAGACCGTTCTGGTGTTCTTCAAGAACTGACAAGTCCAAAGGCATGGCGTGCCATTATGAAGCTGGCAGGTATTTATGTGTTTGTCGCATTTTTTTGGTCTCTTTATGACCAAACGGCCTCAGCATGGGTCCTCCAGGCCCAGCACATGAACCGTGTCTGGATGGGTGTTGAATGGCTGCCGTCGCAAATCCAAGCCGTCAATCCGGTCTTAATTATGTTGTTCATTCCCCTGTTTACCTATGCCGTGTATCCGCTGTTGAATAAAATTGTTCCCATGACAGCATTACGAAAAATGGCTATGGGCTTTTTTATGGCGGTGGGCGCCTTTCTGATCTCAGCATACATTGAGCAACAAATTGGCGTAGGGATAGAACCGGCCCTTGCCTGGCAGTTATTGGCTTTTGTCGTGATCACAGCGGCGGAGGTGATGGTGTCCATTACCTGTCTTGAATTTTCATATACCCAGGCCCCCCTTAAACTCAAATCGCTGATGATGGGCTTGTTTTTGCTCTCGGTGTCTTTGGGAAACGGGTTTACCGCGTTTGTAAACCATTGGATTCAGAACCCGGATGGGACGGTTATGTTGACAGGCCCTTATTATTATTGGTTTTTCGCTGGAGTCATGTTTTTCGTTGCCTGCCTTTTCCTCCTTGTGGTGAAGGGATATCAGGAAGAAATATACCTGCAGGTCACGCCAAAGGATGTGAATCGCGTGCCTAAATAACTTGAAGATATCAATAAGAATATGTTCGCCTCTCTATCCAATTTGGCTTTTCACTAATTCAAGAATATTTGACAGCTGAATGCCTCATGAGGAAGGAACCTCTAACAAACAGATAGTTTTTTGAGATTCAATCAGCCCCTCGTTTTTGAATTTTGGAAGAAGCAAAACTCATAAAAAAGGAAAAGGGGACAGGGAAAGGGATGGTATTGAACAGGAAGAGATTACGAATTTTTTTCTCGACTCAGATAAAGGACTTGATTCACCCGAAAGGCCTGGTCGTAGTCTCCGGATTGGATATACTGAGAATGAAAGCACCGCCCATCGAACATGATAAGCCGATTGGGTCGCATGTCGAGCAATTTCACCAATTCCCAATATTCATTGCCATCGTTGATGTAGGTATTACTTCGACAGGCGAAGAGCGGATTGAAAATCATGCTATGTTGGAAATTGTCATATCCTTCCGGGCTGGTAAAAAATTCATCGCTCAGTTCCAGTTGATCGGCAAGTTGTCGAATCGAGGTGTCAGGCATAATGGGAACCCGTTCAAGCCCTGTCGGTCGATGGCGATATAAGCCGGTCCCACCCATGCAGGAATTTGCAGGATTCAGGTAAATCATGGCCGTGATATCTTGATCGATATGAGGTTGTCGTTGGCCCACGTTTAAGCGGTAGTGGTGAGTCTTGATGCCCTGAAAGACGACCGGTTGGGGAGAAAAAAATGTATACAAGCAACATCCCCAAAGGGAACTCAACGTGTCAACCAGTTGCCCGGTCTCAAGGCTGAGGCTGGCTCGCACACCGGGGAAATTCCCCACGATTTCGAAACGGTCGGTATAGGGAAGATTCAGCGCCACTTGGAGAACGTCATCTGGATGCTGATAAAAATTATCGACCACCACTACCTGATGTTGTCCCAAGCCAACATGCTGAATCGAAACCGCGTGGTGAGGATTAATGGCTAAAAGATCCGAGCGAATGTGTTTGGACATACCGTCCTTATTATTACTCGGTGAGGATGAGTCAAAAATCGGTCTATGGTGCCCCTTGCCTGAACAGGAGTCAAGTACCCTTTGCAGGACTTCCGATCGAGAAAAAAAGAGCATGAGTCACCACCAGAGTTGAGAGAGGAGTCTGGGGTTATGGGAACCATGTATAGAAAAATTTTAGACCAATTTCGAATGACCTTTCGCAACCGGGTTCGGACCGGGTGCATGATTCTTATTTTATTCACAGCATTATGAGGGCTATCGAAGCAGTGGATACCCTCAAAAGTGAACGTCCTATTCTTGGGGAGCGCGGGGAATTGGATTATCACGCTGCCCAAAATAATTATCTGGCTGAAAAGGGAAGCAGTGGTGAGGCTGTGACGCAGGATTTGGTTCAGTACTGTTCTGGGCTCACGTTATGGGGGCACTATCGGACACAGCAGAATGTCGTTCCCCCCGTCGCGATATCTTCTCTTATTGGGGTGTTGCTCTCTTCACTCTATAACCCCAATTTGGCGTGGGAGGAATATAGCCATCGAGTGGCCTTAGCTGAAGTGGAGGTGGTGGCCATAATGGCTCGATTAATAGGGGATGATCCGATACAAGCTGGCGGTCTGTTTACTTTCGGTGGAACCGGAACCACCCTATATGGCATTAAATTTGGCCTGGAAAAAGCAATTCCTGGCGCCATGGAAGATGGGATTCGTGAAGATGTAGTGGTGTTCGCCAGTGATACCAGTCACTATTGTCGGTTCAATATTGTGGGATGGTTGGGGTTGGGCACCAAAAATCTCTTTACCATTTCATCCACCGTCAATAATGCGATGGATCTCAAGGCTCTTAGGGCGCAAGCCATACAGGTCATCAAACCCGGGAAAAAAAATTGGAGGAATGATTGCCACTTTGGGGACAACAGATGCCTTTGGAGTGGATGATCTTCGAAGTATGGTGATGTTGCGGGATGAACTTGTCCAGGAATTCTCACTGTCCTATCGTCCCCACGTTCATGCGGATGCGGTTATTGGGTGGGCTTGGGCGGTCTTTAATGACTATCCCTTTGAGGATAATCCGTTAGGTTTTCGGCCTCGGACCGTGCGGGCCTTGGCCGCAGCATGTCAGAACATTCGATATCTATCTCTGGCGGATTCGATTGGAATTGATTTTCATAAGCC
This sequence comes from uncultured Nitrospiraceae bacterium, assembly GCA_963734345.1. GTDB lineage: Bacteria > Nitrospirota > Nitrospiria > Nitrospirales > UBA8639 > Nitrospira_E. The sequence continues at coordinate 92,928 of CAVTGT010000001.1, forward strand.
AGGCTTTGCACGCTACAATTCTAGCCTGCTTCTTCTTAAACAAAAAGAGGATCTCGAATTGTTACAACGACCACAAGAGCAGATGCCTTACTTATATCAATTTGGAGAACAACGTCCGGGAATGTTTCCCTTGGAGACATCGAGGCCGCGTACAGGGGTTCTCGCTGTCTTGGGGAATTTGAAATGGTTTGGTAAAGAGGGGTTGCGGGTGATCATTGGCCATATTGTCGAAATGGCGCAGCTTTTACGTGAGCATTTGAGATTCATGAATGTACGACCGTGTTGAACCGGGAAAATTTTGGAACTGTCACACTCTTTCGGGTCTACCCTGAAGGAGTGGATACGTTCCAGATAAAGGAAAAAGAAATGCATGATTCCTCGTTCCGGGAGGTCCTGTTAGAGCACAATCAGTACAACCGGAAAATTTTTGACTTTGTGCATCAAGAAGGCATGGCGGGTGGAGGGGTGATGTTATCGCTAACTGATTGTTACCGCCGAACCGATTATGGGGAACCGATTGTCGCCTTGAAATCTTTTATTCTTTCTCCATTTGTCGATAAGGACAATGTTCAGACGGTTGTGGATAAGGTGTTGGAGGTCAGAAAGGTGCTAACCCCATCATAAGTCCGGTTAATATGAATGCTCAGCGAGTGCATCAAGAAAGAGTGGTGAATAGATTCTACTCTGGACAGCTAAAAATCCCCGTTCCCTGAACCCATGATAGGTAACGGAAATTTCGGTTTCAGGGCCTCGCCAGGTGTACTGTTGACTCAGTCCCCGCATCATGGAACCATATAGATTCTTGTTTTTTCCAAAACGGGATTCCAGATAATGCAACAAGGATTTGTGGATAGCTTCTCCCTGGTAGTGGAATAGAGCTCGAGCGTACTTCTCATCTAAGGTGAAAAGTTTAACTGATTCCATCTCAATGCCTTCGACCTGGGGTGGACCGTTTTTGATTGTATAAACGTGTAAGGTATTTACCGATTCAATTTCCTTCAGGTCTGATCGGTCTTTGAGTGACTTTCCCCAAAGACTTCCGAAGAATCCTTTCGGATCTTGTTCTATGGGTGTAGCACTCCACGCCGGCGTCCAGCAGAAAAGAAAGACACCAACTGTGAGGAATATTATTTGGCTGGCTCGTTGTATTTTAGGGTAAAACGAGTGGGATAACATTATCATAAAAACGCTACCATGGTCCCATGATGAAGGCAATGAAAAAATCTAATATCCTTATTTGCCGTGAGAACAGCCGGGAATCGGAAACGCAAAGAAGAATTAGAGGGAGTGAAATGCAGGCTGAAGTTCCGAAAGACTAATTCTTGATTCGGGGAATGTATTTTTGTCTAAGATGTGATCTTTTCCGGACTCTCCAGCATTCAAAATAATCCACCTGTCAGGATTTTGGATAATCGCCTGGACCAATTGAGTATGGAGCGTGTGACCGGAACATTTTGCGATAAAATGACCAATAACGGGAATCCCTAATAACGACAGATCTCCAATGAGATCCAGTACTTTATGCCGAACGCATTCATTTGGATAACGTAATTCACCTTCATTCACCAAGCCGGTATCTGAAAAGACGACCGTATTGTACAGTGAACCTCCTAGCCCTAGCCCGTGTGACCACAAAAATTCAACTTCTTTTCTAAACGCAAAGGTACGCGCTCCAGCGATGTTTTTCTCAAACTCATGAGGCGTACAGCAATGTCGATATTCCTGCTTTTGAATAAGCGGGTGCGGGAAATCGATCCTATATGTTATTTGCGGTAGGGCTGAAGGTATAACAGTGATAGATCGTTGTTCGTCTTCTACGCAGATTGGCTGTACAATTTTTAAGTACGTACGTGGTTCTTCCTGGATGGTGAGACCACATTCTTGAAGAATGCCTACAAATGGGGCGGCACTTCCATCGGCCGCAGGAATTTCCGTGCCTGATAATTCTACATAGGCATTATCAATCTCGAGTCCGGCCAATGCCCCTAAAACATGTTCAACCGTTTGTATGTGAAAATCATTGGCTTGCAGGGTGGTGCAATGATCTGTTTGCCCTAAAAATGAGATGGAAGCTGGGCAAGATTGAACCTGGTCAGCTATCTGTTTTACAAAAACAATCCCCGTATTTGGTGGAGCTGGATGAATAGCAAGGGAGGTTGGATTGCCAGAATGCAGTCCAATTCCGGATAAAAAAGTCGATTTTGCCAGAGTTTGTTGATGACGCATGAAAAGTTAGACTGCCCTATTAAGCCTGATGTGCAATAGTTGTACTATTTGAAGGGACAAAAATTAATTGTGTTTTTTGGCAAAAACACAAAGTGGTTGCTTTTTGGTGTTGCGGAAATGCAACAAGTGTATATTTTTTCACAAAATTTATCTTGAGCAATTGGTTTGAGGTTTGGTTATTTGAGTTTGTTCGGAGTCGAGTCATCTGATTGATCAGGGGGGGATGGTCGGGAGACAATCAGCAAAATTTTTAAGAAATCGGAGTGATTCACTGGATGCACCAGAATACGTTGAGGAGCGGGCCAATTGCTGAATGATCCCTCGATGCTTTTTTTGTAAACCAGAGGCTGAAAAAATTTCCTGAAAGAATTCCCATTTTTTTGCGGGATTCTGCAAGAATTCTTGGCGGAAATCTTCTGGTTTGGTTCTGAGTGTATTGGATAAATATTGAAGAGCTTTTTCAATGCTATGGTAGGGAGGGGCCAGATTCAGATGGGCATAGAATTGTTCCAGGTGGCTCCTGAATTCTTGCCGAAGAATGTAGATGGAGTCTGATGACAACAAGGCGGCTTTAATTTCCACATGTGATAAAGCGGGAACCATTTGACCCTATGCTAATGAGATTATTGACGACTTGACAAGTCTGTATTCAGACAATGGGGAAAAATATGGGTGGAAGAGGGGATTAGAGAAGAAATCTCAACACATTACTTAATGGCCGACAGCAGATCCTTCATCGCGGGCTCCTTTAATTTTTGAAGAGCCTTGGCTTCAATTTGGCGGACTCGTTCGCGGGTGACTGACATACTTTGCCCGACTTCTTCAAGTGTCCATGGCTCGTCCTGACCAATCCCAAAACGGAGGCGGATCACCATCTGTTCTCTTGGCGTCAGCGAATCCAAAATTCTTTCGACTTGTTGATTGGTTTCCTGTCGGGAGACTGGTCCATCAGGGGTCAAAGCTCCTGAATCTGGAATGAAATCGGTGAGAAACGTATCCCCTTCTCCAACCGGGGTTTCTAACGATATGGGATCTTGAAATGCCTGAATGGTCTCGTGAACTTTTTCAGCGCTCAGTTTCAGGGTTTCCCCAATGTCTTCTATTTGGGGTAGGCGTGCATACTGTTGAGTCAGTCGCTTGGATGTACGAGCAATTTTATTAGATATTTCATTTAAATGGACAGGGACTCTGATGGTTCTCGACTGATCAGCCAGTGACCGTGTGATCCCTTGCCGAATCCACCACGTCGCATAGGTGCTGAATTTAAATCCCTTGCGATACTGAAATCGCTCAGCTGCTTTCATCAGCCCAATATTGCCTTCCTGTACCAAGTCCAGAAACGCGAGTCCGTGTCCAGTATATCGTTTCGCAATGTCCACGACCAAGCGAAGATTCCGTTGTACGAGTTCGGATTTGGCTTTTTCTAATTGGAACTTGGCTTTTTGGAGTTGTTGGCAAAGAGAGTGAACGGCGGAGTGCTCGGAGGGATAAGTTTGACCTAATTCCAGCAAAACGCATTTGAGTTTTTCAATTGCCGGAGCCGAAAGGCCGCTTAAGGCAAACGTTTCCTTAAGAATCGCAACGGTCTCTTCCCTTTCTGGTCCTTTCTTCTGATTATGTATGAGATGTAGACCTTGTTTAATAATTACCCGGATGGCCCTGGAGGCTTGGTCAATTTCTTTCGCGAGTTCGATCTCGGAATCTTTATTAAGAAGAGGCCGGCTACCAAATGATCGAAAATATAACGATTCAAGAGCTGGCCCAAACCCTTTTGCCGAGGACTTTCTGTCCTCGGAATTGGCAGTGGCAAACTCTGTTTCTGTGGGCTCATCCAAAACAGTTTGGTATTTCATGACAATTTCCCCACACAATTCATAATCATTGCTGATTATGTTGCATAAATAACAAGTTGAATCTTAGATAATGATTTAAAAGCAAAAAACAAGCCAATAACGTTTTTTCAGCCATTTACAAGAATCACAAATGAAAATTTTATTCCAACAGAGGGATTCCTGGTTTTTGGTGTGTTTCGCAAGACTTTTATCTTGAAAAATCTTCAACTTTTTGAAAAATAATAAGAAAATTAATAACTTCAGAATGCCTTTAACATCTCAGAAAGGAGGATTTGTTATGTAAGAGTCGGTAAAAAACAGAATTCTCTGGATAGTTCGAAAGGGGAAAATTCAAAAAGTTCAGGGCTTCACTAAAGATGAAATAGGTGGGAAAGTGCAGAGAATTTTGACAGAACTGTTAGATTCCTTACACAGTATCACAAAAACGGTCGAGATCTTCTTCGCGGCCAATCATCACCAGGACATCACCTTTTTCAATGACGTCATTGGGTTTTGGAGTGAAGTTAAAGGTTTCTTCTTTCATCATCCTCCCTTTGACCATACGGGTAACCTGTTTTTTTATTCCAATCACGTTTAGGTTATGCTGGCTACGCAATTTAACATCTTCAAGGCTTAATCCAGACAAATTCTCGGATACGGATACTTCTTCAACGCTATAGCCAGGGGCGAGTTCCAGGTATTCCAGCACACTTGGTGAGACCAGGCGATGGGCGAGGCGGATGGCCGCATCGCGTTCGGGGTAGATGACCTCATCGACCCCAAGGTTTTTTAATATTTTCCCCTGAATGGTGGCCACGGCTTTTGCCACAATGGATTTCACCCCCATTTCTTTGAGGGTCTGAACAATGAGAATGCTGGCCTCAATGTTTTCCCCAATACTGACCACTGCCACATCGACGTTTTGAGCACTGACTGCTTTCAAAGCCCGTTCATCCGTCGCATCGCATTGAACGGCAAAGGTCGCAATGTCACTGATCGCCTGAATCTTTTCCTCGTCCTTGTCGATGGCGAGTACTTCGCATCCTTTAGTGACCAACGTTTGAGCCACGCTATACCCGAAACGCCCAAGACCGATGACGGTGAAAAGTCGTTTCATAATAGACTATACAACCTATGCGTTCTCATCTTCTGAAATATTGGATTCATAATATTGAGAATGTTTGGTGGAATACTATAATAGCTCTGCTCTAGTCGGGCTGTTGGCAATTTCCGGATGTTTAGGAAATGCCAACCAGATAAGGAACACCCAATTTTAAAAGGTCTGGACAATCGTAAGAAGTTACTGGAGTGGGTATGAGTAGTGGAGTTTTTCAATCATACGTCTGAAAGGAGGAGCTGTCAAGAAAGCTCCGTTTGAAAAGAGGCTTTATCGTCGCTCATGTTTTCTTTTGCCGTCTCCCTTATTTTGATGGGTATCAAAATGGAGAATTTCCTTGATAGAATGGTCTCCTTATGAAAACATTTCAACATGGAGAACGAATTCATTTAATCGACAAGAAGGAACGGCCTTATGCGGTCACACTCAGAGCCGGAGAAATCTTTCAACATAGTGGAGATCGCATTCCTCATGATGACATTATTGGACAACCTGATGGGACCGTGATCCAGTTTTCCAATGGAAAATTAATGGTAGCTGTTCATCCAACATTAGCTGAGTATACGTTGAAAATGCCCAGAGGGGCTCAGGTTATTTATCCCAAAGACTTGGCCGTCATACCCATGTGGGCGGATATATACCCCGGTGCCAGGGTCTTTGAAGCCGGCGTCGGGTCTGGGGCATTGACGATGGCCCTTCTCCGTGCAGTTGGGGACCGGGGATGTGTGGTGAGCTATGAGATGCGAGAGGATTTTGCGGTCACGGCTACAAAAAATATTGAACGATTTTTGGGAAAGGTACCCAATCATTTCCTTCAGATTCGGGATGCTTACGAAGGTATAGAGATTGGGGAAGGGAATTCTTCCTGGATGTTTGATCGAGTGGTATTAGATCTTCCAGAGCCCTGGCGAGTGGTTCCCCATGCAGCCCGTGCCTTAAGGCCCGGGGGTCTGTATCTGAGTTATGTACCCACGGTGCCGCAGGTCATGCAAACTGTGGAGGCATTGGAGAAGAGCCGGGTCTTCTCCCTGGTTCAAAACTTTGAAACGTTGTTGCGGACTTGGAATATTAAGGGACGAAGTGTCCGACCAGATCACCGAATGGTCGCCCATTCCGGGTTCATTACCGTTGCAAGAAAAGTTGAAAAAAACATTTGGCAATCGGAGCATTTGGATTCTATCGAAAATGCTTCTCAACAGAACAGTCATGTCATCAAGGAGGATGAATATGTCGGCAATGGATTAGATACTCCTTGAGCCCCTGCGGGCTAACCGTCAGAAAGTTTTATTGATGGCAGCTTCCCTGAAAACGATTCTCATCGCCGATGATGAAGAAGATCTCAGGCTCCTGGTCCAATTTACTCTCGAAAATCCTTCTTATCAGATCCTCACCGCATCGGATGGTAGGGGGGCAGTGGATGCCATCTCCAACCACATTCCCGACTTATTAATTTTGGACTGGATGATGCCTGGTCTTAATGGGTGTGAGGTGGTGAGAAGGCTCCGCCAAAACCCTGATACCGCTAAAATCCCTATAGTCATGCTCACAGCTAAAGACGGGATCGAAGCCCGTGAGCAGATGACATCTCTTGATCTTGCAGGATATCTGACCAAACCATTTAGCCCGCTTGAACTGATTCAAAAGGTTCGGGAGGTATTGGCTTGATGAAAGAAGGGCTACCGAAAAAAGCTGGGATCCCACTTTCTGGCTCAAAAAAGCGCTCACAGCAAACATCTTCCCAGCAAACTGCCAAAGGGCAACTTCAGGCAACCAGATCGCAGCTTATGGTTTTCGCCAGAGACCTCAAGCAGATGTTGGAGCAGGAAGGACAGAAAACCCAACTATTGAAAAAAGCGCATGCCCAAATGCTCGCCTACGCACGAGACCTCAAGGTGGCATTGGAGGCCGAGCAACGCAAAAATAGTGAATTAGAACAGGCCTACACGGACACCATTCTTCGATTAGCCCGTGCGTCACGCTATAAGGATGAGGAAACAGGAGCCCATATTGAACGGTTGAGCCATTATTCGCAATCCCTCGCCCTGGCCATCGGCTGGGATCCAGTACGCGCTCGATATTTATTTGCGGTAGCGCCGATGCATGATGTGGGAAAAATCGGTGTTCCCGATGCCGTTCTCGGAAAGCAAGGTCCTTTGACGGAGGAAGAATGGGAATCAATCAAGCAACATCCTTTGTTGGGGGCGAGTCTCTTGGATGGCTCGACTTCTCCCTTGTTAGAGATGGCCAAAGAGGTGGCATTAACCCATCACGAACGTTGGGATGGAAGCGGATATCCTAAAGGTCTGAAAGGAACACAGATCCCTATAACGGGAAGGATTGTGATGCTATGCGACCTGTACGATGCCTTACGGAGTCGCCGACCGTACAAACCAGCGTTTACGCATGTGAAGTCGTGCAATATCATATTAAACGGTAACGACCGGACGAAACCGACCCATTTTGACCCTCATCTTTTGGAGGCTTTTCGGGAAATGCATCAGGATTTTAACGACATCTATTCCACGGTGGCGGAATCCTAATTTTCCTGTCAAAATCCGATCCTGATTACTTGGGTTGTTCGATGGGATACCCTGCCTCCTCCCAGGCGTTCATACTCCCTGCCACGTTATACACATTGTGATAACCCAGCCCCATTAATGTTTCAGCAGCAATGTTGCTACGGTGCCCAGATTGGCAATACACAACGATGTGTTGATCTAGGTTTGCTTTGAGTTCACGATGCCGTGCTTGTATTTCCCTGAAATCAATATTGAGATCTGTTCCAGGAATGAAGCCACCGATATGTTCTTCCGGGCTTCGAACATCGACGAGCACAAATCCTTTCTGTTTGGGCTGGTTTGCCTTTTCAAGCCCAGCCTTAAGTTGTTGGACAGTTAAGAGATAGGGTTCTGCAGTAACTAAGTCGGGGTTCCACCATCCCACAAAAAGAAGGGCGAAGGCCAAGGAGAGAGTGATGTGTTTCATAATGATCCTCCGTGGTGTTGGGAAAGGTTCTCTTGGAATGAGAATGTGAAGAGGAAAGGTCTTGTCCTTTTTGAAAATGAAGGTGCCCGGACAATTGGAAATGAATATTTTAATTGTATGGTTGGGCAGAAGAGACGGTCAAGCGAGGCGCATGGGATAGATGAGTGCCACTGGAGTTCCGAACGCGAAACGGAATCCCCTCTTCCTCCCAATCTGGAGGGCGATGGAAAGGCAGGATGTATGCCCACAGAAGATGTAACAGATGAGTAGGGGTTAAAACACAGGGAGTAAATCCGAAGACCTACCGAGCAGAGGGTGTAGCCTGCTTTAAATCTTCTAATGTTAGAAGAGAGAGTAATTGAATGCCTGTTTGCATCAGATTGCGTTTTCCCTCATTTTCAGAGCGATCTACAACGACTAACCCATGAGTCACCGTTAATCCCTGAGTGCGAGCTGATTCTGCGGCGTTTATCAAAGAGCCACCCGTTGTTACGACGTCATCGACCACCAACGCCGTTTCCCCTGGATGGATGGTGCCTTCAATCAATTTACCTAATCCATGATCCTTAGGTTGTTTGCGGACGACGAATGTTCGCCATTCCCGTTGTGAATCGGCGGTGTAGCCAAAATCTGAAATGCAGGTGGCCAGGGGAATCGCTCCGATTTCTAACCCCCCGATGAGTGTGAAATCTAAGGATTCGAGCAGGCTATAGGCGAGTTGTGCCACGAGATGACGTGAGTGCGGGTGAGCCAATACAATACGACAGTCCACATAATATGGACTGGTCCTCCCTGAGGCTAAACGAAAGCCTTCTTGAGGATTCCACTTGAAGGCTTCTAATTGATGGAAAGCCTGAATGAGCGCATTTTTAATCATGAGAAGTTCAGGAAAACTAACATTGGAGTTTTAAGGGAATTCCTTCTACCATTACGCCTTCCTGCACTGCAAGTGACCATGGAAATGATCATGGGTATTAGAGGAGAATTTCAGTGAGCAACCGGAATGCCGTTTTGTACCAAAATCACCAGACGTTCAAAAAGAGTGGATGAGTATAAAGGGATATGAGAATCTCAGCCAGAAGGAGAGTGTAATGTACAAAGTGAAAAAGCGTTCATTGAAGAAAGAGAAGCCTCCCGTTCTCTATAACATTCTTGAGAACTACACCGACCACGATCCTCCTGGGAATGTCATGGTCTGTGGAATGACAGAAACGGAAGATCTTGCGATGCACGCCCAAGTATTGTCGGAAAGTTACGATATTCCTTTGGAATCAGTACAGCATTTGCTTCAAAACGGGGGAATCTATCTCTACCCGCATGAGGGGATTCTTGTCACAAAGGGCGCATTCGTGTGCCGGATTGACCCAACAGGAAAAGGTCCCAAACAGACCTGGATTATGGATTTAGAGCAGTATGCCACAGCGGAACGCCTGCGTCAGAGCTATGGCGTGACATTGGAAGAAGCCATGGAGCGAGTCTTTTATCGAGGGCTTCCTCTTGAATTACAGGATCGATTACGGCAAAAAAATTTGGGACTTGATAATACGAAAGGCGATTCCGATATCACGCAAGGTAAAGACATTTCGTATATCGATTTTCGAAAAGATTGGTCTCCGCATTTTAAACGAAAATGTGTCATGCCTGATGGACGGTTAATCGAGACAAGCGGCATCCATGATTTTGCGGAACTGCATGGGATAAGCCTGGATGAGACGCGTACTCTGTTCGACCACGGGGGAACTCTGGCCCTTAAAGACGGGGGAGCCTTAGCTTGTCAGATTATTAATGGGCAGCCATCGGTGGCTCGATTTAACGTCCGGCAATACAGCAAAGCCAAGGCTTTAGCCAAGGAAAAAGAACTCCATATGTTGGACGCGTTAAGTGAAGTGGCTTATCAAGATCCGGTATTGATGGGAGCGCTCCGTCGTGCAGAGAGTATATTGTAAGATTCTTTGAATTCCCACGTGTTCCAGCTCAGATGCAGGATACGCTCAGGTTGAGGAAAGTTACGAACGTAGTCTTGGAACACAAAGATCTTCAAAGGTTTTACTTCCCTAATCCCAACCAATAGAATCGTAGCCACGTTCTGACAGACACCGATTGACGAACGATTTGTAGGCTGGTGTCGGTTGTGAAGCTTGAAATAAGCCGCGAATAAAGCCTATGGTTGCTCCTGTGGCGGCTCCTATGGCTGCCCCGATACCCACTCCTCCGCTTATTGCACCACTGACCGCACCGATTGCACCGCCTGCGCCCCCACCGATGGCGGTATTCCCGGCCACGGTCGATGCGTCGTTCTCGGGTACATAATTTTCTGCAAGTTGCTTGCACTCCTCAATGTCCTGCTCCGCCTGCTCCGATCCAACCTGTTGGAGATGGCTATTGGGATAGAGAATGGGGCGTGGACCCGAACAACCGACTGCCAATAGAAAGACACTAAAGAGGGTGAGGGGGAAAGAAGAACAATGAAAATGCGACATTCTGTGCTCCTTTGATATTCGGAATAATTTTTTCATGGAGAAAGGGAATTTTGGCGAAGAAATCGGCCGGCTAGACGCATGAGGAACTTTTTGGGCATACATCGAGCAATCCAATGAGCCGCGACTCCTGGCAACCCAATAGTCACGAGGGACTTTTTGGACCTCAGTGCCTTGAGCGAAGCTTGCACCACGTCGGAAGGCGATTGAGGGGGAATGATATGGCGTGGACGATGGTGTGCCGTCTGATGGAAGTCGGTTTCGGTGTAGCCGGGGCAGCACACTTGAATGGTTACCCCACTTTCCCGGGCTTCTATTGACACCGCCTCAGAAAAAGAAATGATATACGCTTTGGTCGCTGCATATTCTGCCATATAGGGAATGGGGAAAAATCCGGCCACCGAGGAGATATTGATAATAGCCCCTTGGCGTTGTTTCATCATATCAGCCAGGAACAGTCTGGTGGTTTCTGTGGTCACATGAATATGGACCTGTAACATATCTTGAACTGTTGAGAATGGCATGTCCGACATCAAGCCATATCTGCCAAATCCTGCATTATTAACCAATAACGCCACATGGGGCCGAAACGATTGAGCCAAATGATAAAGGGTTGAACTGGCGTTTGGTTTGGCAAGATCCAAGGTTTCCCTCCAGACTTTGACGGAGTAGACGTCCTGTAATTCCCCGGCTAATTGGTCTAGACGTGTTTGGTCCCTGGCGACCAACAGGAGGTCATAGCCCTGAGCTGCTAAAGCTCTGGCATACTCAGCTCCAATTCCCCGTGAAGCTCCTGTGATGACAGCAAATGGCGGTAAAGCGTTCATGTGTCCGGTGTGAAATGATTGCACAACCTTAAAAGGCCACCTTAATAAAGGTCAACCGAGGTTTGTACGAGTAACCCTCATCATTGAGGAAGTTGTATGGATTTGGTGGGCGATGATCTTTGGAAAAGTCAGGAATTATTAAGAATCCGCCAGTATGTACCGAATGAACATCATATGCGGCCATCAACCGGTTCTATAGCCGGTTGCCTGAAATCACCCCAAATCAGAGGAATTGATCAAAGACCATGAATGCCGATGGATTTGACAATATGGCAGACGCCTGTGGTTCGACGTCGACAACGGGTGTGCTTGAGGCACCGAACGTTGGCACCCTTTCCAACCCTGAGACGAAAGATGTGAATTTGGAGCAGGCACTCGCTGACATTGAAGAACAAGCTGAGGATTTAGTGAAAACGACGAAGCAGGTGATGGCGTCGTTTAAAAAAATTAAAGACTCAGCAAAGGTAGGCGATTTGGTCAAGCTCCGCAAATCATTGGAGGAAGGCAAGGAGGTCACACTGAGTTTGGGCTGTGACTTTATAAAAACCCAAGAACGTCTGAATTTTGATGAATCGGATTATCTCGCGGGAAAAGCCTTTCGCCAAGAGCTTCTCACCACGGCCCAACATATGGGAGTCAACCTCTATGAACATGATGGCTATTTGTTTTCCTATCCGGTTTTATTGCGAATCTTACACAAGGAGCGCGCAGTAGCAATTGACCGAATGCGAGAAAACCGGATCCGCCCGTCGGTCTTGGTCAAACGGTTAAAAGAAGTCCAAAATAAACCCTTACGATTTAAGCCGCAAGCCTTTCTCGAAATGGTCTTTACGGCCTATTCCATTGTGGTAGCGGGGCGGGGAAAGCATCTGATCGGAAAAGGGACGGTGATTCCTCTCTTAGAACTGTATCAACTCCTCACGCTTCTTCCGTGGCAGGCCAGTGAATACAACAGGCAGGAATTCGGCCGGGATGTCTATTTACTGGATAAGAGTGGGACCATTACGACCAAAAATAATCATCGGGCTAACTTTCATGCCAGTACCGGCGTGCGCGATGCATCGAGAACCTTATCAGTCATTGCGCAGGGGGGAAGGGAGAAAACCTATTATGGAATTTCCTTCGTCCAGGCATGATAAACAAACCAGGACCGCTATTTAAGTTTCCCTAGGGTGAGCCGAGAAGACGAACCAGGGTAAAAGGATATTGAGGAAAAATTTATGTCCCCACAGGAATGGTTAAACGTTCTCAAAACAGCTTATCTTCAAGGATTTATTCGTCGAGGAGGCTCGTCAGTCAAATTTGCGGTTGTGGAGGAGGCTCAGGATACGAAGTCTGTGACCTATGGGGTAGAGGAACTGTCGCGAGAAGAAGGCTTTGTTACGATTCAAGTCGACTCCCGTCGAACGAAAGTGCAACTCATTGACCTTTTGTTCCGGGAAATGGCCAGACAAATCGATTGGGAAGCCCTGGCGTTTGATTATGTGAAAAAGCTCATGAAAGAAAATCAACGTCGGATTCCGGAACTCAGGAAGGAGTGCAGCTGGTCCGGTCTGGCCTCGCTCAACGGGTGTGATGAAGCCACGATTCAACGGGATATCAACTCATGGTTGGAAGGATCGCTGTTCCAGGATTTCCACATGAGTCGGGAATTCCGGTTGGCCATGATTCAGTTGTGTTTAGCTCAAATGGCATCACCTGACAGCCAGTCGAAAGAGGCGACAGCGATTAAAGCCTGGCTGAAAGGAGAGCTGAAGCAAATGGCCGCTCTCAAAAAATTATTGATTTTCGAAAAAGTGAACCGGAGCAATGCTCGTGACCTCATTGCGTCCTTTGCACATTGGGTCCGTCTGTTGGGAAGACCCGGCGTGGTGTTGACCATCGATATTTCCGCCTTTATGGGGGCCAGGGGAGCAGGGTCAACGTCCCTGAATTATTCACCCTCGGCGGTTATGGATGCCTATGAGATGCTGAGGCAGTTTATCGATGGGAGCGATGAGGTTGAAGGGTTATTGGTTGTGGTGGTGACCTCACAAGCCTTTCTCTCTGATCAACGATTGGGGCTGAGTCGGTACGAGGCGTTAAAGCTTCGAATTTGGGACGATGTCCGAGATAAAACCCGTCAAAATCCATTTGCGCCGATGGTCCGGCTCACGGAACACATCGAAAAGTTTGAGGAGAGCCGTTTGCTGTCAAGGGTAGGAAGTCGCAAGGAGGATGTGCAGCATCAACGTGTGATCGAATCTTTGAGGGCGGGAGTGCCGAGTCCGGGAGCCGTCAAAGCGCTCGGTTGTCCGCAGCCGACGGTCAAATCAAAATTTCAACAGATGTTACAGGAAGCCCAGGCCAGTATTCATAAAGGGTGGACCACAAAAGGTATGCTGATTGAAGGGGGATTCGGGACGGGGAAAACCCATTTATTGGAATCCCTGAGGCACATGGCGTTGGAATCCCGATTTGTGTGTAGCAAGGTTGTGATCAGTAAGGAAACGCCTCTCTATAGTCCGGCGTTGATGTTTCGAGCCGCGATTGGAGCGGCGGATATCCCGCACAAGCGGGGAGATGCCCTTGCAGAGGTGGCAGCAGATTTAAATTTCAAGAGTCCCCAATATGCTGATTTCTATGAATGGGTTCATCGCCAAGGGGGGGAAATTGATGGGCGGTTTGCGGCCACAGTCTTTCTCTATGAGCGCATGGTGAATGACCCGGAATTGAGTCATCGGATGATTCGATTTTGGGCAGGAGATCCTTTGACCGATGCGGAAATAAAGCGGTATCTCAAGTCCTGTGACTCCAATGTTTCGTACCGGTTTGAACGGGTCTCGGCCATGGAAATGGCCTTGCAACGTTTTAAATTTGTCTCACGACTGATGATCGCGGCTGGATACTCCGGTTGGATTTTATTGATCGATGAAGCAGAAATTATCGGCCGGTATTCCTTTAAGCAACGAGCCCAATCTTATGCAGAATTAGCCAGATGGCTGGGTCGGCTTGAAGCCTCCAGTTTCGCGGATCTTGGGTATAAATCCGGATTGGCCGCGGTAATGGCGCTGACCGATGATTTTCAAAGTGCCATTCTTGATGAAAAAGGGGATCGGGAAAAAGTGCCTGAAAAATTGCGTGAAACTGGATCGGAAACTGATTTGGTGTTGTCCAGACAAGCGGAACAGGGCATGCGACTCATTGAATGCGAGCGTATTCCCTTGGTTGGTCCCTATGACCAGCTCGTGGAAGAAATCTACCACAAAATTCGTACCATCCATGGTGCGGCATATGGGTGGGAGCCACCTCAGGTTCCCACGATTGAACGGTTATCCAGCACCCGCATGCGTGAATATGTCAAAGGTTGGATCACTGAATGGGATCTGAATCGTCTCGATCCGACTCAAAAGGTTGAAATCGAATTGACTGAAATCCGACAAGACTATACGGAAGATATTGAATTGGAGGGTGCTCAGGAAGACATTCTTCAACCTGCACTGTCGGAGACCACTTAAGCAGGCTGTTGGAAAACGTTACAGTCCTCAAAATTTTGAAAGAGGCAAGGCCAACGATCCTCATCACAGCAAGGCCACAATCAGCTTATTATGAATTCCCGTGATTTACTGCGGTTTTAGGAATCCCCGTCTTGAAATAGCATGTGGTGGCTTGATCTGGATCCCTATCATCCATATCGTCAGAACCTGAAGTGTCATTTGCACATGAACTCCTTTTTTTAACCAGTGAGGGATACTAGCAATGGATTTACGGCCCCAAGAATGGTTCCACACTCTCCGGAAGGAATACCTTCAGCGATTTATTGGGCAGGGAGGGTCATCCGTCAAGTTTGTGGTGACGCCTGATGACACTAATCGGACAGGAGTGCAGACCCAATTAGCGATCTTGGCTGAGCAGGAAGGGTATGCATGCGCTTCCGTCGATGCAAAAGAGACCAAGATTCATATGATGGATAAGTTTTTTCATCAGGTTGCTCGCCGGATACCATGGGATGACTTGGCATCCCAATTCGTCCGCCGGCTCCTTCAAGAAAATGGATATCAGATACCCGATAGCCGAGACGAATTTTGCATGGCAGGGATTGCCCGGATGAATGAACGGGCAGAACCGTTACTACGTCGGGATTTGAATAGTTGGTTGGAACGGGCCATCTACCGGGATACCCAGATGTGTCAGGAATTTCGTATGGCCATGATCCGTTTGTGTTTGGGCCAAATGGATTCCGGCTCGGAGAGCCCATTTATGACGGAACCGGTCAAGGCCTGGCTATGCGGGGAGATCCGTCAAATTTCAGCTCTGAAGGAAGCCCTGATTTTTCAAAAAATCGGGCGGACCAATGCCCGATATATGTTTGCCTCCTTATCCCGTTGGTTGCGGATAGTGGGGAAAACAGGTCTGGTGGTTTCCTTGGACTTGAGCCGGTGTCTGATCAATAAAAAACCGGATTCTCCGGAAGGGCTATTTTACGGGGTGTCGGCCACGCTGGATGTCTACGAAATGCTTCGTCAGTTTATTGATGGAACAGATGATTTGGAAAGCTTTTTGTTGTTGGTTCACGTTCCGCCGGAGTTTTTGACAGACGGGCGGCGAGGACTCAACCGATATGAGGCCTTGAAATTACGAATTTGGGATGAAGTCCGTGACCGCCAATATCAAAATCCGTTGGGGGCTCTGATTCGTCTTGGAACCGAAATCGTTGGGGAAGAACACGAGACGGGGAAAATGGAATACCCTGATCGACCGGCCATGGCCAATGGAGATGTGGGACACCAACGTGCCATGGAAGCGTTGCGATCCGGGGTGCCGAATCGGGATGTGGTGCAGGTGCTTGGAAGCCATCAACCGGATTTGGAAGGGAAATTCAGACAACTCCTTCAACAGATGGAAACGCAGGTTCCTCATGGCTTATCTTCCAAAGGACTCGTGATCGAAGGAGGATTTGGAAGTGGGAAGTCTCATCTGCTTCAGGCGTTACAACAGGTGGCGCTAGAAAATAATTTTGTCTGCAGTCCTATTGTGATCAGTAAGGAGACGCCATTCTACAATGGTGTGCCTTTTTTTCGTGCAGCCATCAATAATGCCATTGTTCCCGGGAAGCATGGCGATGCCTTGACAGAAATATCCGGTGAACTAAATTTCCAGAGTCCTCACTATGCCGATTTGTATGAGTGGGTACATCGAGAGGACCAAGGATGCGACTCCCGGATTGCCGCGACTCTGTACCTCTATGAGCGGATGATCAATGATCCTGAGCTGAGTCACCGCATGATCCGGTATTGGGGAGGAGATCCGTTGAGTAATAGTCAACTCAATAAATATCTTCAAGGATGTCCTCCCGAGGTTCCTTACGCGTTCAAGAAGCTGTCCAATCAAGGCCTGGCCATGCATCGGTTCCAATTTGTCTCGCGGCTCATGGTGGCCGCAGGCTACAAGGGCTGGATCCTGCTCATTGACGAGGCGGAAATTATCGGCCGGTACTCGTTCAAACAACGAGCGAAGTCCTATATGGAGGTGGCGCGATGGATGGGCGTATTAGCCGAGTATGTCTGTCCGGCGATAGGAGCCATTGTGGCATTGACCGATGATTTTCAAAGTGTGGTCCTGGAGGACAAGCAGGATTCTCAGAAATTAGAGCAAATGTCTCAGGGAGGGGTGGCGCCAGAAGTCCAGGCGCAAGCGTTACTCGCAGTCCAGGGGGTCCGGCTGATTGAAGGAGAAAGTGAACCACTGACACGTCCGTATGATTCTATGGTAGATGCCTTATATGAACGACTCCGCTTTCTCCATGGATCGGCGTATAGTTGGACCCCCCCTCCGATTTCCGCCGTGGAGAAATTATCCAGTACACGGATGCGTGAGTATGTTCGTGGGTGGATTACGGAGTGGGATTTGCGAAGGTTGTATCCGGATGCCCAATTGGATATTGAAATCCTTGAATTACGGCAATCCTATGAGGAAGATCAGGAGCTGGAAACTCCGATACCTGAAGACAATGGTTCTGCCGGCTTATCAGAGTCGGAGGAAGCCTTTATGGCAGTTGCCAGGCAAAATCAAGCGCCGATGTAAGTGGGAGGGCAACTTTCGACAAAGGGTTGCACAATGACTGCGGGTGAATCAAGAGGAGGGCTGACCTGAGTTGGAGAACACACGGAGTTCAGTGATATTCCTTCAAAGACGGTTTGTGTTTTGGAGGACAGACTTCCTTCATCATACAATTCGCCTACCACAGTCGGAGCTATTGAGGACAGTCATGGCCAGTTGAGTTTCTTCCTGCACGCCCGTTTTCTCAACCCCCAAAGCCCCGTGATGGGTTTGTGTACCGGTCGAGGATGATCTGATCGGAAGTGAAAGCTTCTTGAAAAGGATGAAAAGTCATTCTCCCCAAAATTCAGTGCAGTGGGTCGAATGCTCGCATGGGTTATGGCTCAATTTCATTGGTATATTTCCGATAGGCTATGACAGAGGATGTTCTTTGAAAATTGATAGAAATGAGCGGTCGTAATCGGGAATTGTCAAGACTTATGCCGGGACCACAGGTGACTCTTCGTAAAGAATATCCGGTGCAGATTTTGTGGCTATGGCGGAAATCTGCGAATGGGCTGTTGGGAGTTTTTGAACTCCTGCACAAACATACGCTGGTGGTTTTAACTGTGCTTTTTGGTCTTTGTTTAATCGTCATTTATTTCCACATCTCCCAATTAAAAACCCAGATGGTGACGGCCATAGCATTTCGGGGAGCGGATATTTATACCAGAGCCGTGAATGAAATGCGGATATGGTATACCGTCGAAATTGTTCAACGCCTTCATGATCAGGGAATCAAGGCCTCGGCTGAGTATGGAGACCATAGAGGCGAGATCCCTCTACCGGCGACCTTAGGCCGAACCCTGGGGAAGCGATTAGTCGCGGGACGACCGGGTGAACAATTACGGTTGCTAAGCCCGTATCCATTTCCCCGAGGGGGAGATTCAAAAGGCATCCTGGACGCGTTTCAGGATGAAGCCTGGAAATTTTTTACGCAACATCCCGGTGAACCGTTTTATCGGATTGAACAGGTCGATGGTCGTAAGTCACT
The DNA here is from genome assembly GCA_963734345.1 of uncultured Nitrospiraceae bacterium. GTDB lineage: Bacteria > Nitrospirota > Nitrospiria > Nitrospirales > UBA8639 > Nitrospira_E. Next base: position 111,464 of record CAVTGT010000001.1, read on the forward strand.
CCGTTTCGCGAAGGCCGACCTGATGCAGGGCGCCTGCGTGGAATGCCATAACGGACATTCAGATAGCCCGAAGCGTGATTGGCAGATCGGGCAAGTGGCTGGCATGTTGGAGGTCGTCTATCCCATTGATTCGTTAGAGAAGGTTATGGGTATGAATTGGCAGGGAACGTATGGGTTGATGGGAATGCTGGTTTGCTTATGGATTGGAGGATTCGGGTTAGTAGTGTTGAAGCTCGGTCGGGTCGCAAGCGAGTTAGAGGAACAGGTTCGAGAACGAACCGGTGCGTTGCAAGATGCGAATACACATTTGGAATTGGAAATTTATGAGCGCCAGTTGGCCGAAGATACCCTTCGCCAGGCTAAGGATAATTTGGAAAAACGGGTTCAGGAGCGAACAAAAAAGTTGGCTGCCTCGAATGCAGAGCTCATTCGGGAAGTGGCGGAGCGCAAGCGGGCAGAGGACGATATTCGCAAGCTGAATTCCCAACTGGTCCAGCGTTCGGCACAACTGGAGGCCAGCAATAAGGAGCTTGAAGCCTTTAGTTATTCGGTCTCGCATGATCTTCGCGCCCCGTTACGTGGGATCGATGGATTTAGCCAGGCCGTGCTGGAAGACTATGATGAGAAACTGGATGAATCAGGGCGAAGTTATTTGTGCCGGGTACGGGCCGCCAGTCAACGAATGTCCCAACTGATCGATGCCATGCTCAACCTGGCACGGGTAACTCGGGCTGAAATCCACACTCAGACTGTTGATCTGAGTGCGATGGTCCGGGCGGTACTTGATGATCTTCAAAAAATGGAATCGGATCGGCAGGTGGAATGTCGCGTGGCCGCTAACGTGTTTGCGACGGCTGATCCACAATTGTTGCGAGCAGTATTAGAAAATTTATTAGGCAATGCCTGGAAATTTACCCGGCAACAACCCGATCCCTATATTGAATTCGGTCATGGGCAATACAAAGGGCAGTCAGCCTATTTTGTCACGGACAATGGGGCGGGCTTTGATATGACATATGTGCATAAACTCTTCGGCCCCTTTCAACGGCTTCATGCCTATACGGAATATCCAGGCGTGGGCGTGGGGTTGGCGACTGTGCATCGTATTATTCAGCGGCATGGCGGACAAATTTGGGCAGAAGGAGCGGTGGGGCAAGGTGCAACTTTTCATTTTACATTGTAAGCCGGACCAAGGAGGATAGTATGATTAACAAAGTCATTCTGTTAGTAGAGGACCATCCTGATGATGAAGAGCTCACTATGCGGGCACTCAAGAAAAACAATATCAAAAATGAAGTTGTGGTGGCGCGAGACGGTGTCGAAGCGTTGGAATATTTATTTGGAACTGGAGCCCATGCCGGTCGTGATATGAGCCAAATGCCTCAAATAATTTTGTTGGATCTCAAGCTTCCCAAAATAGATGGATTGGAAGTATTACGACGATTGAGAGCCGATGATCGAACCAAGTTCCTCCCGGTGGTCGTTCTTACCTCGTCTAAAGAAGAGCAGGACATCGTGAAAAGTTATCAATTAGGAGCCAATAGTTACGTTCGAAAACCAGTGGACTTTCAAGAATTTTCTCAAGCGGTTCAAAACCTGGGGCTCTATTGGCTGATTTTGAATGAATCGGCACCCGAGAGAGTACCGGTCTAATTGTAATTTTTTGGCATCGAGCGTATATCAGGCACAAAGACATTCGAGTGGATAGTAGGTTTCGTGGATGCATCGGTCTATCCCTAGTTCAAAGTCTGAAGAAACTCTAAGAGTCCAAAGAACGTGAGCGCCCCGTTCCTGCATGTCAAAGGTTCCAACAGCTGTCAAAACATCAGAGTAATACACGGGAAAGATATGCCCGTCAAACCTTCAATTTGCCTATCTTTAACATGGTATTCTTCCTAACTCTCGCCAAATTTCCGTTGTTCCCCTAGGCCCTTATCCTCAAGAATCCGCTTTTCTCGGTTCCCGGCATATCCCTTGCTCCTTTAGAAAGAGAATTGCCAAGTACCCATTCTTTCTAAGGAGGAGTGTCATGAGACGATTGCTCAAATGGGATATACCGGAATCAATTGTTCCACATGAACAAACATGGAATCCCAAACGAAAAAACGGTGCTGAAGGCATTGGGTTGGTGACTCACAGAGCATCAAGGGGGAGCGGGACCGGGATCAATCATTGTGCAAAATGTGGAAGCGAAGTAAAAGTCTTTGTTTCTCCAAAACGGAACCCTCATTCCAGTAAACTGGGACGTGCCGTTTCCATGAAGGATCATGATTTGTGTCGTCGCTGTTGGAGACGATTGATGTACCAGCAACGGAAAGTGGGGGTGGTGACACTGCCTCTTTCCTTATTTATAGGAGGAGAGACCCTACAACCCCGCTTGCTGATCCCCACCTCGTATTCTGGTCCCAGGGCAGCTTCATAAAAACTGCACATCAGTGGGCATCGTGCCTGTGTGGGTGAAAGGCTTATGCGCCCACGGAGTCGTGGCGCGGGGATTTGCCACAGCAAAAGTTTATTTCGGAGATGGAATCTCGGCTTTCATCTGTTGAATGAAATTCGCGGCAAGGTCGGCATTTTGATAAACCACCTGCATCGTGAGGTTGCCGAAGGGCCTGCGCACGATCATCAGTAACACCTGTCCATTTTCATAACCTGCAATCAGTTCATCCTGTTGCTTGGCAGCAAACGACTCCATGGTCGCTGGGGTGAGATCTTGTGTGAGGCGGTAGCTCTCTCCCAGGATGACTTGCAATTGTTGGTGCCATTCGTCAGTGTACGGCCCCATATCGATAGTAATTTTTGCCAGCCTGGAGATCGGACGGGATCCGGCGGATTCAGCGGAGTTGGAGACTGTCTCGGACAAATAGGTTAATTCCAAATATCGATTTTTATCGGTGAGCTCATAGAGACATTCTGTAGAATTGCGGCAGGCTGGTATTGCCGAAACTTCCTGTTCCGTCATCCCGAAGGTTAAATCGCGGAATCCATTAATGGATTGTCCGGCATACCCCAGGACACACGACAAAATCACTGAGCCAAACGCGATCAATGAACAGGGTCGCGTGGGTCGGATATCCGAATATGGTTTCATGTCTCAATGTTCCTTCCAAAAGAATAGAGGGACGAGGCGAAATGACTTAATCAGGTTGCCATGCTGTTGAAGTGAATCCATTTACCATACCAAACCCTTCCTGAAGAAGGCGATGGAATGATGCAATGGCCAAAACTGAGGCAAGGTCCTGTTCTTGAGACCTTCCATTGTAAAAAGGGTCTCATACAGAGGGAGAGGGTTTGGATAATGTCAGAAGGTTTCGGCGTTGGGTCGAATTGATAATGTTTTAGGATCCAAGACTGAGCGCCATCGATTAGGCGTTGGGGGAATGCGTCATCTGAAAGCGTGGAAAGCGAAGAACGCTTTCTCCTGTTTTAGCCCAAGCAAAAAAGAAGGATCCCTGCTCAAGGGCTCAACAAAGGAATTGACCAAAGTTTTTCTGCTCGAATAAAGAAGAAGGAATAGGTTGAGAAGATCAATTCCCAATGGCTGTCTCTCAATGGAAGCTTGCTTCGACTTGCCTAGGGGGTTCCTTGGTGGACCTGGAGGAGTGGGCCCATCCAATACCGCATGGGCCGATCCCCTTCCGACGCTTTATGAGGAAGATGGGCCACATACCAAAAAACCACATTGGTCTCTTGAACACTTTCATCACTTTTAAATTCCAAATCGCCTTGGGTCTTGTTCGGCAATGGTGCGTAAGGCGAGTGCATCTTTCTCGACAATAATAATCTCCGGTCCAGGCCCCGAAAGGGTTGTGGTAGAAAGAGTATCGACCGGTCGTCGTGGGCCGCCATCGGGTGGCAAGTCTAATGGTAATTCCGCCAGTGGCGGGGGTTGGGCGGGGAGTGGCTTTTTAGGAACCTTTGTCAGTTCAACACTGGAACATCCCAAAAGAACACTGACCAAAACCCAATTCGTCATCAGCAAGATAGGGACAGGACATTTCGGAATCATGAGGCGGGCTCCCCAGTATGAAAATGATCACGCAGGTGTCAATAGAGATGGGAGAAGACTTACCTTAAAAATTCTGCATAATAAAAGCAATAAGGCAGGAGGAACCGATTATATTGGTCAAAGTAATTTGGGGTTATCCTTCAATGGTTCTTTCAGGTTTGTAATTATGGTCAATGTTTGTTGATCCTTCGATGAGATTGTCCATAAATAGAGGTGGCGATTGTTTAGTATCTCCTGATCGGAATTGGTTTCCAGATTATGCGTGTGACTTCCATAAATGAATTATCGTTTTTTTAAACCGTGGGTGGGTGGGGCTTGGAGAGGATCGTCGGGCCAGAAGTGTTTGGGATAGCGTCCCTTCAATTCTTTTTTCACTTCCGTGTAACCGGTTTTCCAAAAACTCTTGAGGTCCTGGGTGACTTGGACAGGCCGTCGGGCCGGGGATAACAGATGGATGAGCAGCGGCACTGTGCCATTGGCTAAGAGTGGGGTTTCTGTCATACCGAACAATTCCTGAAGACGAACAGCCAGCACCGGAATCTCTCCCGATTGATAGTCCAGTGGAATGTGGGAACCTGTCGGCACGGTGAGATGCGTGGGCGCGAGCGTGTCGATCGTACGACGTTGTTCAGGACTGAGGAGCGCCTGAAGCGGCCAGGCCAAATCGATCCGTTTGAGCTGATTGAGACTGGAGAGCGTGGTGAGATAGGGACCCAGCCACTGCTCAAGTGTGTGAAGGAGGAAGTCGTCCGAGACATCCGGCCAGGCCGACCCTGTTTCCGGGACGCGGCGAAGAAACCGGATCCGTGCCTGCCAGTTTCTGAGATTTGGAGTCCACGGTAAGCAGGAGAGACCTTTATTTCGAAGCCCTTCGAGTAGTGCGGTCAACACCAAATCAGGATCGGGATTGGGTAAGGCGGCTTTCCTCCAGGATGAGTTCTCCCAGTCGTCGTTGTCGGCAAGCCATGACGGTCTGGTCTGATTCATTCCACGTCACAGACTCCGTTGACTGCATGAGATCCCCGCAATAGGTGATCAGATCTTCACGGGTAATCGGGGCGGCCAGATAAATAATTGCCGTTGCTGGTGCGCCATTCAGGTCTGCAATGACTAACCATTCTTCATGCTCCAACGGATCCGGATGATGAAATTTTGCGCTTCGTCCGTTGGACAGCCGGTATCGTCTGGTTTCATCTGCTTGTCGCCGGGCAATCCGGTCCGGATAGGCCAGCGCCAGGAGCACTCCCAACCGATCAATCTGTTGTTTGGGGAGACTGGTCGCCGTGGCAATATGAAGCGCATGTTGCCAGGCCAGAGAGGCTTGACGAATGCGCTGGAGAATTCCCGTATCCGAAGATCCTTTATCTTTCTGGCCACGGGGTGCTGCGTATAATCTATCGAATCGAGTACGAAGATCGGCATGCTCTCGTGCGACTGATCCTTTGAACACATCCCGTTCGCTTAAAGCGGCCGCAAGGTCACACGCCAAGGCTCCCATGCCCAAGGTTTTTCCCTTAAGGACCATATGGGCGAGCCGCGGGTGCATGGGAAGGTCCGCCATTGCCTGTCCATGAGGGGTGATGCGGCCTTGGGAATCGAATGCGCCAAGGGATTGAAGGAGCTGGCGCGCCTGAGTCATGGCCCCGGAAGGAGGAGGATCCAGCCAGAGCAATTCCTGAGGATCGGGAATGCCCCATTGAGCCAGTTCCAGGGCAAGGGAAGTCAGGTCGGCATCCAGAATTTCCGGCGCGGTGCGCGGGGTGAGGATACGCTGCTCGGCTTCAGACCACAATCGCACACACAGGCCCGGTTCCAGGCGACCGGCACGACCGCGACGTTGTTCGGCCGATTGTTGTGATACTGTGATGGTGGTCAAATGGCTCATGCCGCTACGTGGATCAAAGCGTGGCACGCGCATGAGACCGGTATCGACGACGATCCGAATGCCCTCGATCGTCAGACTGGATTCGGCAATGTTGGTGGATAAGACGACTTTGCGCCATCCTGCAGGCGGCAGGAGAATAGCCTGGTCCTGAGCATCAGAGGAAAGGTCGCCATACAGCGGAGCGATACGTATGTGCGGGCCAATCGGAAGGTCCGCCAAGAGCTGTTCCACTTGCCGGATTTCTCCGGCTCCCGGAAGAAAGACCAGGAGGCTACCCTGTTCGGTCTTCAACAGACGGTGAATGGTGTGTGCCACTTGCGTGGCGAAAACTTTTTCGCTCCGGTTTCCCGATATAGCGGGTTTCGATAGGGAACATTTTTCCTTCGCAGGTAATCACGGGGGCCTGTGGCAATGGTTTTGACAGCACCGCAGTGTCCAGTGTGGCTGACATGATTAAGAGTCGAAGGTCTTCTCGAAACACTTTCCGGGTTTCCAGGCATAAGGCAAGCCCCAGATCGGCTTGCAGACTGCGTTCATGGAATTCATCAAAGATCACCAGGCCATAGTTCTGTAAAGACGGATCATGTTGAAGAATTCTCGTGAGAATGCCTTCCGTCACCACTTCCAGTTTTGTGTTCGGACCGATTTTGGTATCCAGCCGGGTCCGGTAGCCGACCGTCGTGCCAAGGGGTTCTCCCAGGAGGTCGGACATGCGGCGCGCAGCCGCTCGTGCCGCCAACCGGCGAGGCTCCAACATAATGATGGTCTTTGGGATCAGCCACGGTTCTTGAAGGAGGGCCAGCGGGATCTGTGTCGTTTTGCCGGCGCCCGGCTGTGCCGTGAGAAGAACGATCCGGTGTTGCCGCAGCGTCCGTTGTAATTGGGGGACTACGGCATCAATGGGATAGGATTGGCGTTTCATGCGGAATGAGGCGAGGGTGGGAATGTGGGTCATGGTTTCTGAGCAAGCAGGAAAGCTCCCATATTGGATAGGGAACTTACCTGAAAAGACCAAGGAGGAGCATCTCTTTCATAATTTGGGTGAATGGTCTTACCATTTTACAGATATTCGGGGTACACTGAATTATTCAAAAAGAATGCTCTCTTTTGTCAGTTGTCCGGGATGCTATTGACTGAAAAAATTGCTGTGAATGTGACTAATAACAGGGGGAAATGAACCAATGAGGACAGGCAGGAAGGGGAAAGTTAGCGCAGGTGTTTGCGGGATAATGGGACTGTTCATGATAGCCTCAATCGGGATGGGGAGTGAACCCGGATCTGATTCCCCAATAGGAATGATAACGGTGGATGGTCATGTGGTTCCGGATATTGGCCCGCTTCCGACGGCGATACCCACACCACCGACAAACCTGAATTATGCCGCAAAAATCTCGTTGGGCAAGCAGCTCTATTTTGATGGACGGTTATCCCAAAACAATGCGATCTCTTGTGCCTTTTGTCATAACCCCGTTGCGGGATTTGCCGATCCAAACCAAACATCCGTGGGCGTGGGTGGAAAGCGTGGAGGGCGTCAGGCGCCAACGGTATATAACACCGCCTTTAATCCCTCCCAGTTTTGGGACGGGAGAGCTGGGTCTTTAGAAGAGCAAGCCATCGGGCCGATCCACAATCCCGTTGAAATGGCGGAAACCCATGAAAATGTGGTCGTCAAACTCGGCAAGATCAAAGGCTATCGCGAGCAATTCCAATCCGTCCTGGGAACGGGCGTAAATATGCAGGGAATCGCAGACGCGATTGCCGCTTATGAACGAACGATCATCTCTACCAATTCGGCCTTCGACAAGTTTGTATTAGGTGATCAAAAAGCGATGGGTGAAGACGCGCAACGTGGGTTGGCCGTGTTTAAAGGAAAAGGTCGGTGCATCCTGTGTCACAACGGTTCCAACTTTACTGATAATCAATTCCACAACCTCGGCGTGCCGCAAGTAGGACCGATGAAAGAAGATTTCGGCCGGTATTATGTGACTCTTCGAGAACGCGATAAAGGAGCATTCAAGACGCCGACGCTTCGAAGCATTACAGAATCCGCCCCGTATATGCATGATGGAGCCTTTAAAACGTTAGAGGAAGTTGTCGACTTTTTCGATAAAGGGGGGAATGCAAATCCTCAGTTGAGTCCTTTGATGAAACCACTGGGATTGGCCCCGCAAGAAAAAACCGATCTTATCGCTTTTTTGAAAGCGTTGGCTGGCGAACCGATTCCATTTGAATTCCCAAAATTACCGGAATAAATCACACGGGAAGGAAGAGCTGTGAAGACTCGGATGTCAGTTGGAATGGCCCTGATGATGGTTTTATGGTCCGGAGGAGTCCTCCGGGCGGATGACCCCATAGGCAATGCCGAGATAGGGGAAAGTGTGTATCGAACCAATTGCTTCAATTGTCACGGGGCCAAAGGTCGAGGCGATGGCCCGGTGGCGGACAGTCTCACGCCACGCCCGGCTGACCTCACCTCAGAAATGGTCCAGAAAAAAACAGAAGAAGAATTGTTAAAAATCATTCGGGAGGGAAAGCCCGGGACCTCCATGCCAGCCTGGAAGAAGGACTTATCCCACCAACATATACAGGATGTCCTGGCATATCTGCGAGGGTTTGGGCGGTGAACGCAACCGCGGTCGCAATGCCCAGCGTCTGGTGACGGCGGTAAATTCAGCTCTAGCGCAAGCCGTGAATGAAGGCTTGGCTGATTTCCCCTCTGGCGACTTCAGTCACTGGCCCTTTCATGGTGATGTTGTATTGAGAATCGACCGTAATATCCAACGTGCCCCCCTGGGCTCTCACCCGAACCGGGCTTTTGACTAAGCCTAATCGGACTCCTGCAGAGGCGGCGGCACAGGCGGAGGATCCTGAGGCTTGTGTTTCTCCGGCCCCCCGTTCCCAAATCAAAATTGAAATGGCTCGCGGCCCGGTGGGGACGGCAAGTTGGACATTGGTCCGTTTGGGGAAAATGATGTGATTTTCCAACTCGGGACCGATTTCCAAAAGTTCCTGGCGGGTCCATTGTTCTTCCCGTTTCTTATACACCACGCAATGCGGATTGCCGACGCTGACTCCGGTAAACCGGAGAGATTGGCCGGCCGCTTTGACCGGTTGTTGAATCAATTCAGGGACGCGCAGGGTACAGGGGAGGGCAATAGGTTGAAAGGAGGCACGTCCCATGTCGACCGTCGCGCCATTCACGAGGCCATGGCCATTGAGTTCCAGATGAATTTCGACCAGGCCGCCTTTCGTTTCCACCGTAAAGTGTTTTTTCTTGGTGTATTTGGTGTGGTAGAGATAACAACCGAAAATCCGTAGCCCATTTCCAGATTTTTCCGCTTCACTTCCGTCAGGATTGTAAATCCGCAATCCAAAATCCGCCTTTTTTGAAGGGCTGAGAGCCAGAATTCCGTCACTCCCCACCCCCCAATGGCGATCGCACAGTGCCCGAATGGTTCGCGGGGTTAATCGAAAAGAAAGTTTGGCCGGGTTGAGGGCGATATAGTCATTCCCCAAACCATGCCCTTTAAAAAAAGAGATTGTTCATGCCTGCTCCACAATGGAATGGCTCTCTGCCGGGTGTTGGGCCTTTCATAAAGGCTGTTTCCCGACTCGACGGTAGGACCTGGATTATACGTAAAAATGAAGAAAGAGGAAAGTACTTAAGGGGTGAAAACGCCTGATTGGGGGAAGATTTTGTCTTACTGAATGTCGGCCCGGGCTTTAACGGGCAATCAGGGCACTATTCTGAGGAAATTCGATGGATGATTGTTTGACCAGTGTATAGCCAAAGGAGTAGGAAGATCTGACCGGATTTGAGATTGAACCTGAGTGCGACTGTCACCCGATAAAATCGGGTTTTTTTAGATGGTGGATGAAACAGGAATTGAGAAGGGGGGGATGAGGCCCGTACTCAAGAAAAATCTTGAGGCATTACGTTTTTAATTGCATCGGCGGGAAAAAAGCCGGAAGCCTCGCCGTGACTCCTGCGTGACGGCGAAGCGAAGAAAATCCGGCTAAACAGTAGACGCGGTCACTGGGCCTTCTTGGACTGGTTGCGCGCGGCGCGACGTTCGTTGTCCGTGAGATAGCGTTTGCGGAGGCGAATGCTTTTGGGGGTCACCTCGACCAGTTCATCGTCTTCGATAAATTCCAGGGCAAATTCCAGCGTCATCTCCTGCGGAGGAATCAGGTGAATGGCTTCATCCGAGCCGGACGCCCGGATATTCGTCAGTTTTTTCTCCCGAACGGCATTCACTACCAGATCGTTCCCTTTATTATTAATCCCGACAATCATGCCTTCATAGAGGTCCGCGCCGGGGTGCAGGAAAATTTCTCCCGATCCTGGAGACCCCACAGGCCATATGCCACAGCCTGTCCGGGGCCGTGAGAAATCAGCACGCCGGTCGAACGATGAGGAATGTCTCCCTTGAAAGGCTGGTATTCGTGAAAGGTTTGCGACATCACGCCGGTTCCTCTGGTCATCCGTAATAATTCACTCCGAAACCCTAAGAGGGCCCGGGACGCTATGTGGAATTCCATACGGACTGTGCCGACGGCACTGATGAGGAGATTTTTCATTTCCGCTTTCCGGCCGCCGAGTGCTTCGATGACCGAGCCCTGATAGCCTGGGTCCACCTCAATGATGACGAGCTCGACCGGTTCCAGAAGTTCACCGTCGATTTCTTTGAAAATGACTTTTGGGGGGGACACTTCCAATTCAAACCCCCTCACGCCGCATCGTCTCGATTAAAATGGATAAATGGAGTTCGCCTCGTCCGGAGACTTTAAATCGCTCGCCGCCGTCAACCTCCTCCACCTTGATTCCTACATTCATCATGGCTTCGTGTGCCAGGCGTTCACGGATGTGTCGCGATGTCAGAAAACGTCCGCCATCTTTTCCGGCCAGCGGACTGGTGTTATGGGAGAAGTTCATGGAAATGGTCGGTTCATCGACATTGACCGTCGGTAAGGCTGTCGGGTTTTGTGGAGAGGCCAGGGTTTCGCCCACCCGCACGTCTTGCACTCCCGCCAGAGAGATAATGTCACCAGCCAGAGCAGAGTCGCTTTCGACGCGGACCAGTCCTTGATAGGTCAATAGTTTCGTGACTTTCCCCGAGCAAGGCTGCCATCCCGTTTGACGGCGACGATGGAGTTTCCGACTTCGACCATGCCATGGACAATCCGTCCGGACGGCCACCCGCCCGATATGGAGTCATATTCCAACATGGTGACAAGCATTTGAAACGGTTGCTCAGGATCGGCCACCGGCGGCGAGGACCCGATGGATGATGGTGTCCAACAAGGGTTTCTATCGACAGCCTCGTCGACCAGGTCCAGGGTGGACCGTCCTTCTTTGCCGGAGGCGTACACAATGGGGAAATCCAATTGTTCGTCGGTCGCATTGAGTTCACAAAACAAATCAAAGGTCTGATTCACGATTTCTTCAGGCCGGGCGTTGGGCCGGTCGATCTTGTTGATCACGACGATGGGTTTAGTGCAGTTCCAACGATTTTTGGACGAGTTGGTTTGGGGCATCGGGCCGTCAAAGGCATCCACCAGCAGGAGCACGCCGTCCACCATTCGCGGAATGCGCTCGACTTCACTTCCAAAATCGGCATGGCCCGGGGTGTCAACGAGATTGATACGGGTATCTTTATAGAGGAGCGAAGCATTTTTCGAAAAAATAGTAATCCCGCGTTCTTTTTCCAAAGGATTCGAATCCATAATGACGGCTTCGCCTTCCTTAAACACATGCGCCCCGGTTTGTCTCAGCAGGGCATCGACCAAGGTGGTCTTGCCATGATCGACGTGAGCGATGATGGCAACATTGCGAAGGTCTTTTCGTCGTTTTTGGTTCGGCATGACAGTCAGTTCCTTTGTTGGGTACAACCGGACGCAGCACGAACCACATTGTCCAATGCTGAGGTTGTGTATCGAGGCCGGTCTGAGGAGATTTGGGCTACGACACCGGCCAGAACAGCCGGAGGATGGCTTGGATCCTATCGAGACGGTCGATTCACTCAAAACCGTACAGGAAGATCGGTCTTAATGCAACTGGCTTTCCTTGACCTCATGCCGGATTTCCATTACGACATTTAAACTTCCGGAGACTCCTCTTTCCTCCTCTCCCAAAATTTCCTGTTTTCCAAAGTTTAGGAGGTTGCCTATGCGCCCACGTCGGGTGACAATCCTTGACCTTGTGACGAAAGGTCCTACCAATGCCCTCTATGCCCGGGTCATGAATCCAAACCTGGCGAGCATCATGCCGCAGGTCGTCGGGGTATGGTGTGAAGAATTGGGTCATCAAGTTCGGTTCGTGTGCTATACCGGCGGCGAAGATCTTCAGGGGGAATTGCTTGGTGAAACGGACATTGTCTTCATCGGGGCGTTTAGTCGATCAGCGCTGACCGCCTATGCCATCAGCAATTTGTTTCGGTCCCGTGGTGCGGTGACGGTGTTGGGAGGGCTTCATGCCCGGAGCTATCCGCAGGATGCCGCCCGGTATTTCGACTAGGTGGTGGGTTTCACCGACAAGACCCTCATTCAAGATATTCTGGCGGATTGTTCCCCGCATCGTCCCCTGGGAGTTCAGCCCGCGGCAGCCAAACAGCCGACCGAATTGCCGGGAGTGAAGGAACGGTGGAAATTCATCGAGCCGACCATCGCCAAGGCGCTCACGTCGTTTAAAGTGGTGCCCATGATCGGTAGCATGGGATGTCCCTATACCTGCGGGTTTTGTGTGGACGCCAACGTTGATTATCAGCCCTTGTCGTTTGACCAGATCACCGAAGATTTGAGATTCCTACGGACAAAAATGAAACGACCGGTTATGGCCTGGCACGACCCGAATTTCGGAGTGCGGTTTCAGGAATATATGCGGGCCATCGAAACGGCGGTTCCTCCCAACAGTATCGACTTCATTGCTGAAAGCACGTTGTCATTATTGTCGGAATCGCATCTGAAACGGTTAAAGCAAAATGGATTCAAAGCGATTCTGCCGGGGATTGAGTCGTGGTATGATATGGGAGAAAAATCCCGAACAGGCCGCTATACCGGGCAGCAGAAAGTAAAACAGGTGGCGGAGCATATCAATCTGATCCTGCGCTATATTCCCTATGTCCAGGTCAATTTCGTAGTGGGGTTGGATACGGAGCAGGGGGCTGAGCCCTTTGAACTCACCAAGCAATTTATAGATTTGGCCCCCGGAGCCTTCCCGGCGTGTTCCATGCTTACAGCATATGGCCAATCGGCTCCTTTTAACCGGGACTTGCAACGGGAGGGGCGGGTGCTGCCCTTCCCCTTTCATTTTCTCGATAACAATCACGCGATGAATGTGCGGCCTAAAAATTATACTTGGACCGAATTTTATGATCATGTCGTGGATATTCACCGGAATGCGTTTTCCTGGCCGATGATTCTTCGGCGTCTGGTGTTGAACCGGGGCCTTACTCCACGGTTATATAATCTGATTCGTTCGGTGTCGAGTGGAGGGTTCGGCCGGATCAAATACCATACGAGGATCCGGGGATTACTGGATACGGATCCGTCGGTTCGAGGATTCCTGGAAGGCGAAACAGCAGTGCTGCCGAAGTTTTATGCGAGAAAAATTCGAGGCAAGCTCGGTTCGTTATTCGACATGCTCCAGGAAGGGGCGATGAGGCACGATCATCATGCCTATCTGCACTCCTACCAGGAACCCACTCCCTCGCTTGTTGAGGGGGGGCCACTCCCGGGATTGGTGCATTAAGGCCCTGAGTCCACTTCATCGGTCCATAAGAGGACCGGCTCCCGCCATCGGGGTTTGAACCATCCTCCTCCTCTGACCTATTCCTGATTCCTGCCGGAAGAGAAAAATGTTCACCGTTCTTCTGACCCCTTGGCTCGTACATCGGGGGTTGATCCCCTCCTTTTCGCCGCGTAACACAAGACTGTCGCCTACGGGTGCATCGCTTGCTTTATCGAATAACGTTGATGTAAAACCGGCGCATTGTTATTGCTCTTCCAATCCGGATGTGCCTGTGATGAGGCCGTCACTCCGGCAATAATTTTTTTCAGAGGCCTGGTGGTACCGAGCCGGGGATTGGACGAAGTATCTCAGTGAAGGGGTACTCTTTTCGATCTCGCGTACATGAGAGGATCGACGAGTGATCAACGCCTATGCCTTACAGGATGGAAAGTTCCAGGCTTTGCCTGTCCCGGAGCTTTCGAATACTCTGCACGTGGCCATGTGGATCGATCTCACCGCCCCGACGGACGATGAGCGGCAATTGATTGAGACTCTGTACCAGCAACCTCTTCCTACCAGCAAGGAGGTGCGGGAAATTGAAGCCAGTGCCCGTGTCAATGAAGGAGAGGATAGCCTCCATATCTATTCATTCTTTTTTCAGGAAGAGGATCAGCGTGCCACCACGAGGGCGGTGGCCTTTACGATCAAAGACAACTGCATCATTACCTTACACGATCATCCCCTCCCCTTGTTTCGTCTGTTGCGGCGAAGAGCCCGACATGAATCGGATCTGATCCGGGATCCATTGTCGGTGCTCCTTGCGTTGTTTGAACTGAAAATTGAACATCTGGCCGACCAGTTGGAAGCCACGCATTTGGCTTTGGAAATCATCAGTCAAACAGTACTGGCGAAAGAGGGCCGGAATCTGCAGGGGGCGATCGATTCGCTGACCAGGCAGGAAGATGGAAATGGGAAAGTGCGGCTGTGTTTGATGGATACCCAACGCGCCTTAGCCTTTCTCCAGCGTCGGGGACGTGGGGATGAAACGGTACGCGATTGGATTCGCGAAATTTTGCGTGATATCGATTCCCTTCTGCCGCACAACACCTTCCTGTTTGAAAAGGTCAATTTTTTAATGAATGCCGCAATGGGGCTCATTAATATCGAGCAAAATCAAATTATCAAGATCTTTTCCATTGCCGCTGTAGTGTTTCTGCCCCCGACCTTGGTTGCGAGCATCTACGGGATGAATTTCGATGTGATGCCGGAATTACATTGGTGGTGGGGATATCCCCTGGCCGTGTGCGCCATGGTGTTATCCGGAATCGCTCCCTATTGGTACTTTAAGCGGAAGGGATGGTTATAAAGGATAACGGGGTTTGATCCTCTACGGTAGGGCAAAGAGATGTCAGGAAAGGATAGAATCAGAAGGAAATTTGATGTGCCTCCCTGACGACCGGGTCGAGGGCAGGCCATGGCGAGTGGGTCGCCAACCAAACGAGACAGACGAACGGGAATGCAGAGGACAGCAGCGACGTCCTTGACGTTGTGACGGACTCCAAGCACAATAGCCTCCCACATCACCAAACAGGACGTGCACCGTCGCCGGGCGGTGCGCCCCACATTCCACACCCTACGCGTGTGAGGAGGACCCGATGTATCGACCGCATGCCTTGTGTATGTGCGCGCTGCTCCTCACCGGATGTTCATCAAATATCAAAGACACGGATTTACTCTCAAGCAACAGTGTCATCCTGCCACCGGCCACCGCGAAAACCGTCTTCGTACAAAACCGCAATTCCTCCGACAATCAAGCCGTCACCCTGAGCGACCTCGGTACTCGCTTAGGCGCCAAAGGGTATCAGATCGTGCAGGATCCGAACACGGCGGCCTTTGTGATCCTGACGAACATCGTCTATTGCAACCAGACCAAAGTGGAACTGCCGGTCGAAGAGATGATCGCGGGCGGGTATGGCTCGGGAATCGGCTCGTCGATCATGGGCGGTTTGCATGGATTGACGGGCATCGCGAGCATGGCCGGGCCGCAAGGAACGATCATCGGTACCGGCGCCTCGATGGGCCTCGACGTCATCAGCGGCATCGGAAGTGCGGTAGGGGGAATGTTCGGCGGCCCCTCGCAGCCCGATGCGAACGACGATATCAGTTACGCCTGTGTCGCCGATCTTCAGGTCACCCAAAATCATAAGCCAGGGAGCTCCCTGCCCAACATACCGTCAGGTACCCCGCTGCCACCAGGGGTATATCAGACCAGACTGGCCGCCAGCATCCATCAGAAAACACTCGACGAACCCGAAGCGACACCGTTGTTGCAGCAGAAGCTCAGCGCGGCCGTCGCAGGGCATTTTTAATGGCGGCCATGAGGATCACCATGACAATACGACTGCTTCTCCTTTCTCTGATTGTGATGGCGACCGGCTGTAGTAATGTGTTGCGGTCAGGACTGATGAACGACACCTCAATCCTGCTTCCGCCGAATAATGAAAAGACGATTTATGTGGAGGCCCGCAACACATCTGAAAATCAGAACGTCACGCCCACCGATCTTGCCACCCGGCTAAGTGCGAAAGGGTATCAAGTGCTGGCCGATCCACAGCAAGCGGCATACTGGCTGCAAACGCAGGTCGTCTATTGTCATAAGGCTGGAGAACATGTGACACCGGAAACCGTGGCAAAATCCGGATTCGGTTCCGGACTCGGCAGTGGCGGCACCCCATTGCAGACCGCAGTGGGGACAGGGGCAAACGACATGATGACCGGCCTGTTAGGAGCGATGGGCGGGATGCCGGATATCAATGCCATGATGGCTCAAGCCATGCGCGGTGGGGGGATGGGGCAACCCCCGCCGAAACCGGAAGGCATCACCTATTTGTGTGTGGCGGATGTGTTGGTGACGGAATGGGGGAAGGGCGCACAAGTGGCTGCCGTGCAGCCTAAGACCTATAAAATGCGTTCGGTCGCACATGTGTTGCAGAAAGACGTGAACGTGGAAGAAGCCACACCGATCCTGAAAGAAAAATTCACCACCGGCATCACAGGACCGTTTTAGTTCCCTGTTCGACGACGTGTTTTTCTTCTCCTTTTCCATTTCCCCCGGCTGGTGTTTTTTCTGCCCTCACCACATACCGGAGTGGCCCTCCTGGCACGATAGCATCAAAGGGATAACAGGTTGTTAAGATCAAAGTTTCCGCATCGTCATGATAGGCAAGGCGGGTGTGCCGGCTATCCATTACTGCGAGTTCCTGAACGTTATAGGACGTTCGATGTCCGGTGGGCCATTCCACATAGATGAGATCGTCTTCCTGAAGATGTTGTAAATACTGAAAGTGCGTATCGCGATGTCCGCTCAATACGAGACTGCCAGGTTCATCCGGCTTCACACTCCCGGAAAGCTGCCCTGGTCCGAAGGCTAACGATCGCCCGCTGGCATCGGCCAGGATAATCTGGTCGATGCCATGTCGCGGAACGAGTAATCGTCCGACCGGCCAGGTGTCCGCCCAGGGCCAGGGTTTGGCTGGCTGTTGCGTCTGAAGCGTCTCGCCCCAGGCTTGTTTCAGAAGCCATTGTGCGGCAACGGCCTTCACGGGAATCCAAAGCCCCTGAACGATCAACCAGCTTCCTAAGACCAACAACACGCCTGCCAACACCCGACCCATACGGTATGTCACGTTCGTGCGGCCTGTTGTCGCGTCCATAGCCATCCCATCCAGACCATTAAGGTGCCTAACAGAAGATAGAGCGCGGCAGGTGTGGCGGTTTGCGGCCAGCCAAATATCGCTTCGTATTGCATGCCATGCGGAAGGTTGGTTTTCATCGCATGGGATTGGAGCGGTTGTTGTTCTGGCCGGGCCGGAGTGGTTTCTACAGCCACCAGGCTGGTGTAGCGACTGACCAGATGATGTCGGAGGGCCACGTCGATGACCGCCTGTCGCAGTTCGGCTTGCCGGTCAGGTTGGTCAGGTTGATGAGATGGGATGTGGTGATCCATGAGATGGGAAATTTTTTGCCTGGCCCAATGCACCGCAATGCCCCGGCGGGAGAGGCCGGTCGTGAATGGCAACGTTCTTTTCCAGGGGACGGTTCCGTGTGTGCCGGAAACGGTGAGCCGGGAGAGCGGGGTCGTGGTGCGAAACGCCACCATGAGCGGTTCGCCCGCATAGACATCCGGCAGCGGAGCAGGAAGGAGATCCCATGCCCCATCGGTAGACCCTTCAATCGCGAGATTCAGAAAGGCGGGTTGTTCCAATTTGACAAACAGGCGATGCATCTTGTCCTGCACCTCCTGGGCGGTGCCGATGTAGGTAAAGGTGCCGCGGCCGTGTTGAGCAGCCTTGCGCATAAAATGCCCGTTGGGCGCGGAGCCGATGCCCACGGTAAACAAGCGGGTCTGGCCGAGCAGGCGGTGTAGGGTCGCGAAGAATTCCTCCTCATTGCCGATCAGTCCGTCGGTGATAAAGATGACCTGCCTGAGGGAAGTCTGTTCTTCTTCTTGATGAGATAGCGCTTGAATCACAGCCGGCAGCATTTCCGTGCCGCCTTCGGCTTGCAGGGCTTCCACATACGAAACCGCGCGTTGAATCGATCGGGGATTCACGGCTTGAGCCTGTCCGAATAACTGCTTCATAACGGAATTAAACTGAATGATGTTGAAGCGATCGTTTGGGGTCAGCCGTGTCACGGCCAGTTTCAGGGCGGCTTTGGCCTGCACGAGGGATGCGCCGGCCATAGAGCCCGACGTGTCGATGACAAAGATCACTTCACGGGTCATGTCACCCGGCCCTGCTTCGATGAGTTGGGGGGGAAGGAAAAGCACCAGACCGTAGGTGTCGCCGTCGTGTTCCTCCAGAAACAGTTGTGTTTGAGCGTCATGAGAGGTTTGCGGGGTCCAGGCCAATTCGAAGTCGCGATCGGCAAACGTGGAACTGTCGGTCAGCCTAATGTGCGTGCGTCCATTGGAATTGGTTTCAACATGAATGGGGTGAGTCGGGGACTCCACGCGATCAAGCAAAAAGCCTGGTGCCAGGTCGATCTGCAGCATAAGGGGATTGATGGGGCCTTGGCCGGGATGTTGGACCGGCGGAGTGATCCGTGATGCATCGGAAACCTGGTCGGTATTGACCGCCCACCCCGCGCTGGTTTCCCCTGGTTGGTCTACACCTAAAGAAGAAGGAGTACCCGGGATATAGCGCGGCCCGACCACCATGGGAAACCGGAGAGAAAACCGGCCTTGGTCGTACCGGACCGTATCCTGATATTCGATGTCCACGATGATCGGTTCCCCCGGCGCCAGATTCGCCACCGATGCGGTAAACATATTGGGGCGTTCCTGCTCCAGCAGACTGACACGCTGTCCTTTGCGCTTGGCCTGTTCAAAGGTTTTCTTGGCTTCAGCCCGTTCTTGGATCATCCCTTCAATGACCCGCTCGCCGATCCGCATGCGCAGGTGATCGACGGCGGCCTGCTCGGGTAAGGGAAAGACATAGATGCCCTCGGCCCATTCGGAACTGGGATTGTGAAAGGTTTGCGAGACGGTGGTGCGCACAATCAGCCCGCTGATGGTGGTGGTGACAGTGGTGGAGACGGTGGGAGCGGGGAGAATTGGTCCTCCGGACATGGGGCGAATCGTCAACCCGGGTTGAATGTCCGAGCGGGCCTTTTCAGGGGCCGGTGGGACCATGACGGCAGGTTCCCCGGGTTGTGCGGAAACGGGTGGAAGAACCAGGCAATCCACCACGCTGCCGGTGAGCCAAAACGCGAGAGGCAGAAGAAGATGCTTCCAGTAATTCATACCGGCTCCTTTATGGTCGTGAGAGGTCATTTCTCATTTATTGGTAGATGACGGTGTGTGACGGGGAGCCCAGGCTGGCCCACCGCATGGCGGGCCAGCCTGGAAGATGGATTTACGGAAGGGACTCGACGGTGACCAGTGGATCGGCCGTGAGGGATTCCTTCTGAATGTCCTCTTGGGAGGTGCCTTCGATTTCAGAAGGGACGTTTGGTGATTCGTCAGTCGACGGGACCGACTCTTCACTGGCGGATGAATCCGAGAGAGATTGGATTCATCGACAGTTGGACCTCTTCGCCAATGGGCGTTGAGGAAGGCAGAAACGCCACATGCGCTCGCCGGTTTTGTTCAAAACATTCCGGGGTCTCTTCCTGGCAGACTGATCCATCCTTCCCTAAGGTGTCCACCTGGACATCGGCCTCCGGGATACCGAGTGAAACCAGGTAGGTTTTGACGGATTCGGCTCTCTTGAGTCCCAGAGCCTTGTTGTAGGCATCCGTCCCTTGTGCGTCGGTATGTCCTTTGATGCGAAGAGTGCCGGTCCATCCCTCCGCTTTGTCCTCCATTCGGGTTTTAATCTTCTCTTTGGCCTCATCGGACAAGGTCCACTTGTTGAACGCAAAATACACATCCGTCTCGTCCTGAGATGGGTTGGCTCCCGGTTCCGTAATCGGGGTAATCGTATTGGCCAAAGACTCTTCAGCTTGAGCCTGGCTGAGTGCCTTCGGGTCTGAGACCGTAAGTTGGGGTTTGGTCGAGGCAAAGGCATTGGCCATTTGCGCCCGATCAATCCCTTGAGAAGCGGTCGCAGGCAGAGGCTCCTCCTCGGAATACATCAAGAGGCCCCCAATACCGAGGACCAGGACCAGTAACCCGGAGGCCAGAAGGAGAATCTCCTTCGTGTCCGATTGACCGGAGCCGGTCTGAGAGGATGAAGTCTCAATCTTTTCCTGTGAGGCTGAGGGCTGAGAAATTTTGATATTCATGGCTGTCTCCTTTGTGAAGTCGTCAGTAATAGTTGGCATTACCGGTTGTCATGTTTCGATCGCTGATTGGAAAATCCGCCTTTCGGAACCTTCGGATGTTCACCTCCTTTCCAGGCGCGAATGTGAATGTTGAAAGGGCCTATCGCAAGGGGCTTGCCATGACGATGAAATGAAAAAAATATTAAAAAACAATGAGTTGGTCGTGATGTTGGCCGGTTCGATTTGCGGGGATTGCGGGGATGAATGCGGGGCATGCGGGGCTATCCCCGCATCGGGGTTAACGAGGATGAGTCTATGGCGTTAACTCATACCAGCGGGTTTGGTGTCAGCATAATGTTTTGTGTAGTCGGGGTTCGTCCCGGCAGCCGAGCCACTTTTGTTTCGGCAAAAGTGGCCAAAACCACTTCTGCCTGGCCCCGGCCCCGTTGGGGTACCTTCATCCCAGACCAAATCATGTTGGCGAACAACTCGCTTCGCTCAAACAGGTTCGCCAGACAGTCGGATTTGGCCAGGGATTCAGCCGTGTCCAAGGCAGGGATTCTTTTCAGCGTCGTCGAAGGGCTCGAACAAGCCCGCCAAGATGAAGAATGTCCGATCATGGGGACGGGCGGCAGGCGTCGGAGTTCTCAACTAACTGTCATTCTGAGCCATCGGCGAAAAATCTGTGTCTAGGCTGACGATGGTTTTTCGATTTGAATAAGAGACTGGGGGATTTGAGCGTATGGTTTTGACCTAGAATATTCTATACGAGGCGGTTTTGTTCTTGACTTATGTATGCGTTTATTAAATTATCTCCTAGCTCGGGGGATTTGGGGGCTTTAGGCGGGCTTTTGAATGAATTAGTACTCCGGCGACCGAGATTTGAACTCATTCATGAAGGTGGAGTTAAGCTGATCTGAATATGACCCCACATTAATTAAACCCTTAGGCGCAACTCCTTGATACAGCAATGAATACGGGGTTTTGTTCATAAAGGTTGATGGCGTGTTATATGGGTAGATAATGGCAGATCCGGCTCTTATGGGGATCTGCCTAAACATTGTGAGATCGGAACAAGAAAAGGAACTTTTTTGATCAATGCATTTCGAATGGGACCCTGGTAAGGCTGGGAAAAATCTTCGCAAACATGGGGTCACGTTTGAGGAAGCTTCCAGTGTGTTTTATGATTCTCTGGCAATGACAGGCGCTGACCCTGATCACTCAGAGGGAGAAGAACGAATGGTTACTTTCGGAGTGTCATCATCGGCTCGGCTATTAGTCGTCGCCCACACTGAGCGCAGCGACGCCATCCGAATTATTAGCGCCCGTGTCGCAACCAAGCATGAAAGGCACATCTATGAAGAAGGGTAAGTCAAAATCTGATGGCGAGCTTCGACCCGAATACCAGCGATCCGACTTCGGGAACCTGGAACGGGGCAAGTATTACGATCGCGTCAAGGCCAGTTCCAATGTGGTGGTCGTGGACGACGAGATTACGTCGATCTTTCCAAATTCAGCTGCAGTCAACAGAGCGTTGCGTACCCTAGTAGAGGTTGCACAGAAGACTACCGGTCTAACCAGGCGCTCCAGCCGACGCGCAAAGACCGCCCGCCGCTGAGCTTTAGCCTTAAAGCATATTGGCACGCTGCAGATTCTCTCACCACGGGTCTTTTGGGAACACCTCAAAGGAAGTTAGAAACGGTACACGTTAACATTTCTGCTCTCGTTTCACCGTGATGTTTAGTGTTGCCGGGTTTCGTCCCGGCGGCCGAGCCACTTTTGTTTCGGCAAAAGTGGCCAAAACCATTGACGCCCCGCCCGCCTCATTAGATTGATTGGACGCGAAGGAGGAAGAGGCGGGCTAACTCGCGGCGCTCGAACAAGCCCGCCAGGAAAAAGAGCGTCCGATCATGGGACGGGGCGGCAGGCGTCGGAGTTCCCAACTAAACTGTTATCCCGAGCCCCTGTCGCCTCCGCTCAGGTCAGGCTCCGCGAGGGATCTGTGTCCCGCCGGACGATTGTCTTCGTACTTGGAAAGAGAACGGATAGATTTAAGCGGTTGATTTCGGCCTCGAATAATTCTGCAAGAGACACGAATCTTTCCTTGACATTTTTCCACAATTATTAAACGATGCTTCTGGTTTGGAGGTTTAGGAGAGTTACTGGATGAATCTGCAGTCCGGTGGGCTGGCGTTGAACTCATTCAAGAAGGTGGTGTTAGATCGATCTGCATAAGATCCATTCATGCATGGTCCCATGACAGTAACTCATTGAAACAGCAACGGTTATGACGTATGGTTCACGGGCAGTAGGCGAGAGCTATACGGACAGAAAATCGAAGGACCGCACCTTATGCGGGCCCTAATAATCATTGTTTCGCTGGAGCAATTTGGACCGCACAATAATTGTTTCAACAACTGTCTTGGCCAAAGGTAATTCTCGCAGCAATGAAGCGAATGGATCCGAAAAGTTCCTGTAATCCGTACGACTTTAGGCAAGATTAGAAAGAATATATGGGGATTCCAAATAATGAAATTTTTGAGTCGTTTTTATCAGGAACGAAACTCGTCGAGATCAACCCTGAGGAACCATTCGTAGCCTTCAGTGCCAAGCAGAAATCACTAAAACTTTCTGAATCACCAGTACTATATTTAAGTTACCCCAAAATGGAACTAACGTTTGATTCTGTTATTAAGCGGATTGCTTCCGAGTTGAAAGCAATGGGGTGTATTGCCGATCCAGATACAGCTCTCGCTACTCTCGGAATAATTGTAGCGACGCGAGAATCTGGAACGTCCTCGATCACCTACGCGAATCACTGCCTCTCGTCGATTCACTCGGCTCAACTCCATCATTTTGTCGTGCTGCCTAACAGACCTCCGCCTGACTACGGGATTCAGATAGGCGAGTTCTGGTTAAGAGCTTTTGACCCTAAGAGGCTCCTCTATTGGGCGCATAGGGGGGGATGCAGTTATCCCATTGACCTCCACGGACTGGCTGGCTGTATTGCACTTGAGCGAACTCCGGATATAAAATTGGCTCATCGCGTATTCGAGTGGGTAGATTGTGACGATTTCAGATCTCCGGCAGCATGCAGGTGAGGACTTTGAGGCGAAGGTAGTCTTCGTCCCGAAGCCCGTAGGCTCGCCGTTGGATGACCCGAATCTTGGTGTTGAGCCCTTCGACGAAGCCCAGCGAGATTTTCTCCTCGGCGGTGCAATAGGCGGCGATGCCCTCCCAGTTTCGCTCCACCAAGGCGGCGAACCGCTCGAACGGCTTCAACGCGCCATCTGAGCGACTGCTCCGTGGTCGAAGAACCGCCTGGCCCATCCTTCCCGACAGTAGTCCCACAGCTGTCCGAAGGACTCCTTGAGCAGGTAAGCCGTATGGAGACGCTTGTTGGCGGCCAGCAGTTTGTTGAGGGCCTTTCGCCCATCCAAGGAGAGATTCTCTCGCCGCGACAACAGGGTATAGCGATGCCCCTTGATGAACGCTCGGTTCTTGCCCGACAACCGCTGGTATTCGGCACGGCGTACCTGATCGAGCGCCTCGCCCAGATGTCGCATCACGTGAAACTTGTCGAACAGAATGGCAGCTGCGGGGGCGTGGTCCGGCTTTCGTCGAGGCTGCAAACGCCTTCCACATGTCCATAACCGCGATCTGGATCTTTCGACTCTTCGGTGGTCCCACCCAGGCGTAGAAGGCATGCCAGGCTTGCTTCCGAGCGGTCCGTCCCTCCAAACCAGATGGGGCGTCGGCGGAGCAGGTCACTCACCACGATTCGGTAGGTATGCCCCTTGCGGATCGATATCTCATCGATCCCGATGATCCGAGGCCCCGGCGCGCCAGCGCGCCGCAGTTGCTCCTGCATGTACTGCTTGTCCAAGGCTTTGACGGTGTGCCAATCCAGCCGCAGCTCGCGGGCAACGGCTTTGATACTGGCAGAGCGACACCGTCGTCCCACATAGAAGGCAAATCGTTTGGTGTAGAACGGGTTGTCGGCGAGGAAGGGCAACGCTTCCCGTTTCACCTTCTGGCACATTCGGCACAAGACCCGTCGGACCGCCACCTCCAGGTACACTCGCGTGTCGCCGCAGGAGAGATCGCGGACGAGGCGCCGCTTCTGGTCGTAGAAGGTCCGGTGGGGAGTGCCACAGACCCCGCACACTGTTTTTTTCCCCCGACGCTCCAGCCGGAGGATACGAGCGTGGGAGTCTCCAAAGACGCCCTTGACCTTGGTGGCGGGACGAAATTCAGGGAATCGATAGGCATCAGAGAGAGTTCGTTGTTTTCGCATGCGGCCATTTTGCCAAATATTCGCGACTCTGAAAAGTGCAATACCTCAAGCCACATGGTCATTTTCTACAGGAGGAGGAGTGAAAACCACCCACTCACTTTCACGAAGAGCCATAAAATTAATCACCTGGGATGAGCTTGATGTTGGCGCTCGGTTAATTGCGAAATGGGGGTCGGAAATCGCCACGGCAAGCATAATGGATTTCTACTATCAGGCAGTTTCATTGCATTATTCTCGGCAGATACCAGAAATGGTAAAAGACCACCTCTTAATTCATGAAAGTGGCGCACTCGTACATATTGAAATTGATAGCCTCCTAAGCTCCTTTATGGCTCACCACATCGGTCTGTTTCATTGGAAGGGATCTGCAGGGCACAGGGGCTGGGCGTTGCTAAGTGCAGGAACTGTGTTTCATATGAATTTTTGCCCTCCGAAACTATTCTCGACTTGCGAAAATTGGCTCAGCAATGAGTTTGGTTTTAAAGTACTTTCAGCCTGCAAGCCACTACACACGGCAATAACCTCTTATTGCCGCTTTCTTCAACGTGCACAGACACACCGACTTCACGGCAGATCTGATGAGGCCTTCCTGCATTTTGTGATTGCACTTGACTTACTACTTGGTTTGGAAGGGCGATCATCAGATAGTGTATGTTTGCGCGCAGCTATTCTAGTCCACAGACAGTTGGAAAGGTCCTTCCAGGCACAAATTAGCCAACTTAAGCGTCTTTACGATCACCGAAGCAAATATGTCCACGAAGGCAAACCTGTAAATGAAAATGACCTACTAGAGATTGAGAAGATTTGTACTGAGGTTTTATGGGACCTATTGGCCACTTCAGCCTCGTGTCGATTCAATGACATTGATGCTTGGCTAAAGCAGATAGATTTCATTGCAAGTGCCATGAAAGCCTCGCGAGAATTACCGGAAAATGAATTTCAAACGTTAGGAATACCACCGATGGGACATACACGCATTCCTCCAAACAGAATCATTCAATGAACTGCTCCTGTGAGGCAGGTTGTCGGCTTGTCTCTGTTGTACCCAGTTCAGATTCAGATACGAAAAGCAGTCAAGCGGATTGCTGGATTTAGAAGGCGCGGGACTAATAGGTTCACAGCGGATTGGGATTGGCTCCAGGGTTGGCGGTTTTTCGCTAACCGATGGGCCGGCCCGACAGGGTAGTTGGGAGGAAACATGTGGTTTCTGTTAGACGCAAACGTCACAGCTGGTTATTACCTCCCGCGCTCTCTAAATTCAAAATCAGCGGCTGAACGGATCGAGGCGATTTTCGACTCGGTCCGTTCAGAAAAAAGAAAAGACTTTTTTTACATCCCGAATATTTGTATAGCGGAGGTATTTAGCGTTTTTATGAAGCATTGTTTCGGAGATTGGAACAGGCATCTACGAAGGAAAGGAACAATTGACAGTCGCGTATACGAAAGCTTAGTCAAGCAATTTCAGTCCGACATTCACAACGGACATTTTCTCTATCACTATGAATTGAACCGCTACCATGTGCTTGGCATAAATCTAGTAGCGCCCATAGACCACTATTTCAAAATTTCTCGTCGCCAGAAGAATGTGGTTCCGATGAGTACCTTTGATCATTTGGTGATATCAATGGGAGTTCACCTTGCACATATTCACGGGTCAGAAAACGTGTGCATCCTTTCAGCTGATGATCGGCTTACGGATATTCTCAAAAAGTGCAAGAGCGGTATAAAGAAGGCCACCGTAAAGAAGCTAAAGCTTGATATAGCAGAGGAGGTAACTGGTAGGGCATTTGGTCCAGCTCTCTTCCCCAGTCATCTCAACCTCAAGACTGCGACCAAAAAAGAACTCGAGGCAGTGTTTGGTTCATGGCCTCCGCCTAAGGGCAAGGTTCCAAA
The DNA here is from genome assembly GCA_963734345.1 of uncultured Nitrospiraceae bacterium. Lineage (GTDB taxonomy): Bacteria > Nitrospirota > Nitrospiria > Nitrospirales > UBA8639 > Nitrospira_E. The sequence continues at coordinate 138,045 of CAVTGT010000001.1, forward strand.
GGTGTACAGATGCAAACAGCCCTAACCGCTTGCTTCTGCTGACGTCCTTGATAACCCTCACACGCAGATTCGGACCCTGTTAGGCTTAGGAAAAGGCCTCTTGACAATCCCATGAGCGAGTACGTTGAATATCTCAAAGCGGTGTTCGAACAATTCGGACCCATTCAACCACGACGCATGTTCGGTGGATACGGCCTTTTCCTCAAAGGGTTGATGTGCATGGGGTCAGGTCTTGCAATATGACAGTGGATGGTCACCCATTTAAATAGCTGAGTGAAGCCGAAAGCGGATTGCGTGATTGCAAGACTCGCCTGCGAAAATGACCCTAAAAACTTCCTACTTTCTCCCTTTCCTTGAGTGACGCCTGCCATTCGGCCCCATGGGCGGATGTTCTTATCTGTCGGCGGGCCTTGTCTGAGCCTGGCGAGTTGGCCCGCTCTCTTCCCTTCATCCGCCCAATCCTAATAAGGCCGGACGGGGCGTCAATGGTTTTGGGTCCTTTTGCCGAAACAAAAGGACCTCGGCTGCCGGGCCGAAACCCGGCATTCTCCAGTTAGCATAATTATGCGCCCGAACAGCGCGGAAATTATTTGAAACCAATGAAAGTTTTTTGCTGGTAGCGGATCATAGGCTGTATTCTAAACCCGACGAGACGTTGTCCATTGAGGACTCTTAAATATAGATGAAGGATTGCTCTATGACCGACCAGCAGCAATCAAACCAACGCGGAGATCAGACGATCATTGGAAGGCTGTCAGGGAAGACAATCGTCATACCCGATGTGAATGTTCCCCCAATGCCTGCTCTGGCGCCTCCCGGTGTGATTCACAATGGCAGCAAAGCGGAGAACATCGACGAGATCGACTCGTCCATCGGATATCCCGATGTGCGGAGTTTCAGAAGAAAGTTCGGGCTGATTATTCCTGCCACGAATACCAGCATGGAGCACGAACTGTGGAGCATCATTTTTAAGAACCAGGGACCGGACGGGTTACGAGGGGTCGGCCTTCATACGGCCACCGTCATGACGCCGAAGCCAAGATTGGAAACGGAAGAAGATCTGAGGGCGTATAAGAAACAGTTCCTGGGCGGCCTGAGAGCGGCGGTGGATGTGGCGACGATGGCGGAGCCACAATACATGATTATGGGCATGAGCCTGGAGCATATTCTTGGTGGCATCGAAGCCATTAGAGCGCCGATGGAGGACATTGAAGAATACTCAGGTTTGTCCTGGGCCACCTGGCATGATGCGATTCACGCGGCGCTGGGGAAGTTGGGCGCGAAGCGGATCGGCCTCCTGACGCCGTTCGATAAGAAAGGCAACGACTTCGCAACGCAGATGTTCGAAGATCTGGGGTTCGAGGTGGTGTCGAGTGTGGGTTTCTCCTGCGCGAACGCGCTGCATATCGCCCATGTTCCGGACTCGGCCAAGGAAAAGGCCATTCTGGAGTTGCTTGTGACTGAGGAACATGCATTGGACGCGGTCGTCCAATGTGGCACGAATATGAGTTTGATCGATGTGACGGAGAAGTTGGAGCCGGTTATCGGGATTCCGATCCTGGGGATTAACGCGGTGACCTTCTGGTACGCGCTACGGGAAAACGGGTTTGAAGGACCGTTGGCGGGTGCGGGGAGATTGTTGCAAGAATTCTGATCCGACATTAGGCAATATTCCATCCCGCTTCAGCCGCCTAGCGATCTGAGTTTTCCTGGCAGTTTCCAGATTCATGGGCGCCACTTGCTGTTGAATCCGACGTTTCTCCGCTTGTCACTCAGCGGCGGATTCTTTTATTCCTATAAAAAATACACCCCGACAATTCTTCGGAGCGAGATAGGTTAAATAGGCTCATGATGTGTCTACCCGCATATTATGCCTGCTGCCTGACGGGCTTTGCAGAGGGTAGAATGTCAGAATGGACGTGAACGCTCTGCAGAGCCGTATTGAGGGAAAGGTGACGGTTGCGACCGACGTCGGGTACGAACAACTCAGGCGCTCGCTCATTTGGAATCAACTGACGCCGATGCGTTACCCGCAGGTGGTTGTGCAAGTGGCGAATGAGCATGATGTCGTCGAGGCCGTCCGGTTTGCCCGCCTGCAGAACATGAACATCGCCGTGCGTGGCGGGGGGCATAGTTGGGTGGGGTTCCCGCTCTGCAACGGGAGCCTGTTGATCGATCTCGGACGCCTTAACCAGATTTCGATTGATCACCGGACCCGCACGGCGAAGATTCAGCCGGCGGCTACGGGGCAGGCATTCAACCGGCAATTGGCCCCGCACGGGCTGGCCTTTCCTGTCGGGCACTGCCAGACGGTTCCCATGAGCGGCTATGTGCTGAATGGCGGGCTGGGCTGGAACTGGAACACATGGGGGCCGGCTTGCTTCAGTGTCGAGGCCGCCAATGTCGTGCTGGCTGATGGCAGTCTCGTCGTCGCCAATCAGGAAGAACATGCCGACCTGCTCTGGGCGATCCGAGGGGCGGGGCCTGGCTTCTTCGGAGTTGTAACCCAATACCTTCTCAAGCTCTATCCGGTGCCGCGTGCCATCACGACCAGTACCTACTATTACCCGTTGGAACGCATTGAAGACGTTGGTGCGTGGACAGCGGATATTGCCGGACAGTTGCCGCGAGAAGTAGAGCTGACGATTTTCTGTGCGCAGGCGCCACCAGTTTTCGCCGAGCGGTGTCGGTCCAGCAAGGGCTTTGTCTGTATCCTGAGCGCGACCGGGTTCTTCGATACACCCAATGAAGCCGCCGCCACACTCAGTCTTCTGGAGACTTGCCCCGTTATCTCTGAATGCCTGGGAAAGGAAGTGAACCAGCCCGCCACAATGGACACCCTGCTCGACATGGGCGGCAAGTTCTGGCCGGAGCACCATCGCTGCCTGGCCGATACGCTTTGGTCAAATTCCCCACCGGGGCAACAACTGGCGGCGGTGCGGGATGCCTTTCTACAGGCGCCCTCACGGGAGTCACTGGCCCTGTGCGCGTTTTCCACCGGAGTGAAAGGCAGTGCGGCTGCGCTACCCGACGCGGCATTTTCGATGACAGCCCGGACGTTACTCCTCTGCTATGCGATCTGGGAGCGGCCGGAGGATGACGACGTGAATGCAGCCTGGCATCGCGCGACCATCGCGGCTCTGGACCCGTTTGCCGTGGGCCATTACGTGGGCGAGACCGACAGTGTTGCGGAACCGGCGCGTGCCGAACGGTCATTTGCGCCTGCGAACTGGCAACGGCTCCAGGCGCTTCGCCGTACCTACGACCCTGATGGTCTTTTTCATGGGCATTTCAGAGCAGGCTGACTAGCAGGGCTTTTTAGCATTATCATTCCTCTGCCACTCATCGGAGGAACAGTTCAGTCCCCCCAAAATCTATGAGCGAGTACGATGAATTTTTCAAAGAAGTGTTCGAACAATTCGGACCGATACAGCCACGTCGGATGTATAGTGCTTGGACAATCATTTTTTGGTATAGATACAGCCATGTCTCACCCGTCGTTCTACCGAACCGCCTTCGGTGACTGCTGAACTCAACATTAGGCACCACGGGGAAGTGAGAATGATCTCACCGTTCCACCTCGTATCGGAGACGACCCAACATTTTTGAGAGGGACTTGTTATGAACTGGGCGATTCTTGTTACTGCCGGGTTGTTCGAAATCGGATGGGCGATTGGGCTTAAGTACACGGAAGGCTTTACGCGTCTGTGGCCGACTGTCGGTACCGTGCTTGCCATGGTGATCAGCCTTGGCTTGCTCGGTATGGCGATGAAATCACTTCCCGTCGGTACGGCGTATGCGGTTTGGGTTGGTGTCGGTGCCGTCGGCACAGCCATATTGGGCATCGTCTTGTTTGAGGAGCAGGCGAATCCCGCGCGGCTGTTCAGTCTTGCTCTTATTCTTGCTGGCATCGTTGGCCTCAAGCTCGCAACCCATGCCTAACTCTTCGTTCCAGCCGACCGCCCTCAGCGGCCGCTGGACTTCAACCTTCGTCCTACAACAATACCCCGGACCATCTTTATGAGCGAATACGTTGAATTTCTCAAAGAGATTTTCGTGCAATCCAGACCGATTCATCCATAGCCTATGAGAGTTCTGTGAGCTATATGGATGATTGGTGGATCATTTTGGTATAAAATACAACCATGCATATTGAGGACGTTGAAACGGAAGCTTTAAAACTTGATCCGAAGGCCCGAGCTCGTTTGGCCGGGAAGCTATTGGAAAGCCTTGAGAATCTCTCCGAAGATGAGAATGCTCGGCTTTGGGCAGAGGAAGCGGAGCGAAGGGACCTGGAAATGGATGCGAATTCTAACGCCGGGTGTCCCGCTGACGAAGTTTTCCGCGATGTTCGGGCCAAACTGAAGTAAATGGAGCGTGTGTCTTTTCATCGGCTGGCTCACCGTGAGGTTAGCGAGGCGGGTGAATTCTATCAGTTAGAGAGCCCAGGTCTTGGAGTGGCGTTTCTTGATGAGGTCGAGTTTTGTACTCAGGCCATCCTTCAGTATCCTGAGGCAGGTCAACTCATAGTCGGGAACATACGCCGGCGACTCCTCCGACGTTTTCCGTATGCCCTTCTGTATTCAATCAAATCCAATCACATCCGCATTCTTGCCGTGATGAATCTGAAGCGGCGGCCTATGTACTGGGTTGGACGCAAATGATAGACCGCTGCCGTCGACGACCGGTCTGAGTTTTCGAGGCAGTCTCTATGTTCATCAGACCCGGTTGCGGATGGAACCGACGGGCCAGCCATTCGGCGGCGGATCAGGGAAAACCCTTCAAAAAAATTCTGGAAAATCCTTTATGAGCGAATACGTTGAATTTCTCAAAGAAGTGTTCGAGGAGTTCGGACCCATTCATCCACGCCGGATGTTTGGTGGCTATGGGCTCTTTCATAAGGGCTTGATGTTCGGGCTGGTAGCGGATGATGTGTTGTATCTGAAAGCCGACGAGACCTTGTCCCCATTTTTTGAAGAACGGGAATTAGACCAATTTCAATACGAAAAACAAGGCAGGACGTTCAAGCTGTCCTACTATATGGCACCCGAGGAGATCTTTGAGGATCCCGTGGAGGCGAAGGGCTGGGCCATTCGATCGTATGAGGCGGCGGTTCGCGCAAAAAAACCGGTGAAGAAGGCTAAGAAAAAGAAGTGAGGATAGCAAGGAGCATTGCGTGGGCTAGATTCTTCGCCTGCCCCTGCCCTGAGCGTTGTCGAAGGAGCTCAGAATGACAACGTGGTTGGGCCTACACATTTGCTCTACCAGCCGACCTTTCCTGTCACATTCCTCCCTGGAACAGGACTCCCGCCAAGTTTGGATGACTGCTTAACTCAATGGCGGCAAGCTGTTCAGTGTTCTGAGCGGTAAGATGCTTGGGGGATCATTTCTGGTATAGAATACAGCCATCGTTGGGAACATACGATGACGACTCCTTCGAAGTTTTCCGTAGCCCTTTTATTCCGTCAAATCCGATCACAGCCGAAATCTTGTCTTGATGAATCTAACAGCTCATGTACCGGGTCGGCCGTTCATGTGCCATTCCAGAGGGGATGAACATTCTTGGTTTCCTTGACATCCTTAGCAACAATGCCGGGCTCGGCGGGGCGAGAGAATAGGCCGATCGCGCAGGAGCTCATGTGAACGAAATCAGTCTATTCGTGTCTCAGTATGGCGGAATCGTGTTATTTGCCGTCGTCTTCGCCGAACAAATCGGCCTTCCCATTCCGGCAGTCCCCGTGTTGCTGGCCGCCGGTGCGCTGGCGGGTGCCGGGCAGATGGATCTCGGGGTCGCTATTCTCCTCTCCATCACGGCGTGCCTGGCTGGCGATGTGGTCTGGTACGAGTTGGGCCGGCGTCGAGGACGGCAGGCCCTCAGTCTTCTCTGCCGCATTTCGTTGGAACCTGATTTTTGCGTGCGACGGACGGAGAATTTTTTTACCCGTCACGGGATCCGCGCGCTGATTCTCGCCAAGTTCCTGCCGGGCTTGAGCACGCTCGCGCCGGCCATGGCCGGTCTCTTTGGAATCAGGTTTACTCGTTTCCTGGGCTATGACGGATTGGGCGCGGGGCTCTGGGCTCTGACGTTTGTGCTGCCGGGGTATGTCTTCAGCAACGAGATCGAAGCCATTGCCGCGCAACAATCCCGCGCGGGTCATGTTCTTTCTGGTGGCGCTGGGCATCGGCCTCGTGGCGTATATTGCGTATAAGTTTGCCCATCGGCAATGGGTGTTGCGCGAGTTGCGGATGGCCCGCATTACGGTGGACGAGCTGAAAGGGATGATGGACAACGGCCATGAGGTCTTCGTGTTGGACCTGCGCGGTGCGTTGGATCACGAAGCGGACCCGTATACGATTCCAGGAGCTCTCCGCATGACTGCGGAGGAATTAGAGCAGCGGCATGCCGACATCCCGCGACAGAGTGACGTCATTCTGTTCTGTGCTTGCCCGAACGAGGCGACTGCTGCCAGGATGGCGTTATTGTTGCGGAGGAACGGTATCAAAAAAGTTCGGCCCCTTGCCGGAGGCATCGACGCCTGGCGCGAACGGAACTTTCCGCTTGAAGCGCACACTGTCGCCGCCCCCACCGGTCTTGTGGCCGGGTGAATCTGACGGTTGTGAAGTGTGACGAACCGCCTTTCCAGGCGGACTTGAGGAGGAAAAATATGGCCGCACCTGACCTTCAATCTATCGCCTTTCCGACGCTCGACGAGTCTCAAATCGCCGAGATACAGCCGTTGTACCGGTGCCACGCCGAAGGTGTATCGGGACGGAGAGACGCTGTTTGCCGTCGGTGAACGCAATTTCAAATTCCATGTCATCAAGTCAGGTGAAGTCGAAATCCTCGACTACTCCGGCGAGGTGCCGAAGATCCTGACCGTCCATCATAAAGGCGGATTCACCGGCGATATCTCTCATCTCACCGGCAATCCCTCCGTGGTCAGCGCTGTGGCTAAGGGCGATTGCGAGGTGTACGAAATCTCGGGGGAAGCCCTCAGGCTGGCCTTGAATCAGTGCCCGATCCTGAGTGATATCGTCCTCCAGGCCTTCATCGCACGGCGGCAGCTCTTGCACAAGTCGCCGGACTTTACCGGTCTGCGGGTTATCGGCTCCCGTTATTCGACCGACACCTTTCGGGTCCGGGATTTCCTGGCTAAAAACCACGTGCTCTTCACCTGGGTGGACGTGGAGACGGACCCGCAGGTGGACCGGCTCCTTAAACAGTTCGGGGTGACTGAAGCTGACACGCCTGTGGTGGCCTGCAGCACGATGCTGCTCCTTCGCAATCCATCGAACCGGGACCTGGCTGACCGCATCGGCATCCGCCATCCCTTGGAGCAGGCGGTCTACGATTTAGTTGTGGTGGGAGCCGGTCCCGCAGGCTTAGCGGCTGCGGTCTATGGTGCCTCGGAAGGGTTACGGACGGCGGTGCTTGAGCGCACGGCTCCCGGCGGTCAGGCCGGTACCAGCATGCGGATCGAGAACTATCTCGGTTTCCCCACCGGCGTGACGGGAAGCGAGCTGACCGACCGCGCCATTATCCAAGCCAACAAGTTCGGTGCCCGCCTGTCTGTCCCGACTCCGGTCACCCACCTGACATTCGACAAAACCTATTCCATCGTACATCTCGACGGTGAGGAATTCATTACGACGAAATGCCTGTTGATCGCAACCGGGGTTGATTATCGCCGACTCGGTGCCGAGGGCGAGGAGAAGTTTGAGGGGAGGGGGGTCTATTCCGCCGCAACCCCCGTTGAAGCGCAAATGTGTCGGGGAGGCCAGGTGGCCGTTGTGGGTGGGGGCAATTCCGCAGGCCAAGCTGCAGTGTTTCTCGCGAGTCAGGCCAGGAAGGTCCTGGTCATGATTCGAGGTGATGACCTCTATAAGAATATGTCGAGTTATCTGGTCAGACGGATTGAACAGACAGCCAACATTGAGGTCCTTCACCACACCACGATCCGCCGGATGCACGGGAACGGGTATCTCAGTTCCATCGACATTGCCAATAGTCAGACGGGTGAGGAGCGAACGGCAGAGATGGCTGCCGTGTTCACTTTCATCGGAGCCGTGCCACGAACTGAGTGGTTGCCGACCGAGATCGAGCGGGACGACAAAGGCTTTGTCCGGACCGGCACCACACTGGCCCAGTCCTCACATTGGACTTCTCTCCGGCCACCGTTCCTGCTGGAGACCAGCCGTCCAGGCGTCTTCGCCGCAGGGGACGTGCGCGCCGATTCGATCAAGCGCGTCGCCTCGGCCGTCGGTGAAGGCGCGATGGCTGTTCAGTTCGTGCATGAATACCTCAAGGAATTGTGAGAAAGGCCAACACTATGTCCCGATTATCCTGCACCCATCTCGATCAGATCCGCAATGTGAAACCGGGACGCCGCTGTCTGCGAGGAATGTGTAACCATGAATGACCGCTGGGTCCATTTGCGAATGTGCCTCACCTGTGGCCACGTCGGATGCTGTGATTCCTCCAAGAACAAACACGCCACGAAGCATTTTCACGCGACCAGCCATCCCATCATCCGCTCTATCGAACCAGGGGAAAATTGGCGATGGTGTTATGTGGATGACCTGTTCATGGAATAGACCGGAACTTGGGAAAGAAATCGTGACGCTTATAGAGACTGATGAGGCGAAGAAAAAGAACACTCCATGCTCCCCATGAAGAAAATACATCTGGCCATTGCGACGAATGATATTGAGGCGACCATCGCCGATTACAGCAGGCGGCTTGGTTGTCATCCATGCGTGATCGTTCCTCACGAATATGCATTATGGCGTACTAAAACCGTTGAACTTATCAATCCGACGGGATCCGTTATGTCGGCCAGGGGAACTCCGCCATTTAGGGTTGGAAGATGCAACCGCAACGGCATTCACACAATGCACGGACGTCAATGGCATCATATGGGAGAACTTTACGGCCGAACAGCAAGCGGCTGAAATCGAAAGCGCATGGCCTGAAACGGGGTATGTCCCGAAACAAGACTAATAGCGATAGGTATCTGTTGAGTCCGTTCTAGAGGGTTCTCTCTTCCATCTGATAGGTATTGTATACCCTGCTCAGACTCGGAAACTCTAACCGGCAGAAGAACATTCCATTGGTATGGTCAATCGAATTGTCTCGGGCGGTCAAACGGGTGCTGACCGGGCAGCTCTTGATTTCGCCATGCAATTTAGGAATCGAGTGCGGCGGATGGGTTCCGAAAGGGCGGATGGCGGAAGACGGCGTTATTCCCGCCACGTTACCCGAACCTCGTCGAGACAGAATCCGACGATCCGAACGTACGGACTGAGTGTAATGTGCGGGACTCCGACGCCACGTTACTGATTACTCGTGGGGCACCGACCGGAGGGTCGGCATTCACGGTTGAAGTCGCAACACGGCTGGACAAACCTGTGTTTCATGTCGATCTCAATCGAGAATCGATGGACCAGGTCGTGCCCCTGGTCTGCCGGTGGTTACAAGATCTTCACCCGGCCATCTTGAATGTGGCCGGTTCCAGAGCCAGCGAAGATCATGAAATCTATAATCTTACTAAAGCTTTGCTAGAAAATGCTTTTCTTGCCCTGAATAGCAGGAAGAATCTGCGTTCTGACTTACCACCTTGAGTGATGGGGCTTGAGATCAAAGCACAAGCTTGGCGCGATATCTCACTTTTCCCCTGAATCGCCTACCTGAATGAGGCCGGAAGATTTCTGTGTGGTCAGGTCGGCGTAAAAATCTTTGCCTTCGTGATTGATGACGATGAAGGCGGGGAAATCTTCCACTTCGATTTTCCACACCGCTTCCATGCCGAGATCTTCGAATTCGAGAACTTCCACTTTTTTAATGCTATGTTCGGCCAGGCGTGCGGCGGGACCGCCGATGGAGCCGAGATAAAACCCGCCATACTTCCCGCATGCCTCCCGCACCTGTTTGGAGCGGTTGCCTTTCGCCAGCATGACCATGCTGCCGCCCGCGGCTTGAAATTGATCCACGTAGGAATCCATGCGTCCGGCGGTGGTGGGGCCGAACGATCCCGATGCATGGCCTTGGGGTTTTTTGGCCGGACCGGCGTAATACACCACATGGTCTTTGAGATATTGGGGGAGCTCTTTTCCGGCATCCAATTGTTCTTTGAGTCGGGCATGGGCAATATCCCGGGCCACGACAATGGGACCGGTCAGTGAGAGGCGGGTGGCCACGGGATGCTTCCGTAGTTCTGCCAGAATGTCTGCCATGGGTTGATTGAGGTTGATCTTTACGTCATGGCCATCCAGGTCTTCTTCAGTCACGTCGGGAAGATATTTCGCTGGATTGGTTTCGAGCTGTTCTAGAAAGACGCCCTCCTTGGTGATTTTTCCAAGGACTTGTCGATCTGCTGAACACGAGACGCCCAAGCCGACCGGGCAAGAGGCCCCATGACGCGGCAGGCGGATGACTCGCACGTCATGCGCGAAATATTTCCCGCCGAATTGCGCGCCGATGCCGGTCTCCGCGCAGAGTAGAAGAATCTGCTTTTCCAGGTCGAGGTCGCGAAAGGCGCGGCCCTGAGTGTTGCCTGAGGTGGGTAAATCATCCAGGTAATGACAACTGGCCAGCTTCACCGTCTTCAATGTGAATTCTGCGGATAGGCCCCCCACGACAAAGGCCAGATGATAGGGTGGGCAGGCCGAGGTGCCGAGGGTGCGAATTTTTTCCGCCACAAACGCAAGCAGGGATTTGGGATTCAGCAGGGCTTTGGTCTCTTGATAGAGAAAGGTCTTGTTGGCGGAACCGCCGCCTTTGGCAATGAATAAGAAATGATACTCCGATCCGGGTGTGGCGTAGAGGTCGATTTGGGCTGGAAGGTTCGTCCCGGTATTTTTTTCCGTGTACATGTCGAGTGGGGCCATCTGCGAATACCGCAGGTTGCGCGTATCGTAGGCCTCAAAGATCCCGCGGGAGAGCGCTTCGGCATCATCACAGGTGGTGAAGACCTGTTGTCCTTTATATCCCAAAGCAATGGCCGTGCCAGTATCCTGGCAGCCTGGCAGAACTCGGGCGGACGCAATGTTGGCATTTTTGAGCAGTTCCATGGCGACGAATCGGTCATTTTCGGAAGCCTCGGGGTCTTTTAGAATCCTGGCCAACTGCGCGAGGTGGCTCGAACGCAACAGATGGGCAATGTCATCCATGGCCTCACGGGCCAGGAGACTGAGGGCCTCGGGTTGAACTTTGACCATTTCCCGGCCTTCGAAGGTTGTGGTGGAGACAAAATCCGATGTGAGTTTTCGATAGGTGGTGGTATCGGTCGCGTGTTCAAATATTTCCTGATATTGAAATTCCCCCATGTTCTGACCTTTCTTTCTTTTTTGGAGGGTTGAAAAAGTCCGCCAGCTGCGTTCTCGACCCTTTGTCGTGCTCACGTACTCACTCGTACGCTCCGCCAGCCAAAGTGCCTGCGGCCTTGCTGGACGGGCCTTTTTGAACACCCCATTGTATTCGTATAGCTCTCTCGTCTACTCCATATGTCGATCAACAGTCATAATATGGCAATGATTTCTCAAACCCTGGATCAATGCAGTGTTCCCATGCTGCCTTACGGTAATCGCTGCCTTCTATCCATGGCAATAGAGCTTCGAATTTGAGTCCTAGGGGAAAACTTCAAGTAGGGCTCGAAATTTTGGTTGATCATTCCGGGATTTTCTTGTGCCATTGAAAACGGGCAATGGAGCGCCACCCATCCCGTTTTTTTCCCGTACGGCCAGGTCTGCCATGTTCTGTGCCCCATGATCCCGTTTTTCCGCTGAATTTTTTTATTTCTGGTGACTTCACACAAATTTTCTTTTAAGGTAGAACGCTGGGAACAGTTTTATCATCACGATGGAGTCTGATGCACGATGAAAGCCTTGATGTTCACGAATGAGTTTCCTCCTTACACCTATGGCGGGGCTGGAGCCCATGTGGAATATTTAAGCCGGGAATTGTCAAAACTGCTTCCTGTAGAAGTCCGATGTTTCGGGGATCAGATGGTGGAACAAGGGAATTTAAAAGTTCATGGCATTCCCTTAATGGATGGTCCGTTCGGGGCTCCCAAGCCTTTGCAATCGGTCTTTGGCGCCGTGCAACGTTGTTGGCAGATGAATGCCCAAGGGTTGGATGCGGACTTGATCCATTGCCATACCTGGTACACCCATTTAGGGGGCATTTTGGCCAAGCTGAATTATGGGATTCCGCTGGTGATCACTACCCATTCGTTGGAGCCCCTTCGGCCATGGAAACGGGAGCAATTGGCTGGAGGCTATGATTTTTCCCTGTGGGTCGAGAAAACCGCGTTGGAGATGGCAGACGCGATTATTGCCGTGTCTCAGGGAACGAAGGCGGATATTCTCAAATTGTTTCAGATCCCTGAAGAACGGGTGCACGTCATCCATAACGGGATTGATCTGCAGGAATTTCAGAGGGTCAAAACCCAGGAAGTCTTGACCCGATACGGGATACCCATCGGACGGCCCTATGTGTTGTTTGTGGGGAGAATTACCCGGCAGAAGGGCATCATCTATTTAATCAATGCCCTTTCCTATTTGGATGAGGAATTTCCCATTGTATTATGCGCCAGTTCCCCGGATACACCGGCCATGGCGGCGGAAATGAAAGAGGCGCTCGACCAGGCCTCGGCGCATCGTGACCATATTTACTGGATTCAGGAAATTCTCGACAAGCCCAGTCTCATTGAGCTGTATTCCCATGCCGGGGTCTTTTGTTGCCCTTCCATTTACGAACCATTCGGGATCATCAATTTAGAAGCCATGGCTTGTGAAGTTCCGGTGGTGGCATCGGCCGTGGGGGGGATTCCTGAAGTCGTGGTGGAGGATGAAACGGGGTTTTTAGTGCCGGTCGATCAGTATGAGGAAGCCCCTTTTACACCGAAAGATCCGGACCGGTTCGCCCAGGACCTGGCCGACCGCATTAATCAACTGATGCGAGATCCTGAATTACGCGCGCCCATGGGGCAAGCGGGGAGACGACGGGCGGAAGAGCTTTTTGGCTGGGATCAGATTGCCAAACGCACCAAAGCGTTGTACGAATCCGTTCTGGGGGACGTATAGGTTTTTGGTTTTAGGAGAAATACGAAAGAGAGAGCGAGTGGAAGAAGAAAGCCGATTGTCGAGGAAACGAGTGGAGGTTTGCAGGCTGAAGAGCGGTTCGTGAGGAGACTGACTGACTCCCAGGATCTGGTGGCTTAACCAGGATCCTGTCCGGTTTGAAACATGGTTTCCAGTCGTTGGATTTCACCCTTGCGACGGTGGCGTTCTTCCACCAGCATGGAGATCACCGAATTCCAAAAGGCGACTTCAGCCTGCGAGCCATCGGTTAATCGTTGGTCTCTCCATTCTGTGGCAAAACGGGTGTACACGCGAATCTCGCAGTCGTTAAAATTTCTGAGGGACTCAATGAGTTCGTCTTCAGCATGCATAAATCAATTGGCCTTCCTGAAGGTGCCCATGTGAATGATTAGGGTTGTTTGCACGTCACGATAATGTGTATCGGCGGTACACGGAACGTTCCTTAGTGTGAGTCGCATTCCTGCCAGGAAAAAATTCGCATGAAAAAATTCTCGTCAAGTTTTCGGTTGTGCCACCGGTGGATCGGGCTTGGATTGTTATGCGGCCTGTTCCTGGGTTGCGGGGAAGATCCTCGACAAATTTTTGAAACGGCCCGGTTCGAGGAGCAACAACAGAATCGCGCTCACGCTCAGGAACTGTACGAACAGCTTATTCTGCAATTTCCTGATAGTGAGTTCGCTGAGAAAGCCAGACAGCGGTTGGATGCGTGGAAGGCGGAAACGTCTGAAGGGGTAAAGTAGAGTAACAGAGACAATCAGGAGTATTGTTCCGGATCAACGCCGGTCCGATACATATATTCTAATCGTCTGATATCCTGGTCCCTTCGCATTCGTTCATCAATGCACAGATTGACCACCGTATTCCAAAAACCGGCTTCCGCTATTGAATCTTCCATCCGTTGATCGCGGAATTCACTTGCGAAGCAGGTATAGCGTTGCAAAGCATCCTCGTCAAAGTCTCGAAGGAAACTCGTGATATCTTCCGCATGAGGTAGAGGCCCGTTGGTTTGGCTCATGAAATCCTCTCTGGAAAATATATCGGTTTGGGTCGTCGGAACTCTTGAGGCTTTTAAAGAAAATTCTTTATGGGAAATGTTGAAAAAGCTTGCCCTGAGTCAGGCGAAGGGGCCGCCAGCGGCGTTCCCTGCCTTCGCCGGAGCGGCTTCGCGTCTGCGCGCTGAAGCGCTTCCGGCCTTCGTAGCCGCAGAGGCTACTTCGGCGGAGTATGCTCGATCAGCAACTGTGGAGGCTTGATGCCCTTGGCGTCATGGCCGTTCACATATTCCTTCCATACGTGCCTCCTGTCCAAGTGATTCGGCTTTCCCTTCGAAAAGCCTCAGGGCAGCAATGGACAGGCCTTATTGACCACTCCCTTATTTGAGAAATCGGCCATCCTCAATTCTGGTTCGCGGAGGAAATGGCTCATTGCATAAAATTCCTGAGCGTTGTGTTCTGTAGTTTTCTTTTCTGAGGAGATTCCTGGTGTTCCTAAAAACCATTGTTGAGTTTCATCAGCACGAAACAACTGGAAGGAGATCAGCGGACGTCCTGAAAAAAGGCAGGGGAAAAAGTCGGTAGTCCAAATTCTACGTGCAGGATAATCATAAGAACCCGAATAAAGCTTCGCCAGACCCCCATTTTGAGAAATTTTCGAGAATCGGTGACAACGGTCAATGGTAAAAGACTGGGAATCGTGTGTGTCAGCAGGGTTTGTCCGAAAGCGACATCCTCCAGAACCGGTTGGATGGGAAATCCTCCCAATCGAGTGAACAGGCCTTGTCTAACGAATAAGGCCTGATCCCCATAGATGATATGGGAATAGGTGCATCGGAGATTATCCAACCAGGAAATCATTCGTAACCGCCAATCCGATCCGGAGAACCGATGACGAAACCCTCCCGCTTGATGGGCAGAGTCGGAAGCGAGTTGGTACAAATGCCGGAATGCGTCGCGAGGGAGCTGCGTGTCCGCATGGAGAAACAGGAGCCAATCATCGGCGGCGGCCTGGTGCTGAATTGCAAAGCGGGCGCCGGCATTCATTTGTGATGCCCGTCCTTTTGGAGCCGTTAGATAAGAAATTCGTGAATCCCGGTGAACGACCTCCAGTGTGCGGTCCGTACTTCCTCCATCCACCACGATGACCCGATAGGGTGTCAATTGGGTAAACACCGACTGAACCGTGTGTGGTAAGGCCTGCTCCTCGTTATACGTGGGAATGATGATCCAAATCATCTGCCACTCCATTGCGTGGGTTTATTCAGCCACGGGAAGGCCATTCCGGACGAAGGACGTATGCTGAGGATGTTCTCGTAACCACGGTGGAAGACCGTTTTGAAAGTCCTTCCAATAGTCGTTTGGATCCTCTCGAATACAATGGAAGGAGTCCTGGGCCGAAAACAGCAACACTTTTCCCAAGTCCAAATAAGCGGGAGCCAGTTGCCGCAGATGATCAATGGAGGTGATTCCGTTGTCCATCATCCGATTTAATGCTCGAAGTCCAAAGCCGTGATGAACCTCCTCTTGGTGAAGGAGTATCCGGCGCAATTTCTGAAATGGAGCTTTTCGTTTCACGAGGCCGGTTTCCAGTCGTTGCAAAATGGCATGGCCTAATCCCTCCAAAATAATTTGTTCCGCCAGGAGAGTTTCCGCCACGTCTCGACGTGTCAGGGCGGACATGAGGAGCAGTCGGTACTGATTCATCTGGCGGGAAATGAGGGGAGATTGAAGAGCCCGCGGAGCCAGCCATCGGATTGCCCACTGAAAGACCAGCGCATGGTGTTTCTCCTGCTTTGCCTGTCCTGCAAGGAACGTTTGCATGGCTGGTTCGGTGACCAACGAGGCCTGGATTTTTGCGCAATCATAGGCCAATTGTTCGCCCAGGACCATGAATTGGAGTAGATCTGCCAAATGGATATGTTCTCCTGGTTTCACCAGCATGCAAGTATTCGCTCCACAATATTGAATTTCACAAAGCTTAACCGGAAAGAATGCTTGTATTCTGACCCTTCTTGTCAGGGCAATGTCATTTTGGCAAAACTACTCCGGAAAGGCATCCTCTTCACCAGTCAGTCTCCGGAATCTATTGGGCGTTACAGTCAAAACCCACAATATAATGCGCAAGGACCCGGAGGCAATTGCTCGAACGCCATCGGGATGACTCACCGGGAGTCGTATCAGTGTAAGAGTGGCGGGACTCCATTCAGGCTCCAGTCATAGTCGAGAAAATCAATCGCGTAAGGTTTCTGGCGTAAATCATTTGCCAGGTCCGGATCCGATACGAATTGTGCGATATAGGCTGGTAGTGAGCCGGAATGATTGATGAAATCTTCCGAAAACCAATCGAAGATTTTGGACAGATAGGCGATGCGGCGGTGTCGATCGAACCGGTTACGTGTGGGATCATTGACAAACTGTCTGGCGCTGACGGTGAGTTGTTGATCAAGGCCCTCAGGGGTATAGGCTGCCGATTGAAGTTTTGGACAAGAGTGTGAGGCGCAGACAATGGCAAAATGAATACGGGGTTCTTTGAAGTCGGGAATTAAGAGGTGCTGTTCCAGGTCATACAAATTCAATGATTCCCCTCCCACCGCGTATTTCCGGCCGATAAAAAATGTGTACCGTCCGGTCAGCGAGGCCGGAGAATATCCATCAATGATGCCTTTGATGGTTAAGGCATTGTAGGTATTGATCCAAAAGGCCAGACGATGATTGGGAGTGGGGAGTTGCTGGGGCGCGATGTGTTGAAGATCGTGAATGTAGGTTGTGAAATTCTCATCCTTAGCCATTTGGGGATAGTCCACCAGGCCGTCTTTCACATGCCTGGCTAGTGCCTGGTGAAAGTTTTCATGGGTTAAGGTGTCCGGCGGAAGAGGGTTATCAGGAGAAAAGGATTGGGGAATGGTGGAGCATCCCATGTCCAGGACGATAGCGATGATCATCGTGATGGGAAGATTGATTGTTTTGGCCGATCGTATGACCCATTGAAGGAAGGTGGACATGATTTTGGTGTCAACCCGCTTCTAGATAACCGTAACGATCACTTCCTGTATACCGGACGCCCCATCGGGGAACGGCGGGTGTTCTTGTGCGGATTGGTATTCGCCCGTTCCATCAGTGGCCCTGGCGAGAATACGGTAGTCACCCGGCCGTTGTGGTTCCCATGGAAAACTCCACATCACCCATGAATATGGAGAAAGTGCCGGCGCCAGGGTCGCGGCCGACCAGGAATCCCCTCCGTCAGTGCTGATGTCCACCTGATGAATCCCCCGGGAACCTGCAAAGGCAAACCCCTGCATGGTGAAGGGTTTTCGGACGTTCAGGGTGTCCCCGGTTTCCGGATCTGTGATCCAGGATTTGGTTCTGACGATGGCCTCATCCGACCAGTCCTTTTGCTGGTAATAGCCCTTGTAGTCGGAAGCAACCAGTTCAATCCCTGTCAACCACTGAACATGTTTCATGCCGTAATGTCCAGGCGCAATTATTCTGGCCGGAAATCCATGGCCCAAGGGAAGAGGCACCCCGTTCATGCGATAGGCCACGATGATGTCATCCATCATCGCCCGTTCGATGGTGAGGCTGTCGGAGTACTCATCCGCGGCATGAAACACCACGTCTTTGGTTTGAGATAGTACACGTGCCTTATCCAGAAGCCATTTGAGCCGGACTCCCTGCCATTCCGCTGTGCTGATGGCTTCTCCGGCAACGTGGTTGCCGACACATTCCAATGTGACGATTTCTGTGATTGCCGGCTGGGCCAGCAGCTCCGGATAGGTCAGGGTATATGGGGACTGTATTGTTCCTCGAATCGACAGGGCCCACTGATCGGCAGGGACAAAGGGCGGGGTACGGTACGACGTGAGATAAAATTCTTCGTTTGGCGTGATGGGGCTGATGGTTCGTTTTGTGGTACCGAATAGTTGGCTCCACATGCCGGCCTTTGCCGATTTAATGGGTAAAATTGGAGCGATGGCCAGAGTACCTGCCAATTGAAGAAATCGGCGACGAGATAGGAAGGACCGTTCAGGACTGCTCATACTGGGACTATGGTCTCCTGGGGCAGAAAGATGTTACAGGGGAGTGATGCCGGTGAGATCCTCCGGGTTGATTCCACCTGGGGCAATTCGATAAAGGTTGATGGTAAGGCGTTTGTGGTCGGTTAACGTGGGATCTGCATTTTTGGGAAGATGGTCCGGTTGGAAGGCATCCTGTTGAGAGCGTGTGGAGCGTGCCAACTCCAACGCTCATGCAAAGAGGACGGGTTCTGTGAGACAATCCCGTACAGTTTTATCCAGATCAAACCGGATGGAGGGTATCAGAGGAGTACGTTATGAAGGGTCATCGGAAAAAGCGATCGAGTAAATCGGGGCTGCCGCCCGGGACAGCGATTCATATCGGTGAACAAAAACTCGAGGCACATGTCCCTGACGGCGCTGGTCTATTCGGATCAGACATGCCAGGAAATTCAGACGAACCGCGTGGAAGAGGTATTGCCACTGGCTACGAATCCCGCTAACAAATGGATCACCGTTCAGGGCATCCATCATATCGAAGGGCTTCAGCAACTGGGAGCGGCATTTGGCCTTCATCCATTGGTAATGGAAGATATTGTCAATACCGATCAGCGCCCGAAAATTGAAGATTATGGAGATTACCTCTTTCTTGTCATGAAAGCGATGGCGGGATCTAATCATGCCCAATCGTTAATGGTGGAACAGATCAGTCTGATTGTGGGGGAAAATTTTGTGTTGTGTTTCCTGGAGGGAAACGATGACCCTTTTGTCCACCTTCGGAAGCGGCTGCGTGGTGAGAAAGGCCGCATGAAAAATATGGCGTCCGATTATCTGACCTATGCTCATCTTGACACGATCGTAGATCAATACTTTCCTTTGTTGGAACAGTTAGGTGAAGACATTGAACAGCTTGAAGAACGACTCATTACCTATGCTGACCGTGAGACGCTGAGAACGTTACATCACTTTAAACATGAGATGATTATCCTTCGCAGAGCCATTTGGCCGCTTCGAGAAGTGCTCGGTCATTTAGAGCGAGGAGAATCAACACTGATTCATTCGTCCACTCACATTTATCTGCGCGACGTGTACGATCACACTATTCAATTGATCGAAACGACGGAAACCTACCGCGACATGCTGGCGGGTATGATGGATATTTATCTCACCAGTTTAAGCAACAAACTGAATGAGACCATGAAAGTCCTGACCGTCATTTCCACGATTTTTATTCCGTTGACGTTTATCGTGGGTATCTATGGGATGAACTTTACCCATATGCCGGAATTGGATTGGCCGTGGGGATATCCGTTTGTGATGGGTCTCATGCTCATGCTTGCGATCGGCATGCTGTGGATTTTTCGAAACAAGCATTGGATTTGAAGGTTGTGACAGGCAGGGCTATAACCGGACTGTTTCCGAAAACACGTGAATCACGAATACTCCGGCGATGATCAATCCCATTCCAATTATTGCCGGCATATCAGGCATTTCCCGAAAGGCCATCGCCCCGACGATGGCCAGGAGAATGATCCCGACCCCTGACCAGATTGCATAGGCGATGCCGACCGTCATACTACGCAACACCAGGCTCAAAAGAAAAAACGCCGCGACATATCCAATGACGACTAGCAGACTTGGGACTAATTTGGTGAACCCCTCGGCCGTCTTCAGCGAACTGGTCGCAATAACTTCCGCCACAATAGCCAGAAACAAGTACACATAGGTCATAGGGACAATCCTTTCGGTGCCTCTTCTCCTGGAGAGGCGTGTATGGTGGTCCACGGGACGATTCTGCGAAGGGTGGTTCCATGGATTGGCCGCTTGAGGGCTATTCCGTCATGAGCATCCGAATTGCTCTTTGTGAAAAATTGGCCATGTTCCCCTAGGATATCGATAAATTCCTCAATCCGAAACGGTTTGGTGAAGATGATGCTCAGCCCGGCAAAGAGGTTGAGGAATACGCCCTGTAAGGCCAGCCCAATGCCGATTCCGGCGACTCCGAGGCCGGCGATCAGGGGGAAAATCTGAATTCCGAATTGTTGAAGCACGACCAATAGGGTGAAAAGAACCATGATGCCCTTCACAATCCGAACAACGAGTAAACGCACAGGGGCTTCCATCTCGATTTTTGCAAGGGAGCGATGTGTATACTGACCAGCTGATCTAGCCAAGAAAACGCCAATCCCGAGAATCAATAATGCACTCCCGGCTTGCAGTCCGTACTGAATGAGTAAATCCATACTGATGTCAGTTCCAAACATGTTCGTCCCCCCAAAATAAGATAACGGTTTTCTATTAAGGTTGAATAGCGTAACCAAAAAACCGCAGGATAACTATAGGATGCCGCCCTTATTATTCATTCATTAAAAACGTACGAGATGAAAAGGAGCGTCCAGAAAAAAATGGATTGCAGAAATAATGGGAATTGCGATAAGAACAATCTTGACGAACTCTGTGTGCGTTGACGATGGAAAGGAGGCACAAAATGCAACAGCATCGTTTTCTTATTTGGTTTATGGGCCTTGGTCTTTTTGTCCTGCTTGGAATTGGCATGCCATTTCCTGCCCAGGCTTCGGCGGAGGCCGTTCCGCTCCTAGAGGGTTTGGGGACACATCACTATCCTATCTCCACAGATGTAGCCTTGGCTCAGCGCTATTTCGATCAAGGATTGATATTGTCTTTTGGATTTAATCATGCCGAAGCGGCACGATCTTTTCGGAAAGCTTATACGCTCGATTCGACCTGCGCGATGTGCTATTGGGGTGAGGCCTTGGTGCTTGGTCCTAATATTAATGCCCCGATGGATCCGGCTCTGGCTCAACAGGCCTATGGCGCTGTGGAGAAGGCTTTGGCACTGAAAGGAGCGGCCAACCCAAAGGAAAGGGCGCTGATTCAGGCCGTGGCAAGGCGTTACTCCAAAGAGCCTCTCACAGATCGGTCTTCATTGGATGTGGTGTATGCGGAGGCGATGCGGGGTGTTGCCAAACAGTTTCCTGATGATCCGGTCATCGGCGCGTTATTGGCTGAAGCCCTGATGGATTTGCATCCCTGGGATTTTTGGAGTAAGCAGGGAGAGGCCAAGCCATGGACAGGTGAAATCGTGTCGACTTTGGAGGCTGTCCTGGATAAAGCCCCTGATCAACCCCTGGCCAATCACCTATACATCCATGCGATGGAAGCCTCGTTGGATCCCGACAAGGCTGTTCCCAGTGCCGAACGATTGCCTGATCTTGTGCCCGGCTCAGGCCATCTTGTTCACATGCCTGCCCATATTTTTATCCGGGTCGGACGGTATCGCGATGCCGTGTTGGCTAATCAACGGGCTGTCAACGTGGATAAGCAGTATTTAAGTCATTCCCACGAGGAAAGTCTGTATACGGAAGCGTATGTCCCACATAATTATCATTTCCTGTGGGCGGCGGCGATCAAGATCGGGCGCGAGGAATTGGCGATGCAGGCGGCCTTGGATACGGCCGCGAAGGTGAAGCCTGCCCTGATGCGGGATCCTGCCTTCGCAGGCACCTTGCAACATTTTTGGTCGATTCCTCTCTATACCCTGGCCGTTTTCGGGCATTGGCCGGAGATCCTTGCGGAACCTGCGCCTCCTGAGGATTTACGGTATCCCACGGCCGTCTGGCATTACATCCGGGGGGTGGCATGGGTTCGCCAGGGGAAATTGGAAGCCGCTCAACAGGAATTAGGCCAATTGACGGCCATTGCCCGTGATCCTGCTGTGGCCAACCTGAGCATTTTAAATTTGAATCCGGTCGTCACCATTCTCAATATTGCGAAGGCTGTGCTGGCAGGAGAAATTGCTGCAGGACAGGGAGATTACGAGACTGCGGTGCGTCAGTTGCAACTCGCGGTACAACTGGAGGACGGCCTGAATTATAACGAACCAAAAGACTGGTATCTCCCCTCCCGCCAGGTGTTAGGCGCGGTGCTCTTGGAGGCCGGGAAGGCTGCTGAAGCGGAACGGATGTTTCGAGAAGATCTTCGAGATCACCCTCAAAACGGGTGGTCTCTTTTGGGGTTGGAACAAAGTTTACGAGCCCAGGAAAAAACCGCTGAGGCTGAGATCGCCAACCGAGCGTTTCAGGAAGTATGGGGTGAAGCGGATGTCACCTTGACGACTGCTCGGTTTTAAGACAATCGGAGTGGGTTCGGTGGTTTTTTCGTTTTTGCAACTTCGATTGGAGATCCATGTGCTCGGTGGCCTTAATCGTACCCTGCAGGTATGGGGTATTGTCATCAAAGCATGGGACCGGCATAGCGGAAATGTGTCCTCGGTGTTCCCTGGGACATCCATTCTTGCAGCAGACGCAACGCGTTTGCCATTCCGTGTATTGGGAGTGTTGAAAACCAGCGGTGTTCTCTGCCTTCGCCGGCTGGGCTTCTCATCTACACGCTGAAGGGATCCCTGCCCTCGCAACCGCAGAGGCCACTTCGGCGGAGTACGCTCGACAGGCAAGCGTGGAGGCTTGAGGCTCTTGGCGTCGTGCCGCTCACGTACTCCTTCCCAGGCTACGCCCGTGTCAATGGCTGCGCGCTTTCCTTCTATGGGTCGGGACAGGACTGGACAGGCCTTTCTTCAACAAGGCTCAGGCCAAGCTTAGAGCACTCCCTTATTTCTCCCCTAATCTTCTTGGGGTCGGCCCCACATGCTGAACACAAGACCAAATATTTCCATCATCTAATCGGCCTCGGAATTTAAGTTTCTCCCTTCACAATCCGAGATACCCTCAACATGAGTATTGAGGCTTCCCCATTCTTCATCACAACCATATCTGAGATTGATCCCATTCGGGTGTGTGAGGGGTCTTTAGATAGACAATCTGATCCACGGAGTTGTTCATGACTCGACGATCTATTGGAATTCCTTGTACGGCTATGCCTGTCAACCCAAACGGGGGCGGGTTGTCCAGGCTTCAAGAGATTGCCGACCGGCGGATGGTTCCCGGGGTCTTGTTATTCTCGGGTGCCGGAGATGTGTTGTTTATGAATTCCGAAGCTGAAGCGTTAATCCGCCAGATCATGGGAGACCGGTATGGTGCCGAAACACAGAATGTGTTGCCCGCGGAAGTCTTGGAACTCTGCGTGTCTCTTCGGACCTTGCTGGACAGTCAGGATAAGGGCATGCCCGAAGGCGAGCACGAATTGCGACGGGTGACGGGTGATTTGAAATCGCCGGTGTTACTGCGTGGCTTTCCATTGGCGGCCCATTCCGAGAAAGATGATGCCTGTATGCTCATCATTATGGAAAAAATCGGTCGGGAACGTCGGGTGGTGCCCGATCGAGTCAAGGACCAGTATCGTTTAACGGATCGGGAAGTAGAAATTGTGAAATATATTAGTGAGGGCTGGACCAATAAAGAAATTGCCCGACATCTGGGTATTAGCGAACATACGGTGAAAGAGCATGTCCGACATCTTCTGAAAAAGACGAAAACGACCACTCGAACAGGAATCCTCGCGCAGATCTTTCAGGATATCTAACGCTAGCCATTATTTCAGCGGTTCTCTCTTCTCTCCTTTAGTCTCGGATCCATCCGTTTATCCATGAAGGGGTATTTCTCCCTTGTGGCTAGATGGCCATGTTGGGCCCGTTGAATATTTCAAATATTTTGTCTTTTTATCAGCATAGGAGTGACCGATGCCCACCCGAGAACAATAATGGAGTGTTCAAAAAGGCGCGTCCAGCAAGGCCGCAGAAGCTTGGACGGGCGGAGCATACGGAGGAGTATGTGAGCACGGCCAAGGG
Organism: uncultured Nitrospiraceae bacterium; assembly: GCA_963734345.1. Lineage (GTDB taxonomy): Bacteria > Nitrospirota > Nitrospiria > Nitrospirales > UBA8639 > Nitrospira_E. The sequence goes on from CAVTGT010000001.1 coordinate 161,918, forward strand.
ACGAGAACGCCGCTGGCGGCATTTTTCAACACTCCCATGTTAGAAAACATGCCCTGAGCCCTGCCGAAAGGTTCATCGATGGTGGTCTCCTCACTCGACAATTTCCCTGTGCTCCCCGGTATGACCGAAGTTTTCCGAGGCGAATTCTCGCAACGGCCGATAGGACCGACATTGCGTAATATTGGCTTATTGAATAAGCTCTTGATTGTCTTGGTGTGGCTTAGGATAATCTCCCGGTCCGTAATTTGGAATCTCTATCTCCCTGGGGTCCGCTATTTCGTCCTCTCCACACACCATTCATGATGCGCTTCATCTCGATGAACCCGGGCTGGTCCAGGCTCTTCAAGCCGGCGATGAAGGAGTATTCACGGCCGTCATGGATTGGTATTCCGGGTCGTTATTGCGGCTAGCTATGTCCTATGTGCCGAGCCGCGCAGTTGCCGAAGAGGTCGTTCAGGAAACGTGGATGGGGGTGTTGGAAGGCATCCATCGGTTTGAAAGTCGATCGTCTTTTAAGACCTGGCTGTTCCGGATTGTCACGAATCGAGCGAAAACACGAGGGATACGGGAAAAGCGTTATGAGCCGTTCGGGTTAAGTGGGTCTTCGACGGAAGTGGATGAGGGATCTTCCATAGAAGATTCCCTATTCGTAGGGGAAGGTTCCGGAAATGGTCATTGGAAAGATCCTCCCCATGACTGGGAACCGGATACGCCGGAACGGGTATTATTGTCGAAGGAATGCCGGGCGGCAATCGATCGTGCAATTGAAAGTCTGCCGCCTACTCAGCGGCAGGTGATGACCTTGCGGGATATCGAAGGCGTCAGCTCCGAAGAAGTCTGTAACATCCTGGAGATCAGCGAGACCAATCAACGGGTGTTACTCCACCGGGCGCGTACCAAAGTGCGTCGTGAGCTTAACCCTTACGTTCAGGGGGATTATCTGTAAAGTCAATGGATACGAATTTAAAACAGAAACTTATGCGGTATATGGCAGGAAATTTTACGTGTCGGGAAATCGCCGAGTTGATCACCGATTATCTGGACGGGTCGTTGACTTTCCGAGAGCGGATTGGTTTTCAACTGCATTTGGGACTATGCTTTGCCTGCCGCAATTATTTACGTCAGATGAAATACACCATTGCGACTCTGCGTCAATTGCCTCCTGATCCTGTTCCTCCTCATGTGAAAGAGGAACTTCTCAAACGGTTTCAGAACTGGAAACAGCGTTCTCCAGGATCATCCGTCAGGTCTGAACCTGATTAATCCTATAGCTATTGGCCTGCCGGGGACTTCTTTTAATTGTTACCAGGTAGGTGGTCTTGGGGTGAGCTCAATATTTCTCATGGTGTATTTATCTGAAGTGGTTGAATCAAAGGAGTGAATGATGGCCTTGAAAGTTTCCACGATGCTCCCACTGGGGACGCCCTTGCCTCACTTTGCGTTGCCGGATGTCCGGACCGGTCATGTGATTTCGCCTAAGGCGTTTGTCGGAAAAGATGCGCTGCTCATTATGTTTATTTGCCGGCATTGTCCCTATGTCGTGCATGTGCAGGAGGAATTGGCGAAACTCGGTCGGGATTATCAACACAAAAATATTGGCATTGTGGCCATTAGTAGTAATGACGTAAAGAATTATCCTCAGGACTCACCTCCACGATTACAAGAGATGGCAGAGGAATTAAGGCTGACCTTTCCCTATTGTTATGACGAGTCCCAGGCAGTGGCGAAGGCCTTTACGGCTGCCTGCACTCCGGATTTCTTTTTATTTAATCACGAACGGAAACTGGTGTATCGGGGGCAACTCGATGATAGTCGACCGGGAAATGGGAAACCCGTCACCGGACGTGATCTGCGAATGGCGTTAGAGGCGACTTTGGGTGGAAAGCCACTCACCGGTCTAGAGAAACCCAGCGCGGGATGCAATATTAAATGGAAGGCGGGGAATGAGCCGGATTATTGATTATTGCGTGAACTGGAATCTGTATGAATAAGGAAAACAAGTTAAAGGTCTCATTTGGATTGGTTCAATACTGCGTTCCCTGCGTACGTTTGGTTTTTTAATCCTTACCCTCCTTTTTCCTGCCGGCTTTTTTTAAAGACAATATCTCCGAAATAGGCTACCGCGGTTTCTTTGGTATTATCCGTGTCTGTCATGATGGCGACTCCTGAGATGTTCGGGGGGTCTTCTCCGAAGGCTTTTTTATAATCTTCAAAGATATTGTGTTCCTCCGTCACCCATTGGTTCAATTTGGCGCTTCCGCTTTGGGTGACGAACATGTACACCCGGTCCGTATAGGGATTGGGGACGATTGTCCCGATGGGGCTGTGGCTTTCCCAAATGTAATTAATGGCTCCGCTTGGGGGATATTGGCCATAGATCAATCGGAATGTTTCGAATTTGGCTTTTTCAAAAAATCCAACCCGACGACTGTCATACTCGAAGGTGATGTAGAGCCGTGCCGGATAATCATCTCCAGATTTTTGAGACACATCTCCCTTCCGAAGAATATTTGTTACTTTCCATCGCCATTCAATAACCGGGTATTCCTTCGGATCGATCGTCATTTTCCGTGTGAGGCCGGAGGACGATTGATGGCTTACGGCTTTGACCACCACCTGTTGCCTGTCTTTGACAAGTTCATATTGGGTATGTTCTTTGATTTTTTCAAAGGTTAGCGGTTTCCATTCCTGAGGAAAAGGCCCTCCCGGCATGGCCAGCGAAAAATTTCCGACCACGAGTCGGTCAGGGCTTTCTGCTATGACCGCGGCGGAATTGCTGAGGCCCAGGAGAAATACCGCGAGGGTCAATAGGTGGAAAAACCGGAATCTGGGTGATTGCGGCATGACGCGATCCAGCGAATGATCTAGCGTGTCCATGCAAAGAGTTTACGAAGGAACTGTTTTTTCCCTTCCGTCAGCGTGGTTTTTCGCCAGGCATTCGCCGATTTTTTGATAACTTCCGCTTGGGTGGGGTAGGGGTGAATGGTGTTTGCGATGGTGTTGAGTCCCAACCCTCCCTTCATGGCCAGGGTGAATTCGCTGATCATATCTCCCGCATGGGAGGCTACGATCGTCGCTCCAAGAATCGTGTCAGTGCCTTTTTTGACGTGCACGCGGGCCAACCCTTCATCTTCACCATCCAGAATAGCCCGGTCCACCTCATTAAGATGAAAGGTGAAGGTGTCGATCGGAATGCCTTTGGACTCCGCCTCCTTTTCATACAGCCCGACATGAGCAATTTCCGGCTGGGTATACGTTGCCCAGGGAATAACCAGGCTGTCCGTGTTGGCATAACCTAAACCGAAAGGATGGGGAAAGAGCGCGTTTTGAATGACAATTTGGGCTTGGGCATCGGCCATATGAGTGAACTTAAATGGTGAGCAGATATCGCCCGCCGCAAAGATTTTGGGATTGCTGGTTTGAAGCCGGTTGTTGACCTTGACGCCTGTTTTCTCAAATTCCACCCCTGCGGCCTCTAGTCCCAAGCCCTCGATATTCGGGCTTCGGCCGACCCCCACCAGAATTTCATCGACCGGAACGTCATAGTGTTTGCCATGAGAATCCACCGAGAGATGGTTGGCTCCATTGGCAGATGTAATGTTCAAATCCTTCCCGCAGCAGAGCAGTTGCACCCCGTCCCGTAACAGTGATTGCTCCACAATGTCGGCGGCATCGCGATCTTCATTGGGGAGAATGCCGTGCATGGCTTCCACCAGGAACACCTGGCTGCCGAATCGGGCAAATGATTGTGCCAGCTCACAACCAATGGGCCCTGCTCCGATGACTCCCAGTCTCGGGGGGAGTTCGGTGAGGGAAAAGATGTTTTCATTGGTGAGATAGCATATTTGGGCTAATCCCGGAATCGGCGGAGCCGTGGGGCGGGCACCCGTGCATATGGCGGCTTTTGCAAATTGGAGCGTGGTGCCATCCACCTCGATGGTGCTGGAGCCGGTGAACCGGCCGTTGCCGATAAAGACATCCACTCCCAGCTTGGTAAAACGATGAGCGGAATCGAGATGACTGATCCGAGCACGGAGTTTTCTCATGCGGGCCATGGCTGCACCAAAGTCCCGTTTCACCTCACCGGAAATATGTAAACCAAACTGTTCAGCCTCCCTTACTGCGGTCCAGGCCTTGGCGGCACGTATGACGCTTTTGGACGGCACGCATCCGACGTTCAAACAGTCCCCACCCATCAAATGTCGTTCAATTAAGGCCACTTTGGCTCCAAGAGTTGCCGCTATCGCGGCGGTGACCAATCCTGCGGTGCCGGCTCCGATGACGACCAGATTATATCGTCCGGAAGGAGTCGGGTTGCGCCATTGGGGCGGATGCACATTGTTGACCAATTCCTGATTGTATTGGTCCTGTGGAAACATTAACCCGGTATGGTCTGGTGTATGTGCCGTGTTCATGTGAGGCCTCTAGTGTGGTAAAGGTTCGAGTTTTTTCACCCTAGGCATGTTGGGAACCGCTTTTCGTATTTGACCATTTCCGATAGGCTACCGGCATGAGGGCTAATAAGCCTAGCAGGGTAAAAGCGAGTAAAACAGGCGGGCTGGCAATTTCGCTCAAGGAATTGATGGACCCTAATTGACGGCCGGCAAAGGCGAACACAAAGCTCCCGGGAATAATACCGATGGAGGTGGCCAGAACATAGGTTCCCAGGTTGACACGGGTGAGCCCGGAGACCAGGTTGACCAGGAAAAAAGGAAAGGCTGGAATGAGGCGGAGTGTCATGAGATAACTGAACGCATTTTGGGCAAATCCTTCTTGAATGGTCCCAAGCCGATCCCCGAATTTTTGTTCTACCCAATCTCTAAGCAGATAGCGGGCGGACAGGAAGGCGAGGGTGGCTCCGACGGTGGCCCCTACATTGACGAATAGGGTCCCCATCAGGCTCCCAAATAAAAATCCTCCGGTTAACGTTAAGATGGCTCCGCCTGGAAGGGAAAAGGTTGTCTGGAGAATATAGATGAGAATAAACAAGGCGACGGCTATTTCATAATGTGAGGCGGTGTACTGTAATAAGGTATCTCGATTGGCTTTTAAGGCATCCAGCGACAAATAGTGGTCAAGGTCAAAATAGAAAAACGCCCCGATTCCGGCCATCAAAACACACCCTATGAGAATCTTTCCCATTACTGAATTGGGTGAGTCGGTGGGTGTGGTGGATGGATGCGGCATGTCAGGTTCCATTATGTGGGTTTTCATTGAAATTCTCCAGTCATTTTATGAACGGTGAGGAAAACGAAGAATGGTTCTAGCACTTCATTCTGTCATGCGAGAGTATATTTTCAGGACATTACGACCGGTTATATTAGGGCGGCTTCCTCGATCTTACCTATAGTCAAGGTTTCGAACTTTTTGTTACGAAAAGAAAGAGATGGAATCGAAATCATTGGCCCAGGCAACGAGGAGCCAGCTAAGCACGTGGCAGTTTTCCGGCCAGTTCCTCAGCAGGGTACGTGAGAATTTCAGCAAGGGTAGGATGGTAATGGGGAATGCGGAGGAGGTCGTGGACCGTGCCATGGAAATACATAACGGCAATGAGTTCATGAATCAGTTCAGAGGCTTCCGGCCCGACGATATGCCCCCCGAGAATCTCACCTGATTGGGGATGACAGAGCACTTTCACGTGTCCGTAAGTTTCACCCAGGCAGAGAGATTTTCCGTGGTCATTAAAGGGGTAGGAAGCGACCAGATAGGGGAGTTGCCGGTCCAGGCATTCCCGCTCAGATAAACCGACGCTGGCTACCTGCGGATCGGTAAAGACCACCTGGGTTTTGAGGCGGTCCTCGGAATGTTTGGGAGGCAGATTCGGGTGAACCGCGTTCCATCCGGCAATTTCACCTTCTTCAATGGCAATATGGACGATTTCATAACCGCCGTTGACATCGCCCACGGCAAAGATATGCGGTTGCGATGTTCTCATTTCCTTGTTCACTAAAATACGTTCTTTTTCATGAGTTACCTGAGCCGCGTCCAAATTGAGACGGTCAATATTGGGACGGCGGCCTAAAGCCTGAAGGATTGTAGTGGCGGTGACTTGCTGTGGTTGGCCTTGATGGAAAAAATGAATAGTTTTCATTTCGCCGGAAGTGGTGATGTGTTGGATTTGGGTGTTCGTGTATACCTTCATGCCTTCCCTCCGGAGATGAGCTTCAACGGGCCGGACGAGGTCTTCGTCTGAGTCCGAGAGAATCTGGGCGCTTCGTTGAACCAGCGTCACCGCAACTCCGATGCGGACAAAAAATTGAGCCAGTTCCAACGCGACAGGTCCACCGCCCAGGACAACCATGGATTCAGGCATGGTCTTCAGCTCTAAGGCATCATCGCTTGTGAGGTATCCGGCTTCTTCCAATCCTGGAATGGGGATGTGCGAGACCACAGATCCGGTAGCGATGATGAAGGCCTTCGCGGATAACCGGTGTGGTCCGGCTTGAATGGCCGTCGGCGAAACAAACTGTGCCTGTTCCTGGTAGAGGGTGAATTTCGGGTGCTGAAGGGCTTGGATGCGATCTTCAGCAAATTCCTTAATTAACCGGTTTTTTCGTTCAATGATGGCGGCTAAGCTGACTCGGAGACTGGATGAATGGAGTCCGAATTCCGGTGCGCGACGAATGAGAGCTGCGAGATCGGATGAGCGGAGAATGGTTTTAGTCGGCATGCATCCACGTAATATACAGAGTCCACCCAACGGTCCCTGGTCGACAATACCAACACTGGCTCTTTCCGCTTGGGCTGTGCGGGCTGCGGCATAGCCTGCTGATCCACCTCCAATAATGATGACATCATGCGAATCGTTCATGTCGAAACAACTTTCTTTATGTCTCTGGTGAGATACAAGAGTGGACGATTATAAGATGTTATATCGCTTGGTAGATAGGAAAAACCATGGGAAACAGACTCGAACGAATGTTCAGGGATACAATCCATAAAGGAAAAATTTTGGAAGGTTCGTGCATCTCATCATGAACCTGCGAATTATTCCTGCGAGGATTCACCACACCCAAACAAATCTCAGCAAATCGTTAAGCAGCCTCGTTTCATCCACAACGTGTCTCAACGAACTCTCTGGCAGGCTTTCCAAGTTCGTAGCAGTCGGATCCCTAATAGGTGGATCACGGATTCAGCAAATTCGTGCGGTTGGTCGGCCAATATCACATACTTTCCATGTATGACTGGCAAACCTTCTGTTCCTACTCGGGTGGAAACAATGGCTTTGCCCATTTCCTCATAGGCTTTGATTCGGGCACACCCACCCATTCTAAGGGGTATGATGAAAATCTGTTTTGCATGAATATAGGGCCGCACATCTTTAACTCCTCCAACGATTCTAATCTCCGGGTATTTGTTTAACGTTCGATGGGGATGATTCGACGGGTTTATTCTCCCAACGGGTAGGGTGACATCAGCAATGGCTTTCCTGATGCGAGGTAGAATTTTCCGGGAAAATGGGAGGCCTATCCATTGCCTCAACTCAATTAAACTGTTTTCTTCAGGGTTCCTTCCCTGGAACGGGCTGGAAATCCTCACAGAAATTACTCATCTACACCTAGAAAGGATCGTTTTTGATTCTTTCACTATGACACAAAAGAGTAATCTGGAAATGTTTAGTGAGTTTTTCGAGCATTTTCCCTGTTGGAATCTTTCCTCCTGTATCCATTGGGAAGGAGGAATTTTTAAGAAAGGACCATGACCTTGAGTCTTTTCAGGTCTTCTCTTGGCAGGTTTTCCCTTTAGTCGGATATGTGATGCTCCATGCTACAGGTATAAGCCCATACATGAAGGCCCTTCGGGGACTTCTTCGCTGGGGTTGTTATCATGGGGACATGGAATTTTACAAGGAAAGGAAGGCCGTCAATTTCATATTAATCAAATACTGACGAACGATTTTCAAGGTCGGAACTGGAAAGTAGGCTATATGACAATCGCGAAAGGCGGCAAGTACTATCTCAACATTTCAATAACGGAAGGGAAGACGGATGAATCGGATATGGACATTATGAGGGAAATTTTGTGAGTTATTTTCCTCACATTGATTTGATTGAAGCCCCATTTTAATGCGGTTCTAGCTTCAGAGCGTCTCCTGAAGCGAGAGGTTTCCCTATCAAGAATGATGACTCGTTAATATTGGAAAGGTCAGAGAATGAGTTCGTCTAGGTTGTGAAATCAGGCCAATGTCCTGGATGGGGTTGCAAGTTTTTGTCTGATCTCCTGGATTTTGGCGATGAGTACTTCCACCTGATAAGGTTTTTGGATAAAAGCCGCAATTCCTGTCTGTTGAAATCGTTTCATGGCTTCTTCTTCGGAATATCCGCTTGACAGAATTACCGGGACTGTCGAGCTCAATCCTCGAATATGATTAAAGAATTCCTGGCCGTCCATATTCGGCATTGTAAGATCTAAGAGGACCACTATGATATTCTTTTGATGTTGTTTGAAGACTTGAATTCCGACTTCTCCATCAGTGGCGACTAAGGTTTCCAGTCCCATTTCTTCAAAGATCATTGAGCACGCCAACCGAACGTCCTCTTCGTCATCGACTACTAATACCACGGGTTTTTTGGTACCGAACGTGTGCTGTTCCGGAATCGAAAAGGTCGGAGCTTTTTTCGCTGAGGTTTTCGGACTCGTGGCGGGAAAGAGGAGAGTGAATTCCGTTCCCACATCCGGTTGGCTCCTGATGGCAATTGTGGCGGAATGCGCCTGAGCGATTCCAAGAAGCGTTGCAAGCCCCAACCCCCGTCCAGGAAATTTTGTTGAAAAAAAAGGATCGAAAATTTTGGGGATCATGTCAGGAGGCATTCCGCATCCGGCGTCATGAATGGTTAATGCGACACCACGGGCAGCCGGGGGATCTCCAATGACATACCAACCCTGGAAATTTTGTGTTGTGGGGTTCCATTCCGACGTTCGAACCGTAATGATCCCATCCCCTTCGCCACTGGCCTCCGATGCGTTCGTCACGATGTTCATAATAACTTGCCGCAATTGGTCAAGGTCTCCTCGAATTGGCGGAAGTGAGGAGGCAAGATCGTATTCGAAGGTGAGTCGTTTGGTTATGGTCGCCCGGACGAAGGGGGCCATGTCCTTGAGGAGCATCGAAAGCTGGACTACTTGAAAGTTCAATTTGGTCTGTCCGGCAAAGGCCAACATTTGATTGGCTAATTCTCCGCCACGAAGACCGGCTTTTTCAATGAAGGTTAAGTGCTCTCGGGCCGGGGCATCTTGAGGAAGAGAACGAAGAGCAAGACCGGATCGGGCCACAATGGTCATCAGGAGATTGTTGAAATCATGGGCAATACCTCCAGCGAGTACTCCCAGGCTTTCCAGTTTCTGTGAGTATTGCCGTTCGATCTCATGACGGCGTCGTTCTTCTTCGGCTTTTCGCCGTTCTGTGATATCACGGAGAGAGGCTAAATACGCTGGCTCCTCTTCCCACTCAATTGAAACCACCCGCATTTCCACGGGAGTCAGTCGTCCGTGTTCACTCACAATTTCTATTTCGGTGGTTCGGTTCTCGGTAACCGGGAAGCCAAAGGGAGCTCCGATTAATTCTTCGGAGGTACGTTGGAAAAGCTTCTCTGCTGCAGGGTTGGTAAACCGGATGAGCCCATCTGTTCCTACAATGACTACGCCATCAATGATGTGATGGATGAGAAGGGGAAAATGCTTTTTCATGATCTCCCAAGGCTTTCGCCCGCGGTTGTGGCACAGCTTTTAGCGTTATGGAAGGTAGTGCCATTCATTTTCAATGATGTTCGCGAAGATGAAATAATGGTGATCCTTGCTTAAGAGTAATGATTGACCTCAGAAGGAAAAAGGCTTTTGGTCTGTGGCTGCCGTAATATGAGGGTTCTTCGTAGTGAAATTAAAATTTGACTTTGAAGGTTTTGTCAGCGGTTCCGTCAAAGATATTGTGATTTGTTTGTGGCTTTTTCAATATTTATGTGCCACCGGTACAAGTGGATGAAAGGAAAATGAAAGAAATAGAAATTTGATCATACGTCGGGGTCAAAAGTTTTGCAAGAATCTCCGTTAGGAGAGGGGCGACGAAGGTTTATGAAAACCAGACCATAATGATGGAGAGGTGACCGTGAAGGGAAAGTACGGACAGAAGACGATTTGCCTATCTTCCTGATTTCTTCATCAAGAGAGGTTCAAATTTTTAGGTGTATACCATATGTTGGGCACTCTCATTGGCGGGAAGCGGCGGGGCGACCCAATACCCTTGCATGGCATCACATCCATGTTCTTCCAAAAAATCGGCTTGTTCCTGGGTTTCCACACCTTCGGCGATAACTTGTAGTCCCAGTGCTTTGCCCAATGATATGACGGCATTGACGATAGCGGCATCGTTGGAATGGTGTGGCAGATTTTGAATGAGGCTTTGATCGATTTTGATGCCGTCAACCGGAAACGACTTCAGATAGCGAAGCGAGGCATAGCCCGCTCCAAAGTCATCGATGTACAGATGGACGCCCATCGCTTTGATTTCGCGAAGTGTCTGGAGGGTTTCTTCCGTTTCATGAATCAGAAATGTCTCCGTGAGTTCCAGTTTGAGATTTTCCGGATCCAAATGTGAAGTTTGGAGGATATCTTCGATTAGAGCAGGCAAATTGCCATGATAGATTTGTCGGGCCGAAAGATTGACCGCGACCCGTGGAGCCGGGAAGCCTTGCTTTTCCCAATATTTGGCTTGTTTGCTGGCTGCGCGCAGAACCCATTCTCCAATGGGAATAATCATGCCATTTTCTTCCGCTTGTGGAATGAAGTGCTTGGGTCCCACAAGCCCTTGATACGGGTGATGCCACCGTAACAACGCTTCCATGCCGATCACTTGTTTCGTGGCAAAATCAAATTGTGGTTGGTAGTGAAGAAGAAATTCTTGTTTGGTCAAGGCACGTCGGAGTTCGACTTCGAGGGTCGAGCCGTCCAGTCCTGCAGTCTTCATTCCGGCCGTATAGAATTGATACGTATTACCACCCTGGGCCTTGGCTCGGTACATTGCGGCGTCTGCATGGGATAGGAGGTCCTGCGGATTGGCGCTATCCCAGGGGTAGATGGTGATCCCGAGGCTTCCGGTCACATGGAGTTGGTGTTTATTGGTGATGACGGGCTGAGCCAGAAGATGGAGAATGCGCTGAGCGACTGAAGCGACATCCTCGACAGAAATGATTTGTTCTAATAGAACTGCAAATTCGTCTCCCCCTAATCGGACACCTGTATCAATTTCTCTGATACATTTTTTGACTCGTGTTGCGACAGTCTTGAGTAAGGAGTCCCCGCAATCATGGCCCAACGTGTCGTTGATTTCTTTGAAATGATCGAGGTCTAAAAACATTAACGCCATGGCCGTGTCGTTCCGATTACATCGAGCTACCGCACAATTTAAGCGTTCATAAAAAAGACCGCGGTTCGCTAACCCCGTCAGATGATCATAATGAGCCAGTTGGGTAATACGTTGGGTTGCCCGGTGGCGTTCAATTGCGTAACGAATAGCTCTGCACAGGGTAGAGCTGCTGGTCTGTCCTTTGATTAAATAGTCCTGGGCTCCGCTTTTTACGGCTTGAATTGCCCTGTTTTCGTCTTCAACCCCACTCAGAATCAGAATCGGTGCTCCAGGGCAATATTGGATGAACTGCGGAATGGAATCAAAGGATTTACCATCCGGCAAATGTGAATCAAGGATGATGGCCTGGAATGAGTGTTTTTGCACCAGGTGTAGGGCGTCGCTAAGAGAGAAGCTGTGTTCCAAAGTAAATTGGTTTTGGAGGCCCTCCTTCAACATATTTTTAATGACCAAAGCCTCTTTTTGATCATCTTCCACCAACAAAAGTGTAATCATGGGCGATTCTTTTCTCCTGGCGGCATATTTTTCTTCTCAGGGAGTTGTTAATGAGTTATCCATGGGGAGTTATCCATGGGAATTCCATCCTGTGTAATCTTGTCGGTAGTTTCGCTGTTTTCTTAATAATTTCTGCACATTACCTCTATTGTAGGCCTTGCATATTTTCCCCTATTATTTTTGAAAATAAGCTAAAAATTACATTCATAACAATCATTTGAGTTGAAATTTGATAGGAGGAATTTTCTGGTTTACTGTATTTTTATTTAGGTTATTAAATTTATATCGAGAATTCATTTCATTTAGGAAAATTACCTTTACTTTATAGTCAGAAATTTTGTATGATACTTTCAAATCGCGTCTTTTCACCGTACCTCTAATTTTCTCAAGCAATAGGTCTTTTTTCTGGTTTCGCCTCGAAAGTGAATTACGTATTTTCTTTGATCTGGAGGCGATTCTCTTGCTTTGTAATCAATATAGTTTCTTTTCCTCTAAACAAATCTTTGTGGAAGACTGTATGGATGCCTAATGCGAGGGGTTTTCAATGATGAGGTATGTCCATCCTATTATTGTGAAAAGTGATATGATTTCGTATAGCTATTAATTACTAAGGAGCCATGTATGGGGAAGACAGCGTCATTGCCAGAGGTGATTCAGCGTTTAATTGAGATTGGTAAGCCAAAAGGACATGTGACGATAAAAGACCTTACTCACATTCTCCCTGCCGATCAGATCACCTCTGATCAATTGCATACGATTTTAAGCGAATTGCATGAGGTCAATCTTCAGGTGATCGATCCTTCAAAGCGGACTGCTCTGAAGTTGGCATCTCTCAAGAAAAATGCGGGGCAAGAAGATTCCGAGGATTCAGATGAGGAACCAGATTCTTCTTTAGACATTGATTTAACGCCAGGGGAACCCACTCGTATCGACGATCCCGTTCGATTGTATTTGAAAGAAATGGGGCGGGTTCCTCTACTCACTCGTGAAGGTGAAATTGAACTTGCCAAACACATTGAGGAAGGCAAGCGTGAATTGGCTTGTGCTGTCTATGGAATGCCGGTCAATATTCAGTACCTTGAATCCCTGCATGACCAACTGAAACAAGAGGAAATTCGTGTTCGGGATATCGTGCTCCTTCAGGAAACTTTGGAGGAAGAGGAAGTTGAAGAAGAACCCGTTGCCAGTGAGCAGGAGGATGAAGAGCTTCGGATACGAACCTTGGAAAGTTTGGCGACCGTTCGAAAGCTCGGGCGGGTTCTGCTCTCCCTTTATACTCAAAATCGAGAGGGGAGAACGACCAAAAATACTAAGGCACAACTTGAGAAGCGTCGAGTTGCTATTACCGATCAATTCGTAGATCAAATCGAGGCCCTCAACTTGCATCAACGTGTCAAGGATCAAATGTTAAAGCGTGTCAAAGAAATTGGGCATGAGATCCGTTCGATAGAAATGATGACCGCCCGTCATATGAAAAAACTTGGATTTGTTGGACAGGAAGGCATTCAGGTAATTGGAAAAAAGTCACGAGTGACCTCAAAGGGAAGTTCCCCTAAACGTAAACAGCAACTGACTCCAGAAGAAATCGATCGATTAAAAGAGGATGTTCAGAACGGTAAAGCCAGCCTTCAACGGATCCAAGATGATGTGCTGAGCATGCCAATGGAAGAATTTACGGCATCTTTGACAATCCTGGAGACGGCCGAGGAAAAGGTGAAACGCGGGAAAGCCCAGTTGATCGAAGCTAATTTACGGTTAGTGGTCAGTATTGCAAGAAAATACACGAATCGGGGTTTGCAATTCATTGACTTGATTCAAGAAGGAAATATTGGGTTGATGCGGGCGGTAGACAAATTTGAGTATCAACGCGGTTATAAATTTAGCACCTATGCCACATGGTGGATTCGCCAGGGTGTGACTCGTGCTATTGCTGATCAAGCCCGTACCATTCGAATTCCCGTGCATATGATTGAGGCCAATACCAAATTAGCTCGAACGGCCAGGCAGTTAGTGCAACAATTAGGTCGTGAGCCGACTCCTGAAGAAATTGCCGAACGAATGGGATTAACCCCTGAAAAGGTCCGAATGATGCTGGATATTTCCAAGGGAACCATTTCCCTTGAAACACCTATTGGGGAAAAAGAGGATAGCCAGTTAGGGGATCTGATCGAGGACAAAAATGCTGTTTCTCCCATGGATGCGGCAAACCGATATGACTTGCAACGTCAGATTGCCAATGCCTTAGGAGTGCTGACTCCCCGTGAAGAGACAGTGATCCGAAAGCGCTTTGGGATTGGCGATAGTACGGATCATACCCTTGAGGAAATTGGCCAAGACTTTGATGTGACCCGTGAGCGAATTCGCCAGATTGAAGCCAAAGCCTTAAAGAAACTTCGTCACCCAAGTTGCAGCCACAAGCTCCGGAGTTTGGTGGATCATCTCTAATCTCAGGAAAATTGGGAAGGTGGGATGGGAAAAGCCCCGTCATGTATATGACGGGGCTTTTTTTGTTGCACCCATATTATCCCCTGACCCGATGTCCCCCGGTTGATATTTTCAGGCATTTCTCTTTTTACTCACTTGGTGTTCCCCTTCTCGGTTCAGGCATTGAGATGGTAAGATTTTCCTAATATGCGTATTTTAGTGGTGGAAGATGAGCCGAAGGTTGCGTCCTTCATCCGACGGGCGTTGGAAGAGGAAAGTTATGCCGTGGATGTTTGTGCTGACGGACCTGGAGGATTGGATTGGGCTCAAACGGTAAATTATGACTTAATTGTTTTAGATTTGATGTTGCCAGGATTGCCGGGGGTGGAAGTGCTCAAACGGGCCCGCGCTGCGGGTGTCAAAACCCCCGTACTGATCCTTACGGCACGTTCTGAGGTGGATCAACGGGTCAGAGGCCTAGATGCCGGAGCCGACGATTATTTAACCAAGCCTTTTGCCATTGAAGAATTGCTTGCCAGGACTCGATCCCTCCTTCGAAGGGCCGGAGGTGCGCCAACCGGGATTCTTCAAGTGGATGATGTGGTGTTAAATCCTGTGACTCGGGAAGTGACCCGTGGGGGGCAACGCCTTGAATTCACGACCAAAGAATATGCGCTCTTGGAGTATCTCATGCGAAATGCCGGGCGGGTATTGACCCGTTCAATGATTACGGAACATGTGTGGGATCTGGATTTTGATACGTTTACCAATGTGATTGATGTGTATATCAGTTACTTGCGAAACAAAATTGATAAAGGTCGGGAACGCAGTCTGATTCAAACCGTTCGGGGGAGCGGGTATATGATGAGGTCGGACGGGTGAAGGCCACATCGATCCGGGTTCGCTTAACTCTTTGGTATGGATCCGCGTTGGCACTTATTCTCGTTCTTTTTGCCGTAGCGTTGTATTTGGTCATGTCCCGTGCATTGCGTGACCAGGTGGATGCGTCGTTGGACGAGGCCGCAGCCGTGGCAATCCGCACGTTGGGAGAACATCGGTTTGGACCATTTTTAATTTTCGAGGATTTATCGCAGGACTTTCCTGAAATAGCGTTGCTGGATAAGTTCTTTCAAATCTTTGGTCCGGCCGGCCAGGTGACCATTCAGTCGGCCAATATTCAAAGCCGGGAGATACCATTAAGCCAGACCTCCTTTCGTGCCTCTCTCGATGGGAAATCAACGTTTGAGTCTGTGCAGTTTGAAAAAGGCGTTCCCCTCCGATTGCTGTCGGTTCCTATTCGTCATGGCGACCAACTGGTGAATATTTTAAGAGTTGGGACCTCCCTTCACCCAACGGAAAGAATGTTGCATCGGTTATTAGCTGGACTCTATATCGCATCTCCTCTGGCCTTACTCGTATCGTTGGTGGGAGGATGGTTTTTGGCTGGAAGGGCACTTCGCCCGGTACATGCGATTACACAAGCTGCACAACGGATAGCTGCTGGAGATTGGACCCAGAGGATACGAACTCCCCATTCCAACGATGAAATTGGACAATTGGCTTCCACCTTTAATGACATGATCGGACGCTTAGATGTGTCTTTTCGGCAAATTCGTCAGTTTAGTGCCGATGCGTCTCATGAACTTCGTACTCCTTTAACTATCACAAAAGGTGAGACCGAATTAGCATTACGCCGACCTCGTCAAGCCGAAGACTATCGGGTAGTTTTGGAGAGTAATTTAGAAGAGATCGACCGAATGAGCCGGATCGTGGATGAGTTGTTGTTTTTATCACGTGCGGATCTTGGGGAAATCAAGCTTAAAATGTTTCCCGTCCAATTGGATGATTTGGTTCAAGAAATTCAGCAACAGGCATTGGTGCTGGGCAAAGAGCGCAATATCCACACGGTTCTCGAAGGTCTAGAGGCCGTGGTTGTCCAGGGAGACGATCTGCGTTTACGGGAATTATTGTTAAATCTCGTTGATAATGCAGTGAAATACTCTCAAGAAGGACAAACAGTGGAACTGTCGTTGCGACTTGCCGGAGATCTGGGAAAATTGGTGGTCCGAGATCATGGGATTGGCATAGCCCCTGGGGATCAAGGCAGAATTTTTGACCGGTTCTATCGTACCGATGAAGCGCGCGCGCATGCGACCAAGGGCACTGGATTGGGTCTAGCGATTTGCAAGTGGATTGTGGAAGTTCATCATGGAACGATTGAGGTCCAGAGTGTAGTTCATGGAGGGTCTTGCTTCACGGTTTTCCTTCCTTTGGCTCCCGCCGAAGTACGGGTTTAGGGTTTCTCAAATTCTCCACCATTAAAATCTTTTAATTTTCCCCTAATTTCCCTTTCATGTCGGGGTGGTACAAATATGCTTGTATCAATCGAACAGGGAATGAATGGAATGCCTATTATTCAAATGAATTTACAACGGAGTCGGTGGCTGGGTTCTGTCCTTGGTTTAATGGTCTGGATTCGAGTGTCGTGGAAACATTGTGACTTTGGTGGTTTGAAATGACCAATTCATGTTTTGGCTGGAACAGGTGCCCTCTCATCCTTTAATGCAGGGAAGGGAATCTTCATGACTACACTTCAAATTGGTAAAACCCGATCAGCAAAACGTGTTCCCACCTTGTCTCGAGATATCTCAAAATGGGCGGATTTGGATACGGAACTGGAAGGACGATCGAAAAATTTGTCTGAGCCGGGCTCGGTAAATTTAGAATCGATGTATTTTCGGGGGTTTCGTTCACGTCCGCTTCTGAACCATCAGGAAGAGTTGGAGTTGGCTACTCGACTGTATCAAGGAACAGCAAGTCTCCGGACTCTATTGCAACGAGCCCTTCACTTGAGCAAGGGGTTAAAAGGTCAACCTGAGGAGGAACTGATTCAGGGGGAACTTAAACGTTATCTTGAATTAAATGGGTATTCAGCACCTATTGTTGAAGAAATTGTGGACTGTCTGTCAAATCTTGAGACCCTCTCAGCGGCACAAGGCAAGACAGGAGTGAAGGTCAGGCAGCAGTATGCCGAAATCCGCCGCGCAGTTCTTGATGGTCGCGCAGATATTGAAGAACCCAAAGATGCTTTGGTGCAGAGGAATCTTCGACTTGTAGTGGATGTCGCCAAGCGATATTTAGGAAGAGGTCTGAATTTTTTAGATCTTGTGCAAGAAGGGAATATTGGGCTGATGAAAGCGGCCGAACGATTTGATTACACGCGCGGGTTCAAATTCAGTACCTATGCCACGTGGTGGATTCGCCAAGGCATTACGCGGGCAGTGGCGGATCAAAGCCGGACTATTCGCGTACCGGTTCATACGAATGAGGCTTCCACCAAAATAGCCAAAACTGCTCAACGCCTCGCGCAGCAATATGATCGTGAGCCCACTTTTGAGGAAATCGGGGAAAAACTAGAGATGACCGGTGCCCGTGTGAAAGAAACCATTGAAGCGTTTCAGGAACCGATTTCATTAGATGCTCCATCTGTGGACGGCGAAACTGAATTAGGGGAATTGATTCCTGACTTGGCTTGCCAATCCCCTGACGAGGAAGTGTCCCGCAAATCAAATGCCCAATGGTTAAATCAAATTTTTCAGATATTGACTCCTCGAGAGCAGCAAGTCATCCGTTTGCGATTTGGTATTGGGGTAGATGAAGCATGGACCTTGGAGCAGGTTGGACGGTCTATGTCAGTGACTCGTGAACGGATTCGTCAAATTGAGGTAGTGGCATTGAAAAAGCTCAAGGAGTCTCATGTTAAGGCGATGCTGGCAGAAATTCAGTGAAGTAGACGAGTTGCAGAATTCGAATTAGACAGGATAGAGTACTATGTAAAAATAACTGGTTTCTGCCTCAGAAGTGGAACGGTGAAAAAAGCAGGAGTCTTCGGATTCCTGCTTTTTCTTTTTAGAGATTCCATGCTGGCGGTGGGTGAGGATTTGGGTTAATTTATTTGAAGTTGGAGAGATAGTGAACGAAAGAAGGGTTCTTTGATTCATAAGAAATACAGATGTCCGGGATTGTCCCATGAGATTTCTAATGTCGGTGCAAAGAGTGAACATGGGGCAATCTTCTCATTGATAAGGTTCCGACATGGCAATTGTGATTAATCAGGATCTCTCAATCCCAGATTCTGATGTGCGATTTTCATCGGCCCGAAGCGGGGGGCCTGGTGGACAACATGTCAATAAGGTGAATAGCCGGGTCATTTTGGAATTTGATGTGATGCATACATCCACTCTCAGCTCATCTCAAAAGCAAAAAATTGCTGAAAAAGTTGGTCACCGTATGAATCAACATGGCATATTGAGACTCCAAGCCCAACGGCATCGGACCCAATCGGCCAATCGAGCAGATTTGTTGGAAAAATTTGTCGGAATTCTTCAAAACGCATTACGCCCTGTTAAAAACCGTGTTCGGACGCGAGTTCCCCATCGAGCTCGCGAGAAGCGTCTAGAGGAAAAAAAACTGCGTACTCGAGTTAAACGGGTCCGTCGGTCTCCCACCAATCTGGATGAAGCATAACCCATCAGGAATTCTTTTAGATAAGGAAATTTCATGACGACACCTTTCACACCGCCTGGTTCTTTGTTGCCAAATCCACCACAGGCAAAACGAATTCCACACCAATTGGAACGTCACGGCCATGTTCGAATCGATGAGTATTATTGGATGAGAGATCGGGATAATCCGGAGGTATTGGCATATTTACATGAGGAAAATGAGTATGCCGCTGCGTTGAGAAGCCATACCCGAGATTTGGAAAAGGTCTTATATGAAGAAATCAAAAGCCGCATTCAACCAACGGATTTGTCTGTTCCGTTTAAGCTTGGAGATTATTTGTATTACACCCGGTATGAGGAGGGAAAGGAGTATGCCCTCTATTGCCGGAAAAAAGGTTCATTAACCAGTCCGGAAGAGGTCATGATCGATGGCAATGTGTTGGCTCAGGGCTATGATTATTTTTCCTTGGGCAATTGGAAGATAAGTTCCGGCCAGGATATTCTGGCCTATGCCATTGACAGGCAGGGCCGTCGTATTTATTCCATCGGTTTTAAAAATCTGACCACCGGAGAGACGATTGATGAATGCATTCTTTCGGTCACTGGAAATATGGAATGGGGGAATGACAACCAGACTATTTTGTATGCCAGGCAGGATCCTAAAACGTTACGCTCGTTCCAGATCTATCGTCACAGCCTGGGGGCTGACCCTCAGCTGGATACTCTGGTGTATGAAGAAACGGACGACACATTTTCTGTGGATGTCGACAAAACAAAATCCAGGCGGTATTTATTGATTGGCTCACATCAAACCATCACGAGCGAGTACCGGCATTTGGATGCCGATACCCCCGGCGGGGAATTTCAGTTATTTCACCCGAGGGAACGAGGGCATGAATATGCTGTGGATCACCTTGGGGATCATTTTTGGATTCGAACGAATGATCAAGCCAAAAATTTTCGTTTAATGAAGACTCCTGTGAATTCGACGCGCAAAACCCGGTGGCAGGAAGTCATTCCTCATCGTTCGGATGTGTTCTTTGAAGGTCTTGAACTTTTCCAGAATTATCTCGTGGTGGAGGAACGGAAGCAGGGCCTCATCCATCTTCGAGTGCTTCCCAATCAGGATGGCGACGAACATGAACTGGATTTCGGAGAGCCTGCATATCTGGCGGCTTTAGGCGATAATTGTGAAGCGGATACCCCTTATCTCCGGTTTGGTTACACCTCAATGACCACTCCCATGACGATTTATGATTATCACATGGAGACTCGTGAGAAAATTCTTCTGAAACAAGAGAAGGTCCTCGGTAATTTTCAGATTACCCATTACCAGACCGAGCGACTCCTGGCTCCCGCTTCAGATGGCAATGCGATTCCTATTTCCCTGGTCTACAGAAAAGGATTTACGCGGAATGGGACGCATCCCCTATTGCTCTATGGGTATGGTTCTTATGGGTCCAGCATGGATGCAAGTTTCAGTTCCCCTCGTCTCAGCTTATTAGACCGTGGGTTCGTCTATGCGATAGCCCATATTCGGGGCGGGGAAGAACTGGGCCGGCAATGGTATGAAAATGGCAAGTTATTACACAAAAAAAATACCTTTACCGATTTTATTGCATGTGCTGAATTTCTTATTCAGCGAGGGTATGTTGCTCCTCAACGATTATTTGCCATGGGTGGAAGTGCAGGTGGGTTGTTAATGGGCGCGATCATGAATATGCGACCGGATTTGTTTCATGGTGTGGTGGCGCAGGTTCCTTTTGTGGATGTGGTGACCACGATGTTAGACCCCAATATTCCCCTTACCACTGGAGAGTATGATGAATGGGGTGATCCCAACCAACAACAGTATTATGACTATATGCTTTCGTATTCTCCCTATGACAATCTTGAACAAAAATCCTATCCCCATCTCCTGGTGACATCAGGACTGCACGACTCCCAAGTGCAATTTTGGGAGCCGACGAAATGGGTCGCGAAATTGCGTGCGCTTAAGATAGAAAATCAACGTCTTCTTCTCAAAACGAATATGGAAGCAGGGCATAGTGGAGCCTCCGGTCGATTCAAACGGTATGAAGAAACGGCGATGATCTATGCTTTTTTACTGGATCTCGCTGGTAGTGTCGACATGTGAGCCACTTTTCTTTTAAGTCTTCCGATAATCGATAAGTCAACTTTTATTTGGAGACTGCCACGAGATAATCTTCAGGCTTGAATCATTGGGTGATCCATGCGATGGCAGCATGGACGCCGGATCGAACGAAGCAAGTCTGTCGGGTGTCATTGGTCAAGCAAGAGGGCCTGCCATGTCCCTGTAAACGGCCACGGGTTTAGACTGGGGTCGGGACAAGGACGATGACAGCCTCTTGCCAGATCGAGCAGGATTCTCTACATTCCTAAGCATGACCCCCCGACGGTTCCGGGCAAAGGTTCTCAGCATTCGGCATCTGACCAAAGATGTTCGAGAATTGACATTGGCATTGATAGATCCTCCCACTCTGGCTTTTTTGCCTGGTCAGTCGATTGCTGTGACAATCCCCGAGAAATCCTCTACCTCATCGTTCGTGCGGTATTATTCGCTTGCTTCGCTTCCCAGTTCTTCCCATCAACTTGTGTTACTTTTCAATGCCGGAGATCACGGGAAAGGGGCTGCGTTTTTATTAGAGCATTCGGTTGGAGAGGAACTCCATTGTTCCGGACCTTTTGGCGCATTTCATCTTCATGATGATTCAAAACGGGATTTGCTCTTTGTGGGAACGGGAACCGGCATTGCGCCTTTATGGTCCATGATAGCAAGCCTTTTGGAGCAATCCTGCTCCCAACCCATGACATTATTATGGGGACTTCGAAGTGAGCCCGACATTTACTATTTGGAAGAGTTGCAGCAGTGGGCCGAACGCCATGCGAACTTTTCATTTATACTCACTCTGTCTCAACCGGGAGAAAATTGGGGAGGGAAAATTGGACGGGTGACCAACCTCTTAGAGGAGTTTCCCCACGTTAAAGATCTGGCGGTGTATGTGTGTGGCAATCGAAAAATGGTTTCGGAAGTCACCGGACTTCTTCAACACAAGGGGACCTGCTCCATCTACCGCGAACGGCATCACGAAGATACCTAATTTTTTTTATTGGCATTTCATCTACTTTGTCGTTCATATTTCCTCCTTGAGACCGTGGTTTCTAGAGTGAAGTAGGTCTTTACTTCGGCGCGAAATTTTTGCATAAGGTCGCGTATAGAGGTGTGTAGACAAAATCGATGTTTTTGGGCTTATAAGGCAAAAGCTTCGATGACAGATAAGGATTGCGAGTGATTGAATGTGATCGATGAGATGAATTCCAACCCGTCTACCATTGGCCAACCGGTTGAAGTCAAAGAAGTGGCGCCAGATGTCGGCATCTATCTTCATGTACCTTTCTGTGTTAAACGGTGCCATTTTTGTGCCTTTTATCTGGTAATGCATGAAGAACATCGGGTGAAACAATTTCTTCAGGCTCTCGAACAGGAAATCGCTCTTTATGCCATGCAATCAGAATTGAGTCGGCGAACCGTGGCGACGGTATATGTTGGAGGTGGGACCCCCACTGCCTTGTTGCCTGAGCAATTAGTAAAAATTTTTACAATGTTATCATCGAACTTTTCTCTATCGGAAAGATGTGAAATCACCGTTGAGGCCACTCCCGAATCCCTCGCGGCTGGGTATGCCGATAGTCTTCTACAAGCCGGTGTGACTCGGTTGAGTGTAGGGATTCAATCATTCGATTCCCAGGAACGGACGCGGTTAGGACTTTCCGGGACCATCGCGGAGGCCGAATCAGGCGTGCAACGAGCGAAGCAAGCCGGATTTTCCAATGTGAACGTCGACCTCATTTACGGGATTCCCGGCCAAACATTCCAGTCATGGGAGAGGACGCTAACCCAAGCGCTGGAATTGCATCCCTCACATCTCTCCTGCTACGCGCTTTCACTCGAAGAAGGAACTCGTTTCCATACAGAATATCGGCGTGGGACGTTTGAACTGATGGATCCCCATGTTGAGGAAACTTTCCAGGATCAAGCTGACGCTCAATTGGAACGAAGAGGATTTCAGCGGTATGAAATATCCAACTGGGCGAAATCAGGCAGCGTCTGTCAGCATAATCTTCGATATTGGCAGGGCTTGGAATATCTGGGATTGGGGCCAAGCGCCCAATCGTATTTGGCAGAGAGCCGCTTTGGAAATGTGTCCAATATCGAACAGTATAGGACGCATCTGGAAGCCGGAGAATTGCCGGTTGTCCAGAAAGAGTGTCTATCAAGACTGCAGCAGGAAAAAGAACGAATTGTGTTTGGGTTACGTTTAATCGAAGGAGTCCCAATTCATTGGATTAATGGATTATCACAAGACAAATCCTGGGCGATGTCTTTCCAACAGATGATTAAAGAAGACTATCTCTTTCAAACTAGCTCACGATTACAGTTAACACGAAAGGGTCGTCAATTTGCGGATTCGGTTGGAATGCGATTATTGTAAGAACATCGGTAGTATCTAACTGGTAAACTGAGAAAAAACATAATAATTTTTGAATCAAAGGCATTTCGATTCGGCATGCGTTTTAAAAGGCATGGCATGCTGATTCTTGATCTCCCTCTACAGGATCTTGCAGAACAAACGCATCATGCTTATGGGGGAATTGCTCAGAGAAGATTAAGAGAATTTCGGCTGAATGCGATTTTCTTATATACCTTAAAATGGGTCGAGTAATTGAATGGCTAAATTCTCTATAGCGTTAAGCGATTGATTTGCCAATCGGACTTGGCTTTGTGCTAAATGGCCAGTTTTCGGAGTTAGAGGAATTGCTTGCACGAGGTGAAGAATTCCAGCAATATGCAGCGATCTGAAGACAGGAGGTCGCCAGGAGGTCCATGTGTGGTCTTTATAATTTGAAGGAAATCGGTCTAGCCTTCCACTACCTGTTGCGCGGAATCATCATACTCCTGTGAAATCAATCTCTTCTATGCCTCTTGTTACTGCAAACGACTCAGGCCACCCTCCTCCAACACACCGTTTATCCAAGAGTCGATTCCTGGCGGGCTTGCAATGTGCCAAGCGGTTGTATCTGGAAATTCATTCGCCCGAATTGGCCACGCCTCCCACACCTGACCGTCGGGCGATTATGGACATGGGCACTGAGGTTGGAGTGGTGGCTCGTCAGTATTTTCCTCAGGGCGTTCTTGTTGCAGAAACACATCGTCATATCCCTAAGGCCCTTCTGCGAACGAGTGAACTGTTGCAGGATCCAACCGTGCCGGCCATATTTGAAGGTGCGTTTGTCTGGCAAAGCATTTTGGTGAGAGTTGATATTCTGGAACGGGTTGATTCAACACGGTGGCGGTTGGTTGAAGTGAAAGCGACTTCAAAAGTGAAAGCCACACATCTTGATGACTTGGCCATTCAGACCGCGGTACTGGAGGGGGCCGGTATTGAAATCGCTGGGAGCTTTCTCATGCATTTGAATACCCAGTATTCGTTTCTTGGTGGGGCGCTGAATTTGGACGAATTGTTCGTTGTGGAAAATAGGACGGAGGAAGTGCAGGCGCGCCTGGCATTAATTCAAGGGCAACTCGAGGATATGTGGAGTACGCTGAAAGAGAGCACTCCACCTACTATAGCTCCGGACAGCCATTGTTATCAGCCGTATGAATGTCCTTTTTGGGATCATTGCACGAAAGATAAGCCGAGGCGTTGGGTGTTTCATCTCCCGGGCAGTTCCAAATTGCAAACGCTGTTAATGGAGGAGGGGATTGAAACGATTGATGAGATTCCTGACCATATTCAGTTATCGGCGATTCAGCAACGAGTCAAAGATAATGTGGAATGGATTTCACCCCTTCTTCGGCCACGCCTGGAGTCTGTCAGGTTCCCGGTTCATCACCTAGATTTCGAAACATTTATGCCGGCTATTCCGGCATTTGCCCAAACTCGTCCATATCGACCGATCCCCTTTCAGTGGTCGAATCATATCGAATATCCTGATGGTACGATTGTGCATCATCATTATTTGTGTACCGATGGTCGGGATCCTCGGGAAGAGGTGGCCATAAGTTTGCTGGAAAGTGTGGGTGAGGCGGGGACCATTTGTGTGTATTCGGAATATGAACGGTTTCTTCTCTTTGCGTTAGGAGATGTTCTTCCACACTTGAAGTCCGCTCTCTCTAAGGTGGTGCGCCGGTTGTGGGATCTTCTTTCGGTCATTCAGCAACATTATTATCATCCGGACTTTCACGGATCGTATTCGATTAAAACGGTCTTGCCTGCCCTGGTACCGACTTTGGCCTATGATGATCTAGCCATTCAAAATGGAGCCGTGGCGGCGGTGATGTATCAAAAAATGGTCTTTCAGGAAACAGATCTCATGGAAAGGGCTCACATCGCACAGGCATTGAATGAATACTGTGGCCGGGATACCTGGGCCATGGTTGAATTGAGACGGGTACTCATGAATCGTCTTGAAAGTAGTCTCCCCTAAGAAGTTTGCCAAATTTCGTTGACCCGTTCGTCTATCGCTGCTAATATTTCGCATATCCTATCTTTTCCCGATTCCACCAACCACTTATGCCTGTGTGCCAGTTTTTCTGACTCCTCTCCACCGCACCTTTTCTTTAAGGAGTGTACCTAGTGAATATCCTGGTATTGCATGGGCCTAATCTGAATCTGCTCGGAATTCGAGAGCCCAGCATATATGGGGCAATGACCTTGGAAGAATTGAATGCTTCTCTCATAAAGTTGGGGATGGAATTAGGTGTGACAATAGAAAGCCGGCAGTCCAATGTAGAAGGGGAATTGGTCAACTGGATTCAGGAGGCGAAACAACGATTTGACGGACTGGTGTTTAATCCTGCGGCCTATACCCATACGAGTATCGCCCTCCGTGATGCGATTGTGGGAGTGGAAATCCCTATGGTCGAAGTTCATTTATCCAATATTCATCGACGGGAAAGTTTTCGACGTCGGTCTTACCTGGCTTCGGTGGCCCTTGGGCAAATTTCCGGATTTGGACCACAAAGTTACCTGCTGGGCTTGAGAGCGTTGGTAGACGCCCTTCAGCGGAGAATCCCGGCACAAAGTTAAATGTCTGTTCACTTTTATGAATGAGGAGTAGGATAACGTGATTACGACGGGAGATTTTCGAAATGGGGCGCGCTTGGAGTTGGATGGGCAACCCTATTATATTGTGGAATTTCAACATGTAAAACCTGGTAAAGGCGGAGCCTTTGTTCGAACAAAACTCAAAGGGTATAAAACGGGTAATGTCATTGATCGAACCTTTCGTTCCGGGGAGAAATTTGATGAGCCCAATCTGGAGGAATGCGAAATGCAATTTCTCTATAATGCGGGAGACGAGTTTGCCTTCATGAATGTCAGTAGTTTTGAGCAGTTCACGTATCTGAAGAGCCAATTAGGTGAAAATGTGGATTTGCTCAAGGAAAATACGGTCGTCAAAATCCTCTTGTATCATGATGAGCCCATCGCGGTGGAGTTACCGGTGTTCATGGAATTGAAAGTCGTGGAAACCGACCCTGGGATCCGTGGAGATACCGCGTCGGGTGGGACCAAGTTGGCCACCGTCGAGACCGGGGCTTCGGTGAAAGTGCCCCTTTACCTGGAATCCGGAGAAGTCATCAAAATAGATACGAGGACGCGCGCCTATGTCGAACGGGTCCGGTAATTCCGAATCCACGTCCGACCCTATATGCTATTCACGAACTAGGAGACTATGGCTGATTCATCCCGGAGAGAAATCGAAGATCTTGTCGAACTGTTAAACCGGCACCACCTCACCGAGGTGGAATTCGAAAAAAAAGGCCTACGGATACGCATCAGACGGGATCATGTGCCGGTTGTCCCCTCACATCAGGTTGATGTGTCGAAGCCGGCAGAAGCTGTTTTCCAGCCAGAACGGCCGGTTCCTCTCCCTTCAGCTGAAACGACACATTTCCTGACTGTGACCTCGCCAATTGTCGGGACCTTTTACCGATCTGCTTCTCCTGATACCGATCCGTATGTGGAAGAAGGGGATATCGTCAAAAAGGGACAAGTGCTCTGCATTGTCGAAGCCATGAAACTGATGAATGAAATTGAAGCGGAAACCGATGGCAAAATCGTGAAAATTCTCGTGGAGAGCATGACTCCGGTTGAGTTCGGCCAGCCGCTGTATTTGATTGATCCGTTGTCGAGCTCTTGAGCCAAATTTTCTCTAGGAGTGGATGGGGAGAGAAGTGGCGATGAGACAGAGGATCCCTTCCGGAAGTATTCTTTATCCAAGGACGAGACGTGTTTAAAAAAATCCTCATTGCGAATCGAGGGGAAATTGCCCTTCGGGTGATTCGGGCGTGCCGGGAATTGGGCATTCGCACCGTCGCCATTCATTCCGACGTCGATGCCCAATCACTTCATGTTCGCTATGCCGACGAACATGTATGCGTGGGGCCTGCCGAAGGAGGGCTCAGTTACCGCAATATACCCAATGTGCTGAGCGCGGCCGAAATCACCGGCGTGGATGCTATTCATCCGGGGTATGGGTTTTTAGCCGAAAATGCTCATTTTGCCGAAGTGTGTGAGTCGATTGGCATCACCTTTATCGGGCCCACTTCTGAACATATTGCCCTACTCAGCGATAAATCAAAAGCCCGTGCCCACATGAAGAAACGGGGTATTCCGGTGTTGCCGGGGAGTGATGGTGAAATCGATGATCCCAAGACCTGTGTGGCAATTGCCAAAAAACTTGGCTTCCCGGTCATTGTGAAAGCCTCAGCCGGCGGCGGGGGGCGAGGGATGCGGGTGGTCACGAATGAAGAAGAATTAATCCCGGCCATAGAAGCCGCTCAATTGGAAGCACAAACCGCGTTCGGGCATGGTGGGGTGTATTTCGAGCGATTTTTTGAAAATCCGCGGCATATCGAATTTCAGATTATGGCTGACAATCATGGGCATGTGGTGCATTTCCATGAACGAGATTGTTCCATCCAACGGCGATATCAAAAGGTTCTGGAAGAATCTCCTTCTCCTGCCTTAGACGACGGGATACGGAGGAAAATGGGACAAGTTGCGGTGGAGGCCATCAAATCGGTGAAGTATCGAAATGCCGGGACTGTTGAATTTCTCATGGATCAAGACGGAAAATTTTATTTCATGGAAGTGAATACGAGGATTCAAGTCGAGCATCCGGTCACTGAAATGGTTACGGGAATTGACCTGATTAAAGAACAAATTCGCATTGCAGCTGGTCAGGAGCTTGCCTATCGGCAAAAAGATATTCAATCGGTCGGACATGCGATTGAATGTCGAATCAATGCCGAATGTCCAGACCGATTAACTCCTAGCCCAGGGACGATTACGAAATTTTGTCCACCTGGTGGTCCTGGAATACGAGTCGATACGGCGATGGATACAACAGGTATTGTTCATCCGTATTATGACTCAATGATTGCCAAACTCATTGCCTATGGACGAGATCGAGGCGAAGCCATGGCTCGAACCCGCCGTGCCTTGGATGAGTTTGTGATTGAAGGGATTAAAACCAGCATACCCCTCCATCGCCGGATACTTGATCATCCTGATTTTCAAAAGGGTCCGGTATCCACGAGATTTTTGGACCGTCTTCTTGCTTTACAGTCTGCATGACTGCCGACCCCGCTCCTCACGTTTTTTCCCGCACAATGCTGACCGGATTGTATTTGATTTTGGATGAATGCTGGGCGTCGCGTTGTTCATTACTACAGGTGTTGCGTCAGGCTGGCGAGGCAGGCGTCAAGCTGGTGCAATATCGCAATAAGACGGGGGCGATGAAACAGGTTTGTACGGAGGCTGAGAGGCTTCGGCGGGCAGCCGCAGAGCGGGACATGGTTTTTATTGTGAATGATCGGTGTGATCTGGCATTAGCGGTGAAGGCCGATGGCGTCCATCTTGGTCAAACTGATCTGCCGTTACAACTTGCCCGAAAGCTCGTAGGGGATAAGATGTTAATCGGCATCTCCACTCACAATCCGGAACAGGTGAGAAGGGCAACGGAAGAAGGGGCGGACTATCTCGGATTCGGCCCGATTTTTTCGACTGAAACAAAAGCGAACCATGATCCGATAGTGGGAATTGGTGGAATGGCTGATGTTCGGAGACTGACACCTCTACCGATTTTTGCCATTGGGGGAATCACTCCCATTATCGTTCCGGCACTTAGAGCGGCAGGCGCCAATGGAGTGGCTGTCGCGTCCGCCATCCTCGATGCCATTGATCGACCAAGCATGTTTGCGAAATTTATCGCACCTTTTCAATAAGATGATTGGCCAAACGTTGAATTTCCGAATGAAGAACTAACAGTTCAACTCCCTCTCGCCAATTCCTCCTCACTGATTCGTGAAATTCCAACGGTCCAAAAACTGGGACAGGTGACCATTCACGAATCAATTCAACCGTCGAGGTTCGTTGCTGAATGGTGCTGTCAGTAGAGATATGCGATACCGGTTCATTCAGGACAATTCCACAAGTCCTGATCCCCGCACACTGAAGTGCTTCCAGGGTCAGCAGAAGATGATTCACACTGCCCAGGCTCGTCCGTCCGACCACTAACGCAGGAAGATTCAGAGTCATCATCAAGTCTCGCATGCTGTGGGTTGGTGTGAGTGGAGTAAAAACCCCTCCGGCTCCTTCTACGAATACAAAAGAATATTGCTGAGTGAAGTTCTGGACCGAGGAAACTAACCGAGAAAGGTCGATAGTCATTCCGGCTTCCCGCGCACAAGCTAAGGGGGCCAAGGGTTGGTGAAAGGCATAAAGACAAATGGAATCGAATGGAGGAGGATGAGAGAGTAGGCTATGAAGCCGGGCAGCGTCCGAATGCTCTTGTCGGTGAGGATCGATACCCGTCTCCACTGGTTTCATGACTCCCACCTTCTGCCCTTTTTTTTGCAACGCCAGAGTCAGGGCAGCAGTGACAGTGGTTTTCCCCACACCGGTGTCGGTTGCGGTAACAAAAATGGCGAGTGTGTCAGATTGAGTACTCATAAATTAGGGGAGAGTTGCAAGAATGGTTAGGATTATCAAATCCTGCTGTCCAGATTCCATACTTGACCGGAAGTGTCCGGTGACAATGCCAAGTGATAGACTGAGGTGGCCACGTATTTCAGAGAAGGAGTCCGTGGGAGGGTATGGGTACGAAGCTCAATTGCCGAATAAAAATGAGGTTCGGATAATGGGGAGCGGTGCCACCCCGGGAAAATAACATTCACCCGGATATTCCAGTCACCCCATTCGTGTGCGGCGGTTCGCATCAATCCAATCAATCCGGCCTTGGATGCCCCATAGGCTGCCTGTCCTTCCCGACCTTGTTCGGCGGAAAGAGAACCTACCAAGATGACCGCCCCATCCTGTTGCTGTTCGAAAATTGGGGAAATGGCTTTGAGGACATGATAGGCTCCGGTCAAATTGGTTTGAAGCGTGCGAGTCCAATCTTCAAGGGAGGTTTTAATCAGTAATGTCGAGGGGCTCACTCCCACTGCCCATATTAAAACGTTGAGCGTGTGATGGGCCAGCAGAAAATCCTGCACCGTCTTATGAACCTGGGAGAAGTTAGCGACGTCCGCCTGATACAGATAACCTTTTCCCCCGGCTTTATGCACGGATGCGGCAGTGTCTTTGGCTGCTAATTGGTTGTGGTGATAATGAATGCCGACGGTCCATCCATGCTGGCCAAACGCGGTCGCAATGGCACCACCGATGATTCCGGATGCCCCAAACACCATGACATTCGAGGGTATGTTCACATTTCCTACCGGTTAGTGAGGTTTGATTTTCGTGTGCATCTGGTCAAAAGATTGCCACCCCTACCACAACTGGATTCGACCGTAGATGGATGAGTAGGGAATTGGTAGAATTGGATTGTCCATGCGCACACTATCATTTGGGCTTCTTGGTAACCAGTCTGGAAAGGTGAAAAAACCGTCATTCACTGAGGAGTTGTTTAAAGCGGATTTAAATCGCCATTCAGGGAGAATCACTTTGTATCGTGAATCAATGAGTGGTGCCTTGCCGGTTTTGATGATCCTATGGTAGGTTCATTTCACATTCCTGTCTATGAATAATTCCTTCAAATTTTTTGGATTTTTTGTCAAATCCGGAATAATAGTCCTTCTCGGACTTTCTTTGACAAGTCTGCCCGACAGAGTCCATTCCGCTGATTCCGCCAGGTTGGTGCTGGACAACATCCATGAGTATTTTCCGGACCATGTAGGAAATGAATGGGTGTACCAGGGGACGATGGTGGAAGGGGGCATGGTGCATATTGCTGATAAAGATAGCCGATTTACGAATGTATCAAAGGTGATGGGAAAAGAAACTCTGAATGGGGTTGTAGTGACTGTTTTCCACGATACCAATCCTGGCAATCAGGGTCCGTCGGATAGTTATTATCGCCGAGATGCTGCAGGGATCAGATATTTTGGATCGAAACCCGGTACGACCTTGGAGCGCCAATTGGTGCCCTATCAAATTGTGAGATTTCCTTTAGAGGTACCCAGTTCCTTCGAACAATTTAATAGAAACGGACTGGACTTGGGAATGGATGTGGATCGGGATGGAGAAAAAGAAAAGGTGGATATTGTTGCGGTCGTCACGGTTCAAGGACGGGATACCGTGATCGTGCCGGCTGGGATATATCACGAAGCCATTCGTCTTGAGGCCAAAATGATCATGAACGTGCATTTGTCTGAAAGTGGAGAGTCCATTCAGGGGACGGATACCATGACGGCGTGGTTTGCGCGAGGGGTGGGTTTGCTCAAATACATCGAACGTCAGACGATCCCTTCTCTTCGAAGTCAGAACGAACGGATGGTCGAAGTGATTGAAGAGTTAGAAAAGGTCACCGTGTCGTCTGATATTGCCTTATTGCGTCGGAGCAAAACCCCGGCGGAGCGTATTTTCCGTGACGATCTTTTCTACCATGAACTGCTCAAGATATCCGCTTCCTCCCGCCTTCCGACCGATTCCTGAAAGTCCATGACCTCCAAAGGGTTGCCTTCCTACCAATGATCCGGTAATCGGCCGGTTAATATACAAATTTCCCACATCAAATCTTTCCCGAGCCAGTTGAATATTGCCAGGACTGCGGGAATATATGCCTCCCGTGAGTGCATAAGGGGAATTGTTGGCTACATCCAGAGCTTCAGAAATAGTCGAGACGGGAAGGACAACCATCACCGGTCCAAATATTTCCTCTTGGACCACAGGGTGGGAGGGAAGTAAATCGGTTAGAATTACGGGCCCTTGAAAATAACCCGGACCCTCTATCTGGCGGTCCAGGATACAGGTGCCATCATTTTTTCCGAGTTGCACAAATTGCCGGACCCGTTCAAGTGCCCGTCTATCAATGAGCGGTCCCATGTGGTTTCCTGCATTTTCCGGGGGACCGATGGGGATACTTGAGGCGGCCTGTTTGAGCCGTTCGAGAAACACCCGATAGACGCCGTTCAGGACAATGACTCTGGAGCATGCTGAGCATTTTTGCCCTTGGTAGCCTGTCGCACTGGCTAACACCCCTGTCACCGCTTCATCCAAGTCAGCCGATTCATCCACAATGATGGCGTTTTTTCCGCCCATTTCTGCAATGACATGTTTGACATGCCGTTGACCATCTGAAAGGTGACTGGCTTCCTGCAAAATATTCAAACCGACCGTTTGCGATCCCGTAAACACGATGAGGTGTACATTGGGATGTTTGACGAGGGCCCGTCCTATTTCCGGCCCACCGGGGAGAAACTGCAAGGTTCCTTCAGGTAAGCCTGCTTCCATGAAAAGGTTAAAGAGGTGGAACCCCATCATCGGCGAGCGCTCGGATGGCTTAAACAGGACACCATTTCCACTTACTAAGGCTGCCGAAACAAGACCCGTTGGAATTGCTAACGAAAAATTCCAGGGGGCGATTACCACAGCCAGCCCGCGTGGCAGAAATATCCGTTGATTCAGTTCGCCAGGTTCGGTTCCCAGCCGTTGTGGAGATCCCAGGCGAATCATCTCCCGCCCGTAAAATTCCAGAAAATCGACAGCTTCTGCCACATCGGCATCTGCCTCTCGCCAAGGTTTTCCGGTTTCCAGGATCTCCCATGCGGCCAATTCGGCTTTTCGTGCTCGGATAAGATCGGCTGTACGGAATAGGACGTGGGCGCGAGCATGCGTGGGACGGTTTCGCCATGAGAGCATATGATGGTGGGCGATTTGAACTATAGGGTCAATCTGATCAGGCGACACAGTCGGAAATCTGGCAATAACTTGTTCAGGCAGGGAGGGATTGGTAGATGTCAGTTCTGGACCCTGATAGGGAATGTTGGCCCACACCGGATAGGAATGGCTCTGCCCTAAGTGTGGGGCAAGGTCTGTGAGGGCTTGGGTGAATTCGTGTTGAATGGGAGCTTTGGAAAAATCTGAATGGGGAGCATTAAGAAATCTGCTTGGGTTGTCACCATTGCGGGCAGGGACTTCTGCTTCTATCTGGGGGAGTTTGGCCTCATCCTCCCTTTCTTGAAAATTGGTTGGTGGCAACAGCAGATGGTCCAATGATTCGGCGGATTCATATTGGCGTCGAATAAAACTTTCATTCGACGTATTTTCCAACAGGCGGCGCACAAGATAGGCCATGCCCGGAAGGAGTTCTCCAATGGGCGTATAGACTCTGAGGCGAAATCCTTGTTCGACCACGGCATCGCGCAGCGGTTCTGCCATGCCGTATAACATTTGATATTCAAAAGTTTCCGGTGAGAGATGGAGTGAGTCGCCCAGGGCCCTGATGAAGGCTAAGGTGCGGATATTATGTGAGCCAAAGGCCGGGCGAATGAAGGACCGATGTCCTAAAATTCTTTGGGCCAGGTATTCATAATTGGCATCAGTATCGGTTTTCTTATGGTAGACCGGGATGGGCCATCCCCGTTGTTGGTAGCGAATGACTTCGGAGTCCCAGTAGGCTCCTTTCACCAGGCGAATGCCAAATGGGGTCTTTCGCTTTTTTCCCCAATCCAGCAGACGATCCAAGGTATGGTTGGATTGCTGGAGATACGCCTGTAAGGCAATTCCCGCATGAGGAAAGTGTTGATAGGAAGGCTCTGCAAACAGTCGTGTAAACACCGAAATGATAAGAGGCTCCAATTCGGCCTGTTCCATATCAAATGTGATAGAGGCGGGAAGATCCTCAGCCAGATCCACAATTGACCGTAGGCGAGGGGCCAAGCCTGCATAACTGCCTTCGGGATCGATAGGGTCTAATTGCGAGTAGAGGGCTGAGAGCTTAATGGATAGATTGATCCTGGGGAGGGAACCCAGATGGTCGGTTTCGAGTATTGGTTGGGGATCCCATTGTTGGGTCACCTGATGCAATTGAGTCAAGGTCCGTAGACACCGCTGGTGATAGTGATCAGCTTCAGATTCACTGACCGTGGCCTCTCCCAGCAAATCAATTGAACAGGCACAGTGGGCTTGCCAGAGGTGGGAAAGCGTCGGGAGGGCCTGGCCGACTGTTTCACCGGCCATAAAGGTATAGCCCATTTTAAGAAATTGCCGCCGCAGCACATGTGTTCCTAATCGAGCGGTAAAAGGGTTGTTCGAAAAGTGAGTGAGGAGCCACCTCAGGGGTGTGGGGAGGGACGGCAGGTCTTGAAAATATTCTTTCAGGATGCGCACAAATTGTTGATCGGTCTGGAGGGCGGGAAGAACATCAATGAAGCGAAATAGTTGAACTTTGAACTGCTCATCGCGGGTTCCCCAATCCAAGAGAAGATTCGTCCACCACCTGTGGTCCCAAAATCCCGGAGTAAGGTGATGAGCTTGTTCGGCCCATGTTTGCCCGATGCGACGAATGTCAGATTCTAATGAAGCATGGGTAGGCATCCCGCTTTCCCTCCTCGACATATTTTACACCTTTTCGGAGGATAAGGGAGACGGATAAAGGAAAGAGAAATGGGAAGTTTCAGGATGGGCAGGTGGAAAGACGCTTCCCGGATATACTGCCGTAAGGGCCGAGGGAATTTTTGAATGTGCCTTCCAGATACGTGTCATTGTTGCTGAGGAGCAAGCTATCTTCTTGCATGCCTTGGGGAAAGGTCCATTTGAGATAGACAGTATCCCCGTGAATGGCAATGGTGGTCGGGGCGATTTGAGACGGGGAAGATTGATCAGGGGGTGAAAAGGTGACGGTCATTTTACGATCCCCATGATTTTGATGATTATGCACTATCCATCGCCAGGTACCGCACAAACGAGTGGTGGCCGATTCGGTCAGTTCCTGCTGGTGCCACTGCTGAATGTGATGCCAGGTTTCCCAGGCAGTTTCAGATGCAGAGGTTTCTAAAATAATGGTTTGAGTAAGCAACTTAGCTCGAAATATGGGCAGAAGCCTGGTGCCGATATACTGTTGTGAATAGACCTGTTGAGTGGCTTGGGGAATCGGTTGCTGAATGGCCGGTTGATGAGGTGTTTGCCAAAATTCCAGTAATCTGGCTTCAAGACCCTTTTCGCCGTGTTGTCGGAAAATGTCTGTCCAAGACTCTGAGCGTTCATCCCAATCCGGATAGGTTTGGTCATAAAAGGAAGCATAATTGGCATAATCGTTTCCTGGTGGAAGGGTTTGGGGCTCAATTTTTGACCATGTAGAAACTAAGTTGTAATAGTCCCTGGTTGGTTTCAGAGCGTGGAAGGGAGATTGTTTCAAGATCCATTGGAAATGAGCTTCTTCCGGGGTCGCTTTGGAAGATTCGGAGATTGCCGTCACAGGACCCAGCATGCTTTGGCGAATAGCCTGGGCTTGGGCGGTGACGGCCAGGGATGCCAAATGGGTGATGATGGCTTTCTTGATCTCTTCTGACACATCCGGATTTATGGGTGAAGATGGAGAGTTACTCTTGGTTCGC
This sequence comes from uncultured Nitrospiraceae bacterium, assembly GCA_963734345.1. GTDB lineage: Bacteria > Nitrospirota > Nitrospiria > Nitrospirales > UBA8639 > Nitrospira_E. The sequence continues at coordinate 197,628 of CAVTGT010000001.1, forward strand.
ACGCTCTTAGCTGGAGCTTTGTGTAGGGTTAGAAAGAACGCAAGGGCTTCCTCATCAGAGGAGAGTAGAAGAATCTGGGCGCGGTGTTGTTCAAGGAAGGACCAGGGGCTTCTGGCTATTTCCTCATTTGCCAGAGCCGGAGAGAAGAAACAAAAAATGAAAATCGGAATGCCAATTATATAGAAGGCCGATTTCCAAATCCGAGTGGCATGGCGAAGCATTGATCTTCTCATATAGGGGTTCAACGTTATGGAGAATAAGAGGGACTAGATCGGGCATATTTCTCCAAGATCAAGATAAAATGGCTTATGGGAGTTTTTTGATGATCTTGTTAATAAAATCCATTGAGGTTTGCAGGGCTTCTTCGGCATCTGACAACCGGTAGACGGGAGAGCCACTTTGCCAGAATCCGTCAGACGCTTCCGGATAGGATCGGATTTCGACAATCTTTCCCGCTTGTTTGGCTGTCTGACAAAATTGGTCACGTTCTTCCGCTGAATTAAAAATAGATTTTGCCGGTACCTGCAGCAGAAGGGGACAGTAGAGGCGTTGCGCCAATTCAAGGTCGGCAGGCAGGGACCCGCCTATCGCGACGGCTGCTTGGAGCCGACGTCGGTGTGCGGCAGTTTTAATGGCCAAGGACCCTCCCATTCCAAACCCAATCACGGCATGGGCGTTACGTGTGGTTCGTTCCAATGTTGTATCTTCTGCCAGATTAGCGTTGAGAAACTCAAAACTGGCATTGATGTCCTGTAAGGCTTGTTGTTCATTGACTCGCTCCATCAACGCATCGGCAACCTCCGCATTAGCCGTCACCATTCCGCCCTGTCGCCCATACAAATTCGGGACTAGGACCACATACCCTTGGCAAGATAGCCCTTTGGCTAAATCTTGAATGTGAGACGTGAGCCCGAAGCGATCATGCAGGACAACCATGGCGGGTAATATTTTGTTGGCCTCTTGTGGTTCAAATTGAATGCCCTCTACTTGGGGGCCTTTAGGAGCTCGTGTGGCGGCATAGGGATCTACCATGTGATCTTTATGGGTTTCAAAAATCCCTGTACTATTAAATCTCACGACGGTATATCCGATTTGTTCGATGGAATAGGGAGTGGTGTGTTGAGTCATCAGCTTTAACCTTTGGATAAGAATGAAAACGGAGGCACGGAACGAAAATTTCTCTGAAAATACAATGAGAAAAGTAAAAATACTATATCGGTGGGTTCTTTGGCCTGTCAATCAACACGCTCTTCTTCGAAGTCGGCAAAGTTCGGGAACTCACGGATTCTGTCATAGACTTTATAGCCTCACGATAAATATGGAAGTTGAAAAATTATCTGGTGATAAGAAAAAAATCTGTCAAAATATCAGAAAGACTTGAGAAACTTAATCGACGTTATCAGAGCTTTCCTCATTTATATGGATCAATTCCCCTGACTCCAGACCCCCTGACCCTAGTGCCTCCATTCGAAGAGGCCAAAGGCCACGGTTCATACCACAATACAACAACCGATTCTATTAAATTTCTTCCTTTTCCGAATGCTGGCTTTTTTTGATGTCATTTCTATGTGGGCATTGGGGAATGAATGACAGACTAACCAAATTCGCATCTTTTTTTATCTAAATGGATTTTTCTTTTTGATCCTAGAAAAGTTCATTAGGGAATATTGCCAATGTAGGGGGTTGTGGTGTAAAATGCGCCCTGATTCGGATTGTAAGAAGTGCAACAGTTGAACAAGGAAAGGAGCTGAGCATGGAACGGCGAGTGACTTCCCATACGGAAGAAGAAGAAATGAACCAGCGCCGTCGTCTCCTCACGCTCGCACGAAAAGGGGATCAGAAGGCTGTTGAATCGTTATTTGAATTGTATCAAGTTCGGGTATTTTCAGGGGAAGCCTTGAAAAAAAAGAAGCTTCCTTCGTTCCCATTGCCCAACCCAACTGGAACTTCAGGAAGGGGGATGGGTAAGTCAGGAAAGAAAATGGTTAAAATTCCCAAACTCTCTTCATCGGAGGGGATGCCTAAGGCAGTATCCTCCATGTCATCTCAAGAGGCAAAAAAGAAACCCGTATTGTCATCGGGATCAACAGGAAAGGCAAAAGGGTCAAAACCTTCTCAGGACAAAACCAAGTCTACCCGCACTCTTTCTTCAAAAAAGGTCACGACAAAACCGGGACGGCCCAAAAAATCTGCCTCAATTTCAAGGACACCCAAGAAAAAACCGACCTTGTCAGCAAGGCCGCCACGGGTAAAGAAAAAATAACTTAGAAGAGTAGAGCGGCCTTTACGCAACCTGCCGGATGTTAATAGCGGACTTCAACGATCAACCCACCGGCTGCGATTTTTTTGCCAATGGCATCAGCATTTTTGATATCACCCTGAAAAACGATTGCGCTCCCTTGGTGATCAATCTGCCAGGCTAATTCAAACGCCCTTTTGGGCGTCATACTAGGAATCACCTGACAAAACAAATCCACGACTTGTTGGTAAGTATGACATTCACAATTAAAGACCACGACTTCGGCTTCGAAATCGTTGCCGGTTCCAATATCAGTGGTCTCCTCCGTTTCGGGAGTCTTTACTGATCCACATACGGTAGAGTACATGGTTAGGTATTGTAGCAATGGGGTCGAAGCCTCTCAAGCGAAATGGTGATCCTACAAGTCGTGGATCATGCAGGGGGTGAATGGTCAGAGGAATGGAGCAGGTGATAGCAGACAATAATAAAGAAGGGCCGGAAGTTGGTTCTTCGAAATCAAGCGGGCCCGATTTCCAGCCGAAGAAACGGATGCAGAGTCATGCACGCACGAGAGCGAGAAATTTTTCATGACCTTCATTTAACATATAAAAATTATCAAGGAGTGTCTGTGGGAAAAATTATACTTGTAACCGGTGCCGCTGGGTTTATCGGAAGCCATACCGTGGAAACCCTAGTCAAGCGGGGAGATCATGTGATTGGCCTGGATAATTTAAATGATTACTACAACCCGGCGCAAAAAGAGGGAAACCTTCGAGAGGTGACTGAACATGCTCGGGCAGGGAAATGGCCGGGAACCTTTCAATTTCTCAAAGGAGATATCCGTGACCGGGAGTTGGTGGGTAATCTGTTTTCTGATCATCGTTTTGATGCGGTCGTTCATTTAGCGGCAATGGCTGGAGTTCGGGTTTCCATCGATGATCCAGGTTTGTATTATGACGTCAATGTACTGGGGACACTGGCCTTATTGGATGCAGCTGTTGGACGGATTGGCTCTAAGACAAAGGGAACCCCCTCTCCAACGTTTGTGTTTGCGTCAACCTCTTCCGTTTATGGCAATACCAAAACCATTCCCTTTGTTCCGGATGATCCGTGTGACAGACCCCTTGCTCCGTATGCGGCAAGCAAGCGAGCCAGTGAATTATTAGGTTTTACATATCATCACTTATATGGCCTGAATTACACCGTGTTTCGATTTTTTACCGTGTATGGACCGCGGGGACGTCCAGACATGATGGCTTATAAAGTGTTGGATAATATTTTTACCGGCTGTGAGGTCCCTCTCTACAACCATGGCAACATGCATCGGGATTGGACCTATGTGGAGGATATTGTCAGCGGGGTTGTAGCGGCAGTCGATCATCCGTTGGGATATGAAATACTCAATCTTGGACGGGGCGAGCCCGTTCTCCTGAAAGATTTTGTGAAAGGCATTGAGCACCTAACAGGGCGTCCCGCCCATTTAGTTCCCGCGCCCATGTTAGATGCCGATATCGGGTACACCTTCGCCGATATTTCCAAGACCCGCAAACTTCTGGGGTATGATCCCAAGACATCCGTGCCGGAAGGGGTGGCTAAATTTTACTCATGGTATCAATCGGCCATCTTACAGTCGCCATCTCAAAAGGCCTAAAAAAGATTCCTTGATTGGCGAATTGGTTATCATCTTTGTGCGTTTCGGTTCTGTCTCCGTTTCATTCCCCTTAACTCCCCGGTTCGACTGGACTGGGGAATTACCTTCTCGAGGTCCCGTCAAGAAGTGTGTAAACAGAGTTAGGCGGCCACCTCGGTTCTTTCATGTCTCCCATCCATACACTTCATTCCTCGATAGACGTCGGCCATCAGCTCCGGATGTTTCACGCGACGGAACGTCTGTTCCGCCACCATGAGCATTTTCCAAATAACGGCGGTGGCATTGGCCAACTTCTTGAACCGCTTGGCGGCATCTGTCCGCAATCGAACGGCTGCAAAGGGGGATTCCACGGGATTCGTCGTGCGCAGATGTTGCCAGTGGGGTTGCGGAAAGTGATAGAGGGTCATCAGGCGTTCCCAATCCCGCTCGAGACACTGGGCAGCGGCCATCTGCTCGCGCTGTTCACACCAGCGCATAAACTGCCCCTGCCGCTGTTCGGCCTCCCGTTGAATCGGGGCAAGGAAAAGACACAGGAGCGGCTTGGCCGCTGCCTGTTCCCGAGTCGGCAGTGTATTCAGCACATTGAGAATCTTATGATTCCAAGAACGCTGTTCCTCCACCTCAGGGTAGATATGGCGGAGGCCTGCCCAGATTCCCAGGTGGCCATCCCCGATCACGAGCCGCGGGCTTTGAGATCACCGAGGACCGCGCCCCAGCAGGCCGTCGATTCCCGAGGCGAACCGTCGATCGGATCAGATTTCGGTAAACAGGAAGCACGCGAAGGACAACTCTCTGAGGAATCGGTTGGAACAGCGGCAACTCCTGGTCTTGGCGCCCTCGGGAGTGGCAGAACCAACCCCTTCCGTGGCGCTGGAAATACCCTGCACCGAAAACTGGGCTGGAGGATTTGATGCGGAGGCGGGCAGCGTACATTACCGGTCGGCCGGGAAATGAAAACGGAAATCCTGGATAAATATACTTCACCTTGCCGGCGTAGTAGGGGAGGAGCGTCTTGAGTGCGAGCAGGTTGTCGCCGATTACGAGGAGGTTGTCACTGTCTGGGTCGCCGACAGAGAGGGCTCGGTCGCACTTCAGGAAGCGTTAAGGGACCTCGCGGTGATGATTGAGGATGACTCTCTTCCCGTTCTGATCCAACGTTGGCATCGTTCCTTGTGTTATGCCATTATAATGATTGGCCACAAGAGTCCAAACACAGAGAGGTTGCCATGAAATGCATGAGCCCTTTTTTTCTGATCTCCTTCCTTATCGTTCTCCTGTCTGCTCCTTCCAGCCATGCGGAAATCCTCGCCATGCTGAACTATGAGACCAAGCCAGAGCAGATCATCCGAAAGGAAGGAATCGCGGTCATTGATGTCGATCCAAAATCCCCGACTTTTACCAAGATCCTGATGGACATTCCTCTCCCGCCCGACCTGGTGGCCCATCACATCTTCTACAACCGCGATATGAGTAAGGCTTACATCACCGCCCTCGGGAAAAGTGTCTTGCACGTGCTCGACCTCAAGCGGTTCCCATACCGCATGCGAGCCGTCGCGGTGCCGGATTGTAAGGTCTTGGAGGATATCGTGTTTTCCGCCGACAATCACACCTGGTATCTCACCTGTATGGGATCAAATAACGTAATCATGGGTAACGCCGGCGAGGATACACCCAGCAAGACCATTGTAACCCCGCCTTCTGGAAATCCCTTCATCCTTCACCCGCACGGAATCACTGTCCATAACGGCATTGACCGAGTCCTCATCACCAGCACGGTAAATCCGTCGGACTTCGGGGACGCCGGTGAAACTGTGACCGTTCTGGAAGCCAGCACCGGGAAGTTGCTTTCGACTCACAAAGTCTCCTTGAAACCTTCTCCCGCAAAGGCTGCGCCGGTGGAAGTGATGTTTTCCTACCGCTCTAATCCGCCTGTGGCCCATATCACCAACATGCTGGAGGGAACCTTGTGGATGGCAGCGTGGAATCCTGCAACCAAGGACTTTCGCTTTGAGCAGGTGGACGATTACGGCCCCCGCGGCCAGGGTATGCCTCTGGAGATACTCTATAACCGGAATGGGGACCGCCTATATGTCACCACAGCCAAGCCCGGCCATGTGAACGTCTATGACAACAGCGATCCGCAACATCCGAAATTCTTAAAAGCCATCCCTGCGGCGGCGGGCGCCCACCATCTGGTTCTCTCGCCCGATGAACTGTATCTCTTCGTACAAAACAGTCTACTCAATTTGCCAGGGATGAGCGACGGCTCTATCACCGTGATTGATGTAACCAAGGGAGAGGTGATAGGCACGGTGGACACCCTCAAGAATCAGGGATTCAACCCCAACTGCATCGTTCTTCTGCCGGCCAATCCGTGAGGGTAACTGAGGTGCAGCCTTTTGCTCTTAATCCAGTTCTTGTAATTTAAAATACTTCTCGAAGGCGTTGCAGAAATATTCGCCCTTCTTGGCTCCGTTGGCAATTACCTTGAATTTAGTAGTTGCCCTGCCAATGTTGATTATGCGCCTGATCACGCCAAGCTGTATTCTTGGACTCTAACCTAGGTTTATATACTCAATCCGCTCATGAGAAATTCGATTTTTTTGGACTATTTCGTACAGTTTAGAGCGCATTCAAATGTTATAGCCCACTAGGGCTGTATCTTCCGATTCGTATTTAATGCATTTCGGCTGAATCCCATCCCCTAAATCCTGAATCGTGCCGGTCGCGCCCCCGAATCCGAGCTTATGGGTAGATGGCACAAAGTGGCGTAAGCGTAAAAAACGCCAATCTGAATTTACAGGAATTCTATTCAATAAAGTCTTTTTGGTCATTTTTCACCTATCCTTAATTTTTCTCTAGAGCAGCCGATAGGATATGAACAAGTGTAATTGTCTAAATGGTCGAGGAACAGGTTTATGTTCTGTTAAACAAACAATTCCGTATTTGAGATGATGAAGAAGAATGTCGTCTAGCCTAATGATAACAACAGTCACCAATGACCCAGGAGGATCTCATGTGGGTTTGTCCAAAAAATAGCACCTTACTACTTACCATCACCATGGGGATACTCATTGCTTCAGGATGTAGTGGTCATTCGATCAAATTTGGAGCAAACTCGGAGGGGGATGGGTTGACTGCGAGTGAGAGTGAAAATGCCATGGGAACGGATGGGACGAGCCGTCAGGCCAACGGAACCGCTGCGGCAAAGGGAATAAATGGGGGATTGGTGAATGGAAAGAATCCCTCTCTCCATTCAAGCACCATGAATCCCGACGGATCCGGGTTTGGGAATGGAATGGCATCGAGTACCAATCCCGATCCCGAAACCTGGGCGAATGCCTATCTGGGAAAGGGTGATAGCAGTCGAGAATTTTACGGGGATCCATCAAAAGCGGAGACATCCTACGGTAGTCCCTCAGTTGATGGAGTAAACCCTACGACATGGGCGGAAAATTATACAAAAGAAAATGGCGGCCCTTCACCGGAATATGTCAATCCGGATATGAGTATTGCGCATGCTGATGGACACCAGGCGGGGGGATCGGTTGGAATCGGGAGAACCAATGCCAATGAATCGCATGTTCCGTCAAGATTTGGGTATACCATGGGCGCCTCGCAAGGAAATGTGGGGGATATTTACTTTGACTTTGACAGTTGGAATATTTCTGCCGATGCAGCCAAACAACTTGAGGAAGGAGCGCATTGGTTGCAAGCCAATCCTGGAAAGGCGTTGACGATTGAGGGGCACTGCGACCAAAGGGGAACGCAGGACTATAATCTGGTGCTGGGTCAAAAACGGGCAGATGCCGCGCGGGAATATTTAATCAACCTGGGTGTGCAACCCCAACGGGTTAAAATTGTTTCCTATGGAAAAGAGCGGCCATTTTGTCAGAAGGACAGTGAAGATTGTTTCCAGGAAAATCGGCGTAATCATATGGTGGTACGCGTCAATTAGGAATTCCGCTTCAGCGGACCATAAGTGGTCTGCCTACAAAGAGGATGCGAGTGTCTCGCATCCTCTTTTTTTTGTGTGAGATGCGTCATTCCCGAAAAAAGTGGTGAAATGATAAATTGCTAATCTCCTGCCGAGGTTTCTGGTGGAGAAATCTTGCACCGGTTTTTAAGGAGTGGTACAGTCATCGCCCATCTGTTCGATGCCGGAGTGGCGGAATAGGCAGACGCAAGGGACTTAAAATCCCTCGGGCTTACAAGCTCGTACCGGTTCGACCCCGGTCTCCGGCACCAATCAAATCAACAACTTGAAGCGAGTTTATCCCCTGAAGCCGGAAGGGTTTGAGAAGGGGATTTTGGGGCTAGTGTTAAATAGGTGTTAAATTGGTGAGCAGCGGCCTGAAGGTCTGGCTCTCGGAAGCTGTTATACCTGGTAAAGCAGGCCATCGTTTTATGTCCGGAAATACGCATGATGGTCAAATGGTCAATTCCTGCACGTCGCATATTGGTGATGGCCGTATGCCGGAAGTCATGAAACCGGAATCCGTGAATGCCAGCATCCTGACAGGCGGTCTTGAAGGCCTCCCGCATACATCGAATAGGTTCTCCCTTCCGTAGGAACACCTGAGTGCTATGGAGGGAACGGACCTTGAATAGATTCTTAAAGAGGTCCAACAACTCCACCGAAAAATTTAAAGGAATCGTGCGTCCTTCACGGGTCTTGGTGTCCTCAGCCTGTAGCCGAATGAATCCCCCCTTTACATCGACTTTCTCCCAGGTCAGTCCCAGGATCTCCCCCTCTCGCATGCCTGTGATATAGGCCACATCACTGCTGTCCAAAACAGCCGAAACCCGGCCTGTGGGATGCTGCACTGATGCGGGTTTTGGAGAGATCCTGTGGGAGTTTTGCAATCGTGCCCCCTCTGCTGTCCAAGATCACCCGAGCACCATGGCCGTTTGAGCTGAGGCTTGCGGCTGTGCCGGTGTCCCGAAGGGTTCATCGAGCCAGGCCAGGAGATCGCGATGGGTAAAGAGGTTCATCCGCAGGAGGGCCACCAGATTGGCCAGGCTCCAGCCGAAGCGAGAGGTCAAGCCCAGGTACCGCAGCAGGAGCATCGAAATCAGGGCGGTCCAGATCTGGGTCTTCACGGCATTGGCCGAGATCCCCACAAAGGTCTTGATCTTCAGGTTCTGTTTCAGGGCTTTAAAAAACAGTTCAATCTGCCACCGATCTTTGTAGATGGCGGCGATCGTGCTGGCCCCCAAGCCGTGATGATTGGTGAGGAATACCAAAATGGCCCCCGTATCCTCCCGAACGGCTTCGACACGGCGTAACAGATGCGGGCACTTCTCCTGGGCCCCGTGGCCGGTCAGCCGGATGGTTTGATCTTTGAGAATGCGCCGGTATTGCGGAGGTTTCCGCTCCTCCACCACCTCAAACTGCGCATTGGCCTTCAGGCGCGTGACGAAGAACACCTCGTTCTCCGTCCATTCGGCGAACAGCCGATAGTCATTGTATCCTCGGTCATCCACGACCACCGTCCCTGGTGCAAAGGCTAGCTGGTGCGCCACTTTCACATCCTGCGCCTTCCCGTCCGTGATGAGGCCGAAAGAGGGCAGATAGCCATCGTGGTCCAGTACCAAGTGCAACTTCACCGCGCCTTTGGTGCGCCGAAACTTGGCCCAGTCATATAGCGAGAGGCACAGATCGATCACGGTGGAATCCAAGCTGAGCAGTTTATTCTTGAAGCGGAACTTGCGTTTGCCGGTGACCTGCGCCGCGACTCGCTCATAGAGCCCATAGAACACCTGCTCGAAGAGCTCCCACGGCCGGTGCGCATTGGCATAGGACAACGACGAGCGGGCGGGGGCGGTAATGCCCAGATGGACGAGCTTCCCCTCGCAACTCTTCAGTCCACCTTCGATCTCCCGCAAGGAGTGAGCACGACCCAGTTGGCAAAAAAGCATCGCCACAAACTGACTCCAGCTCGACAGGCCTTTGCTGCGAAACTCGGCTCCCGTCTGTTGGACGATCCGTTGAAAGTCGGTGCGGGGAATGAGCTTGAGAATCTGACTAAACATGCTGCATGATGCGTTCACGTTGGGCCTCCTTCGGTCAGGTAACGGGGTATTGGACAATTCACCGCTACCGTAAACTTCTGGACGGCCCAACGTCATATCCTGTTTTGGACAAGAGTGATTCCCAATAGGAATTTTAAAGGGCCTTTTTGGGGAATGTTGAAACGATGCTGCACAATAATCGCGTCTGTGTTTGCGGAGGCAGTCATACTTAGTCGCCTACTTCTTGCCGGTCGCGGGCGCGGGCTGAAGTACGCCCCACGCAATGGGCACTAACGACAATACGATAATGGCGATCGTCACGATGCCAAAATTGTTTTTGATGATCGGCACGTTGCCGAACAAATAGCCGCCCCAGACAAACGACGTCACCCACAGGAATGCACCGAGCAAGTTGTTAGCCGTGAACCTAGCCCTGGGCATGCGGCCTATGCCGGCGACAAAGGGCGCAAACGTACGAATGATCGGCACGAACCGCGAGAGCACAATGGTCTTGCCGCCATGCTTGTCATAGAACGCTTGAGTCCGGAGCAGATACTCCTGTTTGAGAAACCGTATCGACCCGCTAAAAGCCCGCGGCCCTATGTAATGGCCGATTCGAAAGTTAACCTCATTACCCAGCACTGCAGCGATCATCAGCAACAACCAGATCGCAAACACGTTCAGCGTTCCCGTTTGATCGATGGCGGCCAGAGCGCCCAGTGCGAATAACAGCGAGTCGCCGGGCAGAAACGGTGTGACGACCAAGCCGGTCTCGCAGAAAATAATGAGAAATAGAATCGCATACGTCCAAATGGCGTAAGCCGCCACCAATTCGGTGAGGTGCTTGTCCAGATGCAAGACGATATCGATAAACGTAGTGATGAGATCCATCGCGTACTTCTTACTGCCTCTCCCAGTTGTGGGAAAGGGTCGGGTTGATGGCCGAGGAGCAGGGAAAAATTGCGGCAGAAGGCTGCAGGGAAGGCATCAACAAGTCAAGTGGGAATCGCAAATCATCGCTGCCGAAGCCGTAACGCAATCGGACACGGGATCATGCAATCAGGGCGGCGCTAGGCGCTCCAATAAGCTTTCAGCATTGGTCTCGATCAAGAGCCCTTGTCGATGCGCCGACTTTAAAAAGCCTTGCGCAACGGAGTGCTCGATGAACTGGATCAGCCCGTCAAAGTACCCGTCCACGTTGAGCAGTGCTGCCATCTTGTGCTGCAACCCTAACTGCGTCCACGTCCACACCTCGAATAACTCGTCCATGGTCCCGATGCCTCCGGGCAACGCCACAAACGCGTCGGGAATAGGAATTTTAAAGGGCCTTTTTGGCGGGATTCTAAACAAATTATCGTGGGAGGACAAATGGCTAATATTATTATTATTAACAAAAAAACAGCTCAAGTAAAGAAGGTTGGTGTCCCGTACGCGTTTCCTGGTTGGTTAGGTGTTGTATATCATAAAAACGGGACAGTAACTTTGTACGATAGTGAAGCTCCCCCCAGCAAGCTGGGGGGCATCTTTTAAATGTATTGCCTAATCACAGTTGCGCATTCCTCCCCTCAGCAAGCTGAGGGGTATCCTGCGCTGTTTTTATGAACAGTGGGCTTGGCATAGTGACTCTGCGTAAACAATTTAACTTTGGGAGGACCAAGTGTTTAAAATTTGTGGTTTAATTTTCTTACTTTGCTGTAATGTCGCTTGTGCTACGCTTTTCGCATCTTCTCAGGCGGAAGTTAAAGTAGTGACTGATGTTCCGCTACGGTCACGGTGAACGGACAAACTGCCACTACCCCAACTACGTGTTTGCTTCCGCACAAGTTAGGTGATCTGAAAATGGTATTGCGGAGTGAATGTTACGAAGACAAGGAAATATTGTTAAAAGAACAATATGGATATGTCATTATCTTGAATGTCTTTTTGGGATTCGTTGGTATCGTGACAACTCTCATTGACGTAGCCACGGGAGATGGTTTGTATTATGAACCGGATGAAGTTATTTATTACTTTGAGCCGAACTATGTACCTCCTGTTAATGTAAAAGAAGAATATGTTCAGTATTGAAGGAGATTATTTTATGTACCGAGTTCAATTTTTTGAATTTGACATGCACGCAAACACAAGTGCAGTTAAGTTTGTCTTGTACAGTTACTATATACAAGGTTTAATGGAAATGTTTATTGAACACATTGTACTTTGTTTTATTGAGTGGGGAATAATTGATGACTCTTATGAAAAGGAGGTTCAGTTTGAAACGGCTATATCAACAATTTCAATGCAGAATGGATGGGAGTATCGGGCATGCATTCGTTACGTGATGTCATCGGAGGCAATCTGCAAGCTATAGCGGTTTAAGCGGCAGATCTTTTAGTGTAGACTCACTACATCTTATGCGTAAACAGCGCCACAAGAAAAACGGCAACGGGAAGCGAAGGCAGCGCCCACTTTTATCGAAGTGGAAGATGCTCCTGATGCATATCAATAAGCTGAAACCGACGAGTAACCGAGTCATGGTTCGCTTAGGCCGGTAGTTGAACTTGCTCGCGCTACTTCATATCTAACTTTACTTCGTTGTGGGAGGCAAAAATGGCTAACGTGGATACGAATATCGGAGACTCAGTTAGGAATTTTTTTAAGGCGATGCGTTGTCTGGCCATTATTGGAGGAGTGATCGGAACATTATGGGGACCTGCCCAGGGCTGGGCACTAGATCCTAAAGCTGGCGGATGTCTCCCCTCCCAAGTAATGGCACCCCATATTAAATTCTTTGGGTATTTCGGGAGCGCGATGGATGGAGCGGGAAGTGGGGATTATATTAATGATATTTCAGATCATTCCAACATCGCGTGGATCGGGGGAAATATTTCAAACAAAGTCTCCAAAGCTGCCAGAAATGGAATGAAGTCGATAATCAGTATGCGATGGGAACTGTTTGACGAGTATTTAAATCTAAGGAGCGACTATCAGGCAAGATGGCAGAATATCGCATCGACCGTACAGACCGCCGGTATTGAGCATGTGGCAGCATTTTACCCACTTGATGAGCCTTACTGGATTGCCTCAGAAAACTGCATCATTAGCCCATCAAATTGTGTGACACCTGAACAAATGACGACAAATCTAGCGACAGTCAACGCCCTGATTCATGCAACATTCCCAGGCGTGCCTGTGGCAGTCATTTTTGCTGCCTCGACACTTAGAAATAATAAGTTCGTAATTCCCAATGGGTATGATTGGGTTGGATTTGATTGCTACCATGGCACTTTTGAGGACTGTAGTGGTCGTTCCATGGCTTGGTATGTAGAAAGGTTGCGCTCTAAGTTAATCGCGAATCAGAGGCTCATCGCTGTTCCTCAAGCCATTATGCCTGCACAAGCCACAGAGGGGGAGACGCGGCATATGCTGGCGGAAAATGACAAGTATATGCAGCTCATATGTTCGTCTCCGCAGTTCATTGGAATTTTCCCGTTTCTCTGGGACGGATCGGAAGGAAATCTAGGCGCCAAAAGTTTACCCGCCGTGAAGGCGAGGTACCAGGCTATTGGCAAAAGTGTCCTTAAAAGATAGTGACACAGGATATCCATTTAAGTGAGATGGGCGACAGTCCAGATGAGCGACCCAATAGTGAGGCTATGGCGGAATCGCAGTTTCTCTAAAGCAACGTGGGCCGTGGATTCGACCTCCAACAACCACTCACTGTGACGGAGGAGGGCTTGCCAGCTCAAGCACGTCAATGGCTAAATCTCTGCGCCATGGAACTGTCGTGTTCTGTCCGTGAACTGTACCCGCGAGGGCGATTCCAGGCTAAGCTGCCAACGCTTTCACGTCAATTCGGAAGGTTAGGGAATTGGTTCCCTCTTTAGAAAATCCCGTTCGGGACACCAGTAAGGTGGAATATAACTTTTTTGCTTCGCAAAAAGAGCCTCTAGACGGGTCCCTGCCCCAAACCGGCTCCTTCTTGTCCGATTGTATCACAATCGAACCTCTCAACGGTGCCTGAATGTTTCTCAAATGAGGAATCGCCGCCCCACAAACGATAGTTGGTTTATACCAAAAACGGCAGGTTTTTAGACGGCTTGAGGACTGGAGTTACACCAGTAGAGCGTACGCGTTTTTACCCAAATGGCCGATAGCTGTCACCAACTTAACCGGGGCCATTCATTCGTATGTAATGTCTTGCCCCACACTTCGGACAGGGACCAGCTCTAGAGCGATCAAGCGCCTTCCGCAACGTCCCCTCAAACCCACAATCCCCGCATCGATAGTCACCTGGGGCCAGCATGTTGGCGGACGTGTTGGGTTGGTGAGCATGATTGCGGAACCACTCCATAGTCTGTGCAGGATCATAGCGAACTAATTTTCCACTCCCCACCGTTGGTAATCCCCTACGTTTCAACCGATGAAGGGTACTCCGACTAATCTTCAACGCGCCCATTAGTTCCTGGGATGTCAGTAACTCCATCATATAAGGCACCTCCTTCCTTCATGTTATTGTAAGTCGGCCATGCAAGGAGAGACAATTCGTTTGTGATGGCATGTTAGCCAGAAGAGTTGACCCCCTATCTTTTAAATTGGCTTGAACCCTAAGCCCCATCTGCTATAGTGACTGCCCAGGAGGGTGCAATGGTTTTTAGGAACGCACCGAGTTGGCATGAGTAACAAACGTATGATTGCCAGGGATGGCGGCAAAAAGAAACTTTCGTCCGTAAGGGAATTTTCCCTTCCCCACATCAGAAGAGGTGCAAGTGATGTTGTCTTTCTCGTGCCCCACGGACTCCCCGCAGCGTCACACGCCTTTGCGGCCCCCAGATGGTCTGGAGGGTAGGGTCCCCGCTTGTGATTCCGTTAACCGCCATTCTGCTTGCCACCATTATGGGAGTGGCCTCCGGGCAGATGTTCGATCTACGGCCTGAGCGTCCGCAACATCCCAAAATTCACTTCCGGCTCTTCGATCTGCTTAGTCTTGAATCCACGCCGCCCCCTCAGAAAGAGGGCCTGCTACGGATTGATGAGAATGGCCGCGTCCAGGTGTACATTAAGGCGAAGCCCGCCACGCAAGAACTCCTTGAAGCCATAGAAACCCTTGGCGGCAAAATCGACGGGCAAGGGCTCGGCGTCATCCAAGCCTGGGTGCCCATTACAGCCTTAGAAGAATTGGCGGCCCGCCCGGAGGTGCTCTATATTTACCCGCCCGATTATGGTCATCCGAACGTCGGGTCCGTGACTACGCAAGGCGATACGGTCCTCAAGGTCAACACCGCACGCCAACAGTTCGGGTTGACCGGTCAAGGCATCCGCATTGGGGTCATATCAGATGGCCTCAAGGGGTTGGAAGCCAGCATTGCTTCGGGCGATCTCCCCGCGACCACCTTCCATTGTCGGGCACAGGACCACACCAAGCGCACAACAACCGGCTGTCTCGCTGGGGAGAAACTGGTGCAAACCAGTGGCGGGGTGACGGGGCAGTCGTTCCGATCGTCGGATGAGGATCTGGCTGCAGGTCCTGAAGGGACCGCCATGCTCGAAATCATCCATGACCTTGCGCCAGGGGCCGAACTGTGGTTCGCAAGTGTGGGATTAGACACGACACTCGATTTGGCAACGGCGGCAAAATTCCTGACCGCTAATGTGGATGTCGTGGTATCCGATATCGTTTTTTTCTCGTCCTTTCCCAATGGTCAAAATAGCCTGGCCCAGGAGTTCACCCAAATCATTGACAACCCAAGCAACCGATCCCGTGCCTTTTTTCAGTCCGTTGGAAATCACGCAGATAAACATTATTCTGGTCTATATACGGATTCCGGGACCGGCGATGATTTTGGCAACTACCATCTCTTTAGTGCCATTAGTGGCGAGACAACCGGGCCAAGCAACACCGGCTTTGGCAATATGATCACCATTCCCCCCTTTGGATCAGTGAAAGTATTTCTCACGTGGAATGATCCAGCCGGAGCCTCCACCAACGATTACGATCTAGGGTTGTTTGATTGTGCGTCAAAACAATTATTAGATAACAGCACGGTAGTTCAGAACGGGGGCCAACCACCTGCCGAAACTGTGTCTTTTCCGAACCCGGTTTTTCAGAACCCGCTCTCGGTTCCCTTTGAGGTATGTTATGTGATTCAGAAGGCCCCTCAAGCCGCGCCGCGCACGCTCAATGTATTTCTTGATCAGTCTTACCCTCATCAATTCAACACGCCCGGACGCAGCATAGTTGCACCCGCCGATACGTTCGCCAATCTCATCGCAGTGGGGGCGGTCCACCACTCTTCACCCAACCAGGTTGAGGACTTTCAGTTCCCAAGGCCCCACCTTCGATGGACGCCTAAAACCTGATTTGGTAGCCACCGATGGAGTGGCAGTAACTGGGGCTGGTGGATTCGACAACCCTTTTTTTGGAACATCGGCGTCTGCCCCCCATGCAGCGGCCATTGCCGCTTTGTTACTGCAAGCTAATCCGTCGCTGACCTTTGACCAGATCCGTAATGCTCTGACCAGCACCGCCATCGACCTGGGAGTTTCCGGGCCAGACAATGTCTTTGGCCACGGAAGAATTGACGCCCTAGCAGCGGTCACTGCTCTGGTCGGGATGCAAAATAATACGGCCCCCACGGTCAATGCGGGCGCACCACAAACCATCACGTTTCCCAATGGAGTTGCCCTCGATGGAACCGTGGGCGATGATGGTCTACCCAACCCGCCAGGTACTGTGACGACGACATGGAGTAAAGTGAGCGGGCCGGGGACGGTCACATTTGGCAATCCGAATGCTGTCGATACCACGGCCAGTTTCAGTCAAGCGGGGACGTATGTGCTGCAACTGACGGCGAATGATTCAGATCTCAGTGCTTTTAATACGACGACCATCACCGTTAATTCGGCCTCAATTCAGAATCAGGCGCCATCGGTCAATGCAGGTCCGGCGCAAACGGTAAACGTGTCGAATACCGCTACGCTGGATGGGACGGTGACGGATGATGGCCTGCCGAACCCGCCGGGTGTTGTCACCACTCTATGGAGCAAGGTGAGTGGACCAGGCGTGGTCATCTTCGGGAATGCCAATGCCGTGGATACCTTCGCGGCCTTCACCAGCGGAGGAACGTATGTGTTACGGCTGACGGCATCGGACGGGGCGCTCTCCAGGAGTGCGGATGTCACCATTACGGTCAACAATCAGGGTGGTAGAAAACAGAGCAGTGATGTGAATGGCGATGGCAAGGCCGACGTGGTCTGGCGCAACACCCGTGATAGCACGACGGCGATCTGGTTGATGAATGGGACGGCGATTGCCTCATCCGGTTTTCCGGCCGGGGTGCCTTTAGCCTGGCAGATTAAGGGTGTGGGCGATGTGAATGGCGATGGCAAGGCCGATGTCATTTGGCACAATACCAGTGGCACCGTGGCCGTATGGATGATGAATGGATTGACCATTACCTCGGCGGGCTTCCCCGGCAGCGCGTCAACGGATTGGAGCATTCAGGCCGTCGGGGATGTCAACGGCGATGGGACAGCCGATCTGGTCTGGCGGCACACCAGTGGCGTCGTGGCTGTCTGGCAGATGAACGGACCCACCATCGCTTCATCGGGCTTTTTCGGAGGCGTCTCCGCCGTGTGGCAGATTAAGGGTGTGGGCGATGTGAATGGCGATGGCAAGGCCGATGTCATTTGGCACAATACCAGTGGCACCGTGGCCGTATGGATGATGAATGGATTGACCATTACCTCCGTGGCCTTTCCCGGCAGCGCGTCAACGGACTGGCAAATCAAGGGTGTCGGCGATGTGAATGACAATGGGAAAGCCGATCTGATCTGGAAGAATGACACGAGCGGCCTCGTGGTCATCTGGCTTATGGACGGAGCAACTATTGCTTCATCCGGTGCTGTGGGGGAACTTGCCTCTTCGTGGGATATTGAACAGATCGGGGATGTGGATGGGGATGGCAAGGCCGACATTGTTTCGCGCAACAGCTCTCCCGGTGCCGTAGAAGTGTGGATCATGAATGGCTTAACGATCTCCACCACGGGGTCCCCAGGGGCCGCCTCCACCGACTGGGAGATTCAATAGGCAGCAGGTATGGTTTTTTCAATATTAGTTTCACGACAAGCCTGACTCCTCA
>CAVTGT010000002.1:0-362411 GCA_963734345.1 uncultured Nitrospiraceae bacterium
GTATGCGTCGCGCTTTGGAAAAGGGTATGTGGTGTTATGGGAGAGGATGAAAACGCGATTCGCCGCCGTGCTGTCGGCGATAATTAATGACCGATCAACGGGAGTATGCCAGTCAGGTAATGGTGCCGGTGGCCTTTGAGGTAGAGGCAGAGGGAGAAGTTTCAGGCCCAATGCCGGATCGGTTGCCCTTGATCAAGATTCATGGAAGGTTGGATCGCATAGACCAACACTCGCATGACTCACGGATTCGTATTGTAGATTATAAGTTTTCGGGTGGATTGGCCAGTAGGACCGATGACCCGGATCTTTTGAGCGACGCCTTACAGGGGCGCCGTTTACAACCGCCTTTATATTCGCTCATGTCCTCATTGAGCCTTCCTTCCGAAGCCGGAAAGACTCTATTATCACATCCTTGGATTCATTCCGTTGAATTTCGTTATATCCATCCCTTGAATGCCGAACCCCTCGGATTCACTTCATTTGCGAGCTCGATCTGGGAAACTCCCGCTGGCGAGCAATTGGTGCGTACAATTGATCGGTGGATTCAGGGCATACGCAACGGCCGGTTTTTTGTTCTGCCCGGTCCCTATTGTCGTGGATGTCACTGGTCGGCGGCCTGTCGTTTTCAGCATCATCCTTCCTGGGTGAGGGCCTACGGATTTGCTTTGGCAAAGGAATTCCAAAAGATCTACAAGCAACGGGCGAACCATGGATAACCACAATCTCTTATTGGATGCCGAGGCACGGTTGATAGCGGAAACCACGTTTGATCGCAATGTGGTCGTGCTGGCGGGAGCAGGGACGGGCAAAACGACCCTGCTGGTCAATCGACTGATCCATGCTCTCCTGAGAGAACCGCATCCGTTACGATTGACCGACATGTTGGCTCTTACCTTTACGAATAAAGCCGCCGATGAAATGAAATCCCGACTCCGTGAGCGGTTGCATGGGATACTCGCTGATTGTGAGGCTGATGTCCCGGAGCGGAAAGGAAGGCACCCAACATCTGGAGGAATTCCGGCAACGCTATCAGGTGTCCACGGAACACATACGGGAAAAAAGTGACTTGCTTTGGGTGATCTTGAAAAGGCGCAAATCGCTACGCTGCATAGTTTTGCCGCCCATATCCTTCGCCTCTATCCTCTGGAAAGCCGGAGCGATCCCAATTTTCAGGAGGATGAAGGGAATCATTTTCTTGAGACGTTTCAAGAAGAGTGGAATGTCTGGTTGGAACAGGAATTAGGCGCCCAGGGTCCCGGCCATGCACAGTGGGAGGAGGTCTTGAATCACATGGTCCTGAAAGAGATTCGAGCCTTTGCATTCTCGCTCTGTCAGGATTTGATTTCCATCCGGAACTCGAAAAGCAAGTCGGGTCTGAAATTTTGGCCCCGGCCTTCGCCGCGTGGCTTCAGACCAAGCAGCAGCAGGTGCGGGCACTGCTGCTGCAGTATGACCGACCGAAACCCCGAAAAATTGAAAGGTTGATAGCCCTCACTGGACAAGTGTTTGATCACGTTGGACAACCGGGATGGCAAGGTGTTTCTCCCTTGTCTGAATCTGATAGGGCCTTGTTTGATTCAGTCGTCGGTAAGGCGCCGGGGGAGTGGAACCATGCTGACTTTCAAGATGCCAAACGAGCCATTCAGGCGGCAAACCGACTGTTGCAAGTCAATGAAACGGTTTTGAGAAAGGTCCTCCGGTTACTCGGGCCGTTTGTGGGACGAGTCCGTCAGATCTTTGCGGACAAAGGCTGGATTCGATTTAATGGGAGGATGCTGGTCCGTGTGCGTGACCTCCTCCCGCGCGATCATCCTTTGGTTCGAGAACAATTGAAGGGCATGTATCAGGCCATTATGGTCGATGGTTTCAGGATACCCGATCCGATTCAATATGAAATTTTACTCTATTTGGGCGAACGGCCTAATGAGCATGGCCGGTTGTGGAGGGACATGCGTCTTGTGCCGGGAAAGCTGTTTATCGTCGGAGATCCAAAGCAATCGATTTATGCCTTCCGTCGGGCTGATATCGAGGCATTTGATCAGGTAGTGAACAAATTGGGTCAGGAAGGCGGGATGGTGTGCACACTCCTTACGAATTTTCGCAGTGACGGTGCCATACTGGAAGCCGTCAATGCGGTGTTTGACCGGTTGTTCATTTCTCAAGCGAATGTGCAACCCGCAAATGTGCCCTTGGCGGTAGGCAGGATTCGAGAAGCCGGGTTGAGCAAGACCGGGGTGGAGCTGTGGGTCATGGCCAATTCCGATGAGGAAGAAGAATGGGATGCTGAGCGGGCCACACGGATGGAAGCTGAATGGTTAGCGGGGTGGATTGGGGAACAATTGCGGCATGGAACACATTCCATTGTTGAGAAGGGAGTGAGAAGCCCCTTGTGTCCCGGCCATATCGCGGTGTTGTTTAGAAAATTCACCAATGCGCAGGTCTATCTTGAAGCCTTTCAACGGCATGCCATTCCCTATATGACCGATGGCGAGCGGCATTTTTACCGGCGCCAGGAAGTGGTTGATTTAGTCAATGTCCTTCGAGTGTTGGATGATCCTACTGATGCCATTGCGCTTGTGGGAATTCTCCGGTCCTCCTTAGGTGGTCTGACGGATCAAGAAATCATGGAGATCGCAAGACTGGGGGGAGTGGATATTCGTCGGTCTCACATGCTGGAGGAATGGGAGAGCTCACACAGATCTTTGATTCAAAGCCTCTTTCAACGGCTCGCTTTGCTTCATGCCCACGCGAATCGACTTCCTATTCCTGAATTGCTCGATCATCTGTTCGATCAACTTCCCATCGTGGAATTAGCGGCAGCCTCGAGCCATGGTGAACAGGCGGTCGTCAATGTCTGGAAACTACGGGATCTTATGAGTGAACAGGCGGCAGTTCCCCATTTGTCCTTTTCTGCGTGGGTGGATCGACTGGTGGATTCTCTGATGACTCATCCCTCGGAGCCGGAGGCCCCCTTGGCCGAAGACACGCTGGCAGCGGTCCGGGTCTTAACGATTCATAAAGCCAAAGGTCTCGAATTTCCTGTTGTGGTGTTGCCGGGATTGCATCAAAAGGCAGCCGGACGGGATCGGAAGGCGGACATTACCTTCGACTGGATTAGCGGTTTGTATGGTTGCACGCTTCCTCCGTTGTGGAATGCCGCGCAGGTCCCCTTGTGGGAAAAACAACAGATTCGAGAAGACGCTGAGGAACGGCGCGTGCTGTATGTCGGGATGACCAGAGCGCGGGATCGGGTTAATCTTATCCGGGGGAATACTTCCGAAACGGGGGGGGGCACAATCTTTTTGGGCTTCTGCAGCAGATTGCAGAAGGAAGAATCGGAAATCCAGCACATTCGCTCGTGCGCGTGGGAGCGGTCTCCATCCCTCAGGCTGTCGTCACACCCAACCTTTTAAAAACCGTGAATCCACCATTGTCTCAATCTCAAGCTGACGGCGACGTTACGGTGGTCGTCTCTTCATCACAATTGAGCGAACGTGAAACCAGATGGCAACAGGCCAATAAGATTGCTGCGCATGTCACTCCCTCGTTGCTGCATCAGGAAAGAAAGGTACAAGACGTGGGAGAGAGCCCACAGGTTCCGCAGGCACTCAGTCAAGGTCTTGGAACCTTGATGCATCGATTGCTTCAGCGGTGGGATTTTCAGTGTGATCCGGAAAATGCACAAAGCTATCTTGCCGATTTTTGTCAGAGGCAATTATCATGCGAATTGAAGGATGGCGATAAGGATTTAGCGAAAGAACTACAGACGCTCTTTCATGAATTTCTCCATTCTTCAGCGTATCAGGAATTACAGCGATCGACTATTATAGGTCGGGAGGTTCCTTTTGCGATTCCCTGGCCTGCCGGGGGAAAGGATCATTCCGTTCCGCAGACGTGCGTGATGGAAGGAGTGATGGATGTGGTGTATGAACTGGATGGGGAGATATGGGTTGGCGACTATAAGACCGATCAGGTGTCCTCCGCCACAATGGCAATGAGAGCAGAGATCTACCGGGAGCAGGCTCATGCCTATGCGATAGGGGCGAGTCTAAGCTTAGGGCCAATTGTGAAAGGGTGTAAACTCTTTTTTATTCGGAGTGGTAAGATAGTTCCGGTCAATCTGCAAACAGATTATAATTATGGTTCATGAAGGACAACACATGAGAAGGAGGCATCTATGAGTCGTTGGAGGTCCATGATGATCGTTGGGATTTGTCTCATGGCGATGGGTGGGGTGGGTTGCGCCTCGGATAAGCCTGTTCCGCTGACCACCTTGGCCCCTCCTCCCAACACTGATCCTCAAGTGCTGCCGCTCTTCACCGAAGGCAATCGGCTCTTTCGCGAAGGTCAATGGGAGGCGGCACGGCAACAATTTCAAACTGCCGTCCAAAAACAAGCTGATCTGGCTGAGGCCCACTATAATCTCGCGCTCTCCATGGACAAGATGGGTGATCAGGCCTCAGCAAAAAAACATTTTATTGAGGCTGCCAACCTCGCACCAGGGAATAAGGTTATTTGGAATTCCCCACCTCTTCGTCGGTATGGCAATGTTCCTGATGCTCCGACGAAAGGCACCTCGTCTCCGGTCATGCCTGGATTCGGTGGAGGATCATCTCCAGGAGGCGGCGGCAGCGGAGGATTTTAATCCGGCGTTGATTGAGGAAAGACCCCAATGGGAAAAGGTTTGAGGGTGTATATGGGAAGCTGAGGGATTGGGACCAATCATGCCCGTCTATAGCCCCGAATAACCATGAACACCCCGACTGCAATCATCGGAATGCAGAGTAACTGCCCCATGGTGACCCATTGGAAGATAAACCCTAAGTGACTATCCGGTTGACGGAAAAATTCCACAACAAACCGGGCAACTCCATAGCCGCAAATAAATGTCCAAAACATGGTACCGGGTGGCGTGGACCAGCGATTGAGAACCGTGAGAATGGCAAACAGTGCGATGCCTTCCAATCCCGCTTCATAGAGTTGTGAGGGATGTCGGCACTCTGGGCCACCCTGGGGAAACACCATACACCAATCCACATCAGTCGGTCGTCCGAATAGTTCCCCGTTAATAAAGTTTCCCAAACGACCAAATCCCAGACCAATCGGGGCGGTGCCTGCCGCCAGATCGGCGATGGTTCCAACTGGGAAATTTCGTTTTTTACAAAATATCCAAAGTGCGACACAGGTTCCAAGCAGCCCGCCGTGAAAGGACATGCCGCCTTCCCATACCGAAAAAATTTTGAGGGGATTCCCCAGATAAAATGGAAGGTTATAAAACAGCACATACCCTAAACGCCCGCCAAGAAAGACACCAAAGGCGCCATAGACGATCAAATCGGACAACTGTTGAGGTGGAAGAACTACGCGTTTTGTGGCAGCTCTGGACTTGATGAGCCAATAAGCCCCGGCTAATCCGAGGAGATACATGAGGCCATACCAACGAAGGGCTAGGGGGCCGATTTGAAAAAATACCGGATCAATGTCCGGGTAGGGAAGCCGTGTAAGACTGGTCAACAGGGTGCCGGGATCCAGGGATATCAACGGGCGACGGGCCTCATTTCACGACAAAGGTGACCGGCAGATAAAATGCCGGATTCCTCCGCAAGGGCAGAGACATTTTCAAAATTGATATCTTGCGGGGAGTCGACAAAAAGGTCGTTGCCAAAGGTTTGTGGAGGAGAATAGGGTTGTCTTAGACTAATATCGGAGCGGAAGGAACAGTTGGTTTTTTATCATCACAGCATCTACCTAACATAAATACGGGTGAAAGAAAAGGTGGGTTGCATCTAATCGAAAATCTTTATCTTCGCGAAGGTCCTGGACGTCATGGCTGAAGCTGGTTCCAGTTCTCGTTCGAGTGGTGCAGAAATCATATTGGACTGCATAAGTGACGGAGTCATGACGATTGACTTGCAGAAACGGGTGACTTTTTTGAATCGGGCGATGCAGACGATGCTGGGCTATGGAGTCGATGTCCCGAGCACCTTGTTGGCCTGTGATGTGCTGGTCCAAAGCAACATTTGTTCAACAACAGAATGTGTGCTCGAACAGGCTCTTCGAGGCGAACGAGTTTCTAACTTTGAGGCTGTCGTTCGCCGACGTGATGGCAGCCATATTCCGGTGAGCATCAACACCGACTTTCTATTAGACAAGGAGGGGAAGCTTATCGGTCTTATTGAAGTTATCAGAGATATCTCACTGGTTTGCGAATTGAGTGCCAGGGTGGAGGAAGTGTCTGAACTCAAGCACCGCCTGGGGGAGCAAACCAAATTGGAGAATATGGTTGGACGATGTCCCCGCATGCAGGACCTTATGGCTAAATTACCTTCCATTGCCGCATCGAAATCCTCAGTGCTCATCACGGGAGAGAGTGGGACCGGTAAGGAATTGATTGCGTATGCCTTGCACGCGCATAGCCCACGAAAGCAAGCCCCGTTCATCGTCGTGAATTGCTCCAGTTTGTCTGAGGGAATTCTGGAAAGTGAAATTTTTGGTCATGTGAAGGGGGCATTTACCCATGCCTATTTCGATAAACCCGGCCGATTTGAACGTGCCAACGGTGGAACGATCTTCCTCGATGAAATCGGGGAAATGAGCATCGCCACGCAAGTGAAACTGCTGGGAGTTCTTGAGGGGGGACGGTTTGAACGGGTGGGATCCAATGACACAATCACGGTGGATGTCAAGGTGGTCGCGGCTACGAATCGCAATCTCGAAGAAGCTGTCCAGTGCGGGCAGTTCCGCGAGGATTTGTATTATCGCCTACGCGTGATCCCCATTGCGTTACCTCCCCTTCGTGAGCGGACAGGAGATATCCCCTTGCTGGTGAATCATTTCCGAGAAAAATTCAACCGGGAAATGGGCAAGCATATTATCGGTCTGGCCCCGCAGTGCTTGACGGCACTCAGTCAGTATCCGTTTCCCGGTAACATTCGGGAACTCCAAAATGTGATGGAGCATGCCTTTGTCTGCTGTGATGAAGACACCATTCACATTGAGCATCTTCCGGCGGATCTTCAGCGGTATGTCCGGGAACATCGGGAATGGGCGGAATCGGAATCGCTTGATGCCTTGGAGCGACAAGCCATTTGTCGGGTACTGGAAAAGTCAGGGTGGCGCCTGAAGGAAGCTTCTCAGCAGTTAGGGATTGGTCGGTCAACTTTGTGGCGTAAAGTAAAGCAATTTTGAATTAATCGAGAAAGGTAAAATGTTTCATTTTGGAATCATGTGTTACTTTATGGTATCAATTTGTTAAAATGAATGAACATTCAACTATTTATATGGATGAAAGGAAGCCAAGGAAAAATTTTACGTTCCAATTTGGAACATCACAAGATTCAAAAAACTTAAAAATTCTTTGTTAATCAATCTGTTGGACATAATCTATACAGGCATATGTATTGCTTTTTTATTTTCAGATCATAGGGATTAATCATATTATTTTATGTGTGTCGGGAAGGAGTGCTTACGATGGATTGTCCACGCTGTCAGGGAATAATGATTCAAGATAAGTTTGGCGATGTCGCGGATGAATCCGGGGCCATGTATTTTTCCGGGTGGCGTTGCATTACCTGTGGTGAAATTTTGGATCCCGTCATTTCTGCTAATCGGCAGCATCATCATGAGCCTCTGATCGGGCGGTCGCGAAAAAAGTTTGCCACTCAATTAGGATAGGTGGTATTGGTTATCCCTCCTCTCCTCCTCTCTCCATTGCAGACCCAACGTGTGAGCGGAGAGACCAGGAATCCTCAGGACATTGAGGATTTCGGGTTCGCTTTGGCTTTGATTGATGAGCAATGATATGGTGTGAGTGGGTAAATATGGATAAAACCTTATGAGTGCTTGAGTCACAAGGAGAAATTTGAATGCCTGCTGAACATACACCGGCCGGTCCTTCGGCCCAATCCAATCAACCTGAAGAAAACCCGTTGCCGGGGGTAAAACACATTATTGCTGTGAGTAGTGGAAAGGGTGGCGTGGGCAAATCCACCGTGACCGTGAATTTGGCTGTCGCGCTCCGGCAACAAGGCTATGCGGTGGGCTTAATGGACGCGGATATTTATGGACCCAATATTCCCATGATGATCGGTGTGACAAAAGAGCCGGTTAAAGAAGGGGAAAAAATTCTTCCGGCGGAGGGGCAGGGGGTAAAAGTCATTTCCATGGGATTTTTTGTGCCGGAAGATACTCCCGTGGTATGGCGGGGACCCATGGTCCATTCGGCGATCCAGCAATTCTTCCGGGATGTCGTGTGGGGGGAATTGGACTATTTATTGATCGACCTTCCTCCGGGAACAGGGGATGTGCCCCTGACGCTGTCACAACTGGTGCCCTTGACGGGAGCGATAACCGTGACGACACCCCAGGAAGTGGCTCTTCAAGATGTGCGAAAAGGCATGATGATGTTCAAAAAAGTCAATGTCCCCTTGCTGGGTGTTATTGAAAACATGAGTTATTTCGTGTGCGGGCATTGCGGAGAACGGACAGAAATTTTTTCTACCGGAGGGGGCGAACGCGCCGCGCAAAAATTTGAGATTCCTTTTTTGGGGCGGATTCCTATTGATCCGTCCATTCGGGAAGGGGGAGATAAGGGCACACCAATTGTGAGCAATAATCCCTCGTCGCCTCAGGCCCAGGCCTTTCTTCAGATCGCGCAAACTCTTGTGTCCAACATTCAGCAATCGGAAAAAGGCAACGGGGACGCTGCTCCATCCATCTCCAGCTTGCTCAAAAAAATCACAGATCCCCTAAAGAAATCTTAGGGGGAAAAGCTATTGGGACTTTTGAATATTCCAATATTCTTATACTATTGCCCTCATTGAACATGTTTAATACATCATCAATTGTCAGGGGGAATGTTCAAAAAGAACCGTCCAGCAAGGCCGCACGCAGCGAGGAGGACGAAGCGTACGAGTTGTACGGAGAGTCCTACGAGCTAGGAGAACGCGGCTGGCGGACTTTTTCAACATTCCCCTATTGGTTTTGTTGAGGAGGACCCATGTCGGAGTGGATTCGTGTTGCGAAAACGGATGAAGTCGAAGAGGGAAAAGGTATCGTGGTGGAGGTTGGTGATAAATGTTTGGCGGTGTTTAAGGTGGATGGAGCCTTCCATGTCATCGATAACACCTGTCTTCACAGGGGCGGGCCTTTAGGCGAAGGGGATCTCGATGGGGATATCGTGACCTGTCCCTGGCATGGTTGGGAGTATAGCGTCAAAACGGGACATTGTGTGAATAATCCATCAAGTCAAGTGAGATCCTATGCGACGGTCGTTGAAAATGAAGAGGTCAAAGTAGAACTGTAAAGGGGCAGGGCACATGGGAATGAGAGCCGGTCAGCGGTGCGTGTCACGAGCGTTTCTTTGGTCAGGATTTATAGAAGCTCGGGACCTCACATCACACCGTAACCGGATGTTACATTGCCGGTGACCTGATGTAACACCTGACTTAATTCTGAGAGACGAAATGGTTTGGCCACAACGCCATGAAATCCAAATGACGAATAGCGGGAGATGACCGGATCATTGCAATAGCCACTTGCAACAATAGCTTTGACATGTGGATCAAATTCCTGCAGTTGGCGCATGATATCTTTCCCCCCCAACCCTCCGGGTACGGTTAAATCCAGAATGACCGCCGAAAAGGGTCGTTCGGTCTGATAGGCTTCCTGGTAACGGTCCAGCGCTTCTTTCCCTTCCGCCACACAATGGACATCATAGCCAAGGTATCGCAGCATTTCCCCTAATAGCAGGCGAATGGATTCCTCATCGTCCATAACCAGGATCCGGCCTTCCCCGTTTACCAATACAGGGGATGGTGCGGGCGTGGTGAGTGCTTTGGCGTGGGCGGGAAGATAAATAGTTAATGTCGATCCCTGTCCCGGTATGGATGAGGCTGTGATCGTCCCATGGTGATTTTTTATGACGGAATAGGCGGTACTCAACCCCAAGCCGCTATGGGTGGATTTGGTCGTAAAGTAAGGATCAAAGATTTTGTGGAGGGCGTGGGAAGGAATGCCGCTCCCGCAATCTTGAAACGTCAATTTGACATATTCGCCGGGTTCGGGAAGCGCCTTGCGTGCGGCTTCCTCTTTTGACACGAGCACGTTTTCTCCCCGGATGTTTAGTACCCCGCCTGCGGGCATGGCCTGTTGAGCGTTAAGTGACAGATTGTGAACGACCTGGCTAAGCTGGCCTTCGTCGGCATCGATCATCCAGATGTCATCAGGAATGTCACAATGACAGCGGGTGGAGGATCCGGAAAGTGCAAAAGTGGCCGATGCTGAAATCATTTGTTGTAAGACAAGCGGCTTTTTGAGCGGGCTTCCGCCTTTCGCAAAAGTCAAAAGTTGGAGGGTGAGGCCTTTGGCTCGCAATGAGGCGTTTTCGGCTTCGGATACGAATGGAAACAAGTGATCCTTGGGGTTCATCCAGGTTTGGATCATGGAAAGATTGCCCAGAATAGCGGTGAGAAGATTATTAAAGTCATGGGCGATCCCTCCGGCCAGCAGGCCTAAGGAATCTAATTTGCTGGCCTTCAGCAATTCCTGATCCAATGTGATGCGTTCAGTCATGTCACGGAGGAACAACACCGTCCCCAACAAATTTCCGTCAGACCGGCGAAGGGGAGAGGCACTATAGGCCACCGGCCGTTCGCTCAACGTGCGGTCACATAAAGAAATGTGGCGGAGGGGATGGAGGGCGATGCCGTGTTGTAAGACGAGGGTAACGGGGTGCCCGTCGTCCTCACCTCTGCCGTCATGCAGAAATCGGACAACCTCCTCAATCGGCCGGCCCATGGCCTCTTGTTGTTTCCAACCGCTGAGATCTTCTGCCATACGATTCATATAGGTAATCCGACCGCGTGTATCCGTGGTCAACACCCCTTCCACAATAGACGAGAGGGTAATGGCCATGCGTTCGCGTTCGGCTCGCAAGGCTTCTTCAGTCCGGGCCAACCGCTGTTCCTGTTGGATTTGCTCAAAGGTTTGGGTCACAATGGAGGGAAGGAGTTCGATGAGGCTGCTGTCTTTAATGAAATAATCCCGGGCTCCTCGCTTCATCATTTTGACGGCAAGGCGTTCGTCCCCCTGGCCGGTTACCACGATGAACGGGAGGGTGATGGCGCGGTGATCGAGGTGATTGATAAGATCCTCGCCGGTCATATCGGTGAGTTGCAAATCGAGGAGGAGAAGGTCAGCCTGGTGTTGGGAAAGCCAGTTCAACGCTTCCTGACCGCTATAGGCGACAGCCGTATGAAATCCGTCACGGGAAAGACAGCGTTGAATGAGCGCGATGAGCCCTTGATTATCGTCGACGATCAGGATGGTGCGTGGATGCCATCTTTCCTCCATGAATGCCTCCCCTTCATCATGTCAACCGAGGTGCCGACCTGCGTGGATCGAATGTGGAATGGCGTGCAAGATAAAAACGAATAAAATGCAGGAATCAGCCCGGATGAATATCGGAGGGAAGAGGAATGGGAAGATCGCCACAACAGACTCGACGCCTGTTGCGAAATGATAGGATGAAGATCAATTCTAAGGGGACAATTCACGGCCGCACCAGTCCCGCAAGGATTGTCAGAGCAAATGGAACGCCGAGTGTAACCAAATGGAGAAAAGACCGCAAGCGACTGAGTGAAACATTGTCTGAAAGTGGTGGTTTAGCCCAAGTGGCTCGCCATGCCTGTGGATAACAAAAGCAGGAATAGCATCCCTTCAGGGTTCTTGATACCATTGATTCATCACACTGTGTTGGGCTGAATTAGATCTCCATGTTTGTCAAACGTCTCCTGCTGCTCATCCCCCTGGCCCTGGTCCTGTTTCTGATTCAATCCTATTTTTGGGTCCCGACCTATGAAAATCAGGCTGCCGGAAACCCCGATCGTCTCGTGACCTACATTGAGGGATCGAGCGGGGACGCCAAGATACTCAATCCTATCTTAAATGCGGATTCAGCCAGCTCTGGTATTGTGAGCCAGGTGTTTGAGGGACTGCTGGATTTAGATGAAAATCTGAACCTTCGAGGTAGGTTGGCCCTCGATTGGCAGATTACGGAACGGGCGTATGTCTTGGTCAATCCGGAGCACCGGTATCCTGATGGAACGGCGGTGACCGGCACCAACCTCTTTCAAAAGATTCATGGAGCCTGGAAGAGTGGAACGCTTGGCTTGAAGGATCTGGTGCAAAGCGTGGAATTATTACCCGCCGTCCAACGCTCGGAAACCCTCTCGCTTCTGCTGCCCAATACGGACGGGAAGCCTCAGTTGAAAACCATATCCGTGACCATCGATGTGCCGGAACGTGTGGCCATCACCCTGTCTCAGGTGGATCAAGATTTATTTGAGCGATTGAAGCCGATCCTGGGAAAACAGTACTTCGAACACTTTCCGTATCATCAGCGGATTCATCCCCAAGAATCCCTACCGAAGGAGTTGGAAGAACCACTCAGGACAAAATTTCCGGACATTCTTCCCGTGGGCGAACACAATCCGACCATTGTGTTTCACCTTCGTCAGGGTGTGAAGTTCCATGACGGGCATGTGTTCGATGCGGGAGATGTGAAGTTTACCTATGAATCCATTATGAATCCAAAAAATTTGTCTCCACGCACTCCGGATTTTGAGCCGATAAAAACGGTGGAGATCCTGGATCCGTATACGGTCAAGATTATCTATAAACGCCTCTATTCCCCGGCCATCAATGCCTGGACGATGGGGATGCTTCCCGAGCATCTTCTCAACGAAGAAGCGTTAACTCGTGAGAAGCAGAAACGTGGATTGTCAGATGAGGCGCAAAAAGCGTTTGGGATGCGAGACAGTCAATTCAATCGACATCCCATCGGCAGCGGGCGCTTTCAGTTTGTCGAATGGCAGGGGGATGAATTTATTCATCTTCGCCGGTTTGAGGACTATTGGGAGGGACCGGCTGAATATCACGATTTTTATATGCGCATTATCCCCGAACTGTTCACCCAGGAAGTGGAATTTCGCACGGGGGCGATAGATTTTTATGGTGCTCAACCGCATCAGGTCGAACGATATAAAAATGATCCGACCTATCAGTGGTTTAGCAGTTTGGGATTTGCCTATACCTACATTGGATACAACATTCGGAAACCGTTATTTGCGGATCCGATGATCAGAACAGCCCTGGGAATGGCCATTAATGTCGATGAGATCATCACCTATCTCGTGTATGGAGAGGGGGAACGGACGACCGGACCCTATCCCAAAAATACCGAATGGTATGATTCGTCGATTCAACCGCTTCCCTATGATCCTCAGGGAGCGCTGGCCATCTTTGAGAATGCCGGATGGAAAATGAATCGGGATGGATGGCTGGAAAAGGATGGAAAAATCTTCGAATTTACACTTATCACGAATAACGGAAATCCTATCAGAAAAAATTTGATGACCATTGCGCAGAATGCCTGGAAAAAAATCGGGGTCAAAGTGACGACTCAGGTTTTTGAGTGGGCGGTGTTCCTGAACGATTTTGTGAATACCGGAGAGTTTGATGCGGTGGTACTGGGATGGAGTATGGGGATTGATCCCGATCTCTATCAGATATGGCATTCCAGCCAGGCTGGTCCGCAGCAATTAAATTTTGTGGGGTACAGCAATCCACGGGCGGACGCACTCATTGTCCGGATTCGTCAAGAATATAACAGGGATCGACAACGCCAATTGACGCACGAACTGCATCGGTTGATTCATGCGGACCAACCCTATACCTTTCTGTATGCTCCGCTGAGTACACGGGTGTTAGATAAGAAAATTGTGCTGGTCGAAAAGGGAACGGATGGGAAAGAGCAGTATCAAAAGATCTATCCCACGAAAAGCGGTGACATCACGTTCTATTTCCATAAATGGCGAAAGCTGGAACTTACACCTGATTTTTAGTTAAGGCTCTCACGCGGGTTTTCTCAGACAATAGATCTATCATGTGGAATTTTATAATCCGTAACATTGGTCAGCGGTTGATTCTCCTGATCATTGTGTCTTTTCTGGCGCATTCGTTTATCCATCTGGCTCCAGGGGAACCCAGCGAAGTGGATCCCATGAATCCCCGTATGAAACCGGAGGACATCGCCAAGATTCGCGCCGCCTTTCACCTGGATGATCCGCTGTATTTGCAATACGCCTATTGGATTCGTGATTTAGCCACGGGTGAATTAAAATCTTTCAAAGACAGCCAGCCGGTCCTCCCGAAGATTTGGGATCGGTTTCTCAATTCGTTACCCTTATTTATTCTGGCGACGATTCTAGTGTGGACATGGGCGTTTCCTACCGGGATTTATGGGGCGGTGCATCGAGGCGGAGTCTATGACCGGTTCACGGTGTTTTTGTCCTATGCTCTGATATCTGTCCCAGGGTTTTTCCTGTCGTATTTAGCCATTATGTGGGTGGTGGGGCTGTTGGGAGTTCCGGTAATTAGCATCAAAACATTCGGGATGGAACATGCTCAGCCCGCCTATCAGATAATGGATCGTGTCTGGCATTTGGTCATTCCCTCCCTCATGACGGCGATTGGCGGGATCGCCGTTTTGTCCCGGTATGTCCGGTCCCAGATGCTGGAAGTGTTGAGTCAGGATTATGTCCGGACGGCCAGGGCGAAAGGTCTTCAGGAAGATACGGTGATCTATGGGCATGCTCTGGGGAATGCACTGTTGCCCTTTGTAACCATGTTCGGTCTTCTGCTTCCCGGATTGATCGGCGGGTCCGTTATTTTTGAACAGATTTTTGCATGGCCGGGGTTGGGGCGGTTGGCATATGAAGCCATTCTTTCAAGAGACTTCCCGATTATTATGACCTTGAATTTTATAGCGGCGGTGCTGACGCTGTTAGGCACACTGCTCTCTGATATTCTCTACGCGGTGGTAGATCCGAGAATTCGTCTGAATTAATTATGAGAATTGAGGTATGGGTCATTCATGAGTAATCCGAAGGTCGCTGATCGACCCAAGGCAGAGTCAGTTTCGCTGGATGCAGAAGGCCTGGCTCCGCAAGAAACACCGTGGGAGGAATTTCTTCGGATTTTCACCAAAGATTACCAGGCCATTTTTGGTTTTTGGGTACTCATCATTCTGTTGCTCACCGCCTTAGCAGGGAAAGCCTTTACGGAGTGGTGGGTGATCTTCGATCCTGAAGTGGTCCGGCTCACCGACAAATTTCTTCCCCCGCTGTCCACACCTTCTCCGGACAGTATTCCGGCAGATAGGCCGCTTGGCGGTGTCTATCTCATGGGCACCGACGAATTGGGGCGGGATGTCTTTGCGCGAATGTTCCAAGGCTCGTTCGTGTCCCTATCCATTGGATTTGTGGCCGTTGGTATTTCCCTGGGTATCGGAATCCTGTTAGGAGGCCTGTCCGGTTTTTACGGGCACGTCAAATTGTGGTTTATCACGGTGGACACGTTGATTATGCGATTCACCGATGCGATGATGTGTTTCCCTACCTTTTTCCTCATTCTCACAGCGGTGGCCCTACTTCCTCCCAGTATTTACACCATCATGATCATTATCGGGTTGTTCAGTTGGATGGGGACGGCCAGGTTTGTCCGGGCTGAATTTTTGTCCATTCGGGAGCAGGATTATGTGACGGCAGCCAAAGCCTTAGGAATACCGGAGGGCAGGATTATTTTTCGGCATATGGTGCCCAATGCTCTGGCACCAGTGTTCGTGTCCGCCACCATTGGCGTGGCTTCCGCGATTTTAACGGAGTCCGGTTTAAGCTTTTTGGGTTTCGGGGTTCCTCCGCCCGATGCCACATGGGGCAATATCTTATCGGATGGCAAAGGGTTTGTGTTCGATGCGCCGTGGTTATTCTTTATTCCGGGTATGGCGATTTTTATAGTCGTGCTGGCCTTTAATCTCGTGGGAGAGGGCTTGCGTGAGGCGTTAAATCCAAAATTACGAAGCCGGTAGATGGAATCTCGCGTGCACCCACTCTTACAGGTATCCAATCTTCGAACCTCCTTCTTTACGGACAAAGGAGAAATTAAAGCCGTCGATGACGTGAGCTTTTCCATTCAGGGCGGGCAGACGCTGGCATTGGTGGGAGAGTCCGGTTGCGGAAAATCCGTGGCCGCGTTATCGATCATGCGGCTGATCTCTCCTCCCGGGCGGGTCATTGGCGGGACGGTCCACTTCAAAGGGCAGAATCTGTTGGATCTTCCGGAAAAGGACATGCGCCGGATCCGTGGAAAGTCCATCGGCATGGTGTTTCAAGAGCCGATGACCTCGCTCAATCCCGTCATGTCGATCGGCGATCAGATTGGTGAGGTCCTGAAAATTCATACCAACCTATCCGATCGCGACATTCGAAAAGAAGTCATCGGGTTGTTGGAAAAAGTCCGCATTTCAGCTCCTGAAAGCCGAATCGATCAATATCCTCATGAAATGTCGGGCGGGATGAAACAACGGGTGATGATTGCCATGGCCCTGGCGTGCAATCCTGATCTGTTGATTGCGGATGAACCCACAACCGCATTGGATGTGACTATACAAGCGCAAATCCTCGACCTGCTCGCGGCTCTTCAGAAAGATATGGGCATGGCCATTCTCCTGATCACGCATAATTTGGGGGTGGTCGCGCAATTCTCCCAGGATGTCATTGTCATGTATGCGAGTAAAATTGCCGAGCGGGCGACGGTCAAGGAGTTGTTCCGCAATCCCAGTCATCCCTATACCAGCGCGCTATTAAAATCATTGCCTCGACCGGGAGAACGTCAAGCGAGGTTGGAGGCCATTCCTGGAACCGTTCCGTCTCCCTTGCAATATCCACCGGGCTGCCATTTCTCTTCACGATGTCCGGAGGTGATGGAGCATTGTCCTCTTCAGCCACCGCCGACAGTTCAGGTAGGGGAGTCGCATGAAACCGTGTGCTGGCTATATGACAAAAAACAAGCATGATGGAAAAATTGTCAGGCTCGATTCTGTGATGACAGCACTCTTTATCTCAATTTAAGCATTCACCGTTCCCTATGACTGAAACCACCAGACCACTGCTTCAAGTTACAGGGTTGAAAAAATATTTCCCCGTTCGAAGCGGAATCTTTTCGCGTGTATCGGCCTGGGTCAAGGCCGTGGATGATGTCACGTTTTACTTGAACCAGGGAGAAACATTGGGCTTGGTCGGGGAATCAGGTTGTGGCAAAACCACGGTGGGACGAAGCGTTCTCCGGCTTATGGAGCCGACAGCGGGAACAGTGACCTTCGAGGGAAGGGATGTCTTGGCACTATCCTCGAAGGAGTTACGGCAGACACGTCGCCGGATGCAAATCATTTTTCAGGACCCGTATAGCTCACTCAATCCCCGCATGACCATCGGGTCCATTGTGGCGGAACCGCTCAAAATTCATCGGATCGCCAAAGGGCAGGAACTCCAGGATCGGGTAAATCAGTTGTTTGTTCGTGTGGGCCTGCGGCCGGAACATCAGTCCCGCTATCCACATGAATTTTCAGGCGGGCAACGTCAACGAGTCGGCATTGCCCGTGCCCTTGCGCTCAACCCGAAGTTCATTGTGTGTGATGAAGCCGTCTCCGCCTTGGATGTGTCCATTCAAGCCCAAATTCTAAATCTTTTGCGCGATCTCCAGCAGGAATTTCATCTGTCATATCTTTTTATCACGCACGATCTGAATGTCGTGCAATATCTCGCCGACCGCATTGCAGTGATGTATCTCGGGAAACTGGCAGAGGTGGCTTCGGCCAAGGACTTATTCAACGACCCGAAGCATCCCTATACCCAGGCGTTGCTTTCCGCCAATCCGGTTCCCGATCCGACGGCTCCCCCCAAGCGGATCATTCTCCCCGGCGATGTGCCCTCGCCGTTAAACCCACCCGCCGGATGCCGGTTTCATCCACGGTGTCCACAGGTCATGGATGTTTGCAAAACCGTGGAACCTCATTTGACCCAGATCGGTCCTCCGGAAAAAGGCCAACAGGTCTGGTGCCATCTGTATCCTTAAACGAATTCCCGACCAACCGCCTCCCGTCTATAAAACATCCTGGTGTGTAAAAAAATTAGCTTTCACCCTTCAAACGTAAAGATATGTGATGAATCGATCAGGCCCTTCTCACAGGGTCATCCTGACATCCTGGTTTGGGCGTCACCGAGTCTTCACTGATTTGTCCAATTCCTGAATAGTGAAATCTAAGGTTTTCTTTTCGTTGAGATCTGTTCAACTGTAATCATTGAGTGGGGCGCTTCTTTTTATTAGGAAATAATCCGATATAATGACCACAAGGTTTGATACATAATGAGTGACTCCTACACCATTGGCACCCTGTCTGCTGGACCGCTTGTATAAGCTGGGCCTGCACCACATTTTCGGCATACCCGGCGATTATGTGCTAACGCTTTACAAACTTCTCGAAGAATCGCCCATCCGGCAGATTGGAACGACTCGGGAAGATTGCGCGGGCTTTGCAGCAGATGCCTATGCCCGCATACATGGCATTGGAGGCGCGTGCGTCACCTATTGCGTGGGTGGCCTGAACATGGTGAATGCCATTGCCTGCGCGTATGCCGAGCGATCGCCGGTGGTCATGATCTCCGGCTCACCCGGCCTCTCTGAACGTGTGGATAATCCCTTGCTTCATCACATGGTCCGTGATTTCTCGACCCAACGTGATGTCTTCGAAAAGATTACCGTGGCATCCGTGATTTTGGATGATCCGCATACCGCTGAACGGGAGATTGATCGGGCGCTGAAGGCGTTGATGCAATACAAACGGCCCATCTATTTGGAAATTCCTCGAGATCTCGTGCTGGCTCCGGTGCATGTAGTTTCAGCGGATCCACCCAACGGAACCACTTGTCAAAGCGATCCGGCAGCTCTCAAAGAAGCTATTGCTGAAGTTCGCGGCCTTCTGTCCGGTTCCGAGCGTCCGGTTATCCTGGCCGGCGCTGAAATTCACCGGTATGGGCTTCAGGACAAATTGACCAAACTGGTCGAGCATATGAACGTGCCTGTCGCCACGACTTTGTTAGGGAAGTCGGTCATCCGCGAAGATCATCCTCTCTATATTGGTGTGTATGGAGGACTGGTGGGGCGGGAAGAAATCCTGGAGTTCGTGGAGAACGCCGATTGCCTGCTGACCTTAGGAACCTTGCTTACCGACGTTGAAGACGTAAAAGCGCATACCACGCTTTTGGCGGCAGGCCGAACGGTTCATGCAACGGCGGATTCCATTGCCATCAAACATCATACCTATGAAGGCGTTAGGTTTGAAGATTTTGTTCGAGCCCTGGCGACGGCGCCATTACCGTCATTTCCCGGCCGGCCGCTTCCTCATCGTGACAGCGTCCGGTTTGATCCACCTGGCCCGGAAGCCGCGGTGACCCTTCGCAATGTGTTCGGGTATCTGGATGGCCTGCTGAATGACAAGACGATCGTGATTGCCGATGTCGGAGAGTCCCTTTTTGCCGCCGCCGATTTGCGTGTACGAAAAAGCGCGGAGTTTTTGTCTCCGGCTTATTACACGTCCATGGGGTTTAGTGTTCCGGCCGCCTTGGGCGCGGGGTTTGCGGATCCTACCCTCAGATCGATTGTGTTGGTCGGCGATGGCGCATTTCAAATGACCGGCACCGAATTGTCCACGTGCATTCGCTATGGGCAGGCTCCCATTGTGGTGGTGCTGAACAACCGGGGTTATTCGACAGAACGTCAAATTCTTGAGGGCCCGTTTAATGATATTTACGAATGGCAGTATGAAAAAATCTGTGATTTATTGGGTGGAGGCGTGGGACATCGGGTAGAAACCTTTGGAGACTTAGTCCTGGCCCTGCAAACCGCCGCAGACGATTACAAACAAGCCCATGTGCTGAATGTGCTCCTGGACCCCGGCGATTGTTCCAACGCCATGAAGCGGGTCGCCCAGCGATTGGCCAAACGGATGGCGGGACAAAAGACCTAATTTCGGTTCTATTCCTTCTTGGCCTTGATCTGTTACGAGCCTAGGGTTGAGGACTTACCGTTCACAGGATAACCTGGTAGGAATGGGATATTATTACATCCGTCAGCACTGAACCCGGGCAGATTGATTTGAGTTTCCACTCTTGTCGTTCACCGGCTAAACTAATTGAGGTAAATATGTCTGATGGCAAAACTTGCCCCTTGTTTTTTACCCCCTATTTTCCTATTTCGACGGCTTTATTCGGCAAGTGGTCGGCGAGTCTAGCTCTCGGGCCACGAGTGGTAGAGGCTTTTCTGGAATATCTTCCCTCACTACCACTCGGGCCACGAGAAAGAAGGAAAATGTGGATCAGGCCACTTATTCGAGCCTGAAACACCTTTTATCCTCAGCCATTGAAACTGTCTGCCATCATTAGAACTCCTTCCAAGGAAGAAGGTCGAACGGCGATATGGCGTCGTTCTTCTTGCTCATAAATTTAAAAAATCTTTTCCTTGATCTCCTCTCATTTTACGGGAAAAGAAATAATGATTGCGCCCATGACGTCGCCGAGTTTGAAGTCCCGCTTCGGACTAAGAGCGTGTCCATTGTGACACTTGACGCAGGCCATGGACACTGCCTTATCCGCATAGATGGCTTTGAAATACTTGAGTTCCCCTCTTTTTATCGTCCCTGAATATGACTCGTTGGGATCTTCGGCTACTACCTGCAATCCGGCTTTTTCGAAGTCGTCGGCTGGCCCGTTTTCCTCCTCAAGGGGCCACAGGCTCGCGAGACGGTACTTCAATCCTATGCCCCGTGCTTCCACTTGCATCCCGGCAAGCAACAACATCTGGGCCGGAAGAGGAAGTTGGCCTTTTTTCTCCCAGAGTTCTGAAGCAACAACTACCTTCTTCTCCTCCATTCTCTGCACAACATGGGTCGTGTAGAGGTTTCTGTCCGCTTCAATGACCGCATGAATGAAATCAGCCACATTATCTGGTGGAACACCAGTTTCGCCGCTGGATTCGTTTGGGGCCACGAGTATGCCCGCGAAGGCAACCAATGCAATCATCGCTTTCAGAGTGCACTTGGAAAAGTTTTCTTTGAACATGGCGACACCTCCTTTATGCTTTCCCTTTGAAAGATTCCCTAAATAATGACAGGCAGTCAAAGGCCTTGGCACTGAATCTCACTGGCTGCGTGTGCAGTTCATCCTCCTTTGTTAAATAATTAAAGTCCTAAGGGCGTATAGTACCCGGAGGGCTCCACAGTTAACTTCGACAACAGGGGCTTAATCCGAAACACATTAACTCATGATATTATTTTTTAATTGTATAATTATAAGTTAATATTTTGCTCTTCTTTGAAATTAAAGTAAAGCTTTTTCTCCTTTGCAAAAATCTTGAACGAAACCCTTCCATTTGATCTGTTTTAGGGAGACGGTAATGGGATTTGACGAGAGTTGTTCTCATCAGAGTAGGGAGCAAATACACGAATGGCAGTACGAGAAGATCTGTGATTTGTTGGGTGGAGGCGTGGGCCATCGAGTGGGAACATTTAGAGACTTAGTACAAGCTTTGAACATTGCCGTTGATGATCACAAGCAAGTCCATGTCCTGAATGTACTGCTTGACCCCCGTGACCGATCCACCGCCATGAAACGCGTCGCCCAGCGATTGGCCAAACGGATGGCGTGACAAAAGCCTTAATTTTTACTCGATTCTGGGTCCTGTTTCATAATCCCGGCCTGTTTAAACCCCTTCATTTTTCCCTTTCACGATATTCATCAAAACCCCTTGTCCTGATTGGTTGCGGGCTTGATTAATGCGCCCGTATAATGGTCTGGTTTGAGGCAAATTTTTCCTTACAGCCAGGATAGGACCTTTTATGAGTGCCGAAATCCTCGAAAAAGATTCAAAAAACTACCCGATTCTCCGGAATTTACAATATTCTCCGCTCAAGCAAGGCGAAGAGCAATACATTGTTCTGTGGGATCCCACCGGTCTGTCTTCCGAAAAGCTGGTGTTGCCGCTCAATTATTTTTATCTCTTTCAGTTTTTTGACGGAGAGCATTCGCTTGAACAGGTTGGCGCCGAATATCTCAAGAAATATGGCGAATTCATGATGCCGGACCGGTTGGCCAAACTGGTCTCCGATCTTGACGAGAAATTATTTCTCGAAGGTGACCGTTTGACCCAGGTGCAAGCGAAAGCTTTTGAAGCCTATCGAAAGCTGGATGCGAGACCCATGGCGTTTGCCGGCAAGCAATATGAAGCCGATCCGGCAAAACTGCGTGAGCAGATCAATGGGTTTTATACTTCCAAGGAAGGGCCGGAAAAGGGCAAGGCCGAATGTGCCGGTCAGACGATCAAAGGTCTGGTGGCCCCGAATTTTGAGCAGAAAGATGCCGGACCGATTTATGCGTGGGGATATCAGGAATTACGGAAAGGACAGGTCCCGGACGTGTTCGTATTGATTGGAACCTGTCATGCCGGTCTCGAAGGCGGCATTGCTTTTACGGATAAAGATTTTGAAACGCCGTTTGGGATCGTGCCGGTGAATCGAGCGATTATCGACGTAATTCGCAAAGAAAGCGGTGAGACATTTTTTGCGGAAGATATTTCCCATCTTCGTGAACATAGCCTTGAATTGCAGTTACCGTTTCTCCAACATGCGTTGGGTGAGGGGCGGGCGATTTCCATTGTGCCAATTCTTGTCGATTTTCCTCCTGACACACTCACCGGCGGGGAGTATCAACAGCTCTTTGATCGAGTTGACCAATTTTTGACAATCACTAAGCGCGCGATTCAGGCCAGCGGGCAACAGGTGTGTGTCATTGGCAGCGCCAACCTGGCGCATATCGGGATTCGGTATGGAGACAAAACACCGCCGACTGATTTTTCCTTTCACCGATGTATGCAGATTGATCTGGAAATGTTGAAGAAGGTGGAAGAGGCAGATCCGGAAGGGTTTGCGGAATTTATCTTGAAAGAAGGGAATCAGCGGCGCATTTTAGGATTTTCGGTCATTTTTTCACTGTTGAAACTGCTGCAGAGGGGAAGTGAACCGCTCAAAGGGCAGGTGCTCCGGTATGATCGAGGCATTACCGATCAGTTTAATTCGACGGTGACCTACGCCAGTATTGTGTTTGTCTAGCCGGCTGTTGAAAAATCCCACCAGCTTTGTTCTCGCTTCACTCAGAAGCTCAATGTACTTTTATCGTACGTTTCGCCTTTTCGTTCGCTGCGGCCGCGCTGGATAGACTTCCCTTGTAGAATCTCGGAACAAGCTTTGTACAACCCGGGGAATTGTTTGAGGGGGGAAGAGGTCACCATGGCCTCTTAATCTCTTCGTGAGTAACCGGCTTTTCACGAGATGGCAGTGTGTGACTGGCTTCTCACGGTTGGCTTAACGCTAGTCTTCCGCTCTGACCTTCATCAGCACCGGCTCCAGCGGATTGTCCCTGCTATCGCGGGGCAGTGCCACAATCTGATCCACCACCTCCATGCCTTTCACCACCTTTCCGAAGACCGTGTACATGCGGTCCAGGCTGCTGGTGTCTTCCACGACGATGTAAAACTGCGACCCGCTGTCGGAAATGTCTCTGGTGGAGTCTTCATTGCGTGGGACTTTGGCCATGGCGACAGTTCCACGACGGTGAGGCCGATCACTCGGTTCGGGCGGGAGACTAAACCCCGGTCCTCCGGTCCCATGAAGGTCCCGCTCCGGGTGTTTACTCATGGGGTCACCACCTTGGATGAGAAA
Organism: uncultured Nitrospiraceae bacterium; assembly: GCA_963734345.1. Classification (GTDB taxonomy): domain Bacteria; phylum Nitrospirota; class Nitrospiria; order Nitrospirales; family UBA8639; genus Nitrospira_E. The sequence continues at coordinate 23,669 of CAVTGT010000002.1, forward strand.
CTTGGGAATGACCCGGTGGAATGTCGTCCCATCGAAAAATTTCAGCCTAATGAGATTGAGGAAATTTTCCACGTGTCGGGGCGCATTGTCCGTATAGAAGCGGATTTCAATATCCCCAAACTTGGTGGAGATGATGGCTTTCGGATTTTTCTTTTTAAATTGCAAGGGAGATGGTGTCGTCACAACCTGGGCACTTTAGCAAGGGGCTGCAAAGTTCATCAAGCCTCATCGGCATTTCAGAGAAAATGAATTGTGGAAATACGTGTTGACAAGTTGAAATGTCCATTCTTCTAACATGGTGTTGCGGGGAGAAGTCACGCGATCCCGAATCTCGTTTCGATGAGGCGGTAACATTCACCAAGTGCATCTTTTCCCTCGAAGTGGGTCCGTAGGTTCTGGCATTGGGCAGTTATGGCAGAAGAGCTCAACAGCAGTTGGAGACGCTGAGCGATCATGGGAGCCCGGAACGCTCGTTGCGAAATCATGGTTCCCACTCCTAATTTCTTGACTCGGGCGGCATTATCAAATTGATCAAATGCCAAGGGTTGAATCACTTGGGGAATGCCGGCTCGTAGGGCCTGGGAACAGGTGCCGATCCCTCCATGGTGAATCAGGGCAGCAGCATGAGGAAGGAGTTGGCTAAGGGGCACGTAGAAGAAGTGCTTCACCTCTTTCGGTAAAGAAGGCGGAAGTTGTTCGGGATACCGGGTGAGAAGGATTCCCCGATGCCCTGATAGTTGGCAGGCTCGCGCGGCTTCAGCAAAAAATCTTCGTCCATGTTTCATTGCGGAGCCCGGGGTGAAAACCAGGGGCGGTGATTCCTGTCCAAGAAAATCTTGAACCTCAATCGGTAAAGCGCCCCCCTGGGTATCATCGAATAGGGGAAATCCGGTGACGTATGTTTGTGGAGGCCAGTCAGCCTGTGGAGCGGCAAACCACTCAGGAAAGAGAGCCAGGACCAGGTCAGGTGAGTGCAGCCAGTCATGGAAGATCCGTGAGACAGGAGGTAGGCCGAGTTGATGGCGGAAGCGGTTGAGTTTTGATTTTACCACGGGATCCATCATCGAATGATCCAAAAATTTCCATATGCCCTGCTTGAAAGTCACAGGCCACCAATCCGGGAGAGAAAGGCCTGGGATTTTCGGTGACTGGTGAGCCGAGTGAAACACGCCGGGTGAGAAATGGACTGTGACATGAGGGAGGTGTTGCGTTTCTTGAAGCAAGCGAGCGCCAAACCCCAAGGAGGAACTGATCATAATGGTGCTTCCCTGTATGACCTTCGACTTAAGGAGCCTGTAGGAATCCTCCAGTGCACCAGAGACCAGTCGTTTCATGAGGAGTCGCCAACCTTTGTGAGGATGCCACAATATGGGATTGTCGGCCATCGCGTCATACTCATCGGCCGATCCTAATGCCACGAAATTCAACCCCGTCTGTTGAATAAGATTGCCAAAGTGGCCGTTAGTGAACAATGTGACTGTATGGCCGCGTGAACAAAATTCCCGTCCAAGTCCCACGAGTGGCAGCACGTCTCCATAACTGCCCACTGCCAAAATCAAAATGTTCATAGATAAGCCTGCCAGTCGTTAGCCCTGATATCTCTTCCCGGCGAAGGATAGATTATTCCTTTGCCATTGTTTGAGAGACGGATGCCTTAGGGCAAATAGAGTCCACATCTCACCACTGTCCGTATAATAATCACCAGCCGATTTTCCGAACAATCCGTCACAGGTGACCTTCCTGAACCCATTTTTTGCCCTAAAAAACCTGCTAACAAGTCAGGGGATGGTCAGTTGAAAGATTTTCATGTACCCGCTACACTTCCGGTTTCCACACGTTCCATTCTCCCGGAATCCTCTTCTTTAGCGACACGCAGACGATGAATGACCGAACCGTCTTTTTAGTCTGTATTGCGGGGCCCGATCGCGGCAAGCGGTTGGCTATTCAAGACGGTGAGATCCTTCTTGGACGATCCTCTCAGTGCCATTTGTTGAGTGACGATCACGAAGTGGCCGAGCAACACATCTCCTTTACCCTCTCTCAGGATCGCCCGCGTTATCACACGATTGACGGCTTTGCCGTCTTCGTCGATGGAAATCGAATGCTCGAAGGGACGCTCGAACACCATCAGCAACTGCGGATTGGCCGGAGCATTTGGCAACTTGCCGGGGACCCATCCCATGGCGGGATTCCCGGATGGCTTGACCATATCGGTGGCCAAATCAGTTCTGTCGCCGGTCTGGAACGGGTGCAAGGATTCAATTTTTGGGAAATGTTTTCGGAAGTCATTCGAAAACGAAAAGACGAAGAGGTTGAGGATTATTTCCATGTTGGCACGCTCACCACGACGCCAGATCTTTTGGAGATCAACACCGCCTGGCCAAAACCATGGGCGTTTTTCAAAGTATTCATCATTGCCTTATTGGTCTATCTGGGTTTTGTTTTTGCTTTAAACATTTTTGAAAATATCAAGCTCGTTCCTGGGCTGATCATTACGGGATCGTTTATGATTCCGTTTGCGTTACTGATTTTTTTCTTTGAAGTCAATGTCGCCAGAAATATTTCACTGTACCAGATTTTGAAGTTGGTCTTTCTCGGCGGAATCTTGTCCCTTATTTTATCGCTGTTCTTATTCCGCACGACCGGCTTGGATAGCTGGTTGGGCGCGGCCAGTGCGGGTATCATCGAGGAAATCGGAAAAGCTGCGGCATTGTTCCTTGTCGTGAATAGGCTCCAGTATCGTTGGACCTTAAATGGCATGTTGTTTGGGGCCGCCGTTGGCGCGGGCTTTGCTTCGTTTGAATCAGCCGGATATGCGCTGGAACGCTTGTTGGCTTACGGAGGAGGAGCCATGTTGGATAATATTACCCATCGTGGGTTTTTAAGTATGGTCGGAGGACATGTGTTGTGGACCTCTATGGTGGGAGGCGCCTTGTGGCGAATTCGCGGCAATCAGAGTTTTGATTTTCAGATGGTCAAGGATCCTCGCTTTCTCCGGGTGCTCGGGATTGCCATGGGATTACATATGATTTGGAATATGCCGTTTTCCCTGCCACTCTACTTGAAGGAATTGGCGCTGGGCTTTATCGCCTGGGTCGTGATTCTCGGGTTAATACAAGACGGGCTGACTCAAATCCATAAGGCCCAACAGGACTATTTGACCACAAAATCCGCTGAAACGCCTTAATGCTGATTCAGTCAGGGTGAGGTCGTTGTCCTTATCGGCAAAAAATTTTCCGGAATCAGATTGAGAAAAATGATTGTCTGAATGCCGATCCCTCTTACCTTCATAACCTACCTTCAAGAAAAACGGCAATGTGCCTAATCGTTAGCTGTGGATTCAGGGTGCATTCGACATATGGTATTGAAGTAACCTGCTGTATGGATGTCCGGAGAATTTTCCTCTCAATCTGAATGCCATTGGGCCATGCGGTTGACGTATCCGGATGCATCATACTAGCCTACCAATGTACTGCTTGCTTGGAAGACAACCATGGGTGTTAATATCAATTTTGGATAGAAGCGCTGAGCATATTGGTTGCTCAGAATAAGAAAGGAGCCCATCATGAAAAAAGTTGCCGTCATTCTTTCAGGCTGTGGTTTCCTGGATGGAGCCGAAATTACGGAAGCCATTAGCACGCTGATTGCCATTGGGCAAAATGGCGCCATATACAAGGTATTTGCGCCAAATAAGGACGTGGCTGAAACGAATCACCTTACTCAAAAGCTCACGGGCCAGAAACGAAATGCGTTGCAGGAATCAGCCCGCATTGCCCGTGGAGACATTCAATCGTTGGAGAACTTGAAGGCCAAAGATTTTGATGCCCTCGCATTTCCCGGAGGCTATGGAGCCGCGTTGCATTTATGTAATTTTGCGGAAAAAGGAAGTGGAGGACAAATCGATCCACAAGTGGCCAGAGTGGTTAAGGAATTTCACGACAGCCATAAACCCATTGCCGCGATTTGCATCTCGCCGGCGATCATGGCATTGGCCTTAGGCAAGAAAGGGGTGAATCTGACAATTGGAGAGGATGCGGGAACCGCTGCGGAGTTAGAGAAGACAGGTGCCAAGCATCAGAATTGCGCTGTCGAGAAATATGTGGTGGACCATAGCAATAAGGTTATCACCACACCGGCCTATATGTATGGTACGGCCAAACCCCATCAAATTTTTGAGGGCGTCAGTGGTGCGATATCCGAATTGATTAAAATGGCCTAAATACCAGGCGAGAAATCCTTGGGCGTTCCGAAGCCATGGCGGGGAGGCTAAACGTGGCAACAATCATAAGAGGAATGACACCGCACACATCTCAGAATTGCGAAAAAACAAATTACTTTAAGTGAATATTTTCCCCCGAAGGAGGTGAAGATGGGACCGACAAAAGTTATTCCTAAGGAGAATGCACTCTACGAAGTCAAAACCGGCAAACTTGTTCAAGATGGTCTTCCGACACGAACAGAGCAAGAGAGCTATGCGGCTCAACATTATATTGCCCTCCCCGTCATTGATAAAGCCGGAAAGCCATGGGTCCTTGACGGGCAACCGGTGTTTTGTCTTCGCGGAACGCAGTATGAAACGGTCGACGATCAAAAAGTGCATTTAGCCCGATGCCCAGACTGCGGAGGAATGGGAATCCGTGATGACGAACCTTCGGTGGAATCGGATTGTATTCGCTGTGTTCAATGCGGGCATGAGTTTGATACCAGACTGGAAATGATGGAAAACTGAGATTCCAAGATCATCAGGGGTGTTGATCTTTTGAGTCTGACCTCGAAAAAGAAAAACGAAGATGAATGGGGAACAACGGTGGTCCCAGCATGACTGTTCTGATTTCAACTGAGGGGTCGAATAACGCGACGCACGATAGAAAAAGATTTCATCTTTTCGATTCTCCGTTTTTTGCCAGAATCAGCAAAGCTGATTGCGCAGGACATGCCACGTTCTTGAGTCCTCATAAGCCACTCAAAACGGTCTGGCCGCAAACCTGCGGGCAGGGGACATTGGGTTGGTAGGAATCAGGTTCCTTGCGGGAGGCCATGAGTGGGCCTCCCACGAGAGAAAAGACCGTAGAGTAGAAAAATTCGCAGTTATTTTGCCTTGGCAGTTTTTTCCGGGGCTTTGGGACCCACCGATGGCATCAGAGCCAGATCCTTGGCTTCATCACTTACTTCCAGAAGCGCAATCGCTCCTCGTAGTGCGTCTTTCAAGGAGTGAGTGACGATGGGATAGATCCCTTTCTTTTCCACGACGACATCTAAAATCGCCCCATCGGCCGGACCGACTACATGGGTTTGTATTCCCTCCATGCGATTGGCGGGATTCCCGCTAGGCCACACATCGTCCCAGATCTCCGCGATCGGATGGAGTGCGGAAAAATTATTCGGGCCGATGTTTACGAAATAAAACCGTACCCGCTCTCCAGGCTTGGCGGTGAGGAACTCTCCTCCCTTTGAGGCATGGACAGGATCATACTTAAATACCCCGCCGTTGAACACGACATGGTCATATTTTCCATCCATCATGGCCGCAACGTCATCGGGATCTTTGACGAATAACTCCGATTGCACCAGGACATATTCCCGATCAGCCTTTGGCATTGAACCAGGATCTTTCGGATCCACGATGACTACGCCGGCCATGCCACGGGCAATGTGTTGAATCATCGGAAACGCGCCACAGTGGTACGCAAACACGCCAGGCCATTTGGCCTCCCACACATATTCCAACGACTCACCGGGGTTGATGTCTTTATAATGATCTAAAAAATTGGTTTCTGCTGCATGGAAATCCATGGAATGAGGGCGACTATTATCTTTGTGATTTGTCAGGACAAAAAGTACCTGGTCGCCTTCTGTGACCCGCACGACGGGGCCGGGAACCTGTCCGTTAAAAGTCCAGGCCTTATAGGTGGTACCTTTCCCGTCAATGACGACTTCTGTTTCCACTGCCGTCAGTTCAACTTTGACCTTCTTGGCCTCCGCTTGTGAGGCAACGGTGAAAAGACTTCCGGTCAGTGCCAACATCGCAATTCCCAAACCCATCCGGCCTGAATGTAGATTATTCATCCTGCTATCCTTTCCAAGTAACCTTAATGTGATTATTAAGCTGGTTCCTGACTATGCATACCAACTGATGCTACATGTTCTTCTATTTGTTCATTAAGCAGATGCCATGCCATAGACGAAAATATATAACATATTGATTTTTATTAACTTTATGTGTATTAATTTATTTTGAGTAAAACAATATTTTGTTGAATAGCAACATTTTGCTGTAAGGCAACGAAATATTGTTTAATGTTCAAACCTGGACATGTTTCAAACTTGCCAAAACATTAAGACCTGAAAATGAAAAAGAACAGGGTCAATGAGTACTGAAAAAGAACACTATCTGGCAGAAATGCGGTTTAGGGCGGTGGCTCAGTCCTCTTACGATGCCATCATTATCGCGGATCAGTCGGGGACTATCCTGTTTTGGAATAAGGGAGCCAAAGATATTTTCGGCTATGAAAGCGAGGAAACGGTCGGCCAACCTCTCATTCTCCTCATGCCGGAACGGTATCGACAAGCGCATCAAGAGGGGCTGGAGCGTTACAGTACGAGGGGAGAAACGAGAATTCTCGGTGAGACTGTGGAATTGAGCGGTTTGCGAAAAACCGGCGAGGAATTTCCCCTCGAACTCACGCTATCGGCCTGGAAAGAAGACGATAAGCTTTTTTTTAGCGGAATCATCCGGGATATTTCCCAACGTAAACAAGATGAAGAGGCGCTTCGACAATCGGAGGAGAAATATCGGACGATTTTCAATCAAGCCGTGGAAGGGATCTACCAGGCGACACCTGAAGGCAGGTTTCTTCATGCGAATACCGCCTTGAGTCACCTGCTGGGTTATGACTCACCTGGAAGTTTGATGGAATCCGTCAAGGATATCGGACGCCAACTCTATGTAGAGCCGCAAAGGCGGGAGGAATTTTGCCGATTGCTTGAGCGCCATGATGTCATGACCGACTTTGAATCGCAGGTCTATCGTGCTGACGGGACGCCCATCTGGATTTCAGAAAATGCCCGGGTGATCCGCAATGCGAAAGGGGAAGTGCAATGGTACCAGGGATTTCTTGTCGATATCAGTGGACGCAAGCAAGCTGAAGAATTATTGGAAAAGCAAAACCGGTTGCAAGCGGAAAACTTATACCTACAGGAAGAAGTCCTCGAGGCCGGAGCCTTCGGGGATCTCGTGGGGCAGAGCCCGGCCCTGCTCAACGTCATCCGTCAAATAGATCTCGTGGCACCCACGGAAGCCACTGTCCTGATCCTGGGTGAATCCGGAACGGGCAAGGAATTGGTTGCCCGGGAAATTCATAAGCGCAGTCCGCGAAAAGACCGGCCGCTAATCCGGGTGAATTGCGCCTCAATCCCTCGGGAATTGTATGAGAGTGAATTTTTCGGTCATGTGAAGGGGGCATTTACCGGAGCGGTTAAGGATCGGGCCGGACGATTTGGAGCCGCGGATGGCGGAACCTTGTTTTTGGACGAGGTCGGAGAAATTCCCTTGGATCTTCAAAGTAAATTCCTTCGCGTCTTGCAGGAGCAGCAATATGAACGTGTGGGAGAGGAACGTACCCGCCGCGTGGATGTCAGAGTAATTGCCGCAACCAACAAAGATTTAAAGCAGGAAGTTGAGAATGGTCGGTTCCGGCAGGATCTGTATTATCGCCTGAATGTCTTTCCTCTTGAAATGTCTCCACTCCGTGAACGAAAAGAAGATATTCCGCTCTTAGCGGAGTATCTTCTCAGCGTGACAGCCAAAAAGTTGCACTGTGCTCAACCACGATTGACGCAATCCCTGGTGGAACAATTGCAACGTTATAATTGGCCGGGAAACGTTCGGGAGTTACAGAACGTGATTGAGCGGGGTCTGATTCTTTCGGGACGTGAGGAATTGAAATTCGATATTCCGCAACCACGAAGAGGTGACGTTTCTTTACGCCTTCAAGAGTCTCACTCCTTACTCAGGGGAAGGGACGTGATGCCTGAAGGTGAAATGCGCCGGCGGGAACGGGATAATACGCTGGCGGCCCTCCAGCAAGCCGATTGGAAAATTTATGGGAAAGGGGGGGCGGCTGAACGGCTGAATATTAAACCCACCACCCTGGTGGCCCGCATCAAAAAGATGGGCATTCAAAAGCCAGGGTAACGTCGAACAAGAAATAGGGAAGCATCTTTAGCCCGGAAGAGAATGCTATACTATCGTCATCTGAATCTAGTAGGAGGTGTGTGAATGTCTCGCCTGTGTTTCTCACTCAAGCCTCTAGGATTTCTGACCTTTCTCGCCGTCGTGATGAGTATCCAGCCTGCCTGGTCGTTTTTGATTAGCGAGCCCAAAGAATTCAGTGTGCATCAAAGCGGGCAACCCATCGCAGTCGTCCTGGACTGGAAGGATGTCCCCGGTGTCACTAAGGTCAAATATTACTGGTATGGGGAAGACGAAGACATGCTTCAGGCCCTGGTCGAGGAAAAGCTGGCCCTGGTCGCAACGGTCGCCAGTACCCCGCCATTTGGCGGGGAGCTTCCTGTTCCCGATGAAGCCATAGGCACGTATCGACTCCTCGCGGTGGCTGAACAGGGCGGAAAACAATCGCAACATGAATCCCTGGCCATTTTCGATGAGGTCCTGGTCCAATTCCAGCCGAAGGAAGAGCTTCTGGAAATCGATTTTCATACAGATAAACCGCTTCGATTGGGACGGGCAGGAGGGGCCCGGGTGTATGACCAGGTGGACTTCTTAGGCAAGACCATTCCTTTGCCGGTGATGGGGCGATTTGCAGACGGCATCACTCGTGCCATTCGTCGACAATCTGCCGGGACCACTTACCAATCGTCCAATGAAGGGGTTATCACCGCCAATCAGGATGGAATGCTACGTGTGGTCGGCAATGGAAAGACCATACTCACTGCGACAAATCGGAATCAGGAAGGCACCATTGAAATCCTGGTCGAGGTGGACGATGACCCGAATCACCCGCCGGTGGCAAAACCCGGCCAGACGCAAAGCGTCTCGTCGAGAGAACGCGTCACTCTGAACGGCTTAGCGAGTTATGATCCCGACGGCGGTCCTCTTCAGTATCACTGGTCCCAGGTACGCGGGAGTAAAGTTCCGCTGCTTGATCCCTATTCGGCTCAAGCCAAATTTCTGGCACCCTTTGTGGTCGAGGAACGGACCTTCCGCTTCACTCTTCGGGTCACGGATATCCGGGGTGCCGACAGTCTGCCGGTCTATGTCGACGTCATCATTAAGCCATAGGGAGTGAAGGTCGTAAGACGTTCATTGTGCGATAGAGAATCCACACCCCTGACAATGCCTCTCTTATAACTCCTCACGCTTCTCACCGACTGCCCGTTCACGCATTACGGATTGAAAGCCGCCACTATAAGAAAAGATTTTCTCAACTTGTTTTTTCTGTCCTTCTAATCTTTTTTCGATGTGACGTTTCTTTTTCGGTTGATGCGAGTGTTTGGTAATGACCCTTTCAATCCGAGGCGCCGTCCTGTTTCAAATCAGATCTCAAAGCCAATAGTTTAACTGTGGTGAATCAGAGTGGGCCGGGTCTGATTGCGATCAAGACGTGCTCAGCGATCACAATGCATGGTTCGTGACCATCTATCCTCCGTTCATGCCCGAATCCCAACCCTGATATTGCTCGAACGCGCCCCTCACGTGTTAAAGCAATAAGAAAAGTCAGGATGCGCCTGTTCCAGCCCGGCTAGACAACACTTCATGATGATTGTAAGAATGAATGCGGAGAACGATCTATGAAACCTTTCTCGCTATATGTCGTGATAGGTGGGGGCGGGATGGCCGCATTGGTCATCGGTATCATTTTACCTGGAGTCTTACCAGGGTGGCGCTGGCCTCATGAACCCCTTCATTCCACATTGGAAACGATCGGCGGATTGGCGGCAATTTCCATGGGGATCATGTTGCTCCAACGGACACCTGACCCGACCCGCCAAAGCTTCTATCCCATTGCCGGTGGTTTTCTGGGAATGGGTATTCTCGAGATCTTTCATGCCTTTTCGATACCAGGGAATGGATTCGTCTTGTTGCGCAGCCTTGCGAGCTTCATCGGGGGATTGGGCTTTGGGTTCATGTGGCTCACTACAACAGGAAGCTCACAAGAATCCATTAAATGGATGCCGTGGGTGATTACCGGCGCAGCACTGGCCATCGGCTTTTGGATAATCGGTTTTCCTGAATACCTCCCGGTGATGGTTCGTGAAGGCGCATTCACACCAACCGCCGTCGCTCCCAAAAGTTTCGCGAGCATGCTTTTTTTTGCCGGATCCCTCCGCTTCTTTTTAGATTATCGCCGCTCAGGGCGATCGGAAGATATCCTGTTTGCCTCCCTGGCTCTCATGTTTGGCCTCGCCGAACTGATGTTTACGTATTCCGTCATCTGGGGCAGTCGATGGTGGTTCTGGCATTTCCTTCGATTGATGGCCTATTTCTTAGTCCTTGGGTATGTGGGGCGTGGATATCTGAATACGGTCTCAGAATTACGGACATCATTGATCCAGACGAAACATGCTGAACAGGCCAGTCGTCACAGTGAACAACAACTTCGAGCTGTGTTGGAAGCCCGTGAACGTATGGCCCAGGATCTTCACGACGGAGTTATTCAATCGACCTTTGCCCTGAAACTGAATTTGGAACGATGCCAGCGGCTCATTACACAAAATCCCAAAGAAGCGCTCGCGGGCATCAGTGACGTGCTGAAGGAACTCAAATTCGTGATTCAAGACTTGCGCAGGCATATCAACGGCCTTGAACCGGAGTGCATGAGCGGACAACAATGGACAGAAGAGATGCGTACGCTTGTTTACACGGTGGAAAAATCACAGAATCTGCATTTTGGCCTGCAGATCGATCAGGCTGCGGCCGATTTGCTCACCCCTGAGGAAGCCACCCATCTGCTGTATGTGGTGAAAGAATCCATCAGCAACAGTGTGCGGCATGCACAAGCCACGTCCGGCACAGTGTCCCTCCATGCACAGGAAGGAGCGGTTCGCCTAGAGGTGACAGATGATGGTCTGGGATTTGATCTTGAAAAATTCCACGAGGGAGTGCACGGATTAAAAAATATGGCCGCGCGCGCCAGCCGTCTGGGCGCCAACTTTCATGTGTGGTCAGAGGCTCACAAGGGGACTCGAATAATTTTTGAAATTCACAAGAAAGGGTCCCATGCCCCGGCGTAACAAGCCCACTATTCGTCTCCTACTGGTTGATGACCATGAGGTGCTTCGCCTGGGTTTGAAAGCCCTCTTTACCGACACAGGGGGCATTCATGTTGTTGGTGAAGCCGGGACTCGGGCAGCCGCCGTGTCAGAAGCCGAACGACTTCATCCCGATGTGGTGTTGATGGATGTCCGCTTGCCGGACGGGAGCGGTATCGATGCCTGTCGGGAAATCCGGAATACGTCGCCGCAAACCCGTGTCTTGTTTTTGACATCGTTTGCGGACGATGACGCCGTGATGGCCACCATCATGGCAGGGGCCAAAGGATTTCTGTTGAAAGAAATCAGCGGAGAAGAACTCATTCGAGCGGTGAAAACGGTGGCTGAGGGGCAATCCATTCTCGATCCCGTGACTACAGAACGGGTGCTCACCAGGATGAAGCATCTCTCGATCCCTTCCCCTGACGGCAAGAAAGAAGCGTTGGCGCCTCAGGAAATGAAGGTGTTAACACTGGTGGCCGAAGGGCAAACCAATAAGGAAATTGCCGTGGCACTCGATTTGAGTGATAAAACGGTCGGCCACTATCTCGAGAATATTTTCCAGAAGCTGCAAGTGACCCGCCGTTCGCAAGCTGCCGCAGAATTCGTCCGCAGGTTTTCCCCCTAGGGGATGTTGAATATTTCAGATGTTTTGCGTTTTCATCAGCATTTGGGTGTCTGAAACTCACACCGGAAAAATTGAGGGAGTGTTCACAAAGGCACTTCCAATAGGGGCGTTTACCCCTATTCAGATACGGGAATAATAGTCGCCAGACACCAGGCGTTCGCACCTACCGTCGTTATCTCTTTTTCATACACAATAGCCTCAGACGATGAAGACTCCCATAAGGAGTTTCTTTCCATCCACTGTTCACCCAAGGAGGCTGTCATGCCGAATTTCATCCCTAAAACATTCTTGATGTTTTCAACATTGGTTGTTGCCTGCATGTATGGACTTATGCTGAGCCCCGGTTTGGTTCTGGCGGACGAGGCGCCTCGTCAGGACAAAGTCAAAGTGTTGTATCACCTGGATAGTAATGATCCGGCGCTTGCCAAATATGCCATGGCCCTGATCAACAAACACATCGAAGCCGAAGGCGGACCGGACAAAATCGACCTGGTGCTGGTCGTGCATGGGCCGGCCCTGAAATTGTTTGAGAGTGAGACGGTTGATCAGGAACTGAAGGACAAGTTGAAGGTGGTCATCGACAAAGGCATCAAGGCCGAAATGTGTCAGGTCTCAATGAAGCTGTATGGGACACCGCTGGAGAAATTGTTGGCCGGGTTCACACCTACCGAACATCCGGTGGCTGTCAAGCGCATTGCCGATCTTCAACGGGCCGGTTATGTGTATATCAAACCGTAAGGAGAAATTATGCGCACGAGGCTTTGGATATCGATGAGACAAACAAGCACCGCATCCAATGGGAGCCTTCCTGGCTCCCATTGGAGACCATGGCTCACAACAATCAAAAGCGGGGTGATCGGGTTCCTGATGGTGAGCCTCGGTCTGCTCCTTGGAGTTTTGCCAAGTACCGCCGCTCCATCCGTACCGGCTCCGGAATTCACGCTCAAGGCATTCGACGGAAACACGTATAGTAAAACCTCTCTACACGGGCGCCCGACCCTTCTCGTCTTTTGGGCGCCGTGGTGCCGGTATTGCCAACTGGAATTGCCGATTCTCGCGAAATTTTATCGGGGCAACAAACCGGAGCCGCTCCAAGTGCTCACCATTGCCTTTTCAGACACCCTGGCCCACGTGGAGGAGTATGTCACCGCCAATCCTGACACCTTTGTATACCCTACCGCCTATGATCAGAATAATGATGTGGCGCAGGCTTTTGGTGTGAATGCCACACCGACATTTGTGGTGATGGACGCACAGGGGGAAATGATTCTTGCGCACCGGGGTGCAGGCCTTAACCGGAATCCTCAGTACCAGGAGTTCCTCAGGAGTTTGCCATAAGCAACGTGCGACTCATTCACCCGGAATTGGTCGTTTTTTAAGGTAAAAGACTCATGATAGAATCCGCGACACATATTCCTCAGATCACTTTGTTGGCGGCCTTTGGAGCCGGACTCTTGTCGTTCGTGTCGCCTTGCGTGCTCCCGCTGGTGCCGTCCTATGTCTCGTACATCACGGGACTATCCATCGATCAACTCAGAGATCCTTCCGGACGGCACCAGATTCGCAAAACTATTATTTTCAATTCGTTATTGTTCATCGGAGGGTTTTCCATCGTCTTCATTGCCTTTGGTGTCTCGGCCAGTTTGTTCGGGCAATGGCTATTCCACTATCAGGATTATTTGCGAAAGATCGGAGGAGGGCTGATTATTCTGTTTGGGCTGTATGTGATGGGGGTATTCAACATCGGTTTTCTCTCTCGTGACACGCGTGTGCACTTCCAAACCCGCCCGGTTGGCTTTCTGGGTTCCTTTCTCATCGGGGTGACCTTTGCGGTGGGCTGGACTCCATGCGTGGGACCTATTCTCACGTCCATTTTATTGTATGCCGGCACCACAGAGACCTCTGTGGATGGACTGGCCCTTCTCGTTTTCTATTCTTTAGGACTGGGCCTTCCGTTGTTTATGACCGCCTTGTGGCTCGATCGATTTCTCATCCATTTCCAACAGATCCGGAACTTTATCAAACCTCTCTCCATCATGAGCGGGGTACTACTGGTAGCCGTCGGCATCCTCCTCTTTTTCAATTCATTCTTTTTCCTGACAAGCTACCTGGAACGCTGGGGAATCGGCTGGTATATCGGCCAATAGATCTTTCCGGGCCGATCCCTCTTTCTTGGACTCTCTTCTGATCACTCACAAGAAATCGTTGCTCGCTCGCAATACTATCGTTTACCCTTGATACAAATGAAGGTGAGGTCCGGCTTTCCGGACAACAACAGTGGTTCACCCGGTAGGTTCAATGCATTTAAAAAAAGGAGAATGATCGTATGGCGACAATCGCGCCGTTTCGTGCCGTTAGACCCAGACCTGAGTTGGCCAGTCAGGTGGCCGCCCCTCCCTATGATGTGGTCTCGTTAGAAGAGGCGCGTAAGCTTGCCGAAGGAAATCCGTATAGCTTTCTACGCATTGGCCGGGCAGAGCTTGAGTTTGGTGACGGGATCGACCCGTATTCCGACCAGGTTTATCAACGAGGAGCCGACAATCTACGGAAGCTCATTCACGATGGTGTCTTGATTCAGGAATCGCAGCCCCTTTTTGGAGTGTACCGACAAAAGTGGGGTCATCATGAGCAGACCGGCATCGTGGCATTGGCTTCCGTAGATGAATACGACCGGGGCATCATCAAAAAACACGAGTATACCCGTCCGGTAAAAGAAGCCGATCGGGTGCGGATTATCGAAACCCATGAGTCGCAATCGGGTCCGGTTCTGCTCTTTTTCCGCCAGACGGCCAAAATCAATGAGTGGTTCAAAGGGGTGACGAGTACCAAGCCGGATGCCCATTTTGTGGCTGACGATACAATCGAGCACACGGTTTGGAGCGTGAGAGATGGTTCCGCCATTCAAAATATCATTAAAGACTTTCAAGAACTTCCAGCATTATATATTGCTGACGGGCATCATCGGTCGGCTGCGGCCAGTCGAGTGTGTGCATCCCGTAGCAAGGCGAATGCACTGTCTTCAGAAAAGCACGAGGAAGGCTTTTTAGCGGTCATCTTTCCCCATGATCAATTACAAATCCTTCCCTACAATCGAGTCGTTCGTGATTTACATGGTTTATCTCCAAAGGAATTGCTCCATCAATTAACTTCACATTTCGAATTGAATGTCATCCCTCAACCAGGCGATCCACCCGTGTCCGGGTTCAATATGTATCTGGACGGTCAGTGGCATCAAGCCCAACCCAAGCAAGATCCGACCGTGAACCGTCAATATGATCCGGTTCGTGCGTTAGCGGTGTCGGAATTGACGGAGCGGGTGTTGGATCCGCTGTTAGGCATAAAAGACCAACGATCGGATCCACGGATCGATTTTGTCGGAGGCATTCGTGGTCCCAGGCAACTCTCAGGGATGGTGGACTCCGGCGAGTGGGCTGTGGCCTTTTTGTTGTATCCGACCACGGTTGAGGAATTGATGGCTGTCTCGGATGCGGACTGTGTCATGCCGCCCAAAAGCACCTGGTTTGAACCCAAACTCCGCGACGGGTTGTTCGTGCATATGTTACGCGACTAAAGAGAAAAGCCCCTCTTGTAAGATGAAGTCGGCCGATGTATGATTAGTTAGTCAAACTAGACCAACTAATGGGGAGGCTGTCATGAAAACGGTTAATGTCTATGAAGCCAAGACTCATCTTTCGCACCTTCTCGATTTAGCGGCCTCCGGGGAAGAAGTGATTATTGCTCGAGCTGGAAGACCAATGGCTAAGCTCATTCCCTACCAAGTTAAGCAAAAGTCAAGGAAACCAGGGTGCTGGAAGGGCAAAGTCAAAATCGCAAAAGATTTTGATGCACTCCCCGAGGATCTCTCTCGTGCCTTCAGTGGTGAGGCAGGGTGAAATTCTTATTAGATACCCATGTCTTACTCTGGTGGCTGAGCGATCATCAGTCACTCACCGCTAAAGCTGCCGTGGCTATCAAAGATGGGGAAAACGTTATATTTGTTAGTGCCGTAACCGCATGGGAAATTTCCATCAAACGGGCACTGGGAAAGCTGAAGGCCCCGGCTGAACTGGAAGAAGTCTTAGAGTCTAATAGTTTTCAACAGCTTCCAATCTCAATTCGCCATGGAGTTGTTGCCGGAAACCTGCCTCGTCATCATGATGATCCATTTGATCGCATGCTTATTGCCCAAGCCCAAACCGAACAATTAACAATAATCACCCACGACATTCGAATGGAGCAGTATGGAGTATCCATTCTCTGGTCATGATGGGATTGGTTCGTTAGTCTTAAAGCCGGTCGGCACATTTTTATAGTTGATTCTGGGAGCGGTTCGCGGAACCGAAGAACTTCCAGGGTTGGTAGATATTAGTGACTGGGTAGTTGTGTTTTTTAATTAAACCCAACAACTGAGGAAATGGCCCTCTCCGATGCGAATCGTATTATGCCACCCCAAAGCCCATGGTTTGAACCCAAACTCCGCGACGGCTTGTTCGTGCACCTGTTACGCGACTAAAGAGAAAAGCCTCTCTTGTAAGATGAATCGGCTGGTGGATGCTGTCACAGCTCTTTCACGTCAAGAGGTCTGGTTTTTCGCCTATTTCCATGTTCTGCGAGTGCCTCAGTCAACCAGTTCTGTCCAGGACATTTTCTGAATGGCAAATAATTCATAGTATTCATAAAATAAGGTTCTGTTCACGTATCCCCGGATTATTCCCTTATGGAAAGGGAAGGAAGGCAATGCCATTAACAAACGACTAGTGACAAAACAGGAAATATTTGAAAGGATTCAAGAAAACAATATTCAGATTCGAGCACTGGGAGTAAGGAAAATTGGTCTTATTCGGGTCTTTCGTCCGAAGCCAAAAGACAGCTTCCCGTGATGGGTGTAACCCGTGTTTCGCAGGGGAGCGAAGCTCAAGTAGGGAAGGGACTGTGTTCACCCACGGGTTAGGGCGTGACTTGCATTGGCGCCAACACCGGCCCAGGGTTTAATCTTCGCCAGTTTAGGGCCCAAAGTCCGTTCTGCGACTTCCGTGTCATGTGCTGCCTGGGCACGAAGCCAGTAACCGTTAGAAAGGCCGAAGAACCGACAAAGGCGCAAGTCGGTGTCAGCAGTGATGGAACGTTTGCCCGCCACGATGTCCCCAATACGCTGCGCCGGGACTCCGATTTCTTTTGCCAGCCGGTACTGGCTGATCCCCATCGGCCTGAGAAATTCTTCCATCAATATTTCGCCTGGGGTGATGGGCTTGAGTTTACGCATCGTCATCCTCCATCAGTGATAGTCCACGATTTCAACGTCTTCAACACCTGCATCCGTCCAATGGAAGCATACGCGGAATTGATCATTCACACGAATACTATGCTGCCCTGCACGATCGCCTTTCAACGCTTCCAACCGATTTCCGGGCGGTACCCGAAGATCCTCCAATCGGTCCGCGATCTCCAATTGCCGCAGCTTACGACGGGCGACAGCCTCAATGTTCACGAACCGCTTGACCCGATCTCCATTCGAAAGAGCTTGCGTGTCGGCGCACTTGAACGTCTTGATCACGGGCTCTATAGTAACGCATTACGTTATTAACGGCAAGAATGAGTAGATGGCAGGCACCATAAGCCATTTGCCAATGCCTTGATCTTTATTTGAGATTGCACCGGCACAGACCAGGTGTTCAATTTTGAAGAAGAGGGTAGCGCCATTGTTGGGCAATGTGGGCGTGATCCTGACTCCACGTGGGGACTGCAAGGGGTCCTTAAAAGGTCTGCGGGCCTCTTCCCCTCGATTCGCCTCCGGGGAGTCTGGTCCTAATTTTCCTAAGAACTGTTCAGTTATGTCGTTATAAGCAATTCATGCCATCGTGGATCTAGAACACAAAGGTTTTTAGCTTTCAGCCATACATCGGCACCATCAGTTTCCGCTTGTTCATAAGCCCAGTGTGCAACTCGCAATGACGCCGGTAGGTTGTGAATGGCGCCGATTTCATTGAAGAGTTGGGTCAAGTGGTTGCACCGGTCCTCATTACGTTGAACCCAGCGTTCCAGATGGGGAACTGCAGGCAGATAGTCGCTCTTATTCATGTTGCAAGTCTTGTGAGCTACGACAAGGTTGTGTGCAAGGTCCAACGGATATAGCGTCCATGGAACAAAGTGATCTACGTCTCCTTGCACGCTGATGTTCCCCTTGCAGTAAAAACAAAAGCCCGATTGGAGGTCCAACAGAGCTGCTCTATAAACTGAGAGTTTCTTCCTCTCAGGGCCGAATAGGAACTCTTGCAAGTCTGTGACTTGGCCTAATATCTCCTGGTTCGGCCGAATTCTTCTGATCTGTCGAATCCAAGCATTCTGAATGAGGCTTTGAATAAAACCATAAAACCTTCGGAAGTTATAGGCTACACCTGGACGCAGCGTGATTCTGTTCCCCTTCTTCAGGTTCTCATAAAGAAAGGGCACCTCTTGTCTCCCCATAGTCTGCAGTTTCCAAAGCGGCATCTTCTCGATCGTCTGCGCAACTTTGCTGACTAGTGCGGTCCATTCTTTGGTATCCTTTCCAATCTCGGCAAGAGTACCCTTTTCCCTGGTCCGTGCTAATAGCGTCACGACTTCGGCTTCCATACCTGTGTTCTGTCTGAGTACGCCAATAGCGCCTTCCGGGGAAGGGTAAGGCAAAGTTTGCTTCCAATAGTATTTAATGAATTTTTTAGCTATCTCTTTCGTGGAGAGTGGAAGCGCGTCTTCTGAATCAGCACCGCTTTCCACAGATAGATCGGCTAGGGCCCACAGAAGAGCAAACTTGTAGGTGGAAACAAAGGCCCCTTCACCTAGAAGTCTCTGTAGGTTCAGGATGAACCTTACCTGTTCCTCTGCCGAAGGAATGCCCACGTTAAGTTTGTCCCTTCCAGTACGCCGCCTGTTCCGGGAAGATCCATCGGACACCACCACGGGGATCGCTTGAGTCCCCCTTATGTCGAGGGATCAGATGAATGTGCAGATGCATAACGGTTTGTCCAGCAGCAGCGCCATCGTTGATACCGATATTGTAACCGTCAGGATGAAATGTGGAATCGAGCTCGGCTTTGGTTTTCCATATAGCCCGCAATAGTGCAAACTGCTCTTCTTCTGTGGTCTGGAAGAAGGAGACAATGTGTCGTCGTGGAAGTACAAGAGAGTGGCCAGGCGAAATGGGATATGCATCCCGAATAACGATAGTCAAATCGTCATTCGCAATTATTCTCGTAGGAGCAAGGGTGCAGAAAGGACAATCGCTGTTCATTTTCCCCGTTGATTGAGAAACTGAAGATTTTAACCAAGAACCTCTACTAATTCAGCTATAACTTTCAGATCTTCTCCGGTGCACGCGATGGACACAATTGACTCATATTTTTGTGCTCGACCGTCTGCTTTAGAAAAAAAGTCCGCGAGTATAGCCAATCCCTTATGAATCGTCACGGAAGGCTGTGTTCGTATCTCCCCACTTTACCTTTTTCTCATTTCGCGTCGACATCCACTTTAAAAAGTTTGGCGGCATTCAGACCGAAGACGTTGGCTTCGAGATCTTTGGTCAAGGCGGGGTGTTGCGGTGTTTTCTGTTGCTCGGTAGGAATGGGAAAGGTAAAGGAGGCGTGTCTTCTATCCGCACTTAAATTGGCCCTTCTACTCCTCCTGCTTTTTTCAGCCATGATTCGGTGCTGGCTGCCAGGTGCAGTTCATTTGTGAGAATGTCCTGAGTGTCGGCAAGGCATAACGCCTCAAATAGTTTCACCATTCGTTGAAGTGTTCCATTGTCATGGACAAGTTCACGGACTTTTTGAAAGGTCTCTATGGCGGAAGACGTCGACTCGGGCCTTTGGTCGCAAATAGCTAGCCCGCATTGGGCGAGTGCTTGACTTTCAAGGGCCCAGATATCCTGGGAGCAATGGTTAAGGAACGCTACAGTGTGTGTGATGGTTTGGAGGAATTGCTGTTTGGCTTGTTGGTGATTTCCCTGTCGAAGCAACACGATCCCGTACATGGCTGACACCACATGTTTTTCGGATGGTGCTTCAATTTGCAAGGCGTCTTCAATCGTTTTTCGTGCATCGATGAGATTGTCAGATAAGAGAAACACCATGCACAATTGTGTTCTCGCGCTACTTCGAATCTCGGCGTTGCTAATGAAGTCTGCCTTTTGGATAGCTTCCTGATATCTGGCAATGGCTGCATCCCAGTTTTGGGAATCTCTTCCGAGTTCCCCGAGAATACACAAGGCCGCGGCTTCCACAAAAGGATTTGCCATGGTTCTCGCCAAAGCTAATCCTTCGGAAGCATAGTTGGTCGCATCTTGTGTCTTGCCGAGATGGCCCTGAACTTCCCCAAGACAGACTAAAGCCATAGCTCGATTGTTTTGATTTCCCGTTTCTAGATAAATGGCATTCGCTTCTTCAAGAACTGTGATGGCTTGTTGGATTCTCCCTAAGGAACTATAGGCGGTGCCCAGGTTCATTAATACGGTGGCGACCGCATCCCGAAGGTTCAATTCACGGAGGATGGGCAGCGCGGTCTCATAATTATCAATAGCTTCAAGTGTTTTCCCCAATCCCCTGTAGCATAATCCCATATTGGCCAAGGCAATGCTTTCCCCGGATGGATCCTGATTGTGTTGTGCCAATGTGAGGGCTTCTTCATGATAATGAATGGCCTTGGAGAGGTCTCCGATTCGATAATAGGCTGTTCCTAAATTTGCCAGATGCAGTTGTTGCAACTTCTGATCCTGTAATTGACCGTGTACGCGTTCGTGGAAGTTGGCCATCAGGCGATAATGTCCCCACCGGAGGAGATAATCAAAATCGAATGTCAGTAACAGGCGCAAGGCTGGTTCATATTCTTTGCCATGACATCGCAAGTCAAATTCGCGTATTTGGGGGGTGAGATCATCCAGCGTGTTCCATTCATTCTGGGGTTTTCGAATGTCCCGATAGAAGTTCGCCGCACGATGAAAGAGTGCCCTTTGTGTGAACGGGGGATTGTTCATTCCCTGATCATTGAGTTCGTCAGGGGGAATTCGTGAGAGGGCATATTCCCGGTCAACAGCATGGAGGGAAAAATTTCCCCCCTGTTTGCGAACGAATTGCATATTGAGCAGGCGTTTGAGGATTGGTTCGGAATCCAGGCCTGGGAGGTAGGGTTCCAGCAGGTAATTAATGGCAATAGGGGAAATTGGCGTGCCCATGATGGCGAGCGCTTGTACAACTTTTTTGCCTAACGAATCCAGACGGGTAAAAGCTTCACCGGCCAGGGCTTCTAAGACATGCTCAGGTAGCAAACGACGGGTGTCTGCCAAAATCTCTTCCAGTGTGGTTTCACGATCTGCCGACAGAATGGCATAGAGCGCTTCGAGGGCTCGTGGAAAACCTCTAGTTCGTTCTCCGGCTTCCTCCAGAAGGGCATCAGGGGCTGTCCTCAACCCAACTGTTCCATCGGCGTCCATTTGACGCAAAATATTCACCGTATAGGGAGACTTGAGTCCTTCTTGAATGTGCAGGGAGCGCTGGCGTCCTGGATGTACTAAGGTTAAGGCTTTTGGGGCGACATGGGTCGTCAGAATAAACTTGAGATGTGACCGGCCATCGTCTAGCAGTGCACGAAGGGCCTTCTCGAGTTCTTGGTCGATGAAATTCCGAGTCTCGGAATCGATGATATGTTGAACATTATCGAGAAAGACAATCGTTCGGCCCTGTGGTAAGGCCTCTAGAAGGCTTTGCATGATGTCATACGAACTGGCATTGGGTTGAGAGGCTAATTGTTGAAGAGCACCGGCTGTTTCCTCAGGCAAGAAACGGCAGAGGTCCGTAAAAAGATTGAGCCAGGGGGTACCGTGTGAGTCGGTGGAGCTCAAATACACCAATCTGTCAATTGAAGGGTTTCCTTCCTCCGTCGCCTCTTGACTTTCTGTTTGGGATTGTAAAACACGGCAGACTAATGTGGTTTGGCCGGTTCCCCCACGCCCAACCACGTTGAGTAAGTTTTTGGTGCCATCCTTTAAGAAGTCCTCAATGAGCGATATTTCTTCCTTGCGGTTTTGAAAATAGGTGGGAACCACGACCGGGGGATCATTAATGATGTGAGTATAAGAGGGGGTTCTCTGGCCTTGTGAATTGGCTTCCTCCCGAATGAGATCTCTCTTCAGAGATGCGGGATCACTGGAAATCGTATTGGGCGGATTTTGAAGTTTCGTGTTCTGGATCGCAATGTTCAGTTCAAGCTGATCGATCTCTTCTTGAATATGGGTAGTCATGGCTCCCGTCGACCGTTGGAGGTCTCGTTGGGCATCAGCCAGTTGATCCTGGAGTGTCTGAATTTTTCCTTCCGGAGAGCTTAACCATTTGAGGTGGGCTCGGAGTTGAGCGAGTCCTGCTGAAGGATCAGTGGAAAATTCGATAAATTGTCTATTGCCTAATCGAAAGGGCATTTCGGCATCGGCATGTAGTCGAATGGGGACGATGGGTCTCTTGTATTTCAGAGCCCGGGTCCATTCGTTTTTGCATACCGAATTATCCCTTAGGCTATCTGTGGTCATGATAAAAATCAGGGAGTCACATTCTCGAATGGCTTTAACAATTTGGGTATCCCAATCTTGTCCAGGTTGCAGGTTGTGCTTGTCTATCCAGAGAGGAATTGGCGGATACCCCCCTTCAAGTGCGTCGTGCAGATGGAGCGCAAAGTCAAGCCCATCAATGGTGGAATAACTGAGAAAGTGGTGTTTCAGCATACATGTTATCCCAAGAAACGCTTGGGTTTACCCTGCGATGGATGGAAATCGAGACAGCCGTTTTTTGACACGAACGGGATATGAAGGAATTTAAAAATGCAGATAGAAAATTGTAGAAGAATTTGCCATGAATCTCAAGGGAGATAAATATCCATGGAGAAATGGCTGAAGGTCTAAGAAGTCTCTTTGAGGAGGGATTAAACTTTTTTATTTGGCAATCCAACCGTAGGCGTGGTGGCTGGGGGATGGGCCTTCTTCGAGATATGCCATTTTGATGTGGCTGAGATAATCTGTCGTTAAATCCTGCCGTTTTGTTTCGAACTCAACTTTAACAGTTTGGCGGCATTGAGGCTGAAGATCTTGGCTTTGGTGTGCCGGCAGTGCAGAATACCAAAACTATGGCTGCTCTTGAGTGGATTTCATGATACTGCGGAGTTCGGTCGCGGCCCGGTGATACACATCCTTTCTTGGACCGAAAGCCACAATCTCGACAGAGGCTCCCCTGATCCGAAAAATTATCCGCGATCGCATCACTCGAAAACTTCTCAGTCCGGCCAGTTCGTCATTTAAGGGTTTTGCTTGGTAAGGGTCTTCGGCCAGGGCCTGGAAGGCCAATTTGACTTTACGCTTCAATGGCGGAGGTAGATGAATGAGGAGATCCCGCACCGCCTGGGCCATGTCCAGGCGAAACCGCTTCATTGCTTTTTCTTTGAAGAATGGAGAGGCTCCCCAAAGGCCTCTTCAAATGACACGCTGTGCCCTTTTTCTAGTTGTGCTAATCCCTGTTTGATTTCTTGCATGAGGGCAGGATTGCGTTGGATCTCTCGGGTTTCCTGCCAACTCTCAAACTCATCGGCGCTGATGAGTACGGCAACCGGACGACCATTCCGCGTGATCACCAGCTCTTCTTCCGTTCGCTCGACTGCGGCGACTAATTCGCTGAATCGGGCTTTGGCCTCCGAGAGTGTTAATGTTTTGGCCATATGCCCCTTTCATAAAAAGACTAGAATTTAGACTAGATCATTTCGTAGGTTCTGTCAATCGGATGAGTTCCATACCCAGGTGTTGATGTAATGACCTGTTGTGTGCTCCAACCACCTTGAGAAGATGAAGGATCACCTCAGGCAGCCAGGGCGAGCAATTATGGATTTTCGGACAGTTGTCGACCCCGCTTCATCAGGGCCTTCTTTCGTTCTTCCTAACCAAACTGATGAGTGAGTTCTCGATCCTGATAGCCATGTGTGGTGTTTTCCGAATGGAATTAATTTGATAGACAGAGGACGGTCGTGACATGAATAATCGCCCAACCCAGCTATAGGCGTGGAAACAGGGGATTGAGGGACTTTTCCCAGATAGGTCATTTTTATGTGGTTGAGAGAATCCGTCGGTTAATTTTTCCGTTTCCCATTGTCGAGCACATTGAAGACATTGACCACTGTCCGATCACAATTGAGGGCAATCAGTGCTTTGAAAAATGGGGTCTTCCGACATTCGCATGGGTAATTATTAAGGTTGCTCGCTCCAGAGTTCCCCTCCTTTGTAAGGCTATGTTCCGAAGAGGAACAAAGGCAAAGGGAAGATAGTCTCTGCGGAGCCTTCAATGGTTGATCCACTGATGGGTTACTGATAACCCACGAACTCTAGCTCACCTACCCTCTCCTTTCGAAGGAGGGGAATTCGAAGCTGCTGCATGTCGAAAGAGGAGCACGAGAATGGGAGTGACCCACGGAAAAGCCTGATGAACCACTTTTATGAGGCGATCCAACCGTAGGCGTGGTGGCTGGGGGATGGGCCTTCTTCGAGATACGCCATCTTGATGTGGCTGAGATAATCCTTCGGGAATGCTTTCCGTTTCGCGTCGATATCTACGTGAAACAGAGTGGCGGCATCCACGTATGCAGTATGCACACCCGTTGCCATTCCCCATGTGTTGTGGACTCTGCCGGGTTTAGTTAATCCACTCAGTTCTTAGCCCTGGTCCGAAAAAAGGAGTACAATATCTGAAACCCTAATTGAGTGAGTAGAGAGAGACCTTTCCGGAGGACTGAGGACATGTGGAGAGGGTCGATCACATTGGTGGTGGTCTTGCTCGCGTTTTCCTCATCCACTAGTTTCGCCCGGCGTGTGTATGTCACACCTGAGCAAAAATCCAAATTAGAAAATGCCCGAACGGTCTTGATGAACGTGTTGGCCTTGACCGAAAAGGGACCTGCTGATGCGGCCTCGCTCATCGCCGTGGTCAAAGGGCGGTTAGAGGAAGTGGGTTTCCAGACCGTCACAGACTCTGCCAAAGCCCATGATGTCGAGCTCCTGGTCAAATGCGAGGAACGAAAAACTTGGGCGGGAACTACTCCCGCCGGTGGAGATGCCGAACTGCCTGACGCTCCCGCCCGCCTTTGGCAGGGGCCAGCCTGTTTAATCACCTACCTCCTCGACGGACGGGATCTAGGATGGGCCAAGGAAGTTCGAGCCTATAACGAAAGTGGCAGCGGCGCCGTGCCGGCGGTTACCACTGAATACCGCGAAAAATCTGCTTTCCTGCAATTAAAGAAGAGACTGGAGGAATATGATTTTCCCGTTTTGCTCATGGCCGATTGGGGTCAGATCCCCCGGCTTGTGACCTTGCTTGAATCTTCCGATACACCGAAACTCCGGAAGCTACAAATCCTCTCGGCCTTGAGTGAAATTCATGCACCTGAAGCTCTCTCGCATGTAACCGGTCTGCTGAGGGACCCGGATCTCGTCCGAGAATCCATCATCGCTCTGGGAGGTCTTGGCCGGGAATCCATTCCGCTGCTTATTGATCTTTTTGAAAGCTCTCAACTCCCGATCATTCAGGCAGCAGCGGCAAAAGGGTTAGGAAACGTAGCCGCCTTGAGCGGAGACTATCGGGTCATTCCGCCCCTTCATCATTACCTCCATCAGACCTTGAAACACTTCAAAACGGGGCAAGACCTCGATTTCCTGGTGTTGACTGAAGTTGTCTGGGCACTAGGAAAGCTTCCGGATAAACGGACCGTCCAACCCATGGAGGAGTTGCAATCAAAAATTTGGTTGACCTACGACACCTCTCCTGAAATGTCCAGCCTGCGGGAAGCCGTCAACTGGTCCTACAAACAAGTGGCGGAAGCGGCCGTAGCTGTTCAATAACCGTCCGATGAAATCATTCTGTTGAAACTGGGAGAGGTAAAAAAATGGTCTAAGATTTTCCGAAAAATTGTTCAAGATTTTCAGAGGTTAGAGATGATTTATTTGCAAGGTAGATTTTGGCTAAATCTTCAATGGCAGTCATATTGGGAGTTATTCCATGAAGAATTTCTCCTGTTTTTTTGAAGTCTCCAAGGCAGACTTGCAGAGGGTGTAGGAAAGGTGGCATCGGGTGATGAAGTCAGCCTTCTGTTAAATCCAAAAGGTTTTTGAGTATTAAAGCTGTTCGTTTTTCTCCACCTCTTAATGGTTGAGGAGCCAAAGTAACCCATCCCTTCCATCCGTTCAGAGAAACCAGCATGGGCTTTTCGCCAATTTCTTTTCCAAAAAACGATTGAACCACCTTTGCAAGGTTATTCTTGCCAAGAAAACAAATAGTTTTTGGGTTGAGGCTGCAAATTTCTTTTTTAAGATGTTGCCCTGAGCAATATAGGAGGGATTCAACCGGAGGAGCATTTTGTCCTACTGGTCTGACTTTACCGGCATGAACAAAGAAGAAATTATGTTGATGGAATATTTCGTTGCCCTCCTCAAGGCTTAAGCCCTGGAGGGGATTTTTGATAAACCTCTGTAGCAATTTAAATAATCCACTTCTTAGATTATCTTTGGATGTAGAGTAAAAGTGGGCGCCTTTGTTCCGTCCGCTCATATTTGTTGGTGCAACTCCGACGAAAAGAATTCT
Source organism: uncultured Nitrospiraceae bacterium (assembly GCA_963734345.1). Lineage (GTDB taxonomy): Bacteria > Nitrospirota > Nitrospiria > Nitrospirales > UBA8639 > Nitrospira_E. Next base: position 50,201 of record CAVTGT010000002.1, read on the forward strand.
CACATTTACCGGCGGGGAAGGTATTTCTCCAATCTGCAGAGGGTCGACTACCAACCCCCGCCATCTCTCAGTACATTCCCGACACCCTGCGATTTCCCTTTGGAGCATTTCCCAATTCATATTCGCTTCCAGGTGCAAAAGAGATAATGACCTGCAATTCGTTTTGTTTTTAACCGATTTCAGATTCCATTCAATTTGATAGGCAATGGCAGAAATCGTTCAATTAAACCAAGGCTTATGAGAAAAAGGCTTTAACAATGTATTAGACCTTTGCCCCTTCGATGACACCCATGGCACGCGAGGTGGGGAACCAGGTCGTCATATATTTCCAGCCAGCTTTCTTTAATAGAGTCGCATATTCCTCCTGCGTGCGTTCTCTTCCAGTACCCCAGCACATCATGTGTATGTCAAACAACTTGGAGAAGTGAGGTGTGTCTGCGTCGGGAATCACGTGTTCCACGAGGAAGATCCGGCCACCAGGATTGGCCGCCTTGTACTGGTTCTTGAGAATCTGAACGCATTCGTCGTCGTTCCAATCATGCAGAATCAGCTTCATGAAGTAAGCGTCAGCACGCGGGACGGTGTCGAACATATTTCCGGCCACGTATTCACACCGACTGCCCATCCCCATCTGTTCTGCCCACAACCGGGCACGATCCGCGATGACTTCCGGCCGTTCCAACACCGTTCCCCTGAGATGGGATACTGGTTCAGGAACTGACACACCATGAATCCATGCCCGCCGCCTACGTCACACACGTGCGTCATTTTTGAAAAGTCGTACGTGTGCAGGGCATCCAGGACGCAACTCGCCTGGGTGCCCGAGTAACTGCTCATTGCACCATCAAAAACTTCGGCATAATGGGGGTCGTGGGCTGCGTGGTCGAATGCCATTCGTCCGAATTCCCGAATAAAAGCATTCTGTTTCCCGTCGCGAATCATCTCGGGCAGGTGTGTCCAGAGCGCATAGTGTTCCGGGCCTTCTTCCAGCAACGTGACCCCGCGCAACGTTTGCGGATGGTCTGATCGAAGCCGCTCTCCAGTCTCAGTCAGGGAAAAGGTTTGTTCCGTGTTTTCCGCAAGCAAATCGAGCGCTCCGAGCGCCCTCATGAGCCGATAGGTCAGAGAGGGGTCGAGGCCGAGTTCCTCGGCGAGGACGGAGGATGTTCTCGGGCCGTTGCCAAAAGCCTCGAATATTCCTAATTTCACCCCCGCGTATAAGATTTAGCTGCGCCATCTGCCGAAGATGAGATCCATCAGGAGGTTTTGTGGGTCTGACATAATTGTGCTTTCTTCGGGTATGTTGCCGGTGAACAAATGATGTACAGGTGTCGTGATCTAAAATGGTAGGAGGTTGCCATGTGACGAGGCTCTTGAGACGGAAAATTGAACAACAAGCTGAAAAAATTATGAGGCGATCCAACCGTAGGCGTGGTGGCTGGGGGATGGGCCTTCTTCGAGATACGCCATCTTGATGTGGCTGAGATAATCCGCCGGCACATCTTTCCGCTTCGCGTCGATATCCACCTTAAATAATTTCGCTGCATTGAGCCCAAAGACTTTTGCCTTGAGATCCGTGGTCAAGGCGGGGTAGCGGTGTTTTTCCTGGAGTTCTTCGGGAATTTGAAACCGCCGGAAGGCTTCGATCTGCCATTGTGGGGTGCCGTACCAAATGGAATCCGTTCCCCAGAGGACATGATTATCGCCGAATGCCACCAGTATTTGTCCGAGCAGATGGGCGCAGATGAGAGGCTCGGTGATGACGAGCTGGCCAAAGGTTGAACCTAATTCCATGTATATATTGTTGAGCTTCGGTTGCTTCTGTTTTAAACGACAAAATTCGCTGGTCCAGGGAATCTCACCTTTTTTCGCTTCTTCAAGATTAATTCGGGAAGTGCCTAAAAATCCGGAATGGTAGATTAAAAAATTCAGTGGGGGAAAATCGTTTGCGGCTTGGAGAACGTCGCGTGGATGGTTGTACTCCGGAACCGGGCCGAGCGGGAGGCCTTTATGGACGCAAATGTTGTTGATCTTGAGGACTTGCGCTTTTTCCAGCATGGGATAGGCGATCTTGTCATCGCTCAGCCACCACCCATGCTCGAAGCCCTTAGCTGGTGAGCCGGTATAACATTTCCAGGCATCGACCTTGAATGTTTCCGCTTGTTGATCCATGTAATCGAGATCGACCTTGCCCAATTGAGGCATGACCAGGCCATGGGCCAACATGCGTTGGGAGGCGGTGAGTCGATTGATTTCATCGCGAATATGCGTCATTTCCTTTGGCGGGACGACGGCTTCCCATGGATAGGGACCGGGTGGTGTGCTGATGAGCCCGATAGAAGTGTCGCTATCCAGAAAGACTTCTTTAATGTAGTTTTCAAGACTCAGGTCTTCCATCGTTCCCCGATCGCCGGAGAGCTTGGGATTCAGGCCCATCTCTTTAGCGCGGCGCCGCAATCCCAGGAGTCCGTCTTTCCAGCCGGGCTGCTTGAAGGAGGAACTGACGTAGTGCGTTTGGACATCGAAGATAAACGATGCCGCTCCCTTGCGTTCCTGGACCGCCTGGAGTTCTGCCGCTTCAACGTCAAGCACATCGAAGAATTTGCCAAACACCTGGTTCATGGCCAAAAAAGCCAGAGCCATTCCACCCGTGGTTTTGAGAAAATCCCGCCGGTTTATGCCGAGACGGCTGCTCAGCCGTTTGCTGCTTTGATGGATCAGCCACTCTACCTGGTTTTGTTTGATGGACTGTGGTGGCGGGAGAAATTCTTCACTGGAGACGACCTGCGTGGGAACCGGTGAAGCCGCGGTATATCCTTGCTGAATATGGATGGGTGTTCGACGGCTCATAGGTCAATTGTGCTCTCCCCGCACGGCGGATGGCAAGATGCGGTGAGCAATATGAACAGTCGTGCAGAAATTATTTTGACCCGAATTCGAACATTTTAATTAACGGCTTTTCCTCGTGTTCAATCATGTCATAGTCGGATGGTTTGCCGGATTTGTACCGAGGGAACAGTTCAATGTTTCGTTGGGAGGAGGATGTATCGGATTGAGTTGATTGAGGAGTTCGCCATCCCACGGGAGGAGGGGCTGGTAATCGCCAGTCTCGTTTCTCTTCCTGGGGAATTCTCCATCGGTTCGATTCGAGGAGGTTTTCCGATAGGGGAGACCGGTAGGCGTCTTCATCCGGAAGAGATAGCTGAGGCATGGATTGCTCAAGGGCGGCTGCAGCAAGAAGTGCTGGAAGGAGGAGGAGCGAGCCCATCAGCCATAAGGAGGGAAGCGGTTGTCCAGTCCCGTGAATATGTGCCGCGGCTGTCATGGGTTCGTGGCCACATCCTTTCTCCATTCGATCCCCTCAAACCAATATTTGTGAATGGAGGACAACCAGGTATCGGCCTCATGACTGATAATCCAGGCATTGAGAAAATTGAGAAAGTCGGGATCTCCCTTATTGACCGCAAAACCCGTCTTGGTTTCGAGCAGGGGCTTTGATAACGGTTCATCCACCGTGTCCGAGTGGTCCAGGGCGGCAAAGGTGGTGATAGGTTCGTGCTCGATGTAACCATGGACTTTTCCTATGGTCACCGCCTGCAGGGCCTCCTGACTTGTGGGAAACGTTTTGATCGTGGCTTTAGGGAACACCCGTCGGGCAAGATCTTCTGCAATGGTTCCCGTTACCGCTGTGATTAAAACTTCTTTCCTATTGAGGTCCTCCGACCCTCGAAAAGCTTTCGTTAGTGGAATATTGGTGACCAGTCCGATCCCGGATGAGTCATAGGGCTGGCTGAAATTCACTTTTAGTGCACGTTGCGGGGTAATCACCATGCCTGCGGTGATAATATCTATCTCTCGATTCAGGAGGGCCAGGACAATTTTCTCCCAATCAAACACATGGAACTCCGGTTGCACGCCAAGGTCTTTGGCCAATTGTTTGGCCACGTCTATTTCAAATCCGACTAACTGGTCTTCTTTGGTTTTGAGCGTCCAGGGAATAAATAATGAGACCCCCACCCGTAAGGTCCCTTTCTCAAGAATGCTTTGTAAGGTGCCGGATTGACTTTGATGAGCTGTGCTCCCACGGGACTTCGATGAAACCTCAGCCTTGGCCAAAGATAGAACGACCAGGGACCAGCAAAGCACCGCTGCGACACAATTGAAAAAGATGCGACAGGATCTTTGGGATGTGTTCATAGTTCCGCCATTTTTGTGGTTCGCGTTTACCGAGGAAATCAATGTACCATACTACTATCATCGCTTACAGTAGGTGGATATCAATTAAGCTTCAACCACCAAGAGCATCGATCGCGGGAGAGAGATTCCTCAAATTTTGATGTTCGATAACCTGGATATTTTTGATCGTGATGATGGGTACGGTCAATCCGATTGCCGATGAGCCTCCTCTGCAACCCTGGGTCAAGAATCCCTAATACTGGAGTTTTCACGGAGAACCTGTATTGTGGTTCGGTTGAAGCGACGAGGATATCAGGCAAAAACACTAAGAACAGCTTTTTCGTATGCGTCAGTATTTGGGCGTCCAACCTTGACCGATTAACTCGATTAAGATCTGCGGTGAATTTTGGCAATGTCTTCGGTCATATCGCTCAGAATGGGATCGAACGATTCTGGCGGCAACAATTGGCTGGCGCTGATGAGTCAGCCATGAAGAATAATGCCATTCCAGGGAAACCACTCATATGAGTCGGGCATTAGCCATATTGGGAACGGGTTCGGATGTCGGCAAAAGCCTTGTCGCGGCGGGGATGTGCCGATTGTTGCATCGGGCCGGAGTCAGGGTGGCCCCTTTCAAAGCACAGAACATGTCGCTGAATTCCTTTGTCACGCCGGATGGGGGCGAAATGGGACGGGCGCAAGTGCTTCAGGCGCAAGCCTGTGGTTTGGTCCCGCACGTGGACATGAATCCGATTTTGTTGAAGCCTGAAGAGGATTGCCGCTCTCAAGTCATTGTGCATGGAAAAGTCTGGCGAACACAGGATGCCCGAACCTATTTTGAGGGCAAAACTCCATTGTGGACATTTGTGGAAGCCAGTTATCAACGGCTGGCAGCCGTCTATGACGTCATCGTGATTGAAGGAGCGGGGAGTGCCGCTGAAATGAATCTGCGGGATCGGGATATTGTCAATTGGCCGGTTGTCGAAATGGCGGATGCGGCCGTGGTGTTGGTGGCGGATATCGATCGGGGAGGGGTGTTTGCCCAGGTCATTGGGACAATGGATTTGCTGAGCCCAAAGGAACGACAGCGGGTCGTCGGGGTCGTCATTAATAAATTTCGCGGTGATCTGACGTTGTTTGACGACGGAGTCAGGATTTTAGAAGAACGGACGGGAGTGCCGGTGTTAGGTGTCTTGCCGTATCTGAGGAATTTAGAGTTGGATCAGGAAGATAGCGTGGACATCGAGCGGTTCCGGATGACGCCTTTTGCAGCGGATAGGGTCAATATCGCGGTCGTGCTTCTTCCTCATATGAGCAATTTCACGGATTTTAATCCGCTTGGGGCTGAACCGGATGTCGCTCTTCGCTATGTGGCCTCACCTCAAGAACTGCATGGGGCGGATGTGGTCATTCTGCCTGGGAGTAAAACGACGATTGCCGATTTGGATTATCTGCGAAAAGCCGGATTTGAGGAAGCCTTGCTTATGCATGTTCAGCACGGAGGTGAAACGGTCGGAGTGTGCGGAGGATTTCAAATGATGGGCAAAGAGATTCGGGATCCCCAGCATGCGGAAACCGGCGGCTCGTCGAAAGGGTTAGAGTTACTTGAGATTGATACCGAGTTAATGTCGCAAAAGAAAACGGTTCAAGTTCGTGCTCACCCCCTGCTTCTTGGTACGGATGCTCAGTGTGTGGTGGAAGGATATGAAATTCATATGGGAGTGACGACGTTGGCCGCGGGAATGTTGCCCTGTTTTGAAATTGTTTTGCAGGAAAACGGAGCGAGTGAGATTGGAGCGATGGATGGAGCGATGAATCCTGACGGACATGTTTGGGGAACATACATTCATGGTGTCTTTGATCAACCGGGATTTCGCCGCCAATGGTTGAACCGGGTACGTGGTCGCAAAGGCCTGGCGCCACTTGAGAAGGAAATTTCTGAGGATGTCACGGTTCGATTATCCCGGGCACTTGACCGTTGGGCAAGTCATGTCGCCGAAAACTGTCATGTCACCAAAATTTTTTCAGTATTAGGAGTTTGAAAATTTGAGAATGGCAGTCCGCGATGAGCCTTATGGGGCGGACACCCTGACTAGAACCCGCTCAAATTCTGATTGCAGGGTTGAGAATTTTTCTTTGGTACATTTAATGGATCCTGAGCGACCCACGTGCTCCAGTTCAAGGCACAGAGCTGCAAGGTTGTTGGCACCCACATTGGCACATATGCCTTTAAGCCCATGAGCGGCTTCCGCCAGATGCTGCGGATCACCACTGATGACCGCTTGTTCAATGGCAGTCACACAGTCGGTGGCATCCTGGACAAATTGCTGCACCATGCGGGCAACAAAGTCGGCCCCGCCCAACTCCTGCCACTGTGCCAACATGGTTGGGTCCACGGCCGGATTTTCGGATGGAGATGGGGCTGGGTGGGGAATGGAGTTGTGGGAGCAGTCTTTCAGGGACTCCTTCGCCTGTGTGTTCTGCGATAGCCACCGGACAAGGATTTCTGAGAACTGCTCGGGCTTGATGGGTTTTGACAGGTAATCGTCCATACCGGCTTGCAAACACTTCTCCCGATCGCCCTGTAGAGCGTTAGCTGTCATGGCGATAATGGGGATTCGAGACCCCGCTCGAGCGGGATGGAGTGTCATTTGGTTCGATCCCGTAGCCTCAGGGCTGTCCTTGTAAGAGGATTCCCACTTCCGAATGGTCAAAGTGGCCGTATATCCGTCCATCTCCGGCATCTGACAATCCATCAGCACGAGATCGTAAGATTTGCGAGTCACTGCTTCGACGGCTTCTTTCCCATTGGCCACCACATCGGGTCGATGGCCTAATCGCTCCAGCATCAGCACGACGAGTTGCTGATTGACGGTATGATCATCAGCTACCAGGATGCGAGCACTTTGTTGCCGCTTGGCTTCCTTCACGCCATAGCTCGTGATGAGGGGGAAAGCGAGGACCTGGTTCGGCTCCCCACCCGTCCGGCTCAGGACCATAGCCAGACACGTCTCCAGCTGTTCTTTGCGAACCGGCTTGGTGAGATAGCCCGCAAACCCTGCGTCCCGTGCGGCGGCGGCATCGCCCCGGCGGCCTAACGACGTCAACAATATCAACTGCACGGCCGCCAGGGCGGGATCAGTTTTAATGACTCGGGCAAGGTCCAGGCCATCCATCTCGGGCATTTCCATATCCAGAATCGCCAGATCAAAAGGGGTCTTGCTAGCCGCGCCCTCGCGCAATGCGGCCAGTGCCTCCACCGGTGTGGCAGCGGTCACACAAGGCATGTCCCAATCCCGGGCATATTGCGCCAGGAGTTCACGGTTCGTGGCATGATCATCTACACAACAGAGGCGCCGGCCTTGCAATGCGGTTACCTGTCCGCCTTCAGTTTTAGGCTTGGGGGATTGTCGCAGTAACCGTAGCGTGAACCAGAAAAGACTGCCACGGCCCTGGAAACTCTCTATCCCCATGGTTCCCCCCATCATGGTTACGAGTTGTTTGCATATAGCCAAACCCAAGCCAGTGCCTCCAAATTTACGCGTGGTGGAGCTATCGGCCTGGCTAAACGGTTGGAAGAGACGTGCTTGGTCCTCCGGAGAGATGCCAATGCCGGTATCCCGCACCTCAAAGCGGATGAGGGCCTCATGGGGCGTCTCCTCCACCCGCAACGCCTTAACCGTCACCTCGCCCTGCTGGGTAAATTTGAGGGCGTTGCTGAGGAGATTTAACAGGACCTGACGCAATCGTCCGGGATCGCCTTGGACGGCTGTGGGCACATCCGCAAAAACAAGGCCAACCAGTTCGAGGCGCTTGGCGGCGGCCTTCTCAGCCAATAATTCCAGCGTTTCTTCCAAGGCAATGCGGAGATCGAAGTCAATGTGCTCAAATTCGAGTTTACCGGCTTCGATTTTGGAGAAGTCGAGGATATCGTTGATGACCATAAGTAAGGCTTCACCGGAATTGCGAACAATTTCAGCATACTGGCGTTGCTGAGCGGTCATCTCTGTTTCGAGCAGCAGACCGGTCATACCAATGACACCGTTCATCGGTGTGCGAATCTCATGGCTCATGGTCGCCAAAAATTCGGATTTGGCGCGGGCGGCGTCTAATGCCCGATCTCGGGATTCCGCTAATTCCTGGTTTTGAGAAGAAAGAAATTCCGCAGCTTTTTTTCGTTCTGTGATATCGTGGGAATACAGATGCACGACATGTATTTCAGGAAAATACGTGATCTTTTCCTCATACACTCTGCAGCCCACAGAGGCTTCTCTCACAACCGAAGTACTGTGGGTACTCATCAATGTTTGAAGAATGTCAGGCAGTCCTTCGAGTATCGGATGGCGAATGGTTTGTAAATCCAAATCCGGGAATGTCTCCCGTGCAGCAGGATTCATATACTGAATCTGACCAAGATGATTAGTTTCAATGATCGGATTGGGATTGTGTTCCGGGAAAGACGCGAGCCGGGCAAGCTCACGGGTACGATCCTGGACTTTCTGTTCGAGTGAGAGATTCAGCTCTTGGAGGGCCTCCGCCTGATCCTTCAGCATTGTGGCAGTTTTGATAGCGATCTTTGTTAAATACTCAATTTCTCCTTCTCCCTGTGTGGTTGATTGTGAGGCGTGTTTCGCAGACTGGCTTTTATCTGAGACGGTCCCCTCACTGTTCATGATGGAGACCTGAGCTTCTTCCAGATGTGAAATAATCCTTCGGAAATTTGGGGAAATCTTTCGAAACCCATAATGAATGCCCCACATGCAGAATCCGGTCAACCCAAGAACCAGAGGGATGACGCCCAACATCATTTCTCGTTCCTTTTGTGCCAGGCTCGTCAAGGAAAAACCCAGCCGAACCCAAGCCGTAATTTCGCCATTGTCATAGAGAGGCTCGGCGACAAGCAGGATAGGTTCAGAATCCTGATCAGCGGACAACGTACTTCGTTCTTTTCCCAATTGAGTTGTGGAAATCCAAAAATGATCTTCGAGCTTTAGTGCGAGGCGATCAGGGTGAAGGGCTGCGACGATGATATTGTACTCGTCGACCACTTCCAAAAAGCGAAGATCCGGGTCCTGGCGGTACTGCTCCATCGCTTCCTGAATTCTGTCGAGGTTGCCGAGGACGGCCGCTCCTCCAATGGTCGCAAAAGTTCGGCCGACTGAAAGACCTCGCTCCTGGAAAGATTGTTGAATGGCTTTGAGTTGGGTGTAGATCAAATACGTTGAGCATATTGTCAAAATGAGCAGTGTACAGCAGTAGAATACAATGGTCAGTCGGAATAGAAGATCCTCTTTCCAGTTAAGAAGGTATTGCTTGAGAAGTGATTGTTTAGATCCGGACATACAGAGGGTCTTTTACAAGTCTCCACCAAGTCAGTGATAATTGAGAAACGAGCATTTTTTTACCACTCGGGAGGGACATTCCTTGTGCTCTTCGTCCATACGACTAAGAAGGCGGGTCAGGCAGAAAAAGTCTAAGTTATTGGTTCTTTAACAATTATTCGGGATTACAAGAGTCAAACTAAAGAAAATTTTTAAGCCAGGTGGGGGAAATGATAGGCGACCGAACGACTAATATTTTGAATTCGACGATCACCGTTTCATACGTTGGCATATTGAGCTCTGTTTCCAACAGCAATTAACATTATTACCGAAATATTCTTCCTCCAAACCATCTTCATGGGTTCCAATGAAGACAATTTGAGTGGCCAGCCGCATGACCCACTTGGACCCCTTACCAGGAAAATCAATGTCGATGAAGAAAGACGAAAATGTTTTAAGGAATACGGATGGCCCGGAATTAGGTGCTCGTCAACGGTCGTGGCTAAGGAGGCCCAGAGCCTGGTGGGCATTGGCCAAAGAGGTGTGGGCCGCCTCAAACGAGGACGATGTGTTTGGACGGGCGGCACAACTGGGGTTCTATTTTTTGTTGGCGTTATTTCCCGCCATGTTGGGGGTGACGGCGCTCATTGGCATGTTGCCCAGACAGGTAGTAGTGCCCAATGTCATGCCCTACGCCCGGGAAGTTCTTCCTGCCGAGTCCTTAATCCTTGTTGAGCGCTATGTCGATCAGATGATCCAGGGAAGTGGGGGGGGATTGTTTTCTTTGAGTCTCCTAGGTTCTCTTTGGGCGGCTTCCTGGGGCATGATGGCGATTATCAATACCTTAAATGCTGTCTACGGGGTGAAAGAAACTCGCCCGCTTTGGAAAGCCGGCCTGACTGCTGTGTTGCTGACGATAGGGGCTGCGGTCTTTGTCATCACGTCGTTAATCTTGATCCTGGCAGGTGAGCAAGTGAGCCAATGGGTTGCGGAGGTGACCGGGTTGGAGTGGTGGGCGACGTTTGGCTGGCCTCTGATACGGTGGCCGGGCATTGTTCTTCTCATGCTGATCGGGATTAACCTGGTCTATTATTGGGCGCCGAACGGTGATCATAAATGGCAGTGGGTAAAGCCGGGATCCGTGCTTGCCGTATTTCTTTGGATTATCCTATCCCTGGGACTTAAATTTTATGTGGAGAATTTCATCAATTATAACGCGGTTTATGGACCCATTACGGGAGTGATTATCCTGATGATGTGGCTGTATGTCGGTGGGTTGACCCTTTTGCTAGGAGGAGAGCTGAATTTTATTCTCAAACGCCCTCACATTATGGATGGATCTGATTCGTCAGAGGCTTGAATGGTGAATCTGTGCATATTTTCCTGAAACGTGTGCCGTGCCTCCGCTGCCATTTTCACAAGGGAATATCCTGATACTGGGGTGTCGCTAAATTTTGATACTTGAGATTCCAATCCAGGGTGAAAACGGTTGAGCGATTCGCCGATAAAGTCAGGAGCCGCTTTCCATCCTTCACCACAACACTTTCCGCTGTTCTGAAATCGAGTGTCCGATCCGGTCCGGTGCGATTACATGAGAACAGGGGCAATCCGGTGTCCTGAGTACATCGCTCCCATTCCCCATTCGGACCATGGAAACCTGGGGCCCATGCCGCGGAGGAAATCAGCATGCTGGCTCCTTGCCCGGCAAGACTTTTGGCTATTCCCGGTGAAAACGCGTCAGCACAGATAAGGATTCCCACAGACCCGAAAGGTGGAACGCGAATGGGCGCCACCTGTACTCCAGGTGTCGACCAAGATTCAGAACCTGTTTGCAGTACATTGATTTTGCGGTGCCTCCCTGCGATGCCGCCATCGGACGTAATCACAAACACGGTATTGTGCAGGGTGTGGGACTGAAGGTCCCGTTCAGGATGAGACAGGAATATGGTCACGCGCAGGCGAGCGGCGAGTCGACAGATGCGAGTCATCCATCGGTCGGGTTGCGGGAGAATCCAGTCGGTGCCGATGGTGTCGGTGAAGGTGTACCCGCAGATAGACAGTTCCGGGGTGACAATCCAGGAGGCTCCTGAGTGGGCGGCGGTCATGATTGCGCGTTGGATGAGCCGCCGGTTCTGCGTGAGATCACCCGGAACTGGTGCGAGATGGAGCAAGGCAATGCGCAGGATGTTCAAGAGTTTGCCACCAGGTATCAGGAAGTAGTGGGAATTAATCTGCCGTCCGGAACCTAACACACGCCTACGCATGCTAGCATCATGATGATGTAGAGGCCTGGGGGGGAGGATGAGAGATTCGGAAATCTGTCGTTCTCAACATGTCGTCTGTAAACCTGGTGAGTTCCGGATCTTCGTATGCGGGGTGGTGGGTGGTGAAGGCCGTTCAAGGGGACCTCTGGAACAGGAAACGGTATTGCGGAAAAAATCCATGAAGAACGATTTCTTGACAAAGTCGCTTGGTCCCTCCTACATTCTTCAAAAACATATGCGGAGCGAATGATGGGAAGCGGGTGCAATTCCCGCGCGGTCCCGCCGCTGTAACTGAGGACGAACCCCGCGAGAGCCACTGTCCGGATCTGGTGATGATATTTGGATGGGAAGGCGCGGATAGTAGGTTACTCACTCAGGAGCCAGAATACCTCATTCATTCCAAGACCAAAGTTCCCTCGTGGGCTGGGGAAGTGGTGAGGATGAAGAATCGGGTGCAATCCTCAAGGTTATCCAGGCCTTGGGGATTTTTTATTTTGGGCAAATGTTTCCGCCATCTTGTCTGCGGCATCGGGGTCGGATGGGCAATCGTTTTGTGCGGGTTTCTTATCGGTTCGGCTTTGGCATTTGACGGAGAGATGATGAAACGGCGCCAACAGGGTATTTTGACCGGCATGCCCTTCATGGCCAATGTTGCTCCACGCACCTTTGTGGACGATCTTGGACGGAAACTCTATCTGGCCAATCCCCCCCAGCGTATTGTCTCACTGGCTCCAAGTGTGACCGAAATTCTTTTTGTGATCGGGTTACATGAGGAAATTGTCGGAGTCACCGAATTCTGCGATTTTCCGCCGGAGGCCCTGACCAAGCCGAAGGTCGGATATGCCACTCCCAATCTTGAGACGATTGTGGGGCTTCAACCGCAATTGGTGTTGGCGCCCACATCTTTCCTGCGTGCCGACTTCCTCAACAAACTGGAACAATTGAAGATTCCGACCTTTATTCTTGACCCTCATTCGGTGGAAGACATTCTTGCGCACATTCAGTTATTGGGACGAATGGTGGGACATCCTCAAGAAGCCAATGCCCAAGCGGCCCTTATGCGGAAACAACTCGCCGGGTTGTCGAGCCGGTTGGTGGATCTGCCTAGGCCCAAATTGTTGTATATCCTGAATTCCTCACCATTGATCACGGTTGGACCCGGGAGTTTTATTCACCGACTGATTGAGCTGGCAGGTGGCAGAAATGCGGCTGAGCAAGCGGGTGCTCCTTATCCGCGTCTAACCATGGAGGAAGTCATACGACAAAATCCGGATATCCTGTTGTTCCCGGTAGGGCGGCAGGAAGGGATATCCCAGGTGGACCAGGATTCATGGAAACGGTGGACGACGCTGGCAGCGGTACAACACGGCAAGCTGTTTCAAGTTGATAGCGATCTCCTCAATCGTCCCGGTCCACGGATCCTTGAAGGGCTGAAACATTTGGTGAAAATTCTGCATCCGGAAGTGAGTCAGGATGACCTGCCGAATTGAGACGTCATTGAGAAGGATCATTGTGATCCGACAATGGGAAAAACCCTGCACCACGGTCCCGGGAGACCGTTGCCCCGTCGTGTTCAATGAATCCCAAGGGTAACTCTTGTTGGTGAATCCCATGGCAAAAGTTCCGCCACTGACTATTTCCTCATCGACAACAGAATCGACGGAGTGGGTACATTCTTCTCCGCCTATGCCATTGCCGGTCTCCTCTTTACCGACGCTCACGATCCGTCGGTGGTGTGTGTGGGTGGGCATATCGTTTTTGTTGGCTGTCGTGGCCCTTTGGATTTGTCTTGGATTTGGGACCGAATCTATTGCTTTCTTCCGTATCTGGTCTATTCTGGTTGAGGCAATGATGGGAACGGAGCCCAGTCCTGTCGGGACGGATCCAACAGCCGTCATTCTGCTTCAAGTGCGATTACCCAGGCTGATATTGGCATTTTTCGTTGGCGGGAGCCTGGCCATGGTTGGGGTGGCGCTCCAGGCCTTGTTGCGCAATCCCCTGGCTGATCCGTTTATCATCGGCATTTCCAGCGGCGCGGCGCTGGGCGCCGCTATTGCCATCTTGTTTGGCGTCGGAATATCCGTTTGGAGTGTGTCGGCCTTGCCGGTGTGTGCCTTTGCGGGAGCCCTCCTGTCTTTGCTGATTATGTATCGTATTTCATCCGCGGGCACTGGCTTTTCGATCTACACCTTATTATTAGCCGGTGTCGTGTTGAATGCGATTTTTTCCGCGTTCATTATGTTCCTGACCAGTGTGGCTGATCCCAATCGGGCGTTCGGGATGTATGCCTGGCTGATGGGATCGTTAACCGGCCCGGATTTCTCCACCCTTGGGGTTCTTGCTCTGTATTTGGGGTTGGGGTTGATGGTCTTGGCGACACAAGCCCAGTCATTAAATCTCTTGACCCTTGGTGAAGAGACGGCCAGATCGTTGGGGGTTGAAGTTGAGCGAGTCAAACAATTGGTGTTTGTCGCGTCGGCACTCTTGACAGGGGCGGTCGTGAGTTTTAGCGGAATTATCGGATTTGTCGGGCTGATCGTGCCGCATGCCGTCCGCCTGGTCTTGTGTGCGGATCATCGACTCTTACTCCCGGTTGCCGGCTTTGTGGGAGGCATATTTCTGATGTTGGCCGATACGATGGCGCGAACCGTCTTGAGTCCCGGTGAATTTCCTGTCGGCGTGGTCACTGCGTTGGTGGGCGGACCCGTATTTTTGTTTCTGCTTACGAACCGGAATATGCGTGTGGGGATGAGATGATGGACTCGGTCTCTGTCATTGCCGGGCCGGCGTATGCGCTTCGAGATGTGACCTTTGGCTATGCCACGCCTTACCTCGACACATCCGAGTCGGTGCTGAAGAACCTCACCTGCTCGATTGCATCCGGGAAGATTCTTGGAATTCTTGGTCCGAATGGATCCGGCAAAAGTACTTTACTCAAGCTTCTTGCGCGTGTTCTGCGTCAGGGGTCCGGCACGATTGAGTTGTTCGGGAATCCTTTTTCACTCCTATCCCAGGCCGACGTGGCCAGGCGAGTGGCGTTGGTTCCGCAAGAGACGATGCAGATTTTTCCCTTTACCATCGCCGAAATGGTTCTGATGGGACGATTTCCTCATCATCGGGGTTGGGGTGGCTGGCATTGGGAGGATTCTGACGACTGGCGAATCGCGCATCAGGCGATGGAAGACCTGGATGTCAAACATCTGGGGTCCAGGCCGGTCACGGATGTGTCGGGAGGGGAACGTCAGCGGGCGGTCATCGCCCGGGCTCTCACTCAGGAGCCTCAAATATTGCTGTTGGATGAGCCTACCGCTTTTTTGGATTTGCACCATCAGTTGGATATTGCGCGAATTCTTCGGCGGCTGAATAGGGAGCGTGGCCTCACGGTGATTCTGGTGTCTCATGATTTGAATCTGGCCAGTCAATATTGTGACAGCCTGATGTTGTTGCATCATGGACAGATTGTGGAGGTTGGATCTCCTCAGGAAGTCCTGCGTCCCGACCTGTTGGAATCGGTTTACGGGTGCCAAGTTCTGGTAGATTGTCATCCTCAATCGGGATTCCCACGAGTGTCGTTGCCGGTGTGAGCGAATGGGGCCATGAAGTCTTTTGTGGTGTCTTGTGTGTGGGTATCGGTATTAACCATTTAATAAAGGAGGAGGGTTATTTAGAGGGAAATCGATGGTTGTGACGGGGAAGCTGGTGTAAATCCAGCACGGTGCCGCCACTGTAAGGGGGGAGTAATTCTGCAAGAGTCCATTGTGGACATGATGTCCATGAGAAGGCGCAGAAAAGCGACGATCCGCAAGTCAGGATACCCGACAATCAGTCTCTTCCATAAAACCCCTTCGTGCGAAAGGGAGGTGGATCATGTTTTCAGGATTTCTGCGTTCAAATTTTCTCGTCGGATGTTTTCGAATTTTGGGGTTGTTCGTCATATCTCTTTTCTTTCCAATCATGGTTGCGGCAGCAGATCCTCAAAATCCCGAGCCTATCGTCGAATTGGACCCCGTGGTGGTAACGGCTACGAAAACACCCGTGCCTCTTACTCAAACCACGAGTGCGGTTGAAGTCATTACCGAAGAAGACATGCAGCGCCGACACAGTCGAACGCTCGTGGATGCGATCAATTTGAGCCAGGGTGTGGCGACGTTTTCCTCTGGTGGGCCTGGCACGACCAACACCGTCAGGATTCGTGGAGGGAGTTCCTCTCAAACATTGGTGCTGATTGATGGAGCCATTGTGAATAGTGCGACACTCGGGGAATTTAATTTCGGTACCGTGACCACGGACAATATCGAGTCAGTGACCGTCCTACGGGGTGCGCAGAGCATGTTGTGGGGTTCTGATGCTATGGGTGGGGTGGTGGACATCCGAACCAAGCGCGGTACAGGTGCCCCGGTTGCCAGAATCTTTTCAGAATATGGGTCTTTTAATTCCATTCGGGAAGGAGGGAGTTTTGCCGGACAAATGGGACCGGTAGATTTTTCTGCCACATTGACGCGTTGGGACATGGCCAAATTTTCTTCGGTAAATTATCGGCGCGGGGCAACTGAACGGGATGCGTTTCGCAATTGGCAGGGGTCTTCTTTGGTAGGAGTGAAGGGGCCGTGGGACGGGCGGTTGGAATTGGCGTTCCGCTGGATCAATAACGATATCGATCTCGATAATCCCAGTACGTTCGGCGGTCCCTTCGATGTGTTCAAAGCAAAGACTGCCGGTCAACAATATATTTATAGCGGGAGTTATCATCAGCCGATGACTGACTGGTGGGACCAGAAGATTACTCTCTCGCAAGCTCGAGAGAAATTAATCACCCAGGCCGGGGATAACCAACGCAGTATTACCACAGGGCTGGAAAGCACCCCTGGCGCGTTTAATAATTCAGATATTCGAACAAAGAGTAATCGGATTGAATGGCAGAGTAATTTTAAGATCGGCAAGCCCTTGCTTCTGACGGTTGGCTATCCAATTCAGAGAGCAACTTGGAGAAAATAAAGGAACGTTTTCTGAAAAAACTCTCTCAAGCCATGCCGGATTTGCGCAGCTCCAATTGAACCTGTTTGACCGGTTTTTTGCCACAGGGGGATTCCGACAGGATTCTTATAATTCCTTCGGCGATTCGACGACGTATCGTGTGACGGGGGGCTATCTTCTCAAAGAAACGGGCACGAAACTCCGGACCAGTTATGCCACCGGATTTCGCGCTCCTTCGATTAATGAACTATTTTTTCCGAATTTCGGAAACCCGGATCTCAAGGCCGAAAAAAGTCAAAGTTTGGATGTCGGCATCGATCAGCAGTTTTGGGATAAGCGCCTTACCGTGAGTGGAGGATATTTCTGGAACCGGTTCCGCCAGCTTATTGTCACGGCGTTTGACCCTGTAGGCTGTGCGCCATTCACGCCTTTTGGATTTTGCGCGCAGAATATCGGATCTGCGAAAAGTCAGGGCTGGGAGGGAAGCGCCAAACTGGTCCTGGCGGAAGGATTCCGGTATATGAAGTTGCTGGATCTTCAGGGGCAGTATACCTATACGATCACAAGAGACCTGGAGACGGGGGCCCGGCTGCCTCGCTGGCCGGTTCATCAAGGGAGCGTGGTGTTGACGTATCAACCCATCAATCCTTTGAATATGACCACAACCTTCCGCTATGTGGGTTCTCGATTTAACACCACTGGTGATCAACAGCGACTCCCGGATTTTTATGTCATCAATTTTTCGGCCTCTTATGACATTACGCCATCACTGCAAGGATATGTGCGCGTGGATAATATCCTGAATCGGCATTACGAAGAAGTGCTGTACTTTGGAACCCCGGTACGGTCGGTTTTCGGTGGTATTCGAGTGACGTTTGATCTTCCGGTGTCAAAATCTTCTGATTCCAAGGACCACACATGAGCCTTCCTAGACTGGTCATTGCGGGAACGCATAGCGGAGTCGGCAAAACGACGGTGACATTGGCGCTCCTGTCTGCTTTTCGAGCGCGGGGGCGCACCGTTCAACCGTTTAAAGTCGGTCCGGACTTCATTGACCCCGGGCATCATCATTTGGCTTGCGGACGAGAGTCCAGAAATGTGGATGGGTGGATGCTCGGAGCGGTTGTGAATCGACGCATTTTTCAAGAGGCGGCTCATGGGGCCGACCTCTCGATTATTGAGGGCATGATGGGGTTGTTTGATGGAAGTTCCCCGGTCAAAGAAACGGGGAGTACCGCCGAAATGGCTCACCAACTGAATGCTCCCATTGTCTTGGTGGTGGATGGGAGCGCCATGGCCCGATCTGCTGCCGCACTGGTGTATGGATATGCGCAATTCGATTCTTCGTTGAATGTCGCCGGGGTCATTTTTAACCGGATCGCCAGTGAAGGCCATTATCAGTTATTGAAGGAAGCGGTGGAAAAGGGAACCCGAATTCCAGTTGTGGGCTATCTTCGGCCTGACCCGGAAGTAAGCATTCCTGATCGGCATTTGGGATTACGGACGGCCCTGGAAGGTTCGGGGATCGGTCTGTATGCCAAACTCGGCCAATCGGCTTCTGACACGATTGATTTAACTCGCATTGAACAGTTGGCTCAGGCAAGCCCGGAATTGCCCGTCATGAATCCGGGCGCGCCGACTGAGCGTTCCGGCCGGGTGATTCGATCCGTGAGAGTCGGGGTTGCGTATGATCCGGCCTTCAGTTTTTACTATCCGGATAATTTGAATCTTCTTGAAGAGGCGGGCGGGGAACTGGTCCGGTTTTCTCCGATGAATGATCCGGCACTTCCCGATGTGGATCTGGTGTATCTGGGAGGAGGCTATCCGGAGATCTACGCGGACGCGTTGCAACGTAATACCACTATGCGTCAGTCTATTCAGGCCTTTGCGGCACAAGACGGAGTGATCTATGCGGAATGTGGCGGGTTGATGTATCTGGCCAAAACACTCAGAGATTTTGATGGAACGGTGTTCGACATGGTCGGGGTGATCCCGGCTGAGACGGCGATGTGCCGGACGCAAATGACGTTGGGATATCGAGAGTTGACCGTGACGCACACGGGACTTCTTGGAGAACAGGGAGCGAGAATCCGTGGACATGAGTTTCACTATTCCACACTTCATTCTCAGGGGGATCTGGAATATCTTGGCCATCTCACCGATGCGCAAGGACGGGATCGGGGAGGGGATGGCATCACAATAGGCAACGTCATCGCCTTGTACACGCATTTACATTTTTCCAGTCACCCTCATGTCCCCTTGGCTTTGGTTGAGGCGGCAAGGGTCAGACCAGCGACGAGAGGGAATAGATAATGAGCGATTCAACGCATCACGCTCGCATGCAACGGTTGAAAACCTCAGTGGATCGACGGATTGCCGCGGCACAGGAAGAAAAAGGTTTATTGATGGTGTATACCGGTGCAGGCAAAGGCAAGACGACTGCCGCGCTGGGCATGGCTCTTCGTTGTCTCGGACATGGGATGAACGTGGCGGTCGTGCAATTTATCAAAGGGGCTATTGATACCGCAGAAGAACGAATTTTGAAAAGCTTCGGCAACCAGGTGGTGTTTCTTCGAATGGGTGAAGGGTATACCTGGGAAACACAAGATCGTGAACGGGATACGCAAGTGGCTCAAAAGGCATGGGCGGAAGTAGAACTGTTTCTTCACGATCCATCCTTTGGGATGGTCATTCTGGATGAGTTAAATATTGCGATCCATCATGAATATGTTTCGCTCCAGCAGGTCCTCACCGCCGTGGCTCAGCGTCCTCCCATGCTTCACGTGGTGATTACCGGGCGGGGTGCGAAACCGGAGCTTATCGAAGCCGCAGACCTGGTTTCGGAAATGAAGATGATTAAACATCCCTTTCGCAAAGGCATCAAGGCCCAAAAAGGAGTTGAATTTTGAAACAGCGTATTTCTCCAAAAGGGGGGGACTTTTCCGCTGAAGAGCGGGAGGCCGTCTATCGTGCTATTTTTGAACGACGAGACGTTCGCAAAAATTTCCTTCCCGATCAAATTCCGGAAGACACGCTTCGCCGCATCCTGTTGGCCGCCCATCATGCGGGTTCTGTCGGTTATATGCAGCCATGGGATTTTTTGATCATTCAGGATTCTGACACCAAACACACTGTGAAAAACCTTTTTGTGCAAGCCAATGATGCGGCTGCCTTGCAGTATCGGGGAGGAAAAGCCGATGTGTATCGCGGTCTGAAGCTTGAAGGGATTCAGGAATCCCCCATTAATATCTGTGTGACCTGTTCTCGTGAACGGGGTGGCCCATCCGTCTTAGGTCGTGCCACCGTTCCCGAGACGGATTTGTATAGTACGTGCTGCGCGATTCAAAATCTCTGGCTTGCGGCACGAGCCGAAGGTATCGGGGTAGGCTGGGTGTCAATTCTCGATTACGATGCCCTAAAAAAGGTTTTAGACATTCCTCAAGCGGTGTGGATCATTGCCTATTTGTGTGTCGGCTATGTGAACGGTTTTGCGAATCAACCGGATCTTGAAAAAGCAGGATGGCGCAATCGATTACCGCTTGAGCATCTCGTGCATTATGAGAGATGGGGAAATCGCATGAGTAATCGTTCCGGCCCTTCCGGTCCTGACAAAGACCCTGATAAACCTTCTGTCCTCTCTTTTGAACCTTTGGTGGAATAAGCCGGTGAATGCGATGACATCTCCACTTCAGATCGATCTTCAGTCCAATTGTCTGATTGTCCGGTTTCCTGGGATGTTCGACTGCCTGAGTTGGGCGCCTTGGAAGGGAGGGGATACATCCGCCTCAGCAGTAGCCAGTCGGCAAGTGGACCTTAACGGATCTTGCTCTTCTGCCATGATGGCGGAAGATTTTAGCCGGCTGTTCAAAGCAGTCTCTCTCCATCCCGAAGAGACCATCGGATTAATGACCGCTGCGAACGTGAGTGCGTTTACCGACTGCTTTCTGCATACATCCGGCGCATGGGTTCATGCACTCGTGACGGTCGGCCTCTCGAATGCCCGCTCTGTTTTAGACGATGCCGACGTTACACTGGGTTATCGAGGAGGCGATTCGGTTGGAACGGTGAATGTCGTGATGGCGACCAATGCACTTCCGACGATTGCCGGACGTATCCAGGCGATACACATCGCCGCCTCAGCAAAAACTGCCGCGTTTCGAGATCACGGTGTGACCAGTCGCAAGTCCGATCGTCCGGCCGACTTAACCGGTACCGATTGTCTCGTGGTAGGAGCCAGCGGTGAAATTGAGGAAGATCATTGTGGCCTGCACACCGTTCTTGGGGAAATGATGGGTCGTGCCGTATATACGTCGGTGTCCCGAGGGATTGCGGAATACGTAAGATCTTAAACCTTAGGCGTCTTTTTGGTACCGATACGAATTTATCAACTTCTTTCTGGAGACTCATGCCATGCGGATATCCAAAGTGTACACCCGTACCGGTGATGCCGGAAAAACCCGGTTGGCTGGAGGACAAGAAGTGTGGAAGGACTCCATGCGGGTGGAGGTGTATGGGACGGTTGACGAATTAAATTCCATGCTTGGTCTGGTTCGGGTGTCCAATGAACGCACCGGGACGAATGCAGACGCATCCTCCCGTTTAGAGAAAATTTTACAATGGACCCAAAACAAATTATTTGATTTGGGTGGTCTTCTCGCCACGGCTCCCGGTGAGACGTTTCCGAATATGCCAACGGTGACATCCCAAGACGTCGTGCATTTGGAGCAACTCATTGATGAATGCCAAAAGTCTCTTGCCCCGCTGAAAGAGTTTATTCTGCCTGGGGGCGGGCAGATCTCTGCCTTGCTTCATGTTGCCCGCACGATCTGCCGTCGGGCTGAACGTCTTTGTGTCACGTTGTCAAAAGAAGAATCGATAGACAAAGAATTGGTGATTTTTCTTAATCGCCTGAGTGATGCCTTGTTCGTGTTTGCCCGATGGGTGGCCAAGCAGCAGGGTGAACCTGAATTTCTGTGGAAACGAGAATCGGCCAAATCCCCGGAAACCCATTCTCCGCAGTGAGGGACTTGCGGTTCATGAGTGGTGCCGGAAACGCAACGATATGATGATGAAGTTGGAGAGAAGTATGCCACCTGTGTCCCGATCTGTTTCTCACACGTTGGCCCCCTCGATCTCCCGACGAGAGAAGGTCGTTTATCCTGGCTCTCAGCAAAAAAAGAATCCAACAGAGACAAAACTGATTTTTGTGTTGGGAGGGGCACGCTCCGGTAAAAGTACCTTTGCGTTACAACGAGGAAAGGCCCAATCGCCTCGCGCATTTTTGGCCACGGCTGAACCGTTGGATTCAGAAATGGCTCTCCGTATTCAGAAACACAAGCGGTCACGAGGACGCGGCTGGACAACGTTCGAAATTCCAACCCGGTTAGCAGAATGGTTGACGGATGAGGGTGGAGGTTATTCCAGCGTGGTGGTGGATTGTTTGACATTATGGTTGAATAATCTCTTGCGAGAGAAGGTACGACCTGCGCAGGCTCTCACCCATGTCAGGAAATTCCTTCGGGCGATTCGGGCTTCTTCCGGTCAAGTGGTCGTGGTCAGTAACGAATTGGGTTTAGGGTTGGTGCCCGGAGATGCCGTCAGCCGATCATTTCGAGATCTTGCAGGCCGGATGAATCAATTGGTCGCATCTGAGGCCGATGAGGTGTATTTTTTGGTGAGTGGTCTCCCGCTTCGGCTGAAATAGTCATCGAATTTCATTAGGATATGGGACTTCAACAAACCATCGATTGTATTCAACCCGTTAACCGGGAGTTCCATGCTCGTGCGCAGGCGGCCCTGAATCGATTGACCAAGCCGGTGAGAAGTCTTGGGAGATTGGAGGATTTGGCTGCCCAGTATGTCGCCATAACCCAAGTGTTCCCGCCAACAGCTCCAAAAGCGTTGGTGTTCACGTTAGCGGCGGACCATGGAGTGGCCGGAGAAGGCGTGAGTGCGTACCCGTCGTCGGTGACCGCCCAGATGGTGCAAAATTTTATCAACGGGGGAGCGGCCGTTAATGTGTTGGCCAAGCAGGTGGGAGCCGGCGTACGAGTTGTGGATATGGGTGTGCAATGCGACCTCGGCCATCTTCCCGGCTTGATTGTCCACAAGGTCGGAATGGGTACGAAAAATTTTCTTAAGGGTCCGGCCATGTCCCGGGAGGAAGCGGTTCAGAGTATTGAAATTGGGATCCGTCTGGTGAGGGATGCCTATGCCGAGGGGATCCGTCTGGTCGGACTTGGAGAAATGGGTATCGGCAATACGACCGCAAGCAGTGCGATTACCGTCGTCATGACGGGCAGGCCGGTGGCTAAGGTGACTGGTTTGGGAACGGGTGTCGATGCTAAAACCTTGGCGAGGAAGCTTCAGGTGATTGACCAAGGGCTCACTCTCAATTGCCCTGATCCTCAAGATCCTGTGGATGTCTTAGCGAAGATCGGGGGATTTGAAATCGGCGGGTTGGTGGGAATTCTTTTGGGGGGAGCGGCATGCCGCATTCCTGTGATCCTGGATGGGTTTATTACCGGGGCCGCCGCCTTGTTGGCGATAGCACTCGCTCCCCATTGCCGGGCCTATATGATTCCTTCGCATGTGTCAGTGGAGCCCGGGCATCGCATCGTGATGGACTCATTAGGATTCCGCCCTCTGTTGGACTTGGACCTTCGGCTGGGGGAAGGCACAGGGGCGTGTTTGGCCATCGGGCTTCTTCAATCGAGTCTGGCTTGTTTGACTCAAATGGCCACATTCGAGAGTGCCGGCGTGGATAAAGCGGCGCCACGTTCTCCGGAGATGGCATGAGGAGCCTATGGGCTTCTTTTTCTTTGGCCTGGCAACTTCTGACCATTCTTCCCCTTCCAGGAAGACCGGGTTCGGGGATAGCTGCTGCGACGTTCGGATCCTCGCTTCACTGGTTTCCTATTGTTGGATTTCTCCTAGGCGCGAGCCTTGTTATGATTGATCGATTATCCGAAGGCGTCTTTCCTCCGGTGGTCTCGAATATGGGACTACTGGCGCTCTATGTGTTGGTGACGGGAGGTCTTCATCTGGATGGTTGGGCGGATACCATTGATGCGCTTGCGGGAGGAAGGGATCCCGAGCATCGGCTCACGATACTCCGGGATTCCCGCATTGGGGCGCTTGGGGCCACGGGGTTGATGTTGATTCTCGGGCTTCGGTATGTCGGACTTCTGACCTTACCGGTAGGGCTTCGAGAGGGTATGTTGCTGTGTATGCCGGCTGTCGGGCGATGGGCGATGGTGATCGGTTCCTGGGGCGTCGTCTATCCACGATCGGAGGGTTTGGCCGCGCCGTTTATCCGGACGGTGTCCTGGCGGAATGTTCTGGTGGCTTCCATCTTACTGGGATTGGGGCTGTGGGGGGTATTCGGCATAATATCCGCTCTTGTGGTGATGATCGGGGT
This sequence comes from uncultured Nitrospiraceae bacterium, assembly GCA_963734345.1. Taxonomy (GTDB): domain Bacteria; phylum Nitrospirota; class Nitrospiria; order Nitrospirales; family UBA8639; genus Nitrospira_E. The sequence continues at coordinate 74,356 of CAVTGT010000002.1, forward strand.
GTGCCTGGTCATTCGATCGGTTGTCTGGTGGATGTCCAAGAAGTTTGGCGGCGTTACGGGAGATGTGCTGGGAGCCATGAACGAGGGCATTGAAGTACTCTATCTGATCGTCGCTCCGGTTGTCCTTGTGTTGTCATGGCCCGTGGAATAATACAACAGATCTTTTAACAGACGGGTAGGCGATACAGCATGACACGGACATATCCTAAACATTGTGAACGTTGCGGTCGGGCCTTTGAATGCGGCCTCTCCCGTTGCTGGTGCAAAGATGTTCCTGTGAGCGATGCCCAATATGACGATATCGTCAAACGCTATCATGATTGTCTGTGCCCGACGTGTCTCGCCGAATTGACCGAAAGCACTTCCGGTTCCTCCATTTCAGAATCTTTGAGCTAGCCGTGGTGGATGACCTGGCCGGATATAAATTTCTGGCGGTGTGTACCCTTGATGCGATGGTCGGCGATCCCCGTTGGCTGCCTCATCCCGTTCGTATGATGGGAGTCTTAATCCGCGAGTATGAACGGCAAACGTTAGAACGGTTCTCAAGCCCCTTGGCGAAAACGGTGGCTGGTCTGGGATTGGCTGTGGGCCTTCCTCTTGGTTGTTTCCTCCTTACACAATGGCTCATCGGATGGGCTGAACAGATGCATGAGCTAGCTGGAGGAATGATGTGGGTGGTTCTTGGCTTCACCACCATTGCCGGACGGGATTTATGGGACCATGCCTGGCAGGTCTATCGGGCGTTGAGAAACGGATGTGTTGTCTCGGCTCGTGGCGCCGTGGGCCGGTTAGTGGGACGAGATACCGAGACGCTTTCAGAAGCGGAGATCGTGCGGGCGACGGTGGAATCGGTTTCCGAAAATACCTCAGATGGAATTGTGGCGCCGCTAATCTATCTTGCGTTGGGAGGTCCCGCGCTCGCTATCGCCTATAAGGCGATCAATACGTTGGACTCCATGGTCGGCTATCGTACCGATCGTTATCAGGAATTTGGATGGGCATCTGCACGAGCGGATGATGTGGTTAATTGGATCCCCGCCCGGGTGACGGCGCTGGCGATTAGTGTGGCGGCGGCGGTTCGATTAGGTACCGGCATGGATTCCTGGCGCATGTGTTGGCGGGATGCCCGGTATCATCCGAGTCCCAATAGCGGTTGGCCGGAGGCGGCTATGGCAGGTGCACTTGGCGTACAACTCGGTGGATGCAATTGGTATGACGGCGTGGCTGAGCCGCGCGCCACATTGGGCGATCCCAGGACACCGTTAGACCCTTCACACATTCCTGTCGCGTTGCAAGTCATGGTGTTGGCGTGCGGGATTCTGGCCATAATACTATTCGGATGTATGATGTGGTGAATCAGCCCGTTGTTCATGGGGGGCACGTCTATCAAGTCGCCAGGGCACTTGGACGATCCGTGGATTCTTTTGTTGATTTTAGTGCCAGTATTAATCCGTTAGGTCCGCCCACTTCCGTTTTGTGTGCCATCCAGCGCGCCCTTCCTGCTTGCGGGCGTTATCCGGACCCATCAGCCGAACCCTTACGCCAACGCCTTGCGAGGGAACATGGGGTCTCCCAGGACTCCATTGTATTGGGTAACGGATCGGCTGAATTGATTCGGGTTTTGCCTCGGGCCCTATCTCTTCGACAAGGGTATGTGGTGGGCCCGACATTTATGGAGTATGAGGAGTCACTTCATATCGCGGGCGCGCGCTGTGTCTCTGTTCTGGCACAATCGGCGGAGAGATATGCTCCTCCCCTCGAAGGCCTTTCGCGTCTTCTGAAAACTTCAAGCACTGACTTTCAAAAAAACAAACGCCGGTGTCCTGGATCACCGACAGCCGTGTTTCTTTGCAATCCGAATAGTCCGACCGGCAGAGTGGTGTCGGCTCGCCAGCTTCGACAGCTCTATCGGCAAATCGAACAGGCGGGGCATTGGCTGGTCGTCGACGAGGCCTTTATGGAATTTTGTCCTTCTCAATCTCTCATCAAGGATGTCTTGACCTGCGCACGGCTGCTCATCATCAGAAGCTTTACGAAATTTTATGGAATGCCTGGGATCCGCCTTGGATACCTGGTAGGTTCGCCGGAGACGGTTGCAACCATCCGTCGTCTTCTCCCTCCCTGGTCGGTCAGCCATTTTGCGCAAGTTGCCGGTCTGGCGGCGATTGATGATTTCCCGTATCGGCAGCGAAGCGTGACTTTCATGCAACAGGAACGCCGTCGCTTGATGACCCGGTTGCGCACGGTCGGTGGATTGCGGATCATCCCCTCATCGGCGAATTTTGTGATGGTGGAATTACCAGCGGGATGCGTGACGGAACGTGTCGTTTCTCGGCTTGCCCACCAGGGGATTCTGGTTCGAGATTGCCGGACGTTTTCCGGAATGTCGAAGCCGGCACTGCGTCTTGGCATTCGCCATCCACGCGATAATAATGGCATGGTTAAGGCCCTGAAAGAGGTGTTGGGCGAGCGCTCATCCCGCGTGCCGTCAGATGAACAATTGGTCTGAACCCGTTGGATCGGACTTTTATATGTTAGGGTTGCTAAGAATTTCCAGAAGTGCGGAGGAGCCGTATGGGGTGGGTTTGTGCTATATTTATAAAAATCAATTGGATAGGTAATGTGTCGTGTCCGGTCGAGACATTGAAGAATCGGCCTATCTACATCTACACCGGAGATTTTCAGACTTAATTAACGGATGAATCTCATGCAGGATCAATCTAAAAAACTCATCGGGTTCATTCTGGTTCTGTTTCTTGGGACCGGGATTTATCTGTTGTCTCGCTATGTTCAACCAACAGAATATCGCCTTCCTGATGATCCTCAGGCGTTGGAGTCATTGGAATTGGTCAAAAATCACCGGTCCCGGCAAGGCTACACGCTTGCGGAATCGCTTCAGTTGCTGGTGGATGGCCTGGAAGCCAAGGGCATTCCCTTTCGAGAAGGAGATTGGCAGGTGGCTTCTCAGGGCGAGGATAAATATGTGGTACGAAAGATTGTGCGAGAGAAGGGGTCTATGGAATGGATTGAGAGGGAATATGCCTGGAGAGTGGATATCAAAGAAAAATCCATTCGAGTCATCTCGTTAGCGGCACAACAATTGATGCCTTTTGAGAATCTGCCGCCTCTTCCCCATGGCGACCAAATTTCATTTTTGCCTAATGCCTCTTTTCCGGTGCAGGGAGAGCGACGTGTATGAGTCCATTGACCACTTGGACCTCATAACACGGCACGTTCCAGGTCGGGCTGGGGTTTTTTTGGCATAAACCCGTTTTAATATGAAATTTCCATCCGTGCCAGGGGCATTCGACCATCTCTCCCTCCACGGAACCTTCTCCCAATGGCCCTCCGGCATGCGGACAGGTATTATCAAGGGCATAGATGTCACCGTCGAGATTAAATAAGGCGATACCATGATCCTCGAGGTCAATGCTCTGGCAGGAGCCTGGAGGGAGGTCTTCAATCTTGGCAACCGGATAGAAATTGGCTTTCATGCTCATCTCCGAATGGCAAAAACCCTTAATATATCAACTTCTTGCTTGCACAACAACAGGCTATTGCAGTCTCTTGATTCCACGGAATGGTCGGTGATATAGGAACAGAGTTTTACCTAACCCGGCAAGTTTTCTTGAGTCACGTATGGAAATGACCCTGCTACTCAATGCTACTTACGAGCCTCTGCGAGTCGTGCATTGGCAAAAAGCCATCAATCTGTTATGGCAAGGAAAAGTCGAAGTCCTGGAATTTTATGATCGGGACATTCGAGGGGTGTCCATTTCCTTTAAACTGCCTTCGGTGATGCGTCTCCTCAACATGGTTAAGCTCCGATCCAATCACCATGCGGTGAAGTTTTCCCGGATTAATATTTTTACTCGTGATCGGTATACCTGCCAATATTGTTATAAACGATTTCGGACCGAAGAATTGACCTTCGACCATGTTGTTCCCATCGCAAAAGGTGGAAGGAAAACCTGGGAAAATATTGTGACGGCGTGTTGGCGATGCAATAACCGGAAAAGCGGGCGGGTTCCCGTTGAAGCGGGGATGAAGTTATTGAAGGAGCCGGTCAAACCTAAATGGACTCCACGTCTCACCTTAATGATCGGAATCCGTCATGCTCCGGAAAGTTGGCGGGATTATTTATACTGGAATTTGGAATTGGATGCCGATCCATAGCTCTTCTCTCGCCGGATGCATGCCTGTGGGCATCAGGCGTTTTTTCTGCTGGCCATGTCGGTGAAGAACGCCCTTATGACATCATGTAGAAAGATGATCAGCGGTTTTCTTGAATGACAAAAGGAATACCGCTAGATTAAGATGGGATATCGCTTATACGCACGATCCCACCCATTACTGAAGAAATTTCCGTAATGTGGCTTTCTCTCACCACGTTTCGCCCTCATCGGTCTTCCTGCTCTGGGGCTGTTGAATAAATCAAAAAATGGCTAACATTAGACACCTATTTTAAAACGACAGAAGGAAGAGGGACTGTTCAAAAAGGTCGTCCAGCAAGGCCGCAAGCCGCGAGGAGGGCGAGACGTACACGGGGGTACGTTGAGCTCTCCGAGCAATGAGAACGCCGCTGGCGGCATTTTTCAACAGTCCCGCTCTGGAAGGTTCAGGGATTTAGCTGCTTGCGTCAGGACACTTCGATGAGAGGGATCGGCGCACGTTCGGCTTGTTTCCGTAAGCCACAATTAATACACCATAAGACCAGAAGAGACATTCCTGATTCCATGTCGACTTCCCGGTCAAGCAACATCGTTCCTTGGCATTTTTCACAGCGATGCATAGATGAATCTCCTGCGGTTCTTCCAGTCAGGCTTGAAGAGTCGTCAGAATCAACCTTGATCGGGGAATGAAAGCGTTTGGCCGTGTGATGAATGGCCACAAAAAATACAATCTCAAAAAATGATTCTTCCGAAACTCTGACCGGGAGGGTGAATAAAAAAACTGCATTGTGCTGAATAAATGTGCCCAAAAAAGAGAGGCAATCTACCACAGCCAAAATGGGAAAAGCTATGAACCACACGGGATGAAAGAAAGAAACTCTAAGGCATGAATAATGCTATGTTTTTTAGTGGGATAGAGTCATAATTCAGGTGATTTCTGCCGGTGACCCGGAGAGGGCCGTTCGCATCATGATCTAGTCGTTTCGTTGTTGGAGAAGGGCATTGATGACCATCGGTAGAAAACAACGGTGTGGGAGGTGGCGTGTTGGAAATGGTTCCTGAGGACCAACCACCAACACCCGCTGAGCCTGAGTGGGTCTCCTGGTCGGATGAACAACTTCTTGACCTCCGCTTATGCGATTTAAAAATCCGGATTCCTGGAACAGAGCTGGGGGCATGTGTTCGCCAATTGTACCGCGAATTGAAAAGTCAGGGATTGTTGTTTCGTCCCCATGTCTGGTTGTCTGACGATTGGTATTCGCCGGATGGAACGCCGGGTCTGGCTGTGCCGTTTTATATGGGCCATCCGCGGTTAGCCAAGCTGGAATTGAATCAAATGTTGGAAGTCGAGGGTGGGACACCGGAGTGGTGCATGCGGATTCTCCGACACGAAACAGGCCACGCCATCGAGAATGCCTATCGCTTACGGCGCCGGCGCAGCCGTCAGCAGATGTTCGGGCATACCTCCGTTCCGTATCCCGACTGTTATTTGCCCAAGCCGTATAGCAAAAGTTTTGTCCTGCATCTCGACATGTGGTATGCCCAGAGCCATCCTGATGAAGATTTCGCAGAAACCTTTGCCGTCTGGTTGACCCCGAATTCCCATTGGCGTGAGCGCTATGTGGGATGGCCGGCGCTCAAAAAATTGGAATATATGGATGGACTCATGAAGGAATTAGTGGGAGTCACGCCGATGGTGACCTCTAAAGCGCAAGTGGATCCGATTCAGCGATTACAAAAAACGCTTCGCGAACATTATCAGGACAAGCGTGAACGGTATGGACTGGATTATCCCAATTTTTATGACCGGGACTTGCGGCGCTTATTTTCAGGGGATCCGGATCAGTCGGCGAATCCCTCCGCGGCGAATTTTATCAGGAAGTTTCAAAAAGAAGTTCGCCGGAAAGTCGCCGCATGGACGGGAGAATATCAGTACACGATTGATCAGGTTCTGCAGGATATGATGGCGCATTGCCGCGAACGGAATTTGCGGTTAGCCGTTCCGGAAGAACAGGCGAAAGTGGATTTTACGATTTTGTTGACGGTCCAAACGATGAACTATCTGCATGGCGGACGACATCGGGTGGTGTTATGAGAAAACTTCGCGTCATGGCGCTGATGCATCAGGATCTGGTTCCTCCCGACAATGTGGAAGATGCCAATTTGGCGGAGGTGGAATGGAAAACGGAGTTTGATGTGGTCTCGACATTGCGGGACCTCGGGCATGACGTAAAGGTATTGGGTGTCAGGGATGATCTGGGTGCCATTGATCAATTGGTGAATGAGTGGAAACCGCATATTGCCTTTAATCTCTTAGAGGAATTCAACGGGAATCCGGAGTTCGACCAAAATGTGGTGTCCTATTTGGAACTCCTGGGGGTGTCGTATACCGGCTGTAATCCCAAGGGGCTCGTGCTCACTCGCGATAAAGGCTGGTCCAAAAAAATCATGGCCTATCATGGCATACGATGCCCTGATTTTGTGGTTTATCCCATGGGACGGGTGGTCAGGTGGACCGAGGAATTTCCCTTCCCGGGTATTGTCAAATCCATTAGTGAGGAAGCCTCTCTCGGGATTTCTCAGGCGTCCATCGTCCATGACGAAGACAAATTGAAAGAACGGGTTGAATTTGTGCATCAGAGTGTGGGCACGAGCGCCATTGTTGAACGATATATCGAAGGACGGGAATTATACGTGGGGGTGTTAGGCAATCGACGGCTTCAGGTGCTGCCGGTGTGGGAATTACACCTGAAAAATCTTCCTCCTGATGCCCTGCCGATTGCGACGGCCCGGGTGAAATGGAGTTCCAAATATCAAAAAAAATATGGAATTGAGTCCGGTGAGGTGGAGGGGTTAAGCCCAAAACTCGTGCGGACTATTCAACGGACGGCGAAGCGGGCGTATCATATTTTAGGATTAAACGGATATGCCCGCATGGATTTCCGGTTGGATCCCCAGGAGCATCTGTATTTTCTGGAAGCCAATCCCAATGCCCAACTGGCCTATGGCGAAGATTTAGCCGAGTCGGCTGAGCGAGCCGGTATTTCCTATGAAGCCCTGATTCAACAAATTTTGAATATCGGGCTCAACTGGAAACCCGAAAGCCAGCGGTAAATGGTTGGTCATTTTTTCGTATCTTCAGTCACTAGCATTGCCCAAATTAAGAGAGCAGCTGACTCTTAATCAGCGGGCCGTAGGTTCGACCCCTACACGGCCCACCAATTAAATCAACGGCTTGCGTCGTTCCCGCCACAAATCCGGTTCCCATTAAACCTGTTTTAGATCTGTTTCTGGAAATCTGGCGACCGCTATTTTCCGTATTTCAACAGTGGGTATTGAGTTTTCTGACCACACAGGGGGACACAGTAAATATTGGTTAATGGGCAAAGCTATTTATTCCCCAACTTAAAGAATGAGACAATGCAAGGGATCAGGCTACCTAAGGCCAAAGCGAAATGGGGCGTCATGATTGAAGTGTTGCGGGAAAGCTATGACAACATTCTGGGCGTGAAAGTCAGTGGGAAGCTGACCGATTTGGATTACAAGACCATCCTGGTCTCGCAGTTGGGAGGGATGATCAGGGATTACCAAAAGGTTCGATGTCTCTTCTTGATGCCCATGGGGTTTCAGGGCTGGTAGTTGGATGCCATCTGGGATGATGCAAAATTCGGCCTGCAGCACCGAAACGATTTTGAGAAAGGTCCGGTCGTGGGTGGACCTCCCTGGGTAGAGTGGGCCACCAAACTTGGGGCCTTGATAATAGGCGGAGAAGTCAAGACCTTTTCATCCGAGCAACTGGAACAGGCGTGGGATTGGGTAAATAATTAGGAAAAGGCCAATCCTCCTCACGGGCAAAGCGGTTTTCTCATTACGTTCTGTGTATTTTTTTTTACTCGAATGACTTCCCCAGGATGGAGTGGGCACTCTCTAGTAGATAGCTGACTTGACTTCATAAGATATTGCCCTAAACCCTCTGACTTCTTTCTACTCCGTAGACAAAACGTTTAACATGTAATTCTTGAAAAAAATAGATCTTTTATTGCAGACAACTATGCTCGAAATAACTGGCCAAGAAATCAGTGAACTAAACGATAGTGATTTGCGTGCACTTGTTGGACGCCTCTGCGAAGCCGAACTTCGGTACTATGGCCTACCAACGGCAGGGGTAACCTGGGGGGGACATCATACAGCTAAAGATGGTGGCCTCGATGTCCGGGTTCAAATTGCCGTTCCGCCTCCCCAAAGCGCGTATATCCCTAGATCGAATACTGGCTTTCAAGTTAAGAAGTCGGACATGCCTCCTTTTAAAATCAATGAAGAAATGTGCCCCAATGGTGAATTGAGAGAGGTTATCCGAGAACTAACACGTGATAGTGGTGCATACATCATTGTAAGCGGCACCGGTTCCACGTCAGACTCGGCTCTGGCCAACCGTCGAAAGGCGATCTTTAACGCATTATCCGACCTTGATAATGCTTCTTCTCTGAAAACGGATTTTTACGATCGCGAAAGAATAGCGGGTTGGGTTCGTTGTCATCCTTCTCTTGTTCTTTGGGTTCGAGAGAAAATTGGGAAACCCATCCAAGGTTGGCAACCCTTTAAGAATTGGGCAAATGCACCTGGCGGAATAGAAGAGGAATATTATTTAGATTTGGAAGTTCGAATACACAATGGAACTGAAGCTCGATCGGACGGAATGACGACTCTGGATGGGATTAATGCTCTCAGAAAAGCACTGCAAAGGCCTGGTTCGTCGGTTCGACTGGCCGGCCTTTCTGGTGTTGGGAAAACGAGGTTAGTTCAAGCACTATTCGACGAACGAATCGGCGAAAACGCGTTAAACCAATCATGCGCATATTATACGGATCTTAGCCAGAGCCCTAATCCCTCACCTCGCAATTTTGCTGAAGGTCTATTCGCTCTTCCGACGCCAGCGATACTAGTAGTCGATAACTGTCCACCGGATTTACATCGCGACTTAACCTCTGTGTGCACGGCTCCGGAAAGCTCAATAAGCCTATTAACAGTGGAATACGACGTTCGTGAGGATCAACCAGAGGAGACTCAAGTATTTAAGCTCGAGCCCTCTTCCATTGGCCTGATTGAGGCAATACTTCAGCACCGATTTAATCATATCAGTCAAGTAGATTCTCACACAATTGCTGAATTTTCTGGAGGTAATGCTCGGATTGCTATCGCTCTCGCAAAGACTATAGAAAATGGAGAAACATTAGGGGATCTAAAAGACGACCATCTTTTTCAACGTCTTTTTCGTCAGCGAAACGAACCTAATAGTACTCTTTTAAGATCTGCGGAGGTTTGTTCATTGGTATATTCATTTGACTGCAGAACTGAGAACTCTTTGAATAGAGAGTTAAAGCTTTTGGGTTCGTTGGCAGACAGAACGGTCACTGAATTATTTGGCGACATATCGGAGTTAAAAAGGCGGGATATCATTCAGCAAAGGGGTGTCTGGCGAGCAGTCTTGCCACATGCCATTGCAAATAGACTTGCACAAAAGGCACTCGAAAAGATTCCCCTGGAAAATGTTCTTGATGTATTTGAAAAAAAAGGGCTCGGAACGCTTTATAAGATCTTTTTCAAAACGTTTAAGTTACCTGCATCAGTGCCAAGAGGCTATCAATATTGGCTACAGTTGGCTAGCGGAAAATGGTCTCTTAGAAAACATTTGCAATTTAAATGATCTTGGAATTGCTTTATTGTGCAACATCGCACCTATCGCCCCTGAAGCTGTCCTCGATAAAATTGAGCACACTGCTAATAGTGCGGAAGGTCAAGATTTCACTTCTAGATCGAATCCTAAATTTTCTGAATTTATCCGCTTACTACGATCTCTGGCTTATGATCCAAAATTGTTTGAGAAAAGTGCTGCCCTTCTTTGTCGTTTTGCTCTGACGGAGGATCCAAAACGAAAATCACAATTCTATAAAAGATTGCCTGAAATCCCTCTTTTATATTTTGCTTTCAGGAACCCATGCAACACCGGAACAAAGACTGCGTGTTATCGAAGGATTAGTTATGTCGCAATCTGAAGACAAACAAGAGCTAGGTCTATCATTACTGAGTTGTGCATTAGAGGCCTGGCATTTTACTGGGTATCCTAGTAATTTTGAATTCGGGGCGCATTCACGGAATTATGGATACACACCGACAAACAGAATTGAGCGTATCCACTGGTATTGTATGTTTGTAAAGCTTGCAACCAATTTATGTCTTTCTGAAGATCCGATTTCTCTAAAATCAAAACAATTATTTGCAGAGAATTTTAGAGGGCTCTGGACAAAGGCAATGCTATTTGACGAACTAGAAGCAGCTTCCAGAACTATTATTAGCAGAGGACCCTGAAATAATGGCTGGATAGCAGTACGATCTACCATCCAATTCGACGCTGACCGTATGGAATCCAAGATTCTTGAACGACTTCGACATTTGGAAAAGATGTTGGCGCCTGTTAGTCTCCTTGAAAAAGCCCGGACTTATGCCCTTGCCAAACCGTGGAGGGCATTGGATTTGGCTGACACGGAAGACGATGACGTCAACGCTAGTAGCCATGACAAGGTAGAAATAATTACAAGAGAAATAGGTCGAATGGTAGCTTGCGATGAAGAAGTCTTTGTTGAATTGCTGCCAGAAATTCTAGCCACAGCAGAGGGGTATGGTTTGTATTTCTTTGGGCAGGGACTTGGTGAGGGGTGCTTAGATTTCCCAAAAATGTGGCAAAATTTTCTTATTCAGCTAAACGCCATAGATAAGGAGAGGAGAAACTATCAAGTTCTCAAAGGTTTTCTTAATGCCATTTCAAAAACAAATAGCCAAATTTCGGAAAAATTTCTGGACGATGCTGTCTCTGATAATGTATTGGGCTGCGTGTTTCCTGAGCTTCAAACATCAGTTGAAATTAATGAAAGCGGGGTAGAAAGACTTAAAAAGTCTTTGGAGCTTGATATCGCTCCAATCTGGATGTTCAGAAATCTGGGTTATGGAAGAGTTCATGAAAGTATAAATGACACAAACCTCGCCAAACTTTTAAGTCTAATAAAGTTAAAGGCTGATGGCTTAGCAGTTGCTATTGACATCTTGACTATGAGGCTTCATGGGCGAGGGAGCAGGGGGTACGAACCTTCAAATGAAATAACTATTCTTGGGCAAGACTGCCTTAAAAAAGTGCGTTTCGATCAGGATCGGCGAAATCGTGGGCACAGTATAGGCTATGATCTGAGTCGTATCGCCGAAGCTTGCCTTGTTGGGGACGCTGCCGAAAATGTTGCCAAGGACCTGTGTGGGCGACTTGTCCAAGCGTTTGGGGAACATAATATTTATCCTCGGGACTACCATAGGTTATTGGACACCATTGCCACGAAACAAGCTTTCGCTTTTCTTGAAGGCTTCTTGGGCGATAACTCAATGGAAAACAACCGATTAACAACATTATTGTCTAATGGAGAGAATGGCCACTCTAACCCATTATCAAAAATTTCAGATGACGTGATAATCGATTGGTGCGAAGCTAACCCTCATGTCAGATACCCAATCGTGGCTTCCTGGATTACCCCTTACGGGAAGGAAATTAATGGGGAAGGGCTTAATTGGGTCCCCCTTTCATTAATTTTAATTGATAAGGCTCCAGATCCAATTAAGGTTTTGAATAATCTCATAAAAACACTTTATTTTATGTCTGGCAATGGGTCTCAATCAGAAAACATGTCAAAATGTCGTTACCTTTTAACAGCCCTTAAGAATCATGAAAAAGCTGTGGTAGCGGAATGGGCCCAAGAAGAAGAGAGGAAATTGGAAACTGTAATAATTTCTGAACCCCAATTAAATATAGATTGTCATCGCACCCAAGATGAACGTTTTGAGTAAGGGGAAAATTCTCCTAGCAAAAATGGAAACAAGCAAGGGGGCGGGAGTATTTTCTCTTTTTTCTATGAAAAAGATTGAGTCTTGGCATGGCATTGTTTACCCACCATTAAGTACAAACCAACTGGCCACCTTCTGGAAACAGTTTCTAAAACTGTTTTTGGCCAGGCATCAGGCGAGCAAACGCCCATGACCTGGAAGCTTTTCCATGTGAGTGCCATGGTGAGTAATTTGAGGAATGAAAGCGCGGAGTGTGTAAAGGCCCGCTTACGACCCAAAGCGGACATTTGGAAAAGTGTGAAATCGTGAGCAGACCGTATTTACAAAAATCAATTAAGGACCTTGAAGCGCTGTTTGTTCAAAATGGGGGTGACGTTGAAGTTTTAGCCAGTCTAGAGGACGAACTGGACCACCGAAAAACGCCACGAGCCTTGGCGTTGAAAAAGAAAATCATTGCTGCATACGAGAGTGTGCCCGCTAGAAAGCCAGAACATTACACAGAACCCGCGCCAAAATCCCAGCAGAAGATAGAGGCCAAACGGCAGACATTCGAACCTAAGGTAACCGCAAAAGCAAAGACCACTCTAAAGCGAGATGACTTAGGACCAAAACCTACTGTCGCTAATGCGCCGCAAGACATCCTACGTGCATGGACAGCTTTGGAGGTTCTGTCGCCACAGGGATATAGGCGTGAAACAGATTTGGTAGCAGGTGATAGAACGAGGATCGCTCGTTTTGAAGATAAAGAGCTCCCTTGGAAGTTGGGAGAAAAGATCACGGCCCAAGAAACGCCTGTACTATGAACTTATTCTTGGGGCTATTGAATTAGCACCGGCCGTAGAAGACCTTCTAAAACTCTATGCAGACAATCGTCCTGACAAGCCGAGCATGAGAGGCTCTTGCCCTATAGCCAGTATCCTGCTTGATAAAGAAGGAAGGCCACTTGAAGAAGATACTAGCGCTGCAATTTCCAGCTTTGCCTGGGGGGTTCCGATTGCCTTGCAAGGTAACTTGAAACAACTTGCTGACTGGCCGGCCGCAGAACAGCAAATTATGACTGGTTTTCGAAAACGCTTGATCAAGCGAGACCAAAATGGCGAAATTCTTGCGCTAACAAAAACGCATATTGGCGAACTATTCGAATATCTGGTTCAAGCTTTGAGCCTAGAGGGCCATGAGATCAAAACCCCTTATTTTGCGCTACGGCGCTATGAGTTTTTCGCCAGCAAAACACCGCCTGAACCAGGATTGCTGAACTCATTCTTCCTTGAGGATTTAGCTCTTGCTCGAACGTTAGAAAATACAGGCAACCTACCTAACGCACTCAAGCATTATCTGGGGATCGCCACCCCCTCAAAACAGACCGATTTGCTAAAGGACAATAGTGGTTTAAGGCATTTGCTCCAACCTACGCTTACGCCGCTGGGCCGTTGGCCGTGCAATGGCCGCTTCCCCCTTGCACTTTTACAGCAGGCAGCAGTCAACGCTGCCGACAAAGGCTTAATGGACACAGGTATTCTCGCAGTAAATGGCCCGCCAGGAACGGGCAAGACAACATTACGTAAGAGACGTGGTGGCTGCACGGATTGTTGAACGCGCGGCAGTCATGAGTGAATACAACAATCCATCCAGCGCATTTACGCAAACAAACCAGAGCTTTCAACGAAGTGGAGCAAAGATTACTCTTCACAAGATCGACGAGCGTTTGAAGGGATTCGAAATGGTTGTTGCTTCGTCTAACAACAAAGCCGTTGAAAATGTTAGTGCCGAGCTCCCAGCATTGGATGCCATAGCTCAGGATGCGCCGGAATTACGGTACTTCAAGAGTGTTTCAGATAATGTTCTTGAGCGCGACACTTGGGGAACCATCGCCGCTGTTCTTGGCAACTCATCAAACCGATATCTATTCTCACAAGGCTTCTGGCGGGATGAAGAAAATGGACTTTCCACCTACCTGAATCACGCAAGCGGTTTGCCGCAGGTCGTTTCCGAGCCACAAGAAAATGGCCCGCCAATAAAGCGCAATCGTAAAGTCGTGGACAGGGAGAATCCGCCCGCGAACCAAGGCGAAGCTTTGACACGTTGGGAAAAAGCACGTGCTGACTTTCAACAAGCTCTCAACATATCTCGCGGCTCTCAAAAGATGCTTCAAGGCTTACATGAACACCTTGTTCGCTTTGACGATATCAAGGGCGAGCTAAAGGAACTTCACACGCAGATACCTTCACTTGAAGAAGAAGTCAGAGGACTGGAACCTTCTCTGACACAGGCGCAGGAACAATTTCAGCGGGCGGATGAGGTGGCTAAAACTAGTGGGAAAAACAAAAAAAATCATCTAACCGATCGTCCTGGGTTCTTTGCTCGCTTATTTAGAACGAAAAGATTCAAGAGCTGGAGGGCACACCACAATCTGCTGCTTGCCAATTATCTTCGTGACCAGGGTGCTGTTTCCACATACAGGACAGAATTCGAAAGCATTCGGGAAAAACTGTCGTCCAAACAAAGGATTTTCGAAGAAACCAAAACACAGATTCTCACTTTAGAAGACGAAATAAAACAGCTTGAAGAACAAATTAAACGTGGCAAGGCTGATCTAGGCATTCCTGTGCCTGATGCAGAGTTTTTTGCGCTAGACCACAATGATATACAGATGGCTAATGTGTGGTTTGACGATGCCGCGAACATGCTGCGCGATCAGGTTTTCGAGACGGCCATTGCACTTCACCGTGCATTCATCGACTGCGCTGCTGACCCACTGAGGCAGAACCTTTCCATTTTTACAGAGTCTTTCGGCACTCGTTCCCTCGGCACGCCACAAAAGGATACGCTAATCACGGATATGTGGGCATCATTCTTTCTCGTTGTACCTGTTGTCTCAACAACTTTTGCCTCGGTTCATCAAATGTTTTCTCGCCTTCCTACTGAGGCATTAGGCTGGCTTCTGGTAGATGAAGCAGGCCAAGCACTCCCTCAGGCCACCGTAGGCGCAATGATCCGAACCAAGCATTCCGTGGTTGTCGGTGATCCGTTGCAAATAGAACCTGTGGTTACTCTTCCAAACAGCCTAACCGAAGAGATTTGCGGTTTCTTCGGAATTGATCAGTTGAAATACAACGCCCCTGAGGCCTCAGTGCAAACCGTCGCCGATGCAGCAAGCATGTATTGTGCGCGCTTCCCGATAGGAAGCGGACACAGGGATGTTGGGGCGCCGCTTCTTGTACATCGGCGTTGCAACAGTCCAATGTTCGATATTTCAAACGAAATTGCGTATGCCAACCTTATGGTGCAAGCCAAGAAGCAAACATCTGTAAATCCAATTCTTGGGCCCTCGAGATGGATAGACGTCGCCGGCAAACCAGGGCCGGACAAATGGTGCGCGGACGAGGCAATTACGCTTATCGACCTGCTGCGAACTCTTAGAGATGGCGGCTCAAATCCGGACTTCTATGTTGTCACACCCTTTGTCATCGTACAGGACAATATGCGCCTGGAAATTCTTAGCAGCAATGTCTTAGATGGATGGGTTACCAATCCGAATTCTTGGATTAGGGAGTATGTTGGTACTGTTCACACAGTCCAAGGACGGGAGGCGGAAATCGTCTTTTTCGTGCTTGGGGCACAAGAATCGTCTCGAAACGGAGCACGCGGATGGGCTGGCGGCAGACCCAATCTCGCCAACGTCGCCGTCACACGAGCCAAGGGATCGACTTTATGTCATTGGCAACCGAAAGCTTTGGAAGGACGCCGGAGTATTTTCGGTACTCGACAGATATCTTTAGGAAACACTTTAGGAGCATATATCATCTGAACGTCCGCTTTTGGCCGAAAGAAGACGATCAAATCGCGACCTGATCTGACACTGTCTGTAAGATCCCATGACGATTATTTCAGTTAATCTCTTCCAGCCACCAATCCAAAACAGGCCCATAACAGGTTTTTCTTATCCTACCCTCCACCCAAGGCCTTAACGGGTAAGGTCTTTTCTCCCTCAGGCCCACTGACTGTGAATCAGCTGCTCTCCTCAAGTCCAGTGAGATGACTGTGGGGCAGCCGCTCTCTCCCATTCCTTGAGGGCTGTGCGTCCGTATTTGAGTTGGGGACTCAAAATTGGATTCTTTCCCGTCAATGATCAGGCCACCGCACTCGATGTGATTGAGATCTGTGCAATAATGCGGCGCTTTCGGCAGTCGTCAGCAGCCACAAGATTGTGGATTTCAGGTATCAACCTAAAAAGGGACTTCAGGACATCCGGCTTAGACGTCAGGATTTTGTCGTATTGAAAGAGATACAGAAACGGACTAGGGCAAGAAATTAATTAAAGGCCAGGAAGCGGTCGCATCCATCAATGATATTGGAGAGAATCACCAGTCCACAAAAGGTCACTTCCTTGCCATACCCGTCGGTGGAGATGTGGTGCTGTTGGCATCCATACGCGCAGACGAATAGTTTGAGGCCTTCAGCCGCTAATTGAATGAATCGCGGATCCTGCAGATTCTTAACCCCTTCATCTATTATTAAATAGAGGTAGGTATCCAATACGAGGAGGCACCTGTATATCCTGGAAGCCAATCCCAATGCCCAACTGGCCTATGGCGAAGATTTAGCCGAATCGGCCGAGCGAGCCGGTATTTCCTATGAAGCCCTCATTCAACAAATTTTAAATATCGGGCTCAACTGGAAACCCGAAAGCCAGCGGTAAGAGTTAGTTCTCTTTTCGTATCCCCAGTTTATAACTTCCCCTAGTAAGGTTCTACGCGCCTTGGTGTGAAAATTACGCTAAGGGGTTGCCGAAGGTTATGAGTGGCAAGACGAAAGCCACTGAATCCCTCAAGCCAATCGTTTTCTAACAGTTTTATTTTGGAATGCGGAAAAGATTAGACTAAAGTAGGTCACCTAGTCGCAACCTACATTTTTGAGGAATATGTTCTCAGGGAAAAATTGTTGGTATTTAAGGCTGGGGCTAGTGGACGATTTTAGGACTTTTCGGGTGGAATTCCCAGGACCAGAGTTCTTTAAATTCCTAGTTGCCTAATTTCAAGAGCGTAATTTTTTTGACCCCGAAAGCCCTCTTTGAGCAATCCCTTTGATCTTGTCAAGTTGACCGCGGTTTGACAGACTGGTGTGATGAAAAACCCAATACCCAGCTATCGGGGTTTTTGTTTCCCCTCCGAAATTATCAGCCATGCCGTTTGGTTGTACCATCGATTCTGTCTCAGCTTCCGTGAGGTCGAAGAATTACTGGCCATATGTGGCATATCTGTGGCCTATGAGACCATTCGGCAATGGTGTCAGAAGTTTGAGCCTGACTATCCATGGACTCACTCAATATCCTTTTCGTGTCGGCCGTCCCCTCTTGCAGGCGGTCAATTAGCGGCTCGTACGTACTCAGGCGTTCCAAGTTTGGCAGGAAGCTGTAGGTGCGTAAGAGGCGATGCAAGGGTTCGGCGAGTGCGTCCCATTTTGATCGCAGCGCGTTAAGGTGACAACTGGACCATACGGGGTTGGGGAACATTCCCTTTTTCACCTGCCGTGCGAGGCGTTCTCTTTTTAGCAGGAGTACAAACAAAGGAGGTGCTGTCATGATCAAAATAGGTTTCTTGTGGCGAACCCTTTTTGCTGGGTTCACATTGATTGCGTATGTGGGCTGTTCCTCGGGAACGAAAGAAGCGAGCGGGGAGGGCTGTGTTGCCCCAAAGGTGGTTGCAGACTACCTCCATGCGATCATTGAAGCGGACCGGACCCTGTATGCCTCCCTCATAGTGGAAAGGATGCAGCATCATGGGAAAGCCCTGGCGTTAGAAGACTGGGCCCAGAAGGACCAGCTTCCTCTTCCAGCTCAATTGGTGCAGTTTGCAGGGCTTGAGGTGGAAAGGAAGGGAACCGGGCTGAAGTACCGGCTAGCGAGCCTATGGCCTGTTGATAAGACCAATGGGCCGGGCACGGACTCCGAACGAACAGGATTACAGGCGGTGGTGGATGATCCGAGTACAGTCCATACGAGTACGGTCAGAAGAGCACAAGGTCCCCACTTCCAAGCAATCTATGCGGATAAAGCGGTCTCTGAAGTCTGCGTAACCTGTCACAATGAACACCCGCTCAGTCCGAGGCAGAACTACAAGCTCGACGATGTCATGGGGGGCATCATTATTGACTTCCCTCTGAAATGATCGGAGGTCCTATGGTCAAAAAACTCATCCAGGCTTGCGGTATCTAAAAAACGCAAGTTTGTCAATGGGGATGAATTTGTAGGACGGACAGGTAGGAAATCTCAATGCGAGTAAGGCCGTTAGGTATTGTCAAATTAACGAAAGTTAAACGCTGAACCGACCATTCATCTGGCTATAACGCATTGATTTATCAGGAATCACTGTGTCCACGTCCGAGAGTCCCCTGAGATTGTTCCTCTTGATGGGTCTGGGTGGCGGCCAGGAAGAGCTGACACGCCGGAGGGCACTAAAGGGCTATACTCTTTTAACTGCGCCGGTTCTGGAGTATGGATTGAATGCCCCGAGGATCACGGGCGCAATGGAAAAGACCGAATACGACAATTTCGCGTTCTTCGGTGCTGAAGTAAATGGCATATGGAAACCGCCGAAGCAGCCGACGGCGAAATTTAAGATGCAGAGTTGGGTACAACAAGGGATTCCACAATAGTTCCTGCGCACCCACATAAAAGGTACGCAAAAACTCCTCACCCAATCCTGGCGCTTTCTGTTCATACCAGATATAAGCGGCGACGGCATCGTCTTCCACTTCTGGCAGAAACCGAAGCGAATAGGTCATTTACGCCGATCAATCCTGTTTTGTAATTCATCCAAGGAGAGCAGGGGGCCGGGTTGAGTTGCTTGACGGTCGAGCCGCTTCTCGAGTTCGTTGGCATGACTTCGGGGAATTGGAACGGCAGAGGGGTCGGAAGCTATCTGATCCCACAGATCTTCGACTAGCAGAATTTTTTCTGGCGTGCTTAATCGGTCAATTTCTGGAATGTCTTGGATTCGCATGTACGTTCTTCTCCTCTTTTTGTCTTTTCAGTTGAGGATTCAGCTCCTGCAATGTCAGAGAAAGGCTAAACAGGTCGTGCGTATTTGTCAATTTCCGAATGGCTGAGTCAATGATCGTATTAACATGATGCATGCGTTGGCCTAAGACAAAATTTGGTGTCGACCAATGGCATCATTTTCCCCAAACCCTTCACCTCGACCGGATCATTTTGTCCAGAACTCATCACAAACGCGCTTTTCCGAAACCACCCAGCACTGGGCTGCTATTGATTCACGACCTTATCGGATAAACCACATGTATGCTACACCGACACGACAAGAGGGAGGTTTTGAAATGGCATTTCTTGGGTCATGTCTGGATCGGCCCATTCGCCACGGACGAGGCCTCCAGGGAGGGTGTGATGGAATAGATATACCAGAAGCCATTTATTTCCGCTTTCGTGGAAATAAGGATGTGAAAAGGGACTCTTGTCTAACCGGCTCGTAAACCAGGTTTTCGTAGTAAGGGTAGAGTTGAAGAGAAGGGGAAAGCTCGAAAAATTTAATTAAAGGCCAGGAAGCGGTCGCATCCATCAATGATGTTGGAGAGAATCACCAGTCCACAAAAGGTGACTTCCTTGCCATAGCCGTCGGTTGAGATGTGGTGCTGTTGGCATCCATACGCGCAGACGAATAGTTTGAGGCCTTCAGCCGCTAATTGAATGAATCGCGGATCCTGCAGATTCTTAACTCCTTCATCTATTAAATAGAGGTAGGTATCCACCTTATTCGATAAAGCCGTCTTGGAAAGTTGGTAAACCGTTTCCGCATTTGGATTGTCCCGGTCAGTGGATAAGAGGAGGCCTAATTTTTTATTGGCCAGCACTGGATTGGGAGAGAGTGTTTGGTCCATAAGGTCAACATTCTTAGTGAAATTGATGATTATGAGGTATATAGGCAGGTTCAGGAGGCCTGTCAAGTCCGGCCTACACTTTTCCTTTGCTTGACGAGGTTTTTCACGTCTCTCTATACTTTTAATGTTTCCAGGCAGTTCTGTACAAGCGAAGGGTCACCGGATGGGCAATCTTACGCATTTTAATGAGGCAGGGCGGGCTCGCATGGTGGATGTGACCGATAAACATCCGACCGAACGGATAGCTGTGGCCCAGGGTAAGGTGTTTGTCCTGCCGGAAACTCTTGAAAAAATTCATCAAGGTCGAATTGCCAAGGGGGATGTCCTGGCCGTGGCTCAAGTGGCCGGTGTGATGGGTGCCAAACGGACCCCCGATCTGATTCCGATGTGCCATCCCCTCCTTCTCACCAGCGTGGATGTTGAATTTAAAGAAGATTCCAAGCCAAACACCGATGGTCGGTGTTCTATTACCATCGAGGCCACGGTTAAAACCACAGGGAATACCGGGGTCGAGATGGAGGCGATGACTGCCGTCTCGGTGGCGGCTCTGACTATTTATGATATGTGTAAGGCGGTAGATAAGGGGATGGAGTTCGGGGAAATCTGCCTGCTTTCTAAATCAGGCGGAAAATCCGGAATGTATAAACGAGGTCAGTTAGCAGGGTAGCGATGATGATTCGGATCAATCAATATGCCTCATGTTTAAAGGTTATCAGATGTTAAAGGTTCGCTTATTCGGCATGTTGAAAACCCTGGTCCCGAATGGACCTGAACTCGAAGTAGCCTTGCCTGCAGGCACGCAGGTGAAACAGCTCGTCGATGCCCTCCATGCTCAATACCCTGAATTGGGAAATCTTCTCCTTCAAAAAAAAGTCCTGGTGTCGGTGAACCAGGAGATTGCCCATGGAGATACTGCGCTGATCGAACAGGATGAGATTGCGCTCCTTCCCCCTTTTGCGGGAGGGGCGTCATAATCGTGACCAAAAGGAAGGTGAACGATGGCTGTTGAGACCGAAGAAGGCATGCTGGTAAGGGTGCAGCGGGAAAACTTTTCTATCGACGAGGAGTTGACGCGGGTTCGTTCCCGATCCAGTCGGATCGGGGGCATTGCCATGTTTTTGGGAACGGCCAGGGATCGTTCGAAAGGTCGAAATGTCAGTGCCATGACGTTTGAGCATTATGAAGGCATGGCTCAAAAAAAGCTGAAAGAAATCCGCGAACGGGCTTTGCAGGATTTTGACATTATTGAAGCCCTGGTTTTGCACCGGTATGGGCCGATCGAAATCGGTGAAAATATTGTCCTGATTATTGTGGGGGCAGAACACCGGGCGGACGCGTTTAAGGCCTGTCAATGGTGTATTGATGAACTCAAAAAAATCACCCCGATCTGGAAAATGGAATACACCCCCGAAGGCGAAGTCTGGGTGGAGGAGCATCCGTAATGGATTCCAGCCAAGCCGTGATACTGCCGGATCCGGTCAAGGATTCCTGGGGTCGGCCCTTACGATCGTTACGCGTTTCTGTGACAGATCGTTGCAATTTGCGGTGTCAATACTGCATGCCTGAGGAAAGCTATGTGTGGCTCCCTCGGGAAAACCTGTTGACCTTTGAAGAAATTACGTTGTTGGCGGACCTGTTTTCGGATCAAGGGGTTGATAAGGTTCGTATTACCGGTGGGGAACCCTTATTACGCAATAATTTGGCCGGACTCATCCGGATGCTTCGTCAAAATCCCCGTATACAGGATATCGCCATGACTACCAATGGGGTGTTGTTGCAAGAACAGGCTCAGGCCCTTTTTGACGCAGGCCTTCATCGGGTGACCGTGAGTCTGGATACCCTGAAGCCCGAGCGGTTTAAATCGCTGACACGTCGGGACACGTTGGCCCAGGTGTTTGAGGGGATTACTTCCGTTGGGCGGGTGGGGTTCACCGGATTGAAGTTGGACACAGTGGCGATGAAGGGGTACAACGAGGATGAAATCATTCCTTTGATTGAATATGGCAGGCAGGTCAATGGAGAAGTCCGGTTCATTGAGTATATGGATGTGGGCGGAGCTAATGATTGGTCTGCGGATAAAGTGCTTTCCCGGAAGGAGATTCTGAAGGCGGTCAGTGAGTATTATGGCGCCGTTGAACCGGTGGAGGAGGTGAGTTCCGCTCCTGCTCAGCGATTTCGTCTGCCGGATGGCACCACGTTTGGGATTATTTCTTCCACCACCATGCCGTTTTGTGCGACGTGTGACCGGAGCCGGTTGACGGCTGATGGCATGTGGTATTTGTGTTTGTATGCCAAAACCGGTCTTGACCTTCGTCAACCGCTTCGAACGGGACGAACCCGGGAAGAGATCCGTTCCATCATCCAGTCTGTCTGGGAAGCCAGAAAAGATCGAGGAGCGGAAGAGCGGAAGGAACTTGAACAGGTCAGTGGCCGTGGCCGGTACATTGACATTGACCGGTTGCGTCAGGATCCTCATCTGGAAATGCATGCCAGGGGCGGATGACATGCCATTGGTTTCTCTGCAACTTGTCGCATATTTTCCATCCTGATTCTGCCAAACGCTGGTCTTGAGGTCGCCTTCCTGCCTCCGGAGATTTTCTTGCCCGCTGTATGTGCCTATGGTAAGGTCTTTTCGTGAGTGAAGACCCTTACGAGTCCAATCTGTCTTTTGGGGTCCTTTCCTTCCCTGGCCGGTTTTTCTTCACCTCATAAATAATAGACGAGATATCGCATTGCCACTTTGCATGCGTGAACGATTGAAGCGAAGGATGTATTGAGATATGGGATGGTTTAAGCGAAATAAAAACGTTGAGGCTGAAGGCAATTCCATTAAAATTGTGGAAGGCATGTGGGTCAAATGTGCCGTATGCCGTTCCATTATTTTTAAACGCGAGGTTGAGCGAAATCTAAAAGTTTGCCCTAAATGCCAGTATCATTTTCCACTCTCGGTCGAGGAACGACTGGAATTGATCGCCGATCCCGGCTCATTTCAGGAATGGGATGCTGATTTGGTTCCAGGGGATCCCTTGCAGTTCGTTGATACCTTGCCCTATCGAAAACGGATACAAAATGCGCAGAACAAAACCGGCAAAAAGGAAGCGATTTTGACCGGTCGATGCTTCATTGAGGATCTGCCTCTTGCTCTCGGGATTTTTGATTTTTCCTTCATGGGTGGCAGTATGGGATCGGTGGTGGGAGAGAAAATTTGTCGAGCTATCGATCGGGCGCTGACAGAACGCATGCCATTTTTATTGGTGACGACTTCCGGGGGTGCGCGCATGCAGGAGGGCACGTTGTCGCTGATGCAAATGGCTAAGACCGCCTCGGCATTGGCGAAGTTACAAGAGGCTCGCATACCTTTTGTGGTGTTGTTAACCGACCCGACCTTCGGCGGTGTGACTGCCAGTGTGGGGATGTTAGGAGATATTATCCTGGCAGAACCCAAGGCCTTGATCGGGTTTGCCGGGCCACGGGTTATAGAGCAAACGATCAAAGAACGATTGCCGGAAGGTTTTCAACGCGCCGAATTTCTATTGGAACATGGCATGATTGATTCTATCGTTGAGCGAAAAACCCTTAAGACCACCCTGGGGAGATTGCTCACACATTGTGGGTCGGAGATTTCTGCTTCTTGAGGACTTTTGGGTTAAAAGACCAGGCTTTGTTTCGGTGCCGTCCTCAACAACAGTGACGATGGAATCTTCCATACAGTAGTGAGGGACAGGTGTTGTAATTATCATTGAGAGTGGACTTCTTTTCCCTTCGTGTTTCTTCCTGCCAGTTTCCCGAATCCCGTGGCCACCTATCCCGAAACGATCGACTACCTCTTTTCCTTACATCGGTTTGGCATTAAGTTAGGACTTGAGGCCATCACAGACATCCTGAGCCGGTTGGGCAATCCCCAGTGGCAGTATGCCACGCTTCATATTGCCGGGACGAATGGAAAAGGATCTTCGTCGGCCATGATGGCCAGTATCCTTCAAGCCAATGGATATCGGGTCGGGCTGTATACCTCTCCGCATCTGATTGATTTCCGCGAGCGCATACGGGTTCAGGGAGAGAACATTTCAGAGGAAGATGTCTGTGCCTTGACGGAGCAGATCCGTGGAGCGGCCGAATCTCTCCCAGCGCTGACATTTTTTGAATTCACCACAGCGATGGCCTTTCTCCATTTTATGAACCAGCAGGTTGACATCGCCGTTGTGGAAGTGGGCATGGGAGGACGGTTTGATGCGACCAATGTCTTGAAACCCTTAGGCGTGCTTATTACAGGGATTGACTTGGATCATGAAGCCTACCTTGGTGACTCTCTTCCGGCCATTGCGCAGGAAAAAGCTGGCATTATCCGTCATCCGGTCCCGGTTGTGTTCGGTCCCATGTCCGGGGATATTAGCCGGATTTTTGAGACCAAGGCCCGTCAATGGCATGCGCCTTTTTTTCGGTTTGGCCGGGAGTTTTCGCTTTCGCAAACCGGCAAGAGGGAATTTACCTTTCATGGGACAGAATGGACGATTCCCGGATTGCAAACCAATTTACTGGGACGCCACCAGATGGTCAATGCGGTCAATACCCTGGCTTTATTGGAAACGGCCGTCAAAAAAAAATACTCCCTTTCCCCTGCGGCTATCCGGACTGGCCTGCAACAAGTCAGATGGAGAGGGCGCCTGGAAGTGATTGATCGCGATCCGTTGATTATCCTTGATGGAGCACACAATCCTTCTGGCGCACAAGTCGTGTTTGACTTTCTTCACTCACAAATTCATGATTGCCCGGGACGAAAACTGATTTTGGTGGTCGGAATGATGCACGACAAAAATCATCAAGGATTTTTGCGTGTCTTATTGCCTCTTGTCGACCGGTTGATTCTGACCCAGCCACGAATGGAGAGAGCGGCTTCAGTGGATGAATTGAAGCAAGCTGTTGATCGGGATGATCTGGTCCCGTATCTCGTTTCAGATTCATGGAATGCCTTTTGCCAAGCCAAGGACATCGCCAATCCTTCCGACGTTATTTGCGTGACCGGTTCGTTGTTTCTGGTTGGAGAGGTGCTCGAACGCCTTACCCAGCTGGGTCCTACGACGTGACGGGTTTGAACACGGTGGGAGGTGTTCGTTATTCACCTTTCCTGTCACATTGTCTGTTCATCGGGACGCTTATTTTTTTGCCTGTTGGGGCGATGGGGGAAACCGAATCCGGACAACGGGAATCCCCTGTCGTGAAATCGAAGGAACTACCTGCCGAATCACAGGGTGTCCCTGTCGAAATCAATGCCGACCAAATCGAATATGATCAGGAGCTGGACGTCTATCATGCCAAGGGGTCCGTGGATATTACTCGAGGCCCGGTGAATTTGACTTCGGATGAAGCCACCCTTCAAAAATTAACCGGACGTCTCACCGCTCTTGGGCATGTGCATTTGCGTGATGACCAGACCGATATCTGGGCGGAACAACTCGAACTCAATCTCAATACTGAAGCGGGCGTGATTATGAAGGGCAACATTTTTCGAAAGGATCGCAATTCCTTTGTCACGGGGCGGCGTATTCAGCGGTTTTCTGAAACCCAATTTCGGGTCAAGGAAGGTTCCTTTACCAATTGCGATGCCAAGGACGGTCAGATACCTGCCTGGCGATTCACTTATGATGATGTCGATGTGGATTATGAGGACAGTTTATTTGGCAAAAACGTGTGGTTCAATGTGAATGATGTGCCAATGATTCCTCTCCCCACCTTTCGGTATCCCCTGGGTGCCGCCAGAAAATCCGGTTTGCTCTTTCCGACCGTCGGATACAATACGAGTTTTGGCTATCAGTACCGGCAGGGATTTTTTTGGGCGATCAATGCCAGTCAGGATTTAACCATTTCCCCGCAAATATTAACAGAGCGTGGAGCAGGGGCCGATCTGCAATATCGCTATGTCTGGAACCGGAAAACGAAGGGAGAGTGGTTGATCCGGTCCCTTTATGATACGAATCAAAGTCGTGGTCGAGCCGAAATTCGAGGGGCTCATGTACAACAATTCTCTCCTACTTTGTCCTTACGAATTCTCGGCAATTATTCAACCGATCGATCAGTTTTACAAAATTTGAGCAGTTCCGGGGCTCTTCGGGCCTTGCCAAGCCAGGAATCAAATCTGACGCTTCTTCAGCGGTTGGATCATGGAGCGCTCTATCTGTATGGTCAATACCTTCAGCCGCTCAGTACGGGAGGAGACACGACCTTCCAACGGTTGCCTGAAATAGGACATCGATTCGGCGCTTACGATCTGTTCGGAAGTCCGGTTTCGCTGACAGCCGATACGACCGCTGTCGATTTTTACCGGCAGGAAGGATTCAATGTCGGTCGTGTCGACTTTATGCCAGGCCTCTCAATGGAAGGACTGCATTTGGGCCATACTCTGGGGTTGCGTCCCCAGGTGAAGTTTCGCGAAGTGGCGTATACGCGAGGGCTCACGGAAAAGTCAGCGCAACATCGTGAAACCTTCTGGGTTGGCGCTGAAGCGTTCACAAATGTTTCGAAACGGTTTTCAATCGGGGAGGGTCATTGGATTCGGCATTCGGTTACACCGAATGTCATCTATGAATTTGTGCCACAGACGAAACAAGAAGAATTAGTACAGGTCGATGCCGTAGATGATTTGATTCAAAAAAGCCTGGTTACCTATTCATTGAAAAATCGCATTAGCGAACAAGGTGGAAGCGGAAATTCCAATACCTGGTTGGACCTGTTGATTGCGCAAAGTTATCATGTGGCTTCTCCGCCACCCTTGGCTTCCCGGTTTTCAGATATTTGGACCAGAGGAGTGTTTCATAAGCCGGTAGACTATCAGCAATTTCTTTCGGCGTTCAATCTGACAGTGGATGCGTTTATCGATCCCAACACAAAAGAATTTTCCCAGATGAATACCGATGCGTTTATCCAAGGCCAAAAGGCTTGGTATGTGTCGGTTGGACAACGATATGCGAAAGAGGGGTCCAGAGTCCGCCGGGGTGATATTTGGAATCCTATTTCGTTTAACGAAGTCCTGGACCCGGCTGACGAGATTCTTTATCTCACCACGGGAGGTGGTGTGCGTTTGCCTCACGGTGTGACGGTGGGCACAAAATGGTATCATGATTTGCGGACAGGGCAGACGGCTGAATGGGATGTGGTGGGGTTGTACCAAAACTCCTGCCGGTGTTTCTCTTTGGGCCTCTTTTATCAGCAATTGCCGGATCGAACCCAATTTGATTTTTTAATAAGTCTGACGGGGTTGTGGGGTACCCAAGGATATGGAACACAACTGATGAAAACGATATTGGGCCCCATCATGGTCGGTGAAAAAGGCGTTCCCTGGGACTATCGATAACCGATCATTTCCTTTGGGTCGTGTCTATGCGCATTCTGGTTTTGATAGTGATGATAGTCGGATTGGAGCTTGGTGTTTGGCCTCCTCAAGTCCTCACCCAGGAAGTGATCACCGATCAGGTCAGCATTACCTCTGGTAGGGGTATACTCTTCGGGATCACGGGGGGAGAGGGCATTGCCAGGCAGTTTTTAGCCTCCGGGGAGGACATTCTCGTCATTGAGACCAAAGGTGTGACGGGATATGTCCAGACCACCAAACGGTTGTTAGGATTTTCGGGTAGACTGCAGCGGTGGGTAGACATGAGTTTTTCTTCTGCGGAACAGATTGTCAAAGGGTCGGTCACACCCCGGATGATTGTCGTTCAAGGTCTTGAAGCTCTGTACGGGTTTCAAAGTGACCTTGGTCGTTGGAAACGAGAGCCATGGGGCGCAGGAGAGACATTTGTGAACAGCATCATCAAAGATCAGGTGGGAGTCGTCATCACCAATCGACGAGCTCTGGGATTTTCCGCGATTACAGGAGGATTCTTTTCACAAGTACTTCCCAATGACCATACGATTGACGAGGTGCAGGTCAATGACAATGTGGTGATCATTCACCTGTCAGGCCTCAAGCTGGTCTTCCGATCCGGTCTCGCGAATTGGACTGAGTTACCGTAGTTAATTCGAAGAAAGGCTACTGGCGGGTTGGAGGTGTTTGGTCACTCCCGGATAATCCACCCCAATGGGGGTATTCGAGCAATAATGGCTCCACCATTGAATGACTTCTTGCAGAAAGGGATCCTCAGGCCCCGTCGCAAAGAGGTGCCCATAGAGGTAGCCTGTTTGAGTGTCGAAGAGAATGAAGATGGGCATTGGGGTAGGCTGTGGGATGAGTGGTGTGTCCATAGAGTCTCAGTAACCTATCCGAGAGGATTCCAATCTCCGATGACTGGGGGTTCTTGTCGGAAACCTTTGCGGATTTCTTAAATGTATATATGGTCAAGCATGTTTAAATACTCTAATGAGGGCGAAAGATTCACCCATACTCCTGTATGATGACAGAGTCGAAACTCTTGGAAGGATTGGTGAAATGTTGCAGAGGACTCTTGACCTTCCCCGCGAAATGGGGTAGCAATGATCCTTCATCGCACGGCCGGTTCAACCGGGGGTGTCTGCACATGGGCTGAGAGGGAGGCCATTCATGGATGTCATAGATTCTGCTGAATCACCTAACGCCAATCGAATTGCGCAGATCCTGCTTGTTGAAGATGAAGTGGATGTGCGGAATTCCATTAAATTGCAACTGGAGGAAGAAGGTCATCAAGTGGTGGAAACGGAGTCCGGGAGTGAGGCGTTGGCTCTGGCGGAATCCTCACAGTTCGATATTGTGTTAACCGATGTCATGATTCCTGGCATCAATGGGATTGAGCTGGTTCAGCGCATCAATCAGTTGCCCAACCATCCTGTCACAGTTGTGATGACAGGCTATGGGTCCGTGGAGATGGCGGTCAAAGCTATCAAAGCCGGCGCATTGGAGTTCCTACAAAAACCCTTTTCGGTAGATGTGTTAAGCGCCGCCATGGCCAGTGCCTTGCGGGTCAAATCCCTCCAGGACGAGAACGTCGAACTCAAAAAAACCCTCAAAGGACAATTTAGTTTAGGGAAGCTCATTAGCTCCAGTCAGGTCATGAAAGAGGTGTTCCGGCTGATTGATTGCGTGGCGGATACCGATAGTACCGTCCTTATTTTGGGAGAAAGCGGAACGGGCAAAGAATTGATTGCTCAAACCATTCATTGCCATAGCACACGTCGCCGGGGAAGCCTGATCCCCGTCAATTGCGGAGCGATTCCAGAAGCATTATTAGAGAGTGAATTGTTCGGGCATGAAAAGGGGGCCTTTACCGGAGCGGTAGCGTCTCGCGTGGGACGATTCGAGTTGGCGATGGGGGGAACGATTTTCCTGGATGAAATCGGTGATCTGAGTCCACCCCTGCAGGTGAAACTTCTTCGAGTCCTGCAGGAACGAACCTTTGAACGGGTGGGGGGCACACGAACCTATAAATCGGATGCTCGTGTCGTTGCCGCCACGAATCAGGATCTCGAAACCCTGGTGGCTGCCAAACAATTTCGAGAAGATCTTTTTTATCGCCTCAATGTGGTACCGGTTCTTGTTCCCCCGCTCCGTCAGCGAGTGGAGGACATTCCCCTCTTACTCCAGCACTTCATTCAGATGTTTAATGAACGCCGGAAAGCTGAAATAGCCGGGGTCACTGATGAAGCGATGGGCCTCTTATGTGAATATTCGTGGCCGGGAAATGTCAGGGAATTGGGGAATATCGTTGAACGGATTGCCATATTAAAACGACGAGGTCTCATGGAGCCGGAAGATTTGCCGGAAAAAATTCGGCAATTACCGTCCACCCATCTTCCCAACATGCCGGCGGCGATTCCCGTAGGGGGGGTGGATCTGTCACGAGCGGTTGAGGAATTTGAGAACCGACTGATTCTTGAGGCTCTCGAGAGAACGAATTGGGTCAAAAGTAAAGCGGCGCGTCTGCTGCAAATCAATCGGACGACCCTTATTGAAAAATTAAAAAAGAAATCGATAGCTGAAGTGGTAGCGCAGCGTGCCACTCCCTCGGAAGACCTTGCCGATGTGTAATCACTGATAGCGTATATCCCTCCTGTCTGTTCCATCGTTTTTTCCCTGAACCAGCCTGAAGTTCTGACCATTCCGTCAACTCCTTGACGGCGGCAATATTGTCCGTTGGTGTTCGTCATTTCTAAAACTTCCTGGTTTTTCAATGGGAATCCAGTTCTGTCTTTTCTTCACTAGGTAAGAATGACTCCGGTCTAATTATTGCTGAATAGGTGTATCAGGTTGGAGCCGAAAACAAAAGTGAGGAAATGGATTTGGATTGCCCTGACGTCTGTCCTCTGGCCCGGCACGGTCATGGGTGGTTCATGTTCTGACTTTCCCTGGCAGGTTCCTCGAGACATGGTGATCCCCGAACTGATCCGGCAGGGGCAGGAAGCCCTACAAGATGGACATCTATTGGAAGCGCGCGCTTTGTTTTCCACGTACGTCAACCAACAAGACCATGGCGTGTTTGCAGAGGGGGCCCGATGGATCGTGGCCTCGCTTCCAGATCCGCTCGATGAACCCGGTAAAGAGTTTTTAAAACGCATTGACCGACTTCAAGCCATGAAAACGAGCGCCCAGAAGAGTGAGTATGCCCCTTGGGCGCTCTGTGCGATGGGTGATGTGTACTGGGATGCCGGCTGGTATTCAGAAGCCAGTGGATTATATGAAGAATTCCTCCGGTCCTTTCCCGAACATCCGTTAGCAGGAGGTGTCATGGTTGAAGCCGGGTTAGGGTATTTGAAAAATGGTCAATATCTGGAGGCCGCACTTGTGCTCCGACGGGTGGTGGAGGAACCGAAGTGGAAGGCACATCGCCTAAAGGGCGCACTGGGCTTGGCTGATGCCACAGCCATGTCGAAGGCGTGGAAACAGTCCTACTACTGGTATCGCGTGGTTGAAGCCGAAATGCCAGAACTCATTCGCCAGTCAGGGCAATCTTCTTACCTGTACGGATTATCCGAACTTGAGGTTGGAGATCCTGGCAATGCGATGTCCAGATTTTTGTTGACCGTCAACCTTCATCCCCATCGTGAGACGGCGGGTCAGGCCCTCAACCGGATTTCAGATAAATTGCTCCAAGAGGGGCATGAGTTCTTATCCTTGTGGTTTGCTGATCAAGCCCGCCAACAGTTTCCGGATCGGGAGCCTGGCCGACGGGGACAGGGGGCACTGACGAGATGGGTCGTTAATTTTTTGTCGCAGGAACACGCGAAAGAGGATTGGGCCAAAGTCTACAAACGTTTTGATGACTTGGAAATTTACTTCTCCCTCTCATGGGATCACGTCTTGGAAATGGCCAGAGCGCTCAGTCAGGCACCTGAAGGAGATCTGGCTGAGGAAAGCGTTCTTTGGATGGGGCGAGCGTATGATGCGTTGGGAGATGTTCCGGCCGCTATTCAGGCCCTGGCACATCTCATTGTTGTGGCATCGACGGATGTCCGGCGTCAGGAAGCGCAAGTCCGGCTCAGTCGCGTATTGAAACAACAAATTCATACATTCTATGACCGAAAAGCCTGGGTGACATTGCTCAAGTTTCAGGGGGATCATCAACAAGCCTTTCGCCTGGTGCCATTGGAACGGGAACGGGTCTTAATGGTGGCACAAGCCTACCAACAGGTGAATCTTCCTTCGGAAGCCTTGCATTGGTATGACCAACTGTTACTCGAGTACCCCGACAGTTCGCTTCGAGAAGACATTCTGGTTCAAAAGGTCTTGCTCGCCGAAGAATTGGGCAAGAGCCCATTGGTGCGGGAAGTCGGTGTGTCCTATCTCCGCGAATATCACGGAGGCCAGTGGCGAGGTCAGGTGGAGACGGCACTTGGGAAAGAATCATTGACACGACAACAGTATGCAGAAGCCATTCAACATTTCTCTGAAGCCATTGGGCATGTAGACGGAATCGTGGAACAGCGTGATGTTCTCCGGAATCGGGCACGCGCGTATCGCGCCATGGGCCAAATGGAGTTAGCTGTTCAAGACTTGCGACAGATCGTGTCCGCCCAACCAGTTCAGATCGCAGATGTGATCCGGTTGGGAGATGCCGTGTTTGATCAAGGTGAGTATGCAGAAGCAGAACGCTTGTACGATCAAGTCCTGGTGTCCAATGCCCCGGTGGCCCTGAAGGCCTGGGCGAAGTATCGGTTGGCAGTCTCGTTCGAACATATGGGAAAAAACGTTGAAGCGCAAAAACTTCTCGCCGAAATCCGACAATTGGAAACCAGTTCACCGGAGTTAGAACATACGATCCGTTCAGCCGCCACAGCGGTATTGGATGAAATTTCCTTGAAAGAAAAGCCCCCAACCAGGAAGATCAATGAGCAGACTGAATCCTAAACCGATCGTCTCCTTCGGGAACAAGCGGGCCTGGGAATCCTCCTGGCCTTCGCTGGATGCGACCACAGAGCCGGCTCTCTCCAGCGAAACCCTCAGTTTGGCGCTTGAGGCTCGATATGTCGAGACCCAACGATTGCACCACCGCCTCCATCGCCTCGTAAAGACCCTCCCGCTGCCGGCCTTGGTCTATAACCGAAAAGGCCGGATTGTCACATTTAATCAGGAAGCGCAATCATTGATGACCGGAGTCGATTGGAAGAAGGCAAAATGGCAGGTGGATGATCTTTGGGAATATCTTGGCTGGCCTCCTGTTCCCTTTACCCACTGGCAGTGGGAAGAGGGACGATTGTCCTGTTGGGATTGTCCTTTGGATGGCCAGGATCAACCCGGCAGTCTCAATATTCGGTATCTCAAGCATGAGGTGGTTTCGCTGAGAAGCGATTCGGAGCACATCCATCGGTTGGCCACCATAGGAGAAAAGACTGGACGGCTCGCACATGATATTCGCAACCCTCTGGCAAGCGTCGAATGGTTCGCCACGCTTCTTGGTCGTGATGATCATCCTCCTTTAGAGCGTCAGGAGCTGGCGGGTCATATGATTCAGGCTATTCGTTCATTGGATGGATTGGTCTCGAATCTTTTGATTTTCAGCACTCCTCTGCAAGAACAACGGCAATGCGTGAATCTTTCAGCCTTGCTGGATGATGTGGAGTTGCTGGCCATGTATCCCGTCAGAAAAAAACGGCTGACCATCCATCGACATCGGGAGTCCAATCTTCACGAGATCCTGGGCAATGAGCAGTTATTAAAGCAGGCACTGCTGAATCTCCTTTTAAATGCCATCCATGCCTCCCTGCCAGACGGTCATATAGAGATTCATTGCAGGCGGAAGTCACAACGCGGACCAGGTTCGGGAGTCGCCGCCGCTGTGGATGGGGTGATCTTGAGTATCCAGGACACGGGGTGTGGGATGTCTGAAGAAGATCTCAAATTGGCCTTTCAGCCATTTTATTCAAACCGGAAAGGGGGGACCGGTCTTGGCCTCCCCATTGTGAAAGACATTGTTCAGGTGCATCAGGGCATGATCGATATTATCAGTCATCAAAATAAAGGGACGACTGTC
This sequence comes from uncultured Nitrospiraceae bacterium, assembly GCA_963734345.1. Lineage (GTDB taxonomy): Bacteria > Nitrospirota > Nitrospiria > Nitrospirales > UBA8639 > Nitrospira_E. The sequence continues at coordinate 107,732 of CAVTGT010000002.1, forward strand.
GAAATGTTTTTTCCGCAGTAAAGGAGAATGGCATGATAGATACCGAGGGTGGAGAGGGTCGGGGGATCCTGGTTGTTGAAGATGATGAGCAATTACAAACGGCCTTGACGAAAGTGTTGAGTCAAAATGGTTATGCGGTCACGGTGGCCAGGGATGGGTATGAAGGTTTAGATCGGATGGAACAGGATGCCCCGTGGCTCGTGCTGACCGATTTGAATTTGCCGGGTAAGGGGGGAATGGAATTTTTACGGGAGGTTCGAAGCCAGGGCTATCATATGCCGGTCGTCGTGATGACCGCCTATGGCGGTGTGGATGCGGCAGTTGAAGCTCTTAAATATGGCGCTACTGATTTTCTTCAGAAGCCTTTCCCCCTCGATCGCCTTGAAAAGCTGATTGAACAGTTAAAAGAGGATCAACCCGAACCTGTCATGGATGCCGGGAGAAGACAAGAGAAAGTCTGTCGTGAGGAACCCCGCGATGGCTTCCTGACGAGAGATCCCAAAGTGCTGCAAACCATCAAAATGCTGGAAATGGTTGCGGGTAGCCAGGCGACGATTTTGATTCAAGGAGAAAGCGGGACGGGAAAAGAAGTCCTGGCACGGCATATCCATCGTCATAGTCCTAGAGCCCATCAACCGTTTGTGGCCATTAATTGCGCTGCACTGCCTGAAGGATTATTGGAAAGTGAATTGTTTGGATATGAGAAAGGGGCCTTTACCGGTGCCCTCGCCAGACGGTGTGGCAAGTTTGAGCTGGCGCATCAAGGGACCCTGTTGTTGGATGAAATCGGGGAAATGAGTTTGGGATTACAAGCCAAGTTGCTGAGGGTCCTTCAGGAACGGGAAGTAGACCGTTTGGGTTCCCGGCAGCCGGTTCAGGTGGATGTGCGGGTCATTGCGACGACCAACCGCAATCTTGCACAGGAGGTGCAGGCGGGCCGATTTCGTGAAGATGTGTATTACCGGCTGAGCGTCATGCCATTTACCATCCCCCCGCTCCGGGATCGTCCGGATGACATTCAATTGTTGGCGGAGCATTTTGCCAATCGTTCATTGCGGCGCAATCGGCGAACTCCTTGCATGATGACGGAAGAGGCGATGTCGAATTTGAAGAGTCGACCGTGGAGGGGCAATGTGCGGGAACTGGAAAATGTGATTGAACGGGGTGTTTTATTAGCCGGAAACGGGGCATTGACGGTCGAGCATTTTCAGTTTGAGGAACCCATGTTGGCTGCCAATCCTGCCAGTGTTCCAAGCGGAACCATCTGGGAAATGGAACGGGAACTCATTTTGAAAACGCTGGAGCGGCATGATGGTAATCGGACGCACGCCGCCAGGACCTTGGGAATCAGTATTCGTACCTTACGGAATAAATTACGGGAATATCGACAGTTAAACGGGGGGCTTTCGTTAAGCCTGTAACGGGATTCTATCGGAAAATTTCCTGAAGGTCCCGAGGGCACAAGAGGTGGATTTGTGTTACCGGGCGGAAAATTTTGCCTCATGGGGCAAAAGTTTCCATCAGTCCATTAGAGGTCGCAGATTTGTGGAATAAGGCAAGGCAGACAGTGGGTAAGGTAGAACACTGGTCCGTGAGTAAAATCCCTTTGGACAGATCTCTGTGATTAGGCCGTGTAAAGCTGGCATTGGTGTTGCCGGATTGAGGAGGGAACTTTAACCCATATGGAGCAGAGTGGAAGGGACCGTGGTGGAGAAACCGCATAAAAAGGGAAAAGTAGAGGAGAGAGAATCATGATGATCACCCCATGGGACGAAGGCACGAGACTCTTTGAGCGGTCTATGGATGTGCGAAGCGGAATTCACGAAACCATTGCTTCTAACATGGCCAATGAAGAAACGCCAGGTTACAAGGCCAGGATCCTTCCCTTTCAGGAGACGTTCAATGCGGTTCTTCGAGGGGAAGGACCATTAGATCCGGTCGTCACCAATCCGGGGCATATGGGGATCGATTCAGAGGACAATCGGATCTTTCACCATACGGTCAAGCAGGATGCCGGTGCCGGGTTGGATGAGAATACGGTCAATTTGGAAAAAGAGATGACGTTGATGGCGGAAAATACGCTGATGTACATGGCGGTTAGTCAATTTTTAAAGGGGCGATTTGATGGCTGGAATTCCGCAATCACCGGAGGGCGGGGGGGCTGAACGAAATTAAGATGACGGTCATTTCTCTAAGGGATGATGAGATACAAAGAATGCAGAAAAGAGATTTTTTCGGGCAGGCAGGCGAACGATGATTTCTCAAATGGTGTCGAAAGAAGGAGGTTAGGATGAATATTGATCGGGTATTTGATGTCGTGGGATCCGCATTGGATTCGCAACGGCAGCGTCTGAATATCATTGCCAGCAATTTGGCTAACGCGGAATCCACGCGTTCCCCGGGCGGGGGACCGTATATCCGGCGGGATGTTGTGTTTCAAGCCTCAGCTCCCGGGCCACAGTTTTCGAATGTCTTCACCAGTGCCTTTGGAGACCCGTCCGAACCTTCCGGAGTTCGCGTGACGGATATTATTCAAGATGAGCGGCCGTTGCGGACGGTATACGATCCCGATCACCCCGATGCAGATGAACAGGGATATCTGCATCTTCCCAATGTGAATCCTATTGAGGAAATGGTTAATCTCATGTCGGCGACTCGTGCGTATGAAGCCAATTTGGCCGTCATGGAAACCGGCAAAACCATGACGCTCCGTGCATTAGAAATGGGTCGGTAGACCTCGAAATTTTGAAGACAGGGAGGATGCATAATGGACCCCTTACTGATTAAACGCATTGAGGCCATTCCTGAGTCGTTTGGAGTTTCACCACTCAAGGGAGTTGTCAAACAGGGAGCAGGATTTGGCGATGTCCTCAAAAAGGCTGTGGAATCAGTCAATGCGATGCAACATGAGGCAAGGCGTTTGGAAGACGCCGTGGCTCGTGGAGAAAACGTCAATATTCATCAAGCGGTCATCGCGGGACAAAAGGCCGGCTTGTCATTCAACCTTCTCATGCAAGTCAGAAATAAAATGATTGATGCCTATCAGGAAATAATGCGGATGCAGGTGTAAGCGAGAGCCCAGGCGAGGACGAGTGAAGAGGCGATCGACAAGAAAGGACGGAGTGTCGGGTGGAGCGGATTTCCCTGGTGGTTGGGACCAGGACCATCTTCTCCGTTTGTGTGCATTGAGCTAACCCGGTAATTCTTATGGCCACATTGGCGGACAGTCTTCTGAGTAACTTTCAATCGTTAAGCATGAGCCAACGGATTGGCGTGGTGGCGGTGTTGGCCTTAGCCCTTGCCACGATTCCCATGTTGATGATGATGGGAAAAGCCCCGGAATTGGTGGTCCTGTTTTCTCAACTCAATCCCGATGATACGCGAGCAATCGTTCAGGAGCTTGGGAAGCAGGGAGCCGTCTACGAAGTTGGTGAAGGTGGGAACACCATTAAGGTTCCAGCTGAGCGCGTTCATGAGTTGCGATTGCAACTGGCCTCCTTAGGACTCCCGGAATCGGCCGGCGTGGGGTTTGAAATTTTTGACCGAACTGGATTGGGCGTCACACCATTTACCCAGCAAATGAATTACCGGCGAGCCCTTCAGGGAGAGCTGGCACGGACCATTGGTCAACTTTCTCAAGTGGAACGGGTACGGGTGCATTTGGTTATTCCTGAGAAGCGCTTGTTTGCCACGGAACAAAAAGCGGCCCAAGCCGCGGTCGTGTTGACTCTCAAACGGGGGGCTCCCCTCGGAGGACCACAGGTGCAGGGGATCGTGCATTTGGTGGCGAGTAGTGTGGAAGGGTTAGAGCCCGGCCAGGTGACGGTTGTGGACAATCATGGCCAGGTGCTCAGTCAAAACTCCGCGGATGGGGACGCCCAACTGACCGCTTCTCAAATTGAAACACAACGCCGGGTGGAACGAGATCTGGAGCAACGGGTTCAAACCATGTTGGATCAGGTTTTAGGCCGGGACAAGTCGGTTATACGAGTCACGGCACCGCTGGAATTTCGCCAAGTGGAAATCACTGAGGAAATCTTTGATCCCAATAGCCAGGTGGTGCGAAGTGAAAATCGAAGTCAGGAAAAAGTCATTGAAGCCGGTGCCCCTCTCGGCGTGCCGGGCGTACGAACGAATGTGCCGAATGAATTACAGGCTTCTGACGGAGGGCGACCGAAAGAAGCTAAACGAAAAAATGAAACGTTGAATTATGAGGTCAATCGGAAGGTAAGCAAAATCATTGAACCAACAGGTGCGATCAAGCGGTTGAGCGTGGCCGTGTTGGTGGATGGAGTCTACGAGGCAGCTCAAGGGGCTGAAGGACAAACGGCAGGAAATGCGACCGAGAAGAAATATGTGCCGCGGCCCGAACAGGAAATTCAGAATCTGGTGCAAATCGTTAAAAAGGCTGTGGGATTCTCAGAAGAGCGTGGGGATCAAATCGAAGTCATCAATGTGGCATTTGAATCTCCCACCATCTTAGAGGGTGAAGATAGTCTCACCGCAGGCGTACAGTCATTCCTGGCCGCCTGGGGTGGGTTCCTCAAACCGGTATTGTTCTTCCTTCTAGGGGTCATGGTGCTGTGGTTTGTCGTAAGGCCCATGGCTCTCAATCTCAGCAAGCCCACAGCTGAACCGGTGTTTTTGCCTCAGAGAGGGTTGCCGGCCACGGTAACGGAGTATGAAGCGCAAATTACCGAAACTCCTCAGGAGCAAGCCATTAAGCTCGCGGCAGATAATCCGGCTTCTGCCGCACAAGTCATTCGAACCTGGATTAAAGAAGAACAAGAAGAAAAGGTTTAATTGGTGAACAGTCAATTATCCGGGTATGAAAAGGCCGCTATCTTATTGCTGGCCATCGGGGAAACTGCCGCCGTGGAAGTCTTGAAAGTTCTCGACCAAAAAGATATCCGGGCCATTGGGGCCTACCTGGGGGCATTGGTGAATGTCGGACAGGACGAGCATCGGATGGTGTTAAAGGAATACCGCGAATTGGCCGGGACTTCCGGTCTTTCTGTGGAAGGGAAAACCTATCTCTCGAAAATCCTCAATGCGGCTCTGGGGAAGGACAAAGCGCGGCGAATTCTCAGTTCCCTGAATACGTCTGAGAATGCCGGATTTGAAACGTTAAAATCTCTCGACGCGACCTCCATTGCGAATCTGCTGGCCATTGAGCATCCTCAGACGGGAGCACTGATTTTGGCGAACTTGGAATCGGATCAAGCCGGTCAGATTTTGTCATTGCTTCCTGCGCATAAACGGGATGCGATCGTCTATCGGTTGGCAACGACGGAAGAGGTGTCTCCCAACATGTTAGATGAATTAAATTGGGTTCTTCAGGAAGAATTGCGTCTGGGATCGTCTAAAAACGCGGTCGCGGTGGGAGGAACAGGCCTGGTAGCTGAAATTCTCAATTCCGTGAAACGAAATGTGGAAGGGGAAATTTTGACGGCCCTGGAAGCCAAAAACCCGGATATCGCGGAAGAGATCCGTGGAAAAATGTTTGTGTTCGAAGACCTGGAAAATGTCGACGATCGTGGAATGCAGGAACTGTTGCGTGAGGTGAGCAAAGAAGAATTGCTCCTGGCGCTTAAACCCGTTGAGGGACCATTACGGGACAAGTTCTTCAGGAACATGTCCAGTCGGGCGGCTGAATCCCTCAAGGAAGATATGGAAACCCGCGGGCCGGTCAAGCTGAGTGATGTGGAGGCGTCCCAACAGAATATTATCAAAACGGTACAACGCTTGGCGGGTGAGGGCCGGGTGGCGATAGGAGGAAAGGGTGAGGAACAAATGGTCTAAGGTTCGCCTGCCCATGGAAGAGAATGAACGAGTCAAAAGTTTTCAGATGGTTGAATTGGTCCAAGGGGGGACGAAAGAGTCTATCCAGGAGAGTGAACCCCATGATTGTCATGAACTCCAACGTGAAGCGTTTGAGCGAGGACGTCAGACTGGCATTGATGAGGGCCGTGCCCGATGCCAGGCCCAGGTGGAAGAAGAATTCAAGAAGGCCCTTATGCTGGCTAACCACATCGGTCGGGCCAGGGTGGCTGCGTTGGAACAACACGAACGGGATATTGTGGAAGTGGCCTTGGCTATGACCCGAAAACTGATTCTTCGAGAAATTGAAATCGATACCGAGATGGTGGTTCGGCAAGTGCGGCAGGTCCTTGCTCTCCTGCCTGCCAAAGAACTCGTCACGGTGAAAGTTCACCCGCAGGATTTCAGTATCTTAGAGCCTCTTCAGCACACGTTGCGGACGGAGTATACCGATGGTGACCATCTGGTGCTTGAAGCCTGTGAGGACGTGGATCCTGGTGGATGCCTGGTGGAACAGGCCGGTTTATTGTTCGATGCCCGGCTTTCCCAACAACTGGCTATCGTGGCCAATGAATTCGGTTTGGAGTCATCGCGGATATGAGCCTTGCCGGTATTCACCAACGACTTGAAGAGATCTCTCCTGTCACGGTCACCGGGCGTGTAGTCAAAGCTGTGGGACTTACACTTGAAGGTACCGGCCTGGGGGCGTCGGTGGGGCAACGATGCCATATTTTCAACAAACGGCGTCCGTCCTTTCTGGAAGGAGAAGTCATCGGGTTTCGTGAGCAACGTGTGGTGATCATGCCGTTCGGGGCTGTGCGCGGCATCGCTGCCGGAAATCTGATTCGCTATGATCCGACCTCCCCCGCACTCTTCGTGGGGCCGCAAATGTTGGGACGAGTCCTCGATGGACTCGGTCAACCGGTCGATGGGAAAGGGCCGCTGTCACCCAGCCGGCGCTATGCCCTCTATTCTCCGGCTCCTGCCCCCATGCTCCGGGAGCGCATTACCAGGCGGATGGATCTTGGCTTACGAGCGATCAATGGTCTGTTGACCTGCGGAGTTGGACAAAAACTCGGGATCTTTGCGGGGAGCGGGGTCGGGAAAAGTGTGTTGATGGGGATGATTTGTCGTCAAACGACGGCAGATGTGAATGTGATCGCGCTTGTCGGCGAACGAGGGCGGGAGGTGAAGGAATTTCTTGAGCGGGATTTGGGGCAGAAAGGTCTCCGTCGTTCGGTCGTGGTTGTGGCGACGTCCGATCAATCTCCGTTAGTCCGGGTGCGAGCCGCGTTTGTGGCCACGGCCATTGCCGAGTTTTTTCGTGATCAGGGAAATCAGGTCCTGCTGCTGGTCGATTCCTTAACCCGGTTGGCCCATGCCCAACGGGAGGTCGGGCTGGCAGCCGGTGAACCGCCCACCACCAAAGGGTATCCGCCTTCTGTCTTTACGCTCTTTCCGCAAATCTTAGAGCGGGTGGGGCCGATAGGCGCGGGATCCATTACCGGTCTGTATACGGTGCTCGTGGATGGAGACGATTTGAATGATCCCATTGCCGATTCCATCAGGTCCATTTTAGACGGACATATCGTGTTGTCCCGCCGCCTCGCGATGCAAGGACATTTTCCCGCAATCGATGTGCTTCAGAGTGTGAGCCGGGTCATGTCGGATATTGCGTCGCCCTCCCACTTGAATGCAGTCCGGCTGTTGATACAGATGCTGGCGGAATATCGCAATGCCGAAGACTTGATTAATTTAGGCGCCTATCAACCGGGGACGAATCCCAGACTCGATGCCGCGATACAGATGAAAGAGCCTATTGATGCGTTTCTCAGACAAAACCGTGAGGAAGGTGCGGGGATGATTGACACTTGCCAAGGTCTTGAGTTGTTGGCGGAACAGGGCCGTCGTCTTCTCGAGAGAAAGGGAAAGACTACATGAACTGGACCACGTTACTCCGATTTCGTAAGCAGGTGGAGGATTTGGCTCGTGAAGAAGTCGTGTTGGCAGAGTGGGAAAAGAGCCAGGCCGCCTCAAAGCGTGATGAATGCCTTGTCGAGATGGATTCAGTAGCGGCCGAATTGGAACAGCGGTTACGGGGCGGCATTGACAACATGATTGCCGAACAACGGTATCAGTGGCTGGATCGTATCGGTTCGGCGATGGAATTGCATACGCAGCGGATTCAGGATTTAGACCTCATGCTGGTGGGATTACGGCAAAAATTGAAAAAGGCCCATCACGCCAGACGGGTGGTAGAGTTGGTGATCGCTAAAAAGGAGCAGGAGGTCATGCAGAAAGTCGCTGCCCAAGAACAACGGATGCAGGAAGAAGTGTCTGCTCATGCCTATGCCACCTATCACCTTGAAGAAATGACCCAGTAGAACCATGCTGCCTAGTCGACGACTCATATTGTGGTGGTTTGTGGCGTTGTTCTTGTGGGCCACCGTGGTCGGGTCAGTTCAAGAAACGCCAGACATGAAAACGACGGATTCATACGAGAATCAACAGGTTGGAGAAAATCTCGTGGAGGAGTCACCCAGCCAAGAAGCCACCTTGTTGGAACAGTTGCAAGCTCGCCTGAAAGAGCTGGAAGAACGGGAACGTGGTTTGCAGCAACGTGAAGAACGAGTCGCGGCCCTTCAGAGGGATTTGGAAGCGTTAGCGGCCCGACAAGCCAAAGAGGGAAAACGTATAGAAGGGCAGGCGTCTTCCCTGGCGGAAGAGCAACGTCAATATCTGGAACAGGATCCGGCGTTAGTTCATCTGATTAAAATCTATGAGTCGATGGATCCTGAAGAAGCGGCCTTGAGAATATCACACATGCGGGAAGAATTAGCCTTGGACATTCTGGCAGGAATCAAAGATAAAAAAGCCGCCGGCCTGTTGGCAGGGGTGGAACCGGTGAAAGCCGCCAAGCTATCCGAAGGACTCCGGCAATACCGGGAAATCAAACTGCAAAACCGTAATGATTCGAAGACGCGGAAATAAACGATGATCAATGCCCTTCCTTTCTTTCCAGGGCGGTTGGGGAGTTCCATTCAAGAGAACGGTCAGACAGGAGGGATCGTTCCTGATCAATCAACGACAATCGGAAATCCTTCCGATAATCCTTTTGCAAAAATTCTTCGTGATCAGTCGGCGGTGGCCTCTCTTTTCGCAAGTTTGACTTCGACTGTTCCATCAGAGGATCAGAGACGATTGCCCGATCCTCAGTTCCTTCCAGAAAACACGGATCTTTCTCTCAACGATTTGCCAGCTCAAGACAGGACCGGCGATGTCCTCCGAGAGGGTATTCCAGAGAGTGTTGAGTGGCCTCTTTCGGGGAATGTCCAACCTCACACCCTTCAGGTGACGTTCTTTGATTCAGTCGGGCTAGGATTGAGAGAAGATGTTGATATCGGACCAACATCCTTGACTCCTCTTCCGTCATCAGGTGTTGCTAGAGAACATAAGGTTGGCAATGTAAATATACCCCTGGATTTCTCTCCTGATACATCACTTTCAGGTGTGGTCTTCTCGCCTCAAGGAGGATCCGGAGCAGTTGGAATTCAGACACAAAATCCAATACTGAAGCCTGGCTTTCCGTTGCTTGTAGAGAATTCATCCATTCAAGTCTCACCCGTTGGGCGAAGTGTCGCAGACAACAGTGGGATTTCTATTGGTTCCAACTCGAACCCGCAACAATTTCTTGGAGAGTCCGTCAAAGATTCTGTTCAACTAGCGGGATCCTCTGCTGGGCCTGAGCCGGAATCTGTTGTGGGAACTGGAAAGCCTGCTGAACAAATACTGGATCGCCTATCAAGGCCTGGTCAAGACGCAGACAGCATGGCACTGCGCATTTCTCCCACATCGGGCAGAGTCATGCCAACACCTCTCAACCCTGTGGTCAATCAAGCCTTCCAAAATCCGCTTCCTTTTGAGGAAACCCCTGCGAGTCTGGCCGAATTGGTTCAATCGAATTTGACCAGAGTCAAATATGCAAATGGCAGTTCAAGTCTTTTGGGCGAATCATCAATAAATGGAAAAGAATCTACCTTGGGGGTACCGTCAGACCTATTGAGAGATAGCAGCTTTTTTTCAACCGGGGATCGTTCTAAAGATATTTTTGAAGCGGCAGGCAAAGGTGTGGGAGTCGACACGAACGGTGGTCAGGGCGCCAATAATGGAATGGGTGGTTCCCCTCATTCTCAATCCGGTTTCCAACAGTTCTCATCGTCTCTCTCGCCAGGGCCTGGTGTGCGAATGGCGGAAGAGCGTGGACTGGAGCTTCCGACTCCAGCTCTACAACGGCTCCAGATGGAAGTGCAATTGTCTGAAACCAATCGAGTTCAGATTGAGGTGGGCGTTCAGCAACGACAGGTCTATGCCGGCTTGGTGATGGATCAAGCCACCTTGAAAAATCTGGCTGTCCAATTTGTTCCACAATTAGAAGAACAACTGGCCCAGCGCGATATGGATTTACAGGAATTCTCCGCCGAGGTGCGCGATCACCATCGTGAGCAGGAGTCGGCAACGGATCCGGATTGGAGGGCATCGCAGCAGGGGCACTGGGGATCCACGACTTTCTCTCATGCCCAGGATCCGCACATCCCTTCTGTCACGCGGTTTGAGGAGCGAGGATGGCATTATGTGGCCTAGGACAGAAAATCGAACAGATGAAACGTAAGCTGTCGAACAAAGGAGTGTGACTATATGGATCCGATCGCGGCAACATCATCGCCTTCCACAGTGCCCGGTCAAGGAAATGTGCAGGCGGCCGTATCGGCACTTGGGCCTGATGTCTTTCTGCGATTGTTAGTCACACAGTTGCAAAGTCAGGATCCCACGAACCCTGTGCAAAATGAGGATTTCGTGGCACAGTTAGCGCAATTCACCACATTGGAGCAAACCACGAGTACGAATAAGCTCTTAGAACAGTTGATCGGTCAGGACACACAACGGACACAATTGGATCTGGTGAATTTGATTGGACGGACGATAGTCTCGCAGGGGGATACGGTGAGTATTGGAAAAGACGATGAGCCCACTCTGGCCTACGCGTTGAGTGGAGCTGCCAACCGCGTGCGCATTGAAGTTCTTGGTCCGAACAAGGAAGTCATTCGAACACTTTCATCAACTGCACCAGAAACACCCGGGGCTCACAAGGTTCTCTGGGACGGGTTGGATGAGTCCGGAGACCGCGTACCGGAAGGGGCCTATCAGTTCAGGATCAAAGCCGAAGATGTTAATAAACAGCCTGTCCCGAATTTCACGTTCGCCCGTGAACGGGTCATAAATATTGCGTTTGGGACGGAGAGTCCGGTGGTCGTGCAAAGTGGGAAAAGCTTAAACACTCAAGACATTATCTCCATAGAATAAGAAAGATGGTTGTGGGCGATGAATCATGGATCTTGGTCATTTGACACAGAAGGAGTAAACGCCAATGGGAATTACCTCAGCATTTTTTGCGGCCACCAGTGGAATTAACGCCACCAGTCGAGCGCTCAGTGAGATCGGAAACAACATCGCCAATGCGCAAACGGTAGGCTATAAAAGTCGAACAGTATCATTCGGGGATTTGTTCGGCGCCACCATCGGTGGTGGAGGAACAAGCACAGCCTTAGTCGAAGGTCGTGGAGTTCGAGTGTTGGGCATCGATCCCAGTTTTACCCAAGGATCACTGCAAACGACTTCGAATGCATTGGATCTAGCCATTGATGGTGACGGATTCTTTCAAGTCAATGATGCATCGGGCAACACATTCTTTTCTCGGGCCGGACAGTTCAATATTGATTCAGCGGGGAATTTGGTAAATCCGGCGGGATTGCGACTTCAAGGATATCAAGTAGACGGCAGTGGAAATATCTTGGGAACCATCGACGATTTAGTTCTAACCACGACGCAACAAATTGGAACGCCTTCTACGCAAGTAGATATGAGTGGAAATTTGTTTGCGGGTGAAGTAGCTACTTCTCCTACCACGGCGCAGCTCTTGCTGAATCCCTCAGACCCGGCCAATTCTCATTTTAGTACTGGAATTCGAGTATTTGATACGCTGGGTGTGGGCCATGATTTGACTGTATATTTCAATAAATCTGCTGCTAATACTTGGCAGTATAATGTAATCGCACTAGATTCGGAGGTGACGGTCACGGCCGGGAATTCCAATTCCACTACGGGCAATGCGTTGGTGGCCCAAGGCACGCTAGGATTTACGACTGCGGGCTTATTAGATACGGAAAGTGCTCCCACTTATTTTAATGCAGGTGGGACCGGGATTGATTTTAGTAATGGTTCCGTGGCGGCACAAGCGATCGCCTTTAATTTTGGGACAAGCATTACAACCGACGGAGGAGTTGGCACTAATGGCATGCTACAACAAGGTTCGAAGTCTGTGCTCTTAACTTTGTCACAGGATGGGTTTGCCAATGGTACTCTTACCGGTACTTCCATTGGTGAAGACGGTGTCATTACTGGACGATTTTCAAACGGAACCACCCAGAATCTTGGGCAAGTCGCACTGACCAGATTTATCAATCCTGATGGACTGCAACCCATTGGAAGGAATTTGTTTATTCAATCGGGGGACTCGGGAACACCATTGATTGGAGGGCCAGGTACTGGCTCATTTGGGAAAGTGTCCGCTAGCACGTTAGAAACTTCCAATGTGGATTTGGGTGAGGAATTAGTCAATATGATTACTATGCAGCGTGGATTTCAAGCCAATTCACGAATCATCACCACCACCAATGACCTATTGGGAGAACTGGTGAATCTGGCCCGGTAAATTTTGAACGAGGCTTTGGCGACTCACGCCCCCAGGCAGATCACTCTGCCTGGGGGTTTTTTTATGTCCATGAGAACATGCAGGAGCGTTTGTCTGGTGACACATGTCCTCGAGCGCTGGAATCAATGTGTCAAATGTTCCTGCGGATCGCCAGGAAAGTGACGAAAGACAGGGTTTTTTTTGATTGAAGGAAAAAGGGACGGTGAGGGATGACATGGCTCGAAACATCTGGAAATACAGGTAGTTGATAACATCTACGCACCTCTGTCTACGTAGAAAATAGGAGTGGCACAAAGGTTGCTGAATTGGGAAGAGGAATGTGATGGCCCAAAAACTTTTTAGCGTGTGAGGTTCATATATGGCTGAAGAAAATGCCACAGAGGCGGCGCCCGCCAAAACAGGGTCCGGGAAGAAAATGATTCTATTGGCCCTGGTGGGAATCCTCCTTCTCGGTGGAGGAGGAGGTGCTGCCTGGTTTTTCATGGGAGGCAAGGACGAGAAGTCCGATACCCAGGAGGAGCATGCCAAAGCCGAGGGAGGCCATGAGGAGCCTGGGCCGATCATGGAATTAGAGCCTTTTCTTCTCAATTTGGCAGATAATGGTGAACTGAGATTTTTAAAGGTGAGCATCAAATTAGAATTGGATCGACCGGAAGAAAAAACGGATTTTCAAAACAAAACTCCTGCTATTCGGGATGCGCTGTTGGTGTTGCTGAGCAGTAAGGAATCTCAATTATTGAGAACGGTGAACGGGAAACGCCGGGTTCGGGAAGAAATTATGACTCGGGTCAATGGCGTGATGAGTAAAGGGAAGGTGGCTAATGTCTTTTTCACCGATTTCATTATTCAGTAAGGCAGCGTGAAACTTGGCAGGCAAGGAGTATGGAGTCAAGAAGAAAGAGTCAAGAAGAGACTGCATGGTTTGCCTTGTTGTGTGATGTCTAATCATGGAAAAAATTCTCAGCCAGGATGAAGTCGACGCTCTTCTCCGGGGGGTTTCCGATGGTGGAGTGGAAACCGAGCCCGAAGGGCAAGTCGGAAGAAGCGTATCACGATGGACCTGTTCCCTATGATTTAGGCAATCAGGAATGGGTGGTTCGCGGGCGAATGCCGACGCTGGATGTAATTCACCAGCAATTCTCCCGGCTCTTTCGTGTCGCACTCAGCGACATTCTTCGTAAAGCCGTCGAAGTGACTGTGACGAATCAATCCGTCATGAAGTTCGGGGAGTTCACCAAGCGCCTTCCTGTCCCGGCATATCTCCAAATCATTTCCATGGAACCACTTCGAGGCTCGGCCATGATCGCCACCGATGCGGCCACAGTCTATCTACTTGTCGATCATTTTTTTGGAGGAGCCGGTCAGACTCATGTCAAACCCGAAGGTCAGGACTTTACCATCATTGAGCAGCGGGTGATGCGTAAGGTCATGTTGATGGGATTGGCGAATTTGCAAAAGGCCTGGGATCCTGTCCAGAAACTCACGATTAACGCGGTTCGAGCTGAAATGAACCCCCAGTTGGCTTCCATCGTGTTGCCGGCGGATATTGTGATCGTCATTACATTGGGCATTGAGTTAGGGAATTCGGTCGGAGATCTGCATCTCTGCCTACCCTATGCGATGTTGGAGCCTATCAGGGAACGTCTGCAGGTGAGTTTTCAAAGTGACTTTTATGAAACGGACATGGGCTGGTTAAAACGCTTTTCGGCCAGGCTCAGGGAAGCCCCTGTCCAGTTATCCGTGTGTTTAGGAGAGACTGAACTCTCGGTGGAGGAATTAATGCGGTTTTCGGTCGGTGATGTCATTGTGTTGAACCAATGTACCACACAGCCGTTAACCGCCACGGTGGAAGGCGTGCCAAAGTTCCTGGGGTTTCCAGGCACCACCAAAGGGATGCAATCGTTTCAAATCCAGGACATAATCCTGGCGAAGGAATAGGAGCCTGTTGACGTGATGAGTGGTTGGCAAGTCAATGATCGTGGAAACATGGAGACCAACGATGAGTGAAGAAGACAAAATCGAATTGGATACGTTTGATGCTGAAAAAGAAATGATGGAAGCCTTAGCTCAGGAAGCGGCTGCCAAGGCCACCAGTCCGGTGCCCAAGCTGAATGGGCCACACGACGGAAATTTAGATCGAATTTTGGATATACCTTTGGTGCTCTCCGCGCAACTGGGAAATACCCGCATGCTGATAAAAGATTTGCTGCAATTAGGACCGGGCTCCATTGTGGAATTGGATAAACTGGCCGGGGAACCGTTGGAAGTTTTGGTGAATGAACGGTTGGTGGCGCGAGGTGAGGTCGTTATGGTGAATGAGAAGTTTGGCATCCGTCTTACGGACGTCATCAGCCCGACCGAGCGAGTGAATAAACTTCGTTAACGCAGTCAGTGGTGAGGAATCAGGAGTAAAGAATGCCAGAACAGAAATCGCGTTGGCCTTCTTGAGCTGCTCATTCTTTACTTTAAAGAGAGACGTGATGGATCTGACGCATGAAGCCCTGAAAATGGCTGGAGCCCTGGCCCTGGTGGTGGTCGTACTTCTCGGAGGATTGGCGTGGGTCCGGCGAACGTTCGGGGAATTACCGGGGAAAAGCGGGGACGCGGTGATGCGTATTCTTGGAGGGCTGCGGGTCGGGACCGGAAAACAGATCATGTTGGTTGAAATTGCAGGAGAGATTCTCGTGCTGGGGACAACGGCCCGGGAATTGACCTTACTGACCACGATCGTGGAGGCGGACCGGATTGATCGGCTCCGTTCGATCGCCAATCCCGTTGTCGGACGGTTAGGCGTCTGGTTGGGACAGTGGAATCGACAGACATCCGAACAAGCGGTGGCTGGTTCTGTCGCAACAAAGTCGCCAATCGACAGAGAGAAATGCGTGTTACGGGCTTGAGGAGAAAAATATTCGTGGGTACATCGTCTCAAGGATTTCGTGGGTGGGGTCTCCTGACGGCTCTGATGAGTATGAGTATGGTCATGAGCGTGTCGACCTCTGCGTTGGCCCAGACCAACAAAGATCCGTCGATCAGTTTCCAGGTGTCCGGGTTGGATGGCACCGAACCCTGGACATTCGGCCTTCGCATTCTTTTTCTACTGACAGCCCTGACGCTTGCCCCGGCCTTGTTGATGTTGGTGACCTCCTTTACACGAGTGGTGATTGTGTTGGGCCTGCTTCGACAGGCATTGGGTACGTTGCATGCGCCACCGAATCAAGTGATGGTTGGATTGGCAATGTTTTTGACCCTCTTTATTATGATGCCGGTATGGGAGCAAATTCGCATCGAGGCACTCAATCCGCTATTGGAAAATCAGGTGACACAGGAAGTGGCTCTGGAGCGGGCTGTTGTCCCACTTCGGACCTTCATGTTGAAGCAGGTTAGGGAAAAGGATTTAACGTTGTTTGTAGGGATGGGGAAAGTCCCTCAACCCCAAACAGCGAATGATGTACCTCTGCATGTCCTTGTTCCGGCCTTTGTTACCAGTGAATTACGGACAGCGTTTCAAATCGGATTTCTTATCTACTTGCCATTTTTAGTCATCGATATGATTGTCGCGAGCATTTTGATGTCCATGGGTATGATGATGTTGCCACCGATTATGATCTCCTTGCCGTTTAAGCTGGTGTTGTTTGTGTTGGCTGATGGATGGTTTTTGGTCGTTGGATCATTGATGAATAGTTTTCAATAAAAAACCGTGAGGAGTACGGAGAGATGACAACCGAAAGTGTCTTAAGCGTTGGTCAGGAGGCGATCCAAACAATCTTGCTTGTGGCGGGTCCCATGTTGGGCCTGAGTCTCTTGGTGGGCCTCTGTGTCAGTGCCTTTCAAGCCATGACCCAAATCAACGAAATGACTCTCACGTTTTTGCCAAAAATTGCCACAATGTTTGTGGTGCTTTTGGTGATGTTTCCCTGGATGGTGGAAATTCTTGTGGGGTTCATGACCGGGGTATGGGCAAGAATTCCAGAGTTTGCGCAATAAGAAATCAGACGGGTCATGAAAACATCTGAAGTGCACAGACGGATTTCATCAGAAATTTTATCGTCCAGGCTCAGATCAAACAGACTTGAATTTTAACCAGACCAGGGCGGGAGTGGTAAGAAGTTTTGTTAAGCAGTGCTATTTGAAGCCATGAAGGTAGAATGCGCGGCGTGTTTCGTCGTGTGAATAAAGCACGAGGACGTCGTGGGTAACCTTTTTAACCGACCAGAGAAAGAAGTGAAGTAACCGGTGCTCCAATGGGATTTTGCCATTCAACAAGTCTGGCAATTCGTAGTCGTCCTAGTGAGGACGGCCGCCATTTTGTCTGCGTTGCCCTTACTTGGCGGACGTTCGGTCCCTTCTCGCATCAAAATCGGCATGGCTGTGATCATCTCCGTCCTGCTGTCTCCTGTGGTTACTTTTGTCCTGCCTCCTAATTGGTTGGAGCCGGGAAATCTGGTGGTTGCGCTGGGCGCCGAACTGTTGGTCGGTCTGGTCTTAGGCATGGCCATGCGACTCATCATGACTGCGGTGGAACTGGCCGGGAGTGTGATGGGTTTTCAAGTGGGGTTTGCCATGGCCGGGGTGTTGGACCCTGTCTCTCAAGTGGAGACGCCCGTGTTTGGACAATTACTGACTATTCTGGCCACCCTCCTCTACTTTCAAGTTGATGGACATCATTTGGTCCTGTTGGCATTGGGTAGTAGTTTTCAGTTGATCCCGCCATTCGGGGCTCATTTGGGAGCCCCACTTCTTACCGATGTGACCGGGTTGATTCAACAAACATACGACACCGGATTGAAGCTGGCCTTTCCGGTCATGGCCGCCACCTTTCTGGTTCATGTCACTATGGGTATGCTTGGTCGGCTTGTTCCACAAATGAACATTCTGCTGACCAGTTTTCCCATTACGATAGCGGTGGGCTTATTGGTGTTAGGTCTTGGTCTGCCGTTCATCGCCCTTGTGTTCCAGAACTCGATTATCGGGATGGAGACTATACTGTGGGAATTGTTGCAGGAATTAGGGCATGGCTGAAAACAAAGACGGTGCAGACAAATCAGAGCAACCGAGTGCCAAACGTTTAGCGGAGGCTCGTCGCAAAGGGCAAGTGGCCATGACAAGAGAATTGCCCTCCCTGTTTGTTCTGTTAGGCGGGGTTGGAATGATTTCTCTCTGGGCACCTCAAGCCTTTGTGCAATTTCATACATATTACCGGCATTGGTTAGCGCAGGCGGGCACTCTCCAGTTAGATCCGCATTCCACATATACCCTGTTGTTAGACATTACCAATCAAGCGTTTGTCCCCCTCATTCCCTTCGGTCTATTAGTCGGTGCGTTAGCCTTTGCGGCGATTTTCCTACAAACAGGGCCCTTATGGGTTGAGCAGGCCTTACAACCCAAGGCGTCCAAATTGAATCCCGCCAACGGACTGAAGCGGATTTTTTCCTGGAAAGGGGTGGTGGATCTCTTGAAGTCTCTGGTGAAGGTGGCGGGAGTGGGGGGAATTGTTTACCTCATTTTGTCTCAAAATCTTCTCTCTATTATTCAGCTTCCCCTTCTCGGACTGGGCGAGGCCTTTGGCGGAGCATGGGGCCTTGTGGAGAAAATTGTGTGGTCGGTGGGAGGGGCATTGCTCCTGTTGGCCATCATCGATTTCGTGTACCAACGGTGGCAGCATAATGAAGATCATAAGATGACCAAACAGGAAGTGAAAGATGAGTCGAAGGATGTGGAGGGCGATCCGCAGATACGATCCCGCCGGCTCAGCTTGCAACGGGAACGTGCCCGCCAGAGGATGTTGCAGGCTGTTCCCAAGGCGGATGTGATTATCACCAATCCGACTCACGTGGCGGTGGCGCTCAGGTATGAAACAGGAAAGATGGACGCCCCGGTGGTCGTCGCGAAGGGGGCGGGTTTTGTCGCGGACAAAATCAAGCAGATCGCGCGTCATGCGGGTGTGCCGATTATTGAGAATCGCAGCCTGGCTCGAGGACTGTATAAAGCGGTGAAAATCGGACAGGAAGTGCCCAGCGCTCTCTATCAGGCGGCGGCCGAAGTCCTGGCCTATGTCTATCGTTTACGTCATATGCATGAACAGACTCGTTAACGGCTTCTATGGCGTTTAATTCTCAAAAATTAAAAACCGAACTCACACCGGCCCACTATGGGGATGTGCTCTTGCCGGTTGGGGTGGTGGGGATGCTCCTCCTGATGCTCCTGCCCCTCCCTTCGTTTCTCCTGGATCTTTTTTTGTCGTTTAGCATGACCCTGGCCATTTTGATTTTGCTGGTAACCATGCATGCCGGACGTCCGGCAGAATTTTCCGTCTTTCCTTCGGTGGTGTTACTCACCACGTTATTCCGGTTGGCGTTAAATATCGCATCGACCAGGGCGATTTTAATGCATGGCAACCAGGGTCCAGCTGCAGCAGGTGAAGTCATTCGCGTATTTGGCGAATTTGTGGTCGGAGGAAATTACGCAGTCGGCATTGTGGTGTTTTCCATCCTGGTCATTATTAATTTTGTCGTCATCACGAAAGGCGCCACCCGCATTGCGGAAGTCGCGGCCCGATTTACCCTGGATGCGATGCCTGGCAGGCAAATGAGTATCGATGCAGATCTCAATGCGGGGATCATTGACGAAGGGGAAGCACGAAAGCGCCGGGAGGCCATTTCGCAAGAAGCCGATTTTTACGGATCTATGGACGGTGCCAGTAAATTTGTTCGGGGTGATGCCATTGCCGCGTTGCTGATCATTTTCATTAACATCCTGGGCGGCTTAGGGATCGGTGTGATGGAACATGGCATGTCGGTCATTGACGCTGCCAAACGCTTCACGCTGCTGACCGTGGGGGATGCCATTGTGGCTCAAATTCCCGCGCTGATTATGTCGACCGCCGCCGGTATCATTGTGACACGGGTTTCAACCAAAACCAGCCTTGGTCGCGATGTCACGGAACAGATCTTTTTTAATCCCCACCTCGTCGCCGCTGTCGCCGCCATGTTGTTTTTTTTAGGGTTTCTTCCAGGTTTACCCCATGTGGCCTTTTTACTTTTAGGGTGCATGACGGCCGGATTGGCGTATGTGTTGTGGACTCAAAAGCAGGAAGCCGCGCGCGTGAAGAGTTTGCCCCCGAAAAAAGATACCACACCTACTTCCGCAACGGATTCGATGGATACCGTGACGCCTCCCGATATTCTCGAACTTCATGTCGGGTATGGACTCGTCCCGTTTGTCGATCACGCCCAAGGGGGCGAGTTATTAGAACGGATACGGGCCATTCGGCGGCAAACGGCTCTTGATATGGGCTTTGTGGTCCCCGCGGTGCATATCCGCGATAACCTCCAGAATAAACCGCATGAATATAGCATTTTGTTGAAAGGGGTTCAGGTGGCCAAAGGGGAACTGGTGCCCCGGCATTTATTGGCGATCAATCCCGGTCATGCGAAAAAAGGGCTCCAAGGAAAGCCGGGGAAAGATCCGTGTTTCGGTTTGCCGGCGGTCTGGATTGTTCCGGCCGAAAAAGAGCACGCGCAGATTGAGGGCTACACTGTGGTCGATGGACCGGCCATCATTGCCACGCATCTGACCGAATTTATTAAAAACAATGGGCATGAATTGCTGGGTCGTCAAGAGGTCCAGAATTTGCTGGATAACCTTGCCAAGACCTATCCCAAGGTGGTGGATGACTTGATTCCGACCCAAATATCCTTAGGAGCTGTGGTGAGAATCCTCAAGAATCTCTTACGAGAACGAGTGTCTATCCGTGATTTGCGGACGATTCTGGAAACTGTTGCCGATTACACCACCCAGAGTAAGGATCCTGACACCCTGACGGAATATGCTCGGCAAAATTTATCCAGAACCATTTCGACCCAATATGCCAATGCAGAAGGATTCGTGCAGGTGATCAGTCTGGATCCGGTCCTGGATCGTCGGTTGACAGAGGCGATGAAACCGATTAGCGGGGAACAGGGCGGGTTGTCCCCCGGTGTGTTAAATCAGGTCATTACGTCGGTACGCCAGGCCATTGAGCGGGTTGTCGGTCAAGGGTATCAACCGGTGCTGTTATGTTCCCAGTCAATCAGATCCCAACTATATCGCTTAGTTTCGCCCGGCGTGCATGCGCTGGCGGTGCTCTCCCCGAATGAGTTGGACCCCAAAACTAAAATCCAAGCCATTGAAGTCGTGAGGATGCCACATGAAGCTGAAACGGTTTGAAGCTCTCTCATTACAAGAAGCTCTCCAGGCAGTGAAAGCGGAACTCGGGCCGGAGGCGGTCATCGTCTCATCGCGCCGCATTCAAAAAGGCGGGGGCTTGTTTGGATTGCTCAGTCAATCAGTCATCGAAGTGACCGCCGCAGTCGATCGCCCTTCTCAAGTAGAGAAGGCACCTGCAAACCCTGATCGATCGCTCCAATCTCTCATTGCCAAACGATTGGTCCCCGACACTCCTGTTCTTGAACAGGCGAAACTCAACAAGGATCAAAGTTTTTCAGAAGCGCTTCATATGGCCACAGTCCTCGATCCGGTAACCCAGCACCTTCAGGAAATGCGCGAGGAGATTAAGCGGTTACGGGAGGAGCAGCGAGATCCTGAACGGGTTCTGGGGCCCTTAAGACAGGAATTAGAGGGATTGCGAATTGTCGTGGGTGAGGTTCTGGGCAGTCAGATGTCCAAACGTGTTGAAGGCTTGCCAGGAGATGTGATGGAGGTCTACCAGTCGTTGGTGAGCCATGGGGTCAATCCGCAGAAGGCCCATCATCTGTTGCGAACGGTGGTGGAAACACTGGGAACGGCCGGTTTGGGTAATCGCGAGGCGCTGAACAGTTTGTTATGGGAACGGATGGAAGAGGCGTTGGCCGTGTCCGGTCCGGCAGTATCCCGGCATTATGGACAAAAAATCATGATGCTGGTCGGGCCGACAGGCGTGGGAAAAACGACGACGATTGCCAAGCTCGCCGGATTGGCACGTCAACAGGATGAGCATCGGAGAACGGTGTTGATTACCTTGGATACGTATCGGGTGGCGGCGGTGGAGCAACTCAGGGTTTTTGCGAAAATCTTAAAAATTCCATTGGAAGTCGCGGTCTCCCATAAGGATTTTGTGGAATGCATGGGACGACATCAGGAGGCGGATTTGATTCTGATTGATACGGCGGGTCGAAGCCCCAAGGATCAGGCCGGGCATGATGAGTTAATCGCGATCACCAGAGGACAATTCCAACTGGAAACGCATCTGGTGTTAGCCGCTCCGATGGCCGAATCGGTGCAAATGGAAACCATTCATCGATATCAATCCATTCCGATTCATAAGCTCTTAATTACGAAACTTGATGAGATGCCCACCGGGGGAAGTCTCTATAACGTATTGTCTCAGACCGGCTTGCCGGTCTCCTATCTTTCTTCCGGACAACGTGTTCCGGAAGATCTGGAAATTGCCAATCGAACCCGCCTGGTGGAATTGGTCTGGGGACATTCGGCCAGCCAGGCCATACAGCATGGCGTTCCCTTGGTGGAGGTAGCTCACTAATGGCTGTGTCGTCATCGGTGCCCGTTATGGTTCCGGGAGACGTCGCCAAGCGACGGCTGGATCAAGCTAGCGGCTTGCGTGCCGCCATGAATCCCCAACCATCAAACAAAGCGCGGATTCAGGTCATTGCGGTCAGTTCAGGGAAGGGCGGGGTAGGCAAAAGCAATGTGGTTGCCAATTTGGCGGTGGCCTCAGCCCGTCAGGGAAGAAAAGTGCTGGTCATGGATGCAGATTTGGCCTTGGGGAATGTTGATATTTTATTGGGACTCACGCCTCACTACACGATTGAAGACGTGCTCTCGGGGCAGCGCCGCCTTGAGGAGGTGCTCATCACCGGCCCTGAAGGTATCCAAATATTACCGGCCACCTCCGGAGGCCAGGCCTTCACTCAGCTCACGCATGAACAACAGCTCCTTCTACAATCCGCTTTTCTTCAATTGCCCTCTCCGCCGGACTTGCTGCTCATCGATTGTGCGGCAGGTATTTCGGCTAACGTGTTGTATTTTAGTTTAGTGGCTCACGAAACCTTGGTGGTGGTGTCCCCTGATCCGACTTCTCTGACTGATGCGTATGCCCTGGTTAAAATTCTTTCCACCCGTTACCACCTGCGGACATTCCGCATGCTCGTGAATAAAGCGAAACATAACCAGGAAGGCAAGGAAGTCTTTCGTAAATTCAGTTTGGTGACGGACCGATTTTTGACGATTTCGCTCGATTACCTAGGATGTATCCCTACAGATGACTATGTGCCGATGGCGGTTGCTCAACAACGTGCGGTGTGTGATGTCTATCCCCGAGCTCCGGCGAGTCGAGCCTTTGTCGCTTTGGTGAAGGCGGTCAATGATTGGAGCGGAGATCTTTCATGGCAAGGGGGATTTCAACTCTTTGGCCCAGCTGCCCTGGGGGCCACACGAACTGTGACGGAAGGATAACGCATGAAACGTGGTGCTGTAACAACTGCTCCAGAGAGACCTGCTTCTGAAAAAGCAACAAATTCCATTTCGACCAAGCTTTCGCTGACGACACAGGAACGCGAAACCCTGATTCAGGAGTTTCTGCCGGTTATTAAATATATGGCCATGCGGTTGGCCATGCGGGTGTCGAGCGGGCTCAATGTGGAAGATCTTATGAGTGCAGGGATGGTCGGGCTCTTAGATGCCCTTACGAAGTTTGATCCCTCACGAGAAATTAAATTTCGGACCTATGCTGAATTTCGTATTCGCGGGGCTATGTTAGACGAAATTCGGGCAATGGACTGGGTCCCGCGCTCTCTTCGTGAACGCATCGGAAAAATTCAACATGCGGCCAATGAATGGACAAAACGTAAAGGCCGGCCACCGACAGAGGAGGAATTGGCGGAATCCTTAGGCATGGAGACTCAGGAAGTGGATGAAACCCTCCTTCAAGCCAAAGGGGCTGTCGTATTGAGCCTCGATGACCTTGGAAGTAATGATGAAGATTCACATCCAATTTTGGACGCCCTGGCCGATCGAGATCAGCCGACGCCGTTAGAGACCCTCGTGTCTGAAGATGCCCGTCATGCATTGGTGGAAGCGATTGAACGATTGCCGGAACGTCAGCGTTTAGTCTTGACCCTTTATTATTTTGAAGAATTGACCATGAAGGAAATCGGAGTGGTTTTGCATGTGACAGAATCCCGCATTTGTCAGTTGCATGCTCAAGCCATGATTAGGCTTAAGGCTCTTTTACATACCCGATTAGGCCGGTAAAGATGTTTGTGATGGCTGGATAGACGTAAGGATGTCTGGCAGACCGTAAAAATTGGATAGTAGAGGAATCAGCAACAACATTTTTCCATCGTAAGCGGCATGACGAACCTGGAAGACCTGACAGAGACGTTTCCACTAAGGAGAAACTATTTCCTGAATTTCTGCGTGTGGCCTGCAGGATCCATGGTAATGGCTTTTTCGGAATTTCCGACAGTGGCCATCCTGACTTCCTTCTTTACTCATTGATTGGGCCGCCTCCTCCCTTTCAATTGATTTGGTTTTAGCCTTTTCCACTGCTCTCGCACTTTACGCGCTCGAAAAAGACTTTTCTTGGGTTCAATCTTGCTCAGGCCGAAACACAACTTACACAAAAAAACCGTTCGAGAGGATTTCGAATGAGTGCGAGGGAACAGATCGGGGCTGCAGACGTCATAGTGGGGAAATCTTCCAGCTCTGATTCTGTCTATACAATTCTACTCGTAGATGATGACAAGCTGGGACGAATGGTGGCCAGGCGACGATTGACCAAATACAAGTATCGTATCCTGGAGGCATGCAATGGCAAGGAAGCCCTGGGAATCCTTGAACGGGATTCGGTGGATCTCGTGCTGTCGGATTGGATGATGCCCGAACTGAATGGCCCGGAGTTATGTGAAGCGATTAAACGAAATGAACGATACCGAACGATCCATTTTATTCTGATGACCACACTCGACCAACCGGAAAAAATTGCGGAAGGGCTGAGCCGGGGAGCCGATGACTTTTTAGCAAAAACCGCTTCTGAACAGGAAATTATCTCCAGAGTGAGAGCTGGACTTCGTGCCAGACAGTTGATGCTCGATTTGGCGGAATCGAATCGCTTGCTGTCACAGAAACAGGTGGAATTGCATTCCGAACTCCGTTCGGCTTCCGACTTTGTGCGGAGTTTGCTCCCTCAGCCTGGAGAATTAGTTCCGGGAATACGATTGGAATGGGTATTTTTACCCTCCTCTCATTTGGGAGGAGATCTGTTTCAAGCGACTAGATGGGATGATGATCATATTGGTCTCATGGTGTTGGATATGTCTGGCCACGGTATCGGAGCGGCATTACGGGCCGTGTCGTTAGCGATGTTTTTTAAAGGAGAGCATATTCAAAAGACATTTCCCTCCTACGATCCAGGTGACATTGTGACGTTTCTTAACAGGAAATATCCCCTGACCGGGGAAGGAGATTATTTCACGATATGGGTTGGTGTGTGGCAATGCTCTACCCGTCTTCTTCGGTATGCCAGTGCCGGACATCCCGGTTCTATCTTAGTGAAATCGGACATGCCATCTGTGGTATTGGGCGGTCGGTCCTGGCCAATCGGATTTTCTATAAATGGAGTGTATCAAACCAGTTCGGTCCCGGTGCATGTAGGAAATCGGTTATATCTTTATAGCGACGGGATTTATGAGGTCATGAATACTCACGGAGAAATATGGGGAAGGAAAAGGCTCCAAGAGACCTTTATAGATGTCGCAAATCGAGAGATGATGTGGGGATTGAATAGCATTATAGAAAAGAGCCGTGCCTGGAGTATGCAAGGAGGCTTTGAAGATGACGTCGCGATACTTGGCCTGGAATTTCTAGGGTGAGACTGATCCGATCAGTCGAATTCTTAGGAGCCGAGGGCGATGCTGTCCCCCATACAGGGGAGACTTCAGTCGCGGAGCTGGCATGTATGAAAAACAATTCTGCCCGTATCTTGTTAGTGGATGATGATAATTTAAATCTGGAAATTCTCGTCGAATATCTCAAGGACGGGCCGTATGAACTTCTTCAGGCCACTGATGGGCAGCAGGCATTAGAACAGTTGCGACGCGATCAGGAGGGGTTTCAGGCTCTGGTATTGGATCGGATGATGCCGGGGATCGATGGCCTCGGTGTTCTTGCGGAATTGAAAGCCGATGAACGGTTACGTTGGCTTCCGGTTGTCATGCAAACTTCTGCGGGATCTCCCCGGGACATATGTGAGGGGATGGAGGCCGGTGTCTTTTTCTATCTCACCAAACCCTTTGATCAGCACTTACTATTACGGATTGTTGGTGCGGCGGTGGAGGAGGGGTTCAAGTGGAAAAGTATATTAAGCAAACTGGTCCATCAGTCCAGGATTGTCGAATTATTACAGCAGGGCCGATTCCAGATTCGAACGATGGAGGAAGCGTATGATCTGGCGATCATGTTGGGTCGAGCTTGTCCTAATTCGGAAAAAGTGGTGTTTGGGTTGAATGAGTTACTGGCCAACGGAGTTGAGCATGGAAATTTGGGGATCGGGTTCGATGAAAAAACCTATCTTCAGGAAGTCGGCTGTTGGGAGAAAGAAATCCAACACCGGCTTGCCCTTCCTGAAAATGCTCACAAGGTGGTCGAAGTTCTGTTTGAACGCCTACCCGAATACATCCAGGTGACGATATCGGACCAAGGCGCTGGTTTTGATTGGCGGCGGTATGAATACCTTCATGCCGATCGAATTTTGGAAAGTCATGGGCGGGGTATTGCCATGGCCAAAGCCTTGAGCTTCTCTCAAGTGGAATATCGAGGTAAAGGCAATCAAGTAGTATGTGTGATCAAGGGGGAACCTCCGACCAGTCACGAAAGGCCCTCGATGGTATCCAATGTCTCTCGGCATGACTCCGGAATCAGCTGAAAATTTTATCACCCGTCATGAAAAAACAATTGTGACATTTGATGAATACGAGGACGGTGACTGCCGAAATTTTGAGGATTGATTCTTTCGTCCAAAGGGTTTCCTTTTCAGGGTTATTCAAGCACGTGAAAATTTATTTATCCTTCTTAAGTGGGGTCCTTTGGCATCCGATAGGTCAGATTGTCTCCGGATATTGTGGGGAGACTGCTGTGCCGACAAAGCCCATTGCGTCTTTTATCTGCGCGCCAGTCATTGATTCGGAGCTGGGGACATGTAGACAGCCAGGTACCTAAGCGAACTGCGCTTTCAGTCGACAATCTCCTTGGAAACATTTGAAACATTCCACCAAGCGATAGAGGTCAACATGGAACAATGCCAGACATTTTCAATAAGCCAGGAGGATTCGGCTCTCCGGCCGGTAGGAGATCTCACCATTTTTGAAGCGGCGCAATTCCATACAGATCTGTTGCTCTTGCACCAACAAGAGGGGCCTCTCCAACTTGATCTCACTGAGGTGAACTGTATGGACTCCTCCTGTGTTCAACTGATCGTGGCGGCCACGCGTTCCGGGCGTCTGACGTTAAAGGGGTATTCACCTGGGATTCGTGACAAGTTTGAGCAAATTGGATTCGCACAGTTTCTTCCGATCCACGAATCGTAGGCGGAAATATCGTTAGACGCGGTATGTGTTCAATGAGATAAATGAATGAGGTGACGTGTGAATGTTGATTGGATTGTGTGGATGAGTGTACTGGTGGTGGGGGGCGGTATTGGATATGCCCTGGGGACCAGAAAAGAACAGGCGCGCATCCGCCTATTAGAAGAACAAATTCAAAACAGCGTTCATACCCAACGTCGCTCTGTGGAAAATTGGAAGGACTTTTGTCAGTGTCTTGCACCGGTGTTTCCGGTCTTTGTGGGACAAATCAAGGCGGTCATTCAAGAGACGGAACAAGCTGCGGCTGGTCTGATTCAGCGGTTTCAG
This sequence comes from uncultured Nitrospiraceae bacterium, assembly GCA_963734345.1. Lineage (GTDB taxonomy): Bacteria > Nitrospirota > Nitrospiria > Nitrospirales > UBA8639 > Nitrospira_E. Next base: position 135,224 of record CAVTGT010000002.1, read on the forward strand.
GCGATTTCACGAAATGCCAGGGAGCAGGTGGTTGAAACCGAAGCGTTGTTAGGTTTGGGAGAAGGGCACGGCGAAAAGGACGAGTATACCGTCGATCGGATACTGCATGACACACAGGAGACCATAGAAATGTTCGTCAAGCAAGTGACACAAACGGCCACCGTGACGATCTCAACTGTGAGTGTCATGGATCAGGCTGTTGAAACCACCTCCCGGATTTCGGAAGTAGTCGAAGAGGTCGAATTCATTGCCGATCAAACACGATTGTTAGCACTCAATGCCGCAATTGAAGCGGCTAGGGCTGGAGAACATGGACGAGGATTTGCCGTGGTGGCGGATGAAGTGACCAAGCTTGCCAATCGGTCCGCCCAGGCCGCAGAGCAAATTCGTACGCTCGCGACAGCCGTCAAAGGGACAACCGAGTCGGCGATGTCGGAACTCCAGGTATTGGCCTCGTTGGATTTATCGGAAACATTGGGGGCTCAGGGAAAAATCATGGAGATGATTAAGATCATGGCTTCTAAAAATGAAGCCTTAAAAGGGAGTATCGGACAAAATTCCGGCCGGGCAAGAGACCTTGGGAACGATATTGGACAAATTGTGATGTCCATGCAATTTCAAGACATCACTCGCCAAAAGTTGGAACATGTCTATCAACCATTGGAACGAATCCATGCTCCCCTTCAGGCGGTGGTGGATGATACGGGAGGAACGGACATGTTGCCGCAGGTCATCGATGAACTCCGGAATCTCGAGCAGACCTATACCATGGAATCGGAACGGTTCACGATGGAGGCAGTCCGATCCGGTGAAAAGGCGGTTATGGTCGGGACGGGATCGGATGAGGGGGACAATATCACGTTGTTCTAAAATGAATGAGGGGTGAAGAGTCAGAAGCAGCAAGACAACCAGGGACGGTAACTACCCTGGCTTCCAACTCCTGACAAAATAGATAAATACCTGGAGTGTCAAAGAAGAGCCAAGACATGGTGTAGCAGAAACACGACTCAAGAGAGGGAAGATTATGGGGAAGACTGTTTTAGTTGTAGACGATTCCGTTTCCATGAGGCAAATGGTGACCTTTACACTCACCGGTGCCGGTTATGAGGTGGTAGAAGCCGGAGATGGAAAAGAAGCGGTGGACAAACTGAATGGAGGAGCTAAGCCCAATTTGGTGATTACGGATTTAAATATGCCGAACATGGACGGAATTTCCCTTATTAAGGCGGTTCGAGGAATGGCCGCTCATAAGTTCACTCCCATCCTGATGTTGACCACGGAGTCATCGGATGACAAGAAAAAAGAAGGGCAAAGCGCCGGTGCGACCGGGTGGGTCGTGAAGCCGTTTAACCCTGAACAAATGTTGGCCACCATTAAAAAAGTGATGCCCAGCTGAGAAGGGAAAAGTGAAGAGTAAAGAGGGAATGAAGAATCCGTATAAAAATTAAACACTATGGAATTCGGCAATGGAGTTAGTGCCAAAAGTAATTCCACTTACCGAAGAATATCCTATTGCTCGGGGGTCTCTAAGTGGGTTGTATACGCATTTAGAGTTAGGAAAGCGACTTGGCTATTTCACCCGTGACAGTCTGGCAGTACTGGACTCTGAAATGTTTCAAATTGACAAAATGATCAGTGGACTCGTTCAGCATTAAAAAATAAAAATTGGGGAGTTGGCAAAACTCTCCTTACTCCTCACTTCTCGCTTTTTTCACATTTGACTTTTCACGAGGCAAAACATGGCTGTTGATCTATCGCGGTTTCAAGAGTCCTTTTTTACGGAATCAGCGGAACATGTGGAGACAATGGAGTCTGGTCTGCTGGCGTTAGAGCAACGTCCGCAAGATCTTGATTTGTTGAATCGAATCTTTCGCGCGGCTCATTCCATTAAAGGCAATGCCGGGATGTTTAACTTTTTCGCCATTGCCGGATTGACCCATAAGATGGAAAACGTCTTGGATCTGCTCCGAAATGAGAAAATGCCGGTGACGCCTCATGCCATTGATGTCCTGTTGAGGGCGTTGGACGGGTTGAAAAATTTGTTGGACGCGGCGCAAGGAGGCGAAGAGGCGGATGAAACAGCCATTCGCGGTTTGGAAAGTGAGTTGGAAGACTGTCAGAAAGGATCGGCCTCCAGTGCGCAAGAAGTTTCTCCAGCCGGACCCAACGTCAAAACGGCCATGACTCAATCGCCTGTATGGCGAACCGTCAACATTGATTGGAGTCCGTTACCCGAATTGTTCCAACGGGGAATGGATCCGGTGCAAATTTTCAAGGAACTTCATGAGATTGGCATGGTGAAAGTGTTGCAAGTGCGGACTGATCGTCTCCCTGCCCTGGAAATCCTTAATCCCGAACGGTGTTACCTAGGTTGGGCGGTGGAATTGGAAACAGATACTCCTCTCGCCAAAATCGAAGAGATTTTTGATTTTGTTCGGGACGGGAGTGAATTAGCCATCATCGATCGTGCGCCCATGAAATCGGAACCCTATAAGCGAGTAGGGGATCTCTTGATTGAAGAAGGCATCGTGACGCCGGAACAGGTGGCAGAAGGCCTGGCCAAGCAAAAGCCGTTGGGAGAAATACTTGTTGAAGAAAAAAAGGTCACTCCTCAACAGGTCGAAAAAGCACTGCATAAGCAACAACAATTGAAAAAAGGGGAAGCAGCCTCCATTCGAGTGGATACGGAAAAAATTGATAAGTTGATCAATCTGGTAGGCGAATTGGTGATTACGCAATCAATGATCACGGATTTAAGCGAGAAATTTTCTATTGATCGGCTCCCGGTTCTCCAGGAGCGCATTACTCAATTAGAACGCAATACCCGGGAAATCCAGGAACGGGTCATGTCCATTCGGATGATGCCGATTGGCACGGCCTTCCACCGATTCCCTCGTCTTGTCCGGGATCTGGCCGGGAAAAGCGGGAAGCAGATTCAATTGGTTATGACCGGGGAGGAAACGGAGTTGGACAAAACCCTCATAGAGGCGATTGGCGATCCGCTCACCCATCTTGTCCGCAACTCGGCTGATCATGGATTAGAACCGCCGGAAGAGCGATTGGCCCAAGGGAAAACGGCTCGGGGAACGATCCGTCTGCATGCCTTTCATGATGGCGGGAGCATCTGTATTGCCGTGGAGGATGACGGGCGAGGATTGAACCGAGAGAAAATTATCAAAAAAGCTGTTGAAAAAGGAATCATTGCGGATGGGACCACTATGTCGGATGAAGCCGTGTATCAACTGATATTCCGTCCTGGATTTTCAACGGCCGAAATAATCACTGATGTCTCCGGGCGGGGAGTCGGCATGGACGTGGTGAAACGGAATATCGAGGGGCTTGGCGGGTCGGTGGGTATTCAAAGCACCTTTGGCAAGGGGTCTCGGCTCACTCTGAAATTGCCGCTGACTTTAGCCATTATCGATGGGATGACGGTCCGGGTTGGTCAGGATAACTACATTATCCCGCTAATCACGGTGACCGAATCCATTCGACCAAAACCCAATGAATTGCAACGGATTGTAGGAAAAGGAGAAGTCGTCAACCTTCGCGGAGAATGGGTGCCAATGGTCAGACTCTATGAGGCATTCGGTGTCACGCCGGAGTTCACCAATCCTTCGCAAGCTTTGTTAGTAATCGTGGAAGCGGAAGGACGGCGTGTGGCTGTCTTAGTGGATGAATTGACGGGTCAACAGCAAGTCGTCATTAAGAGCTTGGAACAAAACTATCGCAAAGTGGAAGCCATTTCGGGTGCCACCATTCTGGGTGATGGGCAGGTGGCTTTGATCCTGGATGTGCCTGGGTTGGCCAAATTGGCGCGGCTTGGGCATATGGAAGCGGCATAAGGGAGAGCACGGAAGACTGAGAAGTGAGACCTAAGGGTCAAAGCTTGTCTCTTAGGGTTTTTTGAATCAAGTTCAACGGAGACAGTTTCTCCTCACGCTGTAAGTTTCGCGAATTACGGATGATGAAAAAGAAGGTGAAAATTTAATGTTGATAAGGTTAATGAAGGAGGGCAATCATGGCCACGGCCACTGTCGAACCGATTGAGCAGCGGGAGATTCGAACAACATATTCCAGCGAAGACCAACAATTTTTGACCTTTAATCTGGCCGATGAGTATTACGGTGTGGATATTCTGAAAGTTCAGGAAATAAAGGGGTATACCACGGTCACGAGGATCCCCAATACCCCTAATTACCTTAAAGGAGTGCTTAATCTGCGCGGCACGATTGTGCCCATTGTCGATCTTCGCATGAAATTCGGCATGGGTATGACCGAGCCTACGCCGTTTACCGTCGTGGTAGTGGTGAATGTCCGGAATCGAGTTATGGGGTTTTTAGTCGACGCTGTATCGGATGTTTTGGATTTGAATGCCAAGAATATCCAACCTCCTCCCGAATTGGGGAACGCTGTTGACATAACCTTTGTGGCCGGAATTGGTAATGCCAACGATCGATTAGTCACCCTTCTGGATATCGATCGTGTGTTAACGGAGGAAGAGTTGAAAAACGTAGAAGATCTTCCCGAAAAATTGGAGAGCAATGATGTTCATGGATCGTAGCAGGATTTCGAATTATTCCCACAGCGACGTTTTCGTTGTTCGGCAAAAGCCCACTTCGGATTTTGCAAACATCAACGCACAATTCTGTTGGCCTCGTGGTTTCGCGTGGTGCGGCCTGGTTGGATGACAACGGGCATAACCGTCGACAAAGTAACGGAATTTTTTATGATTCTCAACCGATTATGAATACAACGCTTCTGACGTAGAGGCTTATCCCCGTTGATGATCTAAGGAGGGATCATGAGTGGTCGAAAACATGACAACGGAGGAGAGCCCATTCGAACTCTGTTACACCAAATAAGAAAACGTAAGGCTCATGGAAGAAATGAAAAGGAAGAAGGCTGGTGCCAAAATTTTTGGAATAGGGTAAGAGGTTTTTCATTCAGGTTGGAGAATTGTTGGAAACCCATAAATGGAGAAATACAAAACCCAGCTATTGCTTCCCTAGCGCTCAACAAGAACCTGCAGACTCCATTACACCAACTTTCTCAAATCGCAAGCGATGATGGCAAACGAGTCCCAAAAGGCACATCCACCAATATTAAACAAGGTGCTAGGCACCCACAATCAACAGGTGAGGCTTCTATGAACAGCATCGTGAGTAAAATTTTCAGTTGGGGTATTGCAGCCAAATTGGTGGTGATGTTTGCCATCTTTGGTATTGTGCCCATGGCGGCGGTGGGTTATTTAGGCTTTTCGGCAACAGGGGAAATGGAAAAGGCTGCCGGACAGCGCGTACAAGCCGTGGCAGAAAATATTGCGGATAAGATTGATCGTAACCTTTCTGAACGGTATGGAGATGCCCAAACCTTTGGGCTCAACAAGATTGTAGGTGAACGGTACCATTGGTACTCTAAAGAAAATAATGCCATTGCGAATGCAATGAACCAATATGTGGCGGCTTCAGGAATTTATGCTCTGACCATCCTGGTGGACCAGGTCGGGGATGTCATGGCGGTCAATTCCAAGGATGCCAAAGGGAATCCTTTAGATACCACCCCGTTGTATGCCAAAAAATACAGCGAGGCTCCTTGGTTTAAGGCCTTACAGGCAAAGGAATATACCACGAAACAGCCATTCACCGCTCCCGGGAATGATGCCGTTACGGGAACATTTATCGAAGATCTACATGTGGATGAGGATGTGAAATCCGTCTTATCCGGTGATGACGGGTTGACCCTGGGATTTTCTGCCCCCGTGTATATGGATGGCGAATTGATCGGGTATTGGAGCAATCGAGTCAAATTTTCCTTAGTTGAAGAAATGGTTAAAACGGCGTATCAGGAACTCAAGTCTTCTGGGTATCCGGGAACGGAAGTCACACTTTTGGGACCTACAGGGAAGGTCATTGTTGATTACGATCCCTTCAGTCAGGGCAAGGAAAAGATGAATCATGATCTGGAGAATACGTTATTGAAAGTAAATTTAGCCGAACAAGGCGTGGCTGTCGCGAAAGAAGCCGTTGCCGGGAATACCGGATTTCAAATGTCGCTCCACGAGGGGAAAAATATGTGGCAGGTAGCCGGTTATACCCACTTGAAGGGTGCGTTGGGATATCCGGGTATGAATTGGTCCGTGCTGGTTCGTATTCCCAAAGATCAGGCCGCGGCGGCGGCCATGGCGTTTAATCGTAATTTGAGCATGACGGCCATTATTTGTGTCGCTCTGATTTTAATTATCGGATTGTGGGTGGGGCGACGTGGAGCGAATAGTCTGATCCAAGTCAGCGAAGTCGCGCAACGGGCCGCCGAAGGAGATCTCACAAAGCGGGTGACGGTGACTTCTAAAGATGAGTTGGGAACCATGGGCCTGGCGATGAACACCATGTTGGATAACTTGGTGCAGGTCGTTGCCGAAGTTCGCCAAGCGGCAGAACATGTCTCGACCGCTTCTGGTGAAATTACCCAAGGGAATGAAGATCTCTCGCAACGCACATCGGCTCAGGCTGGAGCCTTAGAAGAGACGAGTTCATCCATGGAAGAGATGACCTCCACTATTAAACAAAATGCGGATAACGCCAAACAGGCGAATCAATTGGCGGTTGCCGCTCGTGAAGTGGCGGAAAGGGGAGGGTCAGTGACAGACAAAGCCGTGGAAGCCATGGCCGAAATTAATAAAAGCAGCAAAAAGATCGCGGATATTATTAATGTCATCGACGAAATTGCGTTTCAGACGAATCTCCTGGCACTGAACGCAGCGGTGGAAGCCGCGCGGGCCGGAGAACAGGGTCGGGGTTTTGCGGTAGTGGCGTCGGAGGTACGGAATCTGGCCCAACGTTCAGCCACGGCGGCCAAGGAGATTAAAGCTTTGATCAATGAGTCGGTGCAAAAGGTGGGGGACGGGAGCGAGTTGGTGAATCGCTCAGGGCAAACGCTGGCGGATATCGTCAATTCGGTCAAACGGGTGACGGATATTATTTCAGAAATCAGTGCGGCCTCACAGGAGCAAGCGGCGGGGATCGACCAGGTGAATAAGGCGGTGATGCAGATGGATCAGGGCACGCAGCAGAACGCGGCCTTGGTGGAGGAGGCGACTTCGGCGTCTCAGTCCATGAAACAACAGGCCTCTGAACTGTTACAACAGGTCGCCTTTTTCAAATTCGAAGAAGAAAGACAAGGAGGATTGTCTCACAAAGGAGGACAGCGCGGGGCGACGAGTCAAGTTGATAAGGCAAGTCGAAAGGGAAAAGTTTCTCCGGTCAGTCAACCTGCTCCATCCACCAAATCTCCATCTTCAGTGACAACCAAACCGCACCCCGTTGGCGTGGGCAGCTCTAATGGCCATGACCGCCGTCAACGCGAGAACGATTGTTTTGAAGAATTCTAATTTCTCAAGGGAAAGCCTCAGGCGCCTGGGAAAACGAGTTATGTTCCGACGCCTGGGGTTTCACTCCTGAGAGTAGGCGAAACGCAGGTTATTCAATCACGACAAAGGAAGAAGGTAGGAGGCATCATGAGTAAAGGGTGGAAGGCATTAGGTATTGGTCCAAAAGTGGTGATGACCATCATGGTGGTATTTGCCATTTTGCTGGCGGGGGGAGCGTATTTGATCGGTCACCAATTGCAAACCGATCTGGAGCGGGTATTGGCGGATCAAGCCTTTATTGTTCAAAAACAAATAGAGGTGACTCGAGCCTATGTCACTAAAAACTTTGTGGTCAAAGCCAAAGCTGCGGGCATGAAGACCGGTATTGACCATAGTCAACCCGACACCATTCCTTTTCCTGCCACCTTTACTCGAGAAACGTCCGAACAGCTGGCACAGGAAGATGTCTACAACGCCAGGGTCATTAGTCTCACGCCTCTCAATGCGAAGAATGCTCCACAAGACGGGTTTGAAAAAGATGCGCTGACGGCCTTGGCCGCAGGCCAAAAGGAATTTACTAAGATCGCTACCGTGATGGGAAAAACATTCTTTCGACGGGCCACTCAAGATTTGGCCAGCGTGCAGGCCTGTGTGGGTTGTCATGAAGGGAAAAAAGTCGGCGAAATGTTAGGTGCAGTTTCTGTGCAGATTCCCATGGATGCACCCATGGCTCAATTGAAAAATAACCTCAACAATATGTATCTGGGAATTTTCTGCGTGGGACTGCTCATGATGGGGTTATTGTACCTCATGATTGCCAAGCTGGTAGTCAAGCCCATGAAGGGTCTGGAATCCATGGCCGAACGGGCCAGGGAAGGAGACCTCACCGCTCGGGCCAATGTCACCAGCCAGGATGAAATCGGCCGAACCAGTGAATCGTTTAATACAATGTTCGATCGGGTGAGTGAGGTCATCGGATCAGTGAAAACGGCTGTGTCAGGTATTACGACCGGTACTTCTGAAATCAATGCGGGAACCTCGGATCTGGCCGAGCGGACATCCGCGCAAGCAGGGGCCCTAGAAGAAACGAGTGCATCGATGGAAGAAATGACGTCCACCATCAAGCAAAATGCGGATAACGCCAAACAGGCCAATCAGTTGGCTGTGGCTGCTCGGGAGGTAGCCGAGAAAGGCGGGACGGTGACGGAGAAGGCCGTGGAAGCCATGGATGAGATCAACAGAAGCAGCAAAAAGATCGCGGATATTATTAATGTGATCGACGAAATTGCGTTTCAGACGAATCTGCTGGCACTGAACGCGGCGGTGGAAGCCGCGCGGGCGGGAGAACAGGGTCGGGGTTTTGCGGTAGTGGCATCGGAGGTACGGAATCTGGCGCAACGTTCGGCCACAGCGGCCAAGGAGATTAAATCCTTGATCAACGAGTCAGTGCAAAAGGTGGGGGATGGGAGCGAGTTGGTGAATCGCTCAGGGCAAACGCTGTCGGAAATCGTCAATTCGGTCAAACGGGTGACGGATATTATTGCGGAAATCAGTGCCGCCTCACAGGAACAAGCGGCCGGAATCGATCAGGTGAATAAAGCGGTGATGCAAATGGATCAGGGCACGCAACAGAACGCGGCCCTCGTGGAACAAGCGACGTCGGCTTCCCAATCCATGGCCCAACAAGCCCAGGACCTGTTAAGACAAGTAGAATTCTTCAAGGTTCAGCAAGAATCCTTGTCCACCGTTTCCGGATTCAAGCCAAAAACCTCACCCTCTGTTCAAACTCAATCAAAACGCACAGTGGGTTCCCAATCTCCTCGTCCTGCCTCGTCTGCTTTAGGGAAAGGTGAAAAACATTCCTTTACCCAAAAAAAGGAAGCTGTCGGTGTGGGGAGTGTGAGTTCCAACGGGCATCAAAAGGAAGAAAAGGAATTCTTTGACCAATTTTAGAAGGCTGCTCATATCTTGGGCCAAGGCGAAGCGGGAGACGATGACTTTCTCTTTATCGCTTGTGGAATTCTCTCCTCAAGGTGGAGCCTTTTTTTCCGAAAACATTGGGACGATTCTATGAGACTGTTTTATTAATCTAGTGGTTGGACTTGGTTATGTCAGAAATGCTGAATTTCTCATAACCGTATTGTAATCATGCACAGAATGTTTCCCTACACTTACAAGAGGAGGATGGTTATGAGGAGATGGACTGCATTTTTATTGATGTTTGTCATGTTAGGTGTTGGCTTCGCCTTACTAGTGCCGATCGGGCAAGCCGCAGACGCCGCCAAGGAAATGGCGGCCAAGTACATCCTGGCTACCTCTAAGGCTGCCAGAACGGTATATGTCAAGGGGATTATGGCCGACGCTACCAAAGGTGGAATGAAACCAAGTGAAGATTGGGTGAAAGATGACCACGGCATGATGCTTCCGGCTCAATTCGTGAAAGAACTTGGGAAGGAAATAAAAGAGTTCGACTTGTCTTTGGTTGGGACGGATCCTTTGTATGCCTCCAATGCCGCGAAAAGTGGCAAGGAAAAGGACATGCTTGCGGAATTAGCCAAAGGAAAAGAAAAAGTGATAGTGGCAGAAGATGGTGGGACGACCGTCGGAATGTCGGCTGACTATGCTATCGTTGACAGTTGCGCGGATTGCCATAACAACCATCCGAAAACCACCAAAAAAGATTGGAAGAAGGGTGATTTTATGGGAGCTATTGTGGTGCGATTGAGATAATTAAGTTTTAAGATCATTTGACTTGAAGAAAGGCGAGGAAGGCGTCTAAGCCATCCTCGCCTTTTCCCCACATCCTTTCCTTATCCATAAAAAAATACGGCTGTAATTTCCCGGGTAGGGGTGTGCCTAAGGGTAAAGAGATTGAACCTTTGGTCTTTCCATTAACGACAAATTTTTTTCGTTGATTTAAGAAATACTCTTTCAGGCAGTTTCCCATTAGTGGGATGAGATACTCCGCGCATAAAGGGGCATACCCGACCAGAGGATCGAGAGGTAGCTCATCGGGTTCTGGTTTCCTCTTCAACCACCTACCTCATTGAGGGTATAAAAGTCTAGGCGATCATCAATCTCTTGCAGTCACTCGGTATCAAATAGCTGCTACAATCCGGCCGAATTGCCATTGGGCGGGAGCCTAGAATTCCGGTGCAAGCACAATCCTGGCCTTTTGCGAAAGCACACTAATCAGACTCACCCAACCCTGCTTCAATACATAGGGTGTCCTTTAACCCTGATCGATAGGATGGAGCTGGTTCAGGAAATTCTTATTGGCAAGAGGGGGGGGATCATCATATACTCTCGCTCTATTCATTTTCTTACTCGGACACGTTCTCGTCCGTCGCTTGTCTCACTATCAACACAAGGAGGTTTTATGAGCAGAAAGAGATTTCTCTCTGCAGTTTTTTTCCTGATTGTCCTCGTCGCGCCAGTCCTTGCATTCGCAGGGACCGATGTGGTTGAAACAGGCCGTCTCCTGGCCATCCTACTTGACGCTGGGCGTGGCGCCCTTGCGGCCAATCAGCCCTTGATCAATGATGCGAGCAAGGGAGACAAGGGGTTCACACCTGATGTGTTTGCCCAGCAACTCGCAGAGAAATTTAAGGCCCGAACTAATGTGGATTTGGGCAATCTTAAAGGGAGTGACGTTCCCGAGTTGGCGAAAAAGCTGTTGCCGGAACTCGTTGATGCCTCAAAACAGACGGTCGCCAACAACCAGGATATGATCAACAAGCCCGGTGTCGCGTATAAGGGCTTTACACCCGCGCATTTCGGAACGCAGACCGCTAAACTGTTCAGCGACAAAAGCGGCATCTACATGAAGCAGACGACGACAGATGAGCTGCTCAGAAATCCAAGCAATAAGGCAGATGCTTTTGAATCGGGGTTAATGAAAAAATTCGGCGAACCCGGCTATCCCCGCCAGGGGGACAAGATCGCGAGCGAGACCGTCGGCGGAAGCGTGCGTGTGATGCTGCCCTTGTACTATGGGAAAGGTTGCTTGGGCTGCCACGGAGGTCCGAAGGGCGAAATGGATGTCTCCGGCTACAAAAAAGAAGGCGCCAAGGAAGGCGACCTTGGCGGGGCTGTCAGCGTCAAACTTCCCGCCAAATAAGCATTATACTTTCATCACATCCTGAGGACCCTTGGCGAGAGTTTGTTTAGGGTATTATGTGGGCTTCCGGAAGCTTGAATGCTTCCGGAAGCTCGAGTAAAGGTATACAGCCCAGGTATAGCCGCATCGAACTTCGTCATTAGGCCACCCAGCCATGTCTCCCCCAGTAACTGGGCCCCAGAAGGCTTGTGACTTTTCTCCCGAGTATTCCATGATTTCCTTGAGGTTCAAGACGACAGTCATGTAGGTCAGTTGCAATTTTTTTTGAACCAAATCTTCAAGATATTTGGACCAAATTCATATTGAGCAATGTTGATTGTTATCGGTTATGACAAACATTTCTACAAGCTTCTTTGTTTACTGACAAAGTTCTCAAGTGGGCTAACCTTCGAATTTGTGAGAGCCAAAAATTTTTCTTAAGTGGCTTTAGGAAATATTTTCAGCAATTCCCTTACCCAAAAAATAAAAGATCCCCGCCGCAAGCAGCGGGATATTCAACGGATCAATCGTTTACAGTTCTCATAGAGGTAACCCTGAAGCAAGCTACGGGGAATTGGAGTCAATAAAAGATCACTGCAACAAGCTGACGGGGTATTCAACGGAAGATCCTTCTCACATCAAACGGTAAACTGTGTAGCAAACTACGGAGAATAGCAAGTTAAAAATCCATAACATTAATTAAAAAAGGAGAAAAATCTATGCGCGTATTAGTATCCCTGTTGTTCTTGGCGGTAGTGCAGTTTGGTTTGTCTGGTATATCCTGGTCGGCCGATGCCCCGATTTTTGGGACCTTTGCCCTGTTTGAAGTGGATAAAGATTGGGGAAATTTGTCGGGGGAAGAAAGACAAAAAGGAGGAGAGGAGGCAAAAGCCTTATTGGAATCAACCAAAAATCAGGTCACCGTGGATGGCTATTGGACTTACGGGCTGACGACGGAATCTCATTTTATGCTTCGGCTGCATTCCCCCGATCTCAAAGCCAATCAGCAATGGCTGACTCGACTCCGGAGCACCGGCCTCGGCCGGCATTTAGATTTGGTGTACACTATTAGTGGAATGACCAAGGGGCTGAATTATGCGCCGGATTTTCCTGAACTATTAGAAAAACTGAAAGCGGCGAAATACGAAGGTGATCCGTCTACCTATGCGATTATGATTCCGATACGGAAAAATGCCGAATGGTGGAACCTGTCCAAAGAGGATCGTGTGGCATTGATGAAAGAACATACGATCCCCACGGTGGCCTATTTAAAAACGGTCAAACGGAAATTGTACCATTCTACCGGACTCTCGGATGTGGATTTCCTGACCATATTTGAAACCAACAATTTGGGGGAATTCAATGATCTGATGATTGCCTTGCGGATGGTTCGGGAGGATACCTATAATGTGCAGCTCGGAGAGCCGACGATCATTGGGACATTGAAAAACTGGAATGAGATTGTAGATTTCCTTATGAAATAGATGGATCCCAGCCTGGTAAGAGAAATTGCATAGTTTGGAATAATTGTTTGGGAGCCCATATTGTCTGAAGGTGATAGTTGCACCGAATGTCATAACAAGCACCCGAAAATCACCAAAAAAGATTGGAAGAAGGGTGATTTTATGGGAGCTATTGTTGTCAGACTGAAATAAATCCGTTTTAAGTCCAATCATCTTGAGAAAAGGCGGGGAGGGTAGAGCAACCCTCCCCGCCTTTTTTTTTCGTCTACTTTGGGATTTCTCTTCTAAAAAGCATATCCGGCCGTTAAATTTGGGCATGAGTGTGCCGATAGTTATGAGATGAAACAGTGAAAAATGAGAAGTCAGGCGTGTGGGGGAAAGGGTCAAACATAGAGACTTTCGTTTCACGCCTAATAAAGGCACCTTCTCCCGATAGTCACTTCTCAATCTTTTCCTTCATCGCCCCACATTAGTCGAAATCTTCAAGTAGAGCATATGGTCATCGAAAATCTTTTATGGGGGATGGTACTGATTGTAATGACTCTCGCCTTCGGTGTGTCCCTTTTGGGGGTCCGTGCCGCGTTACGACATGATGTGACTGCTCACGGAAAATGCATGACCGTTTCCTGCGGTCTGGTAGGTCTATGGCTGGTGGCGTATGTCACCAAACAAATGCTTGTTTGGCCGGGATCAGTTTGGCGGGACTACCGAGCAATATTGGTCCGTATATATTCCTGTTCTTTTTGTTCATATCGGATTGGCGATGGCCACTATTGGAATGGGAGCCACTAATATGTTTATCGGACTCCACCAGTTACGAAATGGGACTGGGGTTGGGGTGATGGTAGGAGAAATCTCTCGCCATCGGCGATTAGGGCATATGATGCAATGGACCTTTGGTGGGACCATTCTTACTGCATATGCGGTCTATGCCATGTTGTTTCAGTGGTTTCCTTTAGAGTGAACGGGAAGAGGTGCGTTACCGATTCATTCTCAGGCGAGCACGTCATTTTTTAAAATTTGCCTTTTGGTGATCATTCTCATGAGTGGAACCTTAACCGATCAAGAATTTCAATTGTTTAAGGATCTGATTTACCAGCAGGTCGGAATCAGCCTTGATACTCCCAAAAAGACGTTATTGGTTTCACGTTTGGGGAAGCGGCTTCGGGAGCTTGGGCTTCCTACCTATCAAGCTTATTACGACTGCGTGTGCGGAAAAGGGGGGGAAGAGGAACTGACGAAATTGCTGGATCTAGTTTCTACCAACAAGACGGATTTTTTTCGCGAGCAGGTGCATTTCGATTTTCTTCGTGATCACGTGCTTCCGCAGGCGCATGCCGTCAGGAAGTTGAGAATTTGGTCCTCGGCGTCTTCTTCCGGAGAAGAGCCGTACACGATTGCTATGAGCTTGTCTGATGCCATTTCCGATATCAGTCGCTGGGACATCAAAATCCTCGCTTCCGATATTTCCACGCGGGTTCTGGCCAAAGCCGCATCGGGCATCTATGAGGAAGAGAGGGTCAGTCAACTTCCCAAGGATATTGTCCAGCGCCATTTTCTCAAGGGCAAAGGCGTTCAGGAGGGAAAAGTCCAGGTACGTCCAGAACTGGCGAAACTGGTCGCGTTTCGGCGAATTAATCTGATGGATTCGACTTTTCCCATTCGAAGTCCCCTCGATGTCATTTTTTGTCGCAATGTCATGATTTATTTCGATCGTTCCACACAAGCCACCCTCATGGAAAAGTTTTTCAGGTATCTACGACCGGGGGGGTATTTATTTATTGGACATTCGGAAAGTTTGCAGTGGATCGACCATCAATTTACATATCTTCGCCCTACCATTTACCAAAAGCCGTTAGGTGTGACGAGTGAAACCTGAGGGGCGAGGGCATGAAAACGTGGGCAGGTGGATAAAAAAGTGCGGAGTGAAACGGGAAGGTCCATTTTTTCTTCCTACTCTTCCTTATTTACACTTAATTGTGCGACTCCTTACCCCTGACGACCAAGACCTCTAATGCCGTCGATATCAGAATAGAAAACACAATGTCATCAACGGGACTGATGGAATTTAGCCATATTCGGCGGATGCAGGATACTCGGTTTCCCTATGAAGTTGCGGTCATTCTGCCTGGTGAATATTTCGTGAGTCAGGAACCTAAAGTCGTGTATACCGTTTTGGGCTCATGTATCTCGGTGTGTCTTCGTGACCCCTTGGCCGGCGTTGGAGGGATGAATCATTTCATGTTGAGCGCGCCCACATCCGTGGGAGGGCAAGATAGCTGGGCGGATTCTGGCCGATATGGCAGTTTTGCGATGGAAATGTTGATTAACGAAATATTGAAACGTGGAGGGCGAAAGGATCGTCTTGAAGCGAAAGTCTTTGGCGGCGGAAAAATATATGACGGAGAAATGGATATCGGGGCGAAAAATGCAGCGTGGGCCTTAGATTATCTTGAGCGTGAAAGTGTTCCCCTTTTGAAAGCGAACGTCGGGGATGTGTGCCCACGGAAAGTGTATTTCTTTACGGATTCCGGAAAAGTTCTTCTCAAAAAACTCGATCGACTAGTGGCGAAAGCTATTGCTGAGGAAGAGGGCCATTACAAAAGAAAACTGCAACGTGCTCCTGTGCAGTCAGAAGTGACGTTATTTTAAGGAGAAACCCTATGGGTCGTATTCGTGTGTTGGTCGTTGATGATTCGGCGTTAATTCGTAATGTCATGACAGAGATTTTATCCCAGGATCCGGAGATCGAGGTGATCGGGGCAGCTCCCGATCCCTTTGTCGCAAGGGAAAGAATTAAAGCCCTCAATCCCGATGTGCTTACATTGGACGTAGAAATGCCTAAAATGGATGGATTAACCTTTTTGCAAAAGCTAATGGCCGCTCGCCCTATGCCCGTAGTTATGGTGAGCTCCCTGACCGAGCAAGGGGCCGCAACCACCCTACAGGCCCTGGAATCCGGGGCAGTCGATTTCGTGACCAAGCCCACCGTGGATATTCAGCATGGGATGTCGGATTTAGCTCATCAAATTACTAGCAAAGTAAAGATTGCGGCACAGGCCAGGGTAAAAAAACGAGCTCATCCGGTCGATTGTGCGGAACGAATTAAAGCATTGGCTGCCCAATCGGCGATGATAAAAACCACTGACACGATCATTGCGATTGGGGCCTCCACAGGCGGAACCGAAGCGCTTCGGGAATTGTTGGAAGTGCTGCCTCCTAATACGCCACCCATTATCATGACGCAGCATATGCCGGAGCGATTTACGAAATCGTTTGCGGACCGGCTGAATCAGCTATGTCAGATTCAGGTCAAAGAAGCCCAAGAAGGGGACAGCGTCATTCCCGGGCAGGCATTATTGGCTCCGGGGAATTATCATATGGAACTCCGCCGGAGCGGTGCCCGCTATTATGTCTCCCTTAATCAAGAGCCACCGATCAACCGGCATCGTCCTTCCGTCGACGCCATGTTTCGTTCCGTCGCACATTATGCCGGGGGGAATAGCCTTGGCGTGATTCTGACCGGAATGGGCAATGATGGGGCGGCCGGAATGTTAGAAATGAAACGGGCTGGGGCATTTACGATGGCCCAAGATGAAGCATCGTGTGTCGTATTCGGTATGCCTAAGGAAGCGATAAAAGCCGGTGGGGTCGAAAAAATTTTGCCGCTTTCTGAAATCCCAGGAGCACTTCTTTCACATCTCAAAATGGTGTCTGCTCGATAAGCCTCTTTTGGCTCGTGAAAGAGATAGATGAAAGTCATAACCATAAACGGTTTGGAGGTGTGGGCTTCTCTGAGTCAATGATGTTGTATAGCCTATCTCTCTGACTGGTATATGGCGGTAAATTTTACAACCTGCCTATGTCAGGGCGATTGAGGATTACCCTGGCCATGCGGAATTGATGAAATATGAAGGTGTTGGTAGTCGATGATTCAAAGGCTATGCGGACGATACTCAAGAGAATTTTTGAATCAGTGGGCGCCATAGTTGAGGAAGCAGGGAATGCTCAGGAAGGGTTGGAAAAACTGAAACCTGAGACCCAACCCGATATTGTGCTTGTCGATTGGAATATGCCAGGAATGAGTGGGCTAGATTTCGTTCGTGCAGTCCGGGCTCATTCACACCTTCAAGTATTGCCATTAATGATGGTGACGGCAGAAACCGAAAAATCTCAGATGGGAAAAGCTCTGGCTGAAGGTGCGAATGAATATGTGATGAAGCCTTTTACGAAAGAGGTGATTCAGAAAAAATTAAGAATTTTGGGGATTCAGTGAAGGCATGCGGAGTCCACCCTCATAAAAGTGGACTGAATTTCGAGACGGCACTAGTCCACTCAAACCTGATATAGCAAAATGTTTTTCCCACGAATCGCCATGGCCTCAAATATCTCGTATTTCAAGGAGTCTGTATCAGTGGGATTTGCGATTGATGATGTGACATTTATACGAAATCTGGTACGGGAACGCTCAGCAATAGTTTTGGCAAAAGAAAAGGAATATTTAATTCTTTCTCGTTTGGAACCTCTTGCCAGGGAGTTAGGGTTCGATTCTCTTCTCGAGTTATTGCGGAAGCTTCGGCGCACGTCCTATGGCATGCTTCATAGAAAAGTGGTGGAAGCGATGATCACAAATGAAACGAGCTTCTTTCGGGATTTGAATCCATTTTTAGCATTAAAAGAACGCCTTCTCCCTGACTTGATTGCTCGCAAAGCTTCGATGAAACATCTTTCTATTTGGTGTGGTGCAAGTTCGAGTGGGCAGGAACCCTACTCCATTATGCTCACCATTCTGGAGTATTTTCCCGAACTAACGGATTGGCAGATTCGGTTTTTGGCTACGGATATTTCCGGGTCTATGTTGAAAAGATGTCAAGAGGGCATATACAGCCAGCTCGAAGTCAATCGTGGGCTCCCGGCCAGTTTGTTGGCTAAGTATTTTACAAAAAAAGGGACTCATTGGCAGATTGAAGATAATATTCGAAAAAGAATTGAGTTTCGGGAAATGAATTTAGCCGGGCAATGGCTCCCGTTTCCTCCACTGGATATTGTGATATTGCGAAATGTCATGATTTATTTCGATGGAGAAACCAAGAGACTTGTTTTAAAAAAAATCCGCAATATTATGGACCCTCAAGGTTATCTGTTGTTGGGGGGATCGGAAACTACGATCAATCTTGATGAAGAATATGAACGGGTTGCTCTGAATGGCACCTCATGGTATCGGATTCGAAAGGGATAGGGGGATATCGTTGTGTTTCTCGAGCAGGAAATTTTTGAAATTACGGAGATGACCTGGCAGGCCATGCTGGGGTTAGATATTCAGCCGGGCACGTTGCCATTGACTATTGACTTGGTCGATGGATATTGGACTGGAAAGGTTGAAATTTCTGGTGCATGGAATGGGGTTGTGTTGTTGCATGGATCTGGGCTACTCGCCCACTTCGCCGCGTCTGCCATTTTTGCGAATGGGCATTCTGAAGTTAACGTACAAGATCGAAAGGATGCAATGTACGAATTGACCAATGTGATTGCCGGCAATATCAAGTCCTTGCTTCCAGGGCCTTGTCAATTGTCTCTTCCTTTAGTGATGCCGACGACCATGGAAGGATTAGTTGTTGCCCACGCCGAACGTGTGAGTGAATTGGTGTTTGATTGCCAGGAACAACCCTTGTTTGTCTCTCTTTGGAAGAGTTAGGGGGGTCTTCAGTAACGAGAGGATGCCATGATGGCTAATCAACGGGATTTTATACGTGTGACTGTCGCGATACATGCGGAATTGCGTGTTGAAGGGAATGTGATCATTCATGGTTAGCTAGCGAATGTCAGTTTCAAAGGCCTTCTACTTCGGTGTGGCATCATGCTTCCCGAACAGACACCCTGTTGGGTGTATTTGCATTTAAATGGACAACAGAGCGGGAAGCACAAGGATTGGTTGTATGTAATGATCCGCAGACTATAGCGGTTCAATTTATGGATTGTGGGCCAGGAAAGCGCGCAACATTTGCGTAGCCTGGTGTTATATAACAGTGGAACTCAGGCTGATCATGTTAAAGAAGAATTCGATTCCCATATGGGATTACACGCAATGTCCTAAAACCCTTTGCTTCGCGATAAACCTGTTGTTCGTTATTCCCACAGATAAGGAAACTGTTCGGAAAGGTTTAATTCTTATTGGATTCTGACCGATAAGGTGAATTGGCGCAGCATACGAGATCCATGAGGGTTCCTTTATATAAAAAATGGAGGGGTGAATGAATGTCACACAAGAAACGAATAAGGAAACCGTGATCTTACATATGGAGGGGAGGTTTGATTTTGGTTCGAGAAAAACCTTCAAAGGCGCCCTGGAGGACGCTATTAATGAGAGGATGCCGATTATCTTGGATTTAGGACAAGTATCTTTTGTAGATAGTTCAGCCTTGGGTCTTTTGGTGATTGCTCATCAAAATCTGAAAAATAAAAAGATCCCGTTTAGCCTGGTGAATCCTCAAACCTATGTCCGTCAGGTGTTGGATTTGGCTAACGTCGCCAAAATAATTCCCATTTATCAGACATTTGACGAAATTCCCAAAGGGTTAGCTGTTCCATCTGGCCTCCCATCGTAGTATCCCCTCTTATTGACCTGGACCCCCTACTCAACATGGGTTTCTGGTATGAGGCAGATTGAGGGCGTCGCATGAATATCCTTCCCAATCGGTCTCCATCTTCCTCGACGACACGAAAGCATATTGCCTGTTCACAGGTTCGTGCGGGTATGTTTTTAGTCAAGATTTTGGATTCCTGGTGGAAATCGCCATTCTTTGTTCACCACCGACTTCTTCGCCACCAGGACGTGGTGCAATTGGTCCAGTCCGGAATTCAAGAAGTCGAAATTGATACGTCCAAGGGGCTCGATGTCTCTTCCGATTCTTGTCCGTTGACTCTTGATGATAAGCAAGAAGGGGAGAACAAGACGGAGACGCTCAATCATCAAAATGATCGTTGCAGACAAGAGCTGCAGCCTTGGTCGGATGATGGCAATTCCGTGGGAGAGGTAACCCAAGAACAGCTTGTCAGATTGCGAGGAGATGCGATTGCAGCCCTGGAAAATGTGTTTGAGGGGGTCAAGACCGGTCAGGCAATTCCTCACCCCGCCCTGCACGCCACTGCCCAGGAATTCATTCAAAAAGCCTTGGCGCATCCTACTATTCTCGCTGAGATTATGTTGATTGATCATCTTGAGCAGTTCGACAAAACCATCTACTCGCATGTGGTTGACACGGCCGTGCTCTCGATTCTGGTTGGTCTTCAACTCCGGTGGGAGGTGAATCTCCTCGAAGAAGTGGCAGTGGCAGCCTTGTTACATGATGTCGGTTATATGCGGCTTCCCCTCAACCTTGTTCAGACACGGTGGGGGAGAACAGGAATTGACAGTTCTTTATTGCAGCAACATGTGGATATCGGGTGGGCGCTGATTCATAAGAAATCTCAGTTTTCCCGAGAAATTGTTCAAATGGTACGAGAGCACCATGCTTACCAGGATGGCTCTGGATATTCCAACGTGCAAGGCGGAATACATGTATCCGATTCCGGGAAGTTGTTAGGCCTGGTGGATTATTTTGATGAGTTACTTGCGGATGGGAACACCTCAGGATCATTTCCTGCCGCTTTAGCGATACGTCGGATGTATCAAGAAGCCCAAAAGGGGAAATTTCCTATTCTTTTCATGGAAGCCATGATTAGAGTTTTCGGGGTGTTCCCAGTGGGCTCGTTAGTCAAACTATCCACTGGCGAGGATGCAGTGGTGGTAAAGCAGAATCCTGAGATTAGCGTAAAACCTCACGTGAAAATTATCCGGGCAAGAAATGGCCAAATCCTTGAGAAGCCCGAAGAGAAGAATTTAGCTCTCGATGCAGACTTGGGACATGAGGTGAGTATTATTAAAGTTCTTGACTCCACCGATCCTTCTATCAATCTACGGGATTATTTCTCCTAGCTCATGTGGTCCAACCCAGCCATTGTTCAGAGTCTGTGGGATGGATTGATGGTCGGGGTGTGCTTGGTCGATCGGGCTGGAGAATTAACGCGCATGAATTTGGCCGGGTCGCAACTATTGGGTTGGGGGGCAGCCTGCCCCACGAACGTCTCTTGCCATGACCTGTTGGGATGCCTTGTTCCATCCGACGAGAGCGACATGGAAGTCTGTCCTCTTTCTGGTTTGCTTCTAGAAAAAAGGATGATGTGGATTCCCCGGACTCGCCTGCGAAGTCGACAGGGGACATGGTGTTGGGTGGAGCTGAAATGTCTCGTGGTGGATGATGTGGAGACGTCAGGATTCCTTTTGATGTTCCGAGATCTCAGTTCCGAAGTGAGGTTGACGGAAGAATCCAGCAGGTTGGCTTGCATACCCCAAGAAAATCCTTTCCCTGTCATTGAAGTCGATGCGGCGGGGCAGCTGCTCTATGCCAATCCCTCCATGGTGCGGTTAATGGAGGAAGCCCGTATCGGCCAGGACGGATTTTCCACTGCTTTGCCTGAACGGTTTTCTGAACTTGCCGCGCGATGTTTATCTCAAGGACATCTTGAGAGCCATATCGAGGTGAG
The DNA here is from genome assembly GCA_963734345.1 of uncultured Nitrospiraceae bacterium. Taxonomy (GTDB): domain Bacteria; phylum Nitrospirota; class Nitrospiria; order Nitrospirales; family UBA8639; genus Nitrospira_E. The sequence goes on from CAVTGT010000002.1 coordinate 156,738, forward strand.
CGTCGGGGATAAGGAATATTCCTGGACTTTTTCTCCCCATCCGGAGTTGGGGCTGTTACGAGGCTATGGAATGGATATTACTGAACTGAAACGGGCCGCAGACGAAATGTCGGCGTTTGCGGATACGTTGGAAGCAAAAAACCAGGAGCTGGATCATGCGTTAATTAAGGCCGAATCGGCGACTCGAGCCAAGGCGGCATTTTTGGCAGTGATGAGCCATGAAATTCGTACACCATTAAATGGCGTCATTGGCATGGCTGAGTTATTATTGCATTCGTCCTTGGATCACGAACAACAAGAATGTACAAAAATTATCCGTATGTCCGGTGAGGGGTTGCTCAATATCATTAACGATATCCTAGACTTTTCAAAAATTGAGTCCGGACAATTGGCTTTAGAAACCATCGGCTTCAACCCGATCCCATTACTGGAGGAGGTTGTGGATCTGTTTTCCGAGCGGGCCCATCGAAAGGGATTGGATGTGGCGGCCTATGTAGACCCCGATGTTCCTCCCCTGCTTTTCGGCGATCCTCATCGTCTGCGGCAAATCCTCAGTAATTATATTTCGAATGCTCTGAAATTTACGATGGACGGGTCAGTGCTCGTGCGAGTGTCGGTGATTGATTCAGCGTTGTACGGGACTCTTATTCCCTCTCTAAAGATGAATGACTATCTTGGTGTTCCGGGGGACGGGTCCATGCTTTGGATCAGATTTTCTGTTGAAGATACTGGCATTGGAATGTCAGACGACGTTCAGCGAAAAATCTTTCAGGTGTTTACGCAAGCGGACAGTTCCATGAGCCGAAAATTTGGTGGATCCGGTTTGGGATTGGCCATTTGCAAGCAGCTGGCGGAGCTGATGAACGGAACGATTGGAGTAAGGAGTCAACCTAGCCAGGGTTCCACCTTTTGGTGTGATATTCCTTTTCGGCTCACATCGCCTGCCCCTTCCCCGGAGAACATAGTTTTGCCAATGGTTGGTAAAGAGGTGTGGGTGATGTGTCCACTGAAGTCTTCAGCCTGGGTGATCACCCAACTTCTTCATGAAGTGGGTGCCACGGTGGTACGGGTTGATAATATCCAACATGCGCAAACGTTGGTTGAAAAAAAATACGCAACCGGATTCCATCTCCATGGGCTTATTGTGGATGGCCATCTGGAGCAAGAGAGGATTGGCCAATGGCTTGAAATGATTCGATTCTCTTCATTTTTTCGAAACGTCAAGATTTGGAGTTTAAAGCCATTCTGGTTACACAAAGATGATGAAGGTAAAATTTTTCCGCTCGATGGGATGATTACTCTTCCCATCCATCGTGAGCAGTTTTACCTGTGTCTATTAGGAGAAGCCGGCTATGGCGTTCAATCGGGTGTGAAACAAGCGTTTGAACCTCATGCCACAGAGAATTCTCAGATTGCATCCGGATGTCTTGAGCTGTCTTACACAGGAGAGAATGTAGGACCTTTTGTATTGGTGGTGGAAGACAATCCTGTTAATCAAGCAGTCGCATCAGGAATGTTGGGCAAGCTTGGATGTCAGGTGGCGATTATTGAAACCGGAATTCAAGCCATAAATATTTTAGAAGGGCAAAAGATGGATGTGGATTGCATTGTGATGGACTTGGAGCTTCCAGAAATGGATGGGTTAACAACTACGCGGGGCATTCGAGAATTGGAGAACTCCGGAAGAGTTGTGCATAAGAATACTTACTGGCAACGGCAGCATGCACCAGCCTCTTCTCCAGTCTCTCATGTTCCGATCATTGGCATGACCGCCCACGTCCTTCCTGAGCACGCGCAACAATGCCTGAGAAGTGGCATGGATGAATGCCTTTCCAAGCCCGTTCATCTACAAGACTTTCAGAGGGTACTTCAGCGATGGGTGGGGTTATTGCCCAATACCCCTGTTTCTCCCGCATTTCCGAGGGAAGGCCATTCAGGTTTACCTGGGAGTCATCCGGCTTTCATCAAGGACTCCGTGGGTAGTACTGTAAAGACGCATTCTGAATGCCAGAGTGGCTTGGAAGAATATGACGTCTCCATAGCACTGCAAGCGATGGAAGGAGATGAAGCTTTGCTTCATTCTCTGTTCAAGATTTTTAACGAAACTACTCCTGGTGTTATCCAGGAGATGCAGAAGTCGATTCAAATGAAAGATCGGCAGAATTTTCAACGGAAGGCACATCAGCTAAAGGGTGCGCTGAGTGCAGTCCATGCCAGGCACGAAGCGAAATTGGCAGAACGACTTGAAAACATGGCTGCTGTCGCATCTTTTGCTCATCTCCAGGCAGAAGCGGTTGTCTTAGAAGATATAATGCAAAAGTTGGTCTGTACGTTTCAAAATCTGGTTTTTGTGCGAGGAGATAAGGACGAGGTCCTGTCTTAGAAAGCATCTTGCCATGAGCCCTGGGCTTTTGAAGAAAAGACACAAGCCAAATCCAGACGGTAAAGAATAGATAAATTTCAAAGATCGTGGCGCAAATCTCAAGTTTTTAAGGTATTAGTCCGATACCACAAGCATCAATGACAAAACTCTAACGAGGGTATCACAATGAAAGATTTGCTGACCTTAAGTGAAGTTTCGACGTTCTTGAAAGTGCCGAAATCCACGATTTACAAATTAGCGAGAGAACGCCGTCTTCCTGGGCATAAAGTAGGAAAGCACTGGCGATTTGTTCGTGAGGAAATCGAAGCCTGGGTTCAAAATGCCGGGGGAGAATCGACTCTGGTTGGCGCAGGTCCACAAAATGGGACCCGAGACCGGTTTAGTTTGAATTAATCCCGGATCGGTGTCGTTTTCTCTTTAGGAGTAGGCATCTTTCAGAAAAAATGATTTACCTGCACAGATTCTGAGGGCAAGATGCCCCAGACTGGGCAGCACCGCTTGTTCCACTCATTGATAGTTGTCAAAACTTTCAATGGGGTGACAAATTTCTTTCCTTCAAGCTTTCATTCCAAAATTTTCCCCGTCATGGCCTTTTGGGTTATTTATTCGCCTCCACGCCGGTGGTCGTTGTCCTTATCCAAATGGATTTCTCGGGAAAATATTTACTGCGTGAGGGAAAAGGTCCTAAAGGAACTCATTCGTGGTGCCTTCCTAGGCGAAAATGGAAAGCAGACACAACCTCATAAAGTTTGGCAGAACGTGGGCGGATAACCTTCTTTCCCCAGCGACAGCTTAAGAATGCAGATAACTTAACCGAATCTCGAATATACCGGGTTTGTTCACACCAGTATGGACGGATAACGTTGGAGTAATTTCAATTTTTAAGGGTAGAACTATTTTTCTTGGAATTCCAGGGCTTTTGATGTAAGGAGTGAATCATGATGGATACCGGTATTAAAGTGTTGGTGGTGGACGATATGTCCACCATGCGTCGGATTATTAAAAATGTGTTACGCCAGATTGGATTTTCGGACATTGTTGAGGCCGAAAATGGCCAGGAGGCACTGACAAAATTGAAATCCGGAGGCTTTGGTTTAATAGTTTCAGATTGGAATATGCCGGTGATGCAAGGTATCGAACTTCTGCGGGCCGTTCGAGGTGATACGGAATTAAAAACTATTCCATTTTTGATGGTGACCGCTGAAGCGCAAAAAGAAAATCTGATCGAGGCGGTTCAAGCCGGGGTCAGCAATTATGTCGTCAAACCGTTCACAGCAGAAGTGCTGCAAGGAAAGTTGGAAAAAATATTTGCCAATGTTCAAACAGCCAAAACGTGAATCCGTCAGATAATCCTTCCCAGACTAAAAGGAGACCCCTATGCTTGTGGATCGAAGGATAGAGACCGAAGTGCCAAACGATGAAAAGATTCCCATAGAGGCTTTGCCGCAGGATCGTTCTATCAATTCGGAACTGGAAGAATTGACTAAGTATGTGGAAGTGATCACAAAAACAATTCGGGAAATGGAATGCCCGGTTACTTCAACCTCAGACCAACTTCCTCAGGCTACCACGCATTTGAATGATCTCGCAAAGATGACGGAAGAGGGAACTCATCAAGTTCTCAGCTTAACGGAAGAACTTGAACGGGGACGAGAGGCGATGCAACACAAGCTAGAACAATTGCGAGCCAATGTGGCCGGGAGAGCGGTGAAGGATATTGATGTGATTTTAGAAATGGTGAAATCGGATGAGAGCAGGCTTCTGAATATCCATGTCGCCCTATCATTCCAGGACCTTGTGGCGCAACGAGTGGCGAAACTCGTCGCCATTTTAAATGAAATCCAGCATAAACTTTTGAAGTTGGTGGTAATTTTCGGAATTCATCAGAAAAGAGATGGAGGCGGTTCCAAGGGCGAGGGACGAGGTTATGAAATGCTGCGACAGTTGGAAACGTCAAAAACAACGGCGCTTCACCAAGATCTCGTCGACAACATTATGTCAGAATTCGGATTTTCTTAACCCGAATGTATGAATAAATGAAAGTGGATTCTGAGATGAGGGAGAACGATCTTCGAGCTGACATAGGTGAACGATGAATGAGGAAATGAAAGAAATACTAAACGATTTTTTGGCCGAAAGCTCGGAAATGTTGGAAGCGCTGGACCAACACTTCGTGAAACTGGAAACGGAGCCTTCTAATATCGAATTATTAAACGAGATTTTTCGTTGCATGCATAGCATGAAAGGATCCGCAGGATTTCTGGGTTTTACTCATTTGGTGGAAGTCGCGCATCAAGCGGAGAGTTTATTGAATAAACTGAGACAAGGAGAGATGTCAGTATCTCCTTTCATTATCGACATTATTTTAGAAGCCGTGGATGCGGTGAAAATGCTCCAGTCAGACATTCGGGAAACAGGGGAAGATTCCCATGTCGAAACCAACTTAATTGTCAATAAATTAACTTTAACGATGGATTCTGCGGATGATTTGAAGCTTTTAATCCCAACTCCCAGGAACGAGATGACGGAATCTGCTACTTCCAAGCATCAGCGCACTTCGGATGAGTCGAAATCCCCTTCTGTGGCTGCTGCCAACGAAAAACCTCCTGTTCATCATGTTCCGGCTTATCAGCCAGCTGCAGAGCCGGAAATAATCGGAGTATCTGCTGAAATGCCTGATCCAACGGCTTCTTCAGATGGGCCATCAGGATTATCCGAAGTATTGAATAAAATGAAAGAAGCGGCGTCACGCACTGTTAAGGCTGCCGGTGCCCCGTCAGTAAAACCGGCAGGAGGGAAAGAAGAAGACCAAACAGTCCGGGTGGAAACCAAACGACTGGATCATGTCATGAATCTGGTGGGGGAACTGGTGTTGAGTCGCAATCGCCTCATGAAACTCGGGTTTGGATTAGAAGAACAATATGAAACGAATCCGCTTGTCAGGGAGTTAGGGGTCACGCTGGCGCAACTCAATCTCGTGACCTCGGATTTGCAATTGGCGGTGATGAAGACCCGAATGGTCCCCATTCGCAAAGTGTTTTCACGATTTCCAAGATTGGTAAGGGATTTAGCGAGTAAGTTGGGCAAGCAAGTGAGGTTGGAGTTAGTGGGTGAAGATACCGAAGTTGACAAGTCCGTGGCTGATGAATTGAGTGACCCGTTGGTTCACTTGGTTCGAAATTCTATGGACCATGGATTAGAAACGGCGGCTAACCGGCATCAAAATGGAAAAGGACCGGAAGGTTATGTGCGATTATCGGCCCACCAAGAAGGCAATAGTATTGTGATTCGTGTTGAAGATAATGGCCGTGGTTTACAAGTTAGCAAAATTGCAGAAAAGGCCGTAGCCAAGGGTCTAGTAGCTCAAGCCGATTTGGACGCCATGAATCCTCGGGATATCATGAATTTAATTTTTCTTCCAGGATTTAGTACGGCCGACCAAGTGAGTGATGTATCTGGCCGTGGAGTGGGCATGGATGTCGTTCGCACCAATATCAGTCGAATGAATGGAAGTTTGGAATTAGACTCGGAACTCGGTCAAGGGAGTCGCGTAACGATCAAGCTTCCGTTGACAGTGGCTATTATTCAAGCACTAATGGTGGAAGTGGAATGTGCCACCTTTGCCATCCCATTGGCCTCGGTGGTTGAGGCGGTCAAAGTCACCAAAGAAGAAATTAAAAGTGTGAACGGGCAGATGGTGTTGAATCTTCGTGAACGAATCCTTCCTCTTCTGGATCTGGGTGAGACGTTTCAAATCCCAAATGCCCGTTCGGGTGATGAATGCTACGTGGTGGTGGTGACGATCGGAGAACAACATTTCGGAGTGGTGGTAGACCGATTGCGTGCGCAGGAGGAAGTTGTGATTAAGTCTTTGGGGGAATTTTTGGCCAATGTGAAATGTGTTGCGGGGGCGACCATTACGGGAGATGGAAAGGTGGTATTGATTTTGGATATGGCCGATTTAGTGCGAGAAGTGCACAGCGCCACGTATACCGGTAGGCGTTGATGGCGAAGCTGGAATGCACATCATATTGTTCCACAGAAGGGCATCGATTGAACGTGAAGTAATGGATGACCTACACGTCGTGTGATGAGTTGACGACTGGGGAGAGTGTAATGGCGAAATGGATGGCGGAAATTGATCAACGGACCCGTCTGGCCGGGGCCAACAAAATGGAACTATTGATGTTTCATTTGGGAACTGAGGAAACCTACGGGATTAATGTGTTCAAGATTCGTGAAGTCATGAAGGTCCCGCCCGTGGTTAAAATCCCTGACTCCGATCCCAGAATTCTGGGTTTGGTGAACCTCAGGGGAGAAAATATTGCCTTAGTCGATCTGAAACATGCCATTGGACTCGGACCGTTGGATCCGGCGGGAGCCAAACTTATCATTGCGGAATACAACGATAACAAACAAGGATTTCTGGTGGCAGGGGTTGATCGCATCATTCGAATGTCGTGGGAGCGAATTCAAGTTCCTCCACCGATGTTGCAATCCAGCCGGCAGGGTGCTGTCACCGCCATCACCAAATTGGAAGATGGGCGGATGGTGTTGATTCTTGATGTGGAAAAGGTGTTGGCCGAACTGCACCCACGAAGTGAAGAAGAAATCCTTGTTGGCATTGAAATCGTCAAGGAATTAGCCGGAAAACGTGTCCTAGTGGCCGATGACTCGATTGTAGCCAGAAAACAAATTATCAAAACGCTGGACCGTTTAGGAATGAAATACGAAGAAACACAGACTGGAAAAGAGGCGCTCGCTCGGTTACGTCAATATGCTGATTTGGGTGACAAAACGGAACGCACCATTTTTGATTTTGTGGTTGGAGTGATTACTGACATCGAAATGCCAGAAATGGATGGGTTTTCGTTGACCAAGCATATTCGTGAGGATGTTCGATTGCAGGGACTTCCCATCTTGATGCATTCCTCATTATCAGGACAGTGCAATGTGGACAAAGGAAAGACTCTGGGAGTGACCGATTACGTGTCGAAATTTCATCCAAAGGAACTTCGTGACAAATTGATTCAATATCTTGGCCGACCTCATGCAGAGCCGGTGCGGATGTAAAGATAGGCAATGACTCTAGATGGATTGAGAAGAGTGTCTATAAAACGGAAATCATAAAAAGATCAACAAGAGGATACAGATGATCAAACAGGCCTGGAACGTGGGGATTACGACCAAATTAGTCTGGATTCTGGTGTTTTTTTCACTGATTCCTCTTAGTGTTCAAGTGTATTCCTTGTTTCAGACTGCAGAGGTCCTGAAAGAGGAGGTCGGCGTACAGTACCAGGCAGTGGCCGAAGGGATTGCCGAAAAAATTCGTCTCCAACTGATTGAACGCTATGCCGATGCACAAATCTTGAGTCGGAATCGGCTGAGCGGGAGTCGAGGCCTGGGGCATCAAGCCGGGGACTATGCCGGTGACTTCGTCGATAGGTTGAATGTCACTGTACAGGCATCTGAGATGTATTCTCTGATTCAGGTGGTTGATTTGGAAGGCCATCTTATCGCTGTGAATGATCGTGATGCCGAAGGCCGACTGCTTCAAACGGAATGGCTTTATGAAAAAAATTATCAATCTGCTCCGTGGTTTCTGGCTCTTCAACAATATGACTCTAGCCGTACTGGTAGAGAGCCTTCCTCAAAGATAAATATTGCTCAAGAAGTCTTTATTGAAGGTGTGACGGTTGATCGGGATGTGAAACAACTTTACCCCCAAGAGAGTGGGCTGACGGTTGGGCTATCCGTTCCCCTTTATGACCAAGGACAAGTTGTGGGATATGGGAACCTTCGCATGAAGTTTTCGAAGATAGAAGAATTTTTACGAGAAGCGTATCAAACCTTAAAAAAAGCTGGATTTCCTCATGCTGAACTCATCATACAGGATAGCCAGGGCATGATGCTCGCAGAATATGCTCCTAGTATCCATCAGACCGAGGATATGGTCCGTGATTTGGATAATGTATTGCTGAAAAAGAATTTGGTCCAATTGGAACTTGAAGCGGCACAATTGGCCGTTCAAGGCAAATCTGGATATGCGAGAAATTACCATCCCGGAAAACAGGCGAACCAGGTTATCGGATTTAGCCATGTGCCTGGGGGCGTAGGATCGTCCGGAATGCATTGGTCCGTATTGGTGCAAGTTCCAGAGGAAGAGGCGTTCAGCCATGTCAGGGATCTGACGAATAAAACGCTCTTGGAGATGCTCGTGGGCCTTTTCGTGGTGATCCCAATTGGAATTTTTATGGGAAGAAAGGTTGTCGGCCGTTTGAAACCATTTTGGGAAGTAGCTGCCAAAGCGTCGGAGGGAGATTTAACCCACCGGGTTCAGGTGACGACCCAGGACGAATTGGGACAAATGGGATTGGCTTTGAATAATTTGTTAGATCAATTAGGCCGAATGCTCTTGCAAACTCGAGCTGTTGCTCATTCCTTGTCTCAGGCATCGGCCCAATTGTCATCTGTGGGCCATCAAGTCGTTCAAGCCAGCCAATCTCAAGTCCACCAAGCTACTCAGGTTGCTGCCGCGGTCGAGGAAATGTCATCCACCGCAGAAGATATGGCTCGCCACACACAGTCCCTGGCCTTGACGGCCACTGGTGTCAATGATTCAGCCGTGCGTGGTGGGGAAATTGTGGTTTCTTCCATTCATGGGATGGAATCGGTTTCGAGCCGAATGCAGGAATCAGCTGGTCGAATACAGAATTTAGGTCAACGCTCCAAGGAAATTGGAGACATTATCGGCGTGATTGAAGATATTGCCGAACAGACAAATCTTTTGGCCCTTAACGCAGCGATAGAAGCTGCCCGGGCTGGGGATCAGGGACGTGGGTTTGCGGTGGTGGCTGATGAGGTGCGAAAACTTGCTGAACGGACAGGGAAAGCGACAAAAGAAATTGCGACGGTCATCGAGTCTGTCCAGACAGGGACGCACGAAGCGGTCAATTCGATGGAAACTGGAACCCAAGAAGCCCATACCGGTATGGCTCTTGCGCGAGAGGCCGGAATTCGGTTGACTGAAATTGTGAACGGGGTCCAACGAGTCGTGGATATGATTCAGCATTTTGCGGGATCGACGAAACAACAGTCGGAGGTCTCAGGACAAATCTCCTCAAGTATACAACAGGTGGCCCAACTCAGTCAGGATAATGAAAGCCATATTCAGGGAGTCGCGAGGGCAACAAAACAATTTGCAGCATTGGCGGCTGACCTTCAAACATCACTCAGTCGTTTTACATTAAAATGATAGAGAGGTTCTATGTTTGAGGCATATAGCCAGTGAGGAAACGCATGCAGCATATGCGAATCGGTCCTAAATTTGTTTTGTTCTTGGGAACCTTGGTTACAGGGTTGATTGGTTGTGGTCTTTGGGGTATGTACCAACAAGAGGAGGTCCGGCTCAGGACGCTTTTGGAAAATGAAGGAAAAAACATTCAATCGCAAATTGAAATCACACGAGCGTATATTGCCAAAAATTACGTAGGAAAAATAAAGAAATCTTCTATGGGCTCTCACCTGCAAGTTTCTCGCGATCATGAACAAGATCCCGACGCCATTCCTTTCCCAGCCACTGCCACACAGGAAATTGGCGAGGAATTGGGGGGGGCGGGGGTGTACCGGGCGAGGCTGATCAGCGATCAGCCGATGAACCCTGCGAATGCCCCCCGTGATACTTTTGAAAAAAAGTCGATGGAGCTGATTAAAAACGGGGCGGAGAGTGTCAGTGAGATCCAGACAATCAACGGCGTCCCAACCTATCGGAGAGTCAGTGCCGACTTAGCTTCAGTGGATGCCTGTGTGGGTTGTCATGTGGGGAAAAATCAAGGAGAAGTGATCGGCTTGTTATCTCTTTCTATTCCGATGACACATGCCAGAGAGGCGATGGTCAGTTCGTTGGTTCATTCAGGGATGTGGATGATCGGGATCGTCGGTATCTGCCTAGGTGCCGTGTATGGGTTGGTCAATCTACTTGTGCTGAAACCCCTTCATGCCTTAACAGCCGTCTTCCGCGATATCGATCAGGGAAAAGGCGATTTGACGAAAAGGGTTCCAGTTGGAAAAGGGTCAGACGAAATTGTGGAATTAAGTCGCTATTTCAATTCATTTCTTGGAAAAATGCAGGCGGCACTTTCCTCAGTCATTGATGCAACCAATCGATTTGTATCATCCACAGTCCAGTTATCTACGACGGTGGACGATGTCGTTCGAGCTGCAGAAGGGCAGGATGCTCGTGTGTTGCAGTCGGCCTCAGCGGTTGAGGAAATGACGATGACCGCGGGTGAAGTGGCACGAAATTCTACAGAAGCCGCACGTATTGCTCAAGAAACCGCGGAAACAGCTCGAAACGGGCAAGAGGTCATGACGCAAACCGTGATCGGTATGCAACAGGTTTCTCAAGCGGTGGTGCAGGCCGCAGGCATCATTACGACACTTGGACGATCATCGGATCAAATTGGAGAAATCGTTCGCGTGATCGAAGACATCGCGGACCAAACCAATTTACTGGCTCTCAATGCTGCCATTGAGGCCGCCAGGGCTGGAGAGCAAGGGCGAGGGTTTGCCGTGGTCGCCGATGAGGTGCGGAAGTTGGCGGAGCGCACGACCAAGGCCACAAAAGAAATCGGGGATATGATTCGGCATATTCAACAGGATACGAAAAGTGCGGTTTCATCTATGGATCAAGGGACAAACTGTGTAGGTCATGGTGTTGAATTAGCTAATAAAACCGGTGAAGCTTTGTCAAAAATTCATTCCATGATTAATGCTACGGCCGGCATGATCCAGCAAATTGCCAATGCAGCTGAAGAGCAATCCGTGGCCACGCGACAAATTGCTACCGATTTAGAGTCTATGACTCAAACCACCAGCCAGACAACCAGCGAGGTTTTCAAGTCGGCCAGGGCATGCCATGATTTAAGATTGTTGGCCCGGGACCTTCAAAAATTGGTCGGATCGTTTAAGGTTTAATTTCGTGACCACCTCCAGCGGAGGGTCATATATTTCAAAAAGGTCAAGGAGAGTCCCGATCATGTTGTTGACTGTTTGAATCTGGTAAATGATTAGATGGTGACAATATGGAGGGTAAGGGCGATTTCTTTGCCACAACCTCTTCCAACATGGTAACCGAATCTTTGAGTAAATCCGCAGCACAGGTCAAGGTGACATGCAATTGTTTCCAGGCGTCATCCCAACGCCCTTCATGTTGAAGGTCCTGAAATCGTCGATGTTGTTCTTGGAGGATGGCTTTTTTGGCATCAAGCATTAAACGATCGGCTTGTGAGCTGGCGAGTCTGTCCATAAAAAGAATCCTTTATTTTGATGTAGAATGATGAAGTGATGATGTTGTTCACCCTATCAGAGCTGTTGTTGGAGCCTCAAGGTGTCAATTATTGGTGTTGGCCGAGAATGGGTGATATTTGATGAGTTTGGTGAGTGTTTCGAACTTCATCAAATGGATAGCAATGCTTTTTGAAGGGGACCAATGAGGACGAACAACCGTCCAATTCGGGTATTGATTGTCGACGATTCCAGTTTTATGAGAAATACCCTTTCCACGATGCTCATGAATTTTCCCGATATGCAGATAGTAGGAACTGCAAAAAATGGCATGGACGCGATTGAGCAAATCAAACGAAATCCTCCGGATGTCATGACTTTGGATGTGGATATGCCTGTCATGAATGGATTGGACCTATTGGATTATGTCATGGTTCACCATCCGCTTCCGGTCATTATGATCAGCGCATTGACTACCGAAGGGGCTTGGGTGACGCTTCAATCCCTTCAACGGGGTGCTGTTGACTTTATTCCAAAAGATGGCAGCCGTAACCATTTTGACCTTGAGTCAATGGAGAGGCAGTTACATGACAAAGTGGAGGCAGCATTTCAGGCCAGGCTTGCGGTATATCAGGGCAGACCTGCGGGATTAACTAACGTTCCATCGTTCGCAGTCTCCACCCATCAGGAGAATGAAAAAGCGAGGGACCTCACACAATGGAGCAGCCTTTTTCGTAGAAGTGTGAACATATCTGCCATCAAATCAACATCCGACATGGTCCCTATTGTTGTGATTGGATCATCGACCGGTGGGCCGAATCTCCTGCAAAAATTAGTTCAGAAACTGTCCGTTCCCTTTTTGGCTTCGATCGTCATTGTCCAGCATATGCCAAAGTTTTTCACAAAAGTGTTTTCGAAAAATTTGAATGCCGTTGCTTCGTTCCCTATACGAGAAGCGCGGAATGGTGATGTGCTCAAACCTGGTATGGGGTTTGTGGCTCCTGGTGATCAGCAACTGTTCATTGATCGACAGACTGATGGACAAGCGGTAATTAGAATTTCAGCCGAACCTGCCCACTTTCCTTACCGGCCATCTGTTGATTGTGCCATGGGTTCAGCGGCGGAACAGTTTGGTTCATCCGTCATTGGGGTGGTGGTCTCCGGTATGGGGAATGATGGGGTAGAGGGCTGTCCAAAAATTAAAGAGTATGGGGGAATTGTGCTGGTTCAGAATGAAGCGAGCGCATTGATGTATGGGATGCCAGGAGCAGTGGTAGAGGCAGGATGGGCCGATGCGATAATTTCAGATGAACAACTTGCTGAGTGCTTGAGTCAGGTTGTCGAAGTATTTTGGGAGGAGAGATCGCTGGCGATTCCTCTTGGTCATCGGCACTCAATATGTCGGAACGGGCTAAGCTAGGGACTTCTCAAGAGTCCGGAGGGACACATCTCATGTTAAGTTCATTGTCGAAGGCATTACCTCATGATGATACCGAGGAAGGGAATGGAGTCGTGCTCCAATTGGTGAGTTTCCAGTTGGGGCATGAGATATTTGCCATTGATATCCTGGGAGTTCAAGAGATTATTCGGCTGACAGAAATTACTCATGTACCGAATGCTCCGCATTATGTGGAAGGGGTGGTGAATCTGCGTGGGAAAGTGATCCCCATTATTAATCTTCGATCCCGTTTTGGTCTGTCTGGGGTGGAACCCACAAAAGATTCTCGAATCGTGGTGGTGGAGGTCACTCAGGTGATTTTGGGATTCATTGTGGATTCTGTGGAAGAAGTCTTGCGACTTCCGGAAGAATGTATCGAACCTCTGTCTTCTACAGGCCGGGGAGGCGCTGATGAATGCCATAAAGGGGTGGGACGGGTGAATGGGAGCTTGGTGATGTTGCTGGACCTTGAACTTTTATTTGGTATTCAGACAGTTGGTTAAGGAGAGTCGTTTGTTATGGATATTCTGTCAATCCTTGGAATCGTCCTTTCTATCGTTGCCATAGTTGGGGGGCAACATTTAGAGGGCGGCCATCTCAGTTCGATTATGCAATTCACTGCTTTTCTCATTGTGATGGGTGGTACCCTGGGAGCGGTCATGCTCAATTATCCGATGCCGATTTTTATGAAGGCAATGAGTAGCATCGGCATGGTCTTTGGCAATGTGCATGTGGATATGAAGGGTATCATTACCAAAATAGTGGAACTTTCCAATATCAGTCGAAAACAGGGTTTGCTGGCGTTAGAAGGACAAATGAAGACCATTCAAGATCCTCTCATGGCCAAGGGTGTTCAATTGGTCGTTGATGGAACCGAGCCCCCAAAAATTCGCGAAATCCTTGAAGTGGAAGTTGGAATATTTGAGGAAGAATATCAGTTAGCGGGAAAAGTCTACGAATCGTTGGGAGGCTATGCCCCAACGGTTGGGATCATTGGGGCAGTTCTGGGATTGATCCATGTCATGGAAAATTTGGCCGATCCGTCAAAATTGGGGAGTGGCATTGCCGTGGCGTTTGTGGCCACGGTCTATGGGGTAGGTGCTGCCAATTTGTTTTTTCTGCCTATGGGGGGAAAAATCAAAATGAAAGCCAAGGAATTGGTGATGGGAAAACTTATGGTCATTGAGGGCCTTATTTCGGTCGCACAAGGAGAGAATCCCCGCATGATTGAAGAGAAATTAAGCGGGTTTCTGCCCACATCGGAGAAAAAGAAAAAATAAACGGGTGCTGGACGGACTATTGGCGCGAGTAATTGTGTGAAGAAAAAACACGAGGAGCATGAAAATCATGAACGGTGGTTAGTTTCCTATGCCGACTTTATTACCTTGCTCTTTGCATTTTTTGTGGTGATGTATTCAGTTTCGTCAGTCAATGAAGGAAAGTTCCGCGTTCTCAGCGATTCTCTCGTAAGTTCTTTTGCCCACAATAAACCGGTGGGAGACCTTTCTCTTGTGAGTCTTCCCATACAGAAAAGTACACCAATTCAGGTGAAAGAAGAACAGAAATCGACCGAGAATGCCCGGTCTTACTTGAAAGTCGCCAACGCCATTACTGCTGCCAAAATACCTCAAGGGGTGAAGATCACCTCGACGGAACGTGGGTTAAATATCCGGATTAAAGATGATGCGTTGTTTAGTAGCGGGAGTGCCAGGATGAATCCACAAATCCAAGAATTCATTGACCTCATTGCCAGTCTGGTCAAAGATTTGCCAAATTTTATCGCCGTCGAAGGACATACGGATAATCAACCTATTCGATCCGCGACCTTTCCATCGAATTGGGATCTTTCAACTGCCAGAGCCAATACGTTGATCAGGTATTTGATCGAACAGCATCAATTAGCTGATCACCGATTTTCCTCAACGGGGTATGCAGGCACTCGACCCATTGAATCCAACGATACTCTGGAGGGACAAGCCTCTAACCGCCGAGTAGAACTGATCGTCCTCCGGGACACCAGTCCTGAAGCTTCTCTCACACACCCCTTTCTTCCTTAATGGCCGTACCTCGGTCTCAATAAGATATATCGAACAATCGATTAAACCGCCTCCGGTTATTCGCTAGGCAGGATCAGGTCTATAGGGAAAGTTATGCCGGGATTGTCGAATGTTCCTGCAATGTGAAAAAAGGCCTCCTGTTCAAAATCAAAAATACCAGATAGGCAAAACTTGGCATGTGCTTCCAAACGGTAATCTGTTTGCGAGCAGAAAGAATGAAACCGTGGGAAAACAGCCATCTGTTTAGCATTTTCCTTCGCTAAATACTCAGGAAACTATTGGCACATGCGTTGCAGATTTCCTCTTGCAGTGACCTTTAGGAGGGAAAAATGAACCGAGGTATCTATCCGCCCCTAGCTGGGGCGATCACGCTTGAACATCGGATTGAAGTCCTGTCTCATAATATTGGGAACGTGCAGACGACGGGCTTTAAAAAAGACAAGCCGGTCTTTGCTACCATTTTGGGCCAAACGTCGGGGCCTTCGGTAGCAGGAATAGATTTGTTTCCCCTGATGGATGCGCTTCCTCCAGATCGAACGCAAGGGATTTTGTCTCATACGGGAGAACCCTTAGATGTAGCATTAGAGGGGGAAGGATTTTTAGTCACACAAACTCCTGAGGGATTGCGCTATTACCGCGGGGGAAAATTGTTTCGGAATGCCGGGGGAAATTTAGTGGCCCATACCGGAGATCCCCTCATGGGGAAGAAGGGCCCCATTACCCTGCCGATTGGTGAGGTGGTGATCGGTAATGATGGAACCATTCGAGTCAATAATAAAATTATCGACCAATTGCGGTTGGACAAAATTTCTATTGGACAAGAAACCTCAAAGGTAGGGAACTTGTTCTGGACGGTTCCGGATCAGGTTGTTCGGGATAAAGAGACCAAGGTCCATCAGGGCATGTTGGAAAAATCGAATGTCAATCCTTCTCTCGATATGGTTGAACTGATCAAAGTGACCAGAGAATACGAACAAATGCAAAAGGCCATTAAGGCGATGGATGAATTGGCAGGCCAGGCTATTCAAGCCGGTCGGGTCCAAGGATAATCCTGAAGACACATGGTGAACGGAAGAAGGAAGTTTCTCACTATGACGCGTTCTTGGCAACCATGGTGTAAGGAGAAGAAGGGAGATCTACCAAAATGATAAGAGCAATGCATACCGCTTCGACAGGGATGTCTGCCCAACAACTCAATATCGACACGATTGCGAACAATCTCGCCAATGTGAATACGACAGGGTTTAAACGAAGTCGTGCAGAATTTGCGGACCTCCTGTATCAAATTTCCCGTCTACCTGGATCCAGTGCTTCGAATATCGGGGTGTTTCCTGTGGGTATGCAGGTCGGTTTAGGCGTGAGGCCGGTTACTGTGGCCAAGGAATATGTGCAAGGAAGCCTCAAGCAAACCTCAAATGATTTGGATTTAGCCATTGAAGGAGTAGGCTTTTTCCAAATTGTACGTCCGGATGGGACCACGATGTACACAAGGGCTGGATCCTTTAAACGGGATAATACGGGCAATGTGGTCACGGGAGATGGGGATCAACTCATTCCAAACATTACGATTCCCTCCGGAGCGCTTTCAGTCAATATTGGTTTAGATGGTACGGTATCGGCCCTTTTGCCTGGAGTGTCTCAAGCTACCCAAGTGGGGCAAATCCAACTGGTGCGGTTTGATAACCCATCCGGCTTGGTGGGACAAGGTAATAATTTGTTTATAGACAGCACTGCCTCGGGACCCCCTCAACAAGGGACGCCAGGATTCACGACGGGTTTCGGAAATATTCAGCAAGGATTCCTCGAAATATCTAATGTAAATATAGCCGATGAAATGGTGAATATGATCATTGCCCAACGGGCTTATGAATTGAATGCCAAAGCCATCCAGGCCTCTGACGATATGATGCAGGTGGTCAACACATTGCGACGGTAAATCATTGATGATCATCATTCTCTTACTTGGACTGTTGTTGGGCGGGAATGTGTGGGGGCTAATCGAAGAGACCGCGTGGGCGGGCGATCCTACTTCGCCCACGCGTGGGAACACGGTTATGCAAACGGTGCGGGCGGGAGATTTTGAACGGGTGGTTTTGTCTGAATTGACGCGCCGGTACGGACGACCGAACCATCAGTTGTCATTGCGGGTGTTATTCCCCAATCAAAAGGTGGAGGTACCTAAGGGGAATCTCCATCTTGAAGTCGGTGAGTGGTCAGGGGGAGGAAGGACCGGCCGGCGGGCGTTTCGAATAGGTGTTTTTGTGAATAAGGAATTTATTAAAACGGTGAATGTCGTGGGGGAAGTTAAGGCTCAAGCCGAAGTGGCGACACCTATTCGTTGGTTGAAACCGAATGATGTGGTAACGGTTGAGGATCTGAATCCGATGATGGTGGATGTGCCTTCTCTGACGCATGATTTTGTTTTAAATCTTGACGAGGCGATCGGCAAACAAGTGTTGCGCCCATTGCCTCCCAGACAACCCATTCGAAAAATCATGTTGGATCACCCTCCCGTGATTCACAAGGGTGATCGGGTCATGATTGAGGTGAGGAGTGGAGGCCTTCTTGTTCAGACCGTGGGATTAGCCAAAGCCTCCGGTAAAGCAGGTGAGACCATTCCCGTCCAAAACCAGACGTCCGGTCGGGATGTCTTAGGTACGGTCATGGCAGCCGGGCTGGTAGAGGTCGGATTTTGAAGCCACTAATCTTGACTTCTAGGTTCTGGTCGTGGGGAGGGGCCTTGCTGTTGCTGCTCAGTGGCTGGACGAGTTGTGCCCAACCCAAGGCAATCACTCAGGTCGAAACGGAGTCCGTAATCCCAAGTAAGGATCAGCCATCTTCTCTGGGCTCATTATGGGAACCGGGTAATGGACGAGCATTCATGTTTGAAGATCGACGAGCCAGTCGGATCGGAGACATCGTCGTTGTGCAAATTGTAGAACAGCACAAAGGTTCCAAAAAAGCCAACACGAAAGCGGATCGAGATGCCAGCCTATCAGCAGGCGTAAGCGGGGGTCTCTTTGGTTTGAGCAGTCTCACGCAGAAATTTGCTCAATATTTTAATATTGATGCCAGTACCAAAAATGAATTTGAGGGAGATGGATCGACCAGCCGGGAAGATACCTTAACCGGCACCATCGCCGCGAAAGTGATCGAAGTGTTTCCCAATGGCGATCTCCGGATTCAGGGCAAACGAGAAGTCACGGTTAATAGTGAGAAGCAAACGATGACGATTAGGGGCATTGTCCGCCGTATCGACTTGGATACACAAAACACGGTCTTATCTTCCGCAGTGGCTGATGCACAAATTGCCTATACCGGGTTAGGAGTGGTTGATGATGTGCAAAGGCCTGGGTGGGCCACACGAATATTTGATTGGATAACGCCGTTTTAGGTTTTGGAGTTAGGCCCGCTTCTCAATTTTGATGTAACAGGAGATTTTTGTGAACCTTCAATCTTGCGGTGTGAATATGAGACAACATTCAAGCCAAATTGGGAGAGCATGGTTCTCGCGATGGGGTGTGGCCTTAATTTGGATAAGTGGATTCCTCATGGTCAGCGCCGGGTCTATTACTGCACCGGGCGATATCCAGGCGGCTCGAATTAAAGATATCGCCTCTGTTGAGGGAGTTCGGGACAATCAATTAATCGGTTATGGATTGGTTGTTGGATTGGACCGGACCGGTGATTCGGTTGTGGGTGGTCAATTTACCGCCCAAGCCATTATTTCTATGTTAAATACCATGGGGATCAATCTCAAAATTAATCCCATTCAATTGTTGACTCGGAATACCGCCTCAGTAATGGTGACGGCCAAGCTACCACCGTTTGCCCGCCCGGGCATGAAATTGGATATCCAAGTTTCTTCCATGGCCAATGCCAAAAGCTTGAAAGGGGGCACGCTGTTGTTGACGCCGCTCAAAGCAGCCAATCAACAAGTATATGCCGTCGCGCAAGGGCCGATATCCACATCAGGATTCGAGGCGGGTGATGGAGGAACCTCAGTGGTTAAGAACCAGCAGTCCGGGGGAATTGTCCCTGGTGGAGCTATTGTCGAACGTGCCGTAGATTTGGATATCAAATCATGGGATAAATTTTCATTAACGATGCACCAGTCTGATTTCGTGACGGCTTTGCGGGTGTCCGATGCCATTAATGCCCATCTTGGGGAGGGAGTGGCTTCGGCGGTCAGTTCCGGGCAAATTCAAGTGGGAATTCCAGAACGATTTCAGGGCAAAATAGTCCAAATGATTGCCGCCGTGGAAGGGTTGGATGTGAGTGTGGATGTGCGAGCTAAGGTCGTAGTGAACGAGCGGACGGGAACGATTGTGATGGGTGAACATGTCCGGCTGGCCAGTATGGCGATTTCGCATGGAAGCCTGACCATCAAAATTAAGACTCGGTTTGATGTGTCCCAGCCGGAAGCTCCAGGACTCATTGGTTCGGCTGCAGGGAATACGGTGGTGACTCCCAGAGTAGATACGGAAGCCGAAGAGGAAAAGAATCGAGTAATTCAGGTCGATGGATCCGTGACCCTTGGAGACTTGGTTAAGGCGTTGAATTCGGTCGGAGTGACTCCTCGTGATCTGGTCGCTGTATTGACTGCGGCCAAAGCAGCAGGGGCGCTCCAGGCCGAATTAGAGTTGATCTAGTAAGATTCTGAGAGAGTCGTCATGGCCCTGTCGAGGGGTACATCCGACCCTGGCTTCGTGTGCCCTCGCCCGTGGAAAGGTTTGTCTCGACTTGCCGGAGTTGGAAGGGTAAGAGAATGAGAGTATTTGAATATTCTGCGGGGCAGGTGATCAGTTGTGAACAGGAAGCGCGAAATCGGTATGACCGGATCTATTGAGTTTTTCCACACCATTTCAAGACCAGCATAGAAGAGACTGGCCTACAGGGACCGGTCTTATTAGAAAGAGAGCATCGCATGATTCCTGGCCTTCCTTTGGATATGACGGGTTTTTCTCATAGTGTGGCAAATGGCAAAGTCGATCAGGTGGAACAAGCCGCCCGCCGAGGAGAATTGTTACGAGCCAGCCAGGAATTTGAATCCTATTTCTTGTCGTATTTAATGAAGGTGATGCGAGAGACGGTTCCCAAGGGGGCGTTGACTGCCAATCGGATGGGGGAGATGTTTTATACATTTTATGACGAGGAAATTGGCAAAAGGGCAGCCCAGTCGGGCGGTATTGGCCTTTCTAGCTATGTATTGGACACGGTTACCCGTAATGAAGATCTCACGCGTCCTCTAATATCAGATCCCTCTTCTATGAAATCCTAAGAGGTTTTGTAAAGTTTAATGGTGTTATCGCCGATAGATATAGGGAAGGAGGCATGACACCATGACGATACCGGGCCTTGATCCCAGTGGAGAATTGGGGAGACTGTTTTTTCAAGTCCAATCCAAAGATATCCAGGCGCAGGAGGCAAACCCATTACGGATTACGCAACGTCCTACAGCTACCGACGCAGTTGATCTCTCTACCCTGGCGCAGGAAATACGCGACTATTCTTCCCGTGCGTCTCAGTATCCCGACATCAGAGTGGATAAAATTCAACGAATTCAACAGGCGTTGGAGTCAGGAGCCGAATTGGCGACACCAGGTCAGTTGGCTGAGGCCATTACCCGGGAGACGATTGTTAACGCATTGGGTTCGTAACCATTTGTGGTTGATGAGGGGTATGACGGCCTGATGAATCAGCCCCAACACGTGATGTGGGATGAACTTCTGGTGATATTGGCTGAAGCACAATCTTCGTTTCAGGAATATATTGCCCTCCTTGCCCATGAAGAACGCACGCTACGGATGATGGATCGGCAAGGATTAACTGATGTGAACGATCAAAAAGAACAAGTTTTGAATAGGATATGCCGATTAGAACAACAGGTTGAGGGAAAGCTTCAACTCCTTGTGGGGGTTACAGTCACAAAGAGTATTTGGAGCTGGTTGAAGAAGGCTAGCGAGCCGCGTGCACAATCTGCGCATGCCAAGCTGGCTGAACTGCTTCGTTTGGCGCGCATGATTCAGGAGCAAGGCAAAAAGAATGAAGCATTGATTCATCGAATTCAGCACAGAGTCCAAGAGGCCATTCATTTCATGTATACCGGAGTGGGAACGGGTCCGGTGTATCAGGGATCCGGGACCTTGAATTTCCCTTCGGTCCCCAGCTCGGTCCATCTCCAGGGATAGGAGACCTATGGCGGGCATCAGCCACATCTTTAATATTGCGCGCTCCGGAATTCACGCCAGTCAACAGGGGCTCGCGACCACTTCCCATAACATCACCAATATCAATACCAAGGGCTATTCCAGACAGGAAGTTGTTCTCGAGTCTGCACGGCCCGCCGAGGGATCGATTGGGAGCGGAGTACGGATTGGTGCCATTCGTCAGACCGTCGATTCCTTTCTGGAAAACCAATTGACGGCCATCAATAAAGACTTGGGATTTATTGCCGCCAGGAATAATTTCTTGGTTCAAACCGATGGGCTTTTTACGGAAACCGATAATTCCGGATTATCATTTAGTCTGACAGAATTTTTTAATGCGGCTCGTGAGGTTGCTACTAATCCGGAGAGTGCTATTCAACGGACGGTCCTGTTGGCCAAGGGCGAATCCCTGGCGAACCAATTTGTCACGATGGCTCAAGGGTTGAAGCAGGTCCGATTGGATGCCGACGGGGAGATTTCCCGTCATGTCGATACTATTAATGGGTTGGCAACAAGGATCGCCTCCTTGAATGATGAAATTTTTAAAGCGGAATCAAGTGGACGGGAAGCGCCTGATTTACGGGACCAACGCAGGGTGCTTATCAATAATGTGGCGGAACTCGTCGATATTGAGCAAGTGACTCTGAGGGATGGCATCGGGATCAATGTTGGTGGACAATTGTTGGTAGCGGGGAACCATGCGAATGCGCTGTCGACTGAACCGGATCCGGACAACCCTCCGCTGCGAAATGTGACGTTCGTGCGTAGCGACGGAAGTGAGTTTTCAATTTCCGACAAAATTCATGGAGGGAAAATCGGAGGATTACTGGTCTTGCGGGATGGAGATATTGTGGAATTTCAGGATAGAGTCGATCGATTAGCCGCCGTCTTGATCACTGAATTTAATCAACAGAACCAGGCGGGCTACGGGTTGGATGGCACGACGAATAACCTCTTTTTTTCTCCGCTGACTCCCGATGCCCCTTTGGCCAGTGACATCAATACAGGGACCGCTGTTGGAACGTCGGTCTCTATTGCCGATCCCACACTGTTAACCTTTGATAATTATGAAATCCGATTCTCGAGTGCCTCCGCCTTTTCGGTTGTGGATGTGACGAAGGGGGCTACTGTCACGACGGGAACATACACTTCAGGGGGATCGATTAGTCTTGAAGGATTGGATGCCGTCATCACAGGGACCGTTGCTTCAGGCGACGTGTTTTCCCTTAGCGGACACAAAGGCGCAGCTCAACGATTTGGGGTAGCACTGTCTGATACTGATAAGATCGCGGCCGCCTCCACGGCGGCTGGGGTTCCAGGGGATAACACCAACGCCCTAGCTCTTGTGGCCATTCACACGAATCGGCAGGTCGATCTGGGGAATGTGACCCTGAATGATTACCATACGATTTCGATTGGGGATGTCGGTAATGCCACACGTGAATCGTACTTGGCCTTGCAGAGTAAAACCCTCGAGGCTGACCAATTGACGGCCATGCGAGAAAGCGTGTCCGGGGTATCATTGGATGAGGAGTTAACCAATCTGCTGAGTTTTCAGCGATCATTTGAAGCTTCGGCTCGAATGATTACGGTCGCGGATGAATTGATGCAGACCATCCTGGCAATGGGTCGATAACGTTGTTGATGAAATAGCTATCTAGGAGAGGTCTGAAGGAGAAAAGATTCACCGGGGGTCGCGGCAGATCGGAAAAGAAAAGGATAATGGAATGCGCGTGACAGATCGCCAACAAGTTGATGCCTTGCTCACGGCCATTCGAGGTCTTCGAGGGAATATTTTTGATCGCAATGAGCAAATTGCTTCAGGAAAGCGTGTGAATCGTCCCTCGGATGATCCTGCGGCAGCCGAACGGATCAATCAATTTCGCAATGTCTTGCGGACAACCGAACGACGTTTAGCCACGGTGAATGAGGGGGTGGGACGGCTCAATTTATCCGATAGCGTCCTGGATACGGCAGGGCTTACATTAGGGAAAGCCCAGCTTCTGGCTGTGGATATGTCGAACGATACCAGGACTGCTGTGGATCGCCGGAATGCGGCTCAGGCAGTTCAACAAATGATATTGGAAATGGCCGGCATTGCGAATACCCAACTCAACGGACGATTTCTGTTTGCGGGAAGTCAGACTCAAACGGAACCGTTTGTATTGGGATCGGTAACCGGGTCAGCCAACACGGCGAATACGGGAGGTGGGACCATTGCCGCCTCGGTCGCGACAGCCTCCGCCTTACAACCGGATTCGTATCAAATCCAATTTACGTCCTCGACTCAATTTGATGTGTTGAATATTACGACCAACCAAATTGTGTCTACAGGGAATACCTATGCCTCCGGGACTACGTTTTCCTTTGACGGCGTGGATACCACCATCACTGATGGGGGTGGGCCGCCTGTCACTGGAGACCAATTCTTTGTTCGGGTGGGTTATACCTATCAAGGGGATGGTGCTTCGATCGATGTGGAAATAGGTGATGGTCAGACAGTTGAAGCCAATATGACCGGGAGTCAGGTGTTTTCCGGACCCCGTGTTGATCTGTTTCAAAATCTTCAGGACTTTCATCAGGCCCTGGTGACCGATGATGAGGAGGGTATCCACGCGGCCATCGGTCACTTTGACCAATCCATTTCCCAGGTCTTGGATGCCAGAACCACTATCGGTGCCCGGGTCAATCGTCTGGATACAATCAAGGATAGCCTGGACCTTTTAAGTGTGAATACTCAAACTCTCCGGTCGAATGTGGAGGATGCCGATTTTGCTCAAGTGGCGACTGATTTAGCGACCTTGCAGACGACCCTCGAAGCTTCTATGTCCACTCTTGCGCGCCAATTTGAGACCAATTTATTAAAATTTATGCGATAGAGAACAGGCGGTTCATATGTTATCGGCCTGCATCTACCCTCGATACTAATCAGTTAATCCCGAGATACTTATGCACATTCTGGTTGTTGATGATGATCCCCTCACGCTTCATATGGTGGTGTATCGACTGCGTCAGTGGGGGCATGACGTCATTTCCTGCACGGATGGGGATACAGCGTGGAAGATGTTAGAAATGGGATCCGTGCCGAATCTGGCTATTCTGGATTGGATGATGCCGGGTCTCAACGGTCCGGAGCTCTGCCAGCGAATTCGTGGACGAAGCGATTCCCCTTATATGTATATTGTCATGTTGACTGGACGAAATAATCCAGAAGATCTTATCGCGGGCCTGGACGCCGGAGCAGATGATTATCTCACTAAACCCTTTCATTTAGGCGAATTGGACGCTCGATTACGGGCGGGAAAGCGAATTGTCGATTTACAAAATGAATTGATTTCGGCTCGAGAAACGCTTCGCATTCAGGCTATGCAGGATCCCTTGACCCAAATACTCAATCATGGCGCCATTATTGATACCCTGTTACGGGAAATCGATCGCGCCCATCGGGAACATAAACCTCTGAGTCTCATTCTCGCTGATCTGGACGGATTTAAAAATGTGAACGATTCGTATGGGCATGTGGCTGGTGATCGAATCCTTGTTGAGGTGGCGGGCCGGATGCGGAATTGTTTGCGGTCGTATGATGCCATCGGCCGTTATGGTGGTGAAGAATTTCTCATCGTCTTGCCTAATAGTGAAGCCGGACAGGCGGTACGGATGGCTGAACGTATTCGTTTGGCGGTTTCCCAGGATCCCTTTCGTTTTGGGAATGTTAATTTAACCGTGACGGTCAGTCAGGGAGTGACCACCTGGACTGAACCCTGCCCTATTCCGATTGAACGTTTGATTCAGTCAGCGGACGGTGCGTTGTACTTAGTGAAAAACAGTGGAAGAAATGGAGTGGAATTTGCGCGCTTTGACGTACATGCCGAAGATACCTTTTCGCCTCTCACTATTTTTCCGACAACGTCCAAACAATAAATATGGCGTCTATCCTTGTCATAAACGATGATCCGGTTCAACTCCATCTTCTCGCGAGTTTACTGGAGCAAGATTATGATGAAGTGACCAGATTTGTAAGCTCGGAGAGTGCCTACCGGTGGCTCCAAGAAGGACAGGTGCCAGATGTAATCGTGCTCGATCTTCATATGCCGGGAATCAGTGGCTGGCGATTTTGTGAGTTGCTTCATTCTCTCTTTGGACCCAAGAGTCCGATGCCTTCTGTCCTTGCAGTCTCCGCAACCTATACCGGAGTTGATGCTCAAGATGTCATGAGGGATTTAGGAGCTTCGGCATTTCTTTCACTCCCTGCGGATCCCAAGCATTTTCGTCAACAGGTTCGCCGTCTTGTGGAATCTCCTCCTTGTCCTCAGTGTCCTCATGTCTGGATCGTTTCATCGAATGAGTCTGAAATCAAGCGGATTCAGCCTGTCTTTGGCGAGCGCGGCTGGCAAATCCTTGCCTGGCAAAGTGGCGAACAGGTTCGGGCTTCGTCTAATCGCGTATCACCCGATTTTGTGATTATTGACGAACCATTGGCGGATATGGCGAGCGAAGCCCTTTCGCTCTGGTGCAAACGGCAATTTCCTCAAGTCATGTGTATCGTCCTTGCGCCTGATCATACTGAAGGAAACAATTGTTCCCAGGCATTACACGTGGATGCGTTTATGCCGAAGGGTTGCGATCCCTTACATCTCATTTCATCGTGCGAAAAATGGCGATGGGAACGTGCGCTCTCCCGTGTAGAACGTTTGCTGGATGTTCGGACGGATGATTTGAAGGAATCTGAAGCCCAATTTAAGGGTCTATTTGAAACGCTTCCCGATGTCTTGGTGATTTATAATCACCAGGGAATGATCACACACATTAATGCTGTTGGAGCACAGCAGTTGAACTTTTTCCCAGATGCCTTACTGGGGAAAGCTCTTTCCTTGATCAAACCTAAAGTATCCGTTGAACGGTCGTGTCCCACATTGGCCGGACTTGGCTGTGGACCCTCGAAATGGGAAGAAACCGTCTTCCGTAAGAAAAATGGTACAGATCTTCCGGTTGAGATGATGGAACGGGCGGTCCGGTTTCAAGGACAACGCCAAACCCTCTTGATTGCCCGAGACTTGACTGGTCGGAAGCATATGGAACAAGAGAAGGCCACGCTTGAACATCAGTTGCGGCAAGTGCAAAAAATGGAAGCTATCGGTCGTTTAGCCGCAGGAGTGGCCCACGATATGAACAATTTTTTGACGGCGATCTTGGCTCATGCCAGTTTAGTCAAAGTGCGCGCAAATGCCGACAAACCCTTATGGATTGCCGGGGATGTGATTGAAAAAGCCGTTCGTCGTGGAAAAGAACTAACCACCCAACTCTTGGGATTTGCCCGGCAGGGCAAGCATCATCATGTTCCCGTGGATATTCATGATGTCATTCAGGAAGTGATTAGATTGCTGGAAAGAACGATCAATAAAACCATTAGGTTTCAAGCGGAGCTATCGGCCAGGAATTCCTGTGTAGTCGGGGATCCTAATCAGTTATATCAAGTACTGATGAATTTAGCCGTGAATTCCTGCGATGCAATGGGGGAAAGCGGGGAACTTATCGTGCAGAGCGTCAATGAATCTGTGACTCAGGAATACGCTTCGCATGTCCCAGGACTATACGCAGGAAATTATGTGGTGATTCGGGTTACCGATTCCGGTGGAGGGATTTCCCCAGATGTTCAACGACATATATTTGAACCGTTTTTCACCACGAAGGAGAACGGACAGGGGACTGGAATGGGATTGGCCATGGTCTATGGCATCGTAAAAAATCATCGTGGGTACATTGGGGTGACAAGCACCCGAGGGGTCGGTACGACCATGCGTGTCTATCTGCCTTCTGCTCCCTGTGCCGCGCCTCAAACAAAAATAGTATTGACGAAGGAACCTTCCCACGGGACAGGACATATTTTGATTGTTGATGATGAGAAAGATGTGGCAGAGGCGGCTCAGGCCATCCTAGAGTATCTCGGTTATCATACGACTGTGAGGTTAAACGGGAAGGAAGCGGTGACGTTCTTTCAAGCCTCAGAAGAGGTCATTGATGTCGTCCTGTTGGACATGGTGATGGCGGATATGTCGGGGACGGAATGTTTTTCACAATTAAGAGCGATCCGCCCAGATGTCAAAGTGGTCCTGTGTACGGGCTATGACCGGAACCATGCCGTGCAAAACCTTCTTAATCAAGGCGTGACCGGGTTTATTCAGAAACCCTATGACTTAGAAGAATTGGCGCACGTTTGCACGATGGTGATGAAAGATGAGAAGCAGGTTGAAACAGCATTAACTGGCGCTTCGTCCTAACAGAGCAGCCGGTAAGACACGACTTGAATCCGCCGCACACTTATAGAATAAGGATGGACACTTTGAATATTTTGGAGAAGATGCCATCATGAAGATTCAGACCAGTCGTTTCGGAATTTTGGATGTGTTGGACCAAACGCTGTTGATATTTCCGTCCGGGCTCGTGGGTTTTCCTGCTCTTCGGAAGTTTGTGGTGCTCGATGCCGCGGTGGATTCTGACTATCAATGGCTTCAATCGGTCGAAGAAGCAAGCTTCGCCTTTGTGATTGTGGATGTGCATCTCTTGCAACAGGATTTTCGCGGGGAGATTCCTGAAGAAGGACTGCCGGAACTTGAACTGACCCAAACTGATCCAATGACAATCATGGCTGTGGTGACAATCCCATCCGGTAAACCGGATCAGGCTACAGCGAATCTTCGCGCACCCCTGGTTGTGAATTTACGCACACGTAGGGGAAAACAACTGATTCTTCATGAATCAATTCCCTTGCGATATCCATTATTCCAGTCCCCAACTGAAGGGCAACCCGATCTTACAGTTATGACAGAATCTGCATCAGTTTAACAGATGAGAACACTTTATTACCTGAAAAAACAACACAGCGCGTGATGCCATCATAACGCACTAGATGTTCCTACACTACCGGTTTTCACCCCAAAGCCAAGGAAGGCACCATGCTCATACTCACCAGAAAGATCGATGAAGCCATTCGTTTAGGCGAAGATATCCGTATTGTCCTCGTTCAAATTAAGGGAGGCCAGGTGCGCCTCGGAATTGAATGCCCTCCGCATGTTCGTGTTCTTCGTGAAGAATTGTACGAGGCTGTTCGCCAAGAAAACCTAAAGGCCGTATCCTCGGAACCTGAGCATCTGGCCACCCTGCCCAGACCGACAAAACTCCAGCCTAAAAGATCCGACCAAGCCAAAGAAGATAATTAAAAAAAAGGTTCGTCAATGACTTTTTCGACACTTATTTTCTCGCCCACTCCTTAAATAGGCTTTTACCGACGACTCTCCTGTAGCCTTGCTGAACATACCGTTGTATCCGTTTGCCAACCGGAAGGCTTACCCTTATAAAGTTCAGTCCTTTCTCAGGAATACGAGTTAGACTCCAGTTGCTAGAAAGCATGAGGCGCTGTTACTTGGAAATTTTTAGGGATCCGTTTCGCAATCAATGCCCTACCGAGTTACATTTTGTGTCGACCTTCCTTTCTGTTCACATTCATGTCATTCACTAGGCGAAGTTTTCCTAGTTTTCAGGCAAGAATATCCTACCGTAAGTGTTTCATTAAGTTGACTCAGGAATCGGCTTCATTGTGGGCTGAAACTTGCCATTTTATAGTGAAGCAATTGGCACAAAACTTGAATTTCTAAATTAAGAATTTATGAGTGAATGAAATCCCAGATCAGACTTCCCGCGAAGGTCCTTTCCTTCATGGAATTTATTCCCAAAACATGGATTTGAAAGTCTTGATTTTTGAAACTCAATAGAAGAAGTTCCCCTATGAAACCAGATCTCAAAAACGCCGGCTATATTTTCAATCAAAATGAGGGATTCTGGCATCGCCCAGGGTATAAAGGCATCAGTTATAGTGATGGCGACGCAATCGAAGGCCGATTGAAGACCATTGTTTCCGGTGGGAAGGATGTTAGTGTGATGTCGGTCGAATTGGCTAAATCCTGTACCGATTGGCCCTCGCTGTATCATTTATCGCGGAAACGCGTCAATTTGCTCCGGCCATTCGAGGAACGATTACAAAGAAAAGGTGTGCTTGAAATCGGTGCGGGTTGCGGCGCTCTCACCCGTTATCTTGGTGAATTAGGAGCGGAGGTGGTGGCACTGGAAGGGAGCCGCCGTCGCGCATCAATTGTGGCATCGCGTTGCCGTGGCCTAAGCAATGTCACAATTGTTGGGGAAGTTGTTCACCATTTTGATCCTGGACTGCAGTTTGATGTGGTTACGGTTATCGGGGTTTTAGAATATGCCAGGAAATTTTTCCCAGGCGACGGGGAAGATCCTGTTGATGCGATGTTGGGCTATATAAAAGGGTTGCTAAAGCCAGGCGGCACATTGATTATCGCTATCGAAAATCAGCTAGGGTTAAAGTATTTTGCCGGATTCCCAGAAGACCATGTTGGCAAACCCATGTTTGGCATCGAGGAACACTACACCCAAGGGAGTGTCGTGACCTTTGGACGAAGAGAGCTTAGCAGGAGGGTAGGTCAAGTGGGCCTAACTGAACAGGAATGGTGGTATCCCTTTCCAGATTACAAGCTACCGAGCTTGATGGTATCGGAAGGTGGGGCCTTGCCGCCAGATGGTGTTGATCTGACCCCGATTCTGCGTAGTGCGTGCATCGACGATCCGCAATCACCACCACGTATTCATTTCAACCAGGAAAGAGCCTTGCGCCCAATAGTTCGTAATGGTCTTTTGGCCGATGTGGCGAATTCCTTTGTGTTACTGGCAACAGACTTCACTTGTAAGGAAAAACCAATTGTTCCCCTCGCCGTGCATTACGCAACGGAGAGAAGGCCGGAATTTGCCAAAAAGGTGGTCTTTACACACGCGAATCATGGAGCCGGTTATGCTTCTCAAGTGGCACTGTATCCTACTGCCAAGCCAAACAAGAATTCGTTGGTTATCCAACGGCTAGTCGGTCAAACGTTTGTGAAAGGCGAACTTTGGCAAGATCGACTTGTACAAATCATGACCAGCCCTGGATGGACGGTTACGCAAATAGAAGAGTGGTCGAAGGTCTGGTTGGAGGCGTTCTTCAACGTATTGGGTATTAACCAGTCATGCGATAGGACCAAGAAAAAGATATCAGGACAATATCTTGATCTTATTCCCCGCAATATGATCATGGGTGAAAATGGGGTGCCGGTATTTTTTGACCAAGAGTGGGTGCTTAAGGAAGACCTTGAGGTTGGTTATGTAGTTTTTCGTGCTTTGTTTTCTTCATTTTATGCTTTAGGCGTGACAGCGCCAACGGGGGAAAAAACCCTTCCTTCGATTCTCCGTCTCATAAGGGAAATTGGACAAGGGGCGGGCTTTTCGTTTGCCGATCATGAGATCAAACACTATCACGATCTGGAATGTAACTTTCAGCGGCTTGTAGTAGGAAACTGTAATCTCAGTTACGGAATGATGGCCGCAATGCAGTTCCGTGTATCCAATACACAATCAGCTCAGTATGGTCATGGTGCTGAAGCTCATGGACAAATCGTTATCCTTAAACAGGCCTTGTTGGAAAGAGACAGGCAGATTGCGGTTCTTACTCAAGCCGTAAAGGATTTGGATGAGCAGTTCATTAGCTTCAATCGTGTCTTGTCTGAGAATGAATTCCCTGAAAAACCATTGGTGCCAATTTTTGGTTTGGATGAAAAGTCTTTCTCCTCAGATTCGAACCCTCAGGAGGTTCCACGCGTTGTGGCGATTGTGAATGATCCAATTTGCAGCCAAATCCGAATACTTCAGGCACTCACAGCGAGCGCACAGAAATCCTGGTTAGGAGGAATGGTAAAAATTGAGGGAGCGGAAGGGAGTCATTCTAACCAATTACCGAGTGGACCTGGAACGGTATGGATTGTTCAGCGAACTTGTCGGATGGAAATCGCTGATATGACTTTTGCCCGTTCGACCGGCACCCGTTTGGTGCACGATATAGATGATTTGCTCTGGAAGATCCCGAAGGATAATCAGAATTGCCATGTGGTTAAAAAGTGGCTTATTGACCATATGATGAAATTGCTTGAATTGGCAGATTGCGTGACGACTTCTACCATACCCCTACAATCCGCATTGGAAACGTTAGGAATTAAGGCCACCGTCCTGCCGAATTGTTTGGTCTTCGAGGAGTGGAAGAATTTGAATCCTCTTCGAAGGGTTGGCTCCCGGCCTCGTGTGGGTTGGGCTGGTCAGGTAGGGGTACACCGTTCTGATCTCCGCTTTCTTGGTTCGGTATTTGAGGAGTTAGGTGATGAGGTCGAGTGGGTATTTTTAGGGGAGGTACCGGAAGATCTTCGTCGGACTGAGGTCAAGTCTGAAGTTCATCATATGGTTCCCTTAAGTCAATTCCCAACCAAACTGGCGGGCCTGAATCTTGATCTGGCTTTAGCTCCATTAGCACTCAATGAATTTAATGAGGCAAAAAGTGATCTTCGCCTATTGCAATATGGCATATTAGGGTTCCCGGTCGTTGCCACTGACATTTATCCTCATCGGATTGCCCCAGTCACGCGTGTGCCCAATAATCCTCAAGCCTGGGCTCGAGCTATTCGGGATCATCTTTATAATCCGGATTGTTCGGAGAAAGAGGGCAAAATGTTACGGGAGTGGGTTCTCAAAAATCGAATGTTGGAAAATTGGCTGCCGCAATATCGAGATGTGTGGCTAGGAGAATCTGCAAACAGGCGTCATCCCTCAATCTTTTCCGAAAGGGTGAACGACGAGTCTCGATCATCTCCGACTTCATGCATTCCAATTATTGATGCAAAATATGACTGCTCCATTATTATTCCCGTATGGAATCGTGATGATTTAACGAAACAATGCCTGGTGCATTTGGCCGAAGTGACAAAAGGATGTCACTACGAGGTCATTGTCGTGGATAATGGGTCGACGGATGAAACTCAGAATTTTCTGGCCTCATTTGGGGGAGATTTTCAGACAATTCGCAATTCTAAAAACCTGGGATTTGCGAAAGCCTGTAATCAAGGCGCCCGTGCCGCAAGCGGAAAGTATTTAATCTTCCTGAATAATGACACCATTCCACAACCAGGATGGTTGTCGGCTTTGCTGGAGGAAGTTGAGACGCACGATGATGTTTCCATTGTTGGCAGTAAACTTCTGTATCCGAATAACACAATTCAACATGCCGGGGTGGTATTTTCTAAGAACTGTCTTACTCCTTATCATCTGTTTAATGGGGCTCCCTGTGATCTCCAGGCAGCTAATGTTCGTCGTGAATTTCAGGCAGTGACGGCAGCCTGTCTTCTGATTCGCCGGCAGGACTTTGAAGCTATTGGAGGATTTGATGAGGAATTCCGAAACGGGTTTGAAGATGTTGATTTGTGTTTGAAAATCCGGGAGCGTGGCAAAAAAATTATCTATCAACCCAAGAGTGTGTTGTATCATCTGGAACATCAAACTCCCGGGCGCAAAGATCCGGAAACAGAACGTCATAACGGGAATCTCCTGATGAGCCGGTGGGCTTCAAAGATTGTGGTGGATGAAGACGTGTATACCGTTCCAGAGGGCTATGCCAACCGCTATTATTTTCGTGACGGGTGGCTGCGGCAGTCTCTCGAACCATTTCGGAGCGATGTGGAACGGACGCAGTGGAAACGAGTCCAACGCGTGCAAGAGCTTTTATTATTCCGACGATATGACCCAATTCATGGCATTAAGGGACCGGACCATTGCGAATTACATACTCTCCTTTCCGATTCGCGAGAGTGGCCAGAGGATGGCGAAGTGTTCCGATGGGCGGCGAACCTCTGTCAATCGTTGCAGTTATTCAAGGGGCAGCGGGAATTCTTGAAACGCGCACTGAGTCTTGGAGAAGATCGAGAGACACGGGAACAGCTGGCAAAACTGGCACTCAACCTGAAGGATCCGTCTGAGGCGGCTCAACATGTCCAAGCTCTCATTCTATCTGATCCCAACGATGGTTCTGCTCAATGGTTACAGGGAATCCTGTTAATGCAATCCCAAGAATGGGCAGAAGCGACAAAGTCTTTTCGGCGAGCTTTGTGTTGCGGCCATGACCCTCGAAAAGCCGGCATTGGGTTGGGGATGGCGTGTATGGGAATAGGGGATGTTGAAGAAGCCTGGCGGGTTTTTGAGCAGGTCGTGCTAGAACATCCGGACGATTCCGAGGCGATGAATTGGTTGATTCAGTCAGGAACTTCCTTGCAACGGTGGACCGGGTTAAGTCAGCACCTTTCACGTTTTGTCGAACGAAACCCTGCAGAGTGCGATATGCGCTTTGCTCTGGCGGGGGTCGAAGTTCGTGCAGGTCGAATGGCTTCGGCCAAGCAACAGTATGAAATGTTGAGTCTCTTGAAGCCTGATTTTGGGGGCTTGCAAGAATTAGGAGTTCTTTTTCAGCCGACGTCTGTTGACAGGACTGTGCTTACAACATAAAAAGAGGAACTTATTGCCGAGTCGAGCCTGCTTATGTCCCGAGCTCTCTTAATTCAATTGGCTCGGCTGGGTGATCTGATCCAATCCCTTCCCGTTCTAACCGCCCTTCACACCGTAAATCCCGATACACCTCTCGATCTTCTTTGCCCTTCCCCATTGGTGCCGCTTGGGGAATTTTTCCCTTGTGTGGAGAGAGTTTACCCCTGGAAGGGAGATAAATGGCATGAGTTGGCAACCGCGAAGATGAGCAATTGGGACCAAGGGCTTGACCAAGCTAAACACTATTTGTCCGAATGTGCCTTCCCGACGTATGCATTGGCCTATAATTTGAATAATCATCCTCGAGGGGTGCTTGCGGCCCATATATTGAGTGATCTGGTCGTCGGCCCTGGCGAATTTGGGCCATTAAATTCAACGCTTCCGTCCTGGCCGGGGTATCTGCGTCAGATCGCGCAAAATCGAGGGAAGAATCGTGTGCATTTAGCGGATGCTTTTTGCGGTTTATGTCAAGTTCTGCCGCCATCGGACATCCCACATTTAAAGGCCCCAGCAGTGCAATTGCCTCTTGAACTGGAACGGATTGTCAATAGGCAACCCACTATGATTATAGGAATTGTCCTTGGTGCAGGAGATGCCGATCGTCGGATTCCCCTTTCCGTGTGGAACGATCTGATCATGGCATGTGCTGAACAGATACCACAGTGTTATCTATTCTTGATCGGGGGAGAGGGAGAACGAGAAGCGGCCTTGGCTTTAGAACATAGGCTTCCTGTCAAATATCTGAATCGGGTCGTGAATGGATGCGGTCGAACCTCGTTGCCTCAATTGGTATCCATCCTGAATCGGTGTCGATGGGTAGTGGGATCGGACACGGGGCCGTTGCATCTCGGTGCGATGTGTGGTGCACGGGCGATCGGCTTGTACTTTTCCAGAGCCCGTGTCCATGAAACGGGGCCTTATGGTACGGGCCACTATGTGTGGCAACATGAGAGCAGTCAACTCAGGAAGGGCCCTGATGATGAGTCAGGAATTGCAAGATCATTCCCTGATAGTTGGCCGGTGAGGGAGACGGTTGATTTGATGAAAGAGAACCCTGTGGAATCATCAAACGTCTCATGGCAACTGTGGGCCAGTCATCGTGATGAGTGGGGGGCGTTTTATACCAAAGATGACCAACCTGACGAGGCTGTGTTTCAGCGAATAAAAACCTGGGAGGCATTGTCCCAATTGACAAGGCGTGTTCTTCAGATGGAGGTACCGTGATAGTCGTGGATGGCCCCACGAGTTTAAACCAAGGATGGGGATTTCAGAGGAAATCAACAAAAGACAGATAAGATGGATATGTTGAAACAAAATATTGGCATTCTCCGCGATCAGGATAAAGCCTTGGCGGCTCAGATCCTACAGGTTCCAGGAGGGATCCTATCGATTCAATCTGCCAAATCCGGTATGCCTACGGCACTTGTCAATTCTCGTTATCTCCACAGTGCGTATGATCCCGTCCGCGAAGCAGATCGCTGGGCTAAACAACGCCTAAATGACTGTCATTCGAGGGAAACTCTTGTCGTATTGGGCGTGGGCCTGCTCTACCACGTGCAGGCATTGCGTCAGATGTTGCCCTATGATCATGTCATCATGGTTGTGGTGCCGGATCTTTCTGAATTGGTGGATTGTGTTTCCGTACGGTCGTTGGAGGGATGGGGAGAACGGGTAATGTGGGTGACGGGTTCTATGGCTGATATCGCAATGCAGGTGACACAGAAAGCAATGCGGGTGCGAATTCTGAGTTATGAACCTGCTGCCATGGTTCATCATGATGCCTATGAATCCTTTCGTATGCACCTTCGGGACCGTCTGGCTCAACAATTAAGCGGGGCTCTGCACATTATGGTCGTCGGTCCCATATATGGGGGGTCGTTGCCGGTTGCTCGATATGCCGTGAACGCCTTGGAAGCCCTTGGGCATCGGGTGAGTTGGGTCGATCATAGTCCGCATTATGCTGGATATCAGAATTTAGAAACGATACGGGATAATCGGTTGCGGCTCACAGTCCAACAACGATTGAGTGACACGCTGGGAGTGGTGAGTCTGGCCCACGTCGCAGAAGACCCTCCAGACCTTGTTTTGGCATTGTCGCAAGCGCCCTTATCGATGGCTGTACTGGAGCAAATGCGGCGAAAAAAGGTGTTAACGGCCATGTGGTTTGTAGAAAACTTTCGACATTTAACCTATTGGCAGCAGATGGTGACGGGGTATGACTTTTGGTTCGTGATGCAGCAAGCCTCTTGTTTAGATGCCTTCAGGAAGGCCGGTGCCTCGCATGTCTCCTATCTTCCATTGGCCGCTGAACCCGCCGTTCATAAACCTATGACATTAACTCCTGACGAACAGTACGAGTTTGGTGCGGATGTTTCCTTTTTGGGAGCAGGGTATTCGAACCGGCGACAAATCCTTCCGTCATTGCTCGGTCATGGGTGGACATTTAAATTGTGGGGGAATGAATGGAAAAATCCAGGAACGTTGGAAGCCTGTCTTCAAAGAGGGGGAACGCGGATTGATACCCTCACCAGCGTGAAAATTTTTAATGCTACCACGATTAATATTAATGTGCATTCCTATACGGGAGAAGGATTCGATCCGGAGGGTGATGGGGTGAATCCCCGGACTTTTGAATTGGCCAGTTGTGGAGCATTTCAAGTGGTTGATGCTCGTACCTTGCTTCCGGCCCTTTTTGATGAATCCATGATGACTGTGATCAAAAATCCGGACGAACTCATTTCGTCCGTACGAACCTTTTTGCACGAACCAGCTCGGCGATTGGCCATGGCTGAATTATCTCGGAAGAGGGTGTTGGAGGCCCATACCTACGTGCATCGAATGAAAAGTCTCCTCGCTTCGGTGGGCTTGTCCTGTCCTGACCGGTTAGGCGCTATTCTCCAAGGAGAACGTCATGCTGAATCGTTACTCGCAAGGAGCGGAGAGTGCAAGGAATTGATTCCAATGCTGAAGCAATTTCCTTCTACTGACCGGGTAGAGTTGGTAGATGTGGCCAAAAACATTCGAAAAAAAGGACCTGAGGCTAAGTTGAACCGTGAGGAGTTATTGATTTTGATGATGGATGAATACCGTCAGGAGAAACGGGATTTTCTTTGATGCCTCTTTTCTCACATGTCCGAATAAGATCAATTTTCCATGAATAAACAAGTCCTCATCATCAATATTACCCGTATGGGTGATTTGATTCAGATGGTTCCCTTGCTTTCAAGGTTAGAGGAGGAATGGCCCGGTGTGTCCATTGATCTGATCGTCGACATAGAATTTGCCAATGTCGCGAGTCTTCTTCCTGGAATTCGACAGGTATTGATATATGACTTTCAACTATTGATGGATGAGAGCCGGGTTCGAGCGCGGGATATCCTTTCCCTCTATCAGGATCTTGCTCATTGGGTTCAGCCTTTGCTTCAGGTTGGGTACGATCGTGTGGTAAATCTCACGTTTAATCGTCGAAGTGCGTTTCTGGTGAAATATTTTGGGTGCCAGGATGAGCGGGGTATGACCACGGCCCAGGATGGGAGTTTTGTAGTAAAAAATCCTTGGATGAAGTATTTCGTAGATTTTCATGTGTATCGACAATTGAATCGGTTCAATATCGTTGATCTCTTTGCCCTTGGTGGTAGTGGGCCGGGGTCCTTTCATCCCGTTCGACTACAGGTTTCGCCTCAAATGCAAGAATGGGCCCGCAAATTTTTACAACATTCAGGCATGCCCAAGGAATGGATTGGAATCCAAGTAGGCGCTAGTGATCCAATGAAGGCCTGGCGTCCGGAATATTTTGGGCAGGTAATGACCCGTGTCAGCAAACAACGGCAGGTGGGTTTTGTGCTGATTGGCACGAAGAAAGAAGAACCAGATGTCAAAGAGGCCCTGCGGTGTTACCGGCAGGCGGGTGGGAGAGGAAGCATTTGTGAAGCAGTGGGACAAACCACTGTGCCGCAACTGGTGGCTTTGCTTGAACAATGCCGGTTGATGGTGACCAATGACACAGGGCCGATGCACATGGCCGTGGGAGTAAATACGCCGGTTCTCAATGTGTCTGTCGGACATGTGGATTTTTGGGAAACGGGACCTTTTGGACCAGGGCACTGGGTGGTTCAGCCCGATATTGTTTGTGGGCCCTGTGGATTCGATAAAGTCTGCCCTCACCATGCCTGTAAAGATCAGATCGTTCCTCACGAGGTGGCTGAATTATGTTTGCACCTTTTGGATGGCCGCCCCTTTCCATCATTTTCCTCAAAAGTCCGTGTCTACCAAGCTGGTGTCAACGAGGATCAATTAGGGACATTTTTTATAAGAGCCGGATCTGAAGAGAAACGCATGGCATGGTATGCGGATTATTGGCGTCAGTACTGGTATGAATCTTTTACCGGAGCCCCCAGCGGGGTCCAAATTCCCCCAATGTCTTCACCTGATTTTCCAGAGTGCGAGCAAGTGTGGCGCCATTTGGCTCCTCAGCTCGATCAGCTGTGTCTTCAAGCGGACAATGTATTGCATATGTGTCGCCAAAGGCCTATTCCCGTTGACACGCTGAAGGCGCGACAGCACCAATTAACAGTGGACACAGTCACCATGCAACAGGTTGCCAGACCGTCATTGGCTTTTGGCCCGTTAGCCATGGCCTTTTTTCGGGATATATTTAGCTTGGAGTCCGGGACAGTAACCGGAATGGCCGAGGAATATACTCGGGCGTATCATGTGTTCCGTACCCGGGCGGCTGAAAATTTTTTACGGTTGAATGAAATCCATTCTCGTGTTTCAAGGAGGGCTTCGTATGCAAGTGCGATTGGATGAGGACATCTGGGAGGTGAATGATAGTATACAGTTAGGAGCGATTTTGGCCAATCTGAGCGACCGGGCGCAGGCCAAAGGGTGTTTAGTAACGGAATTGATAGTTGGGAATCGTAAGATGACGGATCGGGAATTAGTTCCTCCCACTCTGGCCCAAGTGGGAAGCTCGTTTGGATCTATCGCTGCCGTGAGTCAGCGATTAGAAACCATCGTCCAGTATTCTGAAGAAACGGGAAGGAAATTCGGACAACAGCTAGGTCTTCAAGGGCAGAAGCTTGTCAATGATTACCGACAAGGGCATGGGATCCTTCGTCAGTTAGACCAATGGTTCGGCCAAATGGCGGATTACCTTGAGTGGCTGCAGATTCATGAATCTATGGGAACTGAAAAATCTGAGATTGCTCAAGATCTGTCCTATTGGGTCAAAGAATTAATGAATGCTCGAGAATACGAAGATGAGGTTCGAATCGCGGACATGCTGGAGTATGAAGTGATCCCTCGGCTTTCTTGAAACGCCCTTCTTCCGTGTAGGCAAACTTCATTTTTGTCCCATGATTCCATGTAATAAATTGCGGGATCCACTTTCCAGAAAATTATTATGTTTTGGGTCAATCCTTCTCTCTCAAGTTTTCCTCCTGGTGGTCGATACATACGGCAGAAGTGAAAATTGGTTCACTTCATAACTCTCACGGAGGCCAATCGGCTTACCTAATCTATTCTCTTCCTCAAGGGACGGAACCTTTGAGGCACAGCCATCAAGGAGGAATGTATGGCACTTATCGTTAACAACAACATCGCGTCAATCAATGCCCAACGAAATTTGGGCGTGTCCACTTCACAATTGGAAGGATCGGTTGCCCGTCTATCTTCGGGTTTGCGAATTACTCGAGCAGCGGATGATGCAGCCGGTTTGGGTATTTCCGAAACCTTGCGGGCTCAAATCCGCAGTATTAATCAAGCCGTCCGGAATTCAAATGATGGCATTAGTTTGTTACAGATTGCAGACGGGGGCGCCGAGGGCATCGGCAATCTGTTAGGACGACTTCGGGAGCTTGCCGAGCAATCAGCCAGTGGAATTCTTGGTTCCAACGAGCGATCTTTCCTGGATCAGGAGTTTGTGGCTCTCCGTTCTGAAATCGATCGAATCTCTTCTGTCACCGAATTTAACGGGGTGAAATTGTTAAGCGGAACCGGAAATGACTCCTTGAGCATCCAAATCGGTTTCCGGAGTTCAGCGAATGATACCTTATCCTTGTCTCTTAAGGATTTGAATACCGCTACGTTAAGTCTGAGCAGTGTCAATGTGTCCACTTCCAGCAATGCACTAAGCGCACTCTCTAACATCGACAGTGCCATTAGCGCAGTGGCATCTGCTCGAGCCAATATCGGGTCCTTGCAAAACCGGCTTGATGCTGCTGTTCAAAATCTGCAAGTTGCCGGTGAAAATATCACCGCTGCTGAATCACGAATTCGTGATGCTGATATTGCTTTTGAAACGGCGAAATTCGTTCGCAACCAAATTTTGGTTCAGGCGGGTACGTCAATTTTGGCTCAAGCCAATACGTTACCTCAGCAGGCCCTTGCCTTACTGCAGTAAACAGGTATCAGGAGAAACCGGGTCTAATCCCCGGTTTCTCCTTTTAGGAAAGAGTGGGTAGCGATATGATATCAACACTTTCAGGAAATGCCTCTTTTATAACTGTTTCGGTTGGGAATGAAGTTCGCATACGGGGTGCCCATAAACCCGGCATGGGAGATGTTCAGCCTACTTCGGAAAACAAAGAAACCGGTTCTAGCACTGAATCCTCTGAGGATAAAAAAGTAGACCAACCCTTCGATAAAGAACACATTCAAGCGAGCGTGGCCCGCTTGCAAGAAACCTTGAAGCATATTGACCCACGAATTGAACTATCTGTGGAAAAAGATATTAATCGTGTGATTTTTCGTGTCGTCGATAAAGAATCTGGTGATCTCATCCGACAAATACCTTCAGAGAGGATAGTGGAACTGGATCGGTTTCTTTCAGGACATTCCGGATTATTAGTGGAAGAGGACATATAATCAACGTTTGACCCTCCGGGTATCCTTTTAAGCCCGTGGCCATGAGCGACTGAGTTCTTGTGACATGCATGGATGGCAGCTTTGGCGTATCGTCATGTAATGTAAAATGGCGTTAGGAATACCGGATGGCTATTAGTTTCGGAGGTCTGGGAAATGGCGTTGATTTTGGACCGATTGTCGATGCTCTAGTCAAAGCTGAACGCCTTCCCATTGATGGCTTGACGCAACGAAAGCTTCAGGTTCAAAAAAAGCAGACCGAATTTGGGTTGTTAGGGGCTAAGTTACTTAGTCTTCAAGGCTTGGCCAGTAGTCTCCGCACTCGGGTAAGTTTCAACAAAAACCAAATCAATGTTGCCTCTCCCAGTGCCCAACCTCCGTTATCTGCGAGCGTGACTTCATCTGCGGCTCCCGGCACCTATCAGGTGACTGTAAATCAGCTGGCATCCGCTCATCAAATTATATCTAATGCCTCTACGGCAGTTTCATCCACTGAAACCGACATTGTCGGTGGCGGATCCGGGACGTTTCAATTTCAGGTGGGGACGGGCTCGATTCAAACGGTGAATTTAAGTAGCTCGGGGACACTGGATGATTTGCGTGCCGCCATTAATGATCTCGGTGCCGGGGTAGGTGCTTCGATTTTAAATACGGGAAATGAAGCTTCGCCTCAGTTTCGTCTTGTGTTATCCGCGAATGAGACCGGGCTCACTCAGGCCGTCACAATTGTGGGTGACGACACCATATTAGATGCCGTCACCACTGGAGTGGATACGTTTCAGGCTGCTCAAGATTCCGAAGTGGTATTAGGTGTGACGGATGCCGGGGCGGGGACAATAGGAATTACAATCAATCGATCGAGTAATACACTCACCGATGTTGTCGCAGGTCTTACTCTCAACCTCCAAGCTGTGGATACCACCAATCCCGTCACGATTTCAGTGACTCAAGATAATGGAGCGGTCAAAGAAGCCATCACAAATTTTGTGAAGGGGTATAATGAGATTATGACGTTCGTCAAAGAACGGACGTTTTATAATCCAGAAACGAAAGAACGAGGTATTTTTGTTGGTGAAAGTTTTGCTAGGAATGTTCTTGATCGGGTTAGAGAGTCGGTTTTTTCCAAAATCAGTGGATTGACGACTTACACCGGAGTTTCCCAAATTGGGTTTGAGACGCAAACAGCCGATGGGACGATTAAACTGAATGAGGCGACGTTAGATTCGGCCTTAAGTACAAACTTTTCGGCGGTGCGTGACCTGTTCGTCCGGAATGCCACCACCGGCACCAATGGAATCGCTCAATTGGTTGTTGAGGCGATTGATGGATTAGATGATATTGAGACAGGCTCCCTTACGCGCCGACAAAACGCCTTGACGAAACAAGTAAACGAATTTACGAATCAAATTTCATTGAAAGAGGGTGCTTTAGTCCGTTTTGAAGAGCAACAACGTTTGAAATTTGCCAATTTGGATGGGTTGTTGTCCAGGTTACAAAGTCAATTGACTCTGTTGCAGAACGGACTCCCATCAATTAAAAAGTAACGAGAGGATGATCCTATGATGGTTGGTGCCCAGGCCTATGCAAACACGCAAATTCAAACTTCCTCCTCCGTTCAAGTTATCGTGTTGTTGTATGATGGGGCGATTTCTTCCATGCGCTTAGCACAAGAGGGGATGTCCACGTCGAATTACCAGGATAAGGCCAGATTTCTCGATCGTGCGCTTCGAGTGATTGGGGAATTATCGGCCTCCCTCAATATGGAAGAAGGTGGAGGTATCGCGGAAGATTTGCGCCGTATGTATGAATATATTCAATTTGAGTTGACTCAAGCCAATCTGAAAAATGAACCACGACTCTTAAATGGTCCGATACGTTGTCTGAGTGTCATACGAGAAGCATGGCAGGATTTGGCCGCTCAGGGTAAAAACCCTCAGGCTGTTGGAATATAAATTTTGGTGACCTATGTCAGAACTCAATGATCTGTTTGAGCAACTCACCCAGGATGCCATAGAGGCAGCTCTGGAGGGGCAATGGGACCAGGTCATTGCTCTCTATGATCGTCGGATGTTTCAGGGGCAACTCAGTCAGCTTTCACCAGAAATATCCCACAAAATTGTGAAATTGGATCAATGGTTGATTAACAGAATTCGAGAAGTTCAGGCGGGGATTCGGCAAAATATTTTTGAAATTCAGGATAACCGACGCAAATTGGAGATTCTTAAACGTCAGTGGGGAGGAACCTCTACGGCAGAAGCACGTCATTTTCAGACAATTTAAGGATTGTGGTCTGGATGAAGGGGTTTTACTCCATTCCATACATTTGGTTTTTGCCATAAAGCTGTAACTCCTAATGTATTGGCTTGATAATTCATTTTCCTGTCAAGCATTTGACGAGCAGGGTCAAGGTTTTCAAAAAAATTGGCAAGATCTTTTTAAAGAATGTTCAAAACACCGCATAATTTTCCTGAAAAATTCAGAAACTGCGATTTGATGATTTCGGGTATGAGGATTGCGATATTCATAATATCCATCCCAAATGAGAGGATGCGAGGGTTCTTTTAAAAGTGGGTAAGGCTGTTTTTTAAAATATCTGTTTCAGCAAAACACATGACGCCTCAATCTTCACCATCCGAAAATGTCTCAGTCTCGGGCTTTTTGTTTGATTCTTCAAATAACAAAAAATTATTGCATTCACTTTCAAATAAATTGTTACCCATTGTAGTATTCTCCGAATTAGCCTTACGCCGGTGTGAGGATGAACAACTGAAGCGGCAGTTGGAAAAAATTCACGGCGCTGCCGAACAAGCTCGGGATATTCTCGTTGAAATCCGTAGCCTGTACGAGGCAACAAAAGCCTAGGTGGTACTATGGCGGGAATTCTATTCTGTAATGGGTTCCCGCACAGGGGTAATGTATTAGCCCAAGTAGCAAAGGTTTCGTATGGATCTCATTGCCTCTGAGGATCGACGTCAAAATTGCCGTGCGGATGTGCCTGTATGCCTGTGGGTGGAAATTCCACTTGCGTTTTCTTATGAAGCGGTTGATTCTGATGGAGCTGAATTCAGCCAGTGGCAATGGGATGAGCTGGCAGTTTCGCCGGACCTAGTAAGGGCGATGGTTGATGAAAAGGATATCACCATCCGTGATCCCTTGCTCCTACAAATGGTCACACGTATTGATTGGATGTTGACATCGATTCTGCGGACATTAGGAAAAGACAAAAATCTCAAAAAGGCCGTTCCGGAATTTACGAAAGTCAATTTGAGTGGATCCGGAATAAAGTTTTTCGCTGAAGAACCATATCCCTTGGATTCTTTTCTCGTCTTGCGGCTTATTTTAAGACCATTTATTCCTATCCAGGCTGTAGGGAAAATTACCAGGATTGTTTCGAAACAGAAAGGTGAAGAGAAGGGATTTGAGATCGCGGTGGAGTTTACCCAAATTTCTCCTGACGATCGTGAAGCTATTATTCGACACATTCTTCGGTCTCAAGCCACTATGCAACGCCTTCGACTTAAAAAACCCGCAGATTCCGTTCTTGGGTAGAGTCTGGAGGTTTTTCTT
Source organism: uncultured Nitrospiraceae bacterium (assembly GCA_963734345.1). Classification (GTDB taxonomy): domain Bacteria; phylum Nitrospirota; class Nitrospiria; order Nitrospirales; family UBA8639; genus Nitrospira_E. The sequence continues at coordinate 201,009 of CAVTGT010000002.1, forward strand.
GTGTCTGGTCCTCAGCCTTGTCGCGTTGAAAGGGTGCCAGAGACCCCCTGATGTTGCTGTTCCTGCCAATTTGGTATCTGCCCCTGTAATTACCTCTTCTCAACCGGGTTTTCTTGATCATCCCTATACTCTTGCCATTCTGCCTTTTGAAAATTTGAGCCAACATGCTCATCTTAATTGGTTGCGCCGGGGACTGCAGGAAATGCTGGTCAGTGATTTAGCCAAATGGCCGTACCTGGAAGTGGTGTCTCGGGATGCGCTTGGACCGGTGTTACGGGAACAATGGCTTCAACAGCGAGGGTTTTCATCAGATGCCAATCCTGTGCTTCTTGGGCAGTTGAAGGGGGTGCGGTATTTAATTCAAGGGAGGATTTATGTTCAGGAATATATACTCACCATTGACGTGCAGGTTGTTGACGTAGAGACAGGGGTGGTCGTGGGTTCGATCAAGGCCCAAGGGCTAGAATCAGAAATTCCGCGTTTGGAACAAGACCTTGTGACTCAAACCCTACTTTTGTTTGATCCTTCTCAAAATTTGAATACCCGGTTGACTTCCGGTGAGATAACAGAAGATGTGCAGAAATTACCCAACAAGCCTGTCAGGCTGGAGGAGGAAAGGGAAAATGCACTTTCCTCAGGACAATTTAATTCTCACTCCGTGCATCAAATCGACGCTTTCTTATCATTGGAGAAACTCACTTATCAGCGACGTGAAGCGTACCGGCTAGCTGCAAACATTTGGAATGAGGGCTGGGCATCTGAAATAGGTCAGCCCATGTATCATGTTTTGGAACCTCCAAATCAATCCAGTCGGTCCGTGCCGATCATGGCCATCCCCATTTCCCTGTTCTTTTCACCTCACCGGCTTGCCGATATTTTTAAAAAAACCTGGAATTCAGCGGCTGGCCCTGGAGTGCGTTTTGACTCTGATGGATATCTAGTGACGACGGATGAAGGTACTGGAGCCAACCAATTATTTGTTGGACATTTTCAAGAGCCACGGCGTGTATATGTCCGGGCTCTCAACGAGCAAGGCGATGTCCTTGCCGTTTTTTCCGATTGGACATGGCGTACGGAGAGTAAGATTCACATGGTGAATCCTCAAAAGATTTCCGTCCCCATGTGGCCGAAACCGTTCATAACTGGAATGGCGCAATTTCCTGTTGATTGGATCGAACGGGAGGGGCATCATGTGACGTTTGATGCCGTGGTAGTCTCTGTCCCAGATGAACAAGCCATCGTCACGCTTGAGCTCCTAGGAGAGTCCGATGAAGACAAGTATGTGGTCGGACAAGTCATCAATGAAGCCGTTCTGCTCCAGACTGTAGAGCAGGCGATCAGATCCCATTGGAGTCCTGCGATAACTGAAGGATTGCCTTTACTTGGGTATTTACCCGGGAATAAACGGACTGCGGAGGGCATTGTCCAAATTCAAGATGGGAAGATTGTTCAAGTTCAATTTCATCATTCGCCGGAGGAGCCGCTTTTTTTAAGAAGCCTACGCGATCTACAATTTAATATTTTGGGGTCCTGTGTGGCATGTCAGGATTCAGGTCGGGTTGTTCCATCTCCATTATCCAAAAAAATTCGTTTTCAATTAACGCTGGTGAAAGATATTCACGCCCTTCAATTGGGAAGTCGCTCCCACTAATACCCTGCCCTCTTCCGCATTTTACCACTTTCATAAAAAACTGCTCCTGGATACCCCCCAGCTTGCTGGGGGTTCTTTACTTGAGAAAGGCTCTCTTAGCCCCGTGGTACCTAAGTTGGTTTTAATAAGGTGGGCCAGTGGCGCTGCAGGGCCTCCTCGGCCGCTTTAGATAGAATGTCATCAATTGAATGATCCTTGCTGAAAATTCGTAAGGTGATCATTCGAGCTGGAAGATATCGAAGATATTTCTGAAGACTATCTTTTTCGACGATACCTTTAGCCGAATTCCAGACAAAGACTTGAGCCCCCCCCATGTTGAGTAAATTGATGGGACGAGGGTCTTTATAAGCAAAATCCACCCTAATATCTTGTCGACGAAGTTTCGGAGGTAAGAGTTGACGCATGCGGGTAAGAAACGCATGAGGCTGGAAGGAAGAAGACGCCGGCTGGGCGATGGGAAGCAAAGTGCTGAACGCGGTTTTCCACTTCACGTGTCTTCCAATAATCTGGCTCCACTCCATTCCCAGTTGGCGTTTGTCAATGGAGCGTGCATTCTTCCAGGTACGAACCGTTTCGAGCACATGCCAATCGGTCAGGTGTAGATATTTACGCAATGAGTGAAGAGGATTATCCGGACATAAGATTTCCATTGTGGGTTGAAAAATTTCCTGAAGATGAATGTCGATAGCCCGTGTGGTTCGATGGTAGTAAACATTAGAATAAAGATAGAGTCGCGCGTGCAAAAACATTTGCAACGCAGGAAGCCCAGATTGGTGAATCGTGAGTCCATGAGATGAAAAGAAGGTGTAATGAAGGAGTCGTTCAATATCCACGGGGCCAATGGCCACTCCGCACATATAGGAATCTCGTAGTACGTAATCACAATTGTCTGGGGTATAGATTCCGCCAAAAAGGGGCTGCAATGCGATGACCCATGGTGGCAGGCCCTTGGTAGATTTGTGAGGGTCCTTGAGAATGAGAAATGCGATGTGATCCGGATCCAAATATTCTCCCGGAGCAAATGGCCCGGAAGGGCTCCGGCGAATATTTTTGATCAGAGGAGCCAAATGATCACGAATAATGTTTTGCCCGATCAGTTCATGTGTCAGATGAAATTGGTGTAGAAAATGATGATCAAAAAAATGACAGAACGGTCCATGCCCGATATCATGTAGCAGGGCTGTTATCCGAATAATTTCTTCCAGAAAATGACACGATGGAACGTCAGGGACCGTTTGGCGAAGCGAGGGATATAGTCGAGAAATAAACCGACCTGCCAGATGCATAGTTCCAAGGGAATGCTGAAATCGGGTATGCTCGGCGCCCGGATAGACCCAATGCGCGCTCTGAAGTTGGAGAATATATCGAAGGCGTTGAACCCATGGAGAATCAATCAGATCCTTTTCAGTTTGTTCGGCAGAACGTCGTTGTGTATAGGGGACGGTGATGGAAATGTAGCCGTGAATGGGGTCGGCAAGAAGGGAGACCCCATCAAAGGGGGATGAGGGAGGATCTGATGTGGTCATGTTTTCGGACCGTATTTTCGTTTCTCATTTCGCACAATGGTTAAAAAATATTTGTACTTTTGAAGTAAAGGGTGAATGAATTTCTCATAATTAAGAAGAAATTGTACAGGACAATAGTTGCCGGAACGCTAGCTGGCACATTATGAGCATCATCTATTAGAAACCCTGTAAAGCCTTAAGAAAGGCTAAACTTTTTACCTGGTAAGTCTGGTCCTTTAAAACGGGCCAAATCAGAGGAAAGTTGTATTCCGCCGCTTGCCCCGAGGTGCACGGATGCGTTTGTTGAAAGAGGGGAAAAAAGAACGCCGCTTATTCCTTTTTCGGTGTTATGCTAATGATGCTTGAGACTCCTGTATCGGGTGATCGTCCAGCGCATCACAGGGTAGGCGATCACAAAACCTAAGATCGACAGGGTGCAGGCGCCAACAATAAAGGGAAGGAGATAGGGGGAAAGCATTTCAAACATATTTTCCACCGTTATGTGCTCCCACTCAATCGTGATTGATGAGGATGCGCCTATCAACAGCAATCCAGTGTATAAGCTGGCGGCTAGGATTGGAACAAGTGTCCAGGGATTGTTGATGAATGACCCAAGAAAGAGAGCTAAAAAATTTAAACGGAACGCCCAAGCGCAAAACACCACGCTGGCGGTGTGGAAAAAATAATGGGGGGCGAACGCGATAAACACGCCGATGGCAAAGGCCAAGGCTGTGCGGTGAGGAGTCTCTTGAAGGTGTAAGACTTGAGCCAGTTGTTGTCGGACAGACTCAAGTGTCACCATGGCCAAAGCCCTGGCTTTCTGTTAATCCGAAAAATGAACATAACTTTGAGACACAAGCTTTTGAGTCGAGCCGTCTTGATGTGCTATTCGAAGTCCGGATCGACGTGGCGTAATCACACCGATGGCGGTCACAGGTATCCGCAGCCGTTTGACGCCCAACTCCAGACGGCGTTGATGTTTGGGAGGCACGGTAAATAGTAATTCATACTCTTCTCCTCCATGAAGAACCCAGGGTAACGGATCGACGTTCATCTGTGAAGCGTAACTGATTAATTGTGGAGATATGGGAAGGCTGGCCTTCTGAATAAGGGCACCTACCCCGCTTTTCTGGCACAGATGCAACAAGTCTCCTGAGAGGCCATCGGACAGGTCCAAGGCCGCCGAAGCAAAACGGTGAGAAGACAACAGCCGTCCCAGAGCGATGCGTGGTGTGGGTCGAATGTGACGACTCACTAAAAATTTCATGGGTTGCCGTCGGCTCGAAGCTTTACTGTTTGAGGGCTGACCTGTGAGGCACGCTAATCCCGCAGCTGAGTTGCCCAGTGAGCCACTGACATAAATGATATCTCCTACTTTAGCTCCACCGCGGGTTAAACCATAATTAGGTTCAACCTGTCCTAGTATGGTGATTGCCAGAAATACGGAAGAACGGGAGGCCGAAGTGTCTCCACCTACCAGTTGGACCCCATGAGCTTTGCAAGGAACCGAGAGTCCACGATATAACTCTTTCCAGTCATGATATGTTACGTGAGAGGGAAGGGCCACGGCTACAAGGATATATGTGGGAGTGGCGCCCATCGCGGCGATGTCGCTGAGATTCGCCACGGCCGCCTTAAATCCAATGTCATACCATGAGACGGTACCTCTGGAGAAATGGATGTCTTCAACAAGGAGGTCAGTGGAAATAACGAGATGTGCCGGTGATGAGTTAGACAAAATCGCGGCATCGTCTCCGATTCCGATTAGGGGACGAGGGCCGCGTGTGAAAAACCCACGGGCAATGGATTGAATGAGCTGGAATTCCCCTACGTGCGAAACTAGCGCCTGCCGGCGGGATGGGGACATGGTGACGAGATTAAGGTGTCTTGCGGATCGGTTGTTGTAAAGGAGGCCGCGTGACCGGCGAAGCAAGCTTTTTTCGACGTCCTGAAGAGGAATGGGTGTGTATCATCGAAGAGTTGAGTTTGTGGCGATCCTTGTCCCGCAGTGCAAATTTGAGGACTTCCAACATATTCTCCACAAAAATAAACCGAAGTCCACGCAATAAATGTTTGGGAATATCATCTAAATCTTTTTGGTTTTTTTTTGGCAGGATAATTGTTTGGATGTGGGCGCGTTTTGCAGCTAATACTTTTTCTTTTAACCCACCAATAGCGAGAATCCTGCCTCGAAGGGTGACCTCCCCCGTCATGGCGATTTCTCGTTTGACGGGTAGATTACTGAGACAAGATGCTAAGGCTGTGGCCATGGTAATGCCCGCGGAAGGACCATCTTTGGGGATCGCTCCGGCAGGCACATGAATATGAATATCTTGTTTGGCAAATATGTCAGGATCGACTCGCAATGATTTGGCTTGGGCACGAATAAAGCTGAGTGCGGCATGGGCGGATTCCTTCATCACCTCGCCGAGATGCCCTGTTAAGGTCAATTGGCCTTTCCCTTTCATGGCCGAGGCTTCAATATACAACACATCCCCACCGGTTTCTGTCCAAGCTAATCCAGTTGAGACGCCGACTTCATCTTTTTCCTGCTCCTCCTCCGGTACATATTTGGGAATTCCCAAATAGTGATGAAGGTTTCGAGGAGTCACCCGATACTGTTTGATCTTCCCTTCTGCAACTCGCTTTGCCACTTTTCGCATTACATGGGCCAATTCACGTTCAAGGTTGCGAACCCCTGCCTCCTTCGTATATTGAGAAATGATGTGCGTAAGGCATAAATCAGTAAGATGGAGGTGTTCTTCTGTAATTCCATGTTCTTCTAACTGACGAGGGATAAGGTATCGTTGAGCAATTCCATGTTTTTCTTCCTCCGAATACCCTGGAATCTCAATGATCTCCATCCGATCCCGTAGGGCTGAGAGGATAGGATCTGTCAAATTCGCGGTTGTAATAAACATGACATCACTCAGGTCAACGGGTACTCCCAGGTAATGGTCCACAAACGCGTGATTCTGTTCTGGATCCAAGACCTCTAGCAAGGCTGCCGAGGGATCACCACGGAAGTCTGTTCCAATCTTATCGACTTCATCTAACATGAAAACGGGATTATTTGTCCCTGCCTGTTTAATACCCTGGATAATTCTCCCGGGCAAGGCTCCCACGTAGGTTCTGCGATGGCCGCGAATTTCGGCCTCGTCGCGTGTCCCCCCCAAGCTCATGCGAACGAATTCGCGTCCCATGGCACGGGCAATCGATTTCCCCAAAGAGGTCTTTCCGACTCCAGGAGGACCGACAAAACAGAGGATTGGTCCTTTCATTTTCGACTTGAGTTTGCGAACGGCAAGATATTCCAGGATTCGATCTTTGACGCGCTCAAGGTCGTAATGATCTTCATGCAGAACCTTGCTCGCATGGGCGATGTCAAGAGTGTCTGTGGAATAACGATTCCAGGGTAATTCGACAAACCATTCCAAATAGGTTCGAATGGTACCCGCCTCGGCCGTATCCTGATGCATTTTTTCCAGACGCTTGAGTTGTTTCTCTGCTTCCTTTAGAACTTTGTCCGGCATGTTTGCGTCATGGATCTGACGGCGAAATTCGACGACTTCTTCAGTTCGGTCATCGAGCTCTCCCAACTCTTTTTGAATCGCTTTGAGTTGTTCACGAAGAAAATATTCTCGTTGGGTCTTATCCATTTCCCCTTTGGCATCGGCTTGAATTTTCTGCTGCATGGACAAGACGTCTTGCTCGTTTCCCAGAATCTCATTGACGCGCTTCAGGCGAAGAAGGGGATCCTCGATTTCCAGGACTTCTTGAGTCAAAGCAACTTTGAGCCCAAGGTTGGATGCGATGATGTCGGCCAGACGGCCGGGATCGTCAAGATTTTCAATGACCGTGACCACATCCGGCATCAACACTTTGCCCATGCTCACAATCTTTTCCAAGGCCTCCCGTGTGGACCGTACCATCGCTTCCCGTTCTAAGGAAGGAATCGTGGCAGCCGATTCGATCAGTGTTTCGATGCGGACTGAAAAAAATGGATCTGTTTGGATGAACCCTTGGATGCGGGCCTTGGTCAGACCTTGAACGAGTATTTTGATACGGCCATCCGGCAGTTTTAGCATGCGCATGATGACCCCAACCGTTCCCGTCCGATGGAGGTCTGATGCTTCGGGTAGGTCGATGTCCTGATTTTTTTGGGTGGTTAAGAAGATTAAGCGATTGGAGGAAAGAGCGGCTTCAATGGCCTTAATGGATAGTTCTCGCCCCACAAAAAGTGGAAGGACCATATAAGGAAATACCACAATATCCCGAACGGGAAGGAGAGGTAATTCCTCTGGAATGTGCTCAATTGAAGGTGTAGGGAGGTCCGAGTGATCTTCAAGCATTGACTTTATCATCTACATGAGAACAGGTTGATTCACTTTGATAAGGGAGTAGAATTTTGAAAAGGGTTCATCCGATACTCATCTCCGAGTGGAATCACTTGTGGGCCACATGAGAATTTCCTCACATCTCATTTGACCGGGGCCACATGTCTAGGGCACTTGGGTGCCGAGGATTGACGTAGGATAGGGGATGGGCCCCTGAATGGGGAAATTTCGTCCTTGAGTGGGAAGGTATAGATGATTTCCACGGTTTTCGATACTAGGAGAAGGTCAAAAATGTTGTCAAGGTTTATACAGGATGTGCCCTTTCATAGAGCTCATGAAAATGGTGTAATTGAAGGCGGTTGCCTTTACAAAGAATCCCGGTCACGAATATAATCTGCCACCTAAGCGCTCAAGAATGGCTGACTTCTAATTTCGGGCTTCCTCCCTCATTACCATTGTCATCTCCAAGTATTGCCGTTGGGAGATACATTTAAAAATCAAGTCTGGCGTCTTGCTGACCATATGATTTTTCTGTGATACATCCCTCTTGCTCTTATCAAAGTTTCAGAGTTCATTCGTGTATCTAATCCTTTTTCGGTCATGGGGTCTTGGCCGAAATAAGGGGAGCAACCAAGTACTCGCCTTCCCCTATGTGAAAGTGCTCCTTTTTTTCATCCTTCTCATGACGGGGGTGCCTTTTCTTGAAAGTCCCGTGTCGGCTCAACTCTCTCAAACCGATATTTCCGACATTAAGGTAGAAGGCAATTACCATATCGAATTGCAGGCGATCTTGGGCAAGTTGTCGATCAAGCCAGGTGACCCGTTTTCTCAGGAGTCTATTCGGGAACAAATTCAACGGATGTATGCGATGGGATATTTTGAAGAGGTGGAAGTCTCGACCGAAGCTATGGCGAACGGGGTGGTCGTGGTGTTCCGCGTGAAGGAAAAGCCGTTTACCGTAGAAGTACTCTTTGACGGTAATGAGGAATTATCGGACGATAAGCTCAACGAGAAAAATACGGTAAAAAACCAGGTGTTTCTGGATAAAGAACAAGTGAAAGCCTCGGTAGAACATTTCCGGCAGTTATATCAAGAGAAAGGTTTTTACCATGCTCAAATTGTCCCTATTATTGATATGGTGGAGAATAATCGTGTTCGCTTGACGTTTTACATCGAAGAAGGTCGCCAAGCCCATATTCGGGTCATTGAATTTGAGGGCCGGAATGTCGTGAAGAAAAAAGAATTATTGTCGGGAATGGCCAACCGAGAATGGTCCTGGCCTTGGTCGATCTTTTCGGATGCCGGAATTCTTCATGGGGATGAACTTCCGAATGATGTGGAACGAATTAAGGAAGTATATCTCAATAAAGGGTATTTAGATATCCAAGTCGGAATGCCTCGAATTGATTTGGATGAGGCCAAAGAGTGGTTTGCGCTGGTTTTTCCCATTGTGGAAGGAGAGCCGTATATTGTGAGTCAGATCCAGTATTCAGGAAATACGATTTTTTCTGATGAGGAATTACGGGGAGGTCTCCTCTTTGAACCTGGGGAAGTTTTTCAGCGAGCAAAAATCCGTGATGAGATTACTCGGGTGACTGATTTATATGGCGGTCTGGGCTACGCGTTTGCCGAGATTACTCCTTCTGTGGACCCGGATCCCCCATCCCGAAGTACTCGAATCAGTTTTTCCATTGAAGAAGGGGAAATGGTCCGGATTCGCGATATCCTCATTACGGGGAATGATAAAACTCGTGATAATGTGATCCGGCGTGAACTCCGTGTCAATGAACGGGATATGATTGATTCCCCTGCAATTAAACGAAGCTTTGAACGGCTCAATAACTTGAATTTTTTCGAAACTGTCGAAATTCTTCCGAAACAAATTGCTCCGGGAGAAGTGGACTTAGACGTCAAGGTTAAGGAAAAACCCACCGGCTCCTTTAGTATAGGAGGTGGCTTTAGTACGTTAGATCAATTTACGTTGATTGCGGATATCACTGAGGGGAACTTATTCGGACGAGGATATCTGGGCAGGATCCGGGGACAGGTAGGAGGGCGACGAACCATTGGGACCATTACCTTTCGAAATCCGGCCATTTTTGATACGTTAACTTCGGCCCAAATCGATCTGTTCAGTTCTCGCACGAATTTCTTGACCTATTTTGAAAAAAAGCAGGGTGCCAATCTGACCTTTGGTCGAGGGTTTTCCGAATACTTGACAGGGACCTTTACCCTCGTAGCGGAACAGATCGATATTGATGATGTGGATTCTGATGCCAACGATCTCATCAAGGACCAGGAAGGCAAGCAATCTACGACGGGATTTCGTGCCTCTTTATTCAGGGACTCGCGTGATTATTATTTAGACCCCAGGCGGGGCACTCGAATCGGTGTCCGCACGAGTTTTGGAACAGATGCACTTGGAGGGTCAAATAATTTTTATAGTGTGTCGTTTGATGCGATGAAATTTATCCCGTTACCATTTTGGGATTTTCGTCATTCCATTCGAGGTCGTTTTGGATACGGAGACGGATTTAATGGGTCAGAATTCCCTATTCCCGAGTTTTTTTACGTGGGAGGTATTAACACCGTGCGGGGATTTAAATTTGGTCGGGCAGGTCCGGTGACCTCTAGTAATGATCCTGAGGGGGGCAATAAACAAATTATTATTAATAATGATTTAATTTTTCCAGTGTTACCCGATGCCAAGTTGAACGGGGTTCTCTTTTTGGACTATGGAAGGGGATTTTCTCAGGGAGATAGTTTAAGTCTCAATCTTCGAATGTCAGCCGGTTTGGAAGTGAGATGGATTTCACCCTTCGGGCCTCTTCGGGCTGCGTTCGGCCGCCCGATCGATGGGCCAGCGGATGACCGAAAGTGGGTATTTGAATTCTCGGTGGGTTCGGTTTTTTAGATGGATTTTAGAAACAAACAGGTTAAGTTGAGTCCTAGGATGAAGAAACTAATACATGAGAAAGCTGTGCGGAGCCTTTGCAGGTGGATTATCTCTTAGTTGTATTTGCCTTGGTCTCGCCTGGGGGTGTACATCCGTGGGATCTCAGAACTTATCGGAACTCCCAATCGGGGTTGTTGATCCACAGCGAATATTGCAAGAGACGGTCAAAGGGCAACGACTATCGGACACACTGAATGCCTTCATGAAAGATCGACAGACGCTTGTGGAATTGGAGCAAAGAGAATTACGAAAGTTGGAGAGTGAACTCATGGCACAAAGTTCAGTGCTGAGTCAGCAGGCGAGGGAGCGAAAGGAAGAACAATTCAGGGAAAAAATGAACGGATATCAGCAGAAAGTTGCCGATTTGAACCGCGAAGTTCAGGAAAAGCAACGTGAATTGCAAAACGAATTTCGACGTCAAGTCCAAAAGGTGGTCTCAGTCATTGCCGAGCGACGCGGGTTGGGGTTGGTATTAGAGCAGGGAGTCAATTCGGGAACTTTGTTCTATCGGCCTGCTTTGGATATTTCAACGGATATCATTCAAGCCATGAATCAAGAGAGTGGGGAAGCCAGTCCGCCTAACCCATAGGGCTGTTAATTGCAATGATGACCGGTAGGGAAAGAGAAAAACCAGACAAAAAAGGAGACTGATATGGTTGAGGGGTACTTGGATATTCTACAAATTCAGGCGTTGCTTCCACATAGATATCCCTTCTTATTGGTGGATCGGATTATAGAAGTTGATGGTGCAACGCGGATTGTGGGAGTTAAAAACGTTACCGCCAATGAACAGTTTTTTCAAGGGCATTTTCCTGGTCAACCGATTATGCCTGGCGTGTTACTCTTGGAGGTGATGGCACAGGTCGGTGGTGTGTTGGCCAGGAAATCCGTGATGGGGAAGGGGCGCCCAACTGTTTTTCTCACCGGAATTGAAAAAGCCAAATTTCGTCGACCGGTGGTCCCGGGGGATCAGTTGCGGGTGGAAGTCGAGGTGATTCGGCGAAAAGATCCATTCTGGAAGATGGCTGGGAAGATTTTGGTGGAATCCTCATTAGTGTGTGAAGCTGAAATGACGGCCATGGTGAAAGACGAAGGGGTTGGAGAGTAAACGACGAAATGAAAGTGTAGCCGGTTCAATCTGGCCTTGGAGAAATTTTCAAAGGATACAGTGAGAGTTTCATGAACATTCATAGCACAGCGATTGTCCATCCCAAAGCGAAATTAGGCGAAGATGTCGTCATCGGGCCCTATTGCGTCGTGGGAGAACATGTCACGATAGAGGACCAAACTGAATTGGTGTCTCATGTCTATGTGGAGGGGCACACGGAAATTGGCCGGCGCTGCCGATTTTTCCCGTTTGTGTCCATTGGGACCCCACCCCAACATTTACAATATAAGGATGAGCCAACCAGAGTCTGTATTGGAGATCATAATATCGTTCGTGAAAATGTGACCATCAATCGTGGCACCGCTTTTGGAAATGGTATCACCAGAATTGGTCATCATAATTTTCTCATGGCTTACACCCATGTGGCACATGATTGCGAACTGGGTAATCATATTGTGATGGCGAATGCCGCAAATTTAGCCGGACACGTCTCCGTAGGGAATTCTGTGGTGATTGGAGGATTGGTGGGAGTTCATCAATATGTCCGGATTGGCGAATATGCGATGGTGGGCGGGTGTTCGGCGTTGGGTAGAGATGTTCCGCCGTTTATTCGTGCTGCCGGAGGGTATCGGGCTCAGATGTTTGGACTGAATACTATTGCGTTGAGAAGGCATGGGTTTTCGGGGGCGCGTATGAATACCTTGAAGGCGGCATTTGAACTCTTGTTCCGGCATGGCCATCGTCTTCAGGAAGCCATTAAGCTGGCTCGCAATGAGTACGGGGAAAGTACGGATGTGTTGACTTTACTCACTTTTCTTGAAAGTACCAGTCGAGGGATCTGCCAAGTTTCTTCTCGGGAGTTGGATGATGAAGAAGAATGAGCTAGCCGTCTGGGGATGCGTACATCATGATTCTCCCTGACCGGGTTGAGCGGATTGGGCTGATCGCGGGAAACGGACGTTTTCCCATTATCTTTGCAGATAATGTCCGCAAATTAGGCTTTACGGTCTCTGCTATTGCACATTTGGGCGAGACTCTACCCGAACTAGAATCCCATGTTGATCGAATTCATTGGCTAAAAGTCGGGCAATTCAGTAAGGCGTTGGCGGCATTGAAGGCTGACGGAATCCGTCAAGCCGTCATGTTAGGTGGGATTCACAAGACCCATGTCTTCACGGCACTTCGACCTGATCTCAGGGCATTAGCCATCTTTAGCCGATTGAAACACTGGAAAGATGATGCCATCCTCAGAGCGGTAGCTGGAGAATTGGAGCGAGAAGGTATTCAGATCCGAGAGTCAACTTTTGGCCTGGAGAGCATTCTGGCGGAAGAGGGAAATCTGACGTCCAGGAAGCCAACCAAAAAGGAGTGGGAGGATATTCAATTTGGCTGGGATACCTTACGAACCCTGGGGACTCTGGATATTGGGCAATGCGTGGTGGTGAAAAATCAAGTGATTGTCGCTGTGGAAGCCGTTGAAGGCACGGATGAGACGATTATTCGTGGGGGAAAGCTTGGAGGGAAAGGGACTGTGGTGGTCAAACGGACCAAAGCCCATCAGGATCTTCGGTTTGATCTGCCTGCTGTTGGCCCTAAAACTATTGAGTCCATGGTAACCATTAAGGCTTCTGTCCTAGCCGTTGAGGCAGGACGAACGGTGGTTCTCGATCGAGAAGAGATGGCCGCCACCGCCAAGTCAGCAGGGATTGCTATCGTTGGAATGACTTCCAGGGATTCCCTGAAACATGCCGTTTCTTCTATTGTTTCCAAAATTTAATGTAGTAGTTTCTCAACTGTAAGGTTTCTTCGGTTCGTGTTATTGGAGTTCCCATCTTTATTCCAGTAGTCCGTCAATATCTATCCTTAAATGACACAGTCCTTACGAGTTGGGGTGATCGGTGTTGGACATTTGGGCCGGCATCATGCCCGTATTTTTGCGACTCTGGCTTCCGTGTCTTTGGTTGGCGTTTGCGATACCGATGATTCCCGAGGGAAAATGGTGGCTGATGAATGCGGGGTGTCGTATTTCAACGACTCTGGTGAACTTCTTTCCATGGTTGATGCGGTGAGTGTGGCGGTTCCGACCTCGGCGCATTTTGCCGTTGTCATGACCTGTTTACAACGTGGATGTCATGTTCTCGTTGAAAAGCCCATTACCAGCCATGTGTGGGAAGGAGAGCAGTTAGTGGAGTTGGCTAAGGCCAGAGGAAAAATTTTACAAGTCGGGCATATCGAACGGTTTAATCCCATCGTGGAACTTATGCGTCCCATGGTGAGCCAACCTGGGTTCATCGAATGTCACCGTCTGAGTCCTTTCCAGCCGCGGGGAACCGATGTCGATGTGGTACGAGATTTAATGATTCATGATTTGGATCTCTTGTTATCGTTGGGTTTAGGCCCTATTCTGCAAGTCGAGGCGAGAGGATTACCGGTATTTACAGATTTTCCGGATATTGCAAATGTGCGGATTCTCTTTGAATCCGGGTGTTTAGCAAACTTGACTGCAAGTCGGATTTCGACCGGACGTCTTCGAAAAATCAGAGTGTATCAACGAGATCGCTATATCTCGGTTGATTTTGGCGGAAAAGAAGGGGTGATTAACACTCGAAAAAGTTTGGAGGGTGGAAAATTTGAAGTAGAATCTCAATATATTAAAGGAGAGGAAGGGGATGCTTTGACTCGTGAATTAGCCTCCTTTGTTCAGTCGATTTCTGGGAACGCTTCTTGCCAAGGAGTAACAGGAGAAGAAGGGGTGGAAGCCCTGCGAATAGCCACTCAAGTCGTGTCTCTCATTCAACAACATAACGGGTTCCCGCCACAGTAATGGGTGTCCGCGCCGGTTTTTGTTCATGAGCGGTCTGTCATATTCTCGATGCCAAAAATTCTCTTAGTAACCGGTGAAGCTTCTGGTGATATTCATGGCGCGCATTTAGCCATGGCGCTTTATGAGTTGAACCCCGCTGTTAAATTAATCGGGGTCGGTGGAAGCAGGATGTTGGCAGCCGGAGTGTCCCTTCTCCCTCATGTCGATCGGGTAGATGCCATGGGTGTTCCTGGTATCCGGCAACTGATGAAAGGCTGGAAGAACTTACGAACACTTTCCCGTTATGTTCAACAGGAGAGATTTGATGCCATCATTTTAATCGATAGCCCTGGTTTGAATCTTCGATTGGCCAAAGTTGCGGCTAAATCGTCACATACCATCATCTATTATATTGCCCCTCAGGTGTGGGCGTGGGGAAGTCGACGATTGAACCTTATTCGGAAAGTCATCAACCACGTGTTAGCCATCCTGCCCTTTGAGGAGGCCTATTTTCACAATGCCGGCATCCCGTGTACCTACGTTGGACATCCCTTATTAGATGAGTTGAAGTCTTCATACGATAAAGGCCATGAGCGTCACCGATTGGGATTAAAGGTAGAAGGTTTGGTGATCGGTCTTCTTCCTGGGAGTCGAGTACGGGAACTTCAGGATGCCTTGCCGATCTTATTGAAAACCGTTCAACGGATTCGGGATCGGTTCCCCATTCTTCAGGTCCTCCTTGCCCAGGCGCATTCACTTTCCGATTCCGTGATTCATGAATTCCTTGAACACTCCGGACAGCAGGTCAGAGTGGTGAAAGGTCAGGCAAACGAGGTGATGGCGGCGTCGGATCTTGTCTTGGTCACTTCTGGTACGGCTACTCTACAAGCCGCTCTAATCGGGACACCGATGGTGGTTGTCTATCGGGTATCGCCCTTGACCTATCATATTGCCAAATGTCTGGTTAAAATTCCCTATATTAGTTTAGTGAATATTCTAGCTGGGAAGGAAATTGTTCCGGAGCTGATTCAGAATCATATGACTCCCGACCGTATTGCCCAAGAAGCCCTGGAGATTTTACGAGACCCCGCCAGACGGGATGGGATGAAGCAAGCCTTTGAGACCATTCGGACCTCCTTGGGAATCCCCGGGGCATCAAAACGAGCTGCGCAATTCATCCTGACTGAGGCTGCGTCATGAGGACGTTCTGGCGAATCGTATATTATTTGCGGGCTTACCGTCTCCGGTTGGTTGGAGCCTTTTTCTGTTCAGCCGGGGTAGCAGGGTTATCGGCTGTCTATGCCTGGTTGGTGCAGCCTGTGTTGGATGGAATCTTCATCGACCGTAACCGTGATCTTTTGGTCATCCTTCCATTGGCCGTGTTTGGCGTTGCGGTTCTGAAGGCTCTGTTTGCGTATGGACAAGTCTACTTGATGAGTTATGTTGGCCATTGGCTCGTGTCGGATGTTCGCCAACAATTGTTTCTCCATATCGTGAGGCTTCCCATTCGCTTTCATGATGCGAATACTTCGGGAAGGTTGATGGCACGAGTGATTAGCGACGTGAACGAAATGGCCAATGCTATTCCAAGTGTGCTGAAGGATATTTTTCAACAGGGGTTGACGTTTGTCGCCATGTTGGCCGTCGTTTTTTATCAAAATTGGAAACTGGCAACAATTGTTTTGGTCGTACTGCCCTTTTCCTCGTTGGTGTTGGTCCGGGTGGGACGACGGATCCGCAAGCTCTCGAAAAGAGGCCAGGAATCGATTGGGAAAATGGCATCCGTCTTAAAAGAGGCTTTTTCTGGAATAAAAATCGTCAAGGCCTATGGGCAGGAAGAAAAGGAGGCGCAACGATTTTCTTTGACCAATCAATCATTTCGTTCGGCGAAAATTAAATCGTCTCAAACTTCAGCGGTGTCTTCCCCTCTCCTTGAGGTGATAGGGGTCTGCGGGGTGGCATTTATAATTTGGTATGGGGGGGGATTGGTGATTGCCGGAGAGATGAAGCCTGGGGAATTCTTTTCATTCCTTGCGGCTATGTTCATGGCCTATGCACCGGTGCGAAAAATGTCCGGGGCCAACGAGTCGGTCCAACGGGCGCTTGCCGGGGCGCAGCGGGTATTTCATGTCCTAGATTTGGACAGTGAATTGGCGAAGGACGAAGGAAAGAAATCGCTTCAACCGATTCGGAAAAGTTTAGAATTTTCCGGGGTGAAATTTTTGTACGAAGGATCTGAAGAACCGGCATTACACAATATCAATTTAACGGTCAATGTTGGTGAGGTTGTGGCTTTTGTCGGAGCAAGTGGTAGTGGAAAAACCACGTTAGTGAGTTTGGTTCCACGGTTTTATCGCCCGACGGAAGGAGCGGTGAAAATTGATGGCGAAGATATTCGATTAGTGGATCGCTCCTCCTTGAGGCGGCAAATTGGTATTGTGTCCCAGGAAACGGTGTTATTCGATGACACGATTAGAAATAATATCGCGTATGGCCGTTCTGATGCGACCGAAAACGCAATTATTGAAGCTGCTCATGCTGCATTCGCCTGGGAGTTTATTGAACGATTGCCCAAAGGACTGGACACGCTTGTTGGCGAGAATGGATTGAGATTATCGGGTGGTCAACGTCAGCGGCTCGCCATTGCCAGGGCCATTTTGAGGGATCCCCCGATCCTGATTTTGGACGAGGCGACATCTTCCCTTGATTCAGAATCTGAGAAACTAGTTCAGAAAGCCCTTGCGAATTTGGTAAAAGCGAGAACGACGTTAATCATTGCTCACCGATTATCTACGGTCCAACATGCCGACCGCATTGTGGTCATGAATCGCGGAAGAATTGAGGAAATGGGAAGCCATGTCGAGTTGCTCCGGCAAGGGGGACAGTATACTCGATTGTATCAAACACAATTTCAACTGAATGAACCCGAACCGCTTTCCACGACTTAATAATCCATTGGTTTGATGCTTATGCTGAATTGGATGAAACTGTCTGTCGCCCCGCCATTGGCGGCACGAACCATTTGTCTCCTGGGGCATTCGATGCGTATGTCCACTATAGGAGGTGGAACTGTGGATGAGTTGTACCGGCAAGGCAAACGCATCATCATTGCGTTCTGGCATAGTCGTCAACTGATGATGCCCTTGGCATATCGTGGTCAACTGGCTTCAATCTTAATTAGCCAGCATCGGGACGGAGAAATCATTGCCCGAATTATGCAATATTTTGGATTCCAGGCCATTCGCGGGTCAAGTACTCGAGGAGGCCTCCGGGCCATTAGACAATTACTGAAGGCAGGGCGGGAAGGGGGAGACCTGGTTGTGACCCCCGATGGACCCAAGGGACCATCATGCAAAGTGCAATCGGGGGTAATTTATTTGGCCAAAGTGACCGGGTTGCCAATTGTCCCTCTGACTTTTGCCAGCTCAAAAAAAAAGTCTTTTCAAGTTGGGATCAATTTCAAATTCCCTATCCTGGGGGCAAAGGTTTGTTTGTGTGGGGGCAACCCATTTGGGTGAAAGGGGATCTCCCCAATGATGAGTTGTCCGGGCCTGGATTGGAGCTGGAAAGGTCTTTGAATAGGCTCACCGCTCAGGCCGAATTGGCCGTTCAGGATTCCGACCCCGTTCAGTGTTTTCTTCGCTCGATGTCCTTCCATGACCCTGAGGGGTAAGACCGTGACATTCAAGATGGGACCCACTCATGTATTACTTCATATATAATTTGATGCTTGTGCTGGTCTCTCCCCTTATTATCGGACTCTTACTGACAAAAAAACGTTGCCAACGAGGCCTGTGGTCAAGACTTGGGTGGATCCCAGAGGAATTGCGACGTCTTCGGAAACCCGTTATTTGGATCCATGCCGTGTCCTTGGGAGAGGTTGCCACGATTGTCCCACTGCTCCGGGTTATGAAGGAACGATATCCTCAATGGCCGTTGGTCGTATCCACCGTCACGGAGACCGGCCGGGAAGTTGTACTCAAGCAATTGGAGGGGGTAGCACTGCATTGTTATGCCCCAGTTGATTTTTGGTGGGTGGTTGACCGGTATGTGCGAGTACTTCAGCCTCACCTCTTTATTTTAGTCGAATCAGAATTCTGGCCCAATCTCCTCAAAAATCTTCAACGACATCAGGTTCTGATATGTCTCGTCAACGGGAGAATTTCTTCACGATCCTTTGGCCGGTATTTCTGGGTGAAAGGCATGATGCGGCGTGCACTGAGTTGTATCGATCTCGCCTTAATGCAATCCACGATCGATGCTGAACGAATCGAGCAGCTGGGAGCTAGGCCGGAGTCCGTGCATGTCACAGGGAATATGAAGTTTGATCAGAATGTTGAGCACAACATGTCAGCCCACGATCAGGCTTCGCTCAGGGTAACCTTGAAGCTCGATTTTCATGAAGTGTTGATAGTGGCAGGGAGTACGCACCCGCAGGAAGAAGAATGTCTTTTAGAAGCCTACCGAAAAGTGAGTGCCCAACATCCACTGGCGGTGTTGTTATTGGCGCCGCGGCATATCGAGCGGGCATCCAAACTCGAACAGGTCATTCGTCATTATGGATTCACATGCGTCCGCCGGAGCAAGTCCGATCAGGATTCCGGAAACCAAGCTCCCAACAGTGGCCCCCGCGTTATCCTGTTAGACACGAGAGGGGAATTACCGTTTGTGTATCGAGAGGGATGCGTGACGTATGTGGGAGGTACGCTGGTTCCGGTCGGAGGGCATAATCTTCTTGAGCCTGCGCAATGGAGCAGGCCAGTGCTGTTTGGCCCCCATGTCGATCATTGCCGGGACATTGCTAGTCTGCTCCTTGAAGCCGGAGGAGGAATACAAATACTGAATCTAGAGGATCTCGTGCGGCATATGACCCGCTTGATTGCTCATCCCTCTGAAGCCGAAAACATGGGAAAAAGAGCATTTAAGGTCGTTCAGGTTCATCGCGGAGTGATCACTAGGAATCTCCAATGGATTGACCGATTATTGAAAAAGGAAAATTTGGCCTCTCTCCCCTTGCCGACGATAGGGTCCTCTTCAATTTCATCACAAGAAATTCTTCGATAAGCTTCTACCACTCAAAAGGGGTTAGAGGGTGTTGAAATATGACCCGCTCAATGTGGCCTCCGTGAATGCACCGTCTCTGGCGATCGCCCCTGCTCTTGTACGACTTTGGGATTGGTTCAATCGATATTGTCCCTGGGTGCTCCACTGGTGTGCGCTTCCCTATGGGGCGATCGCCAGATTACGACGGACCGGATACCAACGGGGATGGTTTCCCCAACACCGGTTGCCGAAACCCGTAATTAGTGTGGGTAATATCACTGTGGGAGGGACCGGTAAGACTCCTTTGGTGATATGGCTGGCATCCCGGCTCCATGAGCAGGGGAAGCGGGTTGCCATTTTAAGCCGTGGGTATGGGAAGCAAACCAATGCAAGGAATACGTTGGTGTCGGATGGACTTTCTCTGAAAGCCGAGTGGCGATCAGTGGGAGATGAGGCCATGTTGATGGCTCAAAAGTGCCCCTGGGCTATTGTGGCCGTCGGAAAGGATCGGTACCGACTGGGATGCTGGGTGTTGGAACAGACCCGGTGCGATTGCTTCATCCTTGACGATGGTTTCCAGCATCTCCCACTATATCGAGACCTGAACATTCTCTTATTTGATGCCCTGGACTTTAAAGGATTAAGGGCGGTATTGCCGGCGGGCCGGATGCGGGAGCCTCTGGCTGCGGCCCAATGGGCGACAACGATTGTGTTCAGTCGAACGGAAAGTGTCCGGTTTGTTGCACCCCTTCAGGCACGAATCGAACAATGCACTGGAACCTCTATTGCCCCGTTGCATGTGGAAACGGCACCCAGATGGTTCATTCATATTCCGACTGGCATGATCCAAGAGATTGAGTCCTTTAAGAAGAGATCCTGTTTTCTTGTGAGCGGAATTGGCAATCCTTCGTCCTTTCGATCCACTATAGAGTCCTGTGGGTTAGTTCCAATTGATGAGGTCCGGTACCCCGACCATTTTGCCTATTCAGAAAAGGATGTGGAGGCGATTCGTTTGAAAATGAAAGGTATGGGAATCAATCTGGTCATAACCACAGAAAAAGATGCGATGAGACTTCGAGAATTTTTGAGGATTGATGACCCCATATGGGCCCTAGATGTGGAGGTCAAGATGACCAAAGGGGAGGAACAAATACGAGGACTGCTCTCTGATCTTTTTCGTGACAACCGACGCCTGGTAGGCCAGAGCTTCCTTTGATGATCAGTCATTATAAGATGAAAATGTCTTCTATGGATAATATTGTAGTTCGTGTGCCAAATTGGATTGGTGATGCCGTGATGTGCCTTCCGGCCCTCATGGATTTGAGGGACCATTTTCCTCATGCCAGGGTCACGATCCTGGCCAGAGCGGCAATCGGAGAAATGTTGAATGGACATCCAGGAGTGGATGCCGTCATGACCTATTCCCATCATGGGGAGCATCAGGGTCTCCTCGGGATCTGGAATCTGATTCGATTGGTGAGGAATCAACAATTTGATCACGCGGTGTTATTCCAAAACGCGTTTGAAGCCGCTGCCATTGCCTGGGCGGCTGGCATTCCTTCCCGTATCGGGTATGCGACGGATGGGCGCAGTTTTCTCCTTTCCGAATCTGTTCCCAGGCCAACCCGGACTCCCTTGCATCAAATCCAGTATTATCAGTGTCTGGTGAGTGCCATTACTCACCATCCCGGTAAATCCCGTGCACCTCAACTTTTTCTCTCGCCTGAGATGCGGAGCGCGTGTGCCAGGCAGTTTCCGGAGATCTTTCTTCCAGCCGAAAGGATATTAATCGGGATCAATCCAGGATCTGTGTACGGATCAGCCAAACGGTGGTTGCCGGAGCGCTTTGCTGAGGTAGGGGATACGTTGGTAGAACATATGACAGAAGAATTTCCCCGAACTCCTCCTGCCCGATGTGTTCTGATCGGTGGAAAAGGAGAAGAAGGCCTCGCGCAAAACATTGCGAGTCGGATGCGGTTTGAGCCGATCGTGTTGTCGGGACGGACAACGATTCAAGAAGTAATGGGAGTCCTCACACGCTGCTCGGTGTTGGTGACCAACGACACCGGCCCCATGCATGTGGCTCAGGCCCTTGGCGTGCCGGTTGCGGCGGTCTTTGGTTCGACCGATTCTGATGCGACGGGTCCGCATGGGCAATCACAGGGGATAATCAGAGTGTCCACGAGATGTGCCCCTTGTTTTTTACGTGCATGTCCGATCGATCATCGTTGCATGGCTCAGGTGTCGGTTGAGAAGGTTGTGGAGCGCGCGTTGTCTCAAAGCAGGAGGCCATCAGGATATCGTGAAGAAGGTCGAATGAGAGGATATGTTTGATGAAGGATATTTCCATCCCGCCAGGGACAGCCATTTTTGTGGATCGTGATGGCACCTTGAATCAGGATAGCGGGTATGTCACTACTCCGGAACAACTGGTCTTGTTTCCAGGAGTTCCTGAAGCCATCGCACGATTGAACCAACTAGGGGCCCTGGTGATTATGGTGACCAATCAATCTGCCATCGGTCGGGGCATGATGACCTTGGACGATTTGGAGGCCATACATACGCGGTTAAGCGCGCTTATTCGACCATATGGAGCAACCATTGACGGAATTTTTTCTTGTCCCCATCGTCCTCAGGATGGTTGTGAATGCCGAAAGCCGAACACGGGATTAATCGATCAAGCCGTTGACCGGTTTGCCCTCGATTTATCGCGTTGTTATCTGGTGGGGGATAAGCGTAGTGATTTAGAGGTAGCCCAAAAAGTGGCGGTTCCTGGGGTACTCGTTATGACAAGTCCGTATAGTGCGGAAGCCGTTATAGCCAGAGATGAGGGACAGGTGCCAATTGAGTATGTAGCAAACACCTTTGCTCAGGCAGTGGTTTGGATTGAACAGGATATGAGAAAGGGATTGGATCGAAACGGGTCAGCACGATGAAGAAAAGCAAATGCACAATGTAGGGCTGCTCTCTTTTTGATGATCTGGTGGTTCTTCTCGAGGTTTTATGAACATAACTCCTCAGCGAATACTTGTAATTAAACTAAGTTCGTTGGGCGATATCGTCCATGCCTTACCAGCCGTATCCGCTTTGCGTCAACGATTCCCGAATTCCCGGTTGAGTTGGTTGGTGAAAGATGTCTGGGCGCCAATTTTAGATGGTAACCCCGATATCGATGAAGTTCTTGCCATGGATGTGTCTTGGAGGAATTGGCCGAATGTCATCCGGACGCTTCGGAATGGCCTGTTTGATTTGGTTGTTGATTTTCAGGGTTTATTCCGGTCTGGAATCTTTGGAGCGATCACGGGGGCTAAGATTCGTGTAGGTTTTTCACGAGCCCGGGAAGGAGCGACGTGGTTCTATACCCATCACGTCCCGTTATCTGAGGGAAAATCCTGCTCATGGCGTTTGTTGGAAGTTCATGCCGTGGATCGGAATTTAGCGATCACAGAATTTCTGGGGGGAACGCCTTCTACGCCGGTGTTTCATTTGCCCCAGTTCTCAGCAGATCGCCTCGCCATTGAAACGATGCTTCAAGGAGCGAATGTACAAGACCATGAACAACTGATTGCCCTGGCGCCGTGGACGCGGTCTACAATAAAATCCTGGCCCCATAGACGGTTTGTGGATCTCGCCACAGAATTAGTGCAGTGGCCGAATGTTCGAGTGGTGTTATTGGGGGGGCCATCAGATATGTCTTCTACGGAGGATTTTAAAATGCTGATGCCTCAGGGTCTGATTAATCTGGTGGGAAGCCTGTCTCTCAGACAATTACCTCTTCTCTTGCGAAGGATACATCTGCTCATTGGAAATGACTCGGCTCCTCTTCATCTTGCTGCGGGAGTGGGGACGCCTGTGCTAGCAATATTTGGTCCCACGCATCCAAAAGCCACCGGTCCATATCCGTTAAAAAACCACGTGGTGTTGCGGCAGGATTTGCCCTGTAGCCCCTGTGGAAACCGCAGCTGTCTGAATCCCAATCACCTGGAATGCTTGCAGTCTATCTCGGTCAAGGAGCTTCTTCGTGAGATTGAAAAAATCGTCAGAGGAATTTCAACTCGAAACGACGATATCTCGATTCCTACGCATCATTCAAGGATGGGATCATAAATCCCTCAGTTCATCGGGGAAGATCGCAATATGGCGAAAAGGAACATGCGAGAAAAAGTTTCGGCTGTGGTGATTGCCTATAATGATGCTCCCAATATGCGGAAATGTCTGGAAAGCCTTCATTGGGTTGACGAACTGGTTGTGATTGATTCTCATAGTACGGATGGAACGACCGACATTTGTCGGGAATTTACGCCAAATGTCTTTCACTATCCATTTCAGGGTTTTGGGGTTCTTCGGAACCAGGCCTTAACTCATGCCACGTATGATTGGGTGTTCAGTTTGGATACCGATGAGCGAGTGACTCAAGAGGTTCAGGA
Organism: uncultured Nitrospiraceae bacterium; assembly: GCA_963734345.1. GTDB lineage: Bacteria > Nitrospirota > Nitrospiria > Nitrospirales > UBA8639 > Nitrospira_E. The sequence goes on from CAVTGT010000002.1 coordinate 224,839, forward strand.
AGAAATTTTACGTTTGCTTGAGCAAGGACCATCGGCACAGGCATATAAGATTCCCAGAAAAAATTATTTTCTTGGGAGGTGGATTAAGCATTGTGGTTGGTACCCTGATTACCGTCAACCTCAGCTTTTCCATAAAAAACATATGCGGTATCGAGAGGAGTTGGTGCATGAAGGATATGAGCTTGAAGGGGAGCTTGGCTATCTTCAGGCGAGCGTGGAGCAGATTCCCTTTCGAGATATCGATCACTACTTTCGGAAAATGGATCGATATTCAAGTTTGCGGGCTGAAGCCATGCATCGCGAAGGGCGGAGTTTCGGTGTCCAGCAGTTGGTTCTTCGTCCGTTATTTACCTTTCTGAAAATGTATGTGTTTCGTGGGGGATGGTTAGATCGAAAACCAGGCCTGATTTTATCCATACTCTATGCCTATTACACTTTTGTGAAATATGCGAAGTTGTGGGAAATCCAAAAGGATGGACCTCATGGGCATCCTGTGTAATTTTGCCAATCTTCGAATGGTTGCCTCGACCGCAGAGGAATCTCTTTTCCGTCCACTCACACCAATGCGAATTCTTCACACTGAGTCCTCTATGGGATTAGGAGGACAGGAATATCGGGTGCTGCTGGAAGCTCAAGGGATGGAGAAGCGGGGACATGTCGTCGTAGTGGCTGCCCCTCAAGGCAGCCAACTGGCCATCTTGGCACAAGAAAGAGGGTTGCAAGTCAAGACAACAACGTCTGGAAATCGAGGGTGGATGACGTTGGTTCCCTCATATTTGCAGATGATAAGGCAGTGTGAAATTGATGTGGTCAATACGCATGGGTCCCTTGATAGTTGGACGGCCTCAATTGCCGGACGAATATCATCTCGACATCCCATCATTATCCGGACCCGCCATAAAAGTACTCAAGTGTCAGTGTCATTGAGGCATCGGTTCTTGTATGGGAGATTGCCGCATGTCGTGACGACTACAGGTGAGGCGGTGAGACAACAATTCATTACACGAAATGGACTGAGCCCTTCACGCGTCATTTCCGTTCCAACAGGAGTGGATTTGGATCGATTTCACCCCCAACTGCCCGATGAGTCTCTACGACAAAGTTTAGGGATTAAAAGTCACAATCCTCTTGTCGGTGCGGTAACATTTCTGCGACCCGAGAAAGGTATGGAGGTGCTCATTGAGGCAATCAAATTACTCAAGAAAACCATTCCAACCCTTGAGTGCCTCATTATTGGGGATGGCGAAGAAAAATTGGCACTCTTAGCTCGTATTCGAAGGCTTGGGTTGGAGCACTGCTTGCACCTCGTGGGGTTTCGCCAAGATATTCCAGCGCTCCTGATGTTACTTGATGTTGTCGTCATTCCTTCCCTTGAAGAAGGCATTCCCCAATCTCTGACTCAAGCATTAGCCATGGAACGTCCAGTGGTCGCTTCTGCAGTGGGAGGGATACCAGAGGTGGTGAAAGATGGACTGACAGGGCTGTTGGTTCCACCAAGGAATCCGGTCGTTCTAGCTGAAAAAATAGCGTTTATTCTGAATAATCCATCTTCAGGGGCTCGAATGGGAAAGTTGGGGCGTCAGGTCATTCATGAACAGTATTCCATGGACAACATGCTGACCCAGACTGAAAATGTGTACCGTCGTTTGCTTCAACTAGTCCATTCCTAATCTCTGAGTCTGTCCAGAAGATGACTTGATGTTGCTGAACAACCGTCGGCTTTGCACCGCAAAGGATCATGACGAATGGTTTGTCTGACAGGGGATGTGCATCAACGCTCGTATCGGGGTACCGATACGCCGTTTTCGTCCAGAACAGAAGTGGAATTGGCAGGGAAATATTGTAATATTGCCGGAAAATACGGGATCAAAGTGTCTCTGTTTTTCACCGGGAGAGCCTGCAAAGAAGAACCTCAATCGGTCAAAAATCTTGCGGATCTGCCGCATTGTGAAATTGGCGGTCATACCTTCGCGGCCTTTCGAGATCCGCTATCAAGGATATTTAAGAAGGTGTATGGGACTCCATGGGGAACTGCGGCACACCAACTGCGTGATATTCAGCGGACCATAGCAAGCATTCAACTGGTCACGGGTCAACGAATCCAAACCTGGCGAAATCATAGTTATATTCGGACGGCCGATACGGATCGTGTGCTAGAATCCTGCGGAATTTGTGTGGTATCTGATGAAGTTTCCAATTCGAAAACATCAGCGGAATGGGTGAGTCCCGGCTTTCGATCAGTTCCGATGAATGTCCTGCCAGATCATGAACATGTGTTGCATGGCAAATACCAGCATGGAAAAACCCGACCGGATCGTCTCAAATTCCGAGTGACCGTTACGGAATGGGCGGATCTGGTAAAAATGAGAATTCGAGAAATTTGTGAAAGTGGGGGGACGGCAACAGTTCTTGCTCATCCATTGTGTATGGAAGTGGCAGACGGCATGATGATTTTTGAAGATCTTTGTGAATTTCTTCAACAATACAGTACGGTTTGGATATCAGAAGTTCAATAGGTAATTTATTGAATTTGAGAACAACGTTTTCATTTCGTCTGTGCTATTCCGGACGTTTTAATGAATCAGATCACTGAGATTCCCAGCACCGTCATTGGTTAACAGAATGAAGGACAGATTGACGTTTTATTGGAATATGGTGAAGTGAAATTTTCCCATCGATGAGATCATTTCCTCTAATGTACCCATGGATGTAATCGGATAACGAGTTGCCGGCTACATGAAAAACCAGGAGAGCATGGACCAAGCGAATCAACCTTCGGTGCACCGTGAAACCGTGGCCTGTTCTGTTGTGTCGTATAACGAAGAGAAAAATCTTCAGCATTGCTTGGAAAGCGCCAAGTGGATGGATGAAATTGTGGTTGTGGATTCCTTCAGTACCGATCGGACAATGGAAATTGCCAGAACGTATACGGACAAGATTTTTCAACGGCCTTGGCGAGGGTTTGGAGATCAGAAAAATTATGCGATGGATCAAGCCTCCACGGATTGGGTCTTTATTTTAGATTCCGACGAGCGAATTCCTGCTGAACTTCAGGTCGAAATTGAGGCGGTGCTGTCTGCCGGTTCGAAGGAGGGGCCTGTGGCCTATTATGTCCCCCGACATAATTATTATTTTGGTTCTCTTGTGTTACACGCGGGATGTTACCCTGATTATCAATTACGGCTGTTTCGTCGGGGAATCGGCCATTTGGATGATGCGGAACCCCACAATAAATTCCTCTTTACTGGTGACTCCGCCTATCTCTCTGCTCCATTAGTACATCTCACCAGACCTACTCTTCACAACTATTTTGAGAAATTTCCTAATTTCACGACGTTGGCCGCTCAAGATCGGGCCAGGACAAAACGTCATGTGCGTAGCACGGATCTTCTGTTTCGTCCGATTTTTACTTTTTTTAAATATTTTGTCGTCCGCAAGGGATACCGGGATGGCATGTCTGGATTTTTGGTCAGCGCCTTGTCCAGTATGTACACCTTTGTGAAATATGCCAAGCTTTGGCACATGACACAGATCGAATTCCATGGACGCCCTCAGGAACCGAAGTAACGAGCGGTTAGGAGGCCAGGAAGTCAGAGCGTTACGGTGAAACTTTTCCCTATTATTCCGAACGGGTTAGATCATTGATGCGGGTCGGTTTTGATGCCGGGCCTATGCGTGCCTCTTATAGTGGGATTGGGCAGTATGTTCGATGTCTCTTTCCTGCCATGTTCACATGTTCTCCATCCATTGAATGGGTGGCCTATATCTCATCAAACATTTCTTCTCAATCCTTCCATTTCCCTTCTCATGTCTCGGTGAAAAGTTTGGGATCGTGGTGGAGTGGTGTCCGAGACCGAAAAGAGCAGAAACCACTGGATATCTTCCATGGGACCAACTTCAAGGCTTCGAATTACGGCCAACACCACACGGTCTTAACGATTCATGATGTGTGGTTGCATCGCTTTCCACAGTATTCGAAAAAACTCTTTGGCCAAGCTCTTTCGTCTTTGAAAATGAGTCTTCGTGCCAAGCGTGTCTCGCGGGTCATTGCGGTCTCGCAATTTTCTGCCATAGAAATCCAGGAGGTATTACACATTTCATCTGACCGTATCACGGTCATTCACCATGGACGGTCCCCTAACATGTTTCCGGAGCGGAATGACCAAAAGTTTCAGGAAATCGCAGCCCGATTGCACATACCTGCCCGTCCATTTGTTCTGTTTGTGGGAGGAGCTGAACCTCGAAAAAATCATACCGTGCTTTTTGAAGCGTTTGCTCGATCACCACGACTTGCCAAATCGTTGTCCCTTGTGGCAATCGGAGAGGTGCAATCAAGGAGAGCCAGCCTTATGGTGACTGCCCGGGAATTAGGGATTACTGATTCCGTGTGTTGCCCAGGTTATGTTTCTATCGAAGATCTTCGGATGTTGTATTCACATGCGGAATGTTTTGTGTTTCCATCCTTATATGAGGGATTCGGCATTCCGCTTCTGGATGCGATGGCCTGTGGAGCTCCGCTCATTACGGGGGCTGGAAGCGCTCTGCCAGAAGTGGCTGGGGATGCAGCCGTATATGTTGATACGCATGATCCGGAACAGTTGGGAGGGGAGTTGGAACGGCTGGTCGGCGATCGGGGATTGCAAGAACAACTTCGAAAGAAGGGGTTTGAACGGGTAAAACAATTTACCTGGGAACGGGCCGCACAAGAAACACTGCATCTCTATCAGGAAGTGCTCGGTTCATGAAAAGTATTTTGTCAGATACGCTATGAATTGGATGAAATCTTGGCCGGTTTGGATTTTTTTTGTGTCCGCGGGAATGCTTTGGATGCTACCTCGCATTCCTTATTATCATGAGGATCTTCCGTATATCTATGACCTAGGTGGACTTGCCTTCGTAGTTTGGTACCTTGGGCTGGGGTTTCTCAGTCTTGGACTGTATATCATCGTGACGGAATGTTTGCGCTCAGGTTTGCGTCGAGTAAAGAATCTACATGCGTTTCTTCTCGGAGGAGGGGCGTTGGTTCTCGCCGGCCTATGTGGTTGGCTGTATTTCATTTTCTTAGGGATGTCAACAAGGTTGTCATGAGAACGGAATTTCCTCAAGGGCAATCACAAAACATTTCTTTCGTTGGGGTTGAAGGGGAAAGGCCGGCCCAGCTGTTTTTGGGGAATCTTGTGGGGGCTTTAGTCTTTTGTTTGACGATGATTGTCTTGGCAAAATGGTTCACCAATTTGCCGGAATGGCGGGATGTCATTGTGTCAGAAAACGGACCGGTTGAGCGTATGAGTGCAGGGGTATGGTTTATGGCCAGTGTTTGGTGCCTTGCGGCCGGATGGAGGCATTCCCATTATCGGGTTGAATGGTTGGGGCTGACGACCGTCTGTCTTCTTCTTGGACTGCGGGAATTAGATGCCCACCTCTGGGCGACCGGCTGGAATTTAGACAAGCTTGCGAATTATTGGAACCCACGCTTTCCGCTTTGGGAACGATTGCTGGTTATTGGCTTGATGATTATACCCACGCTGGCCGTCGGAGCCGTGCTCTGTTTTCGAATGTGGACACGACTGGGCGAAGCATGGAACCGTCGTGCTCCCTGGATTGGCCAAGTGACGGTGGGAGGCCTTTTACTGGGTTTCTGTTTGTTGTTGGATAAAGTGGATGCTTATTATCTTCCGCTTTTTGGATGGGAAGGTGAACAACTATTCTTCATGGGAATGGAAGAATTTGGAGAATATGTTTTGGCCGTCTACACGGTTTCGGTGTTATGGCCTTACTGGCAGGAGACTCTTCGTCCAAATGGTACGGGTTCCTGATAAGGAAGTTACTTCAGGAGCATGGCCCGAATGCCCCTCTTGGGTGACTCTTTTCTCCTGGGAATTCCAATATCACTGAGATTCAATTGAAACGAATTCTTCTTATTAAGCTTCGGTACATCGGGGATGTGGTCTTATCCACCCCTCTCCTCCCGCTTTTGCGCAGACGGTTTCCAGAGGCGTCTCTCACCTTCCTTGTCAATCCTGGGACGGAAGGTGTGTTATTTGGCAATCCGCATCTGGAGGAAATCAGCGTCATTCCCCGTGATGGGTGGGCAAGCCAATTGAGGTTTCTACACAAACTCCGTCGTGCCGGTTTTGAGGCGGTCGTGGATTTAACAGACGGAGATCGTTCGGCATTTCTGACGCACTGGACCGGTGCCCGTGTGCGGCTGGGATTTAATCGGGAAAACCGGTGGCGTGGGAAACTTTATTCGCAGGTGTTGCCATCGGCCTATGGCTCAATGCACATGGTGGACTACCACGCCCAAGCCCTCACGGTATTGGGCTGTAGTGGCCCCGTTGGCAAGCCAGAGTTATATCTACGACCGGATGATCATGATCAAGGTGATCACATGGTGGCCTCGCTCAAGATCGGGCAGTCTCCCTTAGTGCTCCTTCATCCTCTTGCGCGATATGTCAATAAAGCCTGGCCTCTCGAACGATTTGCGGCCCTTGCCGATTGGCTGGCTGATCAAGGGGCGGTCGTGGCCTTGATCGGGCGTCAGCAGGATGTGCTGATCGGCCAGAAAATTCTCAATTTATCCAAGTCCAATCCGAAGAACCTGATGGGGCAAACCCGATTGCGTCAGCTGGCGGCGGTGATGAAGCGGAGCGCCCTATTTGTCGGGAACGATGGTGGCCCGATGCATATGGCGGCGGCAGTCGGTTGCCCGGTTCTGGGATTATTCGGTCCAACAGATCCCCATGTGTGGGGTCCGAGGGGAGAAAAGGTTTCCGTGATTTACAAAGGGCTGGACTGCCAGGAATGTTTTTATCACGGGTGTTCTCGGGGAGAAGAAAGCTGCATGCGCCAAATATCAGTGGAAGAAGTCTGTCAGGCCGCTGGCTCCTACTTGCATTAAATATCGTTCACCCTGGTCAATTTCGGTTCCTGTTACGGGAACGCGGGTAAGGGTGAATAAATTAGGGTATGGCTAACCAGTTCCTCTAACCATCGTTCAGTGTCCTGATGTGGAAGAGGTTTTTGGTTGAGTCGAATTTCCAGTCGAAATTCCCCATTCGTGCCCACTAATCCCACAATGACTGCGGCGTCAGCATGTTCAGGAAAAATGTGACCGGTTTGGAATTCTGCCAAGCTGCCATATACACGTCCGCGTGGTTCTAAAAGTCGAAGTAAATCAGGCATTTCAGACAAGGTGCAGTGAATTGAACAACGGTACAAAAGCCTGGGGTTCGGTGCGATTCTGGTGAAATCCATTAAGACCGATTCGGGAAATCCGGTAAAGTAGACGCGCAAGTTGGCAGGTTTGCCCTGGTGGGTCGAGGCCAATTGACTGGCCGGAACCAAAAATTCAAAGGAGTCCGGCGAGTTCAGTTCGAATTGACAGGGGCCAAATGCATCCGGCCATGAGCAGAATAGGGGCGCATCAGTTCGGGTTGTCTGCAGAACCACTCGCTCGCTTTTCTGGGTCACTTCAATGGGAAGGTCTAAAATCTGGATGGCCGCACGAAATGCTTCTTCCCGGTCATTGAGCCAAAACAGGTCGCGCGGATGTTCAACCGATTCTCCGGGTGCGATGATATCGGTAGTGTGGACCCGGACCCGAATGAACCCATGGGTATGTCGGAATCCCATCCAAAACCAGGCTTGAGGGAGAAGTGTGGCCATTGGCCGTGCAATGTGCCAAGGGTGGGCAATCGAACAGTAGGTGTTGACCGTTTGATGGGTTTGAAAGGTGGAATGATAGCGGCCCGCCAGTAGAAAAAAGTCTCCCTGCCAATTGTCGAGGAGATGTAACAGGGTCACATCTTCGGTTGGCCATGAAGCGAGTGCCTGAATTTGCTGAGGATGGGACACTTCCCATTCTTCGATATAGCCAATCATCTCCTTTTCCTCATGGATAGAGGTCAAGCCGTCCTGCCTGAGCTTGCTCACCACCGATAAAATGTCGTCGAAGGAGAGTACCGATTGGGTTTCCCAACGATGTTCACGCATGTGGAAGGTTCAGGAAGGCGCAAATCGAGGAAGATGGATCATCCGAACTCCACCATACCGGATAGAGTCGTCCAGGGAAAGTAGAGAGAGTGTGAGTTGAATGGAGGTTTCTGTAAAAATAAGGAAGAAAAAAATGGCGGAGAGGGCGGGATTTGAACCCGCGGTAGGCTTTTGACCTACGACGGTTTAGCAAACCGTTGCCTTCGGCCACTCGGCCACCTCTCCGCACAAGATTATGTTAATTGTTTCAGTTACTTATAGACTATCTGCGTGGAGAACCTCAAGGCGGTGTGACTAAGTTGCGAATTGAGTCTCTGATTAAAAATCCTGGCAATCGGTCTCAGTGACGATAATATTCTGCAAAATGCCCAGTAAACATTCCTTGAGTGCTGATCCTACCATGTACCAACTATTCTTGGATATATTCCATCAGCTTTTTGTTGAACTTGCTATTCCCTACAGCAGGACTATGAGGAAGTGGCAAATTGAAGGCTTGTCGGGCGAGCGTATGGTCTTGCAGCTGCGCAGGTGCTGGATCGGAGTCATCCGGAGGTCTATGGGGTGGCCGTCTATTTGCTTCGCCGGGTAGGCAATCTCTTCTTGCGGGAGGTTGCCAGTCGTGTGGGCGTAACGGCGGCACGGATCTCTCAGATCCAAACCAAGATGGAGCAGGGGAGAATCAGCAAGCAGGCATTCGCGGTGTTAAGGCACTACAAACTAAAGCCCTGACTCCGTATGCGTATGCAAAGCGAGCGGAATCGATCCCACCAGAATTGTCGCTTGCGATCGTCAAGGTATTCTGCATAAGGGTCGAACCGACATCGAAGCAGGTCGGACGGAATACGCCGACAAATGGAAGGTGTGCCTGTAAACCAATGCTGATGGTGTGAAAGGGGGAATCCCCGAGGCACTCAAAGGGCGTGATGTGTGCATCGCCTTCTCAGGAGGGAACACCATCAAAGCCCAATGGGTATCGGCGATGGCGGAACAAAGCCATCGTGTTTGCTTGTGCCAATCCACGGAAATCTGGCCCTGGGAGGGCAAGGAAGCCGGGGCAAAGATCATGGCAACCGGACGAAGCGATTTCCCCAACCAAGTCAACGATTCACTCGTGTTCCCTGGCGTATTTCATGGCGCCCTCGATTTCCGGGCCAGAATGATTACCGATGACATGGCCATTGCCGCTGCGCACGAACTGGCGGATTATGCCCGTGAACGCGGAATTCACGAGGAATCGATCCTACCCACGATGGACGAATGGGAGGTGTATCCGCGGATTGCCATCGCCACCGCGTCAAAAGCCCAGGAACAGGGGATAACTGCACTCAAGAAATCGCGTGAACAACTTCACGAGGAGGCCACGCACATGATAACACAAGCCCGCGAAGCCACGCATTTGCTCATGAAAGAAAGCTTGATTGTACCCAGGACAGGAACCGATGATATCGCTCTCCTCTCCCCGTAATTTAAAAAAACATAAGGCCTAAGACGACAAAATATACAAACGACCTAAGAATTGAAACGCAATTTTGGTATAAGAACCTTAAAAGAACAGCCGCCCATTCCTGCAGTCGCAATTTCCTCCCGCCAGATCTGTGAAGTGGCGAGTGAGGCCAAATTAAGGACCGGGAGTGAAATAAGATAAGGAGCCCATTTTGAACGCTACACAACAAAAACCACGAACCATCAGTTCCCTCTTTGCGCGAGTCGCACCCGGCCTTCACATCTTCATGCATTATGATCCCACCTGGCTCGGCCGAGACCTGTCCGCCGGCCTTTCGGTTGCCGCCATTGCGCTGCCTGTGGGCATTGCCTACTCGGCGATCGCAGGTGTCCCGCCGGTCGTGGGGATCTACTCGTCCATCTTTCCCTTGTTCGCTTATGCCCTGTTTGGTTCATCGCGGCAATTGATGACCGGACCGGACGCCGCCACCTGCATCATCGTCGCAGGAAGCCTTGCTCCTTTGGCTAGCGGTGACCCGGAGCGTTACCTGGGGTTGCTGTTCGTCTTGACCCTCATGACCGGACTTCTCTACCTCGTGGCGGGATTCCTGCGACTGGGTTTTATCGCCAACTTTCTCTCCCTTCCGATTTTGACAGGCTATCTGAACGGCATTGCTCTGGTAATCTTTGCCGGTCAGTTGAAGACCTTTCTCGGATACTCCTCGCAGGAGAGGGAGTTTTTTCCTCAACTCATCGAGCTTGCCGGGAAACTCAATGACATTCAGTACCCGACGGCGTTTCTGGGGTTTTCTCTGCTCATCGCCCTCGTCTTGTTGAGCCGGTGGTTACCAAGAATTCCCAGTGCCCTGACAGTCGTGATACTCGGTATCGTGGCGGTGATCGCCCTTGACCTTAAGCGGTTCGGGATCGCCGTCCTGGGTGAAGTGCCTGCAGGGTTGCCGGTGTTTCATTTCGCCGCACTGAACCTACACGCCTTCCGGAACATTTTGGGGGATGCTGCGGGACTCGTGTTGATTAGCTTCACAAGCGGGGTACTCACCGCAAAAAGCTTTGCCCGTCGAAACCGATATGAAATTGATTCGAACCAGGAACTGTTTGCCTTCGGGGCCTGTAATCTTGCTTCCGGACTGAGTCAAGGATTCCCCGTGACGGGAGCGGATTCCCGAACAGCCGTGAATGACGCCATGGGTGGTAAGACTCAAATGGCGGGTATAATAGCCGGCCTCACCATGTTGCTGGTTCTGTTCTTCTTCACCGGCCCCCTCGCCGATGTGCCGAACACCGCACTGGCCGCCGTGATCATGGTATCGGCTGTCGGCCTATTGGATATTCCCTCATTGCGGGATTTATTTCAAACCAGCCAGCGAGAGTTTTTCCTATCCGTCATTACAACCTTGGGCGTGCTGCTCCTCGGCGCATTGCCCGGTGTGATCGTTACAGTGGGACTCACCCTCTTATGGTTGCTGACAGTGGCGGCGCGCCCCCACGGCGCAATCCTGGGAAAGGTTCCAGGATTGAAAGGTTTTCACGATATTCTGGACTATCCGCATGCCAGGACCATCGACGGTCTGCTCATGTACCGCTTCCAAGGGAACCTAGTGTTCTTCAATGCGGACTATTTCAAAGAAAACCTGCTGGCATCCATCGCGGCCTCCCCAACCCCGGTCGAATGGGTCGTGCTTGACGCAAGTCCGGTCAACCTCGTTGATGCCACAGGGATGCAAAAGCTGGATGAGATCCGTACCGAATTAGCAACGGAAGACATCGTACTCGCATTTGCTCAGGTCAGGAGACAGCTCGAACGCTTTTTCGCACCAGAGTGGACGCGCAAACGAAGGGAGCTTTATGGTCTAAACACGTACCCCACTCTCAAGAGCGCAATCCATACCTTCAACCAGCGTAAGAACGCGAAGGGCGGCTCACCACCACCGGCTTGAGCGATGCTCGGCGTAGATGGCATGCTATTGGCCACTGGCCCCGCATAATCAGCCCATTACGGTTTCCCGACTTGTCCGTAACCGGACAGACGATATTCGGCCTTTCTGACTTTCATTCATGTTTCACATCGGATCAACCTCTACTGTGAATTTCCATGAGTCCCTTTCATCTCAACGACATGTTCAGACAGAAGGGCATCATCAATAGAATACTGGACTCTTCTGACTGAATCGGTTCGGATACTCTAAATAGAAGATCGGCCCCTCGAACTCTTTATCGAGCAAAGTCACGGAGTACCCATGGGTTTCCTATAGACAGCTGATATGTGTAAATTGAAACTCTTTCCTAAATTTCTTGTTATCATCGGATCACCAATGCCCACCCAAAATCAGTAAATGCCGAACGCCGGGATATCTAACTTGTTAATTGTAAGGATCATCCAGCATTTGTAAGGACAGATCCATCTCTCTTGCCTTTTTTAAAAATGAGACAGAGATCAGAAATTCCAGTGGGTCGAAAAATAAGCCCAGTTTCTAGATGACACGAAACGTCTCCTGGACGATCTCCATTTTGGGGGGTGGAGGGTGAGGGTACCCCCTTCCGTGTTTTGGTTTTGAGGGAAACTAATTTGGGTAAGGAAAGAACGAAATTAGGTTGCGGATAGGTTGCGGGGTTGCGGACAGGTGATCCTGTTTGGGCTATTCCTGTCAGAGTAGAAGGTTAGGAAATACTGGATTTATTGAGGATTGAGCAGAGGCCGAGCAGTTTAGCAAACCGTGGCCCCTTAGCACTCAGACCATTGGGGAAAGTCTAGAGAGGAAAATAAATGTTGCTTCGATTCGAATTGGACAATTAAGGTTTGTGGAATACCTTTAGAATAAACCCGATTCTATTGCTTTTCTTGCTAAGTCATGAATTAGGTGAATAGCTGTATTAATACGTCGAAGGTGCGTGATATTATCAGGATCAATCACTTCCTTTCCTGACCCTAAATTCACGTGAGCTATGGCGTTTCTACCTGCCTCATAAAGGTAGTCAGTTACCGTTCCGTTGAAGGACACAAAGTCCTTCTGGAAATATACATCATTGTATGACGGCAACTGAAGAGCCGTTTTTTCAATCCAACTGGTTATTGGACCTGATTTTTCACCAAATGCAAATTGAATAATTTTATAGAAATTAAGAAATTTATAGAATGGACTGCTACTCGATACACCCTCCCGGTACAAGGAAAGAGCAAAATCCAACCTTTCCTGATTTGTCCCTTGTACTTCTCGGAAATAGCCTTCCGGAACCACTTCAAAAAAATTACGGCGTCGTGGATTTGAGGTAGCTGGGTTAAAGCGATTAATCGTTCCTACCCAACCATCAATCTCAATCCTCTTTTCGAAAACAAAGGAAAGATGACTGATGAATTTAAATGACCTTAATTCCACATCCTTGTCATTTTTTCCATCTGCATAGGAGGAGATGAGAACGGGATAGGATGAATTGTTGCCATTCACCCATCTATACTTATGGCCTCGAAAGTCAATCCATGCCTCTATGCCTTCACCAATTTGCAAATCTGTTTCTAATGAAAAACTGTACATTTGTTGTGCTTTTCCAAATGTTTCCCCCCATTTTTCAGCCAATGAAGGATCAGGCTTGAGGATATCGGTGTCGACTATGAGATTTTCTTTCTCGGAAATGTACGTGACAAGATCGGCTGCTAGCCAGTTGGAATCGCAATAGTTATCGTCAGGTCTCCATTTCAATGGTCTCATCTGATAGGGCCACTTCACAGCCCAATCCCAACAGAGAAAATGGGTGTAATGATTGCTTTCACCCAATACAATATTTACACTTGTGGGGAAGACGTCAGGCTTGTAATGGGTAAGGCGCTCGATGTTAGTTAAGGCGAAGACCTTCAGAGACGAATGCAGAAGACCTCGTTCCACGGTAATAGAATTGGAAATATAATCCACCCGTTCTTCGAGTGCAGTCTTTGCACCATGAACCATCACTTCTTCCTCGCCTTCCTTCATAAAGTATTGACCATTTCTTCTATAGATATCTTTCGAAAAAAAATGAGGGCGGAAGTTCCATTGATAACCGGAAAGTATATCAATGTTTTTATGTATAAATTCCTGCAACTGGGGCCATATCTCTGAACTCTCTTTATCTTGGGAAATAAGTTGCAAATATTCTGTTAAAACAGGACGCCACGATTCATCACTGCCATTAGAAATTCTCTCAAACTCCTGAATTAATTCGCTGAGAAGCGGGCTCCACGTTGCTTTCTCAGTAAACATCAAACGGGATCCGTCCCTTATTGCCGTAATTCGTTGGAACCTTTCTTGGCTGATAGATCGATTAAATCGAAATTCCTATTGAGTTGTTCAATAAGATTAAGAGGTACGATGTAGCGGGTTCCGTTGTGATAGCGAATAACGAGATCCATGACCAGCTCACCTCTTTTTATTGTGCCCAAAGGACTTTGCCACATTACTCCTTCCAGCTTAAAAAGCAACTAATCCTTCAAAATAATTAGTTAAGGGTAACCCGACACCTGACCCACTTCATCACCCGTTTACCTGTACCTGACCCATTTCCCATATGACCCAATGGATGCCACCCGCCTCCATTAAACTCTCCGTCTCCACTCATCTGTCATCTCTCACTTGAACCATTCATTTCTAGGAAAGACCAAAGCCTCACACTTGCTCTAATCATTTGAGGGCAGGTCGTGAAGGAGGGATTAGGTGATGGCGGGGGGCAGGCCGTGCAGGGGAGATTCGGGGGCGAGCGGTAGCAATGATGTCTCCAATAGAAAACCTTCCATTTACTCCCAAATCATTCGTCATATCACCAAAGCCAATTCTGGGTATCCCAACCCATTTTTTTCGTTTCAACCTATGCTTTCCGTCAACGTATACCTTAGCAACTCCTTTATCGTCCACTGTTAAGGTGTATGTGTGGAAGGTGTCAGTAGTATCCATCTCAAACTTCCCCGTCTCGTCTCCCCATCCAATTGCGTTTTCGTCAAAGAAGAGCATTTGACTCCGTGGTTCTCCTGCGAAGTTACCAGAGGGGTCTATGGTAGAACCGTAAAACATAATGCCTGCATCGTGTAAATTGTGCGATTGTTCCACCTCATGGACCTTCAACGTGAACTCGATTGAGAATCCCAAATCGAAGTCAAAAGGAACTTCCTTATAAAACCACACGAAAGCTTTTCCTGGAAGTTGGTCAATACTTCCTAGGACTCCAATTGTGTTTAGCGTTATAGTACTCCCATTTGTCACGATGTCTAATGGGGTAACCGCGTTTGTAGAAACCGACCAACCTTGATCTTGTGGCAAAAGAGAACCATTCAATACGGTAGTTTGTCCCGACTGCGCTCCCCCACATTCGATAAGGAGGAACACAGTGACGAGCGTCAATGGAAGAGTCGCCTTTTCAAGCCGCATGATACAACCCTTACTCTACCCTTCCCAACTTAAAAATCAACCATTTTCCTCAAAAGGACGTTATTGTACTACCCGACACGTGCCCAACTGTATCAGCCTTTACCTGCCCTGATGCTGGCTCACATGCGCGAGTCCCCAAAGCATGCCCTCTACCCATCTGACAGAAAAAAGAAAAACAAACTACGAAAGCACTCGAATGTTTTACCTTTTTGTTTCTCGACTAGGTTGCGGTGTTACGGATAGTTGACCCGATTTTGATCTTTCGTGGCAGAGATGAAAGTGAGGAAATGCGAGATTTGCAGAGGATTGAGAAGATGGTAGACGAAGCAAATAGAAGTCTTGGTTGGACCGTTTTGATTGTAGATTTTGAAGGAGTTCGCCTCATCCCAATACATCGGGAAGAGAAGAAAATTGCGTCCTCTTATTAATTATGAGGAAGCCAATTTTGCCAACTCGGTATTCACAAATCTCAAAATCTTTTCGGCATCCTCAACCAGGCCATCCGTGAGGTTTAATCCCAGAGCGAGGTCTTCTTCATCCAAAGTGTCGGCTAACCCTTCATTTTGAAGTAAACTGACATCCCAAAATACTATCCCGGCAGTTGCCTGTTTCCCGTCGATGGTGGCGGCTACGTTAATGTTATCGCCATGCTCGGTTGGGGTACTCATAAAAGTGGGCTCACAATTGTGTTGCTTGGCTTGCTGCACAAGCTCCATAAACGTTTTTAATCTTTGTAAACTGGCAGGGTCTACCCCCATCTTATCTTCCTCTCTAGTGGTTGATCGTTCAATCGATTCCACCTCCAGTTACTACTCCATTATCGACGAACGGGAGTAGAGGCATGGTCCGAAGGTTTATCCCTACAGCCAATATCGGAAGTCATGCTGTTCCTTGTTGGCCGGAGATGGGAGGAACTTGCTGGTTTCGTTTCTGGACCCGGTTGGCAATGTTCTCCATGAGTCCGGTCAGTTTTTGATATTGGGGATGATCGGGGGAAAGCGGTTTTCCATCTTCATCGCACATCAGCTCCTGCATCCCTTCTAACATGGCAGTCATTTCTGGAAATACTTCGTTCTCCGATTTTTTTCTTCCCATGGTTCTCTCCTTTTTTTGCTCATAATAGGAATGAATTGATTCGTTCATGCTTTACATCAAGATTTGCTGTCTTGATCGAGGATGCTTTGGATCACGGTCTTGAGGTTTTCAAAGGTTAGGTTTGCCGCTCGAATATTCCCATCCAGGACCACGGTCGGGGTATGCGTGACCTTGATCCGTTCTCCCCACTCCCTGCCTTTGGCCAATGTTTTGAAGGGCTTCCCGCTGGCTAGTCCCTTTTCAAACTCTGTGGTATCCAGCCCGACTTCTTTGAGAAGGAGCGATCGCATCGTTTTATCAAACGTTTGAATGTCCTTGTCATGAATGGCTTGGAAGAGGAATTGTTTCATTTCAGGCCCTTTCCCCATGGCAACGGCCTGATTGTACATTTCGAAGACCGTAGGAAGTTTGCCTGGTATGACAGGAAATCCCACCATCCGGATTTCTAATTTGTCGCCAAATTCTTTTTGGAGTTTGGTCCCTACAACCCGTTCAAACATATGGCAATGCGAGCAGTAAAAGTCGGCAAATTCAAACAGAATAACCTTGCCGGCCTCATGCTGAGAAGATTCGTTCTCCATCAGTTCATATTCGCCCTGAATCTTGCTGAAGGCCACATTGGTCCATCCCAGTAGGCTGATTAAAAGTATTCCTCCCAGAATTCGACCAAATTGCGTATGTCCTGATTTCATGCTCAATCCTTTCCTGATTTCGATAAATATTCCGCAACTTTTCCTATCGAATCGCGGAAGCCCGTTGGGGTAACATACTTAAATTCTTTGAATCGCTTGCATTAGAGTTCATCATATCAGACTGAACCTGGGGTGCTTCAAGGTTTCTGAAGGAGGGACTGTTGAAAAAATGCCGCCAGCGGTGTTCTCATTGCTCGGAGGGCTCACCGTACTCCCGTGTACGCTTCGCCCTCCTCGCGGCTTGCGGCCTAGCTGGGCGGCCTTTTTGAACAGTCCCTTCTCCTTCTTTCGTGTGAGAACAGGGGTCAGGGATAGCCTGAAATTAAAAAAAATTTGAATAATTCAATAGCCTCAAGGAAGAAATCGTATGGGGGGGAACCATGGAGAGTTGAAGGATTGCCAAAAGTATGAAGTGTTTTGAGGGTTCCTAAGAGACGGTTGTGTCGGTATTGGCATTGTTCTATTGAGGAGGGCACTGACGTGAATGTGGTGAATGTCAAAGATTACAGGCAGTTTTCGACTGAAAAGATGAAGAAGCAGAATCGTCTTTCAATCATCAAGATTTTTTTGTGATGTGTATTGTTTTGAGCCTGGTCAAGAGCAAAAAGGCCATGTGCATGCCAATCAGGACAAAGTTTATTTGGTTTTAGAAGGTCAGGGCACGTTTCGGGTCGGGGGTAAAACCCGAATATTGGGAGAAGGGCAGGCAACGATGGCTCCCGCTGGTGAGGAGCATGGCGTGGTAAATCATTCGGCCAATCGGCTTCGGGTGCTGGTCTTTATGGCTCCCAATCCCGTGTAAGGCTTGGGAATGGGTTGACCCATATTGGCGGTGGAGGAAAGAGAGAGGGGCTTGGGTGTACTCTCACACCCAGGCCCTTGATTCTTTAAAACAAAGATTTAATTGGATGAATCCATTGGATTAAAGATCGACAAGTTGTCCTTGCCTTCTACGGACAAAATACCCACTGCACCTTTGGCTACCCGGAAAATGCTGTGGTCCAATAACAGGTAGGCTCCAGGGACATCTACTTTGAATTCCACAATGACCGCACCGGCAGAAGGAATCAGTGTGGTTTGGACGTTCTCATTGAGGGTGCCACCAATGGCCCCTTCCACATAGACCTTGTCAAAAATTTCGCCAATGATGTGGAACGAGGAGGTACTATTCGGTCCAATGTTTCCGACATATAGTCGAATGGTGTCCCCAGCCTTGGCTTGAAGCTGCCCATCCCCCAATAAGGACCCGGCTTTTCCGTTAAACACCACGTGATCAGGGTGTTCCGCTAAGCCTTTCTCCATGGAGAGTTCCATGATGCCTTTTTCGGCACTTGGCATTGTGAAAAACTCACTTTGAAACACCGCATATTCATGATCGACAGGCGACAGGCCTCCATCTGGATCCACAAGGATCAATCCATACATGCCGTTGGCGATATGGGCCGGGATATTCGGGACAGGCGAGGCACAATGGTAGATATACAAACCGGGGTTTAAGGCTTTAAAGGCAAACATCCCTTCCTCGCCGGGAATCGCCAGGTTAGAGCCTGCCCCTCCACCTGGACCATTCACCGCATGCAAATCCATATTATGCGGGAATTTGCTATCCGCACGATTTTTGAGATGGAGCTCCACGGTATCGCCCACCCGGACCCGGATCATGGGGCCGGGGACAGTGCCGTTAAAACTCCAGAATTTGTATTGAACCCCATCTGCTAAGGTTCCCACGAACTCTTTGGCTTCGACATTGACAACGACATGCGCAGCTTGCTTACGGGAGATTGGGGCAGGAACTTGAGGTAACGTAGTCAGTTGGGCTTGAACAATGGGCCTGTCCATAGCGTCTACCGGCGAAGTGGATCCTATGACCAGAACCCCTAACATTGTAGCCAGAGCAACAGTACGTGTTGAACGACTCGAGTGTGTGAACGCTACTTCATTCACGGATGGCTTTCTCCTTCTGAACGTTTGCCAGATGACAAAAACCTTTTACAACTTTTTGACATCCTAAAGGAATGCAGGGGGAAAACAATGATATAGATCACTAAATGCGGAAAGATTTCCGCGGCTGCCAGGAGACCAGGAAAAGATAGCAGTGATAATGGTTTGGGGCTAAAACTAGGAGAAGGTGTGGGGAGCCATGTGCTGCAAGCGAGGGAGGTCTTGAATGACCAATTTTTTACCGGTTCCGCTAAGCAATTGGTCTTTTTTAAATCGGCTAAGAATCCGACTCGTGGTTTCTTTCGTCAGACCGGCCATATCGGCCAGGTCCTGATGGGTGAGCCTGACCCCAATACGGATGCCATTCGCCTCTTGAATGCCGGATCGTTGTGTTAAATTGACGATAATGGCGGCCACCCGCTGTTCGGCCCGGTCCAGGGCAAAGGCTTTGGCATTGTCTTGGGATTCGCGGAGGCGGAGGCTTAAGTAATTGATGATGCTGACCGCGGCTTCCGGGTTTTTTTTGATCACGTCCAGCATGGTCTTTCGGTGAATTTTGATGATGGTACCCTCTCCCATGGATTGGGCGCACCCAGGGTGGCCCTCTCCTGCAAAGGCAGACGCTTCACAACAAAACAAATCTCCGGGCATGAGGACTTTAAGAGTGACCTCTCGGCCTTCAGGTGAGGATTTCACGCATTTCACATTGCCGTGTTTGATTATGTGAAACCAATCGGCTGGATCGCCTTCCCGAAAGATAAACTGTCCTTTTTTGATTGGAATTTCGACCGCCTGGGTAGCCAGTTCCCTTCGATCGGCTTCAGAAAGGCAGGCAAACAGCGGAATTGAGTCAAAATTCGGTGGGGGAGACATCGATCCACATACTTAAATCAAATGTTTAACTTTCTCGACAATGGCCCGTGCGTTAATTCCATAATGATCGAGTAATTGATCTGGCTTTCCGCTATGGGCAATTTGGCCAATGCCCATTTTCGTGAGTCGGACTCCATCCTCCGCTAGTGCGCTGAGCACCGCATCACCGATACCTCCATGCAGATAATGGTCTTCTACCGTGAGAAACCGCTTGTTTGTGGCCTTGGCGGCTTGGTGCAGTGTGGCGACATCAATAGGGACCATGCTGTAGAGATCAATAATTCGCACGGAAATCCCGGCAGTCTGCAGTTCATCATACGCTTTGAGGGCTTCAAAGACTGTGACTCCTGCGGCCACAATCGTTAACTGATCCTTGGCGCTTTGACGGAGGACCTTGGAACCTCCAATCGTGAAGGATTCTTCGGCTCCGTACAATATGGGTGTTTTGGGGCGCCCTGTTCGCATGTAGACCATACCCTTGTGATTGGCCATGGTTTCTACAAGCCGATAGGCGCACATGGCATCGGAGGGATATAGGACCACGACTCCCGGCTGAGCCGCCATCATCGCAAGATCTTCCAAGCCCATTTGTGATGGACCATCCTCCCCGATACTGACTCCGACGTGTGAACCCATCAGCTTGATATTGGATTGACTGATGGCCGCCATGCGGATGAAATCGTACGCGCGGGTTAGAAAACACGCGAAGGTGGCCGCAAACGGAATTTTTCCGCATGCCGCCAGACCAGCTGCCGTGCCCACCATGTTTTGTTCGGCGATAAAGTTTTCAAAAAATCGATCAGGAAAGCGCTTTCCGAATTTATCGGTATAGGTCGAGTTCTTGACGTCGGCATCTAACGCCACGACCAGGGAATTAACTTCTCCGAGTTCTGCCAATGCCTCTCCAAACGCCTCCCGGGTGGCAACCAAATCGGTTACTCCATACTTTGGCGCTGTTAGTGGTCGGATGGTGCTCTTGGCCCGTTGAATCGGTTTGGGTGGGACTATGGAAAACTTGGGTGATAGTGACGGTAACGACTGGCTTAATGCGGTGATTACTTCTTCTGCTTGTTGTGCATTGAGAGGCTTTCCGTGCCAATTAGGATGATTTTCGGCGAACGGAATACCTTTTCCTTTAAACGTTTTGGCGAGAATCATTGTTGGTTTCGTGCGGGTCTGAGCGGCTTCTGCAAAAGCCTTAAGGAGTTCTTCGTGGTTATGCCCATCTACACAGATGGTATGCCAGCCAAATCCCTCCCATCGTGACTGGTAAGCCGTCAGGTCATGTTCCAACATGGTGGGATCAGATTGCCCAAGCCGATTAATATCCACAATGGCGCATAAATTATCTAATTGAAAATTCCGGGCGATATCCGCGGCTTCCCACACTGAACCTTCAACAGATTCCCCATCGCCTAGCATGATATAGGTTCGAGCTGAAGTTTTGTCCAGGTATTTATTGTTCAAGGCAATGCCGATACCCACCGGCAGTCCTTGTCCCAGGGACCCCGTGGCCATATCGACAAAGGAAAGGCGGGGAGTGGGGTGCCCTTCAAGGTCGGATTCGAGCGTCCGGAGTTCGAGTAAATGTTTAGGATCAAACAACCCGGCTTCAGCCCAGGCGGCATAGAGCAAGGGGGCCGCATGACCTTTGGATAAGACAAATCGATCATTATCCGGATTGCGAGGATCTTGGGGATCAAATCGCATGATCGAGAAAAATAAGGTGGCCACAATATCTGCTGCGGAACAGCAACTGGTGGGATGTCCGCTTCCCGCTTTGGTTGTGGCGCGGATACTATGGATTCGAAGTTGATCGGCTTTTTGACGCAGGAGTTCAGGAAGCTGGGCGGAAGCAATAGTGGTCACAGAAGGCTCCTTACTGAGGGATTTGATAGTGAAACTCAAAGAAGATCTGAAAGGTAGCAGACCCCCAGATCTCAGTCAATTCAGAGATGTTTCTTGATAGATGGTAAAGGACCGATGTAGGGTACGAAGTCGCAACGATTAAAACTATCCACCACGTGTTCAAATGATTCTGGAGGTGAACGATCATGGCTTGGAGTGATGCTGCAACTCATATAACCGTCATCATGTTTTCTGCTTTCATGGCGGGAACGATGATGGTGGGGTGTTCTTCCACACCCGAACCTCAACCTGAACCGTCCAAACAGGAAATTCGACAGGATTCCGATCGATACTTCCAAAAGATGGGGCAGGAAGAAGGCAAAAAATCTACTTCTCCTTAAGGGGAATCTCTTGAAGCTCGAGTTTTCCCAATTATGATTCCTGTGTGGCGGGTGGGTATCTTCTAGATGGGAAGGAAGCCCGACTGAAACACTTGGACCTTATGCAAAGAAGGAAAATGGGAGAATGCTATCGGGTTGAAGGGGGTCCCTGAATCAGTTGGGCTTTTGAGGGTATTTGATCGAGAATGGTGGAGCGGACTTGGTATAATCCAGCCAGGCTTGCTCCCTTTGCGAATACCAGCCCCTTTTCTCTTTTCCCGAAAATTAATCGTCCAGCCTCTTGTCCATTGCGATTTATGCCAAGAATCGTGGCTATGGGTGAAGTCAGTCCATTGTCTTTTGATGTGGGTGATGAATCGGGGTGAAAAATTTCGGCTGGCAAATCGACGACCCGACTGACAAACAATTTCACGACTTCCTGGTCCAACTCGGCCGAAGGATTGTTCTCAAAAATCCATTCATCATGTTGTTTGATGAGGATGTAGTGTTCCACTGTGGTTTGGACCGTTAGCATGGCAAGATCGTTGACTTCCATGCCAAAGAGACGTTTGTCTTGAAAATAAAACATCCCTTGAGTGAGAGGTTTCAGAATGCCCGGCGGGATCTCATACAAGGGGCTCGTGGGTGAAGTGATCGCGTAGGCTTTTTCTATATCCCCAAATTGGTACAGCTCCAGATGATGAGTGCGCGATCCTTCTACAACCTGGATGGTGGCCGTGGTACGTAATGGCTGTCCCAGAATCTGTTTCTGCTCTTCCTCTATATCAACGAATCCTGTCGCAGCCAGGCCCCCCAAATCCATGAGGAGCGTGCCCACTGCCGTTTTATCTGCCGGTCCCTTGATAGGGCTCTTAAACATCCAATTTGGCGTTAGGCTGTGAGCTCCTGCCACTCGTGTTATAACCATGGTAGTAGATCCGTGCCGAATGTGAAGCTCCAGCACTCGATCCCTGTCGAAAAATAAAAGGTCTTTAAGGCGAAAGTTCGTGAGAGACTTTTGGGCAAAGGTCATCACGTCCAGAGTTGTGAGCACGACCTGATTGTCCGGTTTCATTTGGACGTATAAGGAGGGAGCAAAGGGTCCAGCATTGCCTAGGGCCATTTCCTGTGTTTCGGTAGGAGTTGTCAGGGTGAGCGTCAGATAAGGCGGATCAAGTCCGTAGTCGGGCAAATTGGTGGGGCCATCCTCGATATGCCGTTTAATTTTTCCGATCGTGAGGGCCCGTAGGATCCGGCGAATTTCACGGGCATCCGCTGGGAAGTGTATGGGTTCGGTAATTTCCCACCGCCATTGATCATCACGCTCCAGATGGATGTTATCCGTGGGGCCCTTCCAGGTGATGTGCGTGATAGCCCGGTCATCAAAGGGCAACAGCTGTCGTTCTTCGCTCTCGAGTTTCTCCAGTTTCTGGGATTTCGGTATATCAACCAGAAGGATATAGCCTCCCAACCCGAGTACGACCAGAGCCAAGATGATGGTGACCCGAACGGGATTCAACATCTTAGAGGCTCCGCCGTCGTTTCCAGACGGAAAGGCCTAAAAATAATGTGAGGAGAGGAAGGAACAGGACTTGGAAAAACACGAGCGCCTGTTCTTGTGAGGGATTCGGAACGAATGGGTGAAAAGCCGGCTCCTTTGGCGTAAGAGAAACCAATGCGTCCTCTTGGGCTAACCAGGCAACCGTTTTTAAGAAAAAGTCCGTATTTCCCGGATAGGTCAGATAGCCGTTGGAGGCAAATGCGGCATTGCCTACAATGATGACCGCAGATTGAGCCAGTGAAGATTTGTCGACCGATTTGGGTGTCAAAAGACCAGCGACGGTAAATGGACCTTTAGGATCTTGCCCTGCTGTGAATTCAGGTTGAGGGCTGGTGAGATCTGTTTCTTCCCAACTTTCCGGGGATGTTTGTGCTAAAGCGACATACTCCCAGCTTTTTCCTTGTCCCGCCTCGAATCTGACTGAGCGGGACACGGGAAACAGGATTGGGGTCGTGAAGTCTTCAGTGATGTCATGCGTCGTAAACGTGCGAACAAGGAGCGCGGTGGGGCTCCCCCGTCCTAAGCGATCCTGTTCATCAGCCAGGATACCTGTTCCCAATTGTATTCCCCACAGTGAGACGAGAGGGACTAAAGAGTTTCGACTGCTGGGATCGCCCATCACGAGCAATCGTCCTCCTTTTTCCAGAAATTGACCAATTCCGCGTTGGTCCTCAGAGGATGATATCGATCTAGTGGGGGAGGCGACGACGAGCACGGCCGCATCGCTGGAAGCGGTGTCCTGCCATTCCACAGTCTCGACGATGTAGCCTTGCTTGGTCAGGGCATCGCCCGGCACGCGATAATCCAGACGATTCGGTATCTGAAAGGCTTTTTTCGCCATGGCCGGTCACAAAGGCAATGCGCTTTTTAGTGTCTTGTGTGACTCGGAGCAACGCATTGGTCAGGTCGGTTTCAGATGCCCGTTGGAGATAGAGTTTCTGGGGACCGCTTTCCACGACCGCAGTATCGATTCGTGATACTTGGTATTCTTTTGCTTTGCCAGGTTGCCGTTCAGGATCGATGAATTCGAGGGTGATGAGGGGGCTTTCTTTGGCATATGTAGTCAACAGATCCTGAAAAGCGCCATAACCAGGGCTCCCCTCATGCGTGAAGACCTTAATTCCTACCTCTCTAGGCAGAGCTCGAAGGACTTGATAGGTCTGCCGGCTCAAGGTGAAATTTTGCGTCTCTGAAAAATCCCATTCGGGGGCATGTTTTGCTGCGAGAAAATTGAGTAAGGCGACTACAACTCCCGCCAGTAGTACTGAACCCAGACTGTGTGCGCCCAGTCGGGTGGACCGGGTTCGAGCCAAAGCGGCAAGGCTACGAAAATGACAGGCGAAATATCCCAGGAGGCAGAGTGTGCCTAGGCCTAGCAGAATTGAAGCGAGATTCCTCTGATGGGGATAGAACAGAGGAAGGCTCAGTCCTACCAAGGCTAAAACGGTTCCGCCTATTCCGAGAATTGAGGCCAGACGAGTTACTTCCATCGGTAGGCGTCGACGGCTTGGTGGGCAGCAAACCACATGAAGGCTATTCCTGAGAGGTAATATAGGATATCTTTGAGATTTAAGAGTCCACGAATCAATCGTTCGTAATGTTCCGTAAAGGAGACATAGGACAGAATATGTCCGATGGTAGTGTCGCCCACCACCGTCCCTAAGGCTCCGAGCATCCAGAGACCTAAGATAAATCCAAAACTTAAGAAAGCGGCAATGATTTGATTTTCAGTCAATGCCGATGCGAAGAGACCAATTGCCAGCATAAGGGATCCCTGAAGGAGGAGGGCGATATAGCCAAGGTAAATAGGTTGCCAGTCAAAGGTCGCATACGCGGAAAGGGTCATTGGGATTAGCCCTGTGAGTGATAGCAGACCTGCATAGACCAACATGACGCTTATAAATTTTCCAGAGACAATTTCATTTATGCCAATTGGGGAAGTGAGGAGTAAATCGAAGGTTCGAAGTTTCCGTTCTTCTGCGAATAGGCGCATGGTTAGTAGTGGCAGAATAATCATAAGGATCAGGTTCATGCTGCGAAAGAGGGGTCTGAAAAGCATGTCATTAAGATTGAGTTGAGCATAGGTGTTTTGTACCTGCATCAATCGTAGGGCCTGGTTACTTGCATTGGCTACGGCCCAATAGGCAAGGAGTCCGACGATAGCCAAAAAGATGGCTGCGATGACATAGATCACCGGAGATACAAAAAAACTCCGTAATTCTTTGGCAAGGATAGTTTGAACGGGGGTCACGATGTAATAAGATTCAATTTTACCATTGGCGTGGCTCAATAGTCGGGCTCATGGAGGAACCGCCGGCTTTTTCAGATTGCGTGAGAACTTTAAATACATCCTCTAGCGTGAGAGGTAGAGTTTTTAATTCCAAAAGGCCTGCATTTCGGGAGACGACCAATTTCGTGAGTTCCTCTCGAATATCTTGACCCATCTGCGTTTCCAGAATATAAATCTGAGGTGTCGCCCCCTGAGAGACTCGAATGACACCGCGAATATGGTGGAGTGCTTTCAATAGCTGTGGATCAGATTGTTTGACAGTCAGACTGAGGGTTTCCGAGTCTTGGAGTTTGGCCCCTAATTGTCCTGGAGTGTCGACGGCCACGATACGGCCCCGATTGATAATAATGACTCGTTGGCAAATGGCGGTCGCTTCGACCAACATATGGGTACTGAGAATTATGGTATGGGAACCCGCTAAATTTCTGATGAGATCTCGAATTTCGATGATTTGATTTGGGTCCAGTCCTGTTGTGGGCTCGTCTAGGATAAGAACCGGAGGATTGTGCAAAAGGGCCTGGGCCAAACCTACCCGTTGTCGATACCCACGAGATAAATGTCCAATAACTCGTTCTTGAACATCAATCAATCCGGTCTGGGCTATGATCGTATCCATACGTTCCGACAAGAGCGCTGGGTGAAGCCTTTTAATTCTGCCCACAAACGTTAAATATTCCTTGACGGTCAATTCCAGATACAAAGGCGGAGTTTCGGGTAAATATCCGATGTGTTTTTTGACCTCCCATGGTGTGTCCAGACAATCAAACCCTGCTATGCGCACAGTCCCAAGGGTTGGTGGCATAAAACCTGTCAAAATGCGCATGGCAGTGGTTTTCCCTGCGCCGTTTGGGCCGAGAAACGCCACGATTTCCCCCTTGTTAATGGCAAAGGAGATGTCATCCAACGCTATCGTCTTACCGTAGCGTTTGGTCACATGTTGAACTTCAATCATTAGTGGTAGCTAACAAGATGTGAGGTAAATTTGAGAGAAAAATGGCCGTAAGAATCAACAAATCGACAGGAGTCCGATCATACCTGGGTAAAAAAAAACCCGTCAAGATAAAACATGAGACAGATGGAATCCTGATTGACTCTCTTGATGAAATTGTTATGATGATATTGGAAACCTTGAGGATTTTGAAGCGGTCAGATTGACTTTCCCGTTACTAGGCCACGAGATTTAAGACAACGACTGCCATGAGAAAGTTGGTTCTGAAGAACTTTGGAATGGTCGGGCTCCTGGTTGCACTCCTTGGCGGATGTGGTTCTTTTCATAATGTGACAATCGTAAGCCATGGTGATGAGGTAGCTGGGGAATCTAGGGATTCATCTCTTCCTCTGACTCCTCCGGTAAGTCTTTCATCCGTTCCTGCGACCACATCAGATTCATCAGATTCATCCGTTCCTGTCGTGTCTCAATCTTCTAATCCTCAAACTATTCTCCCATCCAGGGGTTCGGCCATTGCAGCTCAATCTGCAGATGATTCAATCCTTCCCTGGACATTGGAAGATGTTTTTTTTGACTATGATGAATATACCATACGGAAAGATTCCATTCCTGCCTTGCAACAGAACGTTAAGGTCTTACTGAAACGGTATTCAACCCGAGAAGTCCTCATTGAAGGACATTGCGATGAGCGGGGAACCGAGGAATACAACCTTATTTTAGGGGAACGGCGGGCCATGGCCGTCAAGACCTTTTTGGTGGATTTAGGTGTGCCTGCTGCCAATTTGCGAGTCCTCAGCCTAGGAAAGAATGAGCCGTTTTGCCTTCCACTGACCCGTCAGTGTTTTCAACAGAATCGCCGTGCCCACTTTGTATTAAAGTAATACCTCATTGACTGCTTGAAGAGCTTTTCATGAAATTGTGTGAGGCGGACTGATCTTGCCTGTCCCTTCTTTTAGGGTATTGCTGAAGTCAAAATTGCCGGATATCTTGTGAAGAAAATTTCAATGACTGCATCATCCTCTTTTCCTTTAATTAAGATTGAGAAGGATGCTTATGTGGCTTTGGTGTTTAGCAATTTGGGCACTATTGTTGTTTCCTCAATCTGCACTTTCAGAGGTATGGGATTTTTCCTGTACCGAGGCCGTGTCTCTTTTAAAGGCCGCTCAGGAACGAGTGGTTCGGAAGCATGACCAATTGCAGGAAGCCAAATTCAGTCTCAGACATGTTCCCAAAGAATTTGATGGGTGTCGACAGAGTCGCCGTGGATTCCAAGGTGGAGCAATCCATTGCGTGACGCATCAATCAAAACAGGGAAATCTTTTGAGAGATATCCTTGTTGCCCAACGGAGTCTTGATGCCTCCATTCAGGATTATAATAAATATCAGAAAGAATTGCTCCGTTCCTGTTCGGCGAATTTACCCTAAACGGGTATTATCCCCCTCTACGTCCTATTGAATTCCTCCAAACAGTTATCGTCTTCTAGCCTATGTGGGCTCCGGCGAGTCTTTTTTGATCCAACATCTTGAATCTACCACAGACCATTCTGATCTCTTATTTCCCACACACCGCACGGCTTTCACTCCAAACTGATGAGAGGGGGTCCCCTCATCGAAAGAGGATGATTTACCTTTTTTGACGAGGAAGACGGGGAAGTTGAGAGAAAAGAACCATGTAGCCCAAAGTCGTAATTTGTAAAAAGAGGAAATAACTGATGAAAATTCGTATAATCCCTGCGATCAACAGCCTATTCTTGAAAGCACAATTTCTTGGTCAACCTTAAAATATTTTTATCCTCTCTTTTTTCTCCATTGTCGCTTTGCGTCGCGATGATTGCATGTGGTCTCCTGTTGCTGAGCTTTTCCCAAAAACAAAGGATTGGAAAAACTCTGGTGACTCTTGGATTAATCCTGCTCATTATCAGCAGTTATGAGGGTGTCTCGGGACGAATCTTACATACACTCGAATCACAATATCCTCCTATCAATCTTTCGCGGGTTATAGCGCAACAAAGTGGAGGAATTGTCGAAAGCTCTGTGAAGTGGATTGTTGTTCTGACCAGTGGGGTAGCTGGGGATGCTAATTTGCCTTACCAACTTCAAATTTCCCATCATTCCCGTGTCCGATTGATGGAAGGAATTCGACTTTATCGATTGATCCCTGCCAGTAAAATCATCTTGACCGGAGGTATTGGATTTGACGGAACTCCTGTAGCGACCACCATGAGTCGAGTAGCCGAGGAATTGGGCGTGAGCCGGTCAGATATGGTGCTGGAAGTTGAATCCCGTGACACCAAAGATCATCCTCACTACGTTCGGGACATCGTTCATGATGATCCTTTTATCCTGGTCACAAGTGCTTTCCATATGCCACGAGCAGTAAAGTTATTTGCGAAACAAGGTCTTTTTCCGATCCCAGCTCCGGCAGGGCAATGGATTCCCCCTATCCAGTTTTGGTCTACGGTGAACTTATTCCCGAGTGCGGCAGGCATACGCTTGGCTGAATTGGCCTATCATGAGTATATGGGGTTAACGTGGGCATGGATTCGAGGCCAAATCTAAGGATTTGATATAGAAAACGAACGGGAGATCAATGAGCTTTTGACGGATAGTTTAATCTCCCGCATGGTAGCGATAAGGGGAGAAAACCACTTGTTTCCGAGTGAAGAGTATCCGATATAAGGTTATGGGAAGGATATCGGGAAGTTGAAACAACAAATAAGTTTGAGAGAGGACCAGAATGATTTGGCATAAGTATCTTGGGAAATTCCTCCTGTTGAGTCTGAGTTTCTTCTTCCTGGGTGGATGTAGTATATGGGAATCCTATTTCCATCCGGACTATGATTCCACTCGAGCCGATCGCATTTGTCATCCGTATGGCGATTGCTCTCAAGGAGAATGGGTTTCCAAGGATGGGACAGGTACCAATTCAACCGAAGCGCAATTACAATGTGTTGCGCAGGTTGCCGGAAATCATGGGAATGGATGGTGGAACAATTCGGTCACACATGGGTTGGAAATAGGAGAGTGTATGGAGAAGAAAGGGTACGTGTTGAGCCACCTATGAAAATGCCCAGACTTTATACACTGACTGGTCATCCTATTCATCCTTTGGTTTGAATGGCAATGAAGGAATGTTACCTTGAATTGTCGTTTTTGATGAGAGTATATCGGGTGTTTATTCTTGAAAAGATCTCTTGCCTTTAGGATTGATAGCTGCAATATTTTGTCTTTGTCCAATCCTCTCGTTAATTCAGCGTAAACGGTCGGTTTCTTTTCGCAAGAATAAGGGTTGCGATTGGCATAACCGGAGTGCATTCTATGTCACCTTTATCAATGACACATTTTTTGTGGACAACGTAGTTATGAATTTCATTGTTCATCCCTGGTAGGGAAATAGATATTATAGGAAGCTGCTTGGAAGGCCAAGGCATAATAATAAAAGAAGCTGTGACCGGATGAAAAAAGTAAAAAAGGTATTAACCTCTGACAGAAATAAAGGGTTGCAGTCTTTGAAGCCCATCCGCCATCCTCGGACAGTAAAAAACCCTCAAAAAATTATGAGAGATGTGAAACTATTTGCCACTGATGTGGATGGAGTTCTAACCGATGCGGGTATGTATTATGGAGAATTCGGGGAGGAATTAAAGAAATTTCATACTCGTGATGGGATGGGAATGAAATTATTACAAGCTGAGGGGGTCATTACCGCAATTATCACGATGGAAAACACCAAAATTGTGGAACGTCGTGGAATAAAACTTGGTATTCCTGAAGTTTTTCAGGGAGCCAAGGATAAGGTGGCGGTCCTCTGTCATTTGTCCGAGAAATACGGGATTCCATACAAACAAATGGCCTATATGGGTGATGATGTGAATGACGTGGAAGCCTTAAAAGCCGTGGGATTTGCCGCAGCTCCTGCAGATTGTGTGAAGCAGGTCCGCCATGTTGTGCATTACATCTGTAAAAAAAAGGGAGGTGAGGGAGCTGTTCGAGAGGTGATTGATAAGATTTTGGTCGCTAAAGGTGCTTAGTAGGACTGCCTGTGTCTCATTAGTTTTGGAACAACCAGATCCGACAAGGTTACCTAATGAGATCATACCGTATATCTAAATCGGGCATGGTCTCCCATCGTGCCCAAAGGTCCGATTAAATCGTTTACAAGAGAAGGACAGACTATGAATCCTCATGTATATGGGGTCATTTTAGCAGGGGGAAGCGGTACACGTTTTTGGCCTTTGAGTCGGGAGCGATTTCCTAAACCATTGTTGCGGATCTTGGGAGAAGGAACTCTGCTACAGCAGACGTTTAAGCGGCTGTTGCAGAAAATTCCCGCGAATCGGATGGCGATTGTTACCAATACGGTTCAAGCAGAATCCATCAACCTCCAACTCATTCAGTGGAAAGATGAAATTGCCGGCAATGTCATTCTTGAGCCGGAAGGAAGAAACACTGGACCTGCTATTGCCCTCGCTGCTTTGCAATTGATGCATCAAGACCCTGAAGCGATTATGGTTGTGGTTCCGGCAGACCATGTCGTGAAGGCCTCAAAAAAGTTTATGCAAGCCGTGCAATTTGCAAGTGAATTGGCAGAAAACGGGCATCTTGTGACGTTTGGAATTCAACCGACTCGCCCGGAAACGGGATATGGCTATATTCAGCCTCTGAAACGACGGAAAGTAGGAACGAAAGGCACTTTCATCGGCTATTCGGTGGCCCGCTTTGTCGAAAAGCCGAACTTTAAGACTGCTCAAGGGTATTGTCGATCCGGGAATTATTTCTGGAATAGCGGTATTTTTGTCTGGAAAGCGTCGAAGATATTATCGGAACTGGCCATTCATCAACCTGCATTGTCTAAGTTATTGATAAGCCTTCAACGCCGGCTTGGAAGCGAGGAGTTTCCCTCTTATCTTCGGAAAGTGTATGCCAAAGTCGAATCGCTCTCCATTGACAATGCGGTCATGGAGCATTCGACTCAAAGCGTGGTGGTACCGGTAGACTTTGGTTGGTCGGATGTGGGGAGTTGGGGAAATTTGGAGGAAGTAGTCCCTCTCGATAAAGATGGGAATGTTCGGAACGGCAATATCATCGATTTGGGGAGTCGCCAATCCGTGCTGTTTGCGGATCGAAGGCTCGTCGCGACGATTGGCCTTGACAATATGGTGGTGGTCGATACGCCTGATGCCACTCTGGTCTGTCCCAAAGATCGTGCACAGGATGTCAAAGCGATCGTCAATCTCCTAAGGCATCAGGGAGCCCCTGAACACTTGGAACACTCAACAGTACATCGTCCATGGGGAGTTTATACAGTTCTGTTGAAGGGAAAAGGATTTAAAGTGAAGCGGATTGAAGTCTCTCCTGGGAAAAGGCTTTCTCTTCAGCTCCATCATCAACGCAGTGAGCATTGGGTGGTCATAGCGGGTACAGCTCGGGTGACCCGAGGGGAGGAAGTCTATGATCTTCAGGCAGGAATGAGCACGGGGATAGCCATAGAGACTCCTCATCGCTTAGAAAATCCCGGGCAAGTCCCTTTAGAGATTATTGAAATTCAAAATGGTCCCTATTTAGGTGAAGACGATATTGTCCGATTTCAGGATGATTTTGGGCGGATACCACCGATAGAGTCGGACTCTGGGAGAAGGAAAACCTGATGGGAATTTTTCGAGAATATGATATTCGCGGGATTGTGGAACCAGACTTAACCCCCGATGTGGTTGAGCGAATTGGTCGGTCGTATGCGACGTTGGCTCGAGAACGGGGTGTTCGCACGATTACCGTGGGGCGGGATGGCCGGTTAAGCTCAGAAACTCTTCGAAATTATCTTGTTGCCGGACTGATCGGTTCAGGGATGAATGTTGTCGATCTTGGCCTGTGCGCGACCCCTTTGTTGTATTTCTCACTGTTTTTCTGTGATGTTGATGGGGGCATTATGATTACTGGCAGTCACAATGCCGCCGAGTATAACGGGTTCAAGATGTGTGTGGGAAAGGAGGCGTTGTATGGAGACGATATTCAGCAACTCCGGAAAATTTATGAAAGCGGCCGCTTTGCATCCGGAAAGGGAGTTGTCTCAGCGCGACTGATTATTCCTGATTATCTCAAATTTTTACAGGAGCGGTTTTCTTCACTGAAGGGGTGTGGCCTTCGGGTGGTGATTGATTGTGGGAATGGGGCTGCTTCCCTGATAGCCAAAGATGCATTGGAACAATTGGGATGCCATGTGACAGGATTATATTGTGATCTGGATGGTCATTTCCCCAACCATCACCCTGATCCCACTGTGTTGGATAACCTCAGAGATCTGATTGAGAAGGTGAAGGAGGCGGGAGCAGATGTGGGAATCGGGTACGATGGGGATGCCGATCGAATTGGGGTGATTGATGAACAGGGGAATGTTTTGTGGGGTGATCGGTTGTTGCTCCTGTTTGCTCGTGATGTGTTGCTTGAGCATCCAGGCTGCACCATTATTTCAGAGGTGAAAGCCTCTCAAGCCTTGTATGACGATATTCAAAAACGAGGCGGACGGGGTCTTATGTGGAAGACCGGTCACTCTATAATTAAAGCCAAAATGAAAGAAGAAAAAGCGTTGCTGGCCGGAGAAATGTCAGGGCATTTGTTTTTTGCTGATCGTTATTATGGGTATGACGATGCCATTTATGCTTCCTGTCGCCTTATCGAAATCCTTGTAAAGCAGAAGAAACCCCTGTCCTCACTGTTGGCAGATATTCCACCAACCGTCGTAACCCCGGAAATTCGGGTGGATTGTCCTGATGATGAAAAGTTCCTGTTAGTGGAGTCTGTGAAGAAACGCTTAAAAAATGTGGCCAACACTCAAGATCTCAAGAAGTCAGCGTTGCCCATTCGTGAAATCCTCACCATTGATGGAATTCGTGTTTCCTTTGATGAAGGGTGGGGCCTGATTCGAGCTTCGAACACTCAACCTGCGCTGGTTCTTCGTTTTGAAGCCTCTTCGCAAATTCACTTAACTCGCATCAAGGACTATCTTGAACGCCACCTCTCAGATGCTACCAGGGGCATGCCAATCTAAATTTCATCTAGATAATCATTCCTTTTTTTGTCGGGGTGCTCGTCGTCTTTTCCTGTCTTTCCTTTGTCAAGGCATCATAGGTTGTCATGATGACCATGTGATACCAATCACATGGAAATGGCGGTATCAACTAATCAGGGGAGTTGCTCGGGCATAAATTTTTCTAAAAGCTAACAGACGAATTTCTGGAAACGTGCGTTGCTCCTTTATGCGGAAAAGCATATAATGAAAATCCTCTAGATTTCCTATGGATCATGACTGATGACTCCGCGTCTATCCTTATCGACACATACCTTTCGTGAGCAAGCCCCTATTCCTGGAACCTCTGGAGAATTTTCTCGTATTATCATGCAAATTGCCCTGGGTGGGAAGCTGATTGCCCAGGATCTTAGAAAATCCGGATTGAGTCAGTTTCTGGGTTCTACAGGGTTAATTAATGTGCAAGGCGAAGAGGTCCAAAAGTTGGACGAACGAGCCAATCAGATATTTCTGGATGTCTTTGAGCACATGGAACTGGTGAGCACGCTGGTTTCAGAGGAAATGGAAAAGCCCTACCTCATCAAAGAAGCCGATGGTCAAGGAAGGTATGCGGTCTTCTTGGATCCTTTGGATGGCTCCTCTAACATTGATGTCAACGCCTCCTTAGGGTCAATTTTTTCTATTCATCGACTTTCGGTTGAGGGATTTCCCACTTCTGAAGAAGCTTTGAAAAAAAAAGGGTGCGATCAAGTTGCGGCCGGATATATCTTGTATGGATCGAGTGTGCTTTTAGTCTATACCTGCGGCCATGGGGTTCACCAATTCACGTTGGATCAGGAGGCGGGTGAGTTTTTTCTCTCAGCCAAGAATATTCAAATACCCAAGCGTGGGAAAATTTATAGTGTGAATGATGGCAATTACCAAAAGTGGTCTCTCGGGACTCAGCAATTTCTTCACTATCTCCAGGAAGTCGATGTCCAGACAGGAAGACCATATACCAGTCGTTATTCCGGGTGTTTTGTGGCTGATGTGCATCGTGTTTTGTGCAAGGGTGGTCTATATATGTATCCGGGAGAACAGAAAAACCCCAAGGGGAAATTGAGGCTCATGTATGAGGCCGCACCTCTATCATTTTTGGTTGAACAGGCCGGTGGGTTGGGAAGTACGGGAGTCGAACCTGTGAATCAAATTACTCCAGGAGCCCTGCACCAGAGAGTTCCGTTGTACATTGGTAGTCAGGATGATGTGACCAAGGCTGAAGAGTTCCTTCAGTCTGAATCAATGACCTAAGGGAAGGAGAATCTCTTATGGTTTTGCGAATGCTATTTCTCGTCGTCGGAGTGGTCTTCGGCACGGCCTTGGGATGGGGTGCGTCTGATGGTCAAACCGTTATCCTTTTGTTAGGGGCTGGAATCGGGGCCGGAGTCGGAGCGATCATTCTGGCTGCTGAACATCGGTTGAATGCTGCTCCTTTTCCATTAGTTTTGTTTGGAGGGGTGGGGCTTGTTGCTGGCCTGCTTACGGCGGGTCTGATTGCTTTGGTCATGGGGTTGGTAGCACGGTCACCTCATTCGGTCTTTACCATTCTTGTGAGCTTGGTTCTTTTCCTGGGAGTGCCGTACTGGGGATTGATGATGGGTGTACGGTTTGCCAAGGAGGAGTGGTCTTCTCCAACTCTTGCTACAGGCAATAAGGATTCTGTCCGCACCAAGAAACTGCTCGATACGAGTGTGATCATTGATGGTCGTATTGTCGATTTGTGCGAAACGGAATTTATCGAGGGGACTCTTGTGGTCCCGCATTTTATTCTGCAAGAGTTACAGCATATATCTGATTCCTCTGACGGATTGAAGCGGGCCCGAGGGAGAAGAGGTTTGGATATTTTAAATGTCCTTCAAAAAATGAGTACTATTAAAGTGGAATTGGTGGAAGATGATTTTCCTCATGTCAAAGAGGTTGATACCAAGCTCATTGAGTTGGCCAAACAGATGGATGCCAAGGTCCTCACGAACGATTTTAATCTGAATAAGGTGGCGGGAATCCAAGGCGTCAAGGTCCTCAATATTAATGACCTATGTAATGCGCTTAAACCTGTAGTACTTCCAGGGGAAACGATCCGCGTCTTTGTCCTGAAAGAAGGGAAAGAGGCAGGGCAAGGCGTGGCCTATTTGGATGATGGGACGATGGTGGTAGTTGACCATGCCAAACGATGGATCGGGAAAAATGCGGATGTGATTGTCACAAGTGTTCTGCAAACGAGTGCGGGACGAATGATCTTTACCCGCCTGAAAGAGGAAACAGAACACGAGGAGTTGAGCTTCGCGCGTGTTTAATTCCGTTGTGGCGGTGGTTCCCGCCGCGGGACTCGGAACCCGCATGGGAGGAAACACTCCCAAACAATATCTTTCTCTGGGTGGCCTGCCTCTTTTAGTCTATTCACTCCAAGTATTTGAACACCTCGAGAGTATTCGCGAAATCATTCTCTCCGTTCCCGCATCTGATCTGGAGTATTGCTGGCGTGACATTGTGAAACCCTTTGGGTTAGAAAAAGTCACGCAAGTGGTGGCGGGTGGAACGCGGCGGCAGGATTCTGTCCGGAACGGGCTTGCGGCAATTTCCCACATATCTGACGGAGTCTTGGTTCATGACGGAGTCCGTCCCTTTATTGATCAAAAGATTGTCGGGAAAGTGATTCACTGTGCCGGACTAACCGGAGCGGCCGTCGTGGCGATGCCGATTCATGATACGGTGAAACGGGTGGATCATAGTGGGATCATTCAAGAGACACTCAAACGGGAAGAACTGTGGCAGATTCAAACACCCCAAGTGTTTCGATATGACTGGCTGATTGAGGCACATCAACAGGCCCAAAAGCATCACTGGGTTGTCACCGATGATGCGTCCCTCATCGAAAGGATGGGTTACCCGGTTTCCGTTGTGGAGGGCAGTTGTTTTAATATAAAGGTGACGAAGCCTGAGGATCTGCGTTTCGGAGAAGCAATTTTGAAAATTATGGGAAAGCAATCGTGAATTCCCAAATCTTTATCCATTGGGTGTCTTTTTTTTCAGCGCAATTTTCAGATTCGATATGAGAGTTGGTCAAGGTTATGACATTCATCCTCTACGGGAAGGCCGTCCCCTAATTTTGGGTGGCATTACCATTCCATCCTCTCAAGGGTTGGATGGCCATTCCGATGCCGATGCGCTGACCCATGCTGTTTGCGATGCTATTCTGGGGGCATTGGGAGAAGGTGATCTCGGCACACGCTACCCCAGCAATAACTCGGAATACAAAAATCTCTCAAGCTTGGTGATGTTAGACAGTGTCGCTCAGACACTTGTAGAAAAAGGATTCCGCCTAGTGAATCTTGATACAGTCATTCTGGCTCAGGCCCCCAAATTGGCTCCGTATGTGAAAGCGATGCAGGATAGTCTTGCACGAGTGCTTCAGGTCCCCTCAACTCAGGTGAATGTCAAAGTCAAGAGTGGGGAAGGCATTGGGATGATTGGTCGAGCGGAAGGCATTGCATCTTTGGCCATTTGCCTCATTGAATGCAGTAAACCTCTATGAAATGATGCCTAATTATCTCGGTCGGGATTTATCGGTATGGTGCGATCATGCGGTTGCTTAAACGAATTACTGAAGACCTGCATGCCGTTTTTGAGCGGGACCCGGCGGCGACTAGTCGATGGGAAGTGCTGCTGTCCTATTCGGGGTTTCATGCGTTATTAGCTTATCGGCTGGCGCACTGGTTATGGAAGAAAAACATTCCGATTATTCCGCGGTTAATCTCGCAACTCGCCCGGTGGCTTACCGGTATAGAAATTCATCCCGGGGCTCAAATCGGAAGAGGATTCTTTATCGACCATGGGATGGGGGTAGTGATTGGTGAGACTGCGGTAATTGGCGACTTTGTCACCCTCTTTCAAGGGGTAACCCTGGGAGGAACCGGCAAAGATCGCGGTAAACGGCATCCGACATTGGGTAATCATGTCGTTGTCGGCGCTGGAGCCAAAGTTTTGGGGGATATTACGATCGGCGATTTTGTCAAAGTTGGCGCCAATTCGGTAGTTCTCCGTTCCGTGCCTTCGAATTCCACGGTCATTGGGATACCCGGCCGGGTTATCAAAACTATTGGAGACCGGCTACCTGAAGCGACCATGGATCATGCGAATATTCCCGATCCGATTGCCGAACGGTTTGAAGCCATGGAACAGGAGCTTATTGCCCTCAGAAAACAAGTGGAACAATCGGAAAAGCGATCATAATGGATGTGGGGAAATTCATATTGTCTTAATCCGTCAGGTCTTTTACACTACATCCCAGGGTTGGAGAGTTGTGAGTTATTTGTTGAAAGGGAGGGTTTCCTGTGAAGGAAGTCAACGTTATTACACCGCGAGTCAAAGAAATATTACGGAACTATGATGGAAATGCCCCTGGGGTGTTAGCCAATCTTGCCCGGTTATTGATGAATGGGCGTTTGGGCGGAACGGGGCGGCTGGTCATTCTTCCTGTCGATCAAGGGTTTGAGCATGGGCCTGCCAGAAGTTTTGCCAGCAATCCTTCCGGATATGATCCATACTATCACTTCCAATTAGGCATTGATGCCGGATGCAATGCCTACGCGGCTCCCCTGGGGTTTTTAGAGGCCGGGGCGGCAGAATTTGCCGGTCAAATTCCACTCATTTTGAAACTGAACAATAATGATTCGCTGTTTGAAAGCAAAGATCCCAATTCGGCTATTACCGGGAGTGTCCACGATGCTTTGCGATTAGGGTGCTGTGCAGTTGGGTATACGATCTATCCGGGGTCTGCTCATAGCCAGGAGATGTATCAACATCTGCGAGAAATCGCTCAAGAGGCCAAGTCGCATGGGTTGGCTGTGGTGGTGTGGTCGTATCCCCGTGGCGCCGGATTGAGCAAAGAAGGAGAGACGGGGATCGATGTGGTCGCCTATGCCGCCCAAATCGCTGCCCAACTCGGGGCCCACATCATTAAGGTCAAAGTGCCCTCGAATTATGTGGAACAGGCGGCCGCTAAAAAAGTGTACGAAGCGGAAAAAATTCCAATTAACACCCCAGCCGAACGTATCCGCCATGTCGTGCAGAGCACCTTTCAGGGTCGACGCATTGTCATTTTTTCTGGTGGGGCCAAAGGAGAAGATCAGAAAATCTTCGATGAAGCCAGAGGAATACGGGATGGAGGAGGGTTTGGATCCATTATTGGACGAAATTCCTTTCAACGGCCGAGACAGCAAGCGCTCGAATTCTTGGCAACCGTTATGAAGATCTATGCAGGAGATCTTCCCTAAGGAATCCACAAATCAGCAGGAAGTTGATCCTTGGCTTGAGAAAAGAGGGTTCAAGCAAGATGAGTCAGTTCAAGGAGGAGTCGGAAATTAAGGAAACAACCCCCGACATTGGTGAGCGTAAGCTACTTCCTGAATCCCTGCGATTAGCGCGGCGGTTCTCATTGTGAGTTTTTTCTCTTCCGCATGACTGAGAATACGGTGGAAAGCCCCTGTGATGATTGTCTTGAGTCGGCTGTGGATATCTGATTCCTGCCACGAAAAACGCTGGGCGTCCTGCACCCATTCGAAATAGGATACGATTACTCCTCCGGCATTGGCGAGGATATCGGGAACCACAAAAATCCCTCGTTCCTTCAAAATGGCATCTGCCTCAAGAGATGTCGGGCCGTTGGCTGCCTCGATCACGTATTGACATTGAAGGTGGGGAGCGTTTTTAGCCGTGATTTCTTCAGCTACTGCAGCCGGAATGAGCACCTGGCAGGGCAGCATGAGCAAATCTTCATTAGAAATTGGCTCACCAAATTTGGTGAGAGTCGGAATGGCCAGTTTGTTTGAGGCTAAGTGGGAGAGAATGGCCGGGATATCCAGTCCTCGTTGATTATAAATCCCGCCAAGCTGATCACTGATCGCCAGTATTTTTACACCTTCTTGATGCAGAATCCGCGCAGTATGAGATCCGACGTTCCCAAATCCTTGAATGACCACGGAGGTATCGGTAATGGACAGATGAAAATGACGTAATACTTCCAAGGTGACATCCACCACTCCACGTCCCGTCGCTTCTTCTCTCCCCAGGCTGCCCCCAATTGAAATAGGTTTCCCAGTGACCACTCCACGGACCGAGAATCCAACCTGTTGACTATATGTATCCATCACCCAGGCCATGACTTGCTGATTGGTTCCAATATCGGGGGCAGGGATATCTTTGTCGGGTCCCAATAAAGGAAAGATTTCTGCAATGTAGCGGC
This sequence comes from uncultured Nitrospiraceae bacterium, assembly GCA_963734345.1. Classification (GTDB taxonomy): domain Bacteria; phylum Nitrospirota; class Nitrospiria; order Nitrospirales; family UBA8639; genus Nitrospira_E. Next base: position 264,621 of record CAVTGT010000002.1, read on the forward strand.
GGGTCAAGCGTTCCAACTCAGAAAGCGAAAGAAGTGAGGGATTGACCGAAACACCTCCTTTAGCTCCGCCAAATGGCAATCCCGTTAGCGCTGTTTTCCACGTCATCCACATTGCCAAAGCGGCGACTTCTCCAAGACTGACATCGGGATGATATCGTATGCCTCCCTTTGTGGGCCCCCGGGCTAGATCATGATGCACTCGATAGCCACGAAAGACTTGAACCTCTCCGTTATCCATTCGAACAGGGACACTGACGCAAAGTGAACGTTGAGGCGCTTTTAGTCGCTCCAGAAGTCCTGGATCCAAACTCATATGGTGTGCAGCCTGATCAAATTGGGCCACAGCCAAGCGAAATGTTGGGTGGTTCAGCTCTGGAGGAAATTCAGTGGACATCGCCGGTTATCCCGTTATGTGAAGTTTGACTTCTTCATTTTACTATAACAAAGATTCCATCTGTAGTATGTTTTCTCGGGAAATGGCTTTCGTGAGAATATAAGAGTCCCTAAGGGAGAGGGAGCGAGGTGGAAGACTCTTCGGAGAAACTCCGTGCCCATTTTCAACATACTGAGAGGGATTTAGTACAGCACCTGAACGAGGCAGAGGCCTTGGGGAGGGGCGGTTTCTCCGGCTGCTCGTCGGTCCTTGACCTGAAGAATGTCAGGAAGGCAGTCGGGAGATCTTTTGTGTCGTCCGATATCGGCTAGCGTGCCAACAATTGCGCGTACCATCTGCTTAAGGAAGCGATTGGCCTGAATCCGAATAGTTGTTGTCATGAGATCCGAGCTGATGGAAATATTGGAAATAACACAAATGGGATCCGATGTGTGGGAGCGTGGCCCTTGAAAAGAGGTGAAATCATGGAGACCCACTAGACTAGACATGGCCCGTCGGATCGCCTCGATGTCCAGGTCATAGGGAAAATGCCAAACACGGTTTCGATCCAGGGCTGGGCGGGAGGAATGCCGATAAATTCGATACTCATACACTTTCTCTTTGGCGCTGTAACGAGCATGAAACGATTCAGGAACTTGTTCACTCGACAACACCGAAATGTCGGGAGGCAGACAGCTATTAAGAGCAAGTGCCCATTTGTTGATCGGGATGGATTTGTGAGATTGAAAGCTCGCAACTTGGCCGCGAGCATGGACTCCGGCATCAGTGCGTCCGGCGGCTAAAACAGAAATTTTTTGCTGGGTGATGCGTGTGAGAGCGTTTTCAATGGCTCCTTGGACGGTTGGCTGATGAGGTTGACGTTGCCAACCTGCATAGGCGGTCCCGTCATATTCGATCGTCAGTTTGATGGTGGCCATAATTCAGAAAAGACGGGTCAGGTCTTTTGCGATGTGAATGAGGAAGAGTTGAAATCCTAAAATTAAATTGAGTCAATAGCCATCAAAAATGAAGGAAAATACATGCTTCCAGCAGAAAGTGAAATTTTATTCAGCTATCGGGAAGCAGTTTGCAACGGCGTGATATACGATTGAAGACCGTTGAATATGCCTTCAGCCATTCGATTTTGGTAGGTTGGACTTCCTAAGAGTTTTTCTTCTGTAGGATTGGAAATAAAGGCGATTTCGGCAAGAATTGCCGGCATCGTGGTCATGCGCAGCACAAAGAATGGAGCCGTTTTGACTCCATGGTCATTGATTTTATAAAAGGAATTCAAGAATTTCACCAGGGCTTTTTGGGTCGTCCATGCTAATTCGCGGGAATCGTCAATTTTTTTGTCATTGAGTTTGTCGGCAATAATAAATTGCCAGGGGGCAGCATTTTGCTCAAGGGGCGTGCCATTTTCCCGTGCAGCTACGGCAAGCGCCCGTGGATCGCTAGCTTCACCAAAATGGTAGAGTTCCATCCCTTTCACGGAAGTTTGGGGATGGGAGTTAATATGGATCGAGACAAAGAGATCGGCTTTGTGTGTATTGGCGAATTTTGCGCGATCTTCCAATTCCACGAAGACATCGGTTTCACGAGTCATGAGAACTTTTGTGGAGCCTTCCTTGACGAGAAGGTCTCGCAAAAGGTTGCCGATATTTAAGGCAACATCCTTTTCCCTTGTGCCTGTGCGTCCCAAGGCACCAGGGTCCTTTCCTCCGTGTCCTGGGTCAATCACGATTACCAGATCTTTTTTGGTGACGGGAGGAGGCTGTGGTGGTGGAGGTTCCGAGCGAGAAGGTATGGAGGGCATGACGACCCCAGTTGACGCGTTGACACTATCTACTGTGGGGAGCGCCGGATATAAGTCGAGAACGACCCGGGCAGGATTCTGGAGGACATACCATTTGTAACTTTTCCACTCTTTGATCGGGATGGTCAGCAGGATAGAGCCCGATGACGTGGTCGAAACATCCAATTCGAGTGGAAAAGAATTTGCCGTTGATTGGTCCATAGCACCCTTGGCTAATTGTGTGTTGGGAAGCTCCAATTGAAATGCTGTTATCGTTTGCCGGTCATGGGGTGCTGGTTGGACAGATTGAGTGAGATCTAACACCACTCGAGTATATTGTTTGTGCCGGTGAGCCCGAATATTGCGGATGGAGGTAGAAGAGGGTGAGGCAGCGCTGAGATGAAGAAAGGGCGGAGGTTCTCCCCCTGAGAGAATTCTAGGCGCCAAATCTCCTCCTATTACAGGATGGGGGGAAGCCAGGAATAACAAGCTGATGGAAAAATAAAGGGATATCATGCGAGTGGAGGGCCTACCGGTTAACCCATTCCTATCTTTTTTCGCAGATGATGGCCTTCTTGTCAAGGGAAATGCTTTCAACTTTGTCTTGATAAGGGTAGACTGAGCTGAGATGATCGTCTCGCGTCTCATAACAGGGAGGAACGACCTTGCCACCGAAACATTTGATCATCGATGGATATAATTTGCTGGGAGCAATGGGACTCCCTCCTCATCGGATCGTCGAAAAAGGAGAGCATCATCGTGAAGAGTGTATTGTTCGTTTGGGCCTGTATGGCCAAAGGCTCCAGTGTCCGATCACGCTGGTGTTTGATGCCTGGCAACAACCCAATGGGGTTCGCCAGGTCATCCATCGGGCTGGTGTGACGGTCGTCTATACAGGCCAGGGCGAACAAGCCGATCAGGTGATTCAACAACTCATTCGTACCCATGGGAAAGAGACGGCGGTGGTCTCCTCGGATCTTGAAGTGATTAATGTCGCAAAAGCCTTCGGGGCGTTTTCGATCCGGTCTCAAGAATTTATGGGGCGCCTGAAGTCCATGGCTCCACAAGAATCACGAGTGAACCGATCGGGTGGGGAAGGGCACCCAAAGGAGGTCGATCAGATGCCTACCCGCCCAAAAGAGAAAAAAGGTAATCCTCGAAAACTTCCAAAAAAATTACGACAGCGCAATCGTATTATGAAGAAATTTTAAAAAGCCGGCGGGCATTGTCGGTGGTGAGCTCGGCCACACGGGTAAGCCCGGTCGGAGAGTCCCCATATTTAATTTTCGCAATCTGCTCCGCCACATAGGTGACATAGGCCGATTCATTGCGTTTTCCCCGAAATGGCACGGGCGTCAGGTAAGGGGCGTCTGTTTCAATGAGCAGCCGGTCATCGGGAACGATGCGAATCACTTCACGTATCGGAGAGGCATTTCGAAAGGTGATAATTCCTGAAAAAGAAAGGTGAAATCCCAGATCCAAGGCTTGCTTGGCGAACGAGAGATCTTCAGAGAAGCAATGAAAGACCCCTCCCACCGCATCAGCATGTTCTTCCCGCAGGATGGTCAGGGTGTCGTCTTGTGCTTCACGTGTGTGTATTACGAGGGGAAGCTTGAGCGAATGCGCCAATCCGATTTGTTCACGAAACCGTTGGCGCTGGACTTCCCGCGGAGAGTGATCATAATGATAATCAAGGCCGATCTCGCCGAAGGCCACTACTTTCGGTTGTTGGGCCAGTTGTCCTAATTCCGCATACCAGTTGGGCTCAATGCGTTTTACCTCATGGGGATGCACGCCGACTGTGGCATACACATTGGGTCGTTCTGTCGCTAATTTAACTGCAGAATAGCTTGTGGATAAATCACATCCAATGGTAACAAATTTCTCAATCCCGGCTTCCTGCGCACGTTGAAACATCGCTTCCCGATCGGAATCGTAACGGGGATCATCCAAATGGACATGTGTATCAATGAGCATGATACATCCTTTCTCATCAAAAGAGCCATCCTACCATACCCACCGGACTTCTCGCAGTGCACGGTGTTCGCTAAGGGCAGAATGCGGAAATATTAAGGGACGGATATGAATCTTGATGAAGTGTGGTTTGCGGAAATTAATGGATGGGCTGGCCAATTTTCTGTTTTGGATTGGTTGATGTTTCAAGTCTCTCAGGAAAGCAACCTTTTGATTCCGGGCATATTGGCAGTGGGATATTGGGGATGGACGAAATGGGAAGAGGCAAAAATAGCGGCCCCCTGTTTGGCGCTCCTGGTCGGGGCCAGTGATTGGCTTGGAGGACAATTGAAGCTGTTGATTGGTCGTCCCAGGCCTTGCCAGGTCTTAGAGCACGTTCAGGAGTTAGTAGGGTGTGGAGGGGCATTCAGTATGCCGTCCAACCATGCCATGAATTCTGCCACCCTCATTGCTTTTTTGGTTATGCTCTATCCCGCACTTGGGTGGATTCTTTGGCCATTTCTAGGGTTGATTGGATTATCGCGGGTCTATCTTGGGGCCCATTTTGTGACGGATATTATCGTCGGAATTGGCCTTGGAGCTTTGTTAGGTGGCGGGGTAGGCTTTCTGGCTCAAATATAGGGTGTTTCGAAGGAAGGCTCTTTCAAGTTAATGACGGTGCACATGAGGAAGAATTGGTTCTTTGGCAGATGATCCGTTCGTGAGGTAGCTGAGATTGCAATGGAGGTCATCTGTCTCAGGACATTCGTTTTCCAACTGTAAGGTCAGGTGATGAATGCCAAACTTCGAGGAGAGCGTTGATTGAATCGGTTGCAGAAGTTGATCTTTATCAGGAGCGGTGTGAGGGTCCACCAACACGTGGCACGTCAACATAACGATACGGGGCTCAACGGACCAGATATGCAAATCATGAACTTTTTTGATACCAGGAATGTTTTCGATGGTGGCCACAATATCTGAGGTATTGACGTGAGGGGGGGTTGATTCCAATAAGATATCCAGTGATTCACGAAAGAGCGGCCAACTGCCTTTCGTAATAAGGATCACCAAGACCAGGCTTATCAGGGGATCTAAAATCGTGAGACCGGTTAATGCAATCCCTAACCCGCAGAAGATGACACCGAGAGACATCCAGGCATCCATCACCATATGAAGAAATGCCCCACGAATATTGAGATCCTCCTCTGCTCCCTTCCGCAATAACAGAGCCACGGCCAGGTTGGCGATCAAGCTGATGGAAGCGATACCCATCACCCAAAAGCCGGGTATCTCAACCGGAGAAAACATCCGGTTCAGGGCAATGACCCCGATTATTCCACCTGTAACAATTAAAAGGAGGCTATTCAGGAAAGCCGAAATGGTTCCGGCACGGTGGTAGCCAAAGGTCCGATGTTCCGTGGCGGGCTGAGAAGCGAGGATATGAGCATACAACGCTAACAACAGGGAGCCTTGATCGATCAGATTGTGGCCTGCATCGCTCATCAACCCAAGACTATTGGTTAAATATCCTCCGATGAATTCCGCCAGAATGATGATGCCATTCAACACAAGCCCAAGCTTGAGACGGGAGGTCAGAGGAGATGAGTACGCATCAGAATGAGTCATGATAGCCAGTCTCGCACGAATCCAGAGTCCGGACAAGATATGAAAGAGGGTAACCCTGCCTCCCTATCAATAAAATGGATAAAAGCCTGGAGTCAGGTATCTACGCGAGACAGCATGATCACGAGGATCGTGGAGGGGACAATGTCCCATTCGATTAGAGTGGGCAAAGGTGGTAGGGGAGTTAATCGTCGAAGGATTCAGTTTTCACGGCCTGTTTAGTGGAATCCACGGCGGAATTGACGCGGTTGGCGGCTTGTTTCATGGTTTTTTTTGCCTCTTCAGACCAGGCCTGCATAGCTTCTTTGGTTTGGGAAGCCATATCGGAAAATTCGTCCTGTGCAGTTTTGGCGCCTCGTGCCAATCTATTGCGAAGCTGAGATCCTGTCTCCGGCGTTAGGAGTATGGCGGTACCGGCTCCCAAGAGAACCCCTGCAATGAAGACAAAGGTATTGACCCAACTTGAATCGCCATGCGTCGTGTGCTCATCCATCGTAAATCCTCCTCTCAATCAGTATTTATAAATTATTTATAAATGTTCCTGACGGTCTTTCGGCGTGCCCATCATGGCCATAATCGCTCCCCCCAAGAGGACTCCAGAGGTAAAAATGAGACTGTAGGAAATTCCTGTTCTGAGCTCTGGCCATGTTTCGAGGACCCGTTTCCATAAAGGAACATTTTTGGAAAAATGCACATGTCCCTCCCACCCCAACTCTCCCTGGGGTGCGTACCGATCAGGGTTCGATTCAGGATCGGAAGCGTGTAACGTATTCAGTTTGTTCACAGTCATGAGACAGGCTCCAATAGGGCAAAAGGAAAATGTTGAAAAAGTGTTCCTATCGGTAATACTACCATGCCAGAGAGATTTTGTAGAGTCACAATTTCGTGGGTCAAGATATTGCGGTAGGAATGGTTGTGCGATTCAGGAGAGAGCGTTAGGCAGGTATCTCCCCATACAGATTCTCCGATAGGAATGGTCGTCGCGTCAGGAATGAGGCTGGTCAGAAATCGTGGGAATACGGTCAGGCACATATTCGAGTGATCCTGTCGAATAAACCCACACACATGATGTGCCTGCTTACCCTTGGCCTCTACAGGCACATAAGACCCTTCGAGAAAGAGTTTTGAATTCCTCTTTCGGACATGAAGAGCTGTCGTCGTCAAGTACATTTTGATAAGGCCGGTTTCCGCATCCTGAATTAACGTATGGACGAAGTCGAGAGGGGAAGCGCTGTTTTGCATGTGCTGTAATTCGGACAACCGCTGTTGCCGGATGCGATAATCCACGGACTGTCGATTGTCCGGATCGACCAGACTGAAATCCCAAAGCTCGGTGCCTTGATAAAAATCAGGGACTCCAGGAGCGAGAGTTTTAATGAGGACCTGACTCAGAGAGTTATAAATGCCATATTTGGCGAGTCGTTGTTGAAAGGGAAGAAAATCCTGTAAGAAGGCATTCGTGGAGCTCAGTGAAAGAATGTGGGAAAGAAATTCACAAACACCTGTCTCATAAACTTCATCGGGATTTAACCAGCTCGTATTCACTTTCGCCTCCCGTAAGGCTTTAACGGCGTACTCCTGCATGCGCTTCAAAAATTGATCGTGGACCGGTTCTGAAAACGAACCGAATGGCCAGATTCCGAGGAGCGTCTGGTAGAGAAGATATTCTTCATTCAAACTTGGAGTCAGTCGGTCGTTAATGGTTTGCTTGGCTTTTTTATTCAGCCGATTCCATGTTTTGAGATGCTTGCGCCATTCAGAAGGCAATTCTGATAACACATTGATTCGAGCGCGGACGTCTTCGCTTCGTTTCGTGTCATGCGTGGACGAGGAGGAGAGGCTTGCCGGCCATTGGGTGGCCCGCTCCTGCATGGATTGGTGAAAAGTCGAAAGCGATACCCCGAAATGTTGAGGTTCTCCACCCACTTCATTTAGGGATGTGAGCCGGTTATAGGTATAAAAAGCCGTGTCTTCGACGCCTTTCGCCGTCACAGGGCTTGTCGTTTGTTGGAATTTCATGACAAAAGGGCGAATGACCTCCCAGTCAAGATCAGGGGAATCCTGCTGGATCTTTAACAGAAGGTCACGGATAAAATCGAATACCAAGTTGCTGATGGCAGGATTGCGTCGTTTAGCCCGTGCAACGGCTAAACGAATATACGCGCGATCACGATCCAGCATCGCCTCGAGAGGGTCCGGCCCAATATAGGTTCGATACACGGGAAAGCAGGCAATGATTTCCCGGATGGCATGGATCAGACTGTTCAGGGTGAAGTCACGAGACCGCCGGTTGCGCTCCGACAGCACATTGAGTTGATGTCCCAAGGCATTGATTTCCCCTGACATGGAACTCGTCATGATGAGATTTTTGCAGTCATAGATCAGATCCTCATACTGGAGGGACTGTTTGGTAAATCGACTGAAGGTTTGTTCAACCTGCCGTTGATGATCTTCCTGGATGAACAGTTGGTTGACCAATGAGAGGTATTCATACCCTGTGGTGCCATGGCACAGCCAATCGGGACTCAGGCGTTCCCCTGTGCCTAATATTTTTTCTACGAGAAGATAGAGCGCGCGGCCCTGCGTATCGGGTTGAACTTCCAGGTGTTCAGAGGCCCATTGTTGCCATTGAGACAGAAATGCCCTGGGGTTGTAGAGCCCATCCACATGATCAAACCGTAGGCCATTCACGGCACCGGATGACAACAATTCAAAGATTTTTTGATGGGCAGCTTGAAATACTTCAGGTTGCTCCATTCGAATGGCTGCCAGTTGGTTAATGTCGAAAAACCGGCGGTAATTAATTTCTTCAGCGGCCACTCGCCAATAAGCCGGTCGATAGGCTTGATGACTCACCAAATGGTCGAGAACATCGAAGCTGCGCGGGGAATGCTTGGTGCCGTTGAGGAGCCGAAGGTTCTCCACTAGGTAATTGCGAAGGACGGGACTCTCTGCCATCACCGTGGAGAGACGGCGACGGATCACCTCTTTCTCCCGGTACCGTTCGGCAACCCGCTCGGCATCCGTTTCGGTTTTCGCGGGTAAATGGGAGAGGGCGGTGATAATGCTTTTATATTCAAGCCCGTGCGGATCGGATTCTTCCAGGTCCTGGATGAGGGTGTCTTGCCTAAAGGTCAGGATGGTATTCCACGTGCAAGGATCAAGGGGGAGCCGGTGTTCGAAGTACAGGAGGAAAAATTGTCCGTCGTCATAGTTGAGGGTGATTTCCTGATTTTCGAGAACAATGCCATATTGATCGCCGAGGATGGGAAGAAGTACTTTGTTCTTCAATTCCGGCTTCACCGGGGTCCAGTCAATATCGAAAAACGTGGCGTAATGGGAGGAAGGGCCATTTTCCAAGACATCCAGCCACCAGCGATTCGTCGATCCGGCAATGCCCATATGATTAGGGACCACGTCCAGAATCTGCCCCATACCATGATCATGTAGCGCTTGGATAAATACCTGATAATCGGCTTCGGTGCCGATCTCCGGATTTAATTCCGTGGGATCGACTACGTCGTACCCATGAGTGCTTCCTGGAGTTGCTTTCAGATAGGGCGAGGCATAGCAGTCAGTGATGCCAAGTTGAGACAAATAGGGCAATATGCGGGAGGCATCCTGGAACGTGAACGACGCGTTAAATTGCAGGCGATAGGTTGAGAGTGGGAAGTACAGAGATAGAGATGGAGGAGTCATGCCCCTCCTTTTATGTTGAAGAGGAAGATGAGGAATGAATGGCTCGTCCGCCATAGGATTGTCCACGGGGGAGGGTGGTGAGGCCAACCTTCCCGGTGGATGATCGTCGACTTTCTCGCCCTTGTTTGTCACCCATAAAGGTTCCGGCTGGGATGATGTTAAACCGGTCAATGATACACCGGTGAAGATGGCATTTTGAGCCAATGAGAGTGCCGTCCAGAATAATGGATTCTTCGATCGTGCACCCTTCTCCAATCCTGACGTTTCGCCCGATGATGGAACGTGTGATGGCACTGTCGACGACTAGGCTGCCTTGACCCACCATGGCATCATCCATGTGAGAGCGTACCAAACTGGCAACCGGTTCGACCGAGGCATCGGTCATAATCGGCCATTTGACATTCCGTAAATCAAAAATGGGGGTTTCCCCTAAAACATCCATGTTGGCTTGCCAATAAGCTTCCAATGTTCCCACATCCCGCCAATATCCCCATTCTTCATAGGGATGAATGCCTGGAATCACATTGTCCATAAAATCATAGGCCAGGACTCGTCTCGATTTGATGAGAGAGGGAATAATATTTTTCCCAAAATCGTGGGTGTCCGCCTGACTGGCGTCTTGTTCCAAAATTTGCACAAGCGTGTCGGCGTTAAAAATATAATTACCCATGGAACTAAAGGCCATCTCTGGATTGTCGGGCATGGGTTTCGGAGAAGCGGGTTTTTCCTCAAACCCGATAATTTGATGTTCCGCATTGACCTCGACAATCCCGAACCCCTTCGCGGCGTGAATGGGAACGGGAAGGGACGCCACGGTCACATCCGCTTCTTGGTCAAGATGGAATTGGATCATTTGCCGGATATCCATCCGGTAAATATGATCGGCTCCGAACACGGCCACCAGTCCTGGCGCAAAGTCGTGTATGAGGTTAATGTTCTGATAGACGGCGTCTGCCGTCCCTTCATACCATTTGCCGCGTCCTTTCATTTGCGGAGGGACGACGGTAATAAAGGATTGGCGGTTCGTGCCACCAAAACGCCAGGCTCTCCGGAGATGTTCAATCAAGGATTGCGAACGGTATTGCACCAGGACGTACATGGATTGGATGCCCGAATTGATGAAATTGCTGAGTGCGAAATCGACAATGCGATAGGTGCCGGCAAAGGGCACTGACGGCTTACTCCGTTGTTCGGTTAACGGCATCAACCGTTCACCCTTGCCACCCGCCATGATCATGGCCAGGACTTTTTGTGGAGTCCGTTCAGGTGTTTTTTTCCGTCGAGAAAGGGAAACGTTTTTCATCATAATTGGCTTTTTGCCGGTGGATGTTTTAATTCAGCCAGGGATCGTTCCAGTGCTGCTATCGTTTTTTGTTGCTGGGCAATCAGTCGGCTTTTTTTTATGTAGGACGGCAATGAAGCCAGTACAGTCAGACCGACGCCTAATGCCAGGGCTATGAGCAACACCACGGCCTGTGACCCTTTGAAGGTCCAGGCGAAAAAATTGAGGACAATGGGCTCGGAGTTCTGTAAAGAAAAGGCAACGGCAAAAAACAACAGAAGCAGCAAGGCCATCAATGCAGAATACATAGTCCCTTTGGTATGTTAGGATGGTCTTAATTACCATAGAAAGGAATCATTGGCAATGGCAACATCCTCCACCAGATATCAACGTTTGGTTTCCGCTCAGGAATGGGATCCCTTCTCCGTGTTGGGACCCCAGCCGGAAGCATCGACGGGTTCTTCCGGCGAATGCGTCCGGGCATTTCTGCCGGAGGCGGCCGAGGCAGTTCTGGTTCCCGGCCAAACCGGCCTTTCCCCTATCCCCATGAAGCTGGTGCATCCTGACGGTGTATTTGAAGCCTCGTGGCAGGGGCAGACTTTGGGAGCCCATTACCAATTTCGAATTGTCGATCGTCAGGGAAAGGCTACTCAACGACATGACCCCTACGCATTCCCCCCTTTCATCTCAGAATTTGATTTGCATTTATTCGGAGAAGGGAAACTCTATAAAGCCTATGACAAACTTGGCGCGCAGGTCTGCACCCATCAGGGTATCCAAGGGGTCAATTTTGCTGTGTGGGCTCCCAATGCGAAGCGGGTGAGTGTCGTGGGGGATTTCAATGAATGGGATGGACGGCGTCATCTGATGAGGAGTCGAGGGGGAGCTGGCATTTGGGAATTATTTATTCCTGAAATGAACGAGGGCATGGTGTATAAATTTGAAATTTTACCTCAAAATGGAGATGCCCCATTCTTGAAAGCCGATCCTTATGCTTCTTCAGCCGAGCTGCGACCCAAAACGGCGTCTATTGTGCGTGATCTTTCGGGGTACGAATGGCAGGATGGGGAATGGATGAAAGCCAGGCAAAGCGGTGATCCTCTTACTCAGCCTTGGTCGATCTATGAGGTGCATATGGGGTCCTGGAGGCGCGTTCCGGAGGAAGGATCCCGATGGCTCACCTACTCGGAACTAGCTGAAACCCTCATTCCCTATGTGCGGGAAATGGGTTTTACCCACATCGAACTCATGCCGGTGACTGAACATCCATTTGATGGATCCTGGGGGTATCAAGCGACCGGATATTTTGCTCCCACAAGCCGGTTTGGCACACCTACGGAGTTCATGGCCTTTGTGGATGCCTGTCATCGTGCCGGGATTGGAGTTCTGATGGATTGGGCCCCGGCGCATTTTCCTGAAGATCCCCACGGGTTGGCCTGGTTTGACGGGACACATTTGTTTGATCATTCTGACCCAAGGTTGGGATTCCATCCGGAATGGAAAAGCCGGATATTTAATTACGGGAGGACCGAAGTTAAAAACTTTTTGATTAATAGCGCGCTGAATTGGTTCGACCGGTACCACATCGACGGCCTTCGCGTGGATGCGGTGGCGTCGATGCTCTATCTTGATTATGCGCGAAAGGCCGGTGAATGGATTCCCAATAAATTCGGGGGAAGGGAAAATCTGGAGGCGGTGGAATTCTTGAAAGAACTGAACGCGGTGGCTCATCAGGAACATCCCGGCATTGTGATGATTGCCGAAGAATCCACCGCCTGGCCTGGGGTTTCCCGCCCGACATATGTCGGAGGATTGGGATTTACATTCAAATGGAATATGGGGTGGATGCACGATACGTTAGATTATTTCAGCCTGGATCCCGTCCATCGGAGATACCATCAACATAACGTGACCTTCGGGTTACTCTATGCCTTCACCGAAAATTTTATTCTCCCGCTTTCCCACGATGAAGTGGTGCATGGCAAAAAAACTCTCCTGGATAAAATGCCGGGAGACGAATGGCAGCGTTTCGCCAACTTACGAGCTTTGTATGGCCACATGTGGGGTCATCCCGGAAAGAAAATGTTATTTATGGGTTGCGAGATCGGGCAATGGTGGGAGTGGAATCATGAGGATAGTCTGCAATGGCATCTTCTTGCATACGATCCTCATCGAGGTCTGCAGCGGTATGTCGCTGACCTGAATCGGTTGTATATGTCTCAACCTGCGCTCCATCAAGTGGATTATGATTGGACCGGTTTTCAATGGATTGATCTCCATGACAGCGAACAATCGACTCTCACGTATTTCAGGCGTGCCAAAGACCCTATGGATATTGTCGTCTGTGCGATGAATCTTACCCCCGTTCCTCGGGAAGGGTACCGGATGGGTGTTCCAATCGCAGGGTATTACCGGGAACTGTTGAATAGTGATTCAGAGGCCTATGGTGGGAGCAATATGGGAAATGGGGGAGGGGTCCATGCCGAAGAAACGCCTTGGCATGGCCAACCCTTCTCTGTCGTTATCACCCTTCCGCCGTTAGCTGCGGTCTTTTTTAAACCCGGATAAATCCGGGAGATATCTGGAGACCCCGTGGTCTGTCCAGAGATGAGATAAAAGGACCACGTAGAAGGAAACCCTATCCGAATTTCTTTTAAAAAAAACTTCATAATCGTTTTTCCTATTCCTCCTATTAGATCAAGGGAAATTTTCTCTGGCCATCGCTTCAATGCCCATATTTCTATGAGGTGTGATTCCTGATCACAGTGATCGGGGCCGATGGGCTTCAGTCTGACCTAGTCAGTTTTTACAAATACCCAGACCGGAAAAGCAGGAAGTTTTAGAGAGACCTGCTCGGATTTCTCAATCGGCAGGTTTGGCGGTGCCTGATGTTCTTCCTGGCCGCCAAATGTGGCAATTTCGCTATCAAGCCGGTTTTCCCACTGCCCTCTCGGAAGTTTGGCCAACGCCAGGGTGGATTTGTTGTGAAACCCCAGCAGGATGAGTGCTTCAGGCCCCTGCTTCGCGCGGCGATGGATGATCAGTAATTGACTTTTGGCATGAGACCCAATCTGGATTTTATGGCCCTTGCCGCCGGTGCCCAGTGCAGGAATAGACTTGCGAAGATGAATCAGGGCCTGGCACCACTTCAGATGAGCCTGTTGTTGTCGATCGGTTTCCAGGGAGGGTTGAAGCTTGGAACGATCAAAGGTCTCTTGTGCATAGGGATCGGGGATGTCCGTCCATCCAAACGCCGCGAATTCTCTTTTTCTCCCCTGTCGGACGGCTTCAATTAATGTAGGGTCCCCATGGTCGATAAAATACAGAAATGGAGCGGTTTCGCCATACTCTTCTCCCATAAATAAAAGGGGAACGTAGGGTGAGAGGAGAACGGTGGCATTTGCGGCTTTGAGGGCTTCAAATGCTACCAATGCACTGAGACGGTCTCCCTTCGCTCGATTGCCAATTTGATCATGATTTTGGGCGCATACCACAAATTGTTCTGGCAAGCACGCATTGAAGGAATTGCCATGTTTCCGCCGTCGGTGTGGAGAATATTGGCCGGTATAGACCACACCCTCCCGTAGAGCCTTGACCAGGTCCTTCAGCTGGCCAAAATCTTCATAATATCCACTCCGCTCCTTCGTGAGCACGGCATGCAGGGCATGGTGAAAGTCATCACTCCATTGCCCTTCCAGACCATATCCACCCCTTGAGAGAGGTGAAATAATACGAGCATCATTGAGGTCGCTTTCGGCAATCACATGGACCTGGCGATTGAGCCGTTGTCCCTCCGCATGGACCGCTTCCCCGATATCTTGAAGAAGATGCTGAGCGCTGAAGTCGAAAATGCCATGAATCGCATCCAATCGTAAGGCATCCATGTGAAACTCATGAATCCAGTACACGGCATTGCTGATCGCAAAATGTCTGACCGCATCGCTCTCAGGCCCATCGTAGTTGATGGCGCTACCCCAGGGAGTTCTATAGGTGTCGGTGAAATATGGGCCAAAATCCCCAAGGTAGTTTCCTTCAGGACCCAGGTGGTTATAGACCACATCCATAATCACAGCGAGCCCGGCTGCATGACAGGCATTCACGAGTCGCTTGAGACCCTCCGGACCACCAAAGCTATGTTGGGGAGCAAAAAGATAGACTCCATCGTATCCCCAATTTCTGGTGCCGGGGCATTGCGCCACCGGCATGAGTTCAATGGCGGTGATGCCAACCTGGTCACGCAAATAGGGCAGGCGGCTGATCAGGGCATCGAAGGTGCCTTCCGGTGTGAAGGTTCCGGTGTGGAGCTCGTAAATGATGTAGTGTTCAAGAGGTATTCCACGCCATGGCTGATCCGTCCAGGAAAAAGCCTGAGGATCGATAATTTCAGATGGACCGTGCACCCCATCCGGTTGCGAGCGGGAAACCGGATCGGGTCGTTCAATGGTTTGATTGATCAGATACCGGTAGCGGGAGCCTGGAGCGATGTCCTGTACGGTTCCCGCCCAATACCCAAAGGGTTCCTGGCAGAGGGGAGTCGGTTCGCCCATGCTTCCCGAGATCTTGACGTCTAGCGACTGGGCTTTAGGTGCCCATACCCGAAAATCCACAGTAGATGGGTTGCTGAAAGATGCACCAAGTTCTAATCGCCATGGTAGGGTGTTCACAGTTCCCAAGGGTCTTATCTCCTGCGGGTGATTTTTTGATCGGAATTGTTGGCTGGTCTACAAAGGACAATGATTGAAAGCTTAGCAAATGGATGGAGGGCTGTATATGGAACGCCAGGAGGGTCTCATTCCATTTGCCCCGATTAGGAATATATTGTAGTATCGTGGCCCGCGAGTCCCCCATAATCAGAAACCCACATCCAGGAGAACAGTAATAATTATGAATATTTGGCCAGGTCGATCATACCCGCTCGGTGCCACATGGGATGGGCAGGGAGTCAATTTCGCCCTGTTTTCCGAAAATGCGACTGGCGTGGATCTTTGTCTATTTGACGATGAACTCCAGGATACAGGAAACCCACAGGATTGCTCTTGAAGAACGAACGGATCAAGTCTGGCATGTATATTTGCCTGAAGTGCGTCCTGGCCAACTCTATGGCTACCGGGTGAATGGGCCCTATGATCCGGAGGCAGGACACCGGTTCAACGCTGCCAAGCTTCTGATCGACCCGTATGCCAAATCGTTAACCGGTGTCATGCGATGGTCCGATTCTATGTTTGGCTATCGCCTTGGTGATCCGACTGGAGATCTGTCGTTTGACGACCGGAACAATGCGGCGAACATTCCTAAAGGGGTTGTCGTCGACCAGGCGTTTACTTGGGGAGGAGACCAACGGTTGAAAATTCCCTGGGAACGGACGGTGATCTATGAGGTTCACGTCAAGGGAATGACGATGCGACACCCGGATGTTCCTGAATCATTGCGAGGAACGTATGCCGGCTTGGCCTCTCCGGCGATTATCGAATATTTGCAATCTCTCGGGATCACCGCAGTGGAATTGCTCCCGGTTCATCACTTTGTGAATGATTCTTATCTTGCAGAAAAGGGCCTCACCAATTACTGGGGGTACAACTCCATTGGGTATTTTGCACCGGATATCCGGTATTCGGCGTTCCCTGGTCGTGGCGAAAAGGTCTATGAGTTCAAATCTATGGTCAAAAAGCTTCATAGCGCCGGAATCGAAGTCATCCTTGATGTGGTCTATAACCATACCGGAGAAGGCAATCACTTAGGGCCAACCCTCTCGTTCCGGGGGATTGATAATGTGTCCTATTATCGAGTCACCCCGGAAAATCCACGCTACTACATGGATTATACCGGTTGTGGAAATACGCTGAATGTCCGGCATCCACGGACGTTGCAATTGATCATGGATAGTTTGCGGTATTGGGTGAATGATATGCATGTGGATGGTTTCCGTTTTGATCTGGCATCCGCACTTGCCCGTGAATTGCATGATGTGGATCGACTCAGCGCATTTTTCGACATCATTCACCAGGATCCTGTGTTGTCGCAGGTGAAGCTGATTGCCGAACCGTGGGATCTGGGAGAGGGCGGGTATCAAGTGGGAAATTTTCCGCCGGGATGGGCGGAGTGGAACGGGAAATATCGTGATTCGATACGCCAATATTGGAAAGGGGATGGAGGATTGCTGGGGGAAATTGCTCAGCGTTGGTCCGGTAGCAGCGATCTCTACGGGGAAAGTGGGCGGCAGCCTTATGCCAGTATTAATTTTGTGACGGCCCATGACGGTTTTACCCTCCAGGATTTGGTGTCCTATGATCACAAGCATAATGAAGACAATCACGAGGGGAATCGGGACGGGACTGACGACAACCAAAGTTGGAATTGTGGTGTGGAAGGTCCGACCGATGATCCTGCCATACAGGAATTGCGTGACCGGCAGGTCAGGAATTTTCTCGCCACCTTGTTGTTATCTCAGGGAGTGCCGATGATCTGTGCGGGGGATGAACTAGGTCGGACGCAACAGGGTAATAATAATGCCTATTGCCAGGATAATGAGTTGAGCTGGTTGAATTGGAACCTCACGCGCTCGCAACTCGGATTGCTGGACTTTGTGAAGCTACTCATTGACATTAAAAAAATCCACCCGGTGTTTCAGCGCAGGAGATTTTTTCAAGGACGACGGATAGAAGATTCAGAAGTGAAAGATATTGCCTGGTTCGGATCGCATGGAAAGGAAATGTCACATGAAGATTGGCAGATGGGACTCCGTACCTTAGGACTTCGTTTAGCTGGCGATGCCATCGTCGAGAAAGATAGTCAAGGCCGGCCGATCGTTGATGAAACGTTTCTGGTGTTACTCAATGCCCATCATGAGGACGTGGCCTTCATCCTGCCTGCCCATACGAAATCGGTGCGTTGGGAATTGGTGTTTGATACGGCCTACCCTCCTGAAAAAAAGAGCCTTCAACGTAAAAATCTCCTGAAAGGGGGGCAGCCCTACAATTTAGTTTCCCGGGGATTTGCCCTGTTTCGATCGCCCAACTCTGACAAATACGTGTGAACCTCCTCGAGATTCTTGTGAAACGAGATTATGTCAAAGAAAAAATCACCAAAAATCCGTGAGACGACTGACTTTTCAGAAGAGGCCCATGCCGGACTGAGGAAGCCGCAACAGCAGGAGGAAGAGCGGAACTTGAGCGAAACTGCCTCGGGAGCGGTGTGGTGTTGAGCTAATCAAATTGAATCGTTGGATTTGGATGCGACCTGCAAGCCTGTCAACCCGGAGAAGTAGAGCGACATCCTTACAGGCATTGATCAGGGCTGCGCCTGAAATTAAGTGACTCATTGATTCTGGTGTAAAATCATTCCAGATGACAGGCAGCCTGGCAAATGACACCATAGCATAAGAGATTACTCTTCTCTTGGCGAGATACTGTTGTTCACATCATTATTAGCCGACAAATTTTTTGCTGCGTTCCACGATGCCGGAGACGGCATCTTTGGCATCGTCCGCAAATTCTCCTGCCCGTTCACTGGCGTCTTCCATCATGTGCTTTAATTGACGACGGGTTCGTGAACCCGATTGAGGAGCCATCAATAGTCCCAAACCGGTACCGAGAACCACTCCGACCATTAATGACAGTCCCGCCAGCATGACATATCGTGTGTCGCTATCCATGTGAACCTCCTTTGTTAAAAACTGACAGTGAGAAATATTTCGCGGTTATCAATCTGTATTGTTGTTCCTGCGAAACATTATGAAGTGGGACGTTGGTGTAACAAAATTTCTCGCTCCGCTTGGAGCCAATCTTCCCAATCACTTCCATGTTGGCCTCCGCGTCTTTGATGGATTTCATAGGCGCGCTGGGCAATACGTTCCCGCAACTCTTCGGATAGAGCCATAGAGGGGCCTGGATAAGGGATATCGGGGCGCTGTGTTTTCGTCTTAGGCACCAAGGCCGGTTTGGCTGTCGTCGATCTCCCGCTTTTGCTTATGGGTTTTCTTGCCGACTTGTTGTCCGGTTCCGCTTTTTTTGTGATAGGCGATTTTTTCTTGGGTTGTTTGTTTTCTGGTGTTTTAGGGGGCATGCGTCAGTCTTGACCTCCTGTCTTAAATGAGATGCAGAGTGCCCGTCAGGGTGATGTATATACCATTGTACTGGAAATGCTGGTTTTCTTCCAAGCCGAAAGGTTACGGGCAAAATGCCCGTGATCTTTTCTGTCACCATCGCTTCAACCCTTGAGAGATCTTTAACACAAACCCGTAATTGAATAGAATGACAAGAGGAGGAAAGGGCTGGGTTTTCGCGGTATTTGATCAAAAATGTCAAATCGAGTGTAGGTCAACCGCGTAATTGGGTAATTCGGATACTTTTCCACGTTGCCGTCTTGTCCATATCCAACGCTCAGCTATTCACCGAGCCTGAGCAACTAACCCCCTCTCATGCGATTGAATGGCTAAGAGCCGGGCGATGTCATGGGGGTCTGATATCTCCCCGAGTAAGCGAGTGGAATGTGTCTGGAGCCTTTCTGGCCGAATCTGATCAGGCTTTTCGAAGGGTGGACAAAGAGGGTGGTTTCAGAAGACACAAGTTTGATCTTCCCTTACAATGGCAATAGGCGATGAAGACATGATGTATCGGAATGTTCGGTGTACGGGCATGCCTCGATTGCTAGTCTGAATCTGGGTCGTCGCATCCCATTAAAAGGGCAGGAAGTGTCTTTGCCGTGACACCATCCAAAACCGCAATGATAAAAATCTAGGGTTCATTTGCCATAAGTGTTAGGGTGTGCCCACTACACCTAAAGAAATAATCCTCTTTTCGGCTGACAAACATGACATTTGATCAACATTCTCAGGACGCGATTTTGCAATTAGGTCAACAGTATGGAATTGAACCTGTCTACCATGATGGATTAGGAGTTGAACGACAGATTGCCATCCCTCATCTTCAGCAAATCCTGACAAGTATGGGAGTCAAGGCCTCTTCAAGGGAGGAAATCCGTGATTCACTTTTGGAAACTGTCAATCAACCGTGGACACAACTGATTGATAGGGTGGTGGTGTATCCTTCTGATTCCCTATTCAAATTGCCTCTCTCTCTTCCTCTTGGCGATGTCAGATTGGAAAGGGTTTCCCTTAAAGTGCGGTTGACGGATGAGAAGGGAGCCGGCCAGGAGGTAATCATACCAGGATCGAATGGGGAGATTTCTGCCGAGAAAACGATTCATGGCCTCAAATACGTGCATGCACTGTTTCCTTTTCCCCGCAAATTGTCTCTGGGGTATTTCCGTCTTTCCGTCCGGGTGACAATTCAGCTTGACCGAAGGATGGAGGGAAACGCTCTGCTCATTGTGGCACCCAGGAAATGTTACCTTCCTGCTACTCCAAAACGGGGTTGGGGGATTTCGCTTCAACTGTATGGATTACGGTCAAACAGGAATTGGGGAATTGGTGACTTTCGAGATTTAGGCGAGGTCATGAAAATTGCGGGTAGCCGTTGGGGAGTGGTCACCATTGGGATCAACCCCCTCCATATTCCGGCAGCAGGACTCTCAAGCCCGTATTCCCCATCCAGCAGGCTCTTTTGGAATCCCGTGTATCTGCATGTGGAAGGGATTGATGAGTGGCGAACGTCGGCGGTCCTGCGACGGAAAGCCAACGGTGTGAAATTTCAGCAGACTCTCAAGCAGCTTCGAAACAGTTCACGGGTCGATTATGAAGCCGTGGGAAAATTGAAATGGGAAATATTCGAAGAATTATTTCGAGTCTTTCGACGACAACATCTTCAAAAGAAAAGGGGCACCTCACGTGGGAAATCTTTCGCTCGCTTTGTTTCTCACCACCAACTTCATTTGACGCCGTTTTGTACATTTCAGGCTTTGACGGAACAGTTTGGCACTTGGGTATGGCGAATCTGGCCAAAAGAATTTCAGCATCCCCGGTCTAGAGATGTTGAATCTTTTCGTCGGACTCACAAGGCGCGAATACAGTTTTACCAATATGTCCAATGGTTGTGTGAGTTGCAATTGCAAAAACTGGATCAATTAGCTCAAAAAAAATCATTGTCCCTCCGGCTCTATCATGACCTGCCTGTCGGCATACATCCCGATGGAGCCGATGCCTGGATTTTTCAGGATCAAGTGGCTTCAGAAATCACGGTCGGAGCGCCGCCGGATTCGTTTAACCTCAATGGGCAGAGCTGGGGTCTGGCCATTCCTAATCCGGTTCGATTGAGGGAAGAAGGGTATCAATTTCTTCGGGAAACCTTGAAACAAAACATGCGGCATGGGGGTGTTCTGCGTATCGATCATGCCTTGGGCCTGTTTCGGATGTTCTGGATACCTCAGGGGGGAACAGGGAAGGATGGGGTCTATGTCCGGACCTATGTGGATGAGATATTGGCCGTCCTGGCTTTGGAAAGCGTGCGGCGGAAGGTCATGGTCGTCGGAGAAGATTTAGGCACGGTGACTCCCGTCATACGGCAGAAGTTGGATGCTGCCGGGCTTCTTTCTTATCGACTCCTGTTTTTTGAACGAGAAGAGGGGGGAGCCATGAAGCAGCCCGGCGCCTATCCGGAACAGGCTCTTGTTGCCGTGACGACCCATGACCTGCCAACACTGAAAGGTTTTTGGGTGGGACGGGACATTTCCATAAAAGTGGAAGCGGGCCTATACCCCCGGAAAGAGGATATTGATCAGGATTGGCGTATGCGTGCTGACGACCGACAATGGTTATGGGAGGCTTTACGTCTGGAGGGTCTCACTCCGGTGGATGGCATGCCCTTATGTGTTTCCGATGATCTGATCCAGGTGATTTACCGGTATTTAGCTCGGACTCCCTCGCGATTGTTAATGGTGCAACTTGAAGATTTGCTGGCGGAACTCGACACGCCGAATCTGCCCGGAGCGCCGGAATCCGTCTATCCGTCCTGGCGGGTCCGGATCAGCCGAGAGCTGAGTGATTGGCTAAACGATCCTGCCATCCTGCGCTTTGCACAGGCGATACTCCGTGAGCGCCAGAGAGCAGGAGGCATTAACGGAAAACGGCAGGTTCCAGTCTCGTCAGTTTCACACAAATAGGGCAGGAAGGACCCTTGTAGGCCAGGTTTAATAAATCACGAAAGAACGGGACTTTTTGTTGCGCGATTTCCAATGGAATACGTATGATGGACGACTGTCATTTCCATACGAATATCAGGTCTAAATGGCAATAATGAGTTTCCTCTGAATAGACAGGAAGAGAGGAAGATCTTTCAAATGCAAGAGAAAAAATTGACGATGGCCGGATGGGTGGATGGCCTAGCCGAGGCGGTGACGGGGAGTCTGTCCCAAATTATCACCTATTTGCCGACAGTAATTCTGGCCCTGATGCTGCTGGCCCTTGGCTATGTACTCGCCCGGGTGGTGTCAATTGCTGTGACTCGTTTATTGCAATTAATGGGTTTTGATCGTCTGCTGAGTCGAACCGCTATACAAACGCTGCTGGAACGATCGGGGACCAAACAGAAAATTTCTGAAATCCTCGGCCTGATCGGCTTTTGGATCATATTTTTGGTCTTTCTTATTAAGGCGTCTGACACGCTGAGTCTGAGCATGGTGTCGGATGCGTTAACCAGTATTGCGTATTACATCCCGAAAATCGGAATTGCGATATTAGTGTTGATCCTGGGTTTGATCGCCGCCAATTTTGTTCGTGAGCTGATTACCATGACCTGTAGTTCCGCAGGGATTACCCACGGAACGATGGTGGCTCAGGCTGTCTATGTGGCCGTGGTGCTGTTGATCGTCGTGACAGCCATTGATGCGCTCGGGATTAACACGGAATTACTGAATAATACCATTGTGATTTTATTGGCTGGTTTGATCGGTGGTGCGGCACTGTCTTTTGGCTTGGGGTCAAGAACGGCCGTGGCAAACCTCATCGCGGCTCATTACCTTGGTTCAGTCGTTCGGGTCGGGATGACGGTGAAAATCGGCGAGAACCAAGGAACCGTGGTAGCGGTTACTCCCATCTCTGTGGTGATGGAAACCCGAGAAGGCCGGGTTATTGTCCCAGCTTCCCAGTTTACTGAAGCGACAGCTGTCATCACCCATCCCGAGCATTAATATGGAACTCGAACATCGACTGACACTTGGGTATTTACAAGCCCATCCGGTGGAAGCCGCTCGACATTTAGAGTCGCTCGATCCCCATGAATCGGCCTCGCTTCTGGAGGCCTTGCCCGGTGATGAAATCGCAGGGGTCCTAGAGCATTGCCTGCCGGTGTCTGCTTCAAAAATCATCCAAGAGTTGCCGAAGGACCTTGGAGCAGGAGTGTTAAGTGGCATGAACGCCACGTTCGCCATCGGGGTGCTTCGGCAATTTGAAGACCCTGTTCGCCAAGAGGTTCTGGATCGATTAGACGATCCGATGGGAGCCACGCTTCGCCGTGCATTACGATATTCACCCAATACAGCGGGAAGTTTAGCGGATCCTCAGGTGTTCACCCTTCCCCCTGATATTGCCGTCGAAGAAGCCATAGACCGTATTCGCACCTATGGCCATAAGGCCATGTACTATCTCTACGTTATTGACCGCGATAGCAAATTGGAAGGTGTCGTTACCTTGAGACAATTGCTCATAGATAGGTCTGATCATCTGGTCGGGACACTGATGGAGAGTCAGATCACCACCTTGTCGGCCGAAGCCAATTTGGAAGAAATTCTCAAACATCCGGAGTGGAGCCGGTTTCATACGCTACCGGTGGTGGATCGTTGGGGGACATTTTTTGGAGCATTGCGGTATCGGATGTTACGCCGGATTGAGAAAGATGTCGGAGGGAAGGCCCCGTTGGGGTCGGTGAGTGATTCACTCATGCAACTCTGGGAAGCCTATTCATTAACAGGCATTCGCCTCATGACGGATGTTGCGCAAACCCTACAGGAACGGAACAAGATTCGATGAGTGATCCGTCAACAATCCAGAGGAGCACGAAGATTCGAGGGGGAGGCCATCTTCTGAACGAAGCCTTTTTTCAGAAGCATCATGAAGAAGCCGCCCGCATCCTGGAATCGTATCCCGTGGACGATATTCTAAGGGTCTTGCAGGGAACCAGTGCGAAAAATGCGGCGAATTTGCTCGCGAGTATTACTCCTCCTGTCGCGGCGGAAACATTGACGATCATGCCCACAGATGTGCTGAAGCAAGTCGTGCCGCATCTGTCGCCTTCACTGGCAGCCTCTCTATTTCAACGGTTGGACGACGATCTTCAACGCGCAATTCTCTTCAGGGTTCCTGAACGGTATGCCCAGGAAATCCGCTCATACATGACCTATCCGCCGGAATCGGTGGGCCGGATTATGGATCCTAAATTTTTTGTCTTGCAAGAAGAACACACGGTCCGGGAGGCCATGGTCCAGGTGCGGACCCGGGCGCAAAAGGATGTTCACGATGTCTATGTCATCGATCGAGCCCAAAAGCTAGTGGGCCGGATTTCCGTCCGGGATTTGCTGTTGGTGGACCCTGAGGAGAAACTGCAATCGGTGATGGTACAGGATCTCCCGACCATCCATCCGTTGGAGTCCCGTGAAGAGATTGTCGAACTTTTTGGTGAACGGCATTTTTTCACGATTCCCGTTGTGGATTTGGACGAACGACTTTTAGGAGTAATCCGGAACGAAGATATTATTAAAGCCAGTCAGGAAGATGCGAGTGCGGACTTGCTCACCATGGTGGGAGCGAATAAAGATGAGCGTGCTCTTTCCCCTGTTTGGTTTTCGGTCAGAAAACGATTGCCCTGGTTGCAACTCAATCTGTTAACGGCCTTCCTGGCCGCATTTGTGGTGGGGCTGTTTGAAAGTACGATTGCGCAATTTACCGCGCTGGCTGTCTTGCTCCCGGTGGTTGCCGGGCAATCAGGGAATACCGGGGCTCAATCTCTTGCCGTGGTCATCCGAGGGTTAGCGTTGCGTGATATTCGACCCTCCCAATGGTTCAGGGTCAGCGGGAAAGAGGTTTATGTGGCGTTTTTAAACGGATTGGCCGTCTCTGCGACGGCCTGTCTCGCCGTTGGAATATGGAGCCGGTCGTTGGGTTTGACCCTCATCATCGGATTGTCCATGATTATGTCAATGGTGATTGCGGGATTGGCCGGCGCCATCATTCCGATCACCTTAAAAGCCCTGAAACAGGATCCGGCGCAATCGTCCTCCATTTTCGTGACCACGGTGACTGATGTGGTTGGGTTTCTGAGTTTTTTAGGCCTGGCTACCCTGTTTTCAGGTTTATTGAAAGCTTGACCCCTCAAATTTTAACGTCGGGTCGTCCCTTCCTTTTCTCTCCGGGTCGGGTGCCTTCTCCTATTACCTTAATTTTCTTTCTAGACGAATTTTCCGGTTGCCTCTCTTTAAATGGTAGGGTAGTATTGCCTTTTATCTCAGTCATTCAGGATTAGGAGGCATCATGGAATTACAGACGTCGTCTAAAGCGGATCGGGTCGGAACGTTGGATCGGGATATCAATCGGTTACGCCAACAGTTGGACATCCTGAAAAAATATTTGTTGGACGAACCATCTGCGGCATCCCTGAACGAATTCGATGCGGCCACCGAAGATATTCTGGCGGATGTGTTCGGAAGTTCTTCCCCGCTGTTAGATACCTATGAATATGCCCAATTAGGGGAAGCTGCGGGTTTGATGAATCTACCCGAAGGTGCCCCGGAAGAAGGAGCCACCCACCAATCGCAGCGGGAAACGATTCGGCAACGTCAGCGGGTGCTGGAGAGCGGCATTACGGACTTGGAGGCGAGGCGAGGCTTGCTCTCGCAGGAACCCAAAAAAGGGGAAGCGTCCGGTCCAAAAGTCTCCGACTATATGGCGAAAGCCGTTCGATCGGTGTCGCCAGAGGCCACCCTGCGGGAAGTTGGTCAATGCATGCAAAAATGGAAGATCGGGTCGGTGTTGGTCCAAAGCGGGGATG
Source organism: uncultured Nitrospiraceae bacterium (assembly GCA_963734345.1). Lineage (GTDB taxonomy): Bacteria > Nitrospirota > Nitrospiria > Nitrospirales > UBA8639 > Nitrospira_E. The sequence continues at coordinate 290,279 of CAVTGT010000002.1, forward strand.
AGTTCTTAGGGTATATCACGGAAACAGAATTGACGCGAGAAGTCGTTGCATCCGGGACGGATCCGGCCACGACCACGGTGAAAACCTGTATGCGAGAACCTTTGTTGATCATCGAAACGAGTGACTCGATTGTGGAAGCGGTGCGCCTCATGAAAGAAAAAGGCACCCGGCATCTGGCCGTGACAGAAAGTAAAAGGATCGTGGGTGTCGTCTCCGTTTCTGATATCCTCCGGTATTATTCCGGTGTAGTGTAGGATTTGTCATCCTGCAGTCTATAGTTCTTCTCATATCGCCAAGTGGGCAGACTCAGTTTCCTAAGGGATCACTTTTTTCTCCCATGCCCAGAGTCCTTCTGGGTTCGGGAGCCCTTCCTTCTTAATCCATGGAACGTTCTAATCACCAAGTGAAGGAGTGTCTTTCGATTAAGAAAGACCTTCAGGAAGTGGTGTTCTAAAAACAACCTGCTATAGAGGGACAAGGGGACAACCGCCCTGTATTCAGGATTGCAACATCACGGCTCTAACCTTATGAGGTGGAATTTTCTTAAGGAACCGAGTTGAAATATCCTGCTTGAGAGTTGTTGCTTGGGCATCAGTTCTTCAACCTGACTCGCGGGTTCTGAGTGGATTAGAGGGAGTTAATTGTGGCAAAAAGGTAAACATATGCAACAAAGACTACTTAGGATGAACACCAATAATGAAAAGAAGGTGGAGTGTGCTCGTCCTTGTCCGTGGTTGGTCCGGCTCTTCACATGGTTTCTGACGATGTGTATCGGGGGTGTGAGCACTTTTACGACCATCGTTGGAATGGAAGGAAGTTACGGATGGGCAAGGGAAAGTTCTGAATTAACTGAAGATTATAAGCAGATCAACAGTGCGGCGTCAGGCGGATTTGTGGAAATGTCTAAGGCGGTCACTCCCGCTGTCGTCAACATCACGGCTATCGTGGATGTGTACGATGTCAAGGGAGGGGGGCTTCAAAAACCATTCGGAGACTTTGGCGGAAGCCGTAGGCCTCCAGGTAATCCCAAACGTCAAATGGGATCAGGATCAGGGGTCATTATCTCTTCTGACGGATATATTGTGACCAATAATCATGTAGTCGCGGAAAGCCGTGATCTCCTGGTGATTCTTCCAGACTCACGCGAATTTCCAGCCAAAGTTGTCGGTGCGGATCCCGAAACAGATTTGGCGGTTCTCAAAATTCAGGCCCAGGACCTTCCGGTGATCCCATGGGGCAATTCTTCCTCTTTAGCGGTTGGCCAATATGTGCTTGCGATTGGCAACCCATTTGGCCTGACTTCAACAGTGACGCTCGGTATCGTGAGTGCTCTTGATCGAGGGGGTATGGGCTTAGCCCGTTTTGAAGATTTTATTCAGACCGATGCGGCGATTAATCCTGGGAATTCCGGCGGGGCGTTGGTGAACATATACGGAGAATTAATTGGCATCAATACCGCCATTGTCTCGCAGGGTGGCGGATATCAGGGAGTGGGTTTTGCTGTTCCGTCTTCCTTGGCCAAGCCTGTGTTAGACGAATTGATCCAACATGGGAAGATTGTGAGGGGATATATAGGGTTAGGGGTGCAAGAAATGACATCTGAGCTTGCTCCGTGGTTTGGGCTGAATGGTGGTGATGGGGTCTTAGTGACAGATGTAGTCCCAGGGGCACCAGCCGATAACGCAGGCATACGTCGGGGAGATGTCATTCTTCAGTACCAAGGGCAAACAGTGAAAGATGGACGAATGCTGCTGGAACAAGTCACACGTGCCCCCATTGGGCAACAGATTGAACTGGGTACGATCGAGAGCGGAAAAGAACGCAAGGTGAAGGTAATTATCCGTGAACAACCACCTCTCCCTCCGTCACGCCGTACCCGAACCACCAGCTTGGAGCACCCTCTGGCTGGAGTTGAAGTGGCCGATATTGATGAGGCTGCCAGTCAGGAATATGGGTTGAATCCTGGATCCAAAGGGGCCTTGGTCTCATTCGTTGAGGAAGGTTGCGCCGCCGAATTGGCCGGGATCATTGAAGGAGATATGATTATTGAATTGAATAAGCATCCCGTTCAATCTGTCAGTGAGTACTCCTTATGGTTGCAACGGCTCAAAAAAGACAAGGCTGTGCTTGTCGTGTTAGTCCGTGCCTCGCGTCATTTGTATGTGCTGGTGAAATCTTCTTAACGAAGCTATCATGCGATGTTGAGACCTGCTGCTGAAATTTCCAATGCCACCGGACACTTCACAAACCCCGTTCATTCTTTTATTTGATTGGCTCCTCATTAAGAGGACTTTTCCTAACAGGCATCGGTAGGGTGAGCACATTTTTCAAGACATCAAGAGGGAAGTTGGCGAGTCCCAAGATGCCTCCCGTCAAAGATTAAAGTGGAAGATAGGTCACTTGAGGGTCTGTTTTTCGTGGACCCTCCAATTCATACAAGGCTGTCGTTAATTCTTTCGCTCTCCTTCCATCAGGATCCCGAACAGCGGGATACTTTTCAGAAACGAGGAGTAGGCTCCGAACGGACTGACCGTCACGATGGCATCAAACCCATCAGGTGGGATGTCAAAGGTTCCGGCGGCGGCCAATGTCATCACAGGGCTTTTCAAGACGTAATCCTTTGTGGACAAAAGTCCATTCTCCACAACAAATGTGCCAGTCAATCGTCGACCGGAAATCCGCTTTCTAAGATATTGATTTTACCCAGCAGGCCAACCAGAAAGTGATTGTGGAAGGGGCACGACAGTGCTCGGCTACGATTGGCGGGGAACCATACCTCGTTTTTTTGAAAATTTAAGAAGATGGGATGTAAATAATGGTCCTGCACGTGCTCTTCGTCGATATTCTTACTGATATGGAAATAGGCTGAGGTATCTTTCTTCTCACACGAGGGGAATGGATTCCTGAAAAATACCGGTAGAAAATGACAATATTCTTTTAAAATGGAGCGATCAGATCCGTATATTCGAAATCAAAGAAAAACAGAACGGTATATTCGTTGAAGTAGGTAGACCCTTGAAACCAGGGAGTGGAGCGAACAAATTGGCCTGTCGCCGTTTCATAAATATCCAGGCGGAAACGGGTATATCCTGACATTTTTTGAGTAGCGTATATCGCCATCTCAGGTATTGCAACTGGGATGACGGTACTTTGTATTTGAGGTATACCAAACAGGGAGGTCCTTTGCTCTGTTCCAAATGCCTGAACAATGATGTGGATCCGATACTTTGCTTTTGTGGAATCCAAGGTAATCTTCAACCCTCTTTCTCCCAACCAACCCCCAATCGCACCCTTAAAAAACTGTTGTGCAACGGCCAATCCTTGTTCAACAGTCAATGCAGAGATGTCGAGACTCACTGTTTCTCCGGAGGTTAAGGGAAAGGGTATGGTGTTTTCTCCATGCAGGCTGCGCTCCAACGCCTGAGCCATGAGGAATTGCTGGACCGCAGTCGGCGATGCGGGCGCGGGTATCATATTCATCGCGCCGCAGCCGGTCAGCATTCCCAATAACAAGAGAACTTGTAAAATTACGATAATGGACCTATTCAACTGACGTGCTCCGGTTATCCAAACCACTTTTGCCTCTTTTTTTGATGGGGAATATACATGAGTCGACTTCAGGGAAAACAGGCGTTCGATACTGCCTCATTAGTCTAGGGGACAGATCCTGTGGGATCATGTGTTAAGCCGGTTTCCTGCGGGGGTTCAGATTGAATGGACGAATTCGGAGGTGCGGCATTGGCAGGGGTCATGTCCGTCTGTTTGGTGTCCCGAAGCAACGGGGGGTTGTTCACAAAAGGTTCATATTGCCTCACGTCTAATGTTACCAGATCACGCTCTTCGATGAGGAGGTCAATTTCCTGAACCTGTTGTTGAAAGGTCGCTAAAATGGTCCTGTCTTGGGTGGTAACGCTGATGAGTAATCGATCCTGTTGGTGTTGCTTGTGGATTACCGACCCTTCAAAAGGCTGGATCGTTTTCTTTAAAAAGATTGGCACATACGGATCAACATAACGAGATGCCTGTATCGGACCGCTTAACCCGAGTCCCAATCCTAGAATAAAGACGGTCGTCGGGATGACCCATGGTTTCATGGTTGAGGGTCCGTGAACGGGGGTTTCTGTTCCGATGGAGAAGGTTTCTGTTGCCCACGAATAAAGGTTTCCAGGCGGCTGAGGGCATCAGCGGTCATATCGCGAGCCCCTTTTGTCGCGTGTTCGGATTTTTCACTGAGGTCTTCCATTTGTCGCCGGAGTTGATAAATCCCGCCGGTTCGTTGAAAAGCCAAGATCGCAAACATTAACCCCCAGGAGGGCGATCAGTTAGGTCAACACATCCATTAGTATCCTCCTTTTTGCTTCAACGTATTCTTTTAAGACACCATTAAGAAAGAAGAAGACTATAACGAACCCACATTTCCTACTCCTGATTGTGTCACATTAGGTGCGTTCAGGGTAAGGTTCAGTTGTCTGGTCGCTCATGATTCGGCTCATTTCCAGGATTTTTCATGGGAAAGAAGATCTTTCTTGCGAGACTTCGATGACGCGAAAAATTCAGGTGAACCATCCGCAATCGTGAGAATATGCAAATCCCCTCTGACTGAATTGTTGAACAGAACTTCTCGTTACAGGCTTGTGAAGGATAAGGATAGCTGCCCGTCGTCCAATTCTCGAAGAAATCATAAAAAGGGTCGCTTTAAGATTAATGAAAATTAATGCCTCTTTAATCCCCATTTTAATCTTGATGGATAAGATATGCGTAGAAAAAGTTTCAGAGTTGGAATTCTTACTATCAAGGAGGACTGTTCATGGAGACCCCAAAAAAATTCGGTTCTCGTCGTTGGCCCTTTCAAAGGCCTTCTTCATTTTTGACCCGTATGACTGTTAAAAAGGCGGGTCTGGCAGGCATCAGTTTTCTGGCGGGAATTCTGTTGCTCGGTTCGTGGAACATGCCATTTCATTCTCAAGCAGAGATCTCCCACCCTGCAATGACTGCATCATCGGGAGCCCCGCCTAATATAGAGAAGGGAGGATTTGCTGACATTGCTCAGGCGGTGACCCCAGCGGTGGTGAATATTACCGTGCGAAAAGAGGCTCCAGGTCCCATGTCCGGATTCCCATCCGATCCGTTGAGAGAATTTTTTGGTCAACCAGGAATGCCGGAGATGCCCGGAATGCCGAACAGGCCCGGCATTCCCCCTGCGCCTGAGGGCCATGGGGCCGGGTCTGGTGTGATTATCTCCAGCGATGGGTTTGTACTGACAAATGACCATGTCGTTGATGGTGCCAAGGAAATTACGGTGACTCTTCCGGACAAGCGTGAGTTTGCCGGAAAAGTTGTCGGCCTTGACCCTCAGACAGACTTAGCCGTCGTGAAAATTGATGCCACGGACCTTCCATTCGTTCCCTGGGGAAATTCCGCCAATCTTCGGGTTGGAGAATACGTTTTGGCGGTCGGCAATCCCTTCGGATTGAATTCCACTGTCACGTTGGGAATTGTCAGCGCATTGGGTCGAGGAGGAATGGGCATCACCCAATATGAAGATTTTATTCAAACCGATGCCGCCATCAATCCGGGGAATTCCGGTGGCGCTTTAGTCAATACGCGGGGAGAACTTGTCGGCATTAATACCGCAATTTTTTCCCAATCTGGCGGCTATCAGGGTGTTGGTTTTGCGGTTCCCACCAATCTGGCTAAACCCGTGTACGATAGTTTAATCAGCACGGGTAAGATTGTTCGAGGGTTTCTGGGAGTGGGAATTCAAGAAGTGACGGCTGATCTGGCACGTTCTTTTCAATTGGATCAAAACAATGGTGCTCTGGTTACAAATGTCGTCCCGGGGAGTCCAGCAGACGAGGCAGGTCTCCAACGCGGAGATGTGGTTGTAGAATTTCAGGGGAAACCGGTGTTGGATCCGCGGAGCCTTCAACATCAGGTCATACGGACCAAAGTTGGATCGGAAGTGAACATGGTGGTGATGCGAGATGGGCACAAAAAATCAGTGAAAGCTTTGATTCGCGAACAGAACAATCCCACCCAAGTGGCCCAGACCGGTTCCGTTGAGCAAGAAGGACCGTTAGCCGGCGTGGCCGTTCAAAATTTGGATCGTGGCATCGCACAGCGATTGGGATTGGAAAAGGATGTCAACGGGGTCGTGGTCATGGAAGTTTCTCCGGAGAGCTACGCTGCACGCGCTGGCCTGATTCAAGGGGACGTGATCAGTGAAATCGACCGCAATCCGGTCCGCTCTGAGGAGGATTTCAAGAAAGTCGTTTCTCACTTGAAAGAAAATTCCTCGACATTGATTTTTATCCATCGTGGCAAAGGCGCGTTGTATCTGACGATCAAAATTTAATTCACCTGTCAAAGCGATGCCATGTGACGGGATACCGTATTTCCGGAACCAATTCGGAAAGATACGGTATCCCGTTTTCGTTGAGAGAAAAATGTGGGAATTAATGGAGGTGGGTCGCTCAATTCTCTATGCGATAGTAGATTTCGTGTCCAGAATGTTAAAGCATCGGTTTTCTTCATATCCGGGAGTAGGCGATTATCGCTCCCAAGGGCCAATCTTTTGGTCTTGCCGTGATGGCTCTGGATAAACCCTATATATGCGAAAAAAGTTCAAGATTACCCAGCTTGGTAGAGCTTTTGCCTGGATTATCAACCCTGACAATTTTCCATATTTCCGGCGTACGGATCAACCTCATGGGCTAAGTCCTCAAAATTGGCGGATCGAGCGGAAGCGTCCCGGCTCGAGCACGAGTGCCCTTCTGTTCAAATCGGTGTGTGAGGAAGCATGGTCTTTCCCCCATAATATCAGTACACCATCGTTTGTCCTCAGTACAGATGGTCTGTCTGGCTTCACCTTTGTCATCAAAACGGTTTGTTCGTCCCATCATCATGCGCGATTGAATTATCGCTGCCAGGGGATGTGAATGTCTTCCTGTAGAACCGCAACGCCGTAGCAGTGCGGTATCAGGTGCGCCGTATAGTTCGTTGATAGGCGTCCCGCAGACAGCGCGGTCCGGTATCGGGTGCCGACTGGCGCCGTCGACGCTGTCGGCATACAGTTCCACTTGTATGGATCTTCAAATATGTGCTATTTGCCCTTGGTTTCCGCATTCATGTCGCCGTAGCCGAGCTTGCCCCAATGTTGTTCCGGGGCAGGCTGCCTGTTCGGTACTCCGCTGATTGCGTCTTTCGGCCATGCACGTACGGTAGGCGGCTGCCGCGAAGAGACATGGCTGTTCGGCAGATGTTGAACGATTTTTGGCCAGGGTCTCAACCGGTGGTTATTGAACAGGCAGAAGGTTTTTGCTTCACTATTATGGGACTGCTCTTACATATGACCGATATGTACAATTTGGGACGAGCATAACCACCAAATTCGTGATTGGTTCCGGCCAATTTCATGGCCTCTAGAATTCGTAGTTTGTCGTCCATCATGATCTTCTGTCCGTCCGGGTAGCGCTACACGACGGCGTCCGGAACCTGCGCATTATGAATGTAGGTAAGCCCCGGAGTCGCTGTGGTTTTGATGGGTACAATTGATTTGGCATGGGCTATATCCTTCATTTCATCTTGAAACCATCCAGGCATGATACTGACTCGGAGGCGCTCCGCCCACTCGCAGGATAAAATATGAGGAGATATAGTAGAGGGATTGAAGGACCGGCTAAGGGGGTTGGCAATGTCGGCGGAAGGAAATTTCCCATGTTTCTCGAGCAGTGAATTCCGGCATAGAAGTGGGAAGAGGTCTCTTCAGCTTGAGCAGCCATGATAGGCGGGTATGCAAGGATGAATCTACCCGCCTTATCCACAGACATCCATCTCAATCCATGAGAAATTCTTCATTTTAGCCAGAATTCTGGCATATCCTCCGTGCTATGCTAACTTCGGGCTCAATCATTTTCATTGGGGAATGGATTTATGGAAAGCGCCTTACTGTACGACCGTCTTCAATTTGCGTTTACGATCACGTTCCATTACCTCTTTCCTCAACTCACGATGGGATTGGCCCTATTGATTGTATATTTCAAATCTCGAGCGCTGCGGAGCAGCGATGAGCATTACAATGGAGCCGCACGATTCTGGACAAAGATTTTTGCTCTCGGTTTCGCATTTGGAGTCGTCACCGGTATTCCGATGGAATTCCAATTCGGCACCAATTGGGCCAGGTTTTCCGAGTTTGCCGGAGGGGTTATCGGACAGACCATAGCCATGGAAGGCTTATTTGCGTTTTTCCTGGAGTCCTCGTTTTTGGGAATATTGCTTTTTGGTGAAAAAAAATTCGGTCCGGCGGTCCATTACTTTGCGGCATGCATGTTATTGGTGGGATCGTGGCTTTCCGGATATTTCATTATCGCCACGAATGCCTGGATGCAGCATCCGGTTGCCTATTCGGTCGCGGAAGATGGGAGTGTGCATCTGAACAGTTTGTGGGGTCTCCTGACCAATTCATGGCTTCTTTGGCAATACTGGCACAATATGATGGCGGCTGTGGCGACCGGCTCATTTGTCATGGCTGGGGTGGGGGCGTTTTATTATCTTTCTGATCAACATCTTCCCTTTGCCAAAATGTTTGTGCGCACCGGCGTCGTTGCGGGGGCATTCGCGAGTATGATCCTCAGCTTCCCAACCGGCCATGAAAATGCCCGTCAGGTCTTTGCACACCAGCCCGCTGCGGGTGCGGCCATGGAGGGGCTTTTTCGTACAGAACGGGGAGCAGGCATGACATTGGTTGGCCAACCCAATATGGAAACCTTAACCATTGATAATCCGTTGACGGTGCCTTGGGCGCTGAGTTTTATCTTGTATGATGACCTTTGGGCTAAGGTGAAGGGGCTGGATGCCTTTCCTCGAGAGGAATGGCCCGATAATATTCCTTTGCTTTACTATTCTTATCACATTATGGTCGGGCTCGGGACGATCTTTATCGCGATCATGGTCGCGGCCCTTGGGCTGTTATGGCGAGGGTGGTTATTCACCAAGAAATGGAAATGGTTTTTGTGGATTGTGCTCTTTGCGACGCCGTTTCCGTATATTGCCACCACCGCCGGTTGGATGACCGCTGAACTCGGTCGACAGCCATGGCTTGTTTACGGATTACTTAAAACCTCTGCTGGTACTTCGCCGCTTGTGCATTCCGGTAATGCCCTCTTTACGCTCATTGGATTTGTTGGCATGTATTTCCTGTTGGGATTGCTATTTCTCTTTCTATTCTCGGAAATGGTCAAGCACGGCCCGAAAGCAGTGGCTACGCCAGATGCCGCAGGTCTGCGTGAATCACGGGAATAAATTATCCCTGCTGCAAACCACAGGAAATTGAATGCGAATTAAAACCTAGGAAGAGATCACTCAATGGAAACCTTTTGGTTCATGGTGGTGGCCCTCATGTTTGCCACCTATCTCGTTTTGGATGGGTTCGATTTCGGGACCGGTATAATTTATTTCTATATTGCCCGAACAGAAGTTGAGCGACGAATCACCCTGACCGCGATTGGGCCAGTCTGGAACGGCAACGAGGTCTGGCTGATTGCCGCTGGGGGGCTATTATTTTTTGCGTTCCCCAAAGTATATGCGAGTGGTTTTAGTGGGTTCTATTTGGCACTTATCCTGGTTCTCTGGCTTCTCATGTTGCGTGGTTTGGCAATCGAGCTGCGTTCTCATGTGGATCATCCGCTGTGGCGGCCTATTTGGGACGTGACCTTCACCTTCGCCAGTTTGTTTTTGGCGATCGTTTTCGGGACCACTCTCGGCAACCTGTTGCGTGGCGTCCCTCTCCATGCTGACGGATATTTTTTTATGCCCTTATGGACGAACTTCCTGCCAGGTTCCGATCCGGGAATCTTGGATATGCACACGGTTTTTAATGGGCTATTGGGCGCCACCATCCTGAGTGTTCATGGAGCCAATTACATTGCCATGAAAACGGAGGGGGATCTGTACCAGCGAGCCTGCCGATTGGCCAAAGTCGGTGGGTGGGGGGTGGTGCTGATGAGTCTCCTCAATTTGTTAACACTCTCATCGGTCCACCCGGTACTTGGCCAACATTTTTCTACCAATCCGATTGGATATGTGATTCCCGTTACCACGATGGTTGCATTCGGAAGTATGCTCTATTTTCGTCATGCAGGACGGGATGTGGCGGCGTTCTTGGCTTCCTGTCTGTTTATTCTGACCGGTCTGGGTTCTCTTGCCTGGGCCTTTTATCCTAACCTTCTGCTTGCAAGCACTGGCCCTCACGAGCATCTGACCATTTATAATGCTGCCGCGTCTCCCTTCGGGCTGCAAGTTGGTCTGGTTTGGTTTCTCATCGGCTTTAGCCTCGTGATCACATATACCATCTACGTCTATCGTGCTTTTTGGGGAAAAGTGACCTTATCCTCCGTCGATGGACATTCATAAACGAGCAGAAGAAGAGTCCGAACGAAGGTCTGATTGTCCGGTAGTTGGCTCCAGGGATAAGCTGGCTGTGAGGATCTGTTCCCCCTATTCATCTCTAATCACCAGATTGTTCGAGGAATTTGGTGAGTGTTTATTCCCGTCCAACAGGAAGACGACCTCGAACGACGCGGTCATGCTCGTGCTCTCTCCGGTTTAGGATTGTGCCAGCCACCTGCTCTGATGAGCGCATTGACCTCTTTCGGCCCTCAGGAGCAGGGCTTGTAGGGCCGGACCCGTAGGTGTGTCTTCAGGACCGGATCGACCACCGCCCAGGCGGCTCCCACCATGTCCTCACGCGTAAAGAGCACCCCGTTGCCCGCCATTGCGTCAGTTAACAGTCGCTCGTAGGGGCCTTCCTTCCCCGATTGCTCTTCGAGCAGATACAGCTCTGGTTGGTCGCCAATGAACTCCTTAATAGAGAGAGCCTCTACGCCATTCTCTGCTTCCAGACAGCCATACCCTTTTATCTCAAGACGACGTTTGAGCAGCAGCCGGAGGTCGGGGTGGTCCTCCACCAAAAGAATAGTCCGTGGTTTGACGAGTGAGGGAAGAGCACATAATGCGTCTGATGGGACCATATCCATGTCCTGCGAAATACTTAGAGGCATGAGAGGATGGTATATGCAAGGGATATTCCATGAATGCTCTTCTGTGGTGGTGCCACAGGGGCAAACAGCTATCCCTAAATGGCGGGGGTTTTTGTCGGGATGGTCGAGAATGACAAAAGAAGGTGGGGAGAGGAAAGTATGTACGGCTTGCTATAAGAGAAACTTTGTCTTGATTGGAGACAACCTGTCTGTTCACTTGATCTTGGGTCTCTCGGGATAAGCCCTATTCTTAGGGTCTTGTGTGAGCGGAGGATCCTCAAATGAGAAACAGTCAGGGGTAATTCAGAGGCCAATTCCCCATTTAAAGGATTTGAGAAATGAACTTTCCTCGAATGGATGTCAATCCCTACCAATTACCGGCAGGGGCGAAGTCCAGACATGTGGACGAAAGAGTCCGGGCTAGTTCATCGTTACATGAAATAGTCAAAGTCACTTTCCCGTCGGATCCAGCGGCGAAGCGTGAAAATGGCGGCCGGTTCATGGTTGGGGTCCAATCGAATGGTGTAATTCCTCCCTACGACTTGATGACGGGAATCCTGAATCAGGTCATGGAGTTGATAGGTGTCCTGTTCGCCGATTCCACATTCCTCAATAGGAATATGCAGGCGAGTTTCATGCACGGTGTAGGGATCCATATTCACCACGAACAACAGGATATTTGTCTTGTCGGCATTCATTTTTCCATAAAAGAGAATATGGTCGTTGTCGGAGTGGTAAAACCGCAGATTGGTGAACGTATGCAACGCGGGATTGTCACGCCGGATCTGATTGATGCGGGTGACATAGTCGCGGATGTGTCCGGGACGATCCCAATCCCAGTGCCGGATTTCGTATTTTTCCGAATCCTGGTATTCCTCCGTTCCGGGAATCGCGCGATTCTCACACAGTTCGTAGCTGTTATAGATGCCATAGCTTGGAGAGAGCGTGGCGGCGAGCACGAGCCGGAACTTAAAAGCGGGGCGACCTCCCTGTTGGAGAATTTCCGGCAGGATGTCCGGGGTATTCGCAAAAAAATTCGGCCGGAAGTAGTCTTTCATTTGGGTTTGAGTTAATTCGGTCAGGTATTCGGTCATTTCTCCCTTGGAATTCCGCCACGTAAAATAGGTGTATGACTGGGTATATCCGGCCTTCGCCAGCACGCGCATCATTTTGGGACGGGTGAACGCTTCCGCGAGAAACAGCACATCCGGATGGTCAAGTTGAATGTCCCGAATGAGCCATTCCCAGAAAATGACGGGTTTAGTGTGCGGATTATCCACCCGAAAAATTTTGACTCCATGCTCAATCCAAAAGAGAAGGACCCGCTTTATTTCCTGCCAGATGCTCTGCCAGGCCTCGGAATAGAAATCAAATCCGTAAATGTCTTCGTATTTTTTTGGCGGGTTTTCGGCATACTTGATCGTCCCGTCCGGCCGTTGCTTAAACCATTCCGGGTGTTGCGTGACGTAGGGATGATCCGGCGTGGCGTTAATGGCGAAATCCAACGCGACTTCCATGCCGTGGGCCCTGACGGCTTGTTGAAAATGGTCAAAGTCCTCTATCGTGCCGAGAGCCGGTTCGACGGCATCATGACCTCCATGTCGGCTTCCGATGGCCCACGGACTTCCGGGATCGCCAGGTTTGGCCTTCAGGCTGTTGTTGCGGCCCTTGCGATTGGTCTCGCCGATTGGATGAATCGGTGTGAGATAGAGGACATCGAATCCCATATCCCGAATGGCTGGGAGGCGTTGTTCGCAATCCTTAAACGTGCCTCCCTTGCCCGGTACCGTCCCTTCCGATCGGGGAAAAATTTCATACCAGGCGCCATACCTGGCACGCTCACGGTCCACGATCACTTCCAATTCCTTCTCATAGGTGGACCAGGCAGTCCGCTGTTCGTGCCGGTCGACGAGTGTGGCCACAATGGGATCCAGGGCGATCGAAATTCGGGTTTCCTGGTCGGGTGCAGACTTCCATTTTTCCAACCAGAGTTTCAGTTCGGATTTATCAGGACCTTTCGCTCTGGCCATGGCCTCTTTGACGTGCGCCTCTCCCTCCATAAGTTCGCTGGAAAGATCCGGAAGCACCCCGTGTTTCTTAGTGAGTTCAATCCGCCAGGTTTCGAAGCTCCTGACATAGGCTCCGACTGAATACAGATACCGGGTGTTTTCCGAGAGGGGAAACGATCCGGCCCACCGATCATTATCGACATGATGCATGGGCGTCTCCAACCATTCCTTGCTCCCCAACGTTTTGTAACGAAGCACGGCCCCGATGGTGTCGTGTCCTTCCTTGAAAATGTCGGCTGTAACGTCTAAATGCTCCCCGACGATTCGCTTAATTGGATAGCGCCCTCCATCCAGTTCAGGCTCGACATGTTCAATGATCAGGGTTTGTAAGGTTTTTGGCAGGTTGGGCATGAGGCACTCCTTCGTTTTTGGCGCTTCGGATATTTGTGTAGATGACGATTCGCGATTGTTTCCCTTCAAGAAGACTCGCCATGGGCAATCGATCTCAGGGAGTCAGCAGGGTCCTGGTCCAGGCAGTTCATCTCGGAGATTATTCAACTTCTAAAATTTGAATGATGCCATCCAGGGGAATACGCACCCAGTTCGGACGGTTATTCAGTTCATAACCAAGTTCATAGATCGCTTTTTGAAGTAAATACCCGTTCAGCAGAATTTGAATGTCGTCGAATGACGGGGGCAGAATGTCCCGGACTTCTTTAACCGATAGATAGGCCTTGAGGTAGCTGACGCTCACCCATATTTGCCAAAATCGTGACCAGGGTTCGAGTAAGGCAAAGTCTTCCGGTCGGACGCCTGCGACCAAGCCGATAGAGGACGCCTGCGCCGCGTAATGAAAGGATCGCAACATTCCCGCCACGTCACGTAGTGGGGATTCCTTGAGGCGTCTGACACTTAACGGTCTCGCCGGTTCACCCTCAAAATCAATGATGATAAAATCTTTTCCGGTATACAACACCTGACCGAGATGGTAGTCGCCATGGCATCGAATGCGGGCGCAGGTGAGTTTCCGATCCCGTATCGTTAGGAGGCGTTTGCGGAGGCGCCCTTCTCCTTCCAGCACCTGTTTCGCCACGGTTTGGACGGGTTCCTGGAGTCCTTTAACCTGGGAGCGAAGAAGCGGAAAGTTCATATTGATGGTTCCCAGCATGCTCTGATAGAGGCCCCGCCGGTAAAAATCGGTAAACGGTTCAGGCGAAAACTCCGGATCTTCGGAATCGGAAGCGAGCGCAGCGTGAAGTTCTCCCGTTCGAAGACCCAACAATCGTGCTTCCTCCAGATAGGGGCCAATCCATTCGCGGGCACTACTTGGAATCTCCTCGCCTACTAAGGACATAAGAGCTTTATGAGGAATGGATGAGGCGGTGATCGCTGTGGGATGAGTCAGGGCTTCTTCCAGATATCGACTCAGTTCATCCAAGGTGTATTTCCAGGAGTCTCCTTCGTTTTGGATAAATTGTTGCAATATGCCAAACGTCAGGAATTCGCCGTTGTCCCGTTGATATTCAATCGCTCCGGCTAAGGGAGCGATATGGGGAAAGCCCTTACTGGTTAAAAACCGTCCGATTTCAAAATCGGGATTGATGCCGACTTCAGCCCGTCGGTACAACTTGAGAATGAATTGGTGCCCGAATAACACCGAAGAGTTAGTTTGTTCTCCTTTGAGCAGAGTCGGTTCAAGAGTGGGGACCTCTTTCTGAAGCTGTCGCCTGAATATTTTCATGGCTTGAGTGACCAGATCGCCTGACGGGCCATTGAACCGGCGGTTTCGGGAAATACTGTCCAGAAGGAGTTTTTGAAATTCATGGTCCCACATCGCATCAATAAGAAGGCCTTCCTGCTCGCCGTCTTTCATTTTGACTCGTACGCGGGCAAGGGCAGCCGGCGAGTCCATAAGGGGCGCCATGCGATCGGCCGGAAGATACCGCAAGGGCAGGAGGTAGGTCTCGGGTTCTCCTTCGGTGTACTCCACACGGATGAGCGAGAGAACCGCTAAGGGATCTTCTTGCGGAACAGGAATCACTTCAGTGATTTCCACTAATTGCATGATGCGGGCCTTGCCGCCAAACCACCGTCGACTTTGCAGGTAATGCGGTAAAATATTTTCCAGTTTGGCCTTTTCTCGTTTTTGAATGAGGTGATCCCAGTCTTTGGCGATGGTGATGGTGGGCAGCCCTTGGTCCGTCTTCCTCGTAGAATCCGCTTTTCCCGATTCAACCGGTTCCAGCACAAACCAGTAACCGGCATGCCCACTCAGCGTTAACAGATACGGCAAATCGCCGATGGCCGGAAATTTACTCCGCCCGAACAACGTCAAAGGACGGCGTCCTTTAAATTCCGCGAGGTCAAGTTCGACCCATTGCGGGTGACGGGATAAATTGATGGCCACGAGAATCGTTTCGTCCTGATAACGCCGGAGGAAGACCAGGACTTTCCGATTGGAGGGATGAAGGAATTGAAGGGATCCTCGTCCGAAGACCTTATGGCGTTTCCGCAAGGAGACGATGCGTTTCATCCACCAGAGTGGGGACTGGGCATTGTTTTGTTGCAATTCGACATTGATCGCTTCGTAATGATATTCGGGGTCAATGATGATCGGCAGATAGAGTTTTTGTGGATTGCCATAGGAGAATCCGGCATTACGATCGGCACTCCATTGCATGGGAGTCCGGACCCCGTTTCGGTCGCCTAAATAAAAATTATCACCCATGCCGATCTCTTCGCCGTAATAGATGACCGGCGTGCCCGGCATCGAAAACAATAAGCTGTACATCAGCTCAATCTTTTTCCGGTCATTTCCCAGGAGCGGGGTCAGGCGGCGTCGGATCCCCAGATTGATTCGGGACTGTTTATCATGCGCAAAGACACGGTACATGTAATCCCGTTCTTCATCCGTCACCATTTCAAGCGTGAGTTCGTCGTGATTGCGTAAAAAGAGTCCCCATTGGCAGGATTCAGGAATAGCAGGAGTTTGTTCAAGAATATCGATAATGGGAAATCGATCTTCCATTTGCATCGCCATGAACAGGCGGGGCATTAACGGAAAATGAAAGTTCATATGGCATTCGTCGCCATTCCCGAAATAGGCGGCTGCATCTTCCGGCCATTGGTTGGCCTCCGCCAAAAAGAGGCGGTTCTGAAATTTTTTGTCGACATGCTTTCTCAGTGTTTTGAGAAACGCATGAGTTTCCGGGAGGTTCTCGCAGTTGGTCCCTTCCCGCTCGTAGAGATAGGGCACGGCATCCAACCGCAAGCCGTCTACTCCCAATTCCAGCCAGAAATCCAGGACTTCAAAAATCGCTTTTTGGACCTCAGGGTTGTCGTAATTAAGATCCGGCTGGTGTGAGAAAAAGCGATGCCAGAAATAGGCTTTGGCCACCGGATCCCAGGTCCAATTTGAATGTTCAGTATCTTTGAAAATAATGCGGGTGTCGGAATACTTGTCGGGTGTCTCACTCCACACATACCAATTTCGCCATTTGCTCCCGGCGGGAGCCTTCCGCGCACGTTGAAACCAGGGGTGTTGGTCGGACGTGTGATTCACTACCAATTCCGTGATCACCCGTAATCCCCGGCGATGCGCTTCCCGGACAAAGGCCTGAAAGTCTCTCCGTGTCCCGTAATGCGGATGGATATTCGTATAGTCTGAAATGTCATACCCATCATCCCTGAGGGGAGAAGAACAAAAGGGCAAAAGCCAAATCGCCGTCACACCGAGATCCTGAAGGTAATCGAGCTTGTGGGTTAACCCTTTAAAGTCGCCAATGCCATCGGCGTTGCTATCGCAAAAAGCCCGAACATGGAGTTCATAAATAATGGCGTCTTTGTACCATTGAGGATCGTTCTCGAGTGCGTCGACAATCATGGATTGGCCTTTCCTGAGTGGAAACTTCAGTTTTCGGTTTCAGCCGTACATAGGCGTGCGGCCTCGGTCAGGTATTCAAATCGAGAATGTAGCGGGTGAATGACTGTTCAGCGAGGAGCCTGAAATGTCAGAACGAATACGTATTGTTTAACATAGTGAGGCAGGGGAAGGCCAACATAATGTTAATGGGAAGAATGAGATTCCTGTATAAGTATACGCGGGGTAAAGGAAAATTCAGAAAGAAATTTTCGAAGGATGGCTTGTTCCAGGCGGGAAGGATATTGAGTGGGGCAGGGTACACGCAGAAGTAAATTAATGCGACCGGGTTCCGGCAACTGAATGGTGACACGGGGCTCAACGGAGGGGGCATCCAACCACAGCTTGCCTTCGAGCTTTTTCAAATACATCCTGGCCTCTTCGAGAAAAGGCGCGGATTCTTCTTCTCCGGCTTGAAGCAGGAGTCGTTCGGCTGTTCTCCAGTCATCGTCGGTGCTGAGCGGGACCGTCACAATGTGGAGGCGGAATTTTTTCGTGTATGTTTCATTGGTTAAGGGGTGATCGAAAATAAAGCTGTTGGGAATGACCATGGCCCTGCCGGTATATTGGTGAGAGGTTTGGCCCGGTCCGATTTCCAGGACTGTGGTGGTCAAGGCGTTGTGATCGACCACATTTCCCCGAATGCCGCCGATTTCGATACGATCCCCCAATGAATACGCTTTGGTGAGCACCCTGAGCCCTGATCCGCTCAAGCAATCAATGATCTCCTTGGTGGCCAGGACGAAGGCAACCGCGACGGCAAACACAGAGACGGCGAAGGTTTGGAGTTGGGGTGCCCAGATAAAAATCATCCCCAGGATAAACAGAAATAACAGTCCATTTCTCAGATTGACCGCCCACCGTCTCCGCGTTTCCACGGATAATTCCGTTGATCGAAAGAGACTGTGATGGATCCCCATCCGGACGACAATGATGATGAGCACCAGAAAGAATGTACTCAGGCCGTACCGGAAAAACATATCGCCGGTCGTATCTACGATCTGTTCCACGTTTGGCTCCTCATGACGGTTGTATTAGCCGAGTGCATTGAGACGCAGGCGAGACTTCTTGGAGCTTCAGGCATCTGTTCGGGCCAGACCGCGTGGGGAAAAAGGCGGGTGCTGAAGGGTCGACAGATGAACGTGAAAACGGGTGAATCACATTTCCTACGGGTCAAGTTAAAAGCGCATGGACGAAGACAGTCGGCAAATGGGTAATTCTCGAAAACGAGAACCAACTTTCTCAGATCATACTGTATTTTTTCTGCTAATCAAAGGGGCGTTGGCAGAGCACAGGGATGAAGAAAAGCCCTGCCTCGTTCGAGGGCGTTGACTTATGGGATGGCGGGGATGACACAAATTTTATCTTGCTGAAGGCTAGGAGGCGGGTGCCTGCCTCATTGGCCGATTGGCTGATTTCTGTTTTTCTTCCTGTGCGAGAGATATCGCCTCCTGGGCATCGGTTTGAGCCAGGTTCATTAATCTGGTTGCCATGGAATAATCGCGCGTCCAGAAGATTTTCCTGCCTTGGGCATGGAATTCTTCTTCACCGGTGGTCAGTTCACTTTCGGCTAAATTATATAAATCGGGTGCGTAGGTATAGGCTTCCTCCTGCTTAGCCCTTTCCACCGCCCGCCGGGCTTCCTGCAATTCATGGATAGGAGGCTCCTGACAGCCCGATAGGAGGAAACTCAAGACGCACACGGCTGTATATATTCCACTTGGGAAAAGCCTCCCGATTCCTGCATTCGATTTCATTCTTCTGGGATTTGCTTCTCGCACAATAAAACCTTCTTCTTGGAATCTATTTGGAGGAAGGAGCTTGTGTTTTTTCTTAAGCGCTGAATGGTTGACTAGCAAATCCTACGCCAATGGCGCAGGTCTCTCATATCCTGCTCGATACTGGATATTGCAGATGTTTTCCGAATCGAGTCCCGAAGTCAGGGACAGTTTGGTTCCTGGCTGGAATCTTTGTCCCTCTTCAGGCTAATAAGGAAAATCATGAATGGTGTGCAGGGTCACAAACATAGAGTTGGGTATTCGGTTATCTAAAAACGGCAATTGAACAGTTTCGCATTCGTTCATGCTTTGAGAGTCTCAGCACGAAGGAGGGGCTTAGGCTCACCGACCGGAAGTGTCCGTCCGCCCTGAGCACGGCGTCCGGCGAGGCGAGTTGGAGAGGGAACGGGATGCCCAACGGTGGTTGTGAAGGTGAGAGGAGACCACAACGGAACTTCTTGATTTTTTGTAAGAAATCAAGAAGGGAGAGAGATTTATCGATTTCGAGGAAGGCATTATTTGCGACATGACCCAGGAGACGCTCCTGGCGCATTCTTCTTGCGCCCCAAAAAAAATTGACTTTCGTAGATGAATCTGAGTGAATATAGACCACTAATTCTGATTAACAGGTCTTGGCACGATCAGGTTGCTCCGGTGGACAGTATGTAACCCAGGTCTCTCAAAGGAAGCAGCCTATGGAAAGCAAACCAAAATCGCCGTTTGATCCTCACGCGTTCCTCACGCAAGTCGGAAACGGCAAAACGAATCTGACGTCCCCTAAGAACCGGGTTCTCTTTTCGCAAGGAGATACAGCGGATGCCGTATTCTATATTCTGAAGGGCCAGGTCAAGCTCTCCGTGGTCTCGGAGCAGGGCAAAGAAGCGATCGTCGGGATTCTGGAGAAGAGCGGTTTTTTTGGGGAAGGGTGTCTCGCCGGGCAGAAGGTGTGCATGGCCACGGCGACCGCTCTGGAAGACTCCACTTTGATCCGTATTGACAAACAGGCGATGATCAAGGTGCTCCACGACGAACCCGCTTTCTCGACGCTGTTCATGGAATATCTCCTGGCTCGCAATATTCGCATCCAGGAGGACTTGGTGGATCAACTCTTCAATTCCAGTGAAAAGCGGCTCGCGCGGCTACTGCTATTAATGGCTCATTTCGGGAAAGAAGGCAAGCCGGAGACAGTCATTGCCAAGATCAGTCAGGAAACCCTCGCCGAGATGATCGGTACCACGCGCTCCCGCGTCAGTTTCTTTATGAATAGGTTTCGGAAGCTGGGCTTTATTGAATACAACGGCGGGTTGCACGTGCATAGCTCTCTCCTGAATGTCGTCCTCCACGACTAGGTCCCTCAAGACTGCTAAATTTAGTCCCGGGACCGAGTCACCGGGATGCCAGGTTCATTCTTTCAAACCCAGCAATTTTAATTCGACTGCTGGAGATCTTCTTCCCAAATTTTGAGGCCGATCCGGGAGGTCTTTCCTTCAAGATCGCAGAAGACTATCAAGAAGATTCACCACGAAAGATTGCGGTGCTGCCGTTTATAGATGCTGGGGAAGGCAACTACTTAATCAATAAGGTTTCATTCAAAGCTCGCGATAAGGAAGGCCTCAACAGGTGGTCATGGACCCATGCCAACCGGGTGCGGCGTGCTGTTGCTGGGAAACTTGCCACCAGAGAATTCCTCATTATTCCTTTGTTAACGGTCGATGCGGTGTTGGCCAGTCACGGAAACAACAACTCGGACACGCTCAATGCTGTTCACTCGGTCGCTGGTTCGATGCTGATACGGTGGTCTACGGCGATTTGCTGAGTTAAGAGGCATATTACGCTTTTCTTGTCGCGGCCTGGAAGGTGAGCGCAACCGTGAGAATGGTCTCGACGAAGAACGGACAGGAGATTTTTTCCTGCACGAACCACCGATTTGAAAGTACCGTGAAACTGGTCATTGATCCCATCGATATGGTGCTCAATGCCTTTGTGTCTCTCATTCATCTTCGAGACATCACGCTGGTCCGCACAGAATATGAGGTGGGCCGCGAGATCGTCGGGCGTCTCCCAAGGGCTGAGCGAAACATCTCTGAGTTCATGGCTGCAACAAAAGATAAAACACGGGGCCTTGACTCCAGCGACATCCAGGCCCCCACTTCAAAAGATTCCGTGAATAAATCTCAAACGGCGACGGTGAATGAGACGTTGATGGGGCATTGACGACATAGATGGCTGGTTGGCAGGGGACTTGCCTCGTTGTATCTTAAGGCTCCTTCCGCAATACCATCCTCCAGGATGAGGTTTCCCCTTCCGTTTCCCCTGCCTGGGATCGATCAGTGTAGGGGGAACCGAGACAGACGGTGTCCACGGGTCCACCGTTTCACTTCTTCATTTCTCAGCAATATTGAACGGACGACATCAGGCCTGAGGGTCATCTGGGACCCTCAGGGTGTCTTCCTTCATGAAATAAGGGTTCTGTGAAAAGGAATACATCATGTCTCGCCTCCAAAAGGTGAATAGGCCATTTTCGCTCGCACGCAGTTGATATCTCAGGAAATTTGCGTTTTGTGCGCAATATTGACCAGACGAGGCATGATGCAGATGGTAACGTGAGGTCTTCGGTAAGAAATTTTATCCATCAAGCAGGACATGTTCTGCTTGCGCATCAGGTGTCTGACACACTGATGTGAGCATTTTAAAGGAGGTTGGTGATGAACGTATTACAAGTACTGGGTGGAGTTGCATGTGTGAGCGTATTGCTAGGAACGGGAGCCTGGGCTGAGATGGTGGGGGGTGAACCTGGAACATCGAATGACCCCAAAGACAATGTGCCAACTGAGATTCAACGAGACACTCCGAGTGGAGGAGACTTTGGTAAAGGCGGCTCAGGTCCCGGTGATCGAAGCGACGCCCTATCGGAAATGAAAAAGGAGAAGGCCGTGGAGCTCAACGAAGGGCTGGAAAAAAACGCTGAAAAGACGCATGAGGGTGGAGCAGCTGTGGCCGCAGAAGAACTCAAGGAGAAGGGGGAACAATCTCACAAAGACATTGCTGCTCAAAGCTCTCATAAAGACATGAAGAAAGAGCTCCCAAAGAAGGAGCTGGAACAGGCCGATCCTCCCGTGAAGGAGTAAGCGGGCTGGAAGTCGGAATGAAACTCAACGCCTTGCCTACCTGTCAACCGGGCAAGGGCAGCTGACAAAATCTGTCATCTCTCCTTAACAGTCAGCGAAATGAAGCGAGGTCAGGGCCATTGCAGTTGAGTCAACCAATGGCCCGTAACTCCTCAAAAGAGTGCTGACCGCAAGTTCTCTATGTGACCTCCGGAAACGGTGTTAATAGTTTTCCTGTCAACGGTCTTTCCTTACACTTCTCATGTGTGAGGGGCGCGGCCGATCCTATTCTTCTAGTCATCATCAGTTCTCCTCGCACGAAAGAAGACCATCACCGTCCAATTTATTCCCTTATGTATTGCAATTTTTCAACCTGACTCATGCTAACCGGACAGCGGCAGGCAAGAGCGCCTGGCGATACAAAACACGAACTGCAGACATGAGGGCGAAGTCGGAGCCTGAGCGATCTCAGGGGGAAGGTACGAAAGAAAAGACCCGCTGACGGGAGTACGGGCAACGCAGGCAAGGTGGAGTCCTGAAAAGAGCATGAGGCTGGCCCAAGGTATCAGGTCATCTGCCTCCGGTTCCTATACTCAGAGTTTGTGAGCAATTGTGATCAGACCACATTGGAGAGAACTGTTAGATTGAACATCGAGATGAGGCAATGAAAAGGAGCACCTGGCATATGAGCTGTGCTCAAGCATCCACCGGTCTATCTGGCAGCTAAAGAACGGCAAAGAAGAAGGCCTAGCGTGTCAAACATCGGAGTGTTAACACGATAAGCCAGGAACGTTCCTTCATCCTTAATCAGGGAGGAGGGCATGATGAATAGTACTCAAACAAAAAAAGCCAACACTCTTTCCTCGTCTCATTCAGTTCTCCCACTTTCTCTCGATTCGGCATTCACATGTCCCAGGTGTCAGGGGATATTCGTTCGAGTGTTTTGCATGGACATATACGACGGCACTGGGGAAAATGGGTTTTGGGCTCTTCGATGTCTCCAGTGTGGAGAACTTATTGACCCCCTGATTCTCCAACATCGAATCTCGACACCCCAGTTAGTCCAAAGAGGGCGACCCCGTCAGCAATCCCCCATGGTCCTGTCTTAATCAACACCATTCTTGCCTCCAACAATCGGACGCCGGCGGGATAAAATTTTGGTGGAATGAGGAACGATAGGCAGAAGATCGCGTCAGTCTGTTGGAAGAGTCCGGCCCAAAACCCAATTCCAATCGCGCAAGCGCCTGGCTGGCATCAAAAGCTGTTACGGGATCAATTCTTCCCACCTGAGCAATTCTGACCAGACTGTTGCCGATCGTCCCGCCATAATGATCAATCATGGGGAAATTGGAGATGACAGGGCCCGATCGATATGACAACCGTGCGATCACTTTCTCACACGGACGGGAGAAACGCATGAACGCGAAATAACGTAAAGGAAAATAGATGGCGTTCACAGGAGATCTCCAATCGCAGTATGGCAAATGCATCGATGATGATTGGCAGCAGATCGAAGACCGTGACAACGAGAACGTCGGCAAAGTTCAGGAACGGAATTGGGAAAAAATACGAACGGATGTTAGAGGGCGGACCGGTGGCATCAGCAGGCGGCGCCGGACGCTACAAAGAAAAAGACATGCTGACGGGAAGCCCTCAAGAAGAGAGATGGATCACTGAGCAATTTCACATTTCAGTCAAGGAGAAGATCATGAACACACGTTACCTATTGATACTCTGCACGGCTCTAGTTGTCGGCGGGGCATTTTTCACCGGATGTCAGGCCACAGAGAAGACGCCGATCACTGACTCGTATCTGACCTCGAAGGCCAAGATTGCGCTGTTTGCCGATGCCAGGGTCAAAGGGCGGCAGATTGTTGTCGAGACCACAAACGGTCAGGTGATGCTTCGGGGCAAGGTCGATTCCGACGCGGCCAGGCAGGCGGCGGAAGGCATCGCCAAAGGCCTCGATGGCGTCAAGAGTGTGAAGAATGATCTTGAGGTAGTGGCCCCGTCTGCACGCGAGGCCGTGGAAGACAAGGATGATACTCTTACGGCACATGTGAAGGAGAACATGGCGAAGGACTCCGTTTTAAAGAATGCCGATATTGCAGTTCAGACCAATGCGGGAGTCGTCTCGCTGACTGGCGAGGTGTCAAACATCATGACGAGTGCCAATGCGTCCTGGGTCGCCTGGCAGGTCCCCGGCGTGCAGTCGGTGAAGAACGATCTTACGTTGAAGGAGAAGGGCTAAGGCCTTGAGAAAGGCATGACTATGCTTTTGAATCGATTCCCCGTCTCATGGCGCTCCGTTGTCTTGACGGTGGGTCTGGCCTTTGTGCTGGCAGGGTGTCCGATGCATACTTCGCAGGCCCCGCCCTGGTCACCTGCGCCCCCTGACGGCCAACAGGCGGCGCCCGAGAAGCGACCTGTCGATCCACAACAAGTCGAGCGGTTGAAAGCGGTGCTGATCCCCTTACTGGAGAAGATGAACCACCCGATCCCATTGGATCAGGTTCGCATCGGGCTGATGGATGATTCCCACATCAATGCCGCCAATGCGGGTGTCGGAGAATTTTATGTGACGACCGGGCTCCTTTTACGGGCGAATGATGAACAGCTCGAGGGGGTACTCGCGCATGGGGTTGCGCATGCGGCTCTCGGGCACGTGAGCAAACTGCAGACCATTGTGGCCGGGACGAATATTGCCGCTATCCTGCTTAGCGCATGCGGTGTGCCAGGTGCCGGGCTGTTGCCGATGGCCGGAGATTTGTTGATCGCGCGACCTTACGGGCGAGATGCGGAATACGCGGCTGATCGCCATGGTGCCGAGCTCCTTCAGGCTACGGGGCACGAGGGCAAACAAATCATGGCGGCCACGCTGACATGGGTGATGCAGGCCGAAGGGCCGGGGGCCGGAGGCTTTTTTGCGACGCATCCCGCGACGGATGATCGGATTCAACGAGTGCAGGCATAACTCACAGGCACCATAAAGGAGATACCATGATCATGGTCCCGGAAACGCTTAAGCCCCGCGTCTTGAATTTACATGGACTAAGCGGGGTATCCGACCGGACCCTGAACATGCATATGGTCCTGTGGGAAGGTTATGTCAGCGCCACCAATGCGTTGAATGAACATCTTTTCGATCTCATAAAAGATGGCAAGCTGGATCATGAAGAAATGCCGGCCTATTCCGAACTGGTCAGACGTCCGGGCTGTGTGCAACCTGAACTCGGTGAGCCACAGTCTTTCCAACCATTGGATGAGTCTTCATGAACATGGGGAGGTGGCGGGGTTCATTTCGATCCTCGTCATGGATGTGTGGGAACACGCCTATCTTCTCGATTGCCAACTTTCCGAAAGGGCGTCCTACATCGAGATTTTTTCCCAATATCGATTGGCAGTTAGTGGAGAAGCGGTTGCAGCATTGTGGGAGGATGACAAAAAGGCCTTGAGCGGCATGTGAGCGGTAGAAGAGAAGCGTCGGCACGCCCCGAAAGGAGGAAATCATGAAAAAGGATGGAATCGTGAAAGAAGCTATGGGGCTGACTGAGATGAAGACGCCCCGGGCTTGGGAACGAAAAGGGCTTGAAAACAGCACCATGACCTCTGGGTACAAGGCCAAGGCGAATACGGTGGTCAAGTTGCTTAATGAAGCACTCGCCACAGAAATCCTCTGCGTCCTTCGCTATAAGCGTCATTACTTCATGGCCGCCGGGATCAGTTCCTTCAGCGCGAAGGCTGAGTTTCTCCAACACGCGATGGAGGAACAAGCCCATGCCGATCAATTGGCCGAACGCATTGTCCAACTTGGGGGAGAGCCGAATCTGTCTCCCGAAGGGTTCCTGAACCGGAGTTACCCGGAATATGTCGAAAGGGAGTCATTGAGGGAGATGATCACGGAAGATCTGATAGCCAAACGGATGGCGATCAACAGCTATCGTGAAATGGTCGCCTCTATCGCCGCTCAGGATCCCATGACCTGCAAAGTATTGGAAGGGATCCTTGCCCAAGAAGAAGAACATGCAGAGGACAGGGCAAGCCTCCTGAAGATATTGGGCCCCGAATTGCTGTCTCATCGACCGACCCGCTAAGCAGGCAGGACAACAGGGTTCATGAGGGAAAATGGTTTATTCTCGTGCTGCGCGGATGGTAGCGAAACCGGCGTACGAGGGACCCAGAGTTGGGAAACCTGGCCAGCATGGTACCGAGAATCAAAGCCAAGTCGGGCGCCATCACAACACGGATGAATTTATTTTCATTTTTTCTTATCCGTTTGAAAGGAGAACCTACTTGAAAACGCTTACCTCTCCAGTCAATTGTGTGATTTCGAATCCGGAAGAATTTAAGGAATGTATTCCGGCCCATTTCTCGTTTTTCCTGGAACGTTCATCCAGCCTTATCCGACGAATTTTACAAGACATGGGGCAATGGGCTGACAATACGGCACATGAAAAATTGCTTCTCAGGCTGTCTTTTGACCTAGTTGATCGGTTCATTGAGTATTGCCCATCTCAATTGCCATGCCGGCCATCATTGATGTTGGATGGCTTTATTTCGGATTTCTTTGGAAGGTCCCAGGAATTAAAATCCTCCGCGGCTTTCAATCCCATCCTGTATCGATTCATCGATGGATTGCTCAATCGAGCCGTGTTGAGCCGGGATGCCCTTATCTGTCTTTTCTATCATTTATATGGCATGAAGCCCGTTGAGGTCGGCTTTCTTCTAGGATTGAAAGAAGAGCAAGCGCAACGCATCTATAAAAATTTCGCGCGGTGGAGGCAAAAAGGATGGTACCAGGCGGTGGAAGAGGCCGGATTGACCGACCAGGAAATGCACTCATTAGCAGTGACTCAAATCTCTCAACCTGAGTTCTTCCATGAGGCAGTCCGGAAAATCCTTGATACTTTATTGCCATTTTATCGAAAAAGTGATCCTCCGTATAACCCGTGTTTGGATGATCAAAAATGGCATGAGCTGTTCAGGAAGGGTTATGGATTTGATTACCGGATGTGGCATTTACCGTTATGCCATTCCTGCATGAATACTATTGCCACATTTGGAGCCTCATTTCTTCGCAATGCCAAAATACCCTTACATCTGCATATTTCTCCTTATTCACTGAAGGAAGAAGAGGCGCTCTGGCAATCCCTGGGGTCAAAGAGTTCTCCTTCAAAAAGCATGCGCTCCCCGTACTCTCGAGTCCTTCAACTGGCATAAGGCTCTACAGTAGAAGGCGGAAAAATGCAGTGGGAATGCTTGGAATGAGGAAGGCATTGCTTCAAAATATGAGGGAAGCATTTCACCGAAAAGGAGGGACGTTCAATGGCGGATGACAGAGGGTGCCCACTTGGAGCGGTGGGATGGGCCTTAGTGAGTGGAGGGTTGCTAGGGGCCGCAATGGCGCTCTTGCTGGCGCCGCAGTCGGGCCGTGAGACACGGGAGCAGTTGGGAGGGTATGCGCGGCGAGCCGAAAAGAATATCCATGAGCTGGCCGATAATGCCATCCGGATCTTGGACCAGGCGGTGGACAAGGGACACGAGTTCATTAAAGACAAGCAGGCGGTCCTTTCCGACGCGGTCGAGGCCGGGCGTGTGGCCATGAAGCAAGAGCGTGAGCGGCTGTCTAGCGAGGAGAAGAAGTGAGGGGGAGTAGAGAGTCACAGAGGAGAGGTAACAGGACGAACGCTCGAACAATAAAGGAGAAACGACATGAGTACCATTGTGATCATCGTGCTGGTTTTGTTGCTCGTTGGCGTACTGCCCACCTGGTCGCACAGCGCCAACTGGGGTTATGCCCCAAGCGGCGGACTAGGTTTGGTCCTTCTGGTCCTGGTTGTGCTGGCTCTGACCGGCCGGCTCTAACGCCAGGGCACTAACTGGAGACCGGGGACAATGAATAGAGAGAGCCCTCGCGCCCTTTTCCGTTCGTAGAGGAATTGGCACCACACGAAAGAAGACAGATTGCGCTGCCTCACGCAAAAGGACATGACCATGAAAACATCAACAATTCTTGGCATCGCGCTCATCATGCTCGGCGTCGTGGCGTTCGCCTACCAAGGCATCACTTACACGACCCGAGAAAAGGTGATTGATGTCGGCCCGCTCCAAGCCACGGTCGACAAAAAAGAGACGATTCCTCTTTCACCTCTTGTCGGGGGATTGGCACTTGTCGGCGGCATTGCGTTGCTGATCGTCGGAAACAGGAAATCCTAGCAAGGCGATGATCACCTCGCCGGCCAGGGTTCAACGCATACGATTCATCTTTATGAATGTGGCATGAGCGCGGGAATATGCGCGGTTCTCCTAACGGATGCGTCGGTGCCTAATGTGGACAGCCGGACGCTTTCAAACCAGCAAACTCAAGAAGAGCGGCACATGCATTGATCCGCGAAAATCGTATTCTACGTAGGAATTTTGCCGGACATACCCATGAGCCAACCGCAGCCGTAAAGGGCAAGCTATGCAAAATCTAGAAATTTCCACTGTTTTCTTTTTGTTGTTGGGTGCGGTAGCTGGCGGACTCGTCATCTAGTATTCATTCGAAATCGTTCGCGAGTGGTTGGGACAATGGATGCGTGCCACCACAGGCCTGATCCGCAGAGCGATCGTACCCGATTCAACTCTCGATGCGCACATCGCCGCCCAATGGACTGACGGTCGCCTACGGTTGGACGCTCTTCTGGCCCTTCTTCAGGTTCTAACGACTTCGTTGGAGCAGGACGTTGAAACGCTACACAAGCTCGATCATTCCAGTCCGTTATATGAAAGCGAAGCCCTTAACTATGTTACGGCAACCCTGCGTCGATTCACCTTCGATACACATCTGCGGAATGAGTGCCGCGTGCTGGTCCCCCTTCTGCAGTTCTGTGCCAGGATCTTGGGGAATTTCAGGACCTGGCCATGACGCAAAAATTGGACGTTCTCGCCAAGATCCAAGCTGTCCTCGAGTCGGGTGGTCACGATTGATACGCGGGCACGTTCATAGCTTATTCATCCATTACACAAGGCACGTTTCCTTAGGGCTGGCCGACAAGCAATTACGGGACTCTCCGGATATCTTAGGCTTCGATAGAGAAGCGTCGTGAGGGACGAGGCAAGATATGCAGTAAGCCCAACTACTTGGTTTGCCTAGAATGAAAGCTCGCCGATTTCAAGTTGAGCGAGACTAAGCCGGATGTGGAAAGAATTTTACACATGTGAGCAATTTAGAACAGATTGCAGCCTATCTGAATTGGTAGAGTTAGGCTGAACTTACACACGAATGGGCGTGGGTCCGTTTAATTTAAAGGAGGGAATCATGCGATATTTCGCTTTGGCGATGCTTGTGTTTGTCATGGGAGTGGGCGCCGGTTGTACCATATCCGACACCGCTGCCGATTTGCGCGGCATTAAAGGGGTAGACGGCGACAAGTTGATGCACATCAACACGAGGAACTACGCGGTTAACTTTTTCATGACCAAACCGATGTTGGGAGATGCCTCACTGAACACGACAGTCCAGGCTTTCGCCGATGAGGCCAAAAAACATGGTGCAACAAAGGTGCGGATCGTGCAATCGGACGAGTCGGTCATGTGGTATTTTCCCCCGCTCTTGGGATTTATTTTCACCCCGGTGTATTCGAGCGTCGCGGGAGATGCACTGCTCCCGTAGTGTATAAAGGCACACCGAGCGAGCCTTGGTTTCATGGATACCCTAACCTGGGCAAAGACCCGCTAGGGAATGTCCTATGGGAAAGAGGCAAAGGCGGCCCTACCGATGCCGAGAGGAACGCAGAGGGTTCCCGTCTGTGCAGTGACCGCGATCAAGAATGACGCGGTGAACCCGCCGGCTTAGTTGCACAGCGTCGACCAGAACAGGAGATCAAGGGTGTGAGCCGAACCAAGTCAACCCAGTGGGTTGTGAAGCCGAGTGTCGGAGTGCGACGGGTGACGTTCGCTCTACGCGGCCCCCGGTCCAATGCCCATGCTCTCCGCATGGAGTACGTGGACCCGGCACGGCTCGAAACACTTATCAACGCCTCGCCATCCAGCTTTCTGGGTATCGTCCATCATGACCGGAGTCCCGGAGCGCTCCGTGGCTTCGGTTCCTGTCCGGTGGTCTGCCTCGATCTGCCGCAAATCAACGGGGCTCCGTTGGCTGAACTGTGGACGAGCAACCTGCCTGTCACCTATGACCAGACCGAGGGTATCCACTGCGCCATGAACGATGAAGTGCTCTTTGGCGCGTTGCAAGTGGAAGAACGCCCTGGCATGTTGCTGGACAGCATGACCTACACCGCCTATCGACGCCTGCTCGTTCAGGTTCGGGCTCTGGGTTACCCTCATCTGTTGCGGGTGTGGAATTATTTCCCCCGCATCAACTGTGAATCCGACGTGCTGGAACGATACCAGCGTTTTTGCGCCGGCCGGCACCAGGCCCTCGTCGAGTGCCTTTCAGACTTTCCCCGATCCCTGCCCGCGGGGACCGCGATCGGGACAATGTCCGGCCCGCTGTCTATCCATTTTCTGGCCGCTAGGGAGCCCGGAACCCATGTTGAAAATCCGCGGCAGGTGCGCGCCTATGAGTACCCTCGTGTCTATGGGGCTCGAAGTCCGTCGTTTGCAAGAGCCACTCTGCGGCCATCTATCTCCGGGTCCCACCTGCTCATCGCCGGCACGGCAAGCGTGGTCGGTCATGTGAGTGAGCACATCGGCGAGCCCCATAAACAGACCATGGAAATCGTGCACAACCTGAATGCACTGATCACACATACTGAACAGCTTCATGGGGTCACTCGCGGTCAATGGAATGGGCAGGCTTTTTTCAAGGTTTACCTTCGACACCCGGAAGATTTCATGACGATCCGCGACATCCTCAAGGGGCAGCTGCCTTCCCATACTGAGGTTCTGTACCTGCAAGGAGAGATGTGCCGAAGGGAGTTATTACTGGAGATTGAGGGTATCCTGGGTCAAGAAAAGACGATTGACGTGAGTCAAACAATGTCGCCGTTGCCACACTCATCTTCAACAACCTGCCACATCCCAGCATGAGCCGGATTGCCTCAGGTGAGCGTAATTTTGGTCGGGAGGAAATTGCGGGGATCGCGGACCCTGAAATGACTGGCGTCATGCCGGCAGGAGGTGCGCAGGGCTCGACGCGGCTGACCTTTGACGTCAACCGACGCTTCTACGACGCGCTCTGGTCGGCAAGCTACGTGGTTCCGCCGCAACGTTTCAACACCTGGCCATTCCTCTCCGCGCTCGCCGCCTCGGCACCGGCGCGACTCGAGATCGGTCCGGGCCTGCGTCCAAGACTCCCTATTGCCGGTACGTCCTTCGTTGACAGCAGTCGACCGACTGGCTCCAACCTGAAAGACCTCGGCGGTCACGCGATGCTCGGCGAAATTACCGCCCTGCCATTCCCCGACTGCAGGTTTGATCTGGTTTGCGCTTTCGATATCGTCGAACACATGGAGGACGATCGGCAGGCCCTCCGCGAACTCGGCCGGGTCGCGAAGGACGGCGCAACCGTCATTTTCTCGGTGCCCCTGCATCCTGCGCGCTGGAGCGCCTTCGACGCCCTCGTGGGTCACATTCGACGCTATGATCCCGAAGATCTCCCGGCCATCCTAGGAGAGCATTCCTTGGTGCTTGAGCAGAGCGCGGGCTTCGGGATGCAGCCCCGGAGCGGGTGGCTCCTCGATTTCGTCGTGTGGGGCCTGACTCACCGGCGGGTCCAGGCGATGCGCTGGTACAACGGGCTCTTTCTACCCTTCGGGCTCTTCCTGCAGAAACGCCTCGCCTGGGCACCTGGCCTGATTGATGCCGCAAATGTGGACGAGCTTTTGCTCGTCTGCCGGCGACGTGGATGGCACAACTCTACGGGTCCCGCCGACGACGTGAGGAAGGAGTCCACTGAAAGGCCAGGCACGGCCGAGAAATATAGGGGATTGAAGAAAGAGATCTTCTCGAAGAAAAGCAGGCTGAGCCGGAAGAGAGGTAAGCCAGGATTGACATATTGAAGACGAAGGCAAGCCACTCCTCAACACAAGCAAGGGCCGGGACGCACATGAAGGTTGATGAATTGGAAAAACAACATTTGCATGGAGCTCCGTTACGACCTACCTCTGAGCGGTCGGATGGATCACTCTGCCTCCATCATATGCGCGCACAGCCCTGCTTGCAGTGGCACTTCACCATCGATGTGGACTGGGTTCCCGGGTCCGAGGTCGGGCTGGCCGGGTTGCTGGATTTCTGTGATCGATGGAACCTCAAGGCGACAATTTTTGTGACCGGGCGATTTGCGGAAGCCTATGCGGATCTGATCAGAGATTGTCGGCAGCGAGGGCACGAACTCGGCACGCATGGGTGGGAACATGGCGGCCTCGAAAACGACGAGGATTTCAGGTCAGCCAGCTATGACCAGCAGCGAGAATGGATCCGGCTGGCCACGGAGGCTGTGGAGAAAGCCTCAGGGGTTCGCCCAGTGGTCTTCCGCGCACCGAGCTTGTGGATCAGTGAAACGACCTTGCGCGCGCTCGAAGACGAGGGATACCACTACGATTCATCAGTTCCGGCGAAGCGATTTGATTGCGGCTTCGGGCGGGTGCACTATCTGAAATATTTTCGTGCTCCGAGTGAGCCGTATCGCCTCTCATCATCCCACCTGCGCCTGCCGGGACACAGCTCGATCATCGAGATGGCCCCCTCAGCGTTCCTATTCCCCATCAACATGGCCACGCTCCGGGTGCTCGGCCTGCCGGCGTTGAAGTGGATGGTCCGCCGGATCGCCAAACGTGCCTCCCGGCTGGTGTTCTATTGCCACCCCTACGAATTCGTGCATGCCCATCGGCAATCCTTCCCGCGCAATATGTCCAAATGGAATATGAAGGGCATGACACCGGAGAACTTTTCCCTCCTTGACGGATTTGTTGAACACATAATGCGGCAAAAATATTCTTCTGCTCTGTTTGCAGACTCATTTAGCAGAGTACTTGTTTCATAGGATGAAACAAGCGCGGATACGCGAGTTTCCCCCGCTGCGGCCGAATAACGATAATGCGCATGTGAACTCACCCCTCAGAAGGGATGTCACGGAGACCAATGCTGTTATACGTATTTTTAAATGCTCATGCTGAAAAATTTAATTGATTAATTGTGACGTCCCCAATCTTCTGATGGTGGACCGGATGAAGACCATAGAAGCCGAATTGTTCCAGATGATCAAAGGCAAGATGGCAGCCGGCCTATCCCAAACAAACCTGGCCGAGCTTTCACTGGAGACACCGCTTAAAGATTTGGGGTTCGACTCTCTGGACAAGGTGTGCCTGCTTTTCGATATTGAAGAGCGTTTCAATGTGGCTATCCCCGATATCACAGATTCCCAAATGAATTGTGGTGCGGACATTCTGGCTTATGTTTCGAGCAGGCTTCATGCTCTGTCTCAGCCTGGGGATCCTGTCGACAACAATCGCGGCTGACGATTCTTACATCGCCGGCTACGCTCCCGCTGTCCGCAGACATGAATTCAATGCGGTCGGGGCGTCTCTGGAGGTGCAAGAGGGAGTCGTGATTGTGGATGCCGAGTCGCGCGGCCCGGTCGACCGAACAAAAGTCATGACGGCTTTGGAAAGCATTCCCAGTGTGGTGCAAGTGGAGTTCCGGGAGGGCCAGACTCACACCGATGTCCGTGAGCCGCCGTCTATTCAGCAAGTATCACCAAGCCCGGGTCACAATTCCTTCCGCGTCACCTCATCAACCGCACGATACTCGCTCGACACACATGAAGTCTGTCCAAAGAGCGAGCGGTAGAGCCCGAGCGGGTACATGCCCCTGGATAGAAGTTTCCACCCCACCATGCAGGTGATGCGGGCGATATCGAGCACGGGCCGAAAATAACTCGGTCTTGCTCCGGGACGGCGCAGGGCTTCGACGGGAACTGCCAGGCTTCGCTGCCCTGAGCGTGTGGCCTCGATCAGAATTTCACTCTCGAAGACGAAGCTCCTGGCTTTTCCATGTGGGATCTTCAGACGACTTAACAGCGATGCGGGATAGACACGAAAACCTGACTGACTATCTGCAATGGAATAGCCTGCGGCCCAGGAGATCCAGAAATCGGCCACACGGTTCGCGATATAGCGCCAGAAGACCGCGCGTCGTTGATCTCGATGGCGGGCACCGATGATCACATGATCAGGATGTAAGGCAGCTTCAGCGAGTAACCTTGGAATGTCCTCCGGCGCATGCTGGCCATCGCCGTCCAAAGTCACAACGCCGGAGGCTCCGGCAGCCAATGCCTGCTGAAAACCACTCCACAGGCTGGCGGCCTTCCCGCAGTTCGTGGGATTTCGCAACAGTGATACGGGCAAACCAACCAGGGCTTCTGCCGTGCCATCGGTAGACCCATCGTCCAGGACGATCACGTTCTTGATCTGTCGGATCGTCCGTGATGCCACGTCTCTAATCGTGACGGCTTCGTTATAGGCAGGGATCACAACCCAGTACCCTGCCAGGACATTGTCTCCCGAATGTAAATGGGCGTTCACACCATCCCCCCATTGAGACCGATCACTTGGCCGGAGATATAGTCGGCCTTCTCGGAAGCCAGAAATCCGACGAGATATGCAACCTCTTGAGGCGTGCCGGATCGCATCATCGGGACAAGGGCCTCGATCTTTTCCGGTTTGCAGCTCTGCTCGACCATCCGCGATTCGATAAATCCCAACGCCACCACATTGACGGTCACCCCCCGGGAGGCGACCTCCCGTGCCAGCGATTTGGAGGCGCCGTGGAGCCCCGCTTTGGCCGCGGCGTAATTCGTCTGGCCTCTATTGCCGAGGAGGGCCGAGACAGACGAAATCGTGATGATCCGTCCCCAGCGCGTCCCGATCATCGGAAGGAGCAACGGCTGAGTCACGTTGAAAAAGCCGCCCAGCGAGACCGCGATCACGTGGCTCCATTGGTCCGCCCGCATGCCCGCCATCGGGGCATCGTCGTAGACGCCGGCATTGTTCACGAGCACCTGGATCGGCCCGGCTTCCAGAATCTGTGCCAGGGCACGTTTGGTGGCCTGGGTATCGCTGACATCGAAGCAGGCCACGCTGGCCGATCCGCCGGCTTCGATGATCTGATTGGTCACCTCTTCAGCCCCAGCGCGATTGCGATGCGCATGGACGATGACGTGCAGGTGTTCCTGCGCCAGTAGTCGGCAGATTGCGGCACCGATTTGACCGCTGCCGCCTGTCACCAAGGCTCGTTTCATGATTGGCTGTCCAGGTACTTAAGGAATATGGATGCGCGCCCTTCCAACAACACTTGTCGCTCGGCCGACACTCGAAAGGTGTAAATGAAACAGCCCGTCTCGCCGACTAAACGGGTCGCCTGAAGCGTCAAATTTCCCTTCACGTCGTCCAGTCGACCGGTCCGAAGCATCAAATTTTTTACGGCTCCCATGTATCCCACGGCTAACTGGCGACCCTTCCCCTGCTCCAGCAGCCCGACATGCACCGCCATCGCCTGTGCCGCATACTCCAGTCCGCAGATCGCCTCCAATTGGCTGTGGCGCCGGAGAGGATTTGTCGCGTCACGATGCGACGCAGCCGTACACAGAATGCCGGAGTCATCCCACTGCTCGACCGTCTCCAACAGGCACATCGTGCCGTGATGCGGAATCAATCGGCAAAGAGCGGCTTTGCCGATGATCAGCATGGCATCACCTGAAGCACAAGATATTGGTCTTCTAGATACGCCAGACGGACCAGGGTAACACGTTGCTTCGCGATCGCGGCCAGAAGCGGTAACGACCGCGCGGCTTGATTTCCGTTCCGAAGCCCTTCCAGTCGTGCATCGTCCATGCTCGTCACTTCATCAGAACGGTCATTGGAAAGCGCGAGATCGAGCCGGGCAAGGGTACGCGGCGCGGGATTTTGTGTCAACAATAAAGCGGCTGCGAATCCTCCTCGCAGGGGTCGCGCCGTATAGAGAGGAGGAGGAGACGGAAGATCGTAGGCCACCAGGAGTACAGGCCGCTCCTCGATCTGCACATAGGCGGCCGCCTCCAGCAAGGCGGCACAGAAGGACGAATCATAGCAAGCTAGTACGGTTGACGATTGCTGTGAGCCCGTGGCGATGCCCCAGTAGCCGGACGCGGCATTATGAACGGAGTGGTGGAACAGCGTGGGCGAAATCGTCCGTTGGGGCGTGGCGAGCGCTGTGCAGAGACGATCCAGGACATCGGTCTCGCCGTCGGAGGAGGCGAACACGGACCCTACCTCACGCGCATCGGCCTCAGCCTGCTGTATGGCCTCTTGAGCCACATGCACAGCCCAGCGCACGCTCTCGCTGCTGCGCCTCCGTTCGTTCGGGGGAAGCACGCTTGCGCTCGGCTCCGGCGGGGCGGCTTCAGAAGAAGGGCTCTCTCCTGCCAGCACAGCCCGGCTTCCCGCCCAATCTGCGAGCCCCGGCCCCAACATGCCGATCCCGTTTACATACAATGTCATCTAGACCATCCCGAAAATCAGGCTGCAGTTATTGCCACCAAACCCAAAGCTATTGCTCAACACCCGCCGCACCGGCTGCTCCCGATTCTCCAGCAGCACGTGACTTCTCAAGCCGGGATCGATTCGCGTCGTATTCACGGTCCCGGGAATAAAACTATGTGTGAGGGACATCGCGGCCATCACCGCTCCCGTGACTCCCGCTGCCCCCAATGTATGTCCCGTCCACCCCTTGGTCGAACTGCAGGGGGTCGAGGGACCAAACACGGAGTAGACGGCTGTATCTTCAATGCTGTCGTTCGCCCTGGTCGCGGTACCATGCAGATGAATGTAGTCGATGGCCCCGGAGGTGAGCCCACTCCGCAGCAAGGCCGCTTGCATGGCGCTGATCGCTCCGGCCCCTTCCGGATGGGGATGCGACATATGATATCCGTCGCAACTCTCCCCGTAACCCAATAAGGCCACCGCTCCAGACTGACCCGCATGCTCGGTTTTTTCCAGTAACGCAAAGCCTGCCGATTCGCCCAACGTCAGTCCGTCGCGATCCTCGTCGCATGGACGGCAGGGACCTCGCGACATCAGCTCCAACGAAGCGAATCCGTACAGAATTGTCAGGCAGAGGCTATCCACGCCTCCGACCACCGCCGCATCGCAGAATCCGGCCTCGATGAATCGTGCCGCCGAGGCAAACGCCTTCGCGCTGGACGAGCAGGCTGTGGAGATGACCATCGCCGGTCCCCGCAGCCCCAGGTATGTGCGCACGAAATGCGCGGCCGAAAACATGTTATGGGTATATCGATGGGACCTCAGATACGACGACGGCAACGAACCGGTGACCGGATCACGGTGGCAATACGCATGTTCTGTCTCCAGGATACCCGAGGTGCTCGAACCGAGAATCACCGCCACGCGGTGGGCGCCATAGCGCTCACGGGCCTCTATGACAGCTTGGATAAACCCATCCTGCTGAAGTCCGAGAAGCGCGAGCCGATTATTCCGGCAGTCGAACTGTTCCAATTCCGTTGATGGGGAACCATCGCCGATCGACACATCCTCCACTTCATCGACACGGCCGATGTAGGTGCCAATCTCCACATCCTCAAAGTCGCAGGGCCGCAACCCGGAGCGACGATTCCGCAAAGCTCGATAGGTTTCATCGAGGCCTTTCCCTAGCGCCGAGGCGACGGTATAGCGGGTGAGAATGAGGGGGGCCATCGCTCTTGCCCCAACTGGTCGATTTTGCGGGACTGCGTGCCGGTGGCTCTGAGGATCGTAAGGGACATCATTGACGACCTGATTCGGGCGGCCATCCTCAACGAGGCGGGATCCGTCTTTCCCTGTTTGTCCATCAACTAGGCCTTTGGCCATTGCAGAGGCTCCTCCACGCGGTCGATCAACCCCCCCCCAAGAAAATTAACAGGTTGTGGAGAGACCATCTGTTCAAAATTGCTCACTTGGGGGACATCGCGTCGGGCAGAGGTGGTCTCTCGAGCGATTCCGCGAGGAATGCGGCAAAGACCAGACAGGCCAGCGATCCCAAAGCCGTGGTCATTCCAATAGCCCGGAGCACGGGGATCTGCGAGAGAGCCAGCACGCCGAATACCAAGATCGTGGTCGTGCTGCATACCAAGAGGCCAAAGACCGTGCGTCCTCGCTCCGCCAGCGTCCCATGTCTCCGGTTGAAGAACAATGCATAGTCCAACCCGAGGCCGATGACCAGCAGAAAGGACGCGAGGTGGAACAGCGAAAACTGTTCGCCTACCGCGTGCAACATGCCAGCCTCCACCACAATGGCGCTCCCGATTGGAAGCATCACTCGCAGGACGGTGACGGGTGTGCGGAGCCCGACGAGCAGCACAAGGCCGATGGACAGTACCCCCCATCCCAAGAATCGCAGCGTTTCATCCCTGTACGCGCTGACCATCAGGTTCGATTCTTCCTTCAGATCCAAATAGGTCACCTGGTGTTCACGCCATGGCGACAGAAATTCGCGGAATTTCTGTCTGTCAGTGACGCCACGCAACGGCACGACCGCAAACCAGCGTTCCTCATGTTTGAACAGCAGCGAGTTCAGTTTGAGTTCCAACGCCGTCCCGCGGAACGTCTGGAGGGCGACCGGCTCCTGCGCCTTGGCTTTCCCGATTGCGTCCAGGAACAGCTGAAACAGGCCAGGCTTGAAGGGCAAGCCCTTCAGGGCGAATGAGAGATTCCGCTCCAGGTTCTCGCGATCAGGCAGCGCGGCCTGCCGCGCCTGCTGTGTTTTGTGGCTGGGCAGGTAGCGAGCAGCGAGGTCGTATCCGGCCAGTTCCCCTTTTTTGACGAGTGGGTCCAACGCCAACGCTAACCTCTCACTCCGTTGGAGAGCCTCTTCTTCACTTGAGCCCTCCACCACGATGATGTCCCGGACATCCGGCACCCCGAGTTCATAGCGGAGGGCTTGATCCCGCTTGTTTCTTTCAGTCGAGATCGGGCTCAGATTGGCAATGTCCTGTTCCCACAATGGCGCATCTGACCAGATGAAGGAGCCGATGGCAAGGACCACCGCCAGCGGAACCACGAGTCGCGCCCTTCTCAGCGCATCGACCCACTGTGCGACCTGCAGCCCTTCGCGCCTCGTGTGCAATCCTAGAGGAACGATGTGGGGAAGGACCCAACGGGTCACGCATGCGGCGGTAAATAAACCGACCACCGCAAACAGCCCCAGTTGCGACAGGCCAGGGAACCCGCTTAGGAGTAATGAGGAGAACCCAAGAGCCGTCGCCACGACGCCGAGGCGCATCGTCGGCCAGATCTCTTTCATCACAACCGGCGCCCGGCTTTCCCTGGTGAGATGGCTGAACAGATGGATGGGATAATCGTCCACGACGCCGAGTAACGTAATCCCGAATGCCAACGTCATACCGTGAATGAATCCGAACACAAGATCCACAACGACGATCCCGGCCAGGATCGCGCTCGTCAAGGGAAGGAGGGTGAGAGCAAGAATAGAGACGGATCCATAGCTGGCGAAGAGCAACGTGGTGACCAGTAACGTCGCATACAAGGACAACCGCCACACATCGTGTTGGATGGCCTGCTGCATCTCAACGGCAATGACGCTGGGTCCTGTCATCACCAAATGAACGGGAGCCGGACCAGTGGGAGCTCCGGTGACACGTCTAAAGGTCTCTCTGATTTGCCCTTGGAGTTGTTCCTGGGACTCAATATCAAAACCGGCCGCTTGCGTCTCTGCCAAGAGCAACGCGCGCCGCAGGTCCGAGGAGAACCAGACTCCTTGGTGTCTCTTTGGAGCCGTCCAGGTCATCCAGGCTTGCAGGATCTTCATGAACTCGCCGGTGGGATCGGCCGGGATCAATTCCTTGACCATCGGTGATAATGGAGAGGTGAGGTCGCTCAGCCGTAGCTCAAGGGAGTCACGAAGATGATCCCGGCTGAATATTGACCCCTGCACGGTTAGGCTCAGCACATACCGATTCTGAAAGAGGCGTTCCCGCTCCTCCTTTGTCCAGGCCTGCTCCCCGTTGCCGACATAGTGGAACGCACCGCTTTCGCGCATCCAGGCCGCCAACCGTTTGCTGGCCGCTGCCAGCAGATCGGCATCCTCTCCCTCCAAACCCAGAAGGATGAGCCGCCCGGTTGCACCTGTCCGTAGTTCAGTGAGGAGCAGGCGTTCGGTGGGTGTGGCACCTTCCGGGAACAAGTGGGAGAGTTCGTTCTCCACGTGTGTGCGCGCGGAGACGAACCATGCTCCAAATCCCAGCACCATGCACCAGATCAGAAGTATGACCCAGGATCTTCTGGTCACAGCGCGCCCGTTGTGATGACCATGACAGACCGATCTCCGTCCGGTGCGAGGATCTCAATGCGACTGACTTGGCCCCTTTCTCCGGAGAACCGGATGGACTCCACCAGCTCCTGCACGGCGTCGTCCAGGGGGCGCAGAACCAAGCCCCATCTTTGTGGGTCACCTTGCAGCGTCACGCGATAGAAACGCCTTAGGGTGATGACATCATTAGCGAGCGTTGCCCGAAAGGCCTCTATAAATGCCCGCAGCGCAGGGTAGTCGTGCAATGACAGGGTCCTGCTCGTCCCCTTCGTCTTGCTCTCGAAGAAGACCGTATCGTCTTCAACGAGGTAGCGTTCGTCATGAGGAGCGGTGATATGTTTCTCGAGTCCCCTCGGAGGCGTGAACCGCAAGACCCCTTGGGTCTTCAACGGTTGGGTGAGCAGGTTCGAAAATGCGGTCTCTTCAAACCGTACTTCCGCTTGCCGATTTCTGGCAAGGCTCTCCAGGAGCTGTTCCACATTCCAGCCGGTTGATCCTGCCTCGCGCTCGGACTGTGGCGACGTCTGAACCACGGACATGGCCGCAGGACAGAGGAAGAACAACCCGATGAGGACCAAGGCCGGCAGTCTCAACGTCCTGTTACCGTTGCTCTTCCCAAAAGTCATAAAAGTTGAACCAATTGTCGGGCGCCAGGCGGCAATAGTGTTCCAATCGATCGGCATATCGCTGGGTCCATTCCTGAACCTCCTGGTCTCGATGCCGTCGGTCGATCGTCACCTCATCGGCGAACAATTCGAAATGAACCTCGTAGCGATTCCCTCCGCGGTAAAGCCCGAAGAAGAGCATGACCGGCACCTGTAAGATGCTCGCGAGCCACATGGTTCCAGCGGGGAATCGTGCGAGCCGGCCGAAAAACCTGCAGGGCGTGGCCCGATCCTGCTTCAGGAGACGATCCGCGAGAATGCCCACCACCCCTCCGCGGTCAAGGCATTCCTTGACTTGCAGCATAGTGTTCGGCGAGCCACTCTGGATCACCGAATCGGCGACCGCAGGATTCAATTCACGGAGGAGGTCACGGATCATCGGTGTATTCTGCTCGTACATCAGGATCTTCATTTCGACATTCCGCTGGGCCAGCCCGATGGCGCGCACGATCTCGAAGCTTCCCAGGTGTGAACCGAGCAGGAGACATCCTCGGCCACGGGCCAGGCGTTCCTTGAGCACGTCGAGTCCTCGTATCTCATTGTCAAAGTGGCGGCCTTGTCCGGCTAACAGATAGACACGATCAAGGAGCGTCGACGCGAAACAATGATACTGCCTGTACAAATCATGGCAGTTGACCGGGCGTCCCAGCGCGCGAGTCAAGTAGGGTCCGATGGCACGACCTGCTGGCCTTGAACGCACCAGGTAATAGGCGCAGATTGGATAGAGCAAAGCGCGCGCGACTGGACGTCCGACGGATACCGCCATCCAAATCATAAATCGATACGCGATCCGGCTGCCGCGTTCCCGTTGTCGCAACCACCCCACACTCACGAATCACCCCTGGAATTATCGGCGATGAGGCGGTATCGCAGAGAGCCACTCGCGATGAGGCGAGACCCGGTTGCGCAGGTGAACTCCGTTGCGCCGTCGCCCTGCGGGTTCAGCCTGATAGAGAGAGGCTCTCCAGGCTTCAGAGGCGACATGAACTTCGCCGACGGCATGCCGACAAACTCGATGTTCTCCTTGGTCATCTCGCGGATGGCATCCATGATTTCGCCCAGCATCACCACGCCAGGGACCACAGGATGGCCGGGAAAGTGCCCGGCTAATGATGGATGGTCCGTACCGATTGTGACCATCCGCTCAAATCCCACGCCGCTCCTCTTTCTGAAGCTCTTGCATCAATCCCAGCAAGGCCTCTCTCGTGAGCTTGCCGGTCTCGTTACGAGGAAGGATGGGAACGAGGTGAAGCGGCCTGGGGAGAAACAGAGGATCAATGACGGCTCGAAGCGCCGACAGAATGTGCTCGGCAGCCTTTCCGGGCGCAACGACGAAGGCGATCAGGCGTGTGACTGAGGTTCCCGTTTCATCCGGGAGGAAAAACACTCCATCCTGCACCCCCTCGATCTCGTTCAGCTTCTGGTTCAGGTCACTTAACGAACCCCGGTGTCCACCGATATTTACCAGATCGTGGCCGCGTCCATGCAAAAGGAACCGATGCGGCCCTT
Source organism: uncultured Nitrospiraceae bacterium (assembly GCA_963734345.1). Lineage (GTDB taxonomy): Bacteria > Nitrospirota > Nitrospiria > Nitrospirales > UBA8639 > Nitrospira_E. The sequence goes on from CAVTGT010000002.1 coordinate 332,605, forward strand.
GCAGCGACACCATATCGGGAAAGGGAATCGACCCACGCAAGTATGGGGCCCGCAGGGAACACCCGGCTGATTTCTGATGCAGCGTGATATCATCCAACACGTGCCAGGTATTCTCAGCGGTCGTCCGCCTTGTGGCGACACTCCCCGCCTCCGTGAACCCGTATACTTCATAGACACTGGTTTGGAACAACGTCTCGGCTTGTTGCGCCAACGAGACAGGAAGGGGCGCAGTCGCAGAGAGAATGCACTCCACGTGAGGCAGTCGCAAGCGCGCGGCGACACACGCCCGGATATGAAAGGGCGTGGTGACCAGCATACGGGGTGATGGCACTTCCTCCAATGCTAACCGCACATCTTCCGGGAACAGCGGCCGTCCCACCTGGAAGGCCATTCCATGTTGAATGGGGAGCATCATGGAGTCTTCGAGCCCGTACATGTGTTGATGAGGAACGGTCGACACAACGGTCATAGCATCGGAAGCCTTAAGCCCAAGCCGGGCTCCCGTACTCCGGGCGATGGCGACCAAGGAGCCCCAGGTTTTCGTATTTGGACGGGGACTCCCTGTGCTGCCTGAGGTAAAGGCCACGACGGCGGGGTGGTCAATGGGGATCCGGGGAACCTGCCCGCTGTAGGTCGGACTCCATGTACTCTTTGAGATCGGATAGGAGGGAAGGTGTTCGACTGTTTCCGTGCCATCAATGAGGCAATAGCTGTGGCAAAACTCTCGAGTGATCTGAGCCAAGGCGCCCGGCGTGCGTTTGGGAGGAAGCAGCGTGGTCTGTCCCCGAACCAACGCCGCGGCGAATCCGACCAGAAACCGATAACGGTCATCAGCCAGATTAATGACTGTGGGTTTTTCAGGAAGGCGATCAGCTAGGGCCCACACATCTGAAAGAAAGTGGCCATAGGTGATCGATTGGCCGTTTTCCCAGGCCAACACTCTGTCATGGTGGTAGGGGCCGAGCAACGCGGCGGTGTTCATAAAGCCCCTGCTGCTATTTCGTGCGATTCTTCTCGATCGAATGACAAAGCGAATGGAGTGAGGCGAAGGTGGCGACAGCTTCCGGATCATCTGAACGTATCTCATACCCATAGGATTGGGAGATCGCCAGAGACAGTTCGAGCGCGTCAATCGAATCAAGGCCCAAGCCGTCACCGAAGAGAGGTTCCTCCGACTGAATCTGCACAGGATCAATCTTCAGATTAAGTGTCTGGACAATGAGTTTCGCAACCTCTGATTCCAGAGGTGATATATCAGACACGGATCGGTTCCTCCCGTTCGGACCAAGCCCGCTCGCACTCTTACCACAAATTCTTCTATCAACTCCTTCTCCATCCTGTCAAGAAACGTTCACCAAGTGTTGCAGACGGACAGCCATAGCTCGATATCTTCATGGAAATGGTGTTGTCTTCGTCGACACTGCTTGGTCATGACTCAGTTTATTTCTAAATTAGTTTCGAAAACCGGGGTTCATTGAGTACAACGGCGGGTTGCACGTGCACAGTTCACTTCTCAATGTCGCCCTCCAAGACTAGGTTTTCCATCCGTTTCCGCTGCGTCAGATGAGTGGAGCCAAGCCACAAGCCAGGCGGCGTCCAATGGCGACGCCGGTTCTATTCCTTTATTCATGAGCAATTTTGAACAGACGGCATCCGGCCGCTGGTATAGCATGTGTTTGACCGCGAGGTGGAGTCCGATCATGCCTCGACTGGCAGAACGAACGTGGATGGTCTAGCAATGAATAAAAGTATGGAAGCGTACGACAGAACCCAATGACGATTATGTTCAAGCAATGTTATCGCTGTCGGGTCATCTATGGCCACGAGGAAGCCCCAACGCCATCACGGCAATATCAGTCATGGGCTCTGCGGGCTTTGCCTTCCGAAAGAAAAGAAGCGCCTTGGCCTCCGGAGTGAGAACCATTCGTTTGTGCCATCAGATCGGCCATAAGGAGAAAACATTGGAGCTTATGCATCCAACAACACATTCCTCTCGAGTCACGGGGAGCGAGCATGAACGAAGGCTGTTGTTGGTGGATCCCTATCCCAGAAACAACCCCTATCATCTGACGGCGTCGGAACGGCGCGCGGTTTGGTTTCCGAAATTGAGTATGCCGATGTGTGAGGACCACACACGAGCTGCCCTTCGCTGCGCCTTGCACAATGTTCATAAGTGAGCAATTTTGACCAGACGGCAATCTGTTCTGGAGGCATAATATCTAAAATTTTCTGAGATGACTTTCGCCATCGCCTGCACAGGAAAGGAGTCGGCATCTCAAGGTGCACTGTGGAGTGGCGCGGAGACGGGATGAGGGATGTCATTGCATTTCATCTGCCTGTCAAGGTCTGAACGCCCTCCATCACCATAGCGTCTTGCGAAGAACCATCCGGTCGTATTCCCCCGACACCAAGGGAGGACAGGTTATGAGAAGGCTTTTGAAAAGTGTGTCCACGTCACAACAATCGTCTATCGCGGACCAGATCTTCCTGGCGATGCAAGACACTTCCAGCTGTCCGCTTGATGAATTGGTGTTGAACTTGCCACGTTTCAGGTGGTCCCAGATTTTCCTTGAAGTCGATCGTTTGAGGAGAATGGGACAGGTGCAGGTGACGGTGCTAGGTGTTGGGAACTACACAGTTAAGCTGCAGAACAAGGGAAACCCTCCGAGATAGAAGCCCTCAGCCTGATAATCGACACGACGCGTTCCCGCGTCAGTTTATGAATAAGTTTCATGAACTGGGCTTAATTGAGGACAACCGTGATTTGCACCTGCCTAGCTCTCTCCTCAAGACCTTCTTCACCACCAAGTCTCTGTATCTACTGAGTAAATTTAATAGGGTCGAGCCCGGTGACGGCACTGTGGCCATCCTCGACAGTGTGCAATTTTGACCAGATCAGCCGTTGTCTCCTCGCTATACTAAGTGAATGGACTGACACTCCCCCTCGCCATCATCTTGAGCTGGAAGGAGATGACACCATGACCTGCCGAGCCGCCCGGATGTTCTCAAATCCTGCCCGGTTGGATCTGGTCTACTGCTGTAAGTGTGGCTCGACCGATCTGGAAGAGTACTGTACATCAAGAACCTTTGGGCCTCATCTGTGCCTAAACGGCACCGGGTCTCTGATTGAGTGGGGAACGACGACCGAATTAACCTCCGAGCCAGTACACGACCTTGTTCGTTCCTGAGCCTATCAGGGAAAGATGAGGATGGCCGGACTCACCCGTTGGCTCGACGAGTTTTTTCCGCGACCATTTAAGACAACGCGGAGGACCACAGAACGAACCCGCCTCTCAACTCAGCCATGACAAGAGAATCATTTTACCTGCGAAGATAATGAAGGTGGACAATCCTCAAGGCCGCGCTGTCAGACGGAGTGGCCATTTCATAGGTTTCACGTGCGAAAAAAAGGAGATACGAGATGAGTACCATTCTAATCATTGTGCTGGTGTTGATGCTCGTTGGCGTCCTACCAACCTGGCCGCATAGCGCCAATTGGGGCTATGGCCCCAGCGGCGGGCTAGGCTTGGTCCTCCTGATCCTGGTCATCCTGGCCCTGACCGGCCGGCTCTGACGGCTGGCTTACGAATTCGCGTGATTAACGCAAAGGTAACCCGTGAAAAGGTGTAGGTTGAAAATCTTTTTGGCGTTTCATCAGGCCTGCCCAGGCTTCGCACTCATGCTATTGATCACTGCCTTCGTCTACTCTCCGGCAGAGGCCGTTCCAATCGTGGTGCGGTTTCCAGAAGGGGTGACCCATGGTTTTCTTCTCGTGCGTTCGCTGGCCGGAGAGATTATTGGCCAGGGCGAGATGATCCAAGTTGTCCAAAAGGGAGATCTGGTCGAAAGTCATTTGGTCTTTAATTTCAAAGACGGTAGTCTGCATGATGAGAAAGTCGTCTTCTCCCAACAGCGGGTGTTTACGTTGAACAGCTATCGTCTGGTCCAACGCGGCCCGTCGTTTCCGGATCAGATCGATGTCGCGATCGACCGGAGCACAGGAGCATACACGGTTAGATTACAAGCAGAGGGGAATGAGAAGGAAGAGGTGGTGACCGGAACGTTTGATCTGCCCAAGGATGTCTACAACGGCATGGTGGTCACGATGGTGCTGAACCTGCCGAAAGGTATCGGAGAAACAGTGCAGATTCTCGCCTTCACGCCCGAGCCAGAGGTCATCAAACTGGAACTCCGTCCCATGGGGGAACATACTGTCCGCATTGGCGACCTGTCACGAAAGGCGCTGCAGTACGTGTTCAAGCCGGACATCGGCATGATCCGGAAGTGGCTCGGCAGAATCACCGGCCAACTCCCGGCCCAGTTTCACTACAAATGTTGGATCATGGCCGATGAGGTCCCGAGTTTCGTGCACTACGAAGGGCCCTTGCAACTCATGGGGCCGATCGTGCGAATCGAACTTGTGAGCCCAGGCATTCTGGCAAAGACTGAAGATGAGAAGGTCCCTTCAGAATAGCGGTAGCCTGGTTATTCCGAGTTAGGGGGTGCTGAATTATCTGTTGGGAGGTTACGACTCTCAGGCGCAGCGCACTTTTTCTGCCGGCCAATATTTGAAAAGATGGCACGCTGGAGACGATTATTGTGAAAATCAGCCAGGACATGTGAAGGACATGATCGGGGTAACGGACTGACGCGTTTCCATAAACTGAACCAAATCGGCGGTGGCCGGAATCGCCGGCACCTTCGCTGCTCATGAACTCGAGTACTATAGACCAGACAACAGACGATGCAAATGTTCGCGTTGAACAGTGTGAAACCAACGCACCGGAATTGGTCAAAGCCCAGTCGGCATTGATAGAAATTCATGCTCAGTCACGATGGGTTCCACAACAAAATCTGTCCAATAAAGTTTAAGGAACAAAGAACTGGGTTTTTCCTGTGGGATGATGACGAGTTATTCGATCACGATACATGGGTGAGGGCCGAACGAACAAAATAAATTCTCATTTATCTGTCCAACTCTAAGGATGAGAACGAACAGGCTGCCTCTCGGTTGGGGCAGCCTGTTCTATTCAGCCGACAGAAAAGGAAAAATCCGATTCGGATATCCTCCGGCGTAACACGCTACGTTTGTGGATGGTCGCTCTATCGAGCGAACCAGACCCACACAGTTGACGGCATATGAAATCTTCGCTTTGTGTGCACTATTGACCAGACGGCTGCCGGTATTTTAGCCATAATGCCAACTCACGAGAGGATTGGGGATGACAGTGTCCCATCAAGCCGTCATCCGAATAAGTCCCAGACGGATGTGAGAACCGAATGAACGTGGCGGATTAATGGCACCGGAAGTCGGTGCCCGAAGCCACGAACGATAAGACCCGCTAAGGGGAAATCATCCAGAAACGGGAGAAGGAGAAAGTCATGAGCACACATTATCTCCTCACGCTCTGCACGGCTCTGGTTCTTGGCTGGGCACTCATCACAGGGTGGATGAATGCTCTTGGAAGGGTCGTCGTGGAGAATCCACCGGTTGCTGAATCGTGGCTGAAGGTGAAAAACACGATTGCGCTGGTTGCCGATGGCCGGGTCAAAGGGCAACAGCCTGATGCAGAGAACACGAAGGGCGTCGTGATGTTCCAAGGCACGATGGATTCCGATGCGGCTAGGCCGGCGGCGGACATCGCCAAAGGGCTCGACGGGGTTAAGAGTGGGAAGAACGCCCTCAAGGAGGAGGGGACCCCGTCAATGCGCGAGGCCGTAGAGAACAGTCAAGACTCAAGAGAGTTTGACGGCAAGGGTCGACCTGTTCAGCCAGGTGGCCTTCATGCCGACCGCGTGAAATTGACAATTTTCTCCCTGGGCCTTCTTACGATGAGACCATTAGGGCATGCGTAAACGAGCGCATGGCGATGAACGCCAATATGGCCATTCAGACCAACGCGGAAGTGGTCTCGCTCACGAGCGAGGTCCCGGTTATTCTGATCGGTTGCTCATGGGTCCTGGACATTCTGGTAAATCCCAGGGGTGTAGTCTTCACGGAAGAGTCTCAGGGGAGAAGAGAAAGTCTTACGCGTTGGGAAACACATAGCTCGTTTCGAATCAAAATGGGCGATGCATGCGCAATCGCAGGCCAAACCATTCCTGACAAGAAGGGTCTCCGTCATCAACATGATACAAAAACACATTCTCGTGGTCGACGACGATACGGCCATCCGGAACTTGCTGAAAATTCTCCTGGAAGATGCCGGGCACACCGTAGACACGGCCCAGAATGGCTGGGAAGGATTGATGAAGCTCGGACATGCGGACTATGACATCATCCTCCTCGATTATCTGATGCCCGGGATCACCGGCTTGACGGTCTTACAGCACATCCAAGAGCGCTATCCGTCCATACCGGTTGTGATGCTCACCGGCCATACCGACTGCCGGTTGAAGGCCCAGGCGATTGAGGCTGGGGCGCGGGCCTGTCTGTATAAACCCTTTAATTGGGTCGAGTTGAAAGAGGTCCTGAGTTGCTCAGTTGGAACGGCTTCGTAAGGGAAATGGGATTCGAGCGCGTGGCCTTATCGGGAATTAATCACCCTTCCTAATTACACGAGGATTTATGGCACCCAAGCAAACACGCATCATTCAATCCGAAGGGACTCTTGACTCAGGTCGGGGACGGCAAAACAATCTTGTCGTGCCGAAAGAACCAGACTCTCTTTTCGCAAGGAGATACCGCGGATGCCGTGTTCTATATTCTGGAGGGCAAAATCACACTCACCGTGGTTTCCAAACGCGGCAAAGAGGCCGTCATTGCGATTCTGGAGCCCGCTTCCTTCTTTGGTGAAGGCTGCCTCACCGGGCAGGTGCTGCGCCTGGAGGCCGCAACCGCGTTGGGTGTCGCGAAGATCGTTCGCATTGGCAAAATTGCTATGATCCGCCTGCTACAAAACGAACCCGATTTTTCAAGGCTATTCATGGAATATCTTTTGGTTCGCAACATTCGCATCCAGGAGGACTTGGTCGATCAACTCTTCAATTCCAGCGAAAAGCGCCTGGCGCGGGTGTTGCTGTTAATGGCCCATTTTGGGAAAGAGGGCAAGCCGGAGACGCTCATTGCCAAGGTCAGTCAGAAAACGCTTGCCGACATGATCGGCACCACCCGCTCCCGGGTCAGCTTTTTCCTGAATAAGTTCCGCAAACTGGGTTTCATTGAGTACAACGGCAGGTTGCACGTGCACAGCTCCCTTCTCAATGTCGTCCTCCACGACTAGGTTCTCCATCGACTTCCGCTGCTTGGATCCTGGGAACCAGGTCGTTTCCAGCGGCTTCAATCTGAATTTTTTCATTGTGAGCAATTTTGACCAGATTCGCTTTCTCCATAGGCCTATTATTTGAAGAAAGGACGCTTCCCACGGGTCAAACTGTATTCGGCTTGCATAGGGAGAGATGCTCAGAACGCCAGAAAGGAACACCATAGATATTCCACTGGTCGTCTTGTCGATGATGTGTGTGCTGTGGGTCGTGTCTCCCTGGCAAGAGAAGGCCATCGGAGAGAGGCGAGGACGTCCGTGCGCCGGACACATGCCTCTGTTGTGCAGTATACGCCTGTGGAGAAACACCCGCTTCATGGAGGTTGCAGTAGATAACCAGGAGAAAATCATGAATTGCGAACGTTGCGGAGGGTTGAAACTGCTGGACCGGTTTTACGGTATGGCGAATGATGGATCCGTGTGGATGTATGACGGCGTGCGGTGCCTCAATTGTGGATCCATTAACAAGCCCATGAGGGGAAACGAAGAGGTGAGCCATGCGGAACGGGCCAATCAGTATGCATTGAGCGTGCGGACCGCGGCCCGCCGCTAAAATGAGACGGATCTCGATCTGTCGACAGGACGCCCATCATGTCCCATCTAGAGGATAGCTCCCGACGCATAGTTTTTGTCTTCCAAATAATATAATGCTTCAATTCCTGCGATCCCCAGATCTGTAACTGCTGTAATGGCCAATAAGGTTGTGACCGGAGCGCCTTTCCGGCTTAATTTATCGTGAGTTTTCGTTGTTTTAACTTGAGGTAATGAATCTGTGCTGTGCGCTTCATACAGATGATCTCCGTGGCGCCAGCGGCCGCCGCAATTGTTCGCCAACCCTACCTCCAGCTCGTCACGCCGACGTCCAGCACCATTGTGTGGCGCACCGATCTGAACTCTTCGGACAATAGTCTGGTGCAATACGGCACTGTGTTCGGCACCCTGAATCGAAGCGTCACAGGCACGGCGGTCCTCCGATCCTGGCTCAATGCCAAGGATCACATCGTCGCCATTTCCAGCCTAAATACTGCCACCAATTATTTTTACAATGTGGGCACAGAATCGAACGGTATGCATAAGGGATAGGACGAATCAGCACTTTTTTGTGATGGCCCCTGGCATCGGTTCGCCCACACCTATGCGGGCGTGGGTACTGGGTGATTCAGGCGATGCCGGTGTTAACCAAAGGCTGGTTCGGGATGCCATGCTGACCGGGACCGCGGCATCTCCCCCCGCTCCGAATATCATTCTGCACATGGGTGACATAGCCTACGTGAACGGCACCGACTCGGAATTTTCCAACAGGCATTTTGCGGTCTACCAGGATATTCTCCGCCGGACGCCACTCTGGCCCACCCTGGGTACCCACGAGGCTCCCTCGGTTACGACTTCTCTCGGGATTGGGCCGTATTACGAAGCGAATGTTCTACCGACCAACGACCAAGCGGGAGGTGTCGGCCTCCGGCACGGAGGCCTATTATGCCTTTGATTACGCCAATGTGCACTTTATTGTGCTCGACTCCATGGACAGTAGCCGGGCCCCAACTTCCCCGATGGTGACCTGGTTACAAAATGATCTTGTCTCGACCGGACAGGAATGGGTGATTGCCTACTGGCATCATCCGCCCTATTCGAAAGGCCATGATTCGGACAATGCATCCGACTCTGGAGGACGCATGGTCGACATGCGGGAAACGGTCCTCCCCATTTTGGAAGCCGGCGGGATCGATGTTGTCTTCGCAGGACATTCCCATGCCTATGAGCGGTCCTATCTTCTTGACGGCGCCTATGGCTATGGTACCGCTCTAACTTTGCCACGCCCTCATTCAATACCCTTCTGGCGGACGGGCACATTCTGGATGCGGGCAATGGCAATCCCACCGGCAATGAGGCCTATCAAAAATATTCAGGAGGCACGTCTCACGATGGGACGATCTATGTGGTGGCGGGCCATGGGATTGACGCGGCCGGGAACCACCCGGTCATGGCCGTGATTGACCTGGCTTTTGGGTCGGTGTTGCTGGACATCAATGGCAGCACACTCACGTTACGGAATCTGCGATCGGAGGGCGCTATCAACGACACCGTGGTGATCGAAAAAAATCCTCCTAGCGGTAGTCGCGGCATTGACCCTCAGGATGTCAATGGCGATCAAAAAGCGGACATCGTGTGGCGCAATACCAGTAATGGCACCACGGCGGTGTGGTTAATGAATGGAACGTCGATCGCCGTATCAGGCTTTCCGGGTGGAGTGCCGAAGGTCTGGCAGATCGTGGGGGCGGGTGACGTGAATGGGGATGGCAAGGGGGATGTCATCTGGCGGAATACGAGTAATGGCACCGTGGCCACATGGTTGATGAATGGATGACGATTAGTTCCACGGGATTTCCCGCAGTGCATCGAGAGATTGGCAAATTCAATAGCCTGATATATCCGCAGTCATTCCCTCCGCAACCTTCCTGGTCTTTCCACAAATCCTTCCAACATTCCTTGTGGGCCAGCTAACTAGGAATGACTAACCTGTTTGAAATCTTTGCCACGTCAATATGGTTGTTGTTCAAGGAGGGCAATCCCAGCCAAAAGCGTTTAGGCGTGCATGTTGGGAATGACCGGCTTGGGGATGTTGGGTTGTGCATAAGCCAGGGAGTTCTGAAGGAATCTACCTGTTAAACGAATCCCTCTACCTCCCCTTTTGTCAACGTGGGAATTCCATGTGGGCCTGGTGGAGAGTGGTTACCGCAGGCCGTATTCTTTGAGTTTCCGTTGGAGGGTTTTCCGGTGGATCCCCAATAGTTCCGCGGTGCGGTTTTCGTCACCTTTCTGGGCATCCAATACCTTGACGATATGTTCCCGTTCGAGCTGTTCAAGCGTCTTCCAGTCCGGATGGGATGGCGATTGATCGGGAAGGGAAGGGGGCGCGACCAGGGCTAAGGGGAGGTCATGGGACATGATGATGGAATGCGGGGTCATCACGACGGCTCGTTCAATCGTATGTTCTAATTCACGAACATTTCCCGGCCATGAATAGTTGGTGAGCAACGTTAAGGCCTGAGTGTGCACCCCGGTGACCCCCTTATTGTTGACCCGCGTATATTTGGTGAGAAAATAGTCGATGAGTGTGGGAATATCTTCGACCCGTTCACGAAGTGAGGGCAGGTGTATCGTCACGACGTTGAGCCGGTAATAAAGATCCTCCCGAAACTTTCCGGCTTCGACCAGCTTCTTCAGGTTTTTGTTGGTCGCCGCAATGATGCGGACATCGACTTTGAGCGATTCCATGCCTCCCACCCGGCGAATTTCATGTTCTTGCAGGACCCGGAGCAATTTGCTTTGTAAATTCGGGGAGATATCGCCAATCTCATCCAAAAAGCAGGTTCCATGATTGGCCGACTCCAGCAGCCCTTTTTTCAAGGTGATCGCTCCCGTGAATGCCCCGCGTTCGTGCCCGAATAATTCACTTTCCAGCAGGTTTTCGGTGAGGGTGCCGCAATCCACTGCAATACATGGCCCCTCACTGCGAAGGCTGTTGGCATGAATGGCCCTGGCAATCAGTTCTTTTCCTGTTCCGGTTTCCCCATGAATAAGGACGGTAGATTCCGTGGGTGCCACGCGGGCAATGAGTTTGTACACGGCCACCATGGAGGGGCTGTTGCCTTGTATCTGGTTGATGCCGTTACCTTTTGGCAGGAGCGGCTGACTTTTGGCGCGGTCGTCCTCCAGGGTGTGTTTGTGATCACAGGCCCGTCGGACGACGGATCGAATTTCTTCCAGGGCAAAGGGTTTGGAGAGGTAATCGAACGCTCCGGCTTTGATCCCTTCCACGGCGGTCGATAACGATCCGTAGGCTGTGAGAAGGATGACCTGGGTGAGGGGGCTGCGTTTTCGCGTTTCGGCCAATAAGGCCAACCCGTCCATGTGCGGCATTTGAATATCCGACAAGACCACATCCGGGGTTTGGTCTCCGAAGGTGTCTAATGCCGCTTGGCTGCTATTGGCGGTGTGCACCTGATAGCCTTCTTTTTCCATAATTTCCCGAAGTAGGGTGAGCGTGGCTGGTTCATCATCGACGATGAGGATGGTGGTTTTAGGCATGATCCGATGTTCTCCAGGCAGGCAGTCGAATGAGAAACCGAGTGCCGTGGCCCTCTTCGCTATGCATGGCGATATGACCTTTATGCAATTGAATGATTTCCGTGGTGATGGCTAACCCCAGTCCCGTCCCTGATCCCAAACTTTTGGTGGTAAAGAAGGGTTCAAAGATTTTTTCTCTGTGTGCTTGAGGGATTCCTGGTCCGGAATCGTGAATTTCTAACATGACCTCTGGGCCCGTTTCGTGACTATCTTCTGTGTTTTTTGTCTGAAAGGTCAATTGGCCACCATCCGGCATGGCATCGATGGCATTATCGATGATGTTGTTGATGGCTTCCTGGAGATGGAAGGCATCGCCCTGCACTGGAAGCAGATCGGGCGCAAAGTGGGTTTGGGCATGAATGCCATGCTCCTGAAGGAGTGGCCGAAATAACAAGAGCGACTGATCGATCAGGTGCGGAAGGGAGACCTGTTCTATCGAGATGGACGGGGTCCGGGTAAAGGTGAGTAAATCCTGAATACTGTGGGTGAGGCGATCGGTTTGCTTGAGCATGGTGCGCACTCTCTCCAGGACTTCCTGTGTGAGATGCGGATCCTCCTGTAAGAGTTGAAGGTGTCCGGAGATGGCCGTTAAGGGGGTGCCAATCTTGTGGGCGATGGTCGCCACCAATTGGCCCAACACGGCCAACCGTTGTTGCCGGAGAATATCCCGTTGCGCAATCGAAAGTCGTTCGTTGACGGCCGCCAGCTCTTCGTTCCGTTGCCGTAATTCTGCTGTCGCGTCCTCTACTCTGGTCTGTAACGCATCACGGGCCTGGGCCAAGGCCTGATTCAAGGATTCATTCTCCTTCATGACTTCCTGGATTTGGCGTGCCATGGAATTGAACTGGCTGGCTAGGGCGCCTATTTCATCTTTTTTCTCGATGGGGATCAACGTGGTCCATTGCCCATGTTCCACTTCGGCCAGCCCGGCTTTCAGACGTCCAAGAGGACGGATGACATGACGGTAGAGAAAATAGTTCAACGCGACTGTGATCCCGATTCCCATCATAAGACGGATGAAAAAGGACCAATTCAGAAAAAACCGAGTGATGGTGTTGAGATGTCCCGTCCAGTATTCCGCATAGATCACGCCCACGGTGTTTCCCTGAATGGAAAGAGGAGTGGACAGTTGGAGCCGGTCATCGCCCTGGTAATTTTGAAAGACACCTTTGGGTTCTTTTAATAAAAATGTTTGGGTCACCATCAGAGGGATTTCAGATGAACGCTCCTTGTTGTCTCCAACCTGTGTGAGGAGAATTGGCGGTTCATTGGGGTCCGCGCCCTTCCGGTATAAACGAAGGAGTAAGAGGTCGGGGTTCCGATTCATCAGATCATGTAGGTACTTTTCCCGTAATGTGGGATTGTGAAATTGATTGTCTGATTTAAACCGTGCGCCGATTTGACGCAGGAGCACGAGGGATTTCGAGTGAATAGCATCCTTGGCCAATTCCGCCACATAATAATGATGCAACCATTCCGTGACCAGAATGGATCCTCCCACAATGAGAACAATAATCAGGGAGGCCTTTGCTTGGACCTTCCAGGAATGCAGCCAGGGAACCATTTAGTCAGACCACTTTCGGGACTGTTGAAGAAATATGCCCTGAATTTTGGCGAAGGAGCGGCCAGCGGCGTTCAGATTGTCCTGAAGTCCCAACGTACCCTTCCGTGGATACCTCGCCCTCCTCATTCTGTGCGGCCTTTAACAAAAGCAGGTCTTTCTCTCGTAACACTTCGGGATAAGCTCTGAACCGACCTTATTTTTAAGATTGGTTCCGGTCACTGATTTTCTCGTGAGAATGAGAACGTTTGTAACAAAATGTATTGACTCCTATCATATGTTTATTGATCAGTATGAAGCCAACTGGGTTATTTTGAATTGGAGAGATGAACAAGTCTGCCCTGAGTTGAAGCGAAGGATCCGCGCGAAGTGTTTCTTTCTTGATGCCTTCCGTTTATCTCGCCCTGTAAGCCATGATTGGACGAATTCAGGATCGATTACGGGTTTCTTGTTCGTTGGTAGTGTTGGCAGGATCGCACAAATGCCCGCAAGAGCAGTTGTGTGGTCTGGCTGCGCAGTTGTCGTTCCGGGTGCCACTGAACGGCATAAATATGCGGAAATTTTGGATGTTCCATTGCTTCAATGAGTCCGTCGCTGGCAATGGCTGAAAGAATAAAATTGGGAGCGAGGGTTCGAACGCCCTGGTGATGCTGCGTGGCGACCAGTTTGCGGCCTTTTCCCAGAATTTTGGACAACCGGGTGCCAGGAATGACTTTGATGGGGTGCAACCCATTTTTCTTTCCTTCATGATCAACGTTATAGCCGTGCTTGGGTGGATGAATATGTTGGTGAAGGGTGCCACCCTCCAACACATTGATGAGCTGCATGCCATAACAGATCCCTAAAATGGGTAACTTTCGTGTTTTCCCCGCCTTATAAAGCCAGGCTTCAAATTTTGAACGATTTTGAAAAGCAATTTTTGTGCGTTTTTTGGGACGCTCGCCATACCAGGTCGGGTCCAGATCGTCCCCTCCGACAATGACCAACCCGTCGATGCCTTCTAAATAGCGGTTTCGTAGAGATTCGCGGTGGTTAATGGGAAGCAACACGGGATGGCCTCCTGCCTCGGTGACGGCGGCGGCATAGCGATGATCGCAGAGCAAGTCATAGTGGGCGAAGTCCTTGCGTTTAGACACGGCTTCGCAGGTGATACCGATTAATGGGGCGGGAAAGCGTTTACTCATCGATGGATGATCGCTTTCGGCCGAGCCATACTCGATCGGTGCTTGGGAACGGGACTTTTAACTCGGTAGCAAAATCCTGCAAGGTATTGCCGCTCAGCAAATGGGATAGTCCTGAGCGATACCGACGGGCGAATCGGCGCCCCCAGGTTTGCGGGTGCTCACGAATTGCCAGGGCTACGGCATCATGAATGAGTCGTGCCCCATTATACTTGCGTTTGAACAGGCGAAGGACCTCATAAATGTCTTCAGGAATATCCATGGCGTCGATTTCTTCCCGGTGTTCCCATAGGAATCGGTCCAAATATTCAGGGGCTGAAATCCATTCTCGCTTCCAGGGGAGTCTGGCTCTCATGCCTTTGGTGGCGGCCTCAGTTCTGGCCAGAAGATAATCGGCGTGGCTCATTCGATTGGCCGCTCGTTCACCCCTGAGCCATCGGAGGCACACCGCTTTGACCAGACATAAATTCGCCACAACGAATTCCGGAATATTGGAATCAAACACCCGGATTTCCAAGGTCGGAGGTTTGGTTTTTCGTCCTTTACTATAGACCAGTTCTCTCGTGTCGACCGATGTCAGATCTCCTCGCTTCGTGGGTGTGAAATAGGTGGCATTCCCACGGAGGAACCGATTGGACGCTTTAGCCGTGACCCGTTTATCCCATATGGGGGAGTTGGCACCTGTGGCGATGAACAACGGGAGTTGATCGTGGAGATGCCAGCTCAGTGAGGTGGCTTCTTGTTTGGTGAGTTTGCGATGGGCAACGGAGATATGGAGGTGGGTACCGGCAAACCGGTTGGTCCAGCCCCCGACAAATAACGGCACGCGGTAATCCTGGTCATCCTCCCGACTGCGATACAAGCCTCGCAAATATTTTCGCAAACCGGCTTTGAGTAAAAATAAACTTTCCCGAACTGTGGTGAATGGTCGGCTGTTATATTCACTGCCGATGGAGGCATCGCGGGTAAAGCGTTCCCCGGATTCTGAAAGCCCGGGGCGAGGCTTTGACAGGCGTCGCCCAATTTTGTGATCGGTTACATTGATACTATACGCCTCAATTTCGACGCCAATGACAATTCGCTGATGAAACGGAGTTCGGGTGATGCCTGCCATAGAAAGATCGTGTGTCCTTATCGGCCGTTGTGAAAGATCAAGACCCAGTCTGTTTTTAGGTCTGGTGTCCTATTGAATGCGTGCAGGCTTTCCTTGGCCAAGCCACCTGTGAGGGAGAGTGACCTGCCTGAAATGGAAAGAATTGTAACCAGTGAATTTTTGAGAGGTCTGTGTGGGAGGCACTGAAAATTTACACAATACGAACAGGGAGGCACAACGATGACGTTAACCGGAATAGTCCATTGATTATTCGACTGAATGCGAATTGTAATCCGATGGGCAGAAAGAGTCTAGGAGGTGTAACTAATTTCCTCTCCTTTTCTCGTGAGTCCGCCCGGTTCTTTATCTGGGAATCCCAGAACTTACGACATTCCTTATCCTCCGACTGCGGCTTTTCCCCTCTTTAAGAGATCGCCGACTGTTTCTTTTGTCGTGTCAATCCATTCCTCGGCTTGGTCGAGTGTATCGGCGGTGAGATCTTGCAGATCTTCTCTGGTTCGTTTTCCTGACTGTGGCGCCCACAAAATCCCGGCAGCGATGCCCAGAGCGACCCCGGAAACAAAGGCCATGGTCCCAATGGTCCAGCGTGAAACAACCCCTTTCATAGCGACCTCCCGGTTGGATGTTGGAAATGGTTGACGATAACTCTCCCCCTCGGTGCTTGTTTGATCATAACAGGTCAAACTCACCGGTTGACACTCTTTTTCTTCCCATACCATGATCTGCATAGCAACTGATATGCCAATGAATTTCACCTAACCTTAATCAGGAATATGACGAAATCCTGATGGATGTCACGAGGCATCGTTTGACTTTTCACGCATGTTGGGACAATTTGTCTTTGTGTGAGACGGTTTGTTTTTGATTCAGGAAAGGATGGTAATGCTTTTCGATATGGTGGTTTGCCCAGCATTGTTTTCTCCATTGAAGTTTCGTGCCTAAGATTTAAGAATCCCATCCTTTGTTTAAGGTTTTTAAGGCTGGGACATTGCTGAACGGTTGCCGGGGTTAGGAGCATGTCTGGATGTCGGGGAAAATGTTGAGTTCGGCCATATCCCCACTTATTCACCTGCACCATGTTACCGTGTATCGGGGAATACGACCTGTCTTACATGATCTATCATTGGTGATTGCTGCCGGGTGCTCGACTGTCATTTTGGGTCCCAATGGGTCCGGTAAATCGACACTCCTAAAGGTTTTTTCAAGGGAACTTTATCCTATAGTCGGGCCTGATCGATATGTCCGGCTCATGGGACAGGAAAACTGGAACGTGTGGGAATTGCGGACCCAACTGGGGATTGTTTCGGCAGATATGCAACAGGCCTATCCCGATCGGATACCAGGAATTCATATTATTCTTTCGGGGTTTTTCTCGAGTTTGGATATTTATGACCATCAAGCGATTAGTCTCAATCACCGTGCACGAAGTGAGGAGATGATGAAAAAACTCGGAATTGCCCATCTTCGAGATTGCCCATTCGGAGAGATGTCCACCGGTGAACAGCGGCGAACCCTATTAGGTCGCGCCCTGGTTCACGAGCCCCATACCCTCATTTTAGATGAGCCCACCACAGGTTTGGATGTCCAAGCCTGCTTTCAATACATGGACATAATTCGTAATTTTATCCGTGAAGGAGGTACGGTGATTTTGGTGACGCATCATGTCCATGAAATTCCCCCTGAGGTGGGGAGAGTCGTACTGTTGAAACGTGGCCGGATCACGGAAGATGGTTCCAAGAACGATGTTTTAAATGGTCACAGTCTATCGGCTCTTTTTGACACCTCAGTCCATCTTGTTCACACACAGGGGTGGTTCCAGCTTGTTCCTGCCTCAAACGGCTAAACTTCGAATAGGCATATAGCAGGGGGAATGGGGCACAATGGACAGTAGTACTTTGAAGAAAGAGCATAGGAATGATTGACGGTTTTCTCCTATTTACGATCTTGGATGTGTGGCGGATGGTATTGCCATTAGGATTGACTTTTATTCTATTTGTGACGGAAATTCTCAGTAGGTGGCCTGGAGGTTCTCAATACGGGGCCATCTGTGACGTTCTGAACCCAATCGTTTTCCGCCTGACGCTGTGCTTTCTGGTTATTTCAGGAATCGTCGGCCTTTTGGTCCCATCGATCCTTGGATACTCCCTGCCTGAACTCCATATTGCCGTTGGTCCTTGGGGTTATGAAGAGATCGTGGGATTTTTGATTGCAGGAATGTGTTTATGGCGAAATAGTCAGCAAAATGTTCCTGGAAAGAATCCTTGTCTTGGCTGGTTGGTCTGTTCGGCAGGAATATTATTAGGGGTTGGCGTATTGTGGACTGGACGGTGGGATGCGATGGCCAATGAGGGAAATGTTCCAGGTGGGTGGTTTGTCCTGGTAATTTCCACCTTGGATTGGACTCGTGTGATTCCAAAAGCGTTTCATCTCTTTTTTTCCAGCTTGGTTGCCGGAGGACTGATGGTGACACTCTTAAGTCTGTTCGGATGGTTTGCAGCGCCGGCGGGGCCTGCATCCCTCTCTCGAAATCAGGCAATCGATTCACATCAGGTTATACGCTACGGGGTTGGCTGGATCTTGTCGGGTCTGGTTCCCCAGATGCTCATCGGTCCCTGGTTATTTTTAGTGTTGGGGGAGGTTCCCAGAAGTGCTCTTGTTGCTGGATCCGGATTTGCCTCCGCGTTATTCTTTGTAGGTGTGATGGCTGCATTTGTGGCCTTAGTCTTGTTCAATGCCTCTTTTATGATACCGCATGTCAGTGGATTGGTTTGGGGAGGGCTCATCAGTGTGGGGATCACTCTCGTGCTGATGGGACTGATCCGGTATGTCATTTTTCTCAACACCCTGCATGCGCAGGGAATTCCTATCGCTATGGAGGGCATTACCCCGATTCATCTCTTCACCGTCCTGGTTTTTTTAGGTTTTCTAGGTGCGATGCTCGTTCGATGGTGCCTGAATCCTCATGTTCACTATTCAGGTCATTTGCCGACAGACAGACTAGACAAACGTTTTTCCGCGAATTAAGGTATGGACATGCATATTTCAGAGGTGTTGCGGAATCATCATCCTGCCATCAGTTTTGAGTTTTTCCCTCCCAAAACCGAGCAGACTTTTTATGATCTCTTTGAGGCGATTTCAGCCCTGATGCCGTTAAAACCCGCCTATGTCAGTGTCACCTACGGCGCTGGCGGTTCCACCCGCGAACGCACTCATGACCTGGTGGTAAAGCTTCAACGGGAAACTGATTTGACGATTGTCTCTCATTTGACCTGCGTGGGGTCCGGGCGTGAGGAAATCCATCAGATTCTATCGAAGTACCAGTCGAGCGGTATTCACAATATTATGGCGTTGCGTGGTGACCCGCCCAAGGGGAGCACGGAGGTGCAGATTCCTGTCGATGGTTTTCAGTTTGCCTCTGATTTGGTGCAGTTTATTAAACAACAATTTCCTGAAATCGGCGTGGGAGTGGCGGGGTTTCCCGAAGGCCATCCCGGCACTCCAAACCGGCTGCTGGAAATGGACAATCTAAAGCGGAAAGTTGATGCGGGAGCCGATTATATTTGTACGCAATTGTTTTTCGATAATCGGGACTTTTTTGATTTTTGTGAACGTTGTGAGGTGGTGGGAATTAAGGTGCCGATCATTGCAGGTATTATGCCGATTATCTCTCGAAAGGGCATGGCTCGAATGTCGGAGCTGGCGCTGGGAGCTCGAATTCCTGCGAAACTCTTGCGAGCCATGGATCGGGCGGAAAGTGATACTTATGCGGAACGGGTGGGAATCCATTGGGCGACTGAACAGGTTGTGGATCTGATCGATCATAAAGTGAAAGGGATTCATTTTTATACCTTGAATAAATCGAAGGCCACTCTGAAAATCTATGAGTCTCTCGGTATTCAAAGTTCAGAAAGTCTTCAGCATGCGGTCGAATGACCGTCTGCCTCATTCATTCACCATTTTTCTACTTGGCTCTGCGAGGGAGTTTCCGCTAAACATCTCTCCCGATCTTTCTTCAGACTCACCGGTCAGTTTTTGTTGATGGTTGGGTAAAATGTCCTCTGTGTAATTTTGAGCCACGGTGCTGGGGGATTTCCCCTTCCCCCTTGTATTGGATGTTGGATAAGATATTTGGTTTGTAGAGGAGGATTGTCATGACGAATAATGCAGGGTTTCAAGCGACATTAGATGTCAATGGTCGTCAGTGCATGGTCATTGGTGGTGACGAGGAGGCGGTTGAGAAAATTCAGCGGTTGTTGGATGCAGGAGCGAAAATTACCGTAGTGAATCCCACCCTTCATGTGGATTTGCGGAAACTCACCGCCTCAGGAAAAATTATTCACCGTGGCCGGACATTTCGTTCCAGCGATGCGCAAGGAGTCGTGTTAATTTTAAATGTGTTGAAGGACGATCTGGACTTGGCTAAATCATTATTTGAATTGACAAAAACAGAACGGTGTCTGGTGTGGTCTATGGACTTGCCAGAATATTCGACGATCATGATGCCTGCGCTGGTACAACGCGGGAATCTTCGAATAGCGATTAGTACGAGTGGAACTGCGCCGGCTCTGGCAAAAGTGCTTCGCCAAAATCTTGAATCGATCTTTGATGAGGAGTTTGACCAGTTTTTGGATTGGTTAGGCGCATTGCGTGAGGAATTTAAGAACACGGAGGTCAGCGATCTTCGGCGCCGGGAGCGATTGACGGAAGCGGTCAGTGGCTTCCAATTGATCGGGGAGTTGCAGTATCCCAATAGTTGGAAGTTGTCTCATGAGGAGCAGGTGGAACCGGTTGGAAAGGAAGGTGTGTAATGGTGTTGTTAGAATTTAGTATGTCACCCCTTGGAAAGGGGGAAAGTGTGGGAAAATATGTGTCTCGATCGTTAGATGTGATTGATAAAAGCGGTGTGGAGTATCGACTAAATCCTATGGGAACGGTACTGGAGGGAGAATGGGATGATGTGTTTCGAGTGGTAAAACAATGTTATACCAGGATGAAAAAGGACTGTCCGCGCATTTCCTGTGTGATTAAAGTGGATTATCGACGTGGGCACAAAGACCGGTTATCTGCAAAAGTGGCTAGTGTCGAGAAACGGCTAAAACGAAAATTGAAAACAACGTAATTAGGAGACCGCCAGAGCGGGTCAATCCTGTGGCGTGACTCGTACCGAGGAGAATAACGGAAGGGTTATCAACTGTCCCCCTTTCCGGAGTCTGTCAGTGTGGTTGATGGTGAAGAGCCAGGCGGGTGGGTCAGATAGATCCTGTTCGCTTTTCCTCCAATTCCGCAGAGTACTTCATAGGGAATGGTATTCAACCAACCTGCGAAATTTTCGGCCGTAATTTCGCGTGAGCCTTGCTTTCCCAGTAACACCACCTCTTCCCCGATTTTTGGGTTGGGAATGTCTGTGACATCCACCATCATCATATCCATGCAGATCTTTCCAATGATGGGGGCGCATTCCCCTTGAATCAGGACATGACCGACTCCCGTGAGATGACGGGGGAAGCCGTGCGTATAGCCAACCGGTAAGACGGCGATGTGTGAAGGTCTTCGTGTGCGAAAAAGTGCGTTATAACCTACGATTTCCCCAGGCTGCAGAGAGCGCAGATGGGACACATACGTGGTGGCCTTCATGACGGGTTGAAGTTGGATGGGTGGGGAGCGACCTTCCTGTCTTGGTGCGTAGCCATATAACATTAAGCCCGGTCTGACCATTCCTAAGTGAGAGGTCGGATGATAGAGAATTCCCGCGGAATTGGCGATATGAAGAATTGGCGCCTGAATTTCCAATTGTTTCGCATGGTCGATAAACGACAGAAATTGTTGCATTTGCTGGTTTGTCAAAGAGGGATCATGATTGTCGGCATCGGCAAAATGGGTTAAGAATCCCTGAATGACAATCGAGGATGTTGAGCGGGATAGCGTGGTGAGTGCGGAAAGAGCGCGATCGATTTCAAAGCCCAGCCGGTGTAGGCCTGTGTCGACCTTGAGATGAATGGGAAATGCTGTTTTTCCTGGAGGTAGTAAGTCAATCAGGTGTTGTAAAATTTCAAAGCGAGAAATGACAGGAGTTAATTGATGGTCAATGATCACTTTCAGTTGTTCGGGTAAGAGAGGACCCATCACCACAATGGGGCAGTGAACCTGGTTTTTTCGGAGAGCAACACCTTCCAATACAGATGCCACTCCGAATCCAAAAATCCCCAATGGTTCCAAGGCACGAGCCACAGGGATCGCTCCATGGCCGTAGGCATCCGCTTTGATGATGGCCAGAATTTTCGTGGGCGGAGCAATTGCTTGACGGATCTTTTGGAAATTCATGACTAATGCATGAAGGTTGACGGAAACGGTAATCGGAGACGGGAGCAGTCGAAGGTCGGAAGATGGAGTAGGCGGGATAGGTGTCACAAGAATCTCTCAGATGGCGAGTATTTCCTCCTCCTTTTTTTTGATCAATTCATCCACGATCTGGATAAATTTGTCGGTCAGTTTTTGATTCTCTGCTTCCAACCGACGAAGCACATCTTCTGTCAGCGACCCTTCTTTGTGAAGGTGTTTGAGCTCATCATTGCCGTCACGACGGAATCCTCGAATTTGCACTTTGGTTTCTTCGCCATATTTTTTACTGAGTTTGACCAGATCTTTCCGGCGTTCTTCGCTCAGGGGGGGGATTGGGAGTCGGATCAATTTCCCATCATTTGAGGGAGTGAGGCCAAGTTCGGAACTAATGATGGCTCGTTCAATTTCTCTAATCTGGGAAGTATCCCATGGTTGAATGGTGATCATTCGGCTTTCAGGGATTGCTAAATTGGCGACTTGCTTGAGAGGGGTCGGCGTCCCGTAATAATCAACGGTGATATGGTCGAGCAATCCTAAGGAGGCACGACCGGTTCGAAGAGCCATAAATTCTCTCTTGATGTGCTCGATGGCTCCCTCCATTCGCTGAGTGACTTTTTGAATGGTTGGATCGTTCATGTTCATTCCCCACGTTAGTTGACAGCAGCATTCTTGGAAACAATCGTACCGATAGGATCTCCCTCAAGTATTTTCCTAATGTTGCCTGGTGAAGTGAGATCAAAGACAATGATGGGCAGATCGTTATCCATGCAAAGCGTAATAGCGGTGGCATCCATGACTTTCAGGCTTTTATTGAGTACTGATAAAAATGGTAATTCGGTGAAGCGTTTGGCGGTGGGCGTGGTTAGGGGATCTGCATCATAAATGCCATCCACCTTGGTGCCTTTCATGATCACATCTGCTCCGATTTCCATGGCTCGCAGAGCGGCAGCGGTATCCGTGGTAAAGTACGGATTTCCCGTCCCTGCAGCAAAAATCACCACGCGTTTCTTTTCCAAATGCCGAATGGCCCGACGACGTATATAACTTTCTGCCAACTGCCGCATCTCAATGGCCGATAATACGCGGGTGGGGATTTCTTTGCTCTCTAAGGCGTTTTGAAGGGCAAGGGCATTCAGCATGGTGGCCAACATACCCATGTAATCGGCGGATGCCCGTTCCATACCGGAAGCACTTGCGGCGAGCCCTCTGAAAATATTCCCTCCTCCGATGACAATGGCGATTTCCACGTTTAGGGTCAAGACGTCGGCAATTTCGTCTGCAAGATTATGTAAAATAGAAGGTTGAATGCCGTAGGTTTGTTCCCCGGCTAGCATTTCTCCACTGATTTTTAGGAGGACGCGGCGATATTTGAGAGGCATTAGTCCTGGCCGAGTTGGTAGCGCGTAAAACGGCTGATCGTGAGGTTTTCGCCTAATTTCGCTATCTTCTGCGAAAGGAGATCTTTGATGCTAATGCTAGGATCCTTAATGAAGGCTTGTTCGAGAAGGCATTGCTCCTGATAATATTTTTCTAATTTCCCCTTGATGATTTTTTCCCACGCCGTTTCGGGCTTACCCGATTCCTTCATTTGCGCGAGGTAGATATTTTTCTCACGTTCTATGAGGTCCTGAGGAATATCTTCGCGTTTAATAAATAAGGGATGAGAGGCGGCAATTTGTAAGGCGACTTCCTTGACAAAAGCTTGAAATTCTTCGTTGCGAGCGACGAAGTCTGTTTCGCAATTGACTTCCACCAGCACGCCAATTTTTGATCCTGAGTGGATATATGATGAAATGATTCCTTCCTTGGTTTCCCTGCCGGCCTTTTTTTGGGCGGCAGCCAATCCTTTTTGACGCAGGAGATCAATCGCTTTTTCGACATCATTATTTGTGTCTTGAAGGGCTTTTTGACAATCGAGGATTCCTGCCCCGGTTTTGCCTCGCAAATCTTTCACCAAGGCACTCAAACTAGACATACGCTTGCTCTCCTACAGAGTGATGTGAATTGATGGTCAGATGATGGACGTAGCGCCCTTAAACAGGTTGAGCATTCTTGTTTGCTTCGATGGATGAGTGGCCTGGTCCTGAATGATCCGGCAGGAACCCGTCTGCATCGGCGGCGGACTCCTGACGTCTCCGACGAAGTTCCAGGCCCTCTATGCATGCGTCGGCAATCTGTCCGGTAAACAATTTGAGCGATCGAATGGCATCATCATTTCCGGGAATAGGATAGTCCACACCCTCAGGGTCGCAGTTGGTGTCAACTAATGCAATAACCGGGATGCCCAGGCGATTAGCCTCTTTGACCGTAATGTGTTGAATTCTGGTGTCCAAAATGTAGATACACCCTGGAATATCGTTCATGCCTTTAATGCCACTTAAATACTTTTCCAGCTTGCCTTGTTCCTTTTTCATGCGAACGATTTCTTTCTTTTTGAGTCGTTCGTATGTGCCATCGGTTTCTGCAGCTTCAAGTTTTTTCAACTGGTTGATACTGCGTCGGAGGGTTTGGAAGTTTGTTAACATGCCACCCAGCCACCGTTGGTTGACAAAAAACATTCCGCAGCGATTGGCTTCCTCCTCTACAATATCCATGGCCTGTCGCTTGGTCCCAACGAATAAGACAGATTCTCCCCCTGCCACAATATCTCGTGTGAAATCGTAGGCTTTTTGGAAGCATTGGAGAGAAATCTGGAGGTCAATGATGTAAATACCGTTTTTTTCACCAAAGATATACCGCTTCATCTTGGGGTTCCATCGATTTGTTTGATGCCCGAAGTGAACCCCAGCTTCTAATAACGATTTAATCGTGACCATAACGGACCTTCCCACCCCCTTTCAGAGATACAAGGGTTAACGCAGAACTGTGATTTGTTTAGCAAAACTCAAAACTGTAATTTGGCTCAAATGGGACCGGCAGGAGACAATAAATGTGGATTGTCTGATCAGGCAGGTTGTTCCAAGTGAAGAAACATTCATGCAAAATACATAGATTCAGTAAATTTCCATTTAACCAAGGGACACTAGCACAGGTTAAAAAACTAATTCAAGCCCGCCAACTCATTGTCACGTATGTTAACCTCCCAGAATTTGTAGATGATTACAGGACCAGATGGGGACCAAAAGTTGAAAATTCTCTCATGGAATCAAGGACATTTTTGACTCTAAGAAACTTCATGGCTATAGTCAATCTGGTTTCTGGCATTTTAAAAGAACGAAGGAGAGAGAAGGATGGTTGAAGTCCCTCTGAAGTTATATGTGCAAGGCTTATTGAAGCGAGCAAAAGATGCTGCCCGCCCTATGGCATGTTTGTCTCCTCAGGCGAAATGTTTGGCGTTACAAGCCATGGCTGACATGTTGGTGGACCACACTCAAGAAATTTTGGAAGCCAACGAAAAGGACTTGGCGGCGATTTCGAAGGAAATTGGACAACAAGCGCATCGGGAAGCGACAGAACGAATTCGAATTTCAGAAGAAACTATTCATCTCATGAAGCAACGCTTGCTAGATTTACTGGCTTTGCCTGATCCGATAGGAGAGGTGAGCCGGGCGTGGATGACCTCAGATGGGATGCAGGTTCATACCGTACGCTCGCCCCTTGGTATCGTGGCTGTGGTGTCAGATATGGGCCCCTTGGTGACTGCCGAATCGTTCGGGATGTGTTTAAAGACCCAGAATGTGTGTGTATTTCGTGGTGGAACTGAATGGTTGCATACGAATGCGGCCTTAGTAGGGTGTCTCCAGCAGGCGGTGGCAGCCAATGGTGTGCCTGAAGGGGGGTTGACTTTTTTAGACAGGAGTTCTCCCGATGCAGCGTTGGAAATCGTGCGATATCCCCAATACGTCCAAGCGGTCATTACGCGGGGGAGTGCTGGTCTGCGAAAAGGGATAATGGAGCAGTCCAGGGTTCCGGTGATTGGCTTTGACGGCGGTCTGTGTCATGTGTATGTCGATCAGGATGTCGATATTCCGCTAGCACAAACGATTACGGTTAACGCCAAGATTCAATCCCCAACTGCAGCGAATGCCATGGATACCCTTTTGGTGCATCAGGGCGTTTCTCGGAATTTATTGCCGGGGTTAACTCGAAGACTTCTCCAGGAATATCGAGTCACGTTAAATGGATGTCCCAAGACGGTCTCTATGTTGGGAGTATTGGAAATGACCGGACATTTAGGCATTAAAGAGGCTGTAGAGGCTGATTGGGAGAAAAAGTATCAATCATTAACCATGAACATTAAAGTTGTGAAAGATTGCCAGGAAGCGATTGACCATATTGCAAAATTTTCTCCAGGGCATACCGATACTATTGTTACTCGTGATTATCAGTTGGCCATGCGATTTGTGAGGGAAGTCGATTCGAGCGCGGTCATGATTAATGCCTCTACCCGTCTTCATGGAGGTGAACAATTTGGTCTTGGTCCAGAAATCGGGAGTAATAGTACCCATGTGCATGGTCGTGGGCCTCTTGTTCTCTCTAAACTCACGATTGAAAAATACATGGTTTTTGGGACCGGGCAACTCCAACAACCACACCCGGTGCCTCAGATCTATCAGGATGCCATGATGTTATCTGCCAAGTTTTAACAGGCGATCGAATTCAGGATGACACTGCTGCAAAGATGGCTAAGCGGCGGCTAATTCGTCATTTCTTGAGCCAAAGCTTCATTGTGGTCAGGCGAAATTGTCAAACTCTGACCTCACCCAGCTGCTCGCTCCCAATTCATCACAAATGTCCGACAGGGTTCTAAGTGAATTTGGCTAATCCTGTCATCTGAACAGGTGTTTTATCTATGTTCCTTCTGCCCACGTTCAATTCAATTTTTCGCCTAATTTCAGAATGGTTTTTTTAGACAGATTTGTAATGGGATACGGCGGAGAAGAGAGTCCGGAGGACAATGAAGTTCTTATCCGATATTTGCAATCCTGGGGATTGCGAGAATTTCGTGATGAAGCTTCTTACTATGAATGGCAACGCTCTACTCTTTCCGAAGAAGAATTGCGGGCCTTGCATCGGTTGATCGAACAGCGACATGGAGGTGAACAGGTCGACTGCGACATCGAATTTTATGATGTGTCAGCGCGTCGAAATCTTGTCTCTGTTCTCTATTCTCAACGATTCCATTACTTTTTATCCATTGGCTCGTTTGTCAGTAGCCGGATTTCACCCGCCACTCATGTATTGGACTTTGGTTGTGGCGTGGGTATCCTGACCTTATTTTATGCTCAACAACATCCTAGCATTGAATTTGTGGGAATTGATCGATCTCCTCGATCGATTGAATCGGCTTGTCTGGAGGCTGAACAACGACAACTCACCAATATTCGATTCTTAGTTTCTCAGGTGCCACTGCATCCAGTTTCCGGTGACTATGATCTCATTCTTTCGACGCAGGCCTTGTTTCAGGCAGAACGGGAGCCAGGGCTTCCTAGTCAAAACTGGAGTACCTTTCAACGTGTAGGTAATCCTCAACGACAGGCACAAATTGAAATTCGGACGGGATTGGGGGGGCGTTTGGATACCTTGTTGGCGGCATTACAGCCTATGGGGCGAATGATTGTTTTTGAGAAAACCTGGCATCTTGGTCGGCGTATTTTCTTTCAACGAGCGTTAGGTGAGAGAGGTTTATGGCCTGTTTCCGCGCCTGTTCCCTGTCGATATCGATCACTAGAGGAGGAGGTCAACGATGGACCCTTGTATGAGGTGGCTCGACTTCCTAAAGGGAAGCCTTCCCTATGGAATGAGGAACCCTATCGAGAGTCTGGTGAGACACTGTATCGATGTGCAGGCTTACCCGCGACGCGAATGGGTAGGGAGTTGGCTTTAAATCGAGTGCTTGAGACGGTTTCGGGGGTTCATCCCAATATTGGATCCTGGAGTTTTCGTTTCGGATTATGGAATCGAGTCCTAGTCTGGGCTCTTTATGAAAATTCTTCCGGTTTTAAGGGATTAGTTATTGGGGGAGAGGATGATAAAGATCTGCTGCTTCGATTAGTGGAAATCCTTAAACAAATTGAAGAACCTGATTTGGATCAATTGATTCGAGATTTTTGGGAGGATGTGGTCTCCGTCGCTGATGATCCCTCTGTTCCGTGTTTCGAAAGTCATCTTCCTTCCGCTCAAACTATCTACAAGGCTTTACCCTCAAAAAATATTCAACAGGAATCGACGTTTCAGGATGGAGAGGGAAAAGAAATGCACATAGAATTAGGGACAACGAAAAATTTAACCTATCTGTACTGGGCCAATGTAATCGATCAGCGGCAGCTGGTCCTTATGGATAGGGAAAGAGCCCATGTTCTGAAGGCCTACTATCGAGAGTCCCTCGATCATCCGCAGGATCCACCCGCCTGATCCCCTTCTCGCTGATTTTGTCTCAAGTTCTCTCTCTTATGGTGTCTCAATAAATTGCAAGGCGCGCAGTTGTGCTTTGGCATAGCAGGCTAAGGCTTCATGCGTATCATGTTGAAGGTCTGAAGGGAGGGTTGACCATTTCAACGGGAGGCCGACAGTAAGAATGTGCCCATTATCTCTGATTCCCGTAATCGTTCCTGTCCGTAAATAGTCCAAGAGGGTTTCTCCATCGTTTTTTCCTGAACAGGATAGAACTGTGGAAGAGGTGCCGGAAGTCCGGCTGCCATAATTGATCGAGACTGTTCCAGCCCAGAGAAGAAGCCCTACCCAGAGAAAAAAAACAAAGCGCATATACATTCTCCTAATACTATCTGAAGTGTGTCTGAGGGGAGATGGGAGGTAAATACCTCAAAGGGGGTGACTAGAAATGACGAAAATATTAAATGTTAACTATTTTTAGAAGGAGGACAGACCATAAGAAAATCCTTAAATCAATGAAAAAAGGAAGCTAGAGATTCTTGAGCATCTTTCTTAAGGTGGCCTGACAATTTTCCGACAAGAAAAGCGATGCTATAGAGTTCTTTCAGGGAATTGATGTTTCGTTAGTATTTATCGTTTCGCCCATAGCAACGGCGTTTCTATGCCCCTGGGTATAGATCGTGAGCCCCTTGCCCTTGAAGGTGAATTAGGAAAGCACCAGGGCCTCATCAGGGAAGGAAGTCCTAGATGGATATTGAAACAATACTGTTTTGGACATTAATTGCCACGTGCCTCGCGCATTGGGTGACGGTTTTTTTGCTTGTTCGCCGAGTACGGTCCACCGAAAAACCGCTGGTGTGGAATCTATTAGGTTTGGCGGTCAGTCTCTTGGCCATCCAAAAAACCTATTTACTGTACATACAATATGCTGAACTCAGTCCTCCAGTTTTAAGTTTCGTGAACGTCCTGCTTGGTCTTTTGGTTTCCGGATTATTGTTGGGAGGAATCGTGTGGTTATCACCCTTTTTGCACCTTTTGCAACGCAACAGGGAACTGTTAGCCGTCATTGACGAGCGGAATGTCATTATCCATCAATTTCATGAACGAATTGCCAAAGCCTTACAAAAAATACAAATTGCCATGGAGGTTGGAAGGCCTGCCAATTTTATTATTGAACAGGTAGCGGAGATGTCCAAAATGCTTCAGATCTTTTTGGAGGATCTTAAGGCCGGAGTCCTTTTGGGAAACAAGTTCGAGGTAGCACTCAAAACCCTCGTAGAAGATTTGACCCGGGAAGCCTCATTTCCAGTTGCGGTGAATGTTGATCCATCTTGCGAAGATAATCTTTCACGTGAACAAGGGACAGAATTTTTACATATCGTACGAGAGGCCATTCGCAATAGCGTACAATATTCGCAAGCGACAAAAGGGCAGGTGTCCGTGAAGATGACAGCCACCGATATGGTTTTAGAGGTCTCAGATAATGGGAAGGGTTTTGAAGTGGATCTTGTCAGGGCTCAGGGACAGGGGTTAGGGAGTATGGTTAATCGGGCCAAAAAAATCGGAGCTCGCCTTAAAATTCATAGTCTCCTTTCAAAGGGGACTTCAGTGTTTATTGAAGTTCCATTAAATATCAAGCTGTCTGTGGGGAGTCCTTCGATCTCCTCCTCACAAACTTCGGACGCGACTCGAAAGGTTCCGGTGGCATAATCCCTGTTCTAATGGCAAAACGCCTATAAGAATAGAGCGCAATTTGACGGAGTTCTAGCAATCATTCAACTAATGGCTTCATTTGTCTGACACTTGCTTGATTATGAGGAAATTGAGATTGCT
The DNA here is from genome assembly GCA_963734345.1 of uncultured Nitrospiraceae bacterium. Taxonomy (GTDB): domain Bacteria; phylum Nitrospirota; class Nitrospiria; order Nitrospirales; family UBA8639; genus Nitrospira_E. Next base: position 362,356 of record CAVTGT010000002.1, read on the forward strand.
GGGAGAGTGACAGCCGGGAAGGTATTAATAAGGAAAAATTTGGTGGCGGTGGAGGG
>CAVTGT010000003.1:0-387583 GCA_963734345.1 uncultured Nitrospiraceae bacterium
CCGTCACACTGTGAATTAACGCCGGATGTCTCACCAAAGAGAGTTGAATATGGATTCATTCCCAATTAAATTAGAAAGTCAGTTCTCTTTCCCAAACCGTTGAATTCAGTAATCTGTCTGCCGGGCTCAGACAAAAAACAGGATTGGAATTAAGAATGACACCATTAAAATTTTGCTGTGCCGGCCTGCTCTTGTTCCTCGGATTCGCTGAGTCGGGTTGGAGTGCGACGATTGTCGGAGGGGATGTGATTGCTCACTGGTCCGGCAAAGGCAACATGTTTGAAATGGAAAACTACCGGAAATTTTTTCATGGAGAGGTAAACGGCATTCTTGAAGAGCGCGCTCCTTTGTCGGAATCACAAGGGCTCTTTAATCGGGCACAGATCCGTTGCCAGGTATCGATGAATATCGATCCGAAGACCAGAGCCAGGGATTCGTTTGGAACGTGCACGATTTCCCTCCACGACACACACGAAGTCATCCATTCCCGGTGGGCCTGCAAGAGCCTGGCGGAGACGTGTGAGGGAGAATTCACCTGGATGTGGGGAACCGGCCGGTTCAGCGGAATTTCCGGCACCACACCGTTTCAGTCCCGCATGGAAATCGGGGTAACAGAATCAGGAGCCATCCACGGTGAGGCCACATGGCCGGAATTCACCTATCAATTACCCTGACACACCCACCTCCGCGTACCCTGGAAACGCCAATTCCCCGTCAGGTTTATGACTGCAGTTTGGGCAGAAATACGCCAGTACTAGATTTGAATGCTGGGCCCTGGAGCCGCCCCTACGGGCCGTTGGATATGATTCGGATAAAGGAATTCCTCAAAAGGTAAGAATAATGATGCAATGCCCTCTTGATTCCTGGCGATGGGCCTCAACAGTTCTTTGATTATTTGTTTGATTTCTTTGGTCGAGATGAGACAAACCAAATCAAGAAGATACCAGCTCAGACGCGGTGGGCGGCCGTGGAGGCCGGACTGTCAGATAAAGACGCACGAACCCTTTGTTTTTTACTTTAACCTTAAAACAATTCAGCATAAATGTTTGGATAATCTCCTTTGAACCAATTAACAAATTCTATAGAACTCAATGACTTAAGCCGTCTCTCTAAATTTTTAATTTCCTCACCCTCTAATTTCTGGGTGTTTCCTGTAGTACATTCCCTTTTAATAACAATTGCCTTCTGTTTAGGGGTTTGGTGGTACTGAAGTGTTCTAACATTCTGAAGAATATAAAACTCTGGTTTATTTACTCTCTTTTTTCTCAAATGTTTGGGCCTATCCCCTAATAACAGTAAGCAGAGCTTGGCAAGGGCAGTAATTAATATAGGTTCCCGGTCCAAGCTTGATTTACCCCGCAAAGTACCTTTCATTACCACTATTTGATATCTAATCTCATTCAAATGATTTTTGTCAGTATTAACATTCGCCTCAATATATTTTTCTAGTTCCTCTATGAGTCGCCGACAATCTTTTATCCAATATTTACTAGTGACAGTTCCAGCATGACCATAGGAGGTATTTCCCCCTAAGAGACTTTTAAAGAAAAACTCAACTTCCATAGTTATTGAAATTATTTGATTGGGCGTTTTCATGAAATTTCTTTAAAGTCGGATTCTCAATTTCCAAATTTTAACCAAATCAAATAAATAGAACCAATTTCGCAAAATCTGGAACCAAGAAATATCAAAATCCTTTCTTTTTGACCTGTAAATTGTCTATTTAAAGCCTAAAAAACCGACCGAAAAGATGATACCAAGAAAAGAGGTTTTTAACACTCGTTATTTTTCGGAAAAAACTCCGCAAAATCCCTCCTAAAATATTGATTTCAAGATACCGGTGCTCAGCCACGTAAATTTTCAGATCTAGTGGATACGGACTTTCAGATGTTAAAACGTGTGAAGTCCGACTGGAAAACCCGGTCGGCTCCTTGTCCCAGACCGGTGAGATGATATCGGGGGGGAAGGGTCGGAAAGAGAAGGGAAGGAGATGAAGGTCCTTCTCTGCCATGATAGAGTGAGGGAAATTTTTAGTGCACTGCGGGGGTTTCTTCTTCCCGACGTACCTTCAAGGAGAGAGCCACATAGCCCGCTAGTCAACTTAAAAAATTATGATGAAGTCATTGAGGATACGATGAACAGACAACCGCAATTTCCTGACGAACAATCCAGCGAAGGCGCTTTTACGCGTCAAGGTGATGCGTTTCGGGAATGGGTGACGGAGGACGGCAGTTCAGGATTTCCTGCGGCGCGTGGGCGGTATCATCTGTATGTGTCCTGGGCATGTCCCTGGGCTCACCGCACGATTATTGTGCGAAAGCTCAAACGGTTGGAAGACGTGATCGGCATGACGGTGGTCGATCCGATCCGGGATGACCGGGGTTGGGCCTTTCGAGACGGGCCTGGGCATTCGACCGACCCTGTCAACGGATTTCAGTTTCTGAGTGCGGCCTATCACGCGAGCGATCCGGCCTACCGCGGACGCGTGACGGTGCCCGTGTTGTGGGATAAGGAAACCTGCCGGATCGTGAGTAATTCCGATGACGACATCCTGCGGATGTTCAATAGTGCCTTCAATCGCTTTACGGACAGTGAGGTAGACCTCTATCCGGTTGATCTCCGGCAGGAGATTGACCGACTGAATGACGATATTTATGAACAGGTGAATGATGGCGTCTACCGCGCGGGGTTTGCGACGTCTCAACGGGCCTACGAGCACGCGGTCCGGCGACTGTTTGACATGCTGGATAGGCTGGAGTCCCGATTAACCACGCAACGGTATCTCTTTGGCCAAAGCCCGTAGAGACAGATTGGCGGTTGTTCGTGACGCTCATCCGGTTCGACGCGGTGTACCATGGACATTTCAAATGCAATATCCGGCGCATTGTGGATTATCCCAATCTGTTTGGCTATCTCAAAGATCTCTATCAATACGACGACGTGGCGGACACCGTGAATATGGATCACATTAAACGCCATTACTACATCACTCACGATGACATTAACCCCACGAGTATCGTTCCCCTCGGACCCGATCAAGATCTTCGTTCCGCCCATGGCCGTGAACGTTTGTAGGAAGCCATCCGGCATTCCTGGAATTTGTTATTCCGTCTCTCAGATTTTTTGCTACTCCTGCAGGCCATTGCGCGACTCACAGCGGCGCCAACCTCTATTCTCCTCCAATAATTTACCCGAATACTGCCTGGATGCCTGAAAATGACAAGAGAAGTCGCTAGAATAGGGTTCAACATTCCAAAGAGCCTTTGCGGTCATTGGCCGGGAAGAACCCAACCGGATGCGTCATTGAATTTGGAGGAATCGTTATGACATTAAAAGCGCACAATCACATTCCACTGCCCTCGTTTATGTATGGCACGGCGTGGAAAGAGGGCAGCACGACCCACCTTGTGCAATTGGCTGTTGCCTCGGGCTTCAGAGCCATCGATACGGCCAATCAACTCATTCATTACCGCGAAGACCTGGTAGGTGAAGCCCTGCTTGCACTCGATACGCAAGGGGTCAAGCGGGATACCCTGTTTCTCCAAACGAAATTTACGCCGGTGAACGGGCAGGACCATCGCACGCCCTACGATGCCTCAGCCGATCTCACCACCCAGGTCCGGCAGTCCTTTGATAGCTCGTTAAACCACCTGCACACCGACTATGTGGACTCGTATGTCTTGCACGGTCCCTATTCCCGATGGGGTTTGGGGGAATCGGACCGGGAGGTGTGGGCGGCCATGGAGAAGCTCTATGAAGCCGGAAAGACCAAAATGATTGGCATCAGCAATGTGACCGCCGGACAATTGACTCAGCTCTGTGCGGAGGCAGGGATTAAACCGATGGTCGTGCAGAACCGGTGCTATGCCTCCCAGGGATGGGATCGAGCAGTGAGAGAGATTTGCCTGACGCATGACATCGTCTACCAGGGCTTTTCTCTCTTAACTGCCAATAGGGAGGTGATGGCCGACCCCGACATACGTGCCATCGCGAAACGGTTAGGGACGGGTCCCGCACAGGTCATCTTTCGGTTTGCCATCCAAGTGGGGATGCTTCCGTTGACCGGAACGACCAGCGAACAACATATGAAAGACGATCTCCAGGCCAAACAGCTGGCACTCTTTCCTGAAGAGATCCAGCTCATTGACACGATAGGAGAATGACGAAACCATTCCTCGTGGGCGACGGTAGAAGGAACACACGCTCTCCCTCGCAAACCCCTCAGGATATGACACGAACCGGTTGGTGCCTGTCGGAGTCAGACCGTAGGTTTCACGTCTGCCTGTTGCCGGTCATCCTTCTACTACTTCTTCTTCTCGCAAATCCCAGTCACGCACGCCGGCACAAAGCCCGAACTGATGCTGGCTGACATCTACCGCCAGGGTATCGATATCAGCCAATACCGGATTAGTGAAAAACTCGACGGCGTCCGCGCTCGTTGGGATGGAACCCATCTCATTTCGCGAGGCGGAAACGTGTTTGCAACCCCGGAATGGTTTACCAAAGGGTTTCCGGCCGTTCCCCTGGATGGAGAGTTATGGATAGGGCGGGGCCGATATGAAGAGGTGTCGTCTATTGTTCGCACCCAACAACCTCATGAGGGGTGGAGAAACGTCCGCTTGATGGTCTTTGATCTTCCTGCACATGGCGGGACATTTGATCAACGGGTGATGGCCATGAATCGCCTCAAGGCAGAGAGCGACTCCCCCTATTGGGACATCATCGAACAACGACACATCGGAAATGAAGAAGACCTGCAGAAATGGTTGCAGGCGGTAATCGATCAAGGTGGGGAGGGGTTAATCCTGCATCGGGAAACGGCATTGTACTCCAGTGGCCGCAGCCAGGATCTGCTCAAGCTCAAACCCTTCACCGATGCCGAGGCCACCGTAATCGGGTATCGGCCGGGTAAGGGTCAGTTTGCCGGTCAGACCGGTTCACTTACGGTGCGCACGGATCAAGGAGTGATCTTCTCGATTGGAAGCGGGCTCAGTCATGAGCAACGGCGCGATCCGCCACCCCTCCAGAGCCGGATCACGTATCGCTACCAGGGACTGACCAAAAACGGTATTCCCAGATTTCCCGTCTTTCTACGGATCCGCGATGAGGAACCCCGGTAGACAGTGCGTTGGACCAACAAATCCCATACCTTCTTGCATATGATCATGGTCCTCACTCCGCATACATTTAGGAACCGGTCAAAAGGTCCACCTTCTTACCCGCCCACCCCGGCACGCCAAGACGTGCCTGTCCGCGGGCAAGGCCGCAAGTCGCGAAGAGAGCGAGGCGTTCCGGGAGGTACGTGGAGCGCTTCGAGCAATGAGAACGCCGCTGGCGGACTTTTTCAACAGTCCAACTCAGTAACCCTCCCGCTTCACACAAATGTTGGTCAGATCCACGGAATCCCGCAGGCATGTTCTCGTCAGCAATCGATGGTGTGAAGCCAAATCGGTGACGGCGACCAGCCCCAGTTGTTGGCAGAGCTGAATGCTGTAGATTAATGCGGCAGAAGTTTTCATCAGTCCAAACCCGTACTCAAAATCGAGGTTTTCCTTTTCAGGCAACGGTCTGCGGCTCATGGCTTGTAAGGTTTCGACCGTGTATGCCGCAAACTCCCTTTCAGGTTGTTGTAATGCCAACAGGAGGGCAGAATCGGCCGCGACGGAACTTCGGCCTTGGCTATCCTGGGAAAACGCCACTAACCCTCGCTGAAAACTTCGATCATGTCTCAGACCCTCATGAAAAATCGATCGCCAATGCGGATCGGTGACATCCCGATTGACTGCAGCGGCTATCTCCGGACTGAGCCGCCCGCTGACATCATGCCCTTGCACAATTCTGTCGTTCGCTAAAAGATCAGGATAGTAATCCCCCATCCGGTCAGAAAACCCCGTTGTCCCCATAAAGGGCGTTACCTGTAAGGCCATAAAATCCCGAAAATGGACACGGGAATAGTCCTTCAACAGTTGATGCAGCGTCTGTTCATGACACAGATGAAACGGATAATACAGGGCATCCATGGAAGAAGAGACAAGCAAAGGTGTTTCCGCGTGCGTTATGCATAGAGTTGAAAAACGGGAACCACTCTCAGGGCATAACTATCATATCACCCATATCACCGGTGACGAACGTCATACCGGTAAGGAGACTTCATTGAGCATCAACGGGAGAATTGCGGGGATGCCTGTCGCCACTAATTTTTGCCGCAACCCCTGTGTATTTGGTCTAACCAGGAGGTGTTACGCGCCTACATGGGCCTGGAGAATTTTCGATCCTGCTATCTTCGGATCCGCCGGGGCCAACTCCAAGGCCTTTTTAAAATGAGTGGTGGCTTCAGGGTGTTTGTTCATCTTATCCAGCGCCAAAGCTAGATTGTAATGGGCCTCCGCCAGGTCAGCATTGGCCGCGACGGCTTTCATGAAATGTTCCTGGGCCACATCCCAATGTCCTTGTTGGTAATGATCGACTCCTTCATTATTTTCAGGTGCACCTTCAACCCCGCTAGCTGCCATCAGCGCGCCTCCCGCCTGTGAAGTTTCCGCCATTTTAGGGGCTTCGGCCGCGGGCATCGGCGTACTTTCGGTCTTTGGTTCCGTTTTGGTTTCCTTCCCGTATTCCCCGGAATCGCATCCACTCCACACCAACAGCATGAGGAAAAGTAATCCGAGACCGAACGGTCGATGATTCATTGTGTCCTCCTTGATTGAATGGTGAGCAACGATACGAAATACCGTTGTGAAATCACTGAATAGAATACCATCACGATTTGGGGTGAGGAATGTCAATAGTTGCCACATGTCAAACACCATGGCGGTCATGGCGCGGAAGCGCATGGATACTTAAAGATACAATGAAGATGGGCATGCTTTCCTGATATTTTTTTCGCAAACGAGGTGTTCGGTAGGGAGGATATGTCGTTCTAATCTAGCTCACCCACCGGTCGTAAAGTTTGAAACGAAAGGTATTCCATACCTATGCAGCTCTCCCTACTTTCAGAAAAAGATCCTGTCCTCCCTTTGGTCGTGAAAGACACCTCAACCCCTCCGTGCCTTTTTTTTTAATCTTTCCCAGCCTACTTGACTACCTGAATTTTGACCTTATTTTATAAGTGACACATAAATGAATGCCTCACCCCTCGAGGACATCCCGACCAATCAACAAAGATCTGGAGGGATGAGGGATGTGACTAGACGTTTAATAATGAGGAGGGAATACCTATGATCATGCGAAGATTAGAAAATTGGCCCTTTGAAGGGTTAAATGGCGAGATTTCAGAATTCGATCAGGTCCAACGTTATCTTGGCCGACTGTTCAATGGTCGAACGGGAGTCAATGGGTGGGATGCCCCGGCAAAAGTTTATCCGCTCTTGAATGTGTCACATGATACCGAGAATGTCTATGTTCGATCCGAAGTTCCTGGCATGACGCTCGATCAACTGGATGTGTCGGTGACAGGTCGAAGTCTCACCGTAACAGGAGAGAGGTCGATTCCTGAGGAAGATTCAAGCGTCCGCTATCATCGCAAAGAGCGGGAAGCCGGGAAATTCCGGCGCCAGTTCACGCTACCCACGGACGTGGAACATGACCGAGTGCAAGCCAAATATCAACATGGCATTTTGATGGTTGTCCTGCCGAAATCAGAAAATGCCAAAGCTCGCAAAATCGCCATTAGCGTATAACGTTAACCGTTTAGGTGGTATGGGAGAGAAAAAGACGGGGGCAGCCCCATTTAATTAAGGAGGAAGAACACATGGCAACACAGACACAAGACATACAAGCGCGGGATAAACGGGAAGTAAAAACGGCTATGGAGCAGACGATACCTGGTCGAGTGTTTTCTCCCAATGTCGACATTTTTGAAGACGATCAGGCCCTGACAATCGTGGCGGATATGCCAGGGGTGCCATCAGACAATTTCTCAATTGATCTTCGTAACGATGTGCTTTCCTTGACCGGCGTGCCGTCGGTCTCTGTTCCTGAAAACGAAGGTTATGTCTTGCAAGAGTATGACACCGGGAAGTATTTTCGGCAATTTACTCTTTCTGAAGTGATTGATCAGGAACATATTCAGGCCAAGCTGAATAACGGAGTCTTACGAGTGACGCTGCCAAAAGTTGGGCCCGCCAAACCTCGCAAGATTGAAATCACGGAAGGGTAACACTCTTTCAAAAAGTATGGAGGGGGAGTTGCTTCGAAAGAGCGGCTCCCCTTTTTTATGTCCGCGGGGTGGTGTGTGCAATCAGTCTGGATCCCATGCTTCAGATGCCGGGGAATGGGAGTTCCGATTCTCTACGGCGATTCCTCATGCATTGAGATTATGTCCTTAGTAGAGTGTGGGAGTGAGTCCACTTTGACCCATCCCATCATGCGCGACGATATACACCGCATCTCCATCGTAGATTTTGGTATCTTCACTGGCAATTCGCTTATTGACAGTCACCATGACTTTTTTTTCCTTTAACAATTGGAAGATTTCCCGAAGCGGCTTCCCTTGTTTCCGGATCAGTTGTTTGACCGTAATGGAGTCCGGCACCTCGCATCCAAGTGCTCGCTCTCCATCAGGAGTTTGTAAATCACCCATTAACGTAATCGTGACCATAATTTCCTTTTGTTCATGGGAATGTTGAAAAATGCCACCAGCGGCGTTCCCTGTCTTCGCCGGGCCTCCTTCGCCGAAGGGGCTTCGAAGGCTGAAAGCGGCTTCGCGCAGGCTGGTCGCCCCTTGGCCGTGCTCACATACTCCTCCGTATGCTCCGCCCGTCCAAGCGGCTGCGGCCTTGCTGGACGCGCATTTTTGAACACTCCCTTATTGTTCTCGTGTGTGCATCGGTCACTCATATGCTGATGAAAAGGCAAAATATTTGAAATATTCGACAGGCCTTTCATCATTGATGGTGCTCCAGGTTTGGTTGCGATGTCATGAACATCTTGAGAGTAGATGAGTGCTTGAAATGGGATAGCCAGGCCTTATGGCAAGGTCGCGATGATACGAACCGGTGCTCCTGTGCCCCCTTGAATCTTCATCGGAAGAGCCGTCATTCGAGCTCCTCGAGGAGGCAAGAGGTCGAGATTCGCCACATTTTCCAATGCATAACGATTCGCTTGACCCAAAATTTGATGAACAGGAAAATCGCGGGACTGCCCGGCATCAATGCTGGCTGTATCGATGCCAATTCCTACAATTTCCCGTTCCGTGAGCAGAAATGTTATGGCCTCCGCAGAGAACCCGGGGAAATGGAGGGTGGTAGGATCCTCCGGAGTGGAGCTCCCAAGATATCGGCTTTTTTCCGGCCAATATTGCCCAAACCCGGTAAACAGCAAGATAAGGGCATTTGGAGGGATTCGCCCGTGTGAAATTTCCCATTGAGCAATATCGTCAACCTGTAGCGTATAATCCGGATTCGATCTCACCTCCGATCGAATATCCAGCACAATCGCCTCACCTGTTAACTGGTCGACGGGAATTTCGTCCACGCTCCTTCCGGATTCCGAAAAATGGATTGGCGCGTCCATATGGGTGCCCCCATGTTCAGAGGCAGAGTACACCGCTGAGGCATACCAATACCCTTGACTGGTGGGACCCCAACTCGTTTTCTTCCAATGAAAGGACTCATTCGTCGGCCAATACACGGTGTGCTCATCAAAGGGATATGTCAGATCGACAATCGTTCCCGAATGGAGAGGGCTCATGACGCATCCGCCTAACGACGAGAGCCGAAAGCATAACCCTTGTCAGCATGGCCCGGAACCTATGGGGCTCAGGAAAACGATTGACGTCCGCATCAGGAAAATCCTAACAAGATGAGAAAGGGCACAGCAATGATAAGAGTCTTAAGAGGCATTCTAATTGTCGGCAAAAAGGCCCCTCATTGATCTGTGGGACCATTGCTGGGAAAATGGGACAACATCACATTCACTCTAAAAGGTCCGTCACGCCTATGTACAAAATTATCATGATTCTGATTCTTTTAGTGATCTTGTTCTTTATGGTTCGTCGAGCTTTCCGTGAATGGAATCAGCCCACGCCTGAAAAAATTACTCCAGGCAAAGATGTCATGATTCAAGATCCCGTCTGTAAAGTGTACGTGACTGCCGGGACAGCGATTGTGCAGGAGGTCGAGGGAAAAAACTATTATTTTTGTAGCCAGGATTGCGCCCGACATTTCAGGCGACAGGATGTCACGTAAACCGGTGTCCGTAGGATACCGTATCGTGTGTCGATGGCAACCGAATTAGGTCAAAGCTCCCCCACAAGAGGAGCCTGCTCCTGCCGTACACCCGAAGCAATGGGGACCTACGACAATGGGACGGCGTTCTAACTGGCTGAGATTGAAATAGCCTATCCAGGCTCGGGGATCGGGCTGTACCGGCAGATCCAACATCTGATTAAAATCACAATCATAGAGGCGCCCGTCCCACCCGACACTCACCAATGACCGACACATGAGCCCCTCCACGGCCGAGGGATTAAAATTATTCAACAAGAGCGTGTAGTAATGTTCGAGCTGTCCAGTCTGGCTTAATTCATCCCAAAAACGACTGATCGGCATATTGGTAATGGTATAGAGCCGGTTAAATCGTATCCCATATCGTTGCGCCAACTCTTCTTTAAAGTCCTGTTCTAATTCAGCTTGAGGAGGTGGAAGGACGGGGCCCAACGGATTGTACACAAGATGAAGCGTGAGGCCATGGGTCTTCGTCCAGTCGCCCTGTGGTCATGACCTCATTGCGTAGTAGTCGCTGGTTAGTCCGCTGTTTCGGGTATACAATACAGACTTCGGATAGGTCGCCACTCCGGCCGAGCCACGTTGGCATGTGTTCATTACAGGAAGTTAGGCTTTGGTGTAGTAGGAACCCCTGACTGAAGGGTTCTCGCACTCTTTTCCAAACTCGATAAAGTGGTGTCCCATAACGGCAATTTTTATGGCATGTTCCAAATCGCCTTTCCCGAGCGTCTTCTTCATCTGTTGCCAGAATGCCGTTCGATAACTGGAACGTAAGCCGATTACCCAGAGTATCTTGGTCAGGATGTAACCCAATTTTGGTAATTGGTTCAAGTTGCGACCGAAGCGGCCGTGTCCGAGCTGTAACCTCGCACGGTACGTGGTCTCCATGTTGTGCTGGTAGCGGCGGTAAACCGAGAGCGGTTGGTACGCGGCTCGTGTGCAGTTTCGCCACATGGCAAGAACGGTTTCATGAGGCATCTTGAATCGTATATTTGTGTGGTGGGACTCTTTGTCGGGAAGCACTCGTTCTTCGCGCACAAGTCTATCCCAAAGTGGAGTTTTCGGAAGTGCAAAGAGCAGATTAACAGCGATCAACGGGCAATTGCATTCATCTATGAACTTAAGGATGTACTGTTCAGTTTTCTCGGTGTCGCTGTCAAACCCGAGGATTACACCAGCAAGTGCTTCGATACCATAGCTGCGTACCTTATCGAGCGCAGCGACAATCGGCATTCCAAGGTTCTGTTTTTTATCGATATCCTTGAGAGTGTTTTCCTCAGGACTCTCTATACCGAAATAGCAATCAGTGACATAAGCCTCCCTCATTGCCTCAAGGATGTCCGTACGCTTTGCCAGGTTGATTGTTGCCTCGATGCCGAAGTCGAACGGATAGTGGTTCTCCTTCTGCCATCTGGCAAGAGCTGGGAGGAGTTCCAAAGCCGCTTTCTGATTAGCAATGAAATTATCGTCGACGAAGTAGATCGAACCGAAGTGCCCTGTTTGCTTAAGAATATCGAGTTCGTGAAGAATTTTTTCGATTGGTTTGAGTCGGGGATTGCGACCGTAGAGTGCTGGGATATCGCAAAATTCACAAGTATAAGGGCATCCACTAGAGAACTGCATAGCCGTCACTAGATAAGAGTTCAAATCAACAAGGTGGTAGGCAGGACAGGGAAACTCTGCGAGGGGAAGTCTCTCCAAGGTATTTAGGCGAATCTGATTCTGTGGATAAGACCCGACGGGGTTCTTATCCACAAACTCGATCAGTGCGTCGGTGGCGTCGCCGAGCTCACCACAGTGAATAACGTTGAAGTCAGGGTAATCTTCTGGAGCTGCAGATACTGAGCATCCGCCGAGTACGGTCATTTTCCCTCGGCCGTGGGCACGTTGCTGAATCCGCAGGATATTTGGCCTCTGAATGTGCATTCCAGAGACGAAGACTACATCGGCCCAGTCGAGATCGGCGTCTGTGAGGGCTCGAACATTTTCATCTACGATACGAATGATCCAATCTTTGGGCAGGTAGCTGGCAACTATCAATATACCAAGGGGACTCATTAAACCACGGGTGCCAGGGAAAAACTGATAAATGTTGTAGAAACTGCCGAACGAACGATTGTAGGAAGGATGCACAAACAATATTCTTCGTTTGTTTACCGCCTTATAGGCTGTCCGTTTTTCGATGAACATCATAGAAATTTTCCTCTCCGGCTCTCGAACATAGGAAGACGCTGAATGGACCGATTCCCGTTGTCCATAGTTCTATCTATAATATCATTCCAATATTATTCATCCCACCACGCCGGATTGTAAACAACAACTGAAAATAGAAGGCCTGGAAGAAAAGCTTAGGCAATGGCCCCACCACATGATGACCCGGACCCTGCCGTACACCCGAAGCAATGGGGACCTACGACAATGGGACGGCGTTCTAACTGGCTGAGATTGAAATAGCCTATCCAGGCTCGGGGATCCGGCTGTACCGGCAGATCCAACATCTGATTAAAATCACAATCATAGAGGCGCCCGTCCCACCCGACACTCACCAATGACCGACACATGAGCCCCTCCACAGCCGAGGGATTAAAATTATTCAACAAGAGCGTGTAGTAATGTTCGAGCTGTCCAGTCTGGCTTAATTCATCCCAAAAACGACTGATCGGCATATTGGTAATGGTATAGAGCCGGTTAAATCGTATCCCATATCGTTGCGCCAACTCTTCTTTAAAGTCCTGTTCTAATTCAGCTTGAGGAGGTGGAAGGACGGGGCCCAACGGATTGTACACAAGATGAAGCGTGAGACCGGTCTCTTCTACTCCATAACCCAGGCGGTTGAGATGTTGTAGCGCAGTAATACTTCGATCGAAGACGCCTTTTCCTCGTTGCTGATCGACATTGGCTGCTTCATAACAGGGCAGGGAGGCAATGATCTCGACGTGATGCTTGGCGAGGAACTCCGGAAGATGCGTTTTCCCTTTCACATAAAACACGGTGAGATTGCATCGGTCGATCACCTTCCGGCCTCGTGCCCGACATTGCTCAATCAGATATTCAAAATGCGGGTTCATCTCCGGCGCCCCGCCGGTGATATCCACCGTGGTTATTTGAGGGGTGCGGTCAAGCACATCAAGAATCTGATCCATGATGGCTTTAGTCATACTCTCCGTCCGTTGAGGACCGGCATCAACATGGCAATGGTGGCATGTTTGATTACAGATTTTCCCGACGTTGACCTGAAGCGTGGAGATCGCATGCGCCTTGAGGGGAAGCGGATGATGGACGGCCACAGCCTGTTCAAACGAGGGAACTGACACAGAAGACCTGGCGTTTGGAATAAGAGGGAGCGCTGAAGATTTCATCGTTATGGTGTACTCAATTCCTCAACCGCCGATAAGGTGGTGTAAGGTTTTCTGAAATTTTCAACAGCAGCCGTTCGAGGTTTCGCAGATCACGGGTTCGGAAGTGACGCCATCCCGGGCACGGTTCATGATGACAAAATAGGGTTGATAGAGTGGGGTATGCAAGACCTTAAATGTTTTAGAACAAATTTCTACCGGTTCGCCGCAACGGAACGTATGGTGATCATCGTCACACACGGCTAAAAATGGTCCGGTCAACACGGCGAAATCTCCTGCCCATACACAGGGAGCTTCTTCGGGATAGATGGCGATCGTTCGTGAATCCTGTACAGAGAGAGGGACGGGTCGTTCAGCAATGATGAACAGGTCTTTATAAGGGGCCAACGCCAATAAGGAGGCCGTGCGTGCGTCAATCTGCTGCGGTTTGCCTCGATCATACGTCAAGCCCAGCTCATCAATTACCTGCGAAAATGGGCCGGTTAAGGTAGCAAAAGCAGGAGAAGAGGTCAAAGAAATTGAGGGTAATTTAAATCCGGTGAGCGTGACGGAGATGAATTGAATCCCATCAATGACTCTCCACGGAATACTGGTGACCTGGTGCAGCCCATTGAACCCTGCCTTGCGAAGCCCGTCCCAGTAGTCTTTGATTGTGAGGGCACCTGATAAACAGTCGCCCCATTTAGCCTTGTCAAAGATTAAATAATTGGGAATCGGTTGATCGGCGACAATGTCGGAAATGGTGAAACGTCCGCCAGGTCGGAGCACGCGAAACATTTCCTGAAAAACCTTGGTTTTGTCAGGAGCCAGATTAATGACGCAATTGGAAATAATGAGATCCACCTGATCGTCTTCAACCGGCATGGCATCGGCAAAGCCCTTTCGAAAATCCACATTCGGCGCGGGATACCCCAGGTTCTTGGCAACAGTCGGTGCATGCGTTCGGGCCAACGCCAACATTTCATCGGTCATGTCGATACCGATGACGCGGCCTTGTGGTCCGACTTTTCGAGAAGCTTCAAAGCAGTCGATCCCGCCTCCGGATCCAATGTCCAAGACGACTTCCCCGGGCTGGACGGTGGAAAGGCCAACCGGAGTCCCACAGCCATAGGACACCTTCAAGACCGCTTCCGGGATAAATTGTCTCAGGTCCTCATGGTTATACCCGGTCGGGCAGCAGAGCTGTTCCCCATTGGTCACCGCTTTGGCATAGCGTTGGCTTACGGATTGGGTAACGGAATTGGCCTGTTGTTCGGCTTCTACTGATTCATTGACCATAGCATCCTCATAGAATGGGGAACGCGATCCTTCGTCTACACCTGTATCTATAGACAAGTTACGCCAACGAGGTCAAACTCTCCTGATTTGGTCTTGAGGTGATCCGAAATGTTACATACCTTGGAAATAAAAGAGAATTGGAAATGAAAGGTAGTCTAGCCGAATTCACCAAAAACTCATATCTCCCTTGAGAAGGTCAAATCAGATGAGCGAGAATACATGAAGGCATGACCATCCACTACTTTTCTGATACTGTTACAGTCAGAGAAGTAGATTTTTGTATTTACATACAAACAGACGTTGATTCAGCGGCATCATCTTTGCTTTCCTATACAAAGATTGTCGCATATGTTTTGCCGGGGAGTGTCAATAGCACGAATGGAAATTAAGTCCATGGCCCTTATTCCTTGTCCTGAATGTCACAAAGAAGTCTCGACGGAAGCTCGATCCTGCCCGCAATGCGCCTATCCCTTTCCAGGAAAAAAAGTATCCCAAGCTGGTCATCCTACAGGCAGACTGAATACGTGTCCGCAATGTCATGGTCCGATATCTCAACATGTTCAATCATGCCCACATTGTGGTGTGAGGCTGTTAAGAAGGGGGCAAGGGCATCAGAGGAACGAGGAAGAGTCTATTCAGGAAACGCTGGTTTGTCCGCACTGCAAGGAATCCTATATCCACACCCGAAAAGTTCCCCAAACAATGGAAACGGGTACTGGATCAAAAGGATCCCATCTTCCCTTAAGAAAATCTAACCTATTGAAAAACATAGGCATTCATGACAGTCATCTTGATACCTCCCAAGATGAACCTGCACTTCAAGAATCCCAGGGACGCCGTCCTTTGTGGCAGGACCCATCGGCAATCCAGAAAGTCATCTCTCCACACCCTCGCCACAGCAAAAAACAATCGATCATGGTTGCTTTGATCCTCTTGCTGATCGTTGCCATGTCGGTAGTGTTCGGCGCCATGTGGCAACTGGAAGGACTTAATCCCTTAGAAACCATCCTTTATTGGCGAATGTAACTCCGTCACCTTTCGCTGTTCTTAACCAATCAATCACCTCACCCGGCCTTTCGTTTACTCGGTCCCAGGTTTTTCACGCGATAAAACGGAAAGGACGACTGTGCCATGTACAGGGGAAGAAGGGAAAAGGGGACAACACACTTCTGGCGATTATCCCCCGGAAAGAGAAAGTGCGACAGTGGGTCCGGCAATGTTGGAAAACATCAGCGTGGCACTAACAGCCCAGTCGATAAAGGGTCCAGGGTAAATACCTAATATCAGGGTTCCGGCAATCCCGACATATACCGCAACTTTAATCGGGAAAGAAGCGCCAATCGGGGACGGATCGGTGGGTTCGTTGATATACATTTTTTTCACGACAATCAGATAGTAATACATGGAGATGACGATATTGATCAGTCCCACAATCAGCAGGGCATACAGCTCCTCTTTAATCGCGGCAACAAATAAATAAATCTTTCCGATAAACCCGGCCAGGGGAGGAACCCCGGCCAGTGACAACAGGAAGAGCAACATGGCTGCCGCTAAAAACGGGGATCGTC
Organism: uncultured Nitrospiraceae bacterium; assembly: GCA_963734345.1. Taxonomy (GTDB): domain Bacteria; phylum Nitrospirota; class Nitrospiria; order Nitrospirales; family UBA8639; genus Nitrospira_E. The sequence goes on from CAVTGT010000003.1 coordinate 16,429, forward strand.
GATTCAGACCATTGTAATCTTCAATTTCGTCACTCTTAATCACATGGCTGACGGCAATGATGACCGCGAAGGCTCCCAAATTCGCAAAAAGATACGTGAGGAGATAAAACATGATGGCGTCGCTGCCTTGTTTCGTCCCGGCAGCTAATCCGATCATGATATTTCCGATTTGTGCGATGCCCGAATAGGCCAAAAGCCGTTTAATATTCTTTTGAGCAATGGCGACGATATTGCCGTACGTCATCGAGAAGATGGATGCCACGACAAATAACAACACCCACATTGGCTTGAATGAAGCCAACGACACGTAAAACATCCGGATGAGAATGGCCAGTGCCGCGCCTTTCGGGGCTATGGAGAGAAAGGCCGTGACGGGAGTCGGCGCGCCCTGGTAGGTGTCAGGAATCCAGGCATGAAACGGGACTGCCCCGATTTTGAATCCCAGTGCAGCAAAAATCAGAATGTACCCGATAGCCAACCCATAACTTCCAGACGTGCCGGTCATTTCAGAGAAGATTAAAGTCCCCGTTTCGCCATAGACTAAACTGATTCCATAGGCCAATAACCCGGCCGCAAACACCCCCAAAATAAAGAACTTGAGACCGGCTTCCGAGGAACGCTGATCATCTCTGAGATAGGCCACCAGCACATAAAATCCAAATGTTGAAAATTCCAGAGTGACAAAGACGGAGAGCAGGTCATTCGAGGAAGCCATGAACATCATGCCGAGGGCAGACATCACGACCATGACATAATACTCGCCCCGAAAGAACCGGAAGTCCTGCACGTAATCCATTGACATAAACAGGACGAGCGCGGTGGCGCCGACAATTATGAGCTTGAAGAAGATGGCCATCCGGTCCAGCACGAACATGTTTTTAAATAATGCGCCTGTCGTACCGGCTTGGTCGAAACCCAACAGGATCAATGCGGTGACCACTAACCCCGCAATACTGAGATAGGCCAGTTGTTGGTGGGTAATCCGCTTCAGCGAGAAATCCAGGGACAGGATGACGCACAACCACAGCGTGAGAAAGATCTCAGGCAAAAGCAGAAGCAGATCAGCGACGGAAAGTGTGAGTTGAAAGATCATTGCAAAGATTCAGAAAATTATCAGAATGGATCGATATAGTTTCGGTTATGGAAGAAAGCCCTGGGCATTCTGGGTGATGAGCGGCGCCACATGATTAATCCGGTCTACCATGGGCTCCACAGTCGACCGTACCACTTCGTAAAAATGCCCTGGGAAAATTCCGAGGATAATGCTACACGCTATTAACAGGAGCAATGGCACGCGATCCACCCATTGCCTGGCATCGCCTGCATGGGAATATTCCGGATCTAATTTTCCGTAAAACAGTCCTCGCATCATTTTGAACAGGTAGGCCAAGGTCAGGACGATACCAAGCACCGCCACGACAACTTGGAAGGGATATTTCTCCCAACTCCCCACGATAATCATAATTTCCGCGATGAAATTGATCGTGCCGGGCATGCCGATGGAGGCCATACACGCCACAATAAATGCGCCCGCAATAAACGGCATACGTTCCACTAACCCTCCCAGGGAGGGAATATCCCGGGTATGCGTTTGGTCATAGACCCACCCGGCCATGGCAAAGAGCATGCTGGTCGCCAGCGCATGGGCAAACATGTAAATAACGGCTCCGCTGAGACTGATGTAATTCAAGGCGGCCATGCCAAGGAAGATATAGCCCATATGGCTGGAGCTGGAATAGCCAATAACGTATTTGGTGTCTTTGGCGAAATAGGACACGAGCCCGCCGTAAATGATGCTGAAGACGCAGAGGATTGCGGCAATCGGCATCAACTCCCTGGTGGTTTCAGGCATGATTTCAAACGCCACCCGAATAATCGAAAAATGTCCCAATTTCATGAGCACTCCCGCGTGCAACATGCTGGTGGCGGCCGGAGCGGCGGCATGGCCGACCGGTGACCAGGAATGCAGGGGCCAGATCGGGGCGATGGAGGCGAAGCCAAAGAAGATCAGGAGCCAGATCAGGGTGGCTAAGTTGCCCGAAAAGTGGGCTTGCTCACGCAGCACGACAATGTCAAACGTGTGGAGCCCGGAAAAATGGTAAATGAGCAGAATGCCCATCAAAGCCACCACCGCCCCTGCAGAGAGAAAGAGGGTCAGTTTCATGGCTGCGTATTCTTTGCTGTTGGATCCGAAATTGAAAATAAAGCCAATGGAATCCCGAAGTTTTCGCCCTTCGGTGTCGGTCATGGAAAGGTACCCTTTGGTATGACTTCCCCAGACGCCCAATAACACGTACATGGGTAATACCGACATTTCATAAAAGAAATAGAGGAAAAAGAGATCCAGCGACATGAAGACCCCAATGGTGGCTGCCGCGAGGATCAAGAGGAATATATAGAATTCTTTTGTCCGGTCTTTGATATGCCACGAGACGAAGATGCCCGCAAATAACAAAATGGCGGAAGCAAAAACCAATGGCCCTCCGATCCCGTCCACCCCGAGATAAAAAGCAATGCCCAATTCATCAGACCAGGCATACCGTTGGACAAATTGAAATCCGCCCTTCGTGGTGTCGTAGGCAAGGAAAACGTAAAAGGAGGCCAGGAGAGAAATGCCGGCAGCAATGGCTGCGGTCATGCGAACCAGGAAAGCCTCATGACGAGGAACAAACATTAAGGCGACCGCGCCCAAAAATGGGGCAAAGAGAATGATCAGTAAGGAATATTCACCCATCGTTAATTCCTGATAACCGCAGTGGGAAGAAGAGCGTCATGCTGTTGAGCCGTTGCCATGCCTGGATGCAACCGGTCAACCATTTCCTGGACCGATCCATTGACCATCCGCAAGAACGGGGAAGGATAGACCCCGATCCAAAAAATCATGACCGACAAGGCCACGCCGATAGCCCATTCACGGCTATTTAAATCTTTAATAACGGCAGGCAGGTTACCCTTTAATGGTCCAAAGATGGCCCGCTCATAAAACCACAAGAAGTACGCTGCGGCGAAAATGACGCCGGAGACTGCTACGACTCCATAGAACCACCAGGCCTGGAAGACCCCCAGTAAAATGAGAAATTCCCCTATAAACCCGTTGGTCCCCGGTAAACCAATAGAGGCCATGCCGATGATCAACATAAAGGTGGCCAGTAGCGGCATCTTTTTCGCCAAACCACTGCATTGTCGAACGTCGTTATGGCCCAGGCGCTCGTAAATAAAACCGGCCAGGAAAAATAACCCGGCCGTGCTAAATCCTAAATTAATCATGGTAATCAGGCTGCCTTGTATTCCCTGGAAATTCAGGGCAAACATGCCGACGACCACAAATCCCAAATGGCTAATGCTGCTAAACACGAGCAAGCGCCGGAAGTCGGGCTGAATGATGGCGACAATCGCTCCATACACGATGGCGGCCAAGCCGAGAGTCATCAGGATGGCGACCACCGTCTTGTGCTGGGAAGCATCCGGGAGTAAAGGAAACGAAAAGCGGAGAAAGCCATAGGTGCCCAATTTAATCCCGGCCAGCATGACAGACATAGTAAACGGCCCTTGAACCAGGGCATCGGGTAACCAGGAATGAAAAGGAAATATCGGAGCTTTAAAGGCCAGCCCCAAAAATATCAGCCAAAAGATCAGGAGTTGAAGGCTGAGAGGAATGTGAACTGAAAGCAGATCGAGCAAATCAAAGCTATAGACCTGTTTCGCCTCAAAATAGTTCAAACTCAAGAGACAAAAACCCACGAGCATGAACACGCTCCCGAGGAGAGTGTAGAGGACATATTTCAACGCCGCATATTGGCGTTGTTCTCCAGGCCCCCAAAGTTTGATCAGAAAATAGCTGGGAATGAGCATGAGTTCCCAAAATACAAAAAACATGATCAAATCGATTGAGACGAATATTCCCATCACCGTGGCTTCCATGCCCAATAGACACATGTAAAACGCTTTCGGGCGTGTCGTGACCGTATCCCAGGCATAAAGGACCAGAAGCAGGATGAGAAAAGCGGTGAGCCCGACGAACAGAACACTGATCCCATCGACAGCCAGGTGATAACTAATGCCTAGGAAGGGAATCCATTCATGACGTTCGGTAAATTGCATGGCGGCCGTCTCCGGCACGAACCGAAGCAACATCAAGGAGGCGACCACCATTTCCAAGCTGGCGATGCCTAGCGTGCCCTTCCGAATCAAATCCTGGTCTTTCAACGACCAAAGGACCAGTGCTCCCAAAAGGGGAAAGAAGGTCAGAAAGGACAGAATCGGAAAGCCGAATTGTAATTCTTCTTGCATGATCGTCAGCTAACGGATGGCTATGTCGGCCCCAGAAGATCCGACAAACCACACCAACACCAGATGAATGAGCAGAGCCAAACCAATGACAATAATGGCGGCATAATGATGCACCATGCCGCTTTGCATTTTCCGCCACGACCAGGAGAGGAGATGATTCGTATATCCCACCACATTCAGTCCGGCGTAAATCACGTGTTTTTCCACCCAGGTAATGGCACCTGCACTAGTATCTGTGGCTCGACCGATACCCACGACGAACCGGTCAAGAATCTGTTGATCAAACCAATCCCACAGCATCCCCAGCTTCTTGCAGGGTTCCACAATCAAGATGTCATAGGCTTCGTCAACATAATATTTATTTAAGAGGGTGGTGTAGGCTTGTGGAGATTTTTCGGCCCATTCGTTGGCCATCTGAGGACGAATGGCATACATATAATGAGCTAAACCCCACCCACCTACTGCGATAGCAATGGCGACACCCATCAGGCCAAACAGCGTTCCCCATTCCACTGCATGGGCCTCTACTCCAAGTGGAGTGGCCACTTCATGTAAAAATCCATGGAACCAGCCATGTTCCGGCGGTACACCAAGAAATCCACCAAGAAGGGCTAACCCCGCCAAAATCATAAGCGGTACAGTCATCACCGAGGGGGACTCGTGGATATGGTGGGCCACATGGGGATCGACTCGAGAAGTGCCGTAAAAAGTCAGATACGTGAGCCGGAACATATAAAAGCTGGTCAGGAATGCTCCGATTGCCGCCAAAAGATACAGGTGATAATAGCCATGCACAAAGGCATGGGCCATAATTTCGTCTTTACTCCAAAAGCCTGCCAGGGGAGGAATCCCGGCAATGGCGAGAGTGCCGATCAGGAACACCTTGTGGGTCGTCGGGATCTTGTTGTGGAGACCGCCCATTTTTCGAATGTCTTGTTCGCCACCCAATGCATGAATCACCGAGCCGGCCGACAGGAAAAGGAGTGCTTTGAAAAAGGCATGCGTCATCAGGTGAAAGATCGCGGCGGTATACGCTCCCACTCCGCAGGCTAAAAACATATAGCCCAACTGGCTGACGGTGGAATAGGCCAACACTCGTTTTATATCGTTTTGGACCAGTCCAATCGTGGCCGCAAAAATGGCGGTGACGCCTCCGACAATCCCCACAGTGGCCAAGGCCATTGGGGCCATATCAAACAACGCATGGTTTCTCACCACCATATAGACGCCGGCTGTGACCATGGTGGCCGCATGGATCAGCGCACTGACGGGAGTGGGGCCTTCCATCGCATCCGGCAACCAGGTGTATAAGGGAAGTTGCGCCGACTTGCCGATGGCGCCGACTAACAAACAGAGGGAGATGGCAGTGGCCATTTCGGTTGAAAGAGTCGAGGCTTTAGCCATGACCGCCGTATAATCAAGCGTGCCGAAATGGGTAAAGATCAGGAAAATAGCCAGCAGGAATCCGGCGTCGCCAATCCGATTCACGACAAAGGCTTTGGTCGCGGCTTTCCCCGCTGATATTTTTTCATAGTAGTACCCGATCAACAGATAGGAGCAGAGGCCCACGCCCTCCCAACCGATGAACAACACCACATAATTGTTTCCCATGACGAGCAGGAGCATGGAAACCATAAACAGGTTCATATAGGTGAAGAATCGGGTAAAACCTTCTTCCCCATGCATATAGCCCACAGAATAGACGTGGATCAGGAATCCCACTCCGGTCACCACAAACAGCATGATGATGGTCAGGGGATCAATGAGAAAGGCAAGATTGATCGAGAGATTACCCCCGAAGATCCAGGAGTACGCGATGACCTCGCGGGGTTCAGGATTTTGGAGAATAGGAAAAAAGATCCCAAGCACGCACAGGAAGGACAAACCGACGGAACCGAAGGCCAGACGCCCGGCTACCTCATGCGAGTAGCGAGTGCCCAACAGACCATTGGCTAGCACGGCCAGCAATGGAAAAAGGGGGATCAGCAGAACGAGCAGATCAAACACGTTACCACTTCAAAATATTAATTTGATCGACGTTGGTGGCCATTTTCCCGCGAAAGACCACAATGATAATCGCTAACCCGACTGCAGCTTCCGCTGCGGCAACGGCAATGATAAAGAGTGCGGCCATTTGCCCCGTCATGGAATGGAGGTAATGGGAAAAGGCCACCAAATTGATATTGGCGGCGTTCAGCATAATCTCCACGGACATCAAGACAACAATGAAATTCCGCCTGATCATGACCCCAACGAGTCCGGTCATAAACAAAATCGCGCTAAGTGCCACATAGGCAGAAAGTGGGATCATCGTGAATGGGTTTCAGGGCATGGGAATGTGGGCTGGTTCTTGCGGATCGGCTTTTGCGGGTGTTTTGGCAAGGACAATTGCTCCAATCACCGCCCCTAACAGGAAAATCCCAATCACTTCAAAGAGTAATAAATAATCGCTAAACATCGTAATCCCAATGGCATGACTGGGCCCCGTTTGCAGGATCAGATCAGGCGTCGCCGTTCCGACCGCACCGCCATACGGAGACTGCAACAGGAGAATAAGCAATTCCCCAAAAACACCCGTTCCGGCGAACAAGAGAAAGGCATATTTTTTATGGAGATGTTGTTCTTCTGTTTTGAGGTTCATCAACATCAACACAAAGAGATACAAAATCAGTATGGCTCCCGCATAGACAATGATTTGCACCGCAAAAAGAAATTCAGCATTCAGAAGGACGAACAGGCCGGCCACGTGGAGAAGAAGCGTGAGCAGAGCCAGCGCGCAGTGCACGGCATTTCTCAATGCCACAGTCAAAACCCCCGCCACGATACTCACCGTGGCAAAGTATGCAAAAAGGAGCCATATCATGATGGAGCTTAGGGATCCTGAGTGCTTTTTATCGAGACAGGGAAATGGTAACGGTAGGCGAGGCCTTCCTCGCCTTCCTTTTCTTGATTATGGGCATAGAGATACTTTTTGGCATCATCCATATGGCGATCTCCAATTTGGTAGAGTCGCGCCTTGTCAAAGAGGAGGGTCCGCTTATCATGTGTGGAGAATTCATACACCTTGGTCATCGCCAAAGCATTGACCGGACAGGCTTCGACGCAGTATCCGCAAAACACGCACTTCGTAATGTCGATGTAAAACTCGGTGGCATAGCGCTGGAGTGGCAGGCTTTTATCTTCTTCGCTGAGGACCTTGATACAGCGGGAAGGGCAGGCCGCCTCACATAAATCACAGCCCACACAACGTTCTTTCCCGTCTTCATACCGTAACAGACAGAGCGCCCCGCGGTGGGCATCAGGAATTGTTCGTTTCTCCCGTGGGTACTGGAAGGTAATGGGGCGATGCAGCATATGCTTAAAGGTCACCTTCATGGCATCCCAGATTTCCCGGAAGAGCACGGCGTTGAAAAACTTTTTGGTTGCGGTGGTATTACTCATAGTCCAATGCCTGGTCTCTGATCAGGCCTTTTCAATAGAGACATGGGTCAACTTGAAATAGGGAACTCCTGTGACAGGATCCACCTGAAGAGGCATCAGATCCTTCACCGGAGGGTCGTTGAAATGTTCAGGAACCACACACGTTCCAGGCATCAACGCCATATCTTCCTCCACTTCCATTTCCACTGTTCCCAGGTCGGAGGTCAGGCGAACACGGTTATGAGGACTGAGCCCGAGATTTTTGAGATCTTCGGCATTCATCCGAAGACGCTTGGTATTCGGGGAAATTTCCATCAGGCCGGATGCTTGAGTAGAAAGCTTCCCAGAATGGTACAGCAACTGGATCATGCGCAAACCATAGGGCCTTTGAGTCTCGCTCTTCCCTTTCATGGAATATCGGGCGGCCACTTCCTGAGGAAAGGTCTCCGAGAAATACGCAGAAGGATGAGGATCTACGTGGGTCACCATCCCCAGGTTGTAATACCCCGGAAGCACTTTCCGGATTTCATCTTGAATATCCCTGGTGGTTTCGTATTCCATGGGTGAGCCCAAACCATTGGCAATTCCAACCATAATATGCCAATCCAAGGTGCTTTCACCAAGAGAATCCAAGGCAGGGCGGAGAAACTGAACTTTCCCTTCCTGATTTGTGACAGTCCCGTCCTTTTCTGCGAACGTTGAAGCAGGAAAGACCACATGAGCCATTTTGGCGGTTTCTGTCAGGAAGGGGTCCTGGCAAATAAGGACTTCCAAATTAGCCAATGCGCTTTTGACATCATAGGAGGCGGGGAGAGTTTCAAGAGGATTTTCTCCTACCAAATACAGGGCCTTGATATCCCCTGCCCGACAACGATCCAGGATTTCTATAAGATTGGCTCCGCGGGCAACGTCAGGAAGATTGTTGCCCCAAACTCGAACAAATGTTTCCCGAACTTGAGGATCGGTGAAGGTAACCGGACCGGGCAGAAATTCCGGTGCGACGCCCATATCGACTGCCCCTTGTTCGTTGGCTTCCTCGGTATAGGTGTTAATGCCGCATCCCTTTCGACCGAGCTTTCCTGTGACCCAGGCCAGGTCGATCAGGTGCAACATATGTTGATAGCCTCCGGTGTGACGAAGAATGCCTTCCCCGCAAATGATGATAGACCGGGAGGCCTCCGCAAAGATGCGGGCGGTCTCGTGGATATATTCAAGATCCACTCCTGTCTCATTGATGACATCCTCAAAAGAGATGGAGTCCAGAGCCCCTTTTAACGCGGCCAGTGCCTCGGGAAATGCCGAGGTGGCTTCTTCATCAATTAAATCCTGATGAATCACCGACTTCACCAGACCTTGAATGTAGATACCCTCAGTTCCGGGGTTGACCATGATGGGATGGGAGGCCAACTTGGCCATGTTGGTTTGCATGGAATCCACGACAATGGTTTGCGCCTTAAATAGTCCGATAGCTGATTTCACCCGCACACTTGCGACAGGGTTGGTTTCGGTAATGTTGGCTCCGACGATGAGTATCGCTTTCGCCTTATTGATCTCTTCCGAGGTATTCATCATGCGATGAAGGCCCAAGGCTTGTTTCATAGCCCTGACGAAATTCAGATACCCGTATCGAGCACTACTGTCCAGATTATTGGTCCCGATAACCGAACGCATAAATTTTTGGAATACATACAGATCTTCATTCGTGCAACGAGCTGTAATTAGTCCGGCGATGGCCTGAGCGCCGTATTGCGCTTTGACATGGGCCAGGCGACCTGCAGCCATATCCAACGCATCAATCCATGGAGCGGGTTGCAATCCTGAGCCGGTACGCACCAACGGGGTTTTCAAGCGGTTTGAACTATCGATGAACTGAAACCCGAACCGGCCACGCACACAGATGCCGTCATGTCCATTCACGGTATCCGTGCGGTCTCCCCATTTGTTTTTCCAGGAAAGAGGAGAGGTTACGCGAACCACTTCCGTATCCTTGGTTTCCACATAAATTTGGCACCCGTCGCCGCAATAGTTGCAGGTCGTCGTCGTCTTTTTGAGCTGCCAGGGCTTATAGGCGTATTTCGAGAATTTATTCGTAATGGCCCCGACCGGGCATACGGCTAAACAATCACCACAGAATTCACAATCCAGCGCCTGGTCACCCTTTGCCACGACCTGGGTAAACCCGTCTTTTTTCATAAATTGCAGGGCATCGATTCGTAGCACGTCTTTGCAGATATTGATACATTCTCCGCAGGCGATGCAGCGGTTCATGTTGAAATCGAGCACCAAGCTGCGGGTATCTTCCGGAATATTTTTTTGTTTCGCGTTGGCGAGATTGGTTACACCGTGTTGAAAGGCCATGTCCTGCAGTTCGCAATGACCATCGGCATCGCACACCGGACAATCCAACGGATGCACGGAGAGATGTTTCTCCACAGCTTTTTTTCTCGCGAGAAACAATTCTTCGCCTTCAGTTTGAATGACCATCCCTGCTGCGGCCTTCGCGGTACAGGATCGGACAGGTGCTTTTTTCCCTTCTTGAAGAACCAAACACATGCCACAGGACCCGAAAGGATCGAAGGTATAGTGATAGCACATCGCGGGCACAATTTTACCGGTGCTGGATACGACATCATAGAGGGAGACGCCTTCCTTAGCCTGGACAATTTCGCCATCCAAGGTAAGTTCAATCGTCGCCGCTTCAACATCTGCTGTGGTGACGGGTTTCAATCCCATTGGGATCCTCTCCTCAACATAGTCCGTAACGTAGCTTCAGCCGATAAGATCTACACCTTACCGGTCGCACTCTCCCATCACAATATCATATGTACCAAAAATGGTAACCGCATCGGCGATCATGTAGCCCTTAGACATATAATCGAATGCGCCCATGTGAATAAAGGAAGGAGCCCGGATTTTCAGACGGTAGGGCCGCCCTCCGCCAGTGCTGACGATGTAAAATCCCAGTTCCCCTTTGTGCGCTTCGGTTCCGCAATAGATTTCACCGGCCGGGGCATCAAATCCTTGCGAAAACAGTTTGAATTGTTGAATCATGGATTCCAGATTCGTGAATACCCGATCTTTCGGCGGTAATGTCACACTTGGCACATCGGCCATAATCGGTCCCGGTTCCATTTGCTGTAGACATTGCTGAACGATCTTAAGGCTTTCACGCATTTCCTCAATCCGAATCCAATACCGATCGTATGTGTCACCATTTTTACCGACAGGCACGCTAAATTCACATTTTGGGTAAGCGCTATAGGGTTCATATTTCCTGAGATCATAATCGACACCGGATCCGCGCAAGGTCGGGCCGCTCAATCCAAAGCTCAAAGCATCTTCGGCGGATATCACTGCCACACCGCGTGTCCGGGCCAGCCAGACACGGTTTTTTTCCAGAAACACGATATATTCATCAATCTTGGGTGGGAAATAGTCCAGGAATTTCTGGACCTTTTCCGTCAATGAAGGCGTGAAGTCCCGTTCGACGCCACCGATGCGATACCAGCTTGTTGTGAGTCTTGCTCCACAGAGTTCGTCGAACCAGTCCAACAGAATTTCCCTGTCCCGAAACGTATAAAAGAACACGGTCATCGCCCCGATATCCAACGCTTGAGTGCCCAACCAGAACAGATGGCCGATAATACGCTGCACTTCAGCGACCAGGGTTCGCAGGTATTCCGCCCGGTCGGGGACGGTGATATCCATGAGTTTTTCCACTGCCCGGCAATAGGCAAAGTTGTTATACATGGCGCACACATAATCCAGCCGATCGGTATGGGGAATAAACTGGTGATAGGTACCGCCTTCAGCCAGCTTTTCGACTCCTCGATGAAGAAAACCCATCACCGGAGTGGATTTGACTATCCGCTCACCCTCAAGTTCTAAAATGACCTTCAACACCCCATGCGTGCTCGGATGTTGCGGCCCCATGTTTAGGAGGAGTTCTTCCGTTCGGAGTGTAGGGAGTGACTCGGTTTCCGGATGATTCGGATCGACTTTATAGACTGTGGTGCGTTGATCTTCCAGTTTCATAAAATCTGCCTAGGGTCTTCCATTACCCTTTTTTCGAGGAAGGGATGGGAGACTGATTCGGGTCGTTCAAAAATTCAAACGTATCACGCCACCCTTTTCCCTGAACGGGAAAATCTTTGCGAAGGGGATATCCTTCGGTATAGTCATCCGGCATCAAAATGCGGCGAAGGTCGGGATGGTGGTTGAACCGGATACCCATCATGTCAAACACTTCTCGTTCCATGAAATCCGCTCCCATCCAGAGATCCGTCATCGAATCAACCACGCAATCGTGTTCGGGTACCCGGGTTTTGATTCTGATGCGATGTCGTTTTCGAATCGAGTAGACTTCATAGACCACTTCAAATCGTTCCGCTTCGTCCGGCCAATCCACTGAGCTGACATGCACGATGTAATCACAATCCAGGTCAGGATCTTTTCGAATATAAGCACAGACATCATGCAAAGCGTCCCGCTTGACAGTGATTGCCAGGTCTCCCCGCCACTCATGAGCTTCAACAAATCCTTCAGGAAATCGGCTCTGGATTTTTTCTGCGATCGGATGCATCGATTATGAGTGGCTTTCTTTAGACTTTGACCTGTTCGGGTTGTTTGGTGAACACCCGCTTTTGCATGATCCGTTCTTGCAATTTCAAAATCCCATCAAACAGGGCCTCCGGAGTTGGAGGGCAACCGGGCACATAGATATCAACGGGTACGAACCGATCAACTCCCTGCACAACGCTATAACTATCATAAATATTCCCGGATGTAGCGCATGATCCCATGGAAATCACGTATTTGGGTTCTGGCATCTGATCATAAATTTTTCGAATGACCGGAGCCATTCGCCGACAGACCGTTCCGGCCACAATCATCAGATCAGATTGCCTGGGAGAGGCGCGGAACACTCCTGCGCCATACCGATCAATATCGTAGCGGGATGACACAGCGGCGATCATTTCTATGGCACAACAGGCAAGGCCAAAAGTCATGGGCCAGAGAGAACCTTTTCGTGCCCAGTTCACAACTTTCTCCAAGGAGAGAGTCATGACTCCCAATTCCCCGTCCTTTTGAGGCTTGCCGATTTGAATTAATCCCATTCCAAGGCCCCTTTTCGCCAGGCATACACATACGCCACCACAAATAATCCAATAAATATCATCATTTCAATAAACCCGATCACGCCCAACTGATTAAAGGTAATGGCCCAAGGATAAAGGAAGATCACTTCGATATCAAAAATCACAAACAGCATGGCGATGACGTAATATCGAACAGGAAAAGGCATGCGGGAATCAGAAAAAGGTTCCGATCCGCATTCATACGTCGAGAGTTTTTCCGGCTCAGGATATTTTGGTTGAACCAGATACGAGAGAGCGAGGGTGACCAGCCCAAACCCCATGGCCAGGCCTATGAAGATGACGATAGGAAAAAATTTCCCTAAATACTCAAGGAGAAGGTCTGAGCCAGACACCTGGGGACTCTCCTAATAAATAGTTGAAATTTCACAACCTTACTAACGGACCCACCATCGTAGCACCCATTTTTTTTGTGAATCAATGGAACGAAAGACCTAACACGAGTAGGGACCATTCAGACCAACATGGCATGAAGTCGGGGTATGTAGAGTTTTTGTGAAATTTTATACTTAAGTATTTATAAACTTCCGGAGGAATGTCAGGAAAAGGATTTTTTCATTTTGGTATCAGGGGTCCGGAGATCGGGAGGAGACGGAGATTCCATGTCCCATTCATCCTGCATGGGCGGGACGGCCTTGGCCTTCTGGCGTCGATGAATCTGGGTTTGAATTCTCTTTTTGGGTGAGGAGAGGCGAGCAGGATCATTCTGGGGTTTTTGAGGTATTTCGGAACACATAATGATAGTTTAACACGTAGGGGGTGGCGAAAACCTGACTTCCTATAATTTTAGATCACCTAATGGAATTATTTTACGTGAATACAGCTATAAGTATTTTAGTCTAAGCGAACCTATGCCTGTGGACAAAAGGAAAAGCTTCCTTCTCTTTGTGACCAATCGCACCGTTGTCCGGTTTTTAGAATCCTCAGTTTCAAGGCAGGATTTCCTCAAAAACAAAAAGCGGTTATGGCCCTTACAGATTACACATATATAATATTTATTAAGGGCTGATATTGAATTTCTAGGAGTATAGAACGCTTTCGGAAAATTTCCTCAATTTCTGGCTCGGATTTGAATGGGCGTTTAATGATCAGCTAGATTCCTCTGGAATACTTTTTTCAAATGGCCTAACGATCGGTAAAATAATTTCGTCTCTCCTTGTCTTCTTATGCTTTTCAAATCTTGAGAAGTCGAATCCGGTCTCGGGGGTTGGCCGATCATGTCACCTCGAAATGGCCATTTGATCTGAATAAAAAAAGAACAAGAGATCGGGGAGAATTGTTATAATAATTTAGAATGCTTCATCACAACCAGAGAGGGGAGACCATATGCTCGTTCAAATTATGCAGAAGAACCTGAAAACCATTCCAGAAGGATTGTCGATTGCTCAAGCGGCGGAAAAAATGAGAAAAGAAGGAATTGGGAGTTTGTTGGTTGAACGCAAGGGAATCCCTATAGGGATCATCACCGATACGGCTATTGTCCATAAAGCCGTAGGAGCCAAGAAAGATCTGGATAAAACGACCGTTGAGAGCCTTATGACCACACCACTGCCTACGATCCAATTAACGCAAACTTCACACGATGCGCTGGATATGATGGGTGACCTGGGCATTCGCCATCTCGTGGTATACGATGGACCACAAATTGTTGGTTTAGTTTCTGCCCGGGATCTTCTTGTATATTTTGGAAGTGTGTCTGAGCCAAGAATCGGAGTGGATTAACTATATAAGTACCTTCTTCATAAGATGTCATTGAAAGATCCCGAGGGGAAGTTCGCCCAAAAATTGGCATGGCAATTCCAACGCCTTTAAAAAAGAATGCCTACCGGACCATAGGGAAGAAAAACGTCGCCTTGTTTGATGCCGCGTATGATCAGAACGAACGACGGTGAGGTTCAGCCGCACCGTCGGGATGTTCTCCATAGGAAGCCTTCTAACATCCTACCTCCTTCTTAATCTTCTTTTAAGTAATTCATCCTTCTACATACGATCATTACTATTAACTCCAAACTCCTTATATGTGGACATGGCCTCCGCATTTCCTATTTCTAGGCAATGATGAAGTCAAAAATGGGATTTGATAATCCCAGTCTGTCCCTGATCATGGGACCGGCGCAGTCCATGCGTATGAAGTGAGGAACGTCCAGACTGGTGGATCCATTCATGGAACGGTTGCCTTCCTGGGCTCACCGGTTGAGCCTTTACACTTTAGCGTAGAAAAAAACCCAGATGTTTGCGGACAGGAACGAAGCCTTATGAAAGTTGAATCCCGGGATGGATTCCTGTCCGGTGCTGTGGTCGTGTTGGAAGGAGTCAAAACGAGAAAACCTTTCTCTCCAAAATCCTTCACGGGAAATTTTCCGGGTGAGGGAGAATTTCGATATGAGGGGGGGAATGCTCTTGGTCTTTAAGTTAAGACCAAAGGCTGTAATTTTGGGCCATTTACGGGTGTGATTGCAGCCGATCAAGCCGTGGGCTTTCAGAACCAGGATACGATCAAGCATGTCCTGCACTCCTTTGTGTCCAAGGATACCAAGGGAAGAATTCTGCGCACGGTTCATAATCAGGACCTTTCACCTCGTGATGAAATCGACCGGACATTTCCCTTAGACAAAATGAAGGACGGTGTCGTTGTGCGAATCATTTGTAATAGGCACGACTTCATGCAGAACTGGTTGTACGTGGTGGACAACCCGTATTTTGCCATTTCCGATCAGGACGGCCGGTTCACCTTTAACGAAATTCCGCCGGGAACTTATACATTAGTGGTCCGGCATCCGGTGTTGGGTGAACAGCGCCAGGAAGTCACAATCGAAGCTCGAGGAGATTTGCAGGTGGGATTTCAGTTCGGGAATGAATGAAGAGCAACAGGAGAAGTGAATTGCCTAGTGGGTGTGATGGCCATCAACACCCGAGTCGGGAGTCGCACGGCGGTTGCTTAAGGCCGCCTTGGGGAGGTGGGTTCCATTGGGGACCTGGACCCGCCGGTTGCTGAAGGTCGCTATTATCATAAGGTTCTTCGTTCCCAGATACCCCATCCTCATAGGAGTCCTTGAACATCTCACCCAGTTCTTGTTCAAACTTCCCGTTTCCATTCAAATCAATCCAAAAAAATACCGGATCGCCAACTGTCAGTACCACGGGGGTGCCAAACTCGTCGAGCCAGACTTTATAGGTTCGTCGAGCCGTCATGAAATTAACGGATCCTGAGCCAGTCAGGTCGAATTCTCTGAAAAACATATCGTTGCGCCAATCGTAATAGGCCTTTAATTCCCGAGGATCGAATTCATCCGGTTCCACCGGAATCCTAGGGCCTGGGGGTTGAATCGACGAAAACGGATTAGAGTTCATTGCCACTCGCTGAATGCTGTAGGAAGCCTGGGAATTCATTTGAGAAGGTATGGGAGGCCTCTCGCCGGCAGTTGGATGAAACGCCCCCAGTAACGGAATAAGTAGTAAAAGGGAAAACTGCATCATGGGATGTATTTCTGCCCTCATTATGTAGAAAGAGTCAAAAAAATTATATTCTTCCAAGAGCAGGTGCGCAAATACAGCAACCGTTCTCAGTAATTTGGTCATTTCCAGAGCGCCAAGCGAATGCTTAAGAGAATAGTGTATAATCCAAGGACTGCTGGCTCACCCCCCTTTCTATAACATTTCTATTCCTTTCACGTTGGTATCAGTTCCATCGTCACTAGCGATTGGAATACATCAAAGGATACATCATATCCAGGAAACAAGATTTACGCATGATTCAATCTTGGAGACATGTCACAAAAACAATGAAAGAGTGGGTGGTGGTTTTCGTGCTTTGGGCAGTTTTGGGAGGGTGCTTCTTTAGCGAGTCCCCGTTCAGCGCTGAACAGACAGGCCTCGAATTAGGTTGTGCGACGGGCGATGTGACGCCGACCGAAGCCACCATTTGGGTCAAAGGAATCGGATCTCAGCCCATTCTGATTCAATACGGACCCCAACCTATCGCCGAACACATGCAGGAAACGGCTCCGGCCTCGCCTACGTCGGAGACTGATTTTGCCGTCAAATTCCACCTGACTGCATTAACCCCGAAGACTCACTACCACTACCGGGCAATAGTGGAAGGAAAGAAACCCGGAACACTTTGCCGGTTTGTGACAGCGCCCATTTCTGAAGATCCGGCTGCGGTAACGTTTGTCATTGGTGGAGATACGCGCGAATCCTTTCGCCCATTTACCATCATGGAGGAGATGCGGTCAGAAAAACCAGATTTTTTCGTCTTTTTAGGAGACACGATTTATTCGGATAATGGGAAAAGCGCTATTCACCTGTCAGAATATTGGGGAAAATATAGAGAGAATCGAGACAAGGCGGCCCAAAGATTTCTGGCTGAAACGAGTGTCCTGGTCATGTGGGATAATCACGAAGTCGACAAAGAATTTGGCCCGACCCATCCACGCATTCACACTGCACGAAAAGCGTTTTTTGATTATTGGCCCATTAGGTCTAATCCGCAAGACCCCCATCGCCTCTATCGTTCTTTCCGGTGGGGAAAGACGGTAGAACTCTTTGTTTTGGACACCCGGCAGTATCGTGATCCGTCTGCCTCTACGGTATTGGGAACTGCCCAAAAACAATGGCTAAAGGATAGTCTGGCCTCCTCATCGGCGACGATCAAATTTATTGCGACATCGGTGCCCATTTCGGATCCACGGGTCGATAAATGGGGTGGGTGCCCCCAGGAGCGAAATGAAATTCTGGATTTTATAGGAAATAAAAAAATTACCGGTGTGATGTTTCTCGCCACTGACGTGCATCATGCGGCAGTCGCCAGAGTTCCTGGTCCATGGGGACTCAAAGAATTTATCTTTGGGCCGTTAGCCGCGCGCATGAATCACCTGGTCGCCTCGAATGAACCACGGTTTGAATACTTTAATGATCAATCGCAAAATTATGGCAAGATCAGCGTGAAGCCCGGTGAGCCTAATCTTTCAGTCGAGATAGAATGGTTTGATAGGTTTCATCAGCGCCTTCACCATGTAGAGTTTGAAGAGAATACTACTTTTAATCGGGTTTCGGTTAACCCTCTAGAGTGAATAAATTCTGGTGCAGAAAGGTAGAGCTTGGGCTAGACATAGCCGAAAATTCTTGACTTTGTCCACTGAGTGAAGAGATGGTGGCTGATATTACGCATTTGGGCTGAGACGTGGGCTCACACACGTAGTTCGGTATTTCCACGTCTCGTCATTACTTAGAGGGCCATAGAAAGCGATCATGGAAGACCAAGGATTTTTGCCATCTACCGACACCCACTCATTGGAGCAATCCGACCAAGAACTAAAGCGTACGTTACACCACCTCAATGAGCGCGTGAAGGAACTGACCGCTCTTCATTCCACTGCGCAATTGTTTCAAAATGAAGACCAATCTACCGAAGAATTGCTCCAACACATTGCCGATCTCATCCCGCCCTCCTGGCAATATCCTGAAGTCACTGCCGCCCGGATTCGTTTCGGTCATGTGGAAATTACGACCACTAATTTTGTTCAATCTCAGTGGACTCAGCGTGAGGAGTTTATTTGCCAAGATGAAACGACGGGTGAAATTGAAGTCGCATATCTGGAGGAACGTCCGCCCGAAGATGAAGGCCCCTTCCTGCAAGAGGAGCGAAAATTATTGCATTCACTTGGAGAGATGGTCCGTCTGCAGTTAGATCGAAAACGGACGCAAGCCGCTCTTCGCGAAGCGCATGATGTATTGGAACAGCGAGTGCTGGCCAGAACAACCGAACTTACGACTGCCAACCAATTATTGTCTCAGGAAGTGGCTCAACGAAAGGAAGCTGAAGAAAAATTAGGGGACTTGGTCGCAGAAATCCAGCGAAATCAGGATGATCTCATTGCCATTTTGAATCAGTTGCACATTGGGACTGCCCTGACCGACCGCGATGGAAAGGTAACCTTTCTCAGCCAGGAGGCAGAACAGTTGTGCGGGAAAAAGAATTTTCCTCTACCTGATGAACCATGGCAAACATTGTTTGGGGATCCCTCCTATCATAAGCAAATAGAAGACATGGTGAATCGTTCTCCTGAAGACCGGCAAAAGGTATTAGTGCGAATGCCTGCCGTGGGAGGGAAAAGCCTTCGCTGGATTAACGTGGATGTCAGAGATGACCCACGAGACCCGGAACGAAAAATGTTTTTCTTATACGATGCCTCCGAAGTGCAAACCCTCCGTCAACTTTTGGCCGAGACAGGGAAGTATCAGGATCTTATTGGAAAAAGTGATTCTATGCAGTTGATTTTCCAGCAGATTCAGGAATTTTCACGGGTGGATTCCACGGTTCTTATTGAAGGGGAGACAGGAACGGGGAAGGAATTAGTGGCTCGGGCCATTCACCAGGCCAGTCATCACAAGGATCATCCATTTATTGCCGTCAATTGTGCGGGTCTAACTGAATCCCTGGTTGCCAGCCAGTTATTTGGACATAAACGGGGAGCCTTTACAGGGGCAGTATCGGATCAACAGGGATTGATCGAAGCCGCCGAAGGAGGAACCTTGTTTCTGGATGAAATAGGGGACATTCCCCTCACCGTCCAAACCAGTCTTCTTCGTGTCCTGCAGGAAAGGGAAATTACCCGCCTTGGGGAATCGCGGCTTCGAAAAGTGGATGTTCGTGTGCTGGCTGCGACCCATCATAACCTTGCCAACGATGTCACCACGGGAACCTTCCGGGCCGATCTGTTGTATCGGATTCGGGTCGGAAGAGTGTTACTACCCGCGCTACGGGAACGACGGGAAGACATCCCATTGTTAATCAGCCATTTTCTGAACCAATATCGGGCTACCACGGGAAGACTAGTTGAGGCCGTGAGCAATGAAGCTCTCCGGTTGTTAATGGTTTATGCATGGCCAGGAAACGTTCGAGAACTCAAACATGCCATTGAATTCGCCGTCATTCGTTGTCCTCATTCGATTGTTCGCCCTCAGGACCTACCGCCTGAGGTGGTCAACCAAGATGAAAGATTTCCAGTAGCTCTCCAGGAAGAAATCGCTCCAACTCCTGAAAAAGACAAGATTCTTACTGCATTAAAAGAAACGGGAGGAAACCGTTCAGCTGCCGCAAAACTTCTTGGAATCTCACGCCTCACCTTGTATCGTCGTTTGGCCCGCTTGGGAATTCCTGCTCGCCGTAAAACCAATTCTCTTTGAAATCATTTTTGAGGCAATTGCCACAGAAAGATTTCACACACCACCCCTATTCTGAGGCTTCTTGAACTTTTAGCATCCTGACAATTACAGATTGATGTGCGCTTAGAAGGTCCAATCCGGCAGGCCAGAGGCCACATGGTGGAACAGTTTGCCTGAAGTAGTAAGGACCTGGCCTCAATCAACAACAAGCACACACGTAGGAATTTTTACTCTTCACCCCCCATCCATCCACTCCTCTGTTTCTCTTCTATTTAACTGGTAATGATATCTACGTCCTCCACCGGCAGGGGATTTATAATCCCAAATAGAGGCAGAACACCTGATTTCATGACTTAATAATGCGTAACATTATGTTTCATAAGTTACATTTTTGTTTCACAATAAGGTTAACACTGGAACATACTATTTTTTATTAGGAAACAAGCAACCAATTGAATTTAAAATGAAATATTAACTTTATAAAATTGGCATATAAATTGATGTTGAATAAATCATTAAAGACATCAAAACAATCAATCATTAACTGAGTGAATTAAAAGTGACTGTCATTAAAAATAGAAACTCGAAAAAGGAGGAAGTCATGAATAACAAAATAACCAATGTATTCTATGTATTTTTCCTGTTAGGGATGCTCATAGGCATTCCGCAATTTGTTTTTGCTGAAGAGAACACTCAAGAACAGGTTTCCGAATGGAAGCTGGAAACACAGGGTTGGTCAATTCAAGATCATATGTCTGCAGCAAAATCTGAAGAAGTGGAAGTCCAGTCTCTAGAAAACCGTGTTCAGCATTTGGATGAGCGCATAAGTAATTTGGAAAAAAAGCCATACTTCGATCCGAAGGGGATTACAAGAAATTCCTTAAAACTTATTTCCAGCGCCTTGGAAGGAAAAACGAATCTTCTGAATGAAAAGATTGCCTGGCATTTTCGGCAAGCCGACCAGGCCAAGCTGAAGGAGTAATGGAACCTACATTAGGGGTCAATGTGACGTAACGCGAATCGAAGTTTCCAAGAAAGAGGAGGGTAGGGATTTGCCCTCCACTTTCTTGTGGAAAATAGATCCTCGAGTTGTTCTGGTGCCTGACGGATCTGTCAGGCATTTTTTTGTGTACCGAGGCTGTTCGGCCTCGCGGATGAAAGTTCCAGAAACCCTGTTTTTTTTCCGCCGTGAAGCTTCCGAACATGCGGGCCAACGGCTTTGCATGGGAGGTGGGTGAGTCGTTAAGGCAGAACCTAGTGACTTCGCATGAGTTTCCCACCCGAACGCCGACCCTGGCTCGAAAGGTTGTTTACCAAATCTGAGTTGAGTCACTCTCCATAGGCAGCTCTGGTTCCACACGTCTAAGGCTAAGGCAAAATCCTGATCACCAAACAAGAAAGAAAAACTCCCAAATCCATGACACACAAATGTGTAACACTATGTATCAAATAATTACATTACTGTTTCATTTACATGTTACACTATTACATAATAGCTGCGTTAACTAAACATAAGTACATTGTAATTAAAGTGAAATAATAGCTTAAGTCTGTTGGCATATAAATTGGATAAACAAATGAACAAGAGAAGAGACAGTCAATAGAATGACTAAGTGAATTAGTGAATTAAATGGTGCTCTTTTTAAGAATTCAACACAATTAGGGAGGAAGTCATGAATTACAAAACATCGATGGTATTTTTCCTGATGGGGTTGCTCGTAGGCATTCCGCAATTTGTTTTGGCCGATGAGAACACGCAAGCACAGGTCTCCGAATGGAGGCTGGAAACACAGGGTTGGTCAATTCAAGATCATATGTCTGCAGCAAAATCTGAAGAAGTGGAAGTCCAGTCTCTAGAGGACCGCGTTCAGCATTTGGATACCCGCATAGCCCATTTGGATAAAAAACCACATTTCGATCCGAAGGGGATTCATCGAAATGCCTTGAAACTTATTTCTAGCACTTTGAAAGGGAAAACCAATCTTCTGAATGAGAAGATTGTCTGGCATTTTCGCCAAGCCGACCTTGCCAAGCTGACGGAGTAGTGAATCTGACTTAACATACCTTCAAATCAGAACAAATATCCTGAAAGAAAGAGGAGGTGAAATAAGGGCCTCCTCTTTCTTTCAAATACATACATGGTTCTGATTTTATTCCTTTCTGACCCATCCTTCTAGCCAGCGTTTTATTTGCTAATCTTCTTCGGCCAAGTCGTGCGTATGAGGCTTTTCGAACCTGTTGGTCAGGCCTTCTAAATTGGCCCGGTAGGGTAAATCCGAATCAAAAGTAAGCGAACCTAACACCTAGAGGACGAAGGACACTCTCTGCCTGGAAGAGATTTGAATGAATAGACATTCAAAGGATAGTAAACCATTAAATATCTAATGCAGAAAAGCCTTACCTAAGATAATACAAAGTGAAAAACGTAGTAACGTAATGTGCGAATTTCACTAAATAAAAACCTGACAAGTGTGCGATTTTGCTCAGGTTAAAATTGCGATTTCGCACATATGGGCGGGTAAAATATGGAGTTGTCACTCAAAAGTAGCGTCGCTCAGTAAGAAAGGATGGAAGTTGAGGACATTTAATCCAAGTGGGTTGGCGTGATTATTTTTCAGTGGTTGAAATGTTACATTTTTAATGCAAAATCTGATTCTGATTGATCCGACAAATATACGAAAAATAGAGAGGAATTTGTATACATAAGTTGATGGCCCATGGCTCAGTTATTGCTTAATTTTCCTACTTATTCTTTCAATTTACAAAAATATAAAAAAATCTAAATTTAGTGTAATGTATCCTCTTAATCGCTTTTCATTTTTTCAGTGAGGTTTGACCGTTTCGGATCACTCTTCCTACAAATTTTCATTTTTTGTAACCCCAATATTTCAGATTGATGTGGTGAATGATGATATTTGAAAAAATTTCCCAACCAGATCTCACAAACCGGAATTTTTATCGAACGCTGTTAGAAGTGACCAATGACTTAAATTCACAAAGGAATGCTGAAGGCCTGTGGAAAGCCATTACCGGGCACATCAAAAAGGTAATTCCATGGGAACGAGCGGGTATTACGCTGTATCACGCTGATTTGGATGCCTTTCGATTTTACGCCGTGGAAACAAGTATGCCGGTGGTCAAGTTAAACTGTGAGGCCATCATTCCACGAGAAGGCAGTGCAATGGGGTGGGTGTACGATAATCGCCGACTCCATATACGTCCCTACATCCAACAAAAACAGGTATTTTTAGAAGACGCGTTTTATCACGAGGAGGGCTTAGGGAGAATGATCAACCTCCCTTTATTAATCGGCGACAATTGCCTAGGATCCCTGAATATTGGCAGCGTCGAAGCGGGAGCACCTGATCCAGAAAATGTGGAGTTTTTGCGACAAGTGGCAACCCAGATTGCGTTTGCCATTGATCATGTCCTGAACTATGAAGAGATTCATCGTCTGAAGGAAAAACTCACCCATGAAAATGCCTACCTGTTAGAAGAAATCAAAGTCAGCCACGATTTCGGAGCGATGGTAGGAAACAGCCAAAAATTCAAAAAAGTGCTGGATCTTGCCCAGGCGGTTGCACCAACGACAACGTCAGTGCTCATCATGGGTGAAACCGGGACAGGGAAAGAACTGTTGGCACGGTTACTCCATGAGTTAAGCCCCCGCAAATACAAACCCTTCGTTCGAGTCAATTGTGCGGCATTACCCTCTGGATTAGTGGAAAGTGAACTCTTCGGTCATGAAAAAGGCGCGTTTACCGGTGCTGAGAATGGAAGACCGGGAAAATTTGAATTAGCCAATGGTGGCACCTTGTTTCTGGATGAAATCGGGGAGATGCCAATTGAAGCGCAGGCAAAACTCCTGAGGGTATTGCAAGATGGTATTGTGGAACGAGTGGGTAGCATCGAGGGCAAGGATGTCGATGTGCGAATCATTGCCGCCACCAACACCGATTTAAGCAAGGCGATTTCTGAAGGACGTTTTCGCTCGGACTTATATTATCGATTGCATGTCTTCCCGATCGTGGTGCCTCCTCTCCGGGATCGCCTGCATGACATTCCCCTGCTGGTGCGACATTTTATGGAAAAAAACCGGTTGCAATTCCACCGCAACTGTCAGGATATTGATGACCGGTCCATGGAAATGCTGATTCAGTATCCATGGCCGGGAAATGTAAGAGAATTGAAAAATGTTATTGAGCGAGCCATGATTCTTTCTCATTCGTCGGTTGTGCATGTGGATGAATCGTTGTTGCGATCTCCAGTGGATGATATCAATGCCATGCCGTCCACTCAATTAAAAGACCTCGAGCGCGCTCAGATTCAACAGGCTCTAAACGCCTGTGAATGGCGGATCGATGGTCCGTTAGGAGCCGCAAAGCACCTCGGACTGAATCCGAGTACACTGAGAAGCCGTTTAAAAAAGTTAGGTATCAAAAGAACGCCTGAACAGTAAATCCAATTCCGAACGTGTTGTTTTTAATGGCCAGCCAACTTGAAGTGAGCTGGTCAACCTCCGGAATAACCCTGTTCCTGCCTTTCCCCGACTCCTCTCTTGTCTGCCGTCTAATACGGCAAGGGATTATAGACAGACGAGCGTCGCACCGCTCTTCTTCTTCCCCAACGCGTTTCTTTGCCCTCTTGTCCTCGACACGTCATACCGAACCCCGCAATCATTCCTAAGAGACATTTCCTCAATAACACCCAAGAGACGGCAACCCCGTAATTTTTCACCCATGATATTCTCTTGACGTGGACCAGGCTGGTGAAATAATGATCTCCTCATAGTATGGAGCCAAGTCATTGTAAAACAGGAAAAAACGTGAGCGCCCCCAAAGCGAACAAACGCCGCTTGCATGAATTCCCCAAATACCCGGATCTGATAGGTATGGTGTGGATACTTTTAATGGGAGGACTCGGAGCCTGTGCGTACGTTGATGAAGCCAATGACCCTAAGGGCACCAGTCTTGAATTTGAATGTGCCGTGGGAGATGTGACGTCACATGAAGCCATGGTGTGGCTAAAAACCATTGACTCTCAATATGTGAAAATCCAATACACCACCGACCCACTATGGTCCACCTTTCTGGAAACCTTCTGGGTCCCGACAATCCCGGAAACGGATTTTACAGCTCACATTCCCCTGACTCACCTGACCTCCAAAACACGGTATTGGTATAGAAGCCTGGTGCAGGGCCAACATCCCGGAGGGGCTTGCCAGTTTGTTACGTCTCCTCTCCCGGATGATTCCGCGCCGGTCATCTTTGTGATAGGAGGGGATACACGCCATAGCTTTCAACCGTTTTTGATCATGGAGACGATGCGTCAGGTAAGGCCGGATTTTTTTGTGTTTTTGGGGGACACCATTTACGCGGATAAAGGGTTCGCTGCACGAACATTATCGGACTATTGGGGCAAGTATGTGGAAAATCGTGATGGATTTGCCAGACGTTTTTTCGCGGAAACAAGCCTGTATGTGATGTGGGATGATCACGAGGTCGATAGTGACTTTATCTCGACACATCCTCTTATGCCCATTGGTCGCCAAGCCTTTCTTGATTATTGGCCCATTCGCCAGCAGCCTCAGGAGCCAACACGCCTCTACCGGTCATTCCGCTGGGGAAAGGCGGTAGAACTCTTTTTTCTGGACACCCGTCAATATCGGCACCCCATAGAAAAAACCATGTTGGGAGAAGATCAAAAACAATGGCTGTTGTCACAGCTCGGAGCTTCTTCCGCCAGATTCAAGTTTATTATCTCCTCAGTCCCGTTTTCCGATCCCCGCGTCGATAAATGGGGAGAATATCCGGAAGAGCGAGATGAAATTTTGAGGTTTATAACGGAGCAAGGGGTAACGGGCGTACTGTTTCTTGCCGGGGATGTGCATCATGCAGGGGTGAGCCGGATGCCTGGTCTCAACGATCGTAAGGAATGTATTTTCGGTCCGATGGCCGCCCCGGTGAACTACAAGATTTCCAGTCAAGAACCAAGATTTGAGTACTTTAACGACGACGCACCCAATTTCGGGAAAATCACGGTTCAAGCAGATGGATTGAACCCATTAGTCCAGGTAGAGTGGTTTGATGCAAAACACGTCTTGCTCCACCGGGTCATTTTTGAAGACGATCGGCAGTCCTCTTTGAATTCTCAGTAGAGGGTAACAAGCATGAGAGCCGTTGGACTGACTCGATATCTTCCCATCGCAGATCTTGAGTCCTTGCGAGACCTGGAGCTTCCCAGTCCGGAGCCGGAAGAACACGACCTCCTAGTGCGCGTAGAGGCGATTTCCGTCAATCCGGTGGATACCAAAATTCGGCGTTCCAAAACTACCGATCATCACGAGTCCTTACCGCAAGTGTTGGGATGGGATGCCGCAGGCGTGGTGGAAGCTGTCGGTTCCAAGGTCACCCTCTTTCATACCGGTGATGAAGTCTATTATGCAGGGAGCATGACCCGCCCAGGAGCCAACAGCGAGTATCATCTCGTGGATGAACGCATTGCGGCAAAGAAGCCACGGTCTTGGGATATGGCCCATGCAGCCGCAGTGCCGCTCACCGCTATTACGGCGTATGAAGCCTTATGTAACAGAATGGGAATATCGCTTGACGGCGACTCGGAAGGAAAAACTATCCTGATTATCGGAGGCGCAGGGGGAGTGGGGTCAATGGCCATTCAAATTGCGAAAATTTCCCATCTCCGCGTGATTGCCACCGCTTCGCGATCCGAGTCCCAAGCCTGGTGCCGGACAATGGGTGCTGATGAGGTCATTGATCATACGAAATCTCTTCCCGATCAACTGCAACATTTGACCTGTTCCACGGTAGATTACATTCTCAATAACGCCAGTACAGAGCAATATTGGGGGGCGATGTGCGAAGTCATTAAACCGCAGGGTCACATTTGCTGTCTTGTCGATACCACCCGGGCGGTGGATCTCAATGCCCTCAAGCGAAAAAGCGCGACCTTCGCTTGGGAATTCATGTTCACCCGTTCCATGTTTCAGACCGACGATATGCTTGAACAACACAATCTGCTGACTCAAGTCGCTCATTGGATTGATGCAGGATTGATTCATTCCACCTTGACCGAAACCATCTCCCCGATCAACGCGGCTAATCTGAGAATGGCACACGCCAAACTAGAATCTGGGGGCATGATCGGAAAACTTGTCCTGAGCGGGTGGCACTCATAATCAGAAAATTTCGTGGCGGCTCTCAACAGACGGCCGTTCCGGACAACAGACCTTTCAGAAATGGGTAGTGATCCAAGGACACTCGTATAGGCGGGGCCAGGAATGATAGGATTTCTGAAATAGCTCAGCCCAGGCGCTTCATGATGCCCAATCCTTCCCATTCTTCCTTTCTGAAATCTCCGCCGCCATGGCTATGTGAACTGCCGAAAAAAGATCCCTGGTCGAGACCCTTTGCCGAAAGCCTCCTGACCCACTTGGATCTTCATGAAGGTTTAATCATACTGGATGTGATGTGTGGGGATGGGATCCCCGCCTTTCATCTCGCACATCGGGTGGGACCGGATGGCCGGGTCGTCGGAATCGATTTGAATCACGCGCAACTGGTTCGATCCCGGGCGGTACAGGGGCCGTATTTTCCCTGGTTGGAATTTCGCCAGGGTGATGTCCGGCGCTTGCCTCCGGATCTTGGCCAATTTGATCGCATCACGGGCAACTTGTCCTTCATGTTTTTTCGGCCTCAACGGCAGGAAGCCCTTCAGCAATTATCAAGGTTACTCAAGCCCGGTGGTCAAATGGTTCTGACGTTCCCTTCCCTCGGGACCTTTGATTCCTTATGGAACCGGGTTGACCGGGAAATGGTCCAACAAGGATTCATGAAAGAACGAGAGCGGTTCGCCGACTATCTCTCTGAACGGCCTTCTGCGTCGGATGCCCGACAATGGTTGGAAACCTGCGGGTTGGAAAACATTGTCGTCGAGGAATATCCGCTGGAAGTGCAGACAGGACCGGGACAGGAATTTCTCTTTCATCCATTGCTCAGGGGCGGCTTCCTGGATGATGTCTATGAATGTTTCACCGATCAAACATTGGCAGATCAGGTCATGCAGACCATCTCGCTGGACATCCAAAGTTTTGTGCCTCTCTTCGCCCAGCGTTGCGTTATGTCCGCCTGGCGCCCAGGAATACCTTCTCCTTCATAACAATTTTTCACGATATCATTAATCTATGCCTCCTAACCTTGATTGCACGCTAACCAAGGGAGAAACAGAGATGTGAGCATTGGTCATTGGGGCATGGTCGGCGGCATTTTTGGACTATTCTGTGTGGGAGGATGGGTGTTCGTAATGTGGATGCCGGGAAGCAGTTATCAAGGACCGTTGCCCACAGCGACCGACGAGGTGCGGGCTCTGGAGCAGGAACTCCACACGCATGTGCATATGCTTGGCAGGCAAATTGGAGAGCGGAATCTCTTAAAATATGACAATCTCCTGCTCGCGGCGGAATACATTCGCGCTGAATTCGAAACGGCCGGATATGATGTCCATCGGCAGGCCTTCGACGTTTCAGGAAAAATCTGCGAAAACATCGAAGCGGAAGTACGAGGCACCGATCGACCCGAAGATATTCTGGTTATCGGCGCACATTATGATTCGGTCAAAGGGAGTCCGGGCGCAAATGATAACGGGTCCGGGGTCGCGGCACTGTTGGCGTTGGCCGGCCGGTTCGCCGGCTCGACGAATTCCCGCACTCTCAGATTTGTCGCCTTTGCCAATGAAGAACCACCCTATTTTCAAACTCCAGATATGGGAAGCAGGGTATATGCCCAACGCAGCCGTCAGCAGAATGAACAGATCGTGCTCATGCTCAGCCTCGAAACCATTGGCTATTACACGGAAGACTCCAACAGTCAACGCTACCCAACCGCCCCTCAGCCTTCTTTACCCGTCAACGGGAAATTTTATCGGG
This sequence comes from uncultured Nitrospiraceae bacterium, assembly GCA_963734345.1. Lineage (GTDB taxonomy): Bacteria > Nitrospirota > Nitrospiria > Nitrospirales > UBA8639 > Nitrospira_E. Next base: position 45,403 of record CAVTGT010000003.1, read on the forward strand.
TTTGTGAGCAATCTTTCGAACAGAGATTGGGTACACCGGACGCTAAAAATTTTTCGACAACACGCCCGGTTTCCTTCAGAGGGCGCTGCCTTGTTTGAGTGGATGCCCGGCGTGGGTTGGTCCGATCATTGGGCATTTTGGAAAGAAGGATTTCCTGCCCTTATGGTGACGGATACCGCCCTGTTTCGAGATCCGTATTACCACACCGCTCATGATACGCCTGATCATATTCACTATGGCCATCTCGCACGGGTGACCGCCGGTTTGCATCAGGTTATCGAGGACATCGCCAACAAACCCTAGTTCACAGGCTCATATTCAACTACTTTTAATTACCTGGAATATTAAGAACGTAAAGAGTCGCCGAAAATGGTTTTCGGCAAACTATTCTTCCGATACAATCCGGCTGAGATTCATGGTGACCACCACCCACTGGGCTTATCCGTCACAAGACATTTTTCAGAACCTGTCATCGGGTAGAGTCCATGTATGGCGTGCTCACCTGGAAGATTCCCCCGTACAAGCGGCTCGCTACCGCCCTTACCTATCTACAGATGAACTTGCCAGAGCCGAACGATATCGGGTCCCACACGCCAAGAATCAATTCGTCTCAACCCGGGGTATTCTTCGAAGTCTTCTCAGTCACTACGTGGGGGTGCCCGCGGAAAATCTTCGGATTGAGAACAACTCCCAAGGAAAACCCACCTTGACTGATCCCTCTTTTTTGCCGCTGCAATTTAATGTCACTCATACGAAGGGGATGGCGTTGCTGGCCGTTACGGTGGAGCATGTAGTTGGAATCGATGTGGAACAGTTAGACCGGACCGTCAGCCACCAGGACATTGCTCTGAGATATTTTTCACCACGCGAGTCGGGCTATCTTGCCTCCCTTTCGCCCGAACACCGGACACAAGAGTTTTTCACCTACTGGACGTGCAAGGAAGCGTATCTCAAAATGCGGGGGATCGGATTATCGGGTGGATTGGCTCAGTGTGAGGTCGCACTCGATCCGGATGGTTTGAAGGCAAAGATTTCATTGAGAGATGGACCAAGCCGGGAAGACGACTGTTCACTCTTTCGTGTCAATGCCGGCCAGGGGTACATCGGAGCATTAGCCGTGGCATGGCCTTCGGTTGAAGTGTCGTTTTGGGATTGGACGGATTAAGGTGCAGGCTCTCCTTTAAAGCGAATAGGTTCGTTGCCTTGTAAATGTTGGGGGGTGAGCCAGTATGTCCCTCGTAAACTGGCATCCCAGACGGATTGAGCAGCCTGTTGATTCCCTCCCGTCAACACATAGACAAAACCTCCAAAAATTCCTCCCACCCCGGCATAGACAACCTTGAAGGGCATGTACAAAATTGAGAGCGCTCCACTCGCGACTTTAAGCCCTAGTGAGGGTTCTTCAGAGGTCCCCGAAAGTTCGGCGGCCTCCGGCTGAGTCGCGACAGCCGCAGAAGCCATCTCCTTAGGGAGCGGTTCTATAAGGACCGTCACCTGTTCTCGAGAAGTCGCCCTGGTTTCTACTGACGCCGACTGAGCGACTAGGGTTGCGTCGGATGGTTCTGCAGGTATCGGCGCTATCAGAGGTGCCTCTTGTTTCGTTTTATTCTCTGAAGTCACCTTCTGTTGAGGAGAAAGAGCGGTCTCTGGTTCTTTCCAGGATTTTTCCAGGGCAAGGACTGTCAGATCTTGAACCACCTGTTTGGATGCGACAAGGGGTTTAGAATTCCAGGCCATGGCTCCAAACGCCATCTCCCCTGTTTCAATATTTATCCCTTGAACTTCTACGCCAACCATTTTCCTGGGATAAGGTCCACCATCCATGGAATCCGTTCGATCTAATGGAGTTTCATCTGCTTGCACAAAGACCACCAATGTCGCTCCCACCTTACGAGCCACGTCTTGCACGTGATGCTGTAGTTCAGTCTTATCTCCGCGGGCAGTCTTCGGATTGGTCAGATCTTTGTCTACCGAGCGATTCACCACAAGTAAATGGTGGTCGTTCAACCAGGGTATCGCTTGGTTCACGGCCCCTGAATGATTTCCTCTCACGACGACTCTGGTTCCTGTTTTAGGCAGTGCAACCCGGAAGCCTTCCGCCTTATAAGTCTCGTGACCGCTAGAATTGGCACATCCCAATACCATACTAAAGACACCAACCAGACCGATCAGATTTCTATAATGATAAAACCTTGCATCCCACATACAGATTTTCCCTTCGTTAACATCTCTAAACAAAAATTTGATTGGAGGTATGACTCAGGCAAATCTCCTGAAAAATTCGCTCACGACATGCCTCTAACCTGGCCCACAGGATATGAAGTTAAGAATGACTTTTTTGAGGGTGAAGATACTTATGAAGTTTGGGTATTGGTATCAAAACAATTGCTCAATAATGTCCTGGCAGTTTTTTGAACTTACCATAAACTATGGCTTTATGAAAAAGGGCTACTCTTGTTGCTCTCTCATCGTGTGAAGCAAGGCTTGGTTCCCATTGTACATGTTTTTCCAATAATAATTACGGAAAAGAGAATGGCCTTCCTTCTTCAGGCTATGTCTTAGTAGTGTTCACCTCATGACCTGACACACTCTTTGCCTCCTCTACCTTCAATAAACCTTCTGGAATTGCATGAGTCTCAACTTCCAGATATGCTAAAGATTGAAATAACGGCACAAGGACAGAAACAAACATCGTATAATCTCCGCTGCTGAAATCCCATTATGGCTTTACGAATCCTCTCATTTTTTATCGAAGGTGTCACCTGGCGTGTGGCACAAACCCCTACAGGCTATTGCCACCGGGACCTTTCCACCATACCAGAGTGGATTTCCGGTATTCCCTCTGGTGTGGAGCAAGACATTGTCGATAGCACCTTTCGACAATTTGCCTCTGAGGATAATTCCATTCAACCCCACAATATCACCTTCAAATTGACCTATCGAGTCGGGTTTTCCAACATTGAATGTTTTATTTTTTCCTCACCTGACGGAGATCTTTTTTCCGTCAAGATTCCGCCTTCCACTTTTACGGCTCTTCAAGAAGCCCTTCCGTCTCAAACCATTCCCCGCATGAGAGTCGCCCGTATCGCTGTCCAACAAGCTATCGCCTTCGGGTTGCCAGGAATAGAACTTCTGCCGGGAAGCGAAATATACGAAATGGTCAAATCAAAACTTTCTGGGGCTTCCCTTCAAAATGCCCAAAAGTGATGATTTCTCGCTTCATCGATCGTAATTTCAGGTCTCTGCAATAGATTTCCTCCATTTTCAGAGGGGTTTCCTCACCCTCGGTATTCCAATATCTAGATATCCATTGCTCCAAAAATGGTGCTAAATGATCTTTAAAATGAAGATTTACGCTATTTAGCGTCGTGCGGGAAACCTGTTCATTAATTCCTGCTGGTTGTTTTGTCAGGCCGGATATCTCCTAATTGATAATTTATATTTTTCAATACCTTATGTTCATATTCTTCAATCCACCGAAACTGTGGACAATGATGTGCATAAGTTATTTACTCATTACATGCATTCATCATTCATGGCTCATTCATCATTTTGCCTAATCTTTAATCATTGTGTCCCCAAAAAAATTCTATACAAAATCTATGGTGAGGGTATTCCCCAGGTCGCATTACGTATGTAAAAATAGAGGACACTCCTGAGAGTGGAATGGTCCGATCCGATTCGATCATAAAAGCTGTTACGACCGCCTACTAATGAAAATGGAATTTTCCCATGTTATTAGAGGAATAAATCTTGGGTAACAAAAATTCTCCAACTTTAAAACGACATGTACTGATCGTGGACGATGAACCTGCCGTCCGACGCACAGTGCGCGGGGCACTTGAATCTTCCGGGTTCGAATGCGCCGAATCGGAAAACGGCGCCTCTGCCCTGGCGTGGTTGGAAGAAAATCAGGTGGATCTCGTTATTGCTGACTATCACATGCCTATTATGAGTGGCTTGACATTATTAGAGCGAGTCACCAGTACCTTGAACGGAAGAACCCCTCGGGTCATCCTGCTCAGCGGAGTCATTAACGAAAAACACAAGCACAAAGCTAAAGAACTTGGAGCCTACGCGATAATCGACAAACCATGTAATTTCCGCGAACTTGTCGAAAAAGTCAGCGAGGCCCTGGACTCCTGATCTCTTCTCCCGCTAGATTCCTCTCTAAATTTGTTGGAGCATTCCTTCCTCTTCGGATCACGTGTGAACCTTTTGTCGCATTGCCATACACGCCCAGTCAAAAGGTTTGACATTGTTTTAGTAATCAGTCAGGTTTGTCTCTCCCCCCTGGTCTCCCCTTCATCAATTTTTGCCTGGAAAGCTCCACCCAATTCGTACGCTTTTGGACCTTGGCTGTCCGTGCCCATCCATTAGCTTCGAAACATGGAACGATCAACTCAATAGTAAAGACTTCGGTCCAACCTCTTGGTTCTGCTACCTGATTCCTGAAAAGGTCAATAACTCTTCCTCTTTGAGAACCCAGCAACACAACCGTCATTCTCAAAACATTTCCCCATAGGCTCCCTAAAGTTGAGGCTCCTCAATCACTCTACACGCCGGTCGTGGTACACACTCCGTCAAGTTCAGGGCAGGTTTGTTGAATGCGTTCCTGGGTCCACCGAAGGACTTCCACTCATTCCATGTATCGATTTCGCCCACTCAACAGGTTCTGAGTAAAGGAAGCATGTCGATTGATGAATTGATAAGACCTCCATTAGTCGCCAGATGCGGGAACAAGCGGCAACCGGCTCCAGGACTCTCCGGCATCTGTACTGCGATACAACCCTCCCCCATTGGTGCCTACGTACAAAATTTGTGAATCGGTGGGACTCACCTGAAGACTGCGTATACTTGCAGCCTCCAATCCATTCGTTTTCGGTTGCCAGCTATCTCCTCCGTCTTGACTTTTTTGAACCCGATCGCTCGTGGCCAAATACAGCGTGGTGGGTCGGGTAGGGTCCATCTGGATGGCACTGACATAGGCATGCTCAATGCTTCCCCCGATTTTTGTCCAATGTTCCGCTTGATCAATTGATTTGTAAAGGCCATTCGTCGTCCCTGCATACACCACATCACTATTCGTGGGATCGACAGCCAGCCCATTCACCCCCAAAGCCATTGAAGCCATTTTGGCGTCTGAGGCCACCATCCCCGTGGTTTTTTTCTCCCAACTTTCCGTGGCATTGATGGTGCGATAGACGCCTCCTGTAGTTCCCGCATATAAGACGTTGGGACGCTGAGGATCGATCGCCAACGTCACCACAAAACTCACTTCCGTCATACCTTTCATCCGTTCAGCCCAGTGTCGCCCTCCATCCATACTGCGAAAGACCCCAACCGTCGTCGCCGCATAGACCATCTCCGTTCCCAGGGGATTAAAGACAATCTGATTGACAATAGCCGAGATCGTGCCTTTTTGAATCCCGGCATTGAATTGATGCCATGTTCTTCCGCCATCAGGACTTTTATATGTTCCATCACCCATCGTACCGGCAAACACGGTTGCGGAAAGCTGTGGATCAAGGGCAAGAGTGATAACCCTCGTCCTGGTTAATTCTCCGGCAAACCGGGTCCATGTGGTCCCCGTGTCCGAAGACTTGTACACCGCTTCATCGGTGGCCACATACACGATGTTCGGCTTAGAAGGATGCAAGGCGATGGAAACAATGGTGTCACTTCGTTGCCCACAGGCCATCAATCCTACCAGCAATGTGACGCCGCAGAGACAAAGCGTTCTCCACATAGAGAACCATTTTTTATGATGACGTGACATACAACCGCGCCTTACCGGGAGGGACGATACGGCTCTGCATACCCGGTCAGCTCCACATAACCCTGGCCATGAATCTTATGTCCCTTCCAAAGTCCTGTCACATCCACAGACCCTTCCCAATAGGTCACATCGGTACTTCGCCGGGTTACCAGTTCTTGATGAGCCATTCGGGGAGAGATCGTGAGCTCTATTTCTTCAGAGGGAATGGAAAAAGTCCATTGATTGGGATACTGCGCACCACTGACCGGACTGGTCCAATGGTCTTGTGCTCCCACGCGTATCTCTTCAAAAGACAGGACAGTCGATGAACCGTTTGGCCACACCAGGGTTCCGCTGGATGCGGGATCAAAGGTTCCATCCGCACGGCGGAGCCCATAGGCCATGATCTCATGATCATTTTCAAGTTGAAGGCTAAACCAGTCCCACCCGACGAGATCTTCCGCCAGATCAGCGGATCCGAATTCGTGGTCCATCCAACTCGTCCCTGTGACGGCCATGCGCGTCTCATTAACCACCACTGAGCCGGCTGTCAGAAGTCGGGTCAATGAATAATAGTGAGAAGTGTGCTCGGGGTGTTGCCCTTTCCGACTCACTCCGTTCATGCCATGAATGACGGGATGTTTGCGCGATTCAACCGTCAGATCAATGGAAAAACCTTCTGCCTGCGCCTGAAGATGAAATTGTCGGTGATCGGGGGCCACCGCCTTCACGGACCATCGATCGATCCACACATCCAATCGATCCGCTTGAGCTCCGGCTTTGCTGATTCCGGCCCGACTGAGTTTTTCTGCAAACCGGAACTGATCGTCCGCTTCATCGGTCAACGCGAAATGAGCAAAGTAGAGATGTCGCATGGCCCAGGGAGAAGGATTGCTCCGGACATCAGGGGAATCAATCCCACGACGAAAAAACGTCAATTCATAACCAAACCGCCGTCCATCCGTGGTGGACAGATGCCCGGTAAAATACCACCACTCGGTTTGAAATTGGTCGTGGCTCCCATGATCGCGAGGAAAGAGATAGGCATACCCCGGGCGGGCGGACGAAAATTCCGGGCTTGCAGAGTTGGGGACCTTCGCAAAGACCTCCGGTTTTCCAGATAAGGTCAGGAGGATCAGGAGTGTGAGTCCAAGCGCCACAAAGCTTTTTCTCACCTCTCTACCCGCAGGACGATGGTGTAGGTCAAGCCTCTCATATTTCCCATATTTCCGGTTATAACATGCCGTCAGATGGCGTACAAATCCCTTGCCCTGCAAGGAATTTCTCATTTCAGAGACATCTCTCAGTCCATTTCCTTACGTTGACTTTCGCGAAAATCCTCGGCTATCGTACCGCATGTCTACCGAGTTCTCTTCAGCGGAATCCGCCACATTCCCTATACCGGAAATCGTGCCGATTTTTCCGCTACCCACCGTCGTCTTTTTCCCTGAAACCTATTTGCCACTCCACATCTTTGAACCCCGATACCGGGAAATGGTACAGGATACATCCAATGAAGGGCATTGCATTGGGATGGCCTTGCTCAAAGAAGGATGGGAGGACCAGTATGACGAGGCGCCACCGATTTATCGTATCGGATGCGTAGGGCGGATCATCAGTTCCCATACACTCGTTGACGGTCGGTTCAACATTGTCCTCCAGGGGCTGCACCGGTGCGCCTTTGAAGAACAGGCCGTCTCCACGCCCTACCGCCAGGCCAGAATTATTCCCCATTCCCAACATGGAACGTCTTCTCTGGAGGTCGAGACCCGCATCACCTTGGAGCAGGTCACCCAGGAATATCTGACCTGGAAAAAAGCTCATGAGTTGTGCCAGGTGATCGCTTCTGGCAAACTGACGGATTCTATTCTCGTGCATAACCTTTCAGCCGGTCTTGATTTAACGCCCGTGGAAAAACAATTTTTACTGGAATCCACCCATCTCATTCAGCAAGCTCGCCGCCTGATTGATCTGATCCGCTTTAAACTTGCCGATCTTCGAACGGCACAAGGATAACTACCATGTCTGTTGCCGTCGCCATTGAAGTCAAAGGGCTTGTGAAAACCTACGACAGCGTCATCGCTGTGAAGAATCTCTCCTTAACTGTGACACAAGGAGAAATTTTTGGGCTTCTGGGACCCAATGGGGCCGGCAAAAGCACCACTTTACGAATTTTGATCACGACCCTCAGCCCCACGTCCGGGACTGCCACCATCTTCGGACATGATGTGGTCAGAGAAGCTGATACCATTCGACGGCTCATTGGGTATGTCCCGCAAGAACGGGCCATTGACCGCTTTCTCACCGGCCGGGAACACCTGCTGTTGCTTGCGGATCTCTATCATCTCCCCAAAGAGGAAGCCCTTACCCGGATTGCCTCACTCCTAAAACTGGTCGATCTCGAAGAACATGCCGATCGGGTAGCCAAAGGATATTCCGGTGGAATGAAACGCAAATTGGATATTGCCTGCGGCTTATTGCCGAATCCCAAGGTGCTCTTTTTGGATGAACCCACCCTTGGGCTCGACGTCCAAAGTCGCCTCAATATTTGGCAATATCTCAGACAACTGCGCCAGCAGGGCATGACCATCGTCATGACCACGAATTATCTGGATGAGGCCGATCAACTGTGTGATCGCATCGCCATTATCGACCGGGGGGAAATCCGCGCCATTGGTTCCCCAAAGGATTTAAAGGCCAGTCTAGGTGGAGATGGCGTGTGGCTGACTATTGGGGATCCTTCTCCTCCATTACTGGACACTCTCTCGACCGCTCTGAAATCCTTACCGTTTGTGCGTGCCATTCGTCCAACTCCTCAAGGGCTGGATATCCGGGTCGATGCGCCCGAGAAGGCGTTGCCCGCTATTCTCGAGGCCACCAATCGAGTCGGATGTCGGTTGGATGGAATCGAATATCATCGGCCGAGGCTGGACGACGTGTTTGTCGCGCATACAGGCCGGTCGCTCAAAGACCAACCCTCTGAACCCACAACCTAAATATCATATTCCTGTAGCATTTTTACTGTCCTGGAAAGGTTTCTCCATGAATGAGCAAATACAAGAGGTGCTCGCCCTGACCAATCGATGGGTCAAGCGATTGAGCCGCGAAAAATTCAGTATGCTATTTACCCTGATCCAACCCATGCTGTTTTGGCTCATCTTTTTTGGCAATCTGTTTCAGCGAGCCACCGATGTGCAGGTGGTCCAGGCTCCCAACTACATGAGTTTTCTCGCAGCCGGCGTGGTCGTCATGACTGTGCTCAATAACGGTCTGGCCGGTGGCGTGGATTTACTGTTTGATAAGGAAAACGGATTTCTCGAGCGACTGATGGCGACGCCGATCCGTCGATCATCGGTCATCCTCAGTCGATTTTTGTTTGTCATGGCTATCACGGCCATGCAAATTCTGGTCATCCTGGGAGTCGCGTTTCTGTTTGGGGTGAGTGCGGAAACCGGCATTTTAGGAATCGCGCTCATCTTAGTCATCGGCATGCTGTTTGGTGTCGGGCTCACCGCCATTTCCATGGCCATGGCGTTTTCCGTTAAAAGCCACGGAGATTTTTTCTCGGTACTGGGCTTCCTTTCGCTCCCGATGATCTTTCTCAGCTCGGCGCTCGTACCATTAGTGGCGATGCCCGGTTGGATGCACACGCTCGCATTTTTTAACCCCATGACCTGGGTCATTGATGCGATCCGACCGTTGATTCTTTCCGGTTGGAGCGAGGCTCTCCCTCAAGTGGCCATCGCACTGGTGATCCTCGCTATTTTTGATGCTCTATGTCTTTATGGCGGGGCTCGCGCGTTTAAACGTTCCGTTGGCTGACGGCTTTCGCCATATCATGAACTTCTCGTGGAAGCACGTCCTTCTCTTTGGAGGATGCGTGGCGATATTGATTCCGGACTAACCTTGGTACAGTCATCTTCTGAGACAAAAATTCAGGCCCTGCTTCGTTTGCTGTCCGATCCGAACGAACAGGTCGCCAGGACGATCCAACACGAGTTCGTCCGTATCGGGCCATCCGCCTTACCTTTTCTGGAAAAGGCCAGCGCAGACGATACCGCCCTGGAACCACGCGTCGCCTTTGTGAAAGATGAAATTCGTTTTGGACAACTGAAAGAGGAATTCAGCACATTCGTCGCTCATTGCTCTCGGCAGATTGATTGGGAGCAAGGGGCATTCCTCATCTCGAAGCTTGCCTACCCGGATTTAAATATTCCCCATTATCAAGAGTGCCTCGATCATCTCACTGAAGAATTTCGAACGAAATGGCATTCCGAGGATTGCCCGCGGGGGAAAGCCGCCAAACTCCTCAGCGCCTTCCTCTTTAAAGACAAGGGTTTTTCCGGCAATCGCATCCATTACCACGATCCCGACAATAGCTATTTGAATCGAGTCATCGAATCCCGCCAGGGGATTCCCATCTCGCTCTCTGCCCTCTATGTGTTTGTGGGGAACCGTTTGGGTTTGCCGCTCACCGGAGTCGGCATGCCGGGACATTTCCTGGTAAAGATTGAAGGGGAAACCCCATCCCTCTTTGTGGATTGTTTCAATGGAGGCGCATTCTTAAAAGAACAGGACTGTGAGCAATTTCTGACGGCATCCGGCTTGGACTTTCATCCTCAGTTTTTGGAAAAGAGTCCCACACGACTGATTCTTGCCCGTATGCTCAGAAACCTCTTGGGAATTTACGAACAGGAGCCACAGAACCCCATGACTGAACGGATACAGGCTTTGCTTCAAATCCTGGAGGAGTCTTCCACAGAGCATGGCCCTACTCTTTAGAAAATTTTCCCGCCACGCCGAAAGAATTTATGCGGGATGTCTTGCGCGAAAAAAAGAGCGCCTTGAGGCCGATGAGCTACGCGCCGGCCTCCTAGAAGGGCATCAAGATGCAATCGCAGGTCGAACGACCACGTTTTCGGGAAACCTGAAAGCCGATATGGCCCAGTTCAAAAAACGTGGCCATAAAGACTTATGACCGCTGAGAATAAACGTCACAAGTCGCACCTCAAAAAGCTACGACATTCTACCTATCCAGGCTATGACGTATTCGCTAATTATGGGATGCGTACTTCGTGCAAACTTCCAGGCAATGTGGTCTCAATAGCTTGTTGGATATGAATTACAGTCGCTTGAATTCGAGGCCAACTAGTGGAAGATAACACAACAATAGCCATTTTCGCGCTCCAGAGAGGGTTTTGTTGCTTGGGAAAATTTTTAATCGGTCGTGACGAAATACTTCAAAGCCTTCTTCCTACTCTTGTGCTCGAATCATCTCGCACTTCACACTCTTTGCTAACAATTCGCCATTTTTCAAGGTGCTCCAACCGCGCTCAAAAACAGTTTCCACTTTATGAGTACTTAGGAATTTGCGCAGTGGGACAGGAGTCCCCTGATCAAAGAAACAAGGTCAATAGGGAAACAATGTCAAAGTTGAAGTTCCAAAGCGCATAGGGTGAGAAATCGCCATCAAACTGGATAGCTGAAAGAGACAGATAAACTGTGATGAAGACTATCAGAAATCGAAGAGAATTCTCACTCAGACAACTTGTGGGGAAGCAAGACTTTTGGCGGCATGATCGAGTACCAGGCGAACTTGCTCAAGTGTCACACCAGGAAACAAGGCGACAAACTCCGTGATCTCAACCCCGTCTTCTAGATTCTCAAATAGAGCTGCGACAGGGACACGGGTGCCACGAAACACCCATCCGCCACTCACACGTTGAGGGTCACGTTCGACCGCTGAACAGGACGACCAATCAAACATGATAATATCCTACTCGTAGTTACCACACGATTCAAGCTAGGAGCTGGAGTAGGGGGCCGGACTGTTGTTAAGGGTTTCTTCCACCTAACATTTTTCTTCTCCACCATGTGTTGGGGTTTGACCTTGGCACTTGGAAGGGCCGGGTTTCGGCCCGGCAGCCGAAATACTTTTGTTTCGGCAAAAGGATCCAAAACCATTTCCACCCAAGTCGTCACATTAAATCGTTCTGACGCAAGCCTCGGAGGGGCGGACCAACTCGCGGGGCTCAAACAAGGTCCGCTCCTTAATTTGAGCGTCAGCCCGATTAGCCGACTTGCAGGCGGTGAGTTATTGGAGGCTTTCAGTTTCAGGTTCTGGCAATTGTAAAATAGTCAAAAAAAATTGGGGTCTGGTCCGCAGCCGGATTCGCTCCACTAGCCCACACTATTTTGACAATGCTCTCCCAACTTGCAGGGTTAAAAGATCTTTTCCTTTAATTATCGGACCGGAGAAATACTTGCGGGCCTGAGTGACCACGTTGGACCGGTCTGCGTCCTCATAGAAATGCGAGAGCACCAATCGCTTCACCCCCGCTTCCCGTGCGACTTTCCCGCACTCCTCGGCATGCATATGAGCTCCGCCTGGTTGAGATGACGAAAAGGAACAATCCAGAATAGCCAGGTCGACATTCCTGCAGAGCGAAACCAGATGAGGAGAAGCGACGGCATCTCCGGAAAAGGCCACTGATCGACCCTGATATTCAAGGCGATACCCCAGGCAAACTTGTTGATCGGAATGCGTCATGGGCCACGGGGTCACCCGGGTATCACCAATGGCAAAGGACCGGGCCTTGACCTCTTTCAGGGTCACCGGAAACGGCGCATCCGAAAAGTTGGGAAAGGTGCGAAAGATCGTCTGAAATAACCGTTTGGTCCCCGGGGGGCCATGGATAGTCAGGCCGGGACGAACCGTGACAAACTTGGAATGGCACACGGCATCAAAGAAAAATGGAATAAAATCAGAGAAATGATCGGCATGGTAGTGGGTAAAGAGTATATGCTGAATCGTATGGCGATCGACGCCGGTATGTAATAAATTGGAGAGCGTTCGTGGACCAAAATCCAGTAGAATAGGCTGATCCGTGAAGAATAAATACCCGGCCGCCGCCCGGGAGGGGTGCATATTCGTTCCTGAACCTAAAATGGTAACCTTCACCGGAATGCCTTACCGCTAGACAAGCAATCACTCATGACCAATCCGCGCGTGGAGACTCAACCCGAAACGACCCGTTCCATCAATCCGTTTATCGGCCTGTTAATTATTGGACTGATCGTAGCAGCCATATGGATCTGGAATCACCTGACCTTCGACACGCAGGACTACATCACCGATGAGATCATCCCCATACTCGGAGTCATCCTTGTGATGGGGGTGGGCCTGTGGGTCGGCTTGGGAAAATGGCGTGCCCGCAAAGAGCGCCTTCAGCTCAGGGAACGACTCCTGCAACGCTTTCAAAAAGAACCGTCTCCCCAAAAACGGCGCGATCTCGCCTTTACGATCATAGAAGTGAACCAATTTGAACCGGAAGGATTGGAGGCCATCACCGAACCGATGGCGGAACTCTTTACCTGGACACTGAAAACTTCACTCGGTGATAAACAACATCGCATACGAGGCATGGCAGCCAGTTACCTGGGAATTTTGAACCATCAACCCTCGATCCCTTTATTGATTCGTGCATTGGAGGATGACCATGCTCATGTGCGAGCCAATGCCGCCTTGGCCTTGGGGCGCATGCGGGCGCAAGAAGCAAAAGCGAAATTGGAAGAGAAGACGAAAGAAGACTGGGACCAGACGGTGCGCAGCCGATCCCGGGAGGCCTTGGAACGAATACCGTAAAGTGCCTCTTCCTCCATGGGAATTATTTTAATTCCTGATTCAATGCCGTTTGATCAGCCTCAGTGAAGCGGTATCCCTTGTCCATCAAGGCCTGCATCCCCTCCATAAGGAATTGAAATTGAACCTCCCTGCGGATTCTATCGAACAGGCTCGTGAGATCTCTCATGTATCGTCCTAACGGTTGTCCTTCATGAAATGGAAGCCGATAGGCATCGAGCACATCATGAATTTCGTGTGAACTATATTCCTGGTTGTCATCGCCATCTCCCACCAGAGCCATTTGAAAAAAGGTGAGGCTGAGGGAGAGAAGCTGCTGCGTATGCCCGAAGGCCTGCCTGGCCTGCTCCAACCCCTCTGGATACCGCTCAGCACAATCCAAATCCGTCCCGTTCTGCACAAGGGGAACAAAGTGAATTTTCTCAACCTCAGGCCTGGGCTTTTTACCCATGCGCTTATAAAACCAGGCCGTACAGGTATCGGCGATCGAAAATTCCAGCTTATCTTTTCCAATTTGAGCGCCGATGTGTTGGGTAAAGCCTTGAAAGACCTCCGTTCCTGGCGAAGCCCAGGCAGAAGTGTGGAGGCCCTGCATCCAACAATACCCTGCGAGCCCAATAATCAAAAGAACGGTACAGAAACGATACTTCAAACGTGCTCTCCCGGCAGATAATCGATTGTCATAGTATAGCATCGAAAGGAAACAGATGAGAATGAAAAGTTCCCCGTTTTCTTACGACAAATTAGAACGAGCGTAGGCAAATGAATCTAGAGAGATGTCAAAAATCAAACTTCAGCACCGTGCAGAATGATGTATGTTCAACAGGGTAATTCAGCCGGTCCTTACAGTTCTTCATGGTAAAATACACCTATGAACGTTCAAACCGTCACCCTCCAAGGACATATTATCGATTCACTCATCCTGGCTAAAGTCCTGGATACCATCGTAATGTTGGGAGGGACTTTTACCCTGTCGGAAGTCACGGTAGGAACCAAACGAGAAGACCCGTCTCATGCCACGATCCGTATCGAAGCTCCTACCGCTGAATTATTGCAGGACATCCTGACGACCATTCAGCCCCATGGTGCAGTGATGGAAGCCGAACAGGATTGCACGGTGATGCCGGCTCCTGCCGATGGCATTCTGCCAGAGGATTTTTATGCCACCTCTCATCTTGAAACCCAAATACGGTGGCAGGGAAATTGGGTCGATATTCTCCACCCCGAAATGGATTTGGCTATCGTGGTGAAGACCTCTCCATTTTCCGCACATATGATCCCCATGGGGTCGGTAAAAAAAGGCGATCTCGTCGTCACGGGCCGCAAAGGGATTCGTGTGTTCCCGCTGAAGCGACCGGAAGAACGGGACGTGTTCGGGTTCATGGAAGCACAGGTTTCTTCCGAACGTCCGTACCGCCATATCATCGTCGATGTCGCCAGGCGGATGAAAACCCTTCAACAATACCGAAAACAAAACCAAGAGACCGGCAAGGTGTTGTTTGCAGGTGGTCCGGCCATCGTGCATGCAGGGGGACGGGAAGCTCTGGCATGGATCATTGAGGCGGGATACATCCATGTCCTGTTTTGCGGGAATGCTTTAGCTGCGCACGATATGGAGGCCAGCTTGTATGGCACCTCACTGGGATACAATCTGGGTATCGGGCATTCAGTTCGTCACGGGCATGAGCACCACCTTCGCACCATCAATCGTATCCGGGCCCTGGGAAGCATTCAAAAAGCCGTCGAAAGTGGAATGATAAAAGACGGAATCATGGCGGCCTGTGTGCGACAGGGCGTGCAGATGGTCCTGGCCGGGACCATTCGAGACGACGGCCCCTTGCCGGACGTCATCACCGATTCCATCAAAGCCCAGGAAGCCATGCGGGCCGCTCTTCCCGGTGTGGAATTAGCACTGCTGGTCGCCTCCACCCTGCATGCGGTGGCAACCGGAAACCTGCTGTCGGCGTCGGTGCCAACCGTCTGTGTCGATATCAATCCCGCCGTCCCCACCAAACTGAGTGACCGGGGAAGCTTTCAAGCGGTTGGACTTGTCATGGATTCATCCTCGTTTCTGCGAGAACTGGCCCGCGAACTCGGCTGGAAGGGATAACAGGATACTCAGATCATGAGCCGTTTATTGATGTGCCCTCCGGATTATTACGGGATCGAATATGAGATTAACCCCTGGATGCGGGTGTCCAATCAATCCAATGGGGATCGTGCTCGAACGCAATGGCAAACACTGACCAGGGTCCTGGAGCAGGAAACCGGCGCGAAACTCGAATTCATGGAACCGGTGTCCGGCCTGCCTGATTTGGTGTTTACGGCCAATGCAGGGGTCCTCCATGAGGGCAAGGCCGTCCCCAGTCGCTTCCGCCATCCTGAACGCCGCCGGGAAGAACGCCATTTTATTGAGTGGTTCACCAAAAAGGGCTACGAAGTCATCCTCCTTGATGCCGACATATTCTTTGAAGGCGCGGGGGATTTATTGGGATTTCCGGAATTCTGGGTTGGCGGCTATCGGCAACGCAGCGATTTCCGCGTGTATGACCGGTTATCGACCATTTTCCAGAAAGAAATTCTGCCCGTGGAATTGGTGGATCAACGGTTTTATCATCTGGATACCTGCTTTTGTCCGTTAAGTGGTGGTGAACTCCTCTACTTTCCTCCGGCCTTTGACGCCTATGCGCAAACCGTCATAACTACTCGGATCCCTCAGGACAACCGGTTTGCCGTCCCATCCCCTGAGGGGGAACGGTTTGCCTGTAATGCGGTCTGTATCGATCGCCATGTCGTGCTACCGACCGGATGTCCGGACACGATGGAATGGTTGGCCCGACGCGGGTACATTCCTCATCCCGTTGAACTCGACGAATTTCTCAAAGCCGGCGGCTCCGCCAAATGCCTGACTCTGGCGCTGGATTAATTGCCAAACTATCCATTCCCTCGATCTCATCTACATTGTCATCCTGAAGCCCCGCGAAGGATCTGTGCCCAAGTAGAAAATCCTTTGACTTTCAAAAGCGAAGGGCTAACGTCTACAATCTGCCAAACACCATATCCACCAACCCGTACAAACCTTGAACCTTAGGCTCTACCCTGTATGACCCAACCAGAACAGTTCTACTCCTTAGGTGACGATGACGCCATTCAACGGCATATTCGGATTGAACGCGAAAGCGGGAAAAAACTCCGAAAGACCCCGTGGTGGAAAACTCAGATCCAGAAAGGGGAATGTCACTTCTGTCATCAACACGTCGGTGCGGACAATTTGACCATGGACCATGTGGTGCCCTTAGCCCGAGGAGGGAAAAGCACGAGAGGCAATGTGGTGCCGGCCTGTCAGGCCTGCAATCGCCACAAAAAACTCACCACACCGGTTGAAACCATCCTGGATCAGATTCAGAGCAATACAAAAGATTGTTAGAAAATTCCCATTTTGAGGTAAAAGCCCTTCGTGTCTAATCGGCTTTTTCCCTTCACTGTCCCATCTTTGTCCCCTGTACAACGCATCTCCTCAAACCCCCAATGAGGAATCCCATTCTTCACAGAAAAGGCCTGGTTGTGATAGAGTCACATCGTGCCAGAGATCAGTAGATTTTTCGGCATCGTGGTTCGGATCTTTTTCAATGATCATGAACCGGCTGCATTTTCATGCCAGCTATGGAGAGTTTGAGGCGTTAATCGAAGTGGAGACTTTGGCGATCTATCGTGGTGAACTTCCTCGCCGCGCATTGGCCCTGACCTTGGAATGGGCCACCCTCCACCGTGAAGAACTCCAGCAGGATTGGGAGCTTGCAAAGGCTGGGCGGTCTCCAAAACCAATTGCTCCTCTGGAATAGAAACAGGCAAACGTCATGTCACTTCTAAGAATTCGACAGGCAATCCCACTCCAAGAGTGGAAGTTGCAACTCACACTCACAGACGGTTCAGTCATCGAACGAGAGATCTCCGGTCTGATGGCAGGGCCCATCTTTGAACCGCTCAAGGCTGATGAAAAACTTTTCCAACAAGTAAGAGTCGAAAATGGTACTGTCGTCTGGCCAAATGGAGCCGATTTGTGCCCGGACACTGTGATCTGGGGTGGCCCCCCTCCTATCCACACCACGCATCCTCCCAAAGAATTGGCTAGTCAGCGATAACATTTCCCTAGTCACCTCCTATGTTCCCCACTTTCGGGAGGAGGGGGATCCATTAGGCATGTTGGGACATTGCCAATCGGAGAAATACCTACTTGGGTTCTCGAAATTTCAGAAATAGCTGATTTTCTCCCTGCGGTTTCAGCTCTGAGAAGAGATGAAGGGTGTAATCAGAGAAGCTTTCAGACGGGTAGGTGAGACGACCGGCGTCAGGTTTGGCAAATGGGGTGAGTGTGTGCGTCTTGAGGGAACTTGCCGAGATGATGTGGTGGATCGTCCATCCACGGATGACTAACGCATCCGCAATCAGCGACCGGTGGCAGCGCCAGGGCACCGCTTCGGCGCACATGATGGCCACCGCTAGATTTTGACCAACATCAATCAGGTCTTCCAGCGCATCCCAAAACTTTTGGGTTTGCATGTAATCCGCATAACCCCGGAAACCCTGGTTCCTCCATCCCACATTCACGGAATCCGGACGACTTTTCCTCCGGCCTCCCAATGCCGGCATGTGCCGATACTGAAGCCCGGCTTTACGAAGACTCTGAGCCAGCGCCTCCTGGTGAAACTGCGGATTGCGACGGGAAAACGGAATCGTCCGGACGTCGACCAGCAATTGAATGCCATGCGTTTGAAGAAGCCCGATGAATTCTTCAATAGGCCGTGTCGAATGGCCGATGGTCCACAACTCCAGAGACATGGGTGTCTCAGGCGAGTGAGTGTCGCCAAGCTTGCTGAGTCCAGAGGGCTGGTCAATTTCCATCGTTCAGAATTTCCACCAGCATTCGTAGGAATACTTTGAACGCCCCATTATCAGGATCCGGGAAGATCGATGAGGCACCAAATCATCTTATCCGCCATGGAAGAAGAAGGGCCAGCACTTAACATTCCTCTGGCTCTTTTGTTTTTTCCCGAGAACAACGGGCCATTCTGGTGTACCTGTTTTTCAAACGGATTGTGTTGACACCTTAAATACCGGGCAGTAATCTTTGGCTCATTCTCCTTCCTTATCCAGGAGGTCCCGTATCCGGATACCGTTTTCCTCCTGCTTCTCTGTTTTTTCTTCCGTCCACGCGCACCAATTATTTCTGTCGTGGTTAGTGCTGGGCGGAATATTGTCCGGAGGTCCTCTCTTTGCCGCAGGCTCGTTTCAAGAAGACTGTCTTGGGAAATCACCGGCCGGCATCGCCTTGCAGAGCCATCTTGTCGCGGCAAAATCCGGCAAGGTGGATTCCATGTTCTGCGCCGGAGCGATTCATCTCTACGTGCAACATGATATCAATAATGCGCTTCCCTGGTTGGAAAAAGCTGCCAATGCCGGCGACAAGCGGGCACCACTTGTCCTGGGCATCCTCTATGAAAAGGGAAACGGAGTTGCGGAAAATCCCACTATCGCGGCCAGGTGGTATCAAAAAGGAATGGACAACGGGAACCCCGCCGCCGTTCGGCGCCTTGCAGAATTATACCGGCTCGGCTTGGGCGTACCGCACGACGAGGCCAAGGCGAGGGAACTTCTCGACAAGGCCACGACCCTGGGGGATAAGGCCGCGCCGAAATTTATTGAGAAGCACGAACAGGATCGGCTGCATCCCAAAGCGGGTCAGGACATCAAGGAAGAGGCCTATCGCGCGTACAAACAAAAACAATTTGAAAAATCGTCCAAGCTGTACCGCCAATGCGCGGACATGGGCAACGATCAATGTCAGCTCGCACTCGGCGTGCAATATGAGTATGGCCAGGGTGTAGAGAAAAATGAGAGCCAGGCTGTGGCCTGGTATCGCAAAGCGGCAGATCAGGGGAATGCCATCGCTCAGAAAACGCTCGGACTAATGTACGAACTGGGAAAGGGTGTGAGGGAGAACTGGGCTGAGGCATTTCGCCTCTATTCCCTGAGCGCACCGAAGTACAATGATGGAGCGTTCGCTTTGGGGCGCATGTATGAATTCGGCATGGGCGTGCCGCAAAACCGGGCACTGGCCATTGAAGCACTTCAAGAAAGCGGCAGACCTTGGACATCCGGACGGGAACTATTGGGCACGCTGGCTCAACAATTACACCAACTGTATCGGCTTCCGAAATGAAGAAGAGCAGAAGACACTTGGATTTCTGCGCTGCCCGGCCGATCCCGTCAGCGTCACGTTTCGCAACAACAACGAACGATTGGCATACATGCGAGAAAAAGGAAAAGAATTTGACCAAATGGAGGCTGAGGCTCGTGCACAGCAGGCCGAAAGGGGAAATGCCACAAACAAGGCCTCATGCAATTCCGCCGGGGGAGTCTGGATGGGCCGCAATTCTTCGAGCGGCGGCTATTGCCAGTAGGCACGCTTGAGTGCTGAGGAAAAATAAGAGAAAGTAACTACGATTTTAGAAAGCCAAAATCGATATGCTTTTCGATGAGGAATTTATAAAGAACATTCCGGCACCTGCAAGTTGGGAACGTAGACCGCTAGTCAATATCAAAGCAAATCACTTCTGGTTGCTGGGGTTGTTAAGCAATTGGTACGGCGAATTAATGACCGAATGGCGATCCCAATCTTTATTCCCGTTTACGAAATGTTAATAGCCCCGTTGAATTCTTGAGATGCATTTTGGGAACTCGTGATTCTGCGATTTCTTCGGGAAGAAGGTATAATGTTCAGGCCAACGCATTGCTTAATGGTAAAACTCCCGATCTCTTTTGGCCCCAATACGACATCATTGGAGATGTGGTAGCAATCTCGGATCCGAATTTTTCGAATTCTGCTAGGAGACACCTGGATCAGTTTCTTCAAATGATAGATAGAGTAATAACCTACCTTTTGAGGTGGCTATCACTCACTTTGATTTTAAGGAGGGCAGGAATCCCCAGCTTAGGAAAATTGTGGATTGGGTCAAAGGGTGGGAGAAAGCCAACCCTATAGATATGTATAAAAAGGCACAGGAATATAAAGATGAATTTTGCAATTTTGAAGTTATGATCAAGAACAGGAACGGTCGTAGAGGAGGTGTTGGATCTGTCGGTATGTTCTCACTCGATTCGGAAAGCTTAAAAAAATAATTAAAACTAGAGTACGAGAAAAGGTTCGAAAATACAGGCGGCCACTGGTTGTTTTTATAGGTGCTGGGCTTGGCCACTGGCCGGTAAATGAAGACAACTTGCACATGGCGTTATATGGTGACTGGCAGGTCCATTTTTCGAGAGTACCGGGGCAAAGAGCTTCAGGTCCTGATACCGCATGCAACGGTTATTTTTTACATCGCAAAAGGATCAAATGGAGAGGCTGCGAACAGGGAGCTGAGCTGTAGTCATTCTTGCAAAGTGGCAGAACTCCAGGGGAAGAAGCTGGTGATTCATTTTCGAGCCTACCATAACCAGGAGGCAATTCCACATCCGCTCCCCAAGGAATTTTTCTTCCCGATGGCGCAGTTTTTACGTGACAAGTCAAGATTCAGATTTGCACTCTCGAATGGCATCAATAAAAATAATAGTTTTATTCTTGGAGATCCACTTCCCTCGAGTCCAACACGATAAGGTATCGGGCTATGAAAACAGGAGATGGGTCGTAAGTCTCCGGCGTTCAATATTGAATGAGAATACTGCTGAGTAAGTAGTGTCATGTGTCCTTAGTTACATTCATTTAAAAAGAACATGCGTCCCCAGCCGTTAGGCCTTCTGTTGCATGAAAAATCAGATAAAATGTCAGGAACTATTTTATCTTCCTCCGTGGCGGTAGCAATGCATCTTCTCGAGTTTGAGGCTGCTCTCCGACACGGTCCGAAAGGCTCGGTGGTTCGTCTGTGTCTAGTTCAAGAACAGGTATGGATGTCGCTTCCCCGGCAGGAGCCCGGTAGGGATCGTATCGATAGCCTCCGTTGTTGTAACAGGAGCCCCGCTAGAACTGCCTCCGGTTCCTTCACAGGCGCCACCTCCGCCGCTCGATGAACCCCAATTGCGCAGCGCCTCGGCCTCCAGCTCCCCATATCGCTGGGCCAACCAGGTTGTGCGTTCCTTCGAAATCGAGACAGGGGTCCGTGAGTCTTTATTTTATGAAGAATTTCTAGAATCCGTTTTAGTCATTGTAGCGTTGACAGTTTTCTGTATCGGCGATAATCTTTCCCGAAAATTCGGGGGTGCGCCATGCACGCCTTCTTCCTTGCCCTCCTCATTGTCATTTCGTTGTGGCCGCTTTCTGTTCAGGCGGATATCCATGACGAATTCCGTTCCTGTCGATACGACGTTTTTCCCAAATTCAGAAAGATGAAGGTTCCGACGGCGTCCACGCCGGTCGAACAGTTTTGTTTGGGGTTTGCCTACTGGCGCGGAGAGGGTCATGTGAAGCGGGATCCGGTTCGGTCGGCGCAGTGGTTCTCCAAGGCTGCGGAGCAGGGGCATCCGGGCGCGCAAACGGTGCTGGGTTATCACTATGAGCAGGGACATGGGGTGAAGAAGGACCCTGCTGAGGCATTGAAGTGGATTCGGAAGGCGGTCGATCAAGGGTTACATAGGTCGGGGTGGCGGCGGTGAGGATCCGTTTGGCGCTATGCAAATCCTGAGGTGCCAGGTACCCGCCTTCTCGGAAGATCGTATTCCGCTCGTCGGGTATGCCCCCACCATCAGCATGGCGTCCTCTTTTCATTGCGTTCTATTTTTACCTCAACGAGAAAATACCAGTATCCCTCACGGCCGATGTGTTGAGGGAATGGGTGCATTGATGAGTGCCAGAAAAAGCGCTACCGTAATAATAGCGTTTTTACCGATGAATTGGAGGAGGCTATGGCACAGGTTCTGGTTCGGCAACTCGATGAAAAAGTGGTGGATCGGCTCAAGAAGCGTGCCCAGGAACATGGTCGCTCCCTTGAATCGGAAGTCAGAACGATTTTGGAGGAAGCGGTGCCTGATTATGAGGGAGCATGGAAACGGATCCAGAAGTTTCACAAGCGGTTAAAGAAGTCCGGCCGGACATTCAGCGACAGTGCAGAGCTGATCCGGGAAGATAGAAATCGGTGAAGGGTTATGTGATTGATGCGTCTGTGATCACGGCCGATCGCAAGTTCTTCCTGGCACTTTCCAAGGGGCCCTATAGCTCTAGAATCATTTGGATCGAGGATATTATTCAATTGAGATAGCCGGGAGGGAACGTCGCACTGGCCTTTAACCAATCTTCATAGCAAGAGCGCGACGTGTTCAAACGAAAAACCTCATCTTTCTCCCCCCTCTCAACCCATATTTAAAAGTGAAATGTCGCTTTGCACCGCAGAGGGACTATCGCCGGACCAAGTGGAAACTGGCATTCCAGTCCAGGGGCAACGTGAAGGTTACGGTTGCTCTCTGCAAATCATTCCTGACATCTGATTGGACTCAGGCACTACTTGCTTTGCGATAGTCGCCACCTGCAAAAGACGAACTTCTTGGAAGGTTTCATTCCGTTGATTCGCCATTGCCAAAGAAAGGCCTTCATAGACATTTCGCGCTGCCTCGGACCACTTAGGGTCAAATGGGGATCCTTTGAAGGCTGCGTCTGCAGCCTTTTTTTCATCATACGTTAAAGGTCGATTGGGTTGTTCCATGACCGTCCTCCTTTTGTTCTTAACAATGAAAGGCGAGGGCTCCCCAACACGCTGTCAGAGTTCCGATGCTCAATTGGGTCAAGTCCATGATGGCTTTTTCCTTGTTCTTGAGTCGTTCCCTTCCTGCTCTTGATTCATGAAAGAGCAACCTTAATGCCATTTTCTCACTCACATCGGACTGCCCCACTTCCATGCTACTAACTGGTTGATTTATTGAAAGAAATAGGAAGGTTGAGGGAAAGAACGGTTTGAGCACCCATCAACAGCGATGTATCTCGGTGCATCAGGATGTATCAGAACATCTGAGAATGTCTAAATCATGACAGGTACTGAATGATTGATGGTCAGGAGATCCAGAGTGATCAGATGATTGGGACGTCAAGGTAGGATGACCCAGAAGGTCAATTCAAGGTTACTGGATAGGCTTCTGATGTTTATTTGGGGCGTAGTCATTGCGTATGGGATCAGATCTTGTAAAACAATCCCAGCCCCTCTATCAAACGGAAACCTTCAATGGAAATGTCGTAGTAGGCAAGTTAGAGGGAATACCTCGTTCAGCTGTTATATTACGACGTATGGGGTAGGGCCTTTCAATTAACGCCGGACCAGTCGAATCCACCGCCACAGATTCACCAGGCTGAAAAGTGATGACGCCACATAGGTCAGAGCGGCGGCGGTGAGGATCGCCTGAACATAGTTTTGTACTTCTTGCCAATCATCACGTCGCTCCGGCTCTATTTGTTCTTTTGAACGCAATACTTCATCAATGTGGGTTTGGGTACCTTCAATTCGGCTGGAGGTGCTAGCTTCCTTAAAGATATGCATATGTATAAATAAATCCACATCGGGAACAATAAGAGAAAAGGCATTTAGCTCGCCCAGAGCCTTGGTGGCTTTTTCAAGAAGAGTATTGATTTTAGGATCTTCCCATATCCAATCGTGATTAATTGTGGAGGGCAGAAAGCTCTTATACTGGTACTGTTGAACATAGCGGCCGGCTTTATACTGTTTGATATTCATAACCAATGCTTAATTTCTAAAGAAGGTTCATGCGTCCTCTCAACCCGATTTTTTCATTTCCAAAGCTTAAAGGAGACACAGGGAACCGAGGCTTAAACCGTACTCCTCATAACATAGCGGCAAGCGAAATATAGTTAATTCCAATTGTAAATACAGATTCAACGCACTGGTGAAACGGTTAGGTTAATGCCAAAAGATACTTGATTGGATGATTTCATGCCAAGGCATTTCCTGAATCGGTTAAGGAGTGTTTTACGTTAATATGTTCGGGAAGCAGCAGAAGGTTTCTAACAGGACTATCGCCGGACGAGGCGAATCCACCGCCACAGATTCACCAGGCTGAAAAGTGATGACGCCACATAGGTCAGAGCGGCGGCGGTGAGGATTCGTTTGGCGCTGTGCAAATCCTGAGGTGCCAGGTACCCGCCTTCTCTCAGAATCGGGAGAGCCCGTCGAAAACTGGCATTCCATTCCACGGGTAAGGTGATGAGATGCACCATGGCGGAAACGCTCATGGTCCCGATTGCCACCATCAACACGGCCAGCCCCACGGCAGGAATCCTGGTAACCCCTGCCAGGACCGGAATCCCCAACATCAGATACGACCCGGCCTTTTCGGCTTTCTGTGCAAATTTGATCAGGTGAGATCGATTTTTTAAGAGGTCGTAGCCTTCATGGTCTTGCAAGGCATGACCCACTTCATGCGCCGCAATGACGGCGGCGGTCAGGGATTTGCCGCTGAAATGTTGCGGCAATAGACCCAGGAGTTTCGTTTCGGGATTGTAATGGTCCCCGATCGGCGTGGGTTCCACCCGAACCTGTTGCAGACCGAACCGATTGAGTAAATGCCGCGCTAACTCCCCGCCTGTCCCCGGAAGTTCGTCACGATGTTGTCGATACTGCTTGAAAACCCACCACACCCAGAGTTGGGGTCCCAACACGATGGCCATGAAGATGAGGAAGAGCAGAATCATTCGCATGGAATCACTCTACCTCCTCAGACCCCTCCTGACCAAGGAAAGAATCGTTCCTTGCGTGCTCTCCTGATCACACTCAAGGATTTTTCCGGGATTTATTCTCATGAGTCTTTCACATTAGATGACCGTACGCACGAGACCGCCTTCGGCCCTGATGCAAGACCCATTGATCACCGAGGCGCGGGCACTACAGACGAACGCCACGATCTCTCCTATTTCTTTTGGATCAATTAGACGACCGATGAGGGATGTCGGGCGGTTCTCTGACATAAAACGGCGCCCGGCTTCCGCTGACGGAAGATCAGGAAATATGCCCCCCAGGAACTTCTCCACGCTTTCGGTGCGGGTGGGTCCGGGGAGCACGGAATTGACCGTGACCTCCGTACCTTTGGTGAGTTCGGCCAATGAGCGTGCGATGCTTAACTGCATGGTTTTCGTTGCGCTGTAGTGCGCCATTTCGGGAGCCGGAGAGACGCCCGATTCGCTTGAAATGAAGACGATACGCCCGTGACCACGTTCAAGCATGCCGCGGAGGAAATGGCGGGCGAGACGCACCCCGCTCATGATATTGATTTCGAACATCTTCTGCCATTCCTTATCCGTTTCCTCGAAAAATCCGACAGCCTCGTAGATGCCGAGATTGTTGACCAGAATATCGACCTCGGGCACTTGTGAGATGGTGTAGATTGCAACCGGCGGCAGTTCCGTTGTCAGCAACAAGAGGGATCATCGCTGCATGGGGAAGATCGGCGCGGATCTCCGCCATAGCCTGTTCCACGCCGGCCTGCGTGCGACCGTTAATCACAACTGTAGCACCCTCGGCGGCGAGAGCACGCGCGATTTCCAGCCCTATGCCCCCTGAGGAGGCCGTCACCAAGGCCGTTTTACCATTCAGATCCAGATTCATGATGACATTCCTTTCCCATGACGGATGATTGGAAATCCCCGAACAGGTTTTTTTTAACTATATTTTTATTGAATTGTTCACGAAGAGCACGAGACGATGATCGGTGGCTCGCCGGGAGGCGGAGGCACGGCATAGGCTTCCATACCGGGGCGGTCGGTAAACGGGTCGCCCAGCAGATGCAATAATCGATCAACTTCGGAATAGTCCTTCTGCTGGACTGCTTGGGTAATGGCCTGTTGTGCGAGATGATTTCGAAGGATGTACTTGGGATTCACGGTATTCATTCCGGCTTGGCGCTCTTCATCCTGGCTTTTTTCCGCCCGAAGCCGTTCCCGATATCGTGCAGTCCAATCGTCAAACGCTTCCCGATGGAGGAACTGGTCCCGTAATTCGTCCGGCGCTGACGAACTTTCCTGGCGAACGGCTCCCAATCCACGGAACAAGTTGGTGTAATCCACCCGGCTGGAGTCCATGAGGTTCAACAGATCGGTCACGAGTTTGTCGTCTCCCGCGTGCGCTTCGACCAACCCCAGCTTGGCCCGCATTAAATCGGCATACTTCGCCAGCATCGCTTTTTCATAGACCTCCGGAATCCCGTTGACTTCGTCTTGTTCCACTAAGGGTGACAAGGCTCTGGCCAGTGCACGAATATTCCAAAAACCGATGTCGGGTTGGTTCTGGAAGGAATACCGGCCGTGATGGTCTGAATGATTGCAGATGAACGTTGGATCATAGCGTTCCATAAATCCGAACGGGCCGTAATCCAGCGTCAATCCCAGGATCGACATGTTATCGGTATTCAGGACGCCATGCGCCCACCCCACGGCTTGCCATTGGGCCACGAGCTGCCCGGTGCGAACCGCGACCTCATGCAGCAGCCTGGCATAGGGATTCTCCGATCCGACCAAATGCGGGTAATGATATTCGAGAACATAGTCTGCCAGTGTTTTCAAAAATTCGAATTGGCGGCGATAGTAAAACACCTCAAAACTGCCAAACCGCACATGGGTCGGGGCCATCCGCAGCAGCATAGCTCCCGGTTCCGGTGTTTCCCGCCAGACAATTTCTTCTCCGGCCACAATACATAAACTGCGTGTTGTGGGAATGCCTAACCCATGCATGGCTTCGCCACACAGATATTCCCGGATGGTGGAGCGCATGACCGCACGACCATCGCCATCGCGCGAATATCGCGTCAGCCCGGCGCCCTTTAATTGCAGCTCCCACCGCTCCCCTTTTTCATTGCGCACCTCTCCCAGCATAATGGCCCGCCCATCCCCGAGCTGCGGCACGTAATGCCCGAATTGATGCCCGGAATACAACATGGCAACGGGATCGCTGCCAGGCAACAGCCTGGCCCCGCAGAAATATTCGGCGAACTCCGGACGGGTCAATTCCTTGGGATCTAAATCCAAAAGGTCTGCCGCACCGGGATTGACGCTCACAACATGCGGATTGGGAAAGGGCGTCGGCTTCACCCGCTCATGGAATACCTCGGGTAAGGCGGCATAGGTGTTCTGGAAATCAAGATGTTCTAACTTGGCCATTCCTTCATTATCTGCAACCGACCCTTGGCGGGGCAACCACAAGAGTTATGACATCATCTTCAGACAGCCTCAAGACCCGCGGTACTCTTGGTTTATTGTAAACTATGTAAGGCAACCTGCCGGGGCCTTTGGGGAGAACAACCCTTCATTTATCAACCACGACATTCCGCGCAAACCGTATCTCTTTCGATTCAATTGTGTGTGCGATTCTCTCAACACGCATCACGTCATTTTTAAAAAATGCCAAAAACAATAATAAAAACAACCACACACAACTTAATGCACTTTTGGTTTGGTTTTTGCTTTCTACTCTATTTTAGAGGATTATCTCACAACACAGGAATACATAAGGAGATCGCATGATTCGGATTTGCGCCTGGTGTCAGCAGGAAGGAAAGCGGGAAATTCTTGGAACAAGTCCTGAAAACCCAAGGGGACCGGTATCTCACGGGATCTGCCAAGACCATGTGCTGCGTCTCCGACAATCTTACAAATCAAACCGCCGTCGCCGCCCCATATCGACAAATACCCTCTTCGCGTCCGCAGCTTCTCACTAGCAGGTATTGAAAAAGTCCGCCAGCGTCGTTCTCGGCCATTGGTCGGGCTCACGTACTCACTCATACGCTCCGCCCGCCAAAGTGCCTGCGGCCTTGCTGGACGCGCCTTTTTGAACACCCTGCCATCTTCGATGAGAGTCGGCATCATGTCATTTTAAAGCGGCTCCTTTTAAGTATGTATGAGTTTTTCAACAGCCTGCGAGATGTCATTCGCCCATTTCTCATGGGCAATCCGTTAAGTGTTCGTTAAAGCCCCTCCCCAGCCATGCTGCAAGCAGGCGCTGCAGGGGCAGGCATGTGAGCCCTAACGGCCAACATTGCTGGTAGCGTATTTTTTAGGCGCCCAAAAGGGGTAGGAGGGAAACCGTCTATCGGTGCCGGGGTGGGGTGTTGGAACTCTTTAACCGGTTCTTGACCAATACCATCCCGAGGGGAGGAAGCCTGGACGTTCGACGCACCTCAAACCACGCAAAAGCCAGCACACCCAGCATCAACATGACACTCAACGCGATCGTGAGTGCGTCATGAGCAAATAATGATTGTAAAGGATGCATCGTGGGCGGCTTCCGGATAAGTTCTATAGAGTTTTCGGTCGATTTCTCAGGACCTTGAGATTTCCTCCTTATCCTTCCAGGCTCTTTTCGCTCAATACATATATTCACTTACGGTCATGAACAAATTATTTCATGAAATTGGAGATCACCATCCTGTCACATTTCGCGTGGGAATCGCCAAACGGTATAATGCCATTATCATGACTACTTCATCTGAAGACGTTGATTGCGTATTTTACTCAAGGCGGCGGGATTCTAGCCCTCAGCCTGGTGTTGTCTGGATTCCCAGGCCAAGACACTAGCCTGGGAGCGACGCCGACCAGCCTGGCTCCTGCCTCTGCTGTTCACGAAACAGGCGTGACCATTAGTATTAAATCCCGCGAGTTTAGTCCCAACACGGTTTCATTGATCATGGGGCAAAAAACCAGATTGGTGCTCAAAAATCTGGATACGGAACTGCATGCGTTCCTGCCGGTCGGATTGATGAGTGACAGTCATTTGAACATCAGCGGGAATGGAGCCCCCCAATTTGAGAAAGATGGGCTTGTCCGGGTTTTGCTTCCCACCAGTGGCCAAACCGAGATTGTGTTTACCCCTTCCCGACCCGGTACATTTCCGTATTTTTGCGATTTACCGGGCCATGTGATGCGGGGTACCATCGTGGTACACAAGAATGAGGCTATGATAGAGTAGCCCACCTGATTAGAGGGGGAGTTTCCCCTATCTCACTGCACGAAATCATTCACCAAGTAGGTATTGTGAGGAGGAGTTTTGTTCCATGAGTACTGTTCGTCATCAATCAATTTTGCACAATATCTTTCAACCCTGCGCAAAGTCTTTCCGGTTTTCTCCTGTTCGCAAAAGGAGTGCTACAGCTCAGTGGTTCGGCCTGCTGCTCTGTTCCTGTCTGCTCTTCTCTTTCTCTTCCACATGGGCCGCTGAACCTGGTTCCGTTAATCAGGAAGAATTGCTTACCACCGTTCGGGAATATGCCAATGCGGTAGGGAAAGGCGATCGGGTCGCGGCCGGCCAGCGGGATTTTATTTGCCTGTATCAGATGGCCCAACAACAATTGTTTACCAACGGGAATTTTCCCGACTCGTTGAGTCCCGTCTATGAGGCATGTGACCAACGCCGACGGGAAGCCCACCAACGGGTGATTAATGAGAAAGACCGGGCATTGGACAATGTCTGGCCCGGACCGGGTAAACTGGTGGACTTTTCAGATTTTCAACGATTTTATATCGCTGAAACTCAGCATCAACAACTGGGTCCCTCGTTTTTCGTCATGCAGGCCATTGCGATGTATGAACCGGCTCACCCCTTTACCATTGAGGCCCTGGAATCGGGGGCCATGCCCCATGCCTCTTTCCCGTCGGCGGATGAAACAAGAGTTTTAGCCACACCCACAGCCTTTCTCACGACCAGGATTACTTACCCGAATGCGTTGGCGGCACCCGTTTCCAATGCTCCTGGAGCGGAGGATTGGGCGGTGCCCTATAAAAAAGCGCAGCGAGTGGTGAAATCCGTCAAAGTAAAGTGGATCGTGCTCTCAGATCTGAAACGGTTGGGCTTTCCCACGGATCATGCCGTTCTGGATTTAATGCTTGATGGCCCTCGTGGCACGACCATTCCCTTCGTCGTGGATCCAGGTGGCTTCGTTCCTCGCTCAACAGAATGGTTTACCCCTGAGGATAGCCCGAAGGCCATCCAAATAGGGATTCAGGAGGCACAAGCCGCACCCACTAGATTAGAAGCCGTGATGCGCTTGAACCGGGTATTGATGATTGCTCCCACTGACAAAGAAACTTTGGAAGTGTTTTCAAATCAACTGTACCAGGGATTTCTGAATTATGGGAGTCGTTTACATGGTGTGCAATTGGAGAATACACGTCTGGCCCAACGGTTTAACGAACTGTATTGGACGGTGCAATCCCAAACCGACCGGTTTGATATGTCCCTGGGAATGGAAATAGGGGGGAAATCCGAACCGATGCCCGCCGATTATCTGTATCGCATGATTCCTGTGATGGAGGCACTGGCCTCTCTGGAGCCCGGTGATTTCAATAACCGGATTCGCCTTTCGTCGACATACCGCTGGACGAACGATCAAATGGCCGCCTTATCCTCTCCCCAGGAATTATTGACGGAAGTGCCAACCGACCAGGAAGAACTTCGTGCACAGATACTTTTAGAATTAGCATGGGCACGAATCGGGAAGGTTGCCTGGAATCGTCACTTTGACGATCCGGATATCCGCAAGGGCTATGAGTCCGCACAAAAAGCCTTCGATCTCACAAAAGATCCTCTGAACAAATTTACGGCAGCCTATGCCATGGCCTATAGTTTGGCCTTTCGCGTTCCCCGTGATAATCACGCCATGCTGGACCTGCTGAAGCAGGCCCGTGACTGGTTTGAGAAAATACCCGGATCAAACTCGCAAAGTTGGGTATATATGTTAAACAACGACACTCTGAAAGGGATCGTCGATACAGATCCGACCTTCCAATCATTATTAGCCGCACATCAGTAGAGCACATTGAGCCCATGTGGCAGACCACGACCACATGAGATTGGCCTATGAGGTCTGCCAATAACCCTAAGAGCATATCAGGGCTGGAGGAATCTGTTGTCTCAATGAAATTTCTCCAGCCCTGTCGTTTTCCCGGCCTGCTTTTTCTGAGCACGGCTCCTCTCATCTCACACGGCCCGAGGTAGGTTCCCATTAGATGGAATTGGATTTCCGGAAAAATCCCGCCATCCTGAGCAACATGTTAGACGTGATGGCTGATGGCGTCTTCACCGTCGATGCCAAGGGTCACATTGTTGCCTGGAGTGCCGGAGCGGCTCGTATTACCGGATATGCCAATCAGGATGTCCTGGGAAAATCCTGCCATATTTTGGAAGGTCAAAATTGTAAGGGCTTCCACATCCTGACGGAATTTTTGGCTGATCCCACTTCGTTTCCCGGAGGTATCTGCAACCAGGAATGCAAAGTCCTGGGAAAAGACGGAAGCGAACTCTATCTCTTCGGCAATGTCTCGATTATCCGGGATGAACAGGGTGAGGTGGCAGGCGCCGTGGGGACCTTCACCGATCTCACGACGTTTATTTTGAATAACCAAAAAATTGCGGTGCTGGAGGAACAAGCGAAATCCCGTGATGCCTTTCAACAACTCATCGGGAAAAGCTCTGCGATGCAGGAGGTATTTCGCCGCCTCCGCCTGGCTGCCCAAAGTGATGTGACGGTTTTGCTCACCGGAGAATCGGGGACCGGGAAAGAACTGGCGGCGCGCGCCATCCACACCCTGAGTGGCCGGAAAGACAAACCGTTTTTTGCCATCAATTGCTCGGCTATTCCGGAAACCTTGCTTGAAAGCGAACTCTTTGGACATGTCAAAGGTGCATTCACCGGCGCCATACGCGATAAAATCGGGGTCTTTCAAGCCGCCGATGGCGGGACATTATTTTTGGATGAAATCGGAGATACCAGCCCTCTCCTACAGTTAAAATTGCTCAGAGTCCTGCAGGAAAGTGAGATTCGCCGGGTCGGAGACGATCGGGACCTTCGAGTCGATGTCCGTCTCATTACGGCGACCAATCGGGATTTAAAGGCGCTCATGGCCGAAGGTACGCTTCGGGAAGACTTTTATTATCGCATTCATGTGTTCGAAATTACCCTTCCGCCCCTGAGAGCCCGACGAGAAGACATTCCCCTCCTGGTCCACCAGTTCATGGCTGACAATTCCAAGGCATTTGGACGCAATATTGGAGACATTGCTCAGGATGCCCTCCATCGATTAATGGAATATGGCTGGCCCGGCAACGTCCGCGAATTGAAGAATGCGATCGAACACGCCTTTGTGACCGTCAATGGCGATTGCCTCACCCTGTGGGATCTTCCCCCGGAAGTCCAACATCCCCCGGAAACCAGACGCCTCACGCACCTCTCATCCAATGCAAATCCTTCTTTGCCCCCGGAGGAAGAAGACCGTATTTTACACGCTCTCCAAAAAACCAACGGCAATAAAACGGAAGCGGCAAAACTTCTCGGAGTGAGTCGAGTCACCCTCTGGAAGAAAATCAAACATCTCCAGCCCAACGCCCAAGCCCCAACCAAATCGTTAAATCGTTAACTTAACAGTTAACGCGCCTCGTTAATCCTGCCTGAGTATTTTAGGCCAATTTCCGGCATTTCAAACGATTAATTTAATGTAAAATATTGTTTTTATTATAAAAAACTTAAAGCAAACCAACTAAAATCATATGGCACAATCAATGCTCTAAGTATGGGTAAAGGACAGTATCTCAAATGAAAATAAAACAGTGAGTTCATGCTGACTTTAAAAGAAAGGAGGAATGCTCATCATGATGGTGAAACAGTTTTATCTGAATTGTTTAGCGCATGCGTCTTACATGATAGCTGATGAACGCACAAAAACCGCCGTGGTTGTCGATCCTCAACGTGATATTGATCAGTACCTCCAGGAAGCCCAATTGCACGGGTGGGTCATTCGATATGTGTTCCTGACCCATTTTCATGCGGATTTTCTGGCCGGACACCTTGAGCTTCGCAACCAAACCGGGGCCGACGTGTGCTTAGGGGCGCAAGCTCAGACAGAATTTCCCTTCCGGGCTTTCAAAGATAGAGAAGTGCTGGAATTTGGAACGGTTCGCCTACAAGTGTTGGAAACTCCAGGACACACGCCTGAAAGTATTTCATTGGTGGTGTATGACTTGGACAAGAGTGACACGAAACCGCATTGCGTTCTCACCGGAGATACCCTGTTTATCGGAGATGTGGGTCGTCCGGATCTCATGGCATCGGTGGGAGTGACGGAGGAGAAACTGGCAGGTCAGTTATTCCATTCACTCCATGAGAAATTGCTGGCTCTGCCGGATGAAACCCTGGTGTATCCCGCCCATGGCGCCGGATCGATGTGCGGGAAAAATTTGAGCACCGACACCGTCTCAACGCTCGGAACGCAGCGGTGGGAGAATTATGCTTTGCAACCCATGACCGCCAAGGAATTCATTTCTCTCGTCACCACCGACCAGCCTGAAGCCCCGTCCTACTTCGGCTATGACGCCCGATTGAATCGCGAAGAGCATCCCGTGTTGGCAGATGTGGTACGCCGGAGTCTCGTCCCGCTTACGCTTGATGCCCTTCTTGCGCATCAACACCAGGGCGCTCAGATGGTGGATGTCCGCAGTTCCGTGGACTATGCAGGAGGGCATGTGAAAGGCAGTCTCAATATTGGACTGGCGGGGAAATTTGCGACATGGGCCGGCATCATTCTTAACCCGAAACTCCCCATCGTGCTTGTGGCAGAACCGCGCCAGGAGCAAGAAGCCATACAACGGCTGGGCCGGATTGGCTTCGATCAGGTCGTGGGGTATCTGGAATCAGGGATGCACGCCCTCAGGAACAGGGCAGACCTCGTACAACGGGGGCAGTGGATTTCTGCCCAAGCTCTCGCAGAACAGTTGACCACCAAAGCCCCTCCCCTCGTGCTAGATGTCCGAACGACCAAAGAATGGGAAGCCGGACATCTTGATGACAGTCTTAATATTCCCCTGCCACATCTGGCAGAACGGATGGCGGACATTCCCACAGATCGACCGGTGGTGGTGCATTGTGCGAGCGGGTATCGCTCATCCATCGCCATGGGGGTCCTGGAGAAATCCGGTCGGAACAATGCGATGGATTTAGTTGGCGGATACGAAGCCTGGGTCAAAACATGGGGACATCCCAGCAGGAACTCTGAACCTGAAAAGGCCGCAAGCTGTGCCGTATAACGGAGGAGTCAGATGAAAACAATCCTGGCAGATCAACAATCCCTCTCCCGGTCCACGACGGGACCCGCTCCCTCCGCATCTACGGCACCGGAAACTCAGACGGTCCTGATCGATGTGCGCACTCCCCATGAATTTGCGGAAGTTCACATCCCCGAGGCCCGGAATATCCCGTTATCGGATTTACATCTGTATGTGGAGGAACTGAAGGGGCTCTCTCAGGAACGCCCTATCATCTTGATGTGTCGAACACACAATCGAGTGAAAATAGCCTATGAATATCTGGCCAAGAATGGCATAGGCAACTGCCGGATTCTGGAAGGTGGCATCACCGATTGGGTGAATAGCGGCAAACCGGTCATTCGGGGCCGCAAGGGCATATCGCTGGAAGGTCAGGTCCGGGCTATGGCGGGATCGTTGATTGTACTGGGAGTAGGATTAGGTCTCAGCGTCACTGCGTGGTTTCTCCTCATCCCGGTATTCGTAGGGATTGGCCTTATCCATGCCGGACTCACCAACTCGTGTCTGATGGCCATGCTGTTATCCAAATTGCCCATGAACCGAAATTCGAAATTCCACTCAGCAATAGGAAAGAAAGGAGATTCCTTATGAATTGTCCACGATGCGAAGGCTTATTAATGAGCGATCAAGTCTATAACGCAGATGAAGCCTTATACGTTTTGTCCATATGGCGCTGCCTCAACTGTGGGGAAACGTTTGACTCCATGGTTCTCCGAAATCGAATACAGCAAAAAGAGCAAGGCATAATGGAACGTCCAAAATCAACGAGTTGGGCAGACAACAGAGGCCCATTGGCCATCACGCCGTAGGAGGCCTATAATTTTCCTCCATTCTTTAACCAGGAATTTAGTCAGGTCCATCATACATTATTAACTAAGGAGGTTATTATGCAACGATCAATTCGTTCAGTGTTATTAGTCGGAGCTTTGATTTTTCTGGCCATGGTGGGTATGACCACTCCAGCCATGAGTGAAGGAGGTGGTCCCAGCCACAAGGATATGATATCCACGTGCAGGCTCCCCACTTGATGCCGGATGGAACACCGGGCGGCCCGTACCATCACTATTGCAAGGGCATCTCTGACAAGATATTGCAATGTCTCCTGTTTGAAACCACGGAAGCCAATGCGCCGTTAGTTGCCATTGAGTATTTCGTGTCCAAGGATCTTTCCCGAACGTTGCCGTTAATCCAATGGCATCGGTATTTCCATGATCATAAGCAGGAAATTGCTACTGGTCGGGTACAAATTTTAGACATCGAAGATCAAGAGAAGGTCAAAGCCATTGCTGAGGCCGCCTCAAAGACCGATGGCGTGATTTTTCATCTCTGGCAAAAGGGTAAAGAATTCCCCGACGGGACGGTGACCTTCCCGCAATCTCTCGGACACATCTTTAATCAACCTGAATAATCCAAGCCGATCCCTGGAGATTCCATCCGGAATCTCCGGGATCTCTATAAGAAGGAACGTTGATCTTGAAGCCTGCATAGGGGTACATTTCAAATTGCGCCGCTTTTCTTTGTCGCGGGGATAGTCGGAATTGGTCCCCTGCATGCCGCTGATTCGGAGGTGTTACAACCCCGGGTCCCTCCTGATCAGATTCAAGAAGCCCGAACGAGGATGAATCCGTTTCCCTCAACCCCAGAAAACATTGAAAAGGGCAAACACATTTTTCACGGAAAAGCCTTTTGTGTCACCTGTCATGGCCCCGAAGGGAAAGGATTAGGAAATATTCCTGGTTTACGGGGAAAACTTCCCAGGGATTTTACGGACAACACCTGGCAGGCTGCCCGCGCCGATGGGGAACTCTTTTGGATTTTACAAAATGGCAGCCCGGGGACGGATATGGCCTCATTCATCCCCCTGGTCTTGAGTGAAGAGGAAGCCTGGTATGTGATATTGTACGTGAGGTCTTTTGGGGATGGCCGTAATTCAAAAAAAGAGTAAAATGGGTTTAGGTCATCGTGCGGAACAATAAGGGGGCCGGCATGAAAAAGCATCCATTATTATTCGGCATTATTCTGGGTATGAGCTTGAGCTGGGGCATTTCTTTCAGTGAGGCCTATGAAGTGTGGGTCACCGACCAATCCGACACGGCGAAAGAGAGTGGCGGGTTCTTATATGTGTACGATGGGGCGCAACTCGCTGCTGATCCGGCCAAGGCCAAACCCACCCTCACCATCGATGCGGCCAAAGAGATCAATGATCTTTGCCAGAAATCCACACAGAAAAACGTTCGACGACCCCATATGATTTTCGTCACCAAAGATCAGAAGCACGCACTGATATCCTTTTTATCCGGTCATGTCCTTGTGATGGACACAGCTTCAAAAAAACCCGTCGCATGCCTTTCGACCGGGAAAAACGTGCATGCAGCCTGGCCCACCCCGGATCAATCCATGGCCATCGTGGCCAATATTGCGGAAAAAAAACTGATTCGGATTTGGACGGATTATCAGACAGGAAAGTTTTCCTATGACCCTCAAAAGGATGTCTTGGATTTGCAAGCGCTGGAAAGTGGGGAACGGCCGGACAATGCTCCCATTTGCCCGATTACCGAGAATACCAGCACCTATGCATTTGTCACGTTACGCGGGGGAGGGCTCTTGGTGGTCAACGTCAAGGAAACACCCATGAAGGTCACCACCACCCTCACCAATAATGACATTCATCCGGCAGGTTGCGGGGGCTATCAAATCGGGAACACGATGTATCTGAACTCAGGGGGTGGATGGCCCATCGCGCCACTGTCCTATGATGTCTATGCTGTCGGTCTGTGCGGGTCTTCCTGACTCGGTCTCCGCCAAATTGATGTCCACTCGCGACACATCATTTTCGGATTCACACGGCCTTTGGGGCATTGGGCGCTATCTTTGGAATGTGGATCGCGCGGGGAACATGATTGAGGTATTTGATTCGATCTCCAATTTCAGTGTGGGGACCATTCAGCTCGTCGGTACCTATAGCGATGATCCTGCCCCGGATCTCATTGATTTCGCTCCGGACGGCAATTATGCGTTTGTCAACATGCGAGGGCCGAATCCCTTGACCGGAAATCACAAAGATGTCCAGAATGCAAAAGGCTCCACACCTGGTGTGGCCGTGATCAAAGTCTTACATGCCGGAAAAGGTGGTGAAGTCATCGGTATTACCCGCCTCTCCAATATGGTGGACGGGAAAGAAACAGCGGATCCACATGGCCTTGCGGTTGTTCATCCCTAATTTGTTCCGTGCGCGAGCATGGCCTCACCCCAAGGCCATGCTCCGGACCACATCTAGGAAGGAGGACGTGGCTCATGACGGTTATGCCTCTAGTCGTTCTTGCAACCTCGTTAGTGTTCACCTCAGTTGAAACACCCTCACCCCCACCGACTCTCTCCTTACCTCCGGAACCCGAGGAAAGCACCCGAATCGATGAAATCTTCGATCAGGAATCTCGTTTACTACTGTCCCTGTATTCCTTGAAAGGAAATGGGACAGTCGACTACGTCACAGGACGGACCGTCGAACAACACGTGCGAAGCACGTACGGCAATCCTGTGTATTACACGTTAGAGTTTCCGATCTTTTATTGGTGGAACCATACGATGTGGAATGACCCGTTTGTGGACGGGGTCAACGGGAATGAACAGGTCTATCAGGAAGAGACGGATTTTGATGTGAGCCGATACAAACCGTGTGTGTTTAACGGACAATCCTGTTAGAAAAGCGGCTTGAGCAGGTAGGATCCTTTTCACTCAACTATCCATCTGTTTCCCGGCGGGTGGGTAAGGGCCTGTCCCTAGTATAGGAAACCCGTTCCTATAGAACATTCATCCAATCTCCTGGAGACTAGGAGGAGGCAACACTTCGTTGAATGCCGTAATGAATCTTCATCTCGGAAACTTAGCTGTTCGGAAATAAGTTAAATTAACCTCATGAATGAAAAACATCCGGGAATAGACCGCCGACATTTATTGATGGGAAGCCTGGCTCTCGGGTTGGGTCTCCTCACCCCCAGAGGGCTTTGGGCCAACGATTCCCCGACCGTCACTCTTCCTTTCGAGCGGGGTCGTCGTCCATTGGTGGCTTTTCCACAGAAGCGGCCACTCATGGTGATGACCACGAGACCTCCCCAATTGGAGACCCCCTTTCATATTTTTAATGAAGACATCTTCACGCCCAACGATGCATTTTTTGTTCGCTGGCATCTTGCCAATATCCCTCAGAAAATTGACATGAACACCTTTCGGTTGACTATTCGGGGTCGGGTCAAGCAATCCCTATCCCTGAGTCTTCATGAATTACAAACTCAATTTGAACAAGTCGAAATTGCGGCCGTCTGCCAATGTTCGGGAAACAGTCGCGGGTTTTTTCAACCACGGGTACCCGGAGGACAGTGGGGGAATGGGGCAATGGGAAATGCCAACTGGAAGGGAATCAGACTCCGTGATCTCCTTCATCGAGCAGGCATATCAGGGGATGCCGTGCAGGTGAGGTTCGATGGCCTGGACCAACCCGTCGCACAAGCCACGCCTGATTTTCGAAAATCTCTGACCCTTGATGATGCACTCCAGGAAGAGGTGTTGGTCGCTCACTCCATGAACGGGGAGGCACTCCCCATGCTGAACGGCTTTCCCCTTCGCCTCGTGGCGCCTGGATGGTATGCCACTTATTGGGTGAAGATGCTGAATGATATTGAAGTGCTCAATCAGGCCGATCAAAATTTTTGGACGACACATGCCTATCGCTTGCCGGCTAATCCTTGTCACTGCGTGAAACCAGGAGAGCCTTTAACGGATACCGTGCCCATGGGCAAAATGCCCGTGCGTTCCTTTATCACCAATTTGGAAGAGGGTCGAACCATACCAGGAGGGGAACCTTGCACCATTTCAGGCATAGCCTTTGACCAGGGCTATGGCATTGATCGCGTCTTGGTCTCCGTGGATGGAGGACAACAATGGCAATCCGCCCGATTAGGAAAGGATTATGGAGATTTCAGCTTCCGCCCCTGGGAAGCGAAATTTATTCCGGAGCCTGGACATGCGTATGCACTTCAATCACTGGCTATCAATCGGGTTGGAGAATCACAGCGGTTTGGTGCCCGATGGAATCCAAACGGGTATCTTCGCAATGTGATCGAAACGGTGAATATTCAAGCCGGCTGAGGAAATCCCGTGATGCGTGTTTGCATGGTCTTTTTAGTGTTTCTGTGTGTTACAGGACTCGCGTGGGGACTTCCGGCCAATGGCGATGACAGAGAACAGGTATCCATTTTCAATCTTCCTCCTGATCCGATATCGTTTCAACCCGGCCCTGGTAGTGCCATTGCAAGCCGGTACTGCCTTATGTGTCATTCGGCAGAGTACGTATATACTCAACCACCTCATCCCCGTGAGCGTTGGATGGAAATCGTCAACAAAATGAAAGCATCTTTTGGCTGTCCAATCTCGAATGAGGACATGGCTCCATTAGTCGACTATTTGGTGACGCAAAATTCACTCCAGCCTTCACCTTCTGCGGCTCGCGCTCA
This sequence comes from uncultured Nitrospiraceae bacterium, assembly GCA_963734345.1. Classification (GTDB taxonomy): domain Bacteria; phylum Nitrospirota; class Nitrospiria; order Nitrospirales; family UBA8639; genus Nitrospira_E. The sequence continues at coordinate 85,381 of CAVTGT010000003.1, forward strand.
GCATGACAACCAGAAGGAAACACCCGGTCAATCCCCCACTCAATCCGGCGATCCCCAAAAAGGGAAAACCCTCTATGAACGACACTGCGTTACGTGTCATGGACCTGGCGGCAAAGGAGACGGCCCAATCGGACAAGCCCTGGTTCCGCCAGCCGCCAACCTCACGTTACTCGGCAACCAGTCAGATACAACCATTTTTGACACGCTTCGAAACGGACGACCGGGAACAGCCATGCCTTCCTGGAAGAACGATCTGAATGCATTAGAGCTGAATCATCTTCTTTCATTTCTTCGAACGTTAACTCCATCACACCCATGAATCCTGCTCGCCTGACCAACAAGCCATTTCATCAGCAGCGACATTCACAAAAGGTCCCGCCTTCCCCACCAATATCTGTTAACCCACATTTTGCCAAATTTTGAGACCATTCCAATGCGTCATGTCAAAATTGTAGCCACGATTGGCCCTGCGACTTCCTCTCAAAAAAGTTTGAACCAACTCCTGCATGCCGGGATCAATGTCGCCAGATTCAATATGTCCCATGGAACCGCCGATTGGCACAGGAAAACAATTCAACGCCTTCGACACCTGGCTCTGGAGGAAAAGACTCCACTCAGCATCCTCATAGATTTGGCAGGCCCAAAAATCCGCGTGGGAGACCTCCCAGACGGAGGAACCGTCTTGCAGCAAGGCCGGAATATCGTCCTGGTGACAAAGTCAGATTTTCACGGTCAAAACTCAAGCCAAAACGAATCGCTTGCTGAACTGCCCGTTAATCTTTCCCATTTCCCGGACCGGATGGAATTCGGTCAAATCGTATTAATTGATGACGGGAACATGTCGCTCACCGTGGAAAAACATGAAACCAACCGACTGTTCTGCAAAGTCCTGGTTGGAGGAACGGTCACCTCACATAAAGGTGTAAATTTCCCTGGCCTCCCACTCGACATTCCGGGGTTTACGGAGAAAGACGCCGATGATCTTCAAGTGGCCATTGATGTTCAGGCCGATTATATCGCCCTCTCTTTTGTACGAAGTCCCCAGGATATTTACACCCTCCAAACGGCTCTGGCTGATCGATCAACGCTGATTCCCGTCATTGCCAAAATCGAAAGGCCCGAAGCCCTGATATGTCTTGATGAAATACTTGATGTGGCAGATGGGGTGATGGTCGCCAGAGGAGACCTGGCGTTGGAGATAAGCCCGGAAGAAGTCCCGCTTCTACAAAAGCAGATCATCACACAGGCCAATCGTATGGGAAAGCCTGTAATCACAGCCACACAAATGCTGGAATCGATGACTCGAAATTCCTCTCCCACTCGCGCAGAAGCTTCGGATGTGGCGAATGCTGTGCTGGACGGGACTGATGCCGTCATGTTGTCGGCCGAAACGTCCACGGGAAACTTTCCTCTCGAGTCGGTTCAGGTCATGGATCGGATTATTCGACAAACAGAGAAGGAAATGTTTCGTCAAAGCCGGAACATCGATTCGCCAAAAGGTCTCGTGCGTTCCACTCCGGAAGCGGTCTGTGAGGCTGCCGTCTCTCTATCTACATCTATTGGCGCCCAAGCCATCGTAGTTTTCACCGAGTCCGGCCATACCGCCATGTTATTGGCCCGTAATCGACCGACGGTCCAGATTTTTGCCCTAACTCCCTCCCCAACCGTCACACGTCAATTGGCTTTGGTATGGGGCATTGTCTCATTTGTATTCCCTCACATTGATGACACGGATGAACGAATCAATGCCGCCCAGGATCAACTCAAAACATTAGGCCTCCTTCATGAAGGGCGGCTCATTGTCATCGTTACCGGGGAACGATTGGGGCATTCCTTCGGAACCAATATCATTAAAGCCCATTTGGTCGCGTAGCTTCCTGCAGAGAGCGTTAGGAGCATGTCCCTCAATATCATTATTGTCGGCGGAGTGGCAGGCGGGGCAAGCGCGGCCGCCAAGGCGCGTCGAACCAACGAAACTGCAAACATCGTGATGTTTGAAAAAGGTCCCTATGTGTCCTTTGCCAACTGCGGCCTTCCGTACTATGTGGGAGAGACTATTCCGAATCGTGATGACCTCCTGCTTCAAACCCCGGAGCGTTTTTGGAAACGATTCAGGGTCCTGGTCCACGTGTTACACGAAGTCATTCACATAGACCGAACGGCGAAATGCGTCCAGGTGAAAAACTTGATGACTCAAGAAATCACCTGAGAGACCATCTTCAGCACCTTGACCCCTCACAGGAAACGGTCGTCTATTGTCGTGTCGGATTACGCGGGTATCTCGCAGCACGCATCCTCCTCCAACATGGCTTCACCCATGTCTTCAACCTCACCGGTGGCTATTTAAGCTTCCCTTAAAATTCACTTTCACTCTGTTCCCAAAAAACCAGGAATATTCAAATGAGCTTTTGGCGTTAACTTGCTAACTTTATGCGTTAAGGTCAAGTTAACGCCTGGCACTCTTATCGGGAAATGGACGTTGTGTCTGATGTGGTAACCCGTTGATAGTTTATGTTTTTTCTTATTCAGAGTATGTGGCATCTTGTTTGCTTATTATACTGAGCATCCAGAAAATATATCAAAAGGCCTTAACAATTTTTTCCGAAGGAGGGTGCTCAACAGGGTTGGTCCTTAAGGGTTCAATTAAAAAAGTCTTTCATTACCTGACAGAAGAAATCAGAGGCCTTTTTTAATATTTCATTTAGTGTGATTTTGCCTTCAATCAGGAATGAAATGAGAAGGGACCTTATGAGTCACAGTGCCCCAAGCATGGCGGGATTGGGATGGGGAAATTTTCCCCATGAAATGATCATAATGAACTCGTTTGCATCATGAGACCCAGAGCATGTTGAGGATTTCCTGTCTTTCTTAACTGATTATTTATGGAGGTTTCCCCCAATGACTCACATGAGTAATGTCCACTTGAATATTCAAAACCATGCTCTCATCCTCACAGCCGGTATGCTTCTCTGCTTCCTTTTCCCCTTCTCTCTTTTTGCGGCTGACGGAAAAGATGCAGAGTCTCTGATAAGCACCACCTGTTCGACCTGCCATAAGTTTCAGGGTAAGGCAGAAAGCCGATTCGACTTGAAGGCGCCTGAACTCACCTGGGGGGGCAGCAAGTTTCAGCGGGATTGGCTGATTAAATGGCTGACAGGGAAAGAACCGATGCTGTATGCCAAAAGCTACCGATGGGATCAGACTCAACAATCTGAGCAACATATGGCCGTCTCTCAACAGGAAGCCGAAGGCCTTGCCGACTATTTCGAGACACACCTTCAGGATCCGCGGGTGAAGCCAGGGTCCATTGATATGTCGACGTTTAGTAAACAGGAGGCGAAGTTTGGGGAGGAAATCTTCACCCAACACTCCTGCATTGGCTGTCATCAGATTATGGTGGATGGAAAAAAGACTGGTGGCCCACAAAGCGCTTCGTTCTTTAACTCCGGGAAAAGGCTAAAGGCCGATTGGATTTATCGCTTTAACTCCAATCCCCCGGACTTTGTACCCCACAGTGGAGAATTTGTCGGGGATGTGAGTGCACTCGGGCTGCGATATGTCACAGGGTTTATTGCGACCAGAGGAAATGAGGATTTCCCCTATTATGAACCATGGAAAAGCGCCGATTTCAACCACCCGAATGTCGAAAACGGGGCTAGAATTTATCATGAATACTGTGCACAATGTCACGGTGCGACTGGGAAAGGCGATGGGCCTGCGGCGTCAGGCTTAAATCCCAAACCGGCGGTGCATGCCAATATTCCCTTTGAAAAAATTCCTCTCGATTATCTATATAACGTGATCTACTATGGGGGTAAAGCTGTTGGGAAATCTCCCATGATGCCATATTGGGGATTGACCATAGGCGGGACAGAAGGCGTATCCGATGTCATTGCCTATTTGAAGACCACGTTTAAGGGTGCTCCAGAGATGGCCGGCACGGCTTCACCCTCAGGCGGACCTTCAGGAGTATGCCCACAACCACGCAACACGAAGCAGGCACCTGGAAAATTTCGTGATATGACCAGTCCGTTACCTAACTCTCAAGAGCACATCAAAGCGGGAGAAAAGCTGTACCACGAAACCGCTCAACCGTTGGCCTGTAAGCAATGTCATGGCGATAAAGGGGACGGACAAGGACCCATGGGCGCGGCGTTGAATCCCCATCCTCGAAACTTTACGTGTGGAGAAACGATGAAAAATATTTCCGACGGGCAACTGTATTGGATTATCAAAAACGGATCTTCAGGAACCGGCATGATGGCCTTTACCGCGATGCCCGATGACCAAGTCTGGCAATTGATTCAGTACATCCGGACTTTGGCGCAATAAACCCATGGCTACCTGACATGTTCTAGAGGTTTTGTCCGTCGAACTCACCCCGAGGACCGGTGGCATTCTCCCCGGTCCTCGGGATCCATCAATCAAGACACCATGCCTGACCTTCCTAAGGATTTACATCGAGATGCGCAGCTGGCGCACTTCACCATCCTGAATGCCCCGGATGCGATTTTCTGGGTCGACAAGGACGCCCGATGCCATCGGGTCAATTCGGTCGCCAGCCACTTATTAGGCTATTCCTCCGATGAAATGGAGGGGATGAGCGTACATACCTTTTGCCCCAGTCTGTCTCCTGAGGGTTGGCCAGACCACTGGGACCATCTCAAGTCGGGAGATCTCCATAATTTTGAATCTACACTTCAGGGCAAGTCAGGAGAACTCATTCCCGTCCAAGTCTCCTGCAAAAATTTTTCTTTCGAAGGACAAGACTATATTTGCGCGTTCGTCCGGGATGAACGTGAACGCCACCAGGCCCGTCAGACCATTCAGAGTCTTGAACGGCAAAACGCACTCATCTTAGAAGCTGCGGGAGAAGGGATTGTGGGGTTAAATTTGGAGGGAAAGACGGCCTTTGTGAACCCGGCGGCGGCGGCCATGCTGGGCTATGATCAGCAGGAATTGATCGGACGGTTCAGCCATGCCCTCTGGCATCATACCAAAGCTGATGGAAGCCCGTATCCTAAGGAGGAATGTCCTATTTATGGGGCCTATAAGGATGGTCATGTTCATCATGGCGACACAGAAGTCTTTTGGCGTAAGGATGGCACCTGCTTTCCCGCAGAATATTCCAGCACACCGATGAGGAATGACCAAGGCACCCTTGTCGGTGCCGTGGTGACTTTTCGAAACATTTCCGAACGCAAGGCTGCGGAACGCGCCATCATGGAACTTCGCCTGCACACTGATCGGATTCTTACTGCCGCCGGAGAGGGCATTTTTGGCCTTGACTTGAACGGTCGACATACCTTTGTAAACCCCGCCGCCGCCACCCTGTTGGGTTATACCCCACAGGAATTAATTGGACAGCCAAGCCATTCCCTCTGGCATCATACCAAAGCTGACGGCGGACCCTACCCCAAAGAAGAGTGTCCCATTTATGGAGCTTACAAGGACGGATTGGTCCATCAGGGGGATGATGAGATGTTTTGGAGAAAGGATGGGACAAGCTTTCCCGCTCAGTATACGAGCACTCCCATTCGGGATGACCAAGGTCACGTCGTTGGAGCCGTGGTCACGTTTCAGGATATCACTGAGAAGAAGAGTATGGCTGCTCGGTTATTGGAGGAAGCCAAACTCGCTGAAGTGACGAGAGTCCTAGGCGATATCGGACACGACATCAAAAATATGTTGATGCCTGTGCTATCGGGTGCGGATTTATTAAAGGATGAATTGGACGAACAGTTTCCCACCTTAATCCGGGAAAAGGCGAAAGGGGCGGAGACCAGTTATGCCAACAGTTTGGACCTGATACGAATGATCGTCACGAATGCCCGACGCATTCAGGACCGTGTTCGGGAAATAGCTGATGCCGTAAAAGGTGTCACCAGTCCGCCACATTTCACACCCTGTCGCATAGGAGATATTGTGGAAGGCGTGCTCGACACTCTTCGCACTTATGCGGCAGAAAAAGGCATTTCCCTCCTCACCGATGGGCTTGATGCCCTGCCTGTTATCGATGCGGATGAACGTCGCTTGTTCAACGCCTTTTACAATCTCATCAATAATGCCATTCCTGAGGTACCCCGTGGAGGATCAGTCACGGTCGGCGGATCTCCGGGACCACGACCGGATACAATAACGTTGACTGTGACCGATACCGGGAGAGGCATGCCGCCTGAAGTTCGAGATCGCCTCTTTACCGCTCAGGCCATTAGCACTAAAAAGGAAGGAACAGGCCTCGGTACCAAAATTGTCAAAGATGCCATCGATCTCCATCACGGTCACATTACGGTCGAAAGTGAAGAAGGCCACGGAACAATTTTTCGTCTTGTCCTTCCGGTAACACAAATCGTTTCTACTCAAGGCAGGCATGGAAACATCTAGCCTGATCATGCGATACAGGGAGGCTACCGCCCTTTCGAAAATAGTAACCCTCCGGAGCAAAATCAATCCTTCACCAGATAGAGACAGTCGGTTGCCTCGAAATATCAGCCAGGGATAGCGTTTCCTCAGAAGCACTCCATATCAGAGTGATGCTTCCTAGACACCCCAGGGAGAAATCTCTTCTGCCAATTTTGAAACCTATACAACTTGGAACGACATCTTTTTTGTCCGCTGGTTAGCCGCTCAAATTCACGTTACAATCACTCACCCTCATTCGTAGCCTGTTCAAACATAGCTCCTTCTCTCGAAACGTCCTATAAATATGGGCCGGTACAAATTGAAAAAATTTACCTCGGATCAAATCTCATGGCCACTACCCCTCACTGCTGCTTCACGAGACAACGGTAGAAATCAGTCATTTCTTATTGGTACAACCAACCGGCAAAAACGAGAGTGGTGAGAACACATTCGTCCGATCTGCGGAGACTTGTCTCAATTGATTTCTCCCCATACAATGACCTCGTACTCCCTCAAATTATTCATTCATTCATGCCGGTGAGGTTTTATGAAGGATATGATTTCTGGGGTACTGGTCAGCTTGGTCTAGATGAGTCTTACAGCCTGCGGCAGTACCGGTGGCAATCTTAGCTTTGGCGCATTATATCGAGCACCCGCTGGCGCCGGAGGCTATAAATTGCATGTGAAAACTCAAAAAGAGCAGGTTAAACAAGATATTGAGGAGGGGAACATTAATCAGAAGGAACGGGACGTTCCCATTGATCAAATTAAGCGGGATTCGTTACTTCCATGAAGAAGAAATGATCGACCTTCTTCTCTGTTTAGGGTAATCAAGAGGGAGAAGGCGCAATCCTCTCACGATTCTCGTATCGTTGCTCCTACGATCGTTCATTGCCGATCTGAATTTCTTATATTTTCCCCTCTGCTTTTTAAAGCATGTCGCACCATTCTGACGTCTCAGGCCTTTTCCTTTCACCTTTTCTTCTGGCCTTTTAGTTTCTCATGGACTTCCACTATTTGTTAGGGTTTTTGTCTGGAGGACTTGTCGGCATGTTATTGGGCGCCACAGGAGGGGGCGGATCGTTAGTGGCCATTCCCTTATTGGTCTATGTGGTAGGCGTACCGGTACAAAATGCCACAGCCATGTCACTTATCGTGGTTGGCTATTCGGCCCTCTTTGGGGCATGGCATGAAAGCCGGCAGCGACGGGTTCACATTGTCTCTGCCCTTTTGTTCAGCCTAACGGGTATGGCCGGCGCCTGGGTGGGAGCTCATGGCCACCAGCTCGTTCCCGAATCCCTGGTCCTCTTTTCTTTTGGGAATCTGCTTCTGTTTATTAGCGTGTGGTCGTTTTGGAAAAATTATGAAGGGGAACATAACGACGTCCCGAGCGGATGCGCGAAAGTTTTTTCGTGGCGCTGTGCGTTGAAAGCCCTCATGTTCGGATGGGGGGTTGGGCTGTTGACCGGATTTTTTGGAGTGGGAGGAGGGTTCCTGATTGTTCCTGCCCTGATGTTTCTTATGGGGTTTCCCATTCGTTTGGCCATCGGCACGTCACTTCTCATTATCGCGCTTATCTCCATCGGCGGAGTGATCGGCCACTTCAAAGGGGCACACCTGGATTTGGTATTAACAGGATTGGTGTTACTCGGCAGTCTTCTCGGACTGATGTTTGGATCGCAAGTGACGCGATCTATTCCTTCTCATCATCTGAGACGGGGAGTGGCCATCTTAATCGGAGCGGTGGGAGTGTTGTTGATGGTGGCTAATGCCCGTCCCCTCCTCTTTTAAATGGGATGGAGTTCCTTGAAACCTTTAAGAAGAAGCCGTCTTCTCTGAAACCGGTTTACATACTAACATGATATCGCCTTGTTCCAGCGTGTGATTTTTCTGAAATTCCCATGGTGAAATAATCGATCCTTGCCGATACACTCGAAGAAGCACATCCGGCTGTAAATCCAATGCGGATTTTCCAATATCCTGCTTATCGACTGTTCGCTCCTCGATATTGACTTTTCCTCCCGCCGTTAAAAAATCCTGTAAATAATCTGCCAAATATTGTTGATCCACCGCAGCCGCTAGTACATATCCGCCGTAGGTCGCCGGAGAAATAATGGTTTGCGCCCCGCCTTGACGAAACAGTTTCACGTTTTCTTCTTCCTTCGCACTGACAAGAACCCGGCAACGTGAATTCAGATTACGGACGGTTAGCAAGATTAGAGCATTGGTATCATCCCGCCCGGCAGCAATAATGACAGCCTTGGCTTCATTGAGGAATGCGCCATATTTCAACAATCCTTCCTGGGTGGCATCGCCTCGGAGTGCCACCACTCCCAATTCTCCGGCGATTCGTACTCGTTCCTCCCCGGGATCGATGACGAGGATATGGTCAGGATTCGTGCCCTTGGCGAGCAATTCTTTGACCGTCGAGTATCCGGTATGACCGAACCCGCAGATAACGACATGTTGATCGAGAGAGCGTTGGAGTTTTGCCATGCGAAATACCTCGGTAAATTGTCTGAACGCCAATTGATAGGCGGTCCCTATAAAAATAACCCAAAGAAAGATGCGAACCGGCGTGACGACAAAGGCATCAATCAGGCGCGCCCGTGTGGTGACCGGCACAATGTCCCCATAGCCGACTGTGGTCACCGTGACCATCGTGAAATAGATCACATCGGAAAATGATATCTCTCCATCAATTTGATCCTTGAGGCCGTTTCGATCCAACCAGAGGATCACCGTCAAAAAACAAAACAGCATCCCCACCAATACGATCCTGCTCAGGAGCGTGCGAAACGGATCAAGGTCGGTGGGCATGTAGACCACCCGCCTAAAAAAGAGTCTGGAGGTTTTTCGGGAAGCATGGGCGCGGAATTTGAATGCCACGTTGTTCTCTCGTCCCTTTTCGAGAATGCGTTAACTTTGTCCCATTAAGGGCCACATGAAGACGAGTAGGGGAAGCGAGACCAGGAGGATTAATAGTTCCAAAGGCAATCCCATACGCCAGTAGTCCCCAAATCGATACCCCCCTGGTCCCATTACTAACAGATTATTTTGATGACCAATTGGAGTCAAAAATGCACAAGATGCCCCAATCGCGACCGCCATGAGAAAGGGGTCTGTATTGACACCAAGATTCTGAGCCACTGCCACGCTCAATGGTGCCATCACGACCGCCGTCGCGGCATTATTCATGATATCCGACAATGTCATCGTCAATACCATGATCAGCCCTAACAGCATGATAGGGGGAAACCCTTCCATCATGTTGACCATGTACTGAGCTAATACGGACATTGCTCCACTCCGTTCCAGCGCTTGTCCGATAGGAATCATGGCTCCCAACAAGACCAAAACTGGCCAGTCGACGGCTTGATACACATCTCTCGGAGAAACAATGTTGAATAGCACCATCCCTAAGGCGGCACAGATCAAGGCAATCGGGAGTGACGCCAACCCGGACATGGCGCTCCCTAAAGCCAGGGCGAATAACCCCCCAGCCAGCCATGCCTGTCCGGGCTTTCCCAACTGAAGTCCTCGCTCTGCCAAGGGGAGACAACCAAGGAGTCCGATCACTTCCAAGACCCGTTCCTTTTCTCCCTGCAACAAGAGCACATCTCCGGCTTTGAAGCGAAATTCCTTCAACCTTCCCCGGTGGGGAGTGCCTTGCCGGGATGCCCCTAACAGGTTAATCCCAAACCGGCTCCGCAGTTTCAAAGAACCGGCTAATCGTCCAACCAACCAGGAACGATCAGGAGGCACCACAGCTTCCAACAACACGTCTTCATCTTGTCTCTTGGAAGACTTTTTTTCCGGATCAGGAGTTTCCTCTTTGGGTTGTGTTCCGGTTAATTGCAGACCCAAGGTAGACACAAATTTATTAATGCCTTGTGGTCCCGCCTCGAGGACGAGGACATCGCCGACCTGAATATGTTCTCTCCAGGCTGCTCCCCGAATTGACTGGTCGCCACGCACCAGGCCAATAACCAATGCGTCGGAATCCTCAGTAGCCGTTTCCAACTCTGACAGGGACTTTCCAATCGCCTTCGAATTTTCAGGGACTTCGACCTCTGTTAAATATTCCTGGATATGAAACAAATCTTGTGGGACATTTTGAGATCGCCGGGCAAACGGAATGAAACGCCAACCCGCCAGAGCCACAAAGAGTATGCCCACCAGGGCCACGATTCCCCCCACAGGAGTAAAGTCGAACATCCGGAATGGTGCACCGGAAATTTCTGCACGATACAGAGCCACAATAATATTGGGCGGTGTTCCAATCAGGGTGACCATTCCCCCCAAAAGCGTTGCAAATGCCAGGGGCATTAAGACGATGGCCGGGGAACGCTTGGCTTCGACAGACGATTGAATGGCCACCGGCATCATTAACGCCAGGGCTCCGACATTATTCATAACGGTGGAAATCATTCCACCTACCGAGGATAAAAGAGCGACATGAACGGATGGAGAGGACGCGGCGACCTTGATATACCGCGTGAGAATGTCTACCGCCCCCGCGTTACTCATCCCGCGACTGATAATTAATACCGCGGCCACCGTGACGACCGCGGGATGACCAAACCCTAAAAATGCCTCTTCTGAAGGAACCAATCCCAGGAGTGTGGAGAGTAGTAAGGCAGTGAGGGCGACCATATCATAACGCCATCGTTCCCAGATAAAGAACACCAACAGGGCTCCAAGGATTCCAAGGAGTAAAAGATGGTCACTGTTCACAAATGGGAAAAATCCTTTATACGGTGCATGGATGAGGACGCTTGGAAGGGGGAGGGGATGACCGGACAACCCCTGCGATCAGGCCATGAAGGGATTATTGAATATTTTCTATTCAAGCCATATTAAGGCTTCTTCAGCCCCAATCACAGGTAAGGATGAAGGGTGAGAAAGTGTTCAATCATGCCCGTCGTTGAAGACTGGAAACACCTGGACAGACGAAAGATTCAGGCGGGTACGTAAACACCACCAAGTGATAAAAACGCCTTTGACGGAGATTTGTTAACACTCCCATGAGGGACATGATCAACAATGATTTAAGCAGGATTGTCAGATAAACTCAAGACATCGGGTTGGGAAATTCGCAGATGAAACACTATTACCTGATATCGGAAGGAAGCACATCGCCCGAGCCCGTCTGATTTAGGAAAGATATCTTCCTATCGAATACGTTTAAGAATTGTCAGGAGAGCTAATAGAAGAATCAAATGTGGACAGGTCCTCTGCACAGAGTCTCATACGGCTCTCATTCTGAACTATGGTTGATGATCCTTCCTTAGTACATTAATCCCTGCCCAAGCACAATTTGTCTTCGAACCTCTTAGGCCGTCAACCGCGCAACAGGAGTCCGTGGAGCTCTCCGTAGCCGTTTTCGGAAAGGAATGACCTGCGCCTGAACAGGGCCACCAGTTCGGTGATGATTGATGACGGGGTCCATGAGGTTCCCGCACATAATACATCGGTAAGCTCTAATCCAGAGTTCTCCCATGGCTCCTTTGATATCAAGGCAATCATCAACCACCATGAGCCCATTACATCGTGTACACTTCATAACTCGACCTCCTTTGAAAGCCTCCTGCTTCCCATCATTCTTAACAGGTGAGTCAATGCATCGCGCGTGCCACGCAGAAGGTAGACGCTCAAAAAGCACCAATTAAATGGGGATGTATGACTGCAGAAAATGAAAGGAGAAAACGAAATAATCGTATGAATTTTGGGAGTCTACTATATTTGGTAAAAAAAACAAAGTGTAAACATACATTTTGTGTGTATGAATTTTTTTGCCTATTTTATGAGCATATTAATTTTTTTGAAAAACATCCCGATTCCTACTTTATTCTCGACATATTAGTCCGATTATTCCGACCACCAAGTCTAGATTTGGAGCCAAGAAAATTATAGTGAGAATTGGCAGGCTAGGGGGAGATTTTGACAGAATCATTTATGATGCAGACTGCAGGCCTGGTCCCTCAGGCATTCCACTTGTCTTAAATATGAGAACATCAAAGGCACTCCCCAAACCTGAGGGCCTGGTCAACATATCAATCTCCTCCAGATCCGATTCACCATCATCTACAAATCCCTTGTAATCCTGCATGCCAATATTTTGCACCCAGACTCCTTGAGGGATGGGGCCGTCCACTTCAAAACCTATTTCTTCTGCGATGGAAATGACAGCGGTGAAATCCACGTCAGCTGTCAAATCTTGTTGCCCCACAGCAAAAAACAAATCATGAATCTGCTGCTGTCGATAATAGGAACGAAGTGTCCCATTGCGATTCCGGTATGAATATAAATTTACCGCCCTGTCCCCATAATCGATAAAAAATACGTATCCTCGCTCCACAACCTGTCGTATATTTTTGATAAAAGGCTTCAATTCCAAACAAATTTCGGCCACTTGCCCTCGCCCAAGTTGAACGTTTTCGCCTCTGAAGCGTTCGGCCAACTCCAATGTCGACAGGCGACCTGGTTGTTCGGAAAACTCTCCAGCCTCATCAAGGTCCACATATAATTCTACGACTTCCCCATTTCCCATCCCCATAACACGATGAACCGGCAACGCATCCAGCACCTCATTCCCAAAAACAAATGTCGGCCCGGGAGGAAGCGTTTTTAAGCTTTGGATGGCTTGAAGTCCCCTTTGTTCTTGATTGGCTCGCAAACCGGGGCTGGTTTCGAGAACATGATACTCATGGGGGGTTGGAAGAAAAGATTGAATCCTGTTTCCTAACTGACCTGTTCCTCCACCTAATTCCAATATCCGTAGAGGATAACCGATGTTTTTTTCGGCTTGACCGATGGCTTGAGCGAGGGCGTATCCAAAGGCGGGAAATTTAGCATTGGTGTTAAACGGCCCATCGGGGCTCCCAATATTCGGGCCCTGCGCATAAAATCCCTTGTCCTCATCGTACAATGCCACCGACATAAAGTCCCGGAAAGTCAACGGGCCTCGGGATCGAATTTTGCCCTTCAAGACTCTGGCGAGTTCCGTATCAATCCTGTTCAAGAGAAGCCCAATTATTTCATGGATTATGAGATTGAAAAAAATTTGATGAAAGACGAGGACTCTTTTTCCAGTTAATGGTAGGAGTGATTATACACAAAAAAAGGGTGCCAACTTTGGCACCCTTTTATCATATTCTTCCCCCTGTAAAAGAGGAAATTACTTAATAACAGTCGATTTGGCCCCGGCTGGATTCGGGTTGGTTTTGTTGAGCGGCCCTTCCACTTCTGGTAAACGACCGGCACCACCCGATTTTGTGATCCGTCCACGATTAGGATCACTGACGTCATTCATGGCGGCTTTGGTCCCAAATTCCTGAGAAGACAACAGACTCTTGTCCCCTCCCGCATTGGTCTGACCAGGATCGTTTGCAGTAGCTTGACCGGTCACCGGAGATTTCCCAGCAGCCGGATACCCAGGATGACTCGGCAACAACCCCGGATTGGCAAAGGCCATAGATAGGGCGAAGGTGCTCACACCCACTGTTCCAAGAAAAATTCCAATCCCTTTCATAAGACCGCTCCTTTGTTGGTTATGACGGGTTAACAATAGAAAATGGTCTGGACTTATACCTAATTCATATCGGATCAAAGTAGGAAGCGAAATCTTATTCAGATTGGCTGATGGTGTCAAGCGTATGACCCAAAATAGCCGGAAACCCTAATATGCAGGCCTTCAGGAATTTCCTCTTGTTCGATCGACCGGACGACGAGGGCGATACGGAGTTTTTGGCCGTGGGGCTGGCATCAGGATAGTCACTGTTGTTCCCTTATCGGGCTCACTGGCGATACTAATGTGTCCCTGATGTTCCTCCACCACTTTTTTTACGGTTGCCAACCCCAACCCGGTCCCTGATCGCTTGGTCGTGAAATAGGGCTCAAATACTTTATCGACAAATTCGGCCGGGATGGGAACACCGTCATTTGCAATGATAATTTGAAGTTCAGGCTTTCGGGCGCGGGTGAGCATGACTTCCACACGCAAATGCCCCCCGGGAGACATGGCCTCAATGGCATTTTTAAAAATACAGAGAAAGACATGTTGCATTTTTACTTCGTCCCACCGAACCTGGGCTAACCGGGCCGGGACCTTCTTTACGACTTCGATTCGATTCACCCGAAGATCGGTCGAAACTAATGAAAGGGCCTTATCCAATAAATCCTGAACTCGACACATTCTTCGATCTAGTTCCAACGGTTTGGCAAAGTCCAGAATCTCATTTAATACTGTTTCGATACGAATCATATCCCGCATCGCATTTTCCACACGGGTTTGAGAATCGAAGTCCAGGTCGGCATCGGTCGTGATTTCTTCCAGCTGAGCCCTGATAAACCCGATAGGTTCACGGATTTCTGCGGCAAGGAAGGAACTCACTTCATGCAGCGCGGCACGTCGCTCTTCTTTGCGCACATCCCCTTCCGGAGTAACGGCCATCACCTGGCCTTTCAATGCAGGTTGCTCTGGTTGCATTAAAGGGGCATCCATCACAGAGAGATGGCAGGACGGGTCTTCAAATAATTCCACTAATTTGGTGGTGACCGCCTCAAGACTTTTAAAGTCGCTTCCAAATTGATCGAAATGATTAGGGTTTTTTGAAGCTAAGGTGACGGTACCCGCCACTCGACCTCTCACAAAAAATGGCACCACAATCGTCGACGCGAATCGATCCCGATACAGTTGCTTATAGTCGTGAAATCGGCCTTGGGTAGAAGCCAAGTTATTATCACAGCGGGGTTTTCGATGACGGACTGACCACCCGGAGGCCGAATCATCCAAAGACAGATGTTGACCGGGACTCACATCCCGTTTTTGGGTTCCGCACACACCCAAAACTTCTAGCGTAGCTGCAAGGGGATCATAAAGGCTGACCCATCCTCGATCAAAAGACAATCCCCCATCGACTTCTGCCAAAATGCTACCAATCCGTTCTTGAATATCAGTATTGGAATAGGTTCGAACCACAGAAGCCGGTCCCTCTTCCCCAGTCCCAGCCAGCGGTTCCTGAGCCACCAATGGGGTGCTCAAAATTAACGAGGACCCAAATAGTCCGGCTTTTTTTATTTCTCCGGTGATATGGGTGACACTGGCTGACAGGGTTGTTTTTTCTCGTTTTGTCAACGGCACGCTTTCTCTTCTGGCCAGGATCAGCGTGCCATACACTCGTCCGCCAAATTTCAATGGGAGCACCAACGCGACTTTGCTCCCCGGTGTCACCATGCGAAGTCGAAGGACGCTATCCAACTCCGCTCCTCCCGTCCCATTACGAACATTCATACTTTTTAAATCATCCATGGACAGTGCGCGGAGGATCGCTCGAATTTCTCTCGGAGAAAACCCTCGGGAGACCTGCTCGACTAATGGTCCACCATCATGTGGAATGATTGCGACCAAGACCGCTTCCAGTCCTACCTCATTGACTGCGGAAGTCAGAATCTTTTGAAGCGTACTTTGTTGCTTGGTGGCTAACGTAGATTCAAGACGATTGCCCATGCATGCATTTCCTCCCAGAATTTTCCCATAGCGTGAGGGTCCATTAGTCACCTTGGAGACAGAGGAACGATTCATTCCCCAGATCCCGATATGTTTGTGATTCGTTGGTCAGGTTCAAGTCAGGCGCCCAATTTCTCATTAATTAATATGACGAATTTTTCGGCCGGAGGGAGCCTGAGTGACAATTTCTATGCGGCCTTGCTCGGAGATCCAAAAGTTTAATACCCCACTGACAAAACTAATGATCAGCGCACCCCCCACTGCAGGCCAAAATCCGGAGACAATAAACCCTTTGACAAATACTGACACCAGATAAAGTAAAAACCCATTAATGAATAGCATGAAAAATCCGAGGGTCACGAGAATAAACGGAGCCGAAAGCAGATAGAGAACGGGGCGAATGATGGCATTAAGGAATGAAAGGAATACCACTGCCACGATCCCCGAAGCCAAACCCGTGATTTCAATGCCAGGGATTATCTGACTTGCCAATAACACGGCGAACCCATTGATCGCACATCGAATCAAAAATCCTTTCATGCCTGCATCATACCGACCCTGTGGTCATGGCCTCAAGCCACGACCGCCAATGGTGTTGGGCCCCTCTTTGGGACATTAATATTCACTGCAAAGATTCTTCGACTCTGGAATAGAACAATCCTCCCCATACGATACTCAAAAGAACCGCAGTCAGGGGGAAAAAAATAAAACACCCGACGATGCCCATTAGCACTTCCCCAATCCAAAAGGTCACCCCCAGGTTGAAGGCCAGGACGCCGTAATAGAGCCCAATACCGAGAAGCAATTCCCATTTCACCACCTCCCGGGGAATAGGATCTGAGGCATTACGACCCCGTTCTAAACAACGGTAACCAAAAAGAGAGAGGAATCCGACGAGGGCCCATCCCGCAAAATTCGCTAGAGGCACACCAAAGTAATCCAGGCTTCCTCGGGGTAGTCATAAATCTTTCCTAAAAACCATTGTTCACCCTGAAGGGCCACTGGATCGATCACGACATCCGAAAAGGTAAACAACACCACGGTTAATCCGACGACCGGCCATGAGTTTGTTAATGCCGGATCGAATAGCCATCCCATGTTGCCCCGCACCTTTGGCAGGGGTTAACACGAAAATCAGAGCCAGACAGTAGCTGGCAAATAATAAAAATGAGAACGAGAGGGAGTCCATGAACGGGATGTTGGAAAGATACAACTCATGGTCCTGGGTTGAACCCGTATAAAAATATTCACCAAAGGGGATTCCGATTCGGGTAGAGGCATATTCACAAATGAAAGCGATAGCCCACGTGAGACCGAAAAAACTGACGGTCCGCCGCCATCCTAAGAGTTTTTGCCCGATATATAAGGAGCCCCCTAAAAAGACAAAAACATAGGGCCTGAGAATGAGAGTGTTGGCGAGTAGAACAATAAATTCCAAAATTTGCTTCTTTTGCTTATTATAGATGCTTGGCTATGGAGAATGAGATCAGCCGTATCCGTGTTGGCGAAACCACTGTACGGCTTTTTTCAGGGCCGTCTCCACCGGGGTTTGTGGAAGAGCAAGTTCCTGCCGCGCCTTGGAGCAATCATAATGCATGTGATATTTGGCCATCCGCACCCCTTCCAAAGGAATTCGTGGAGGTCGGTGGGTCAAGAGGTTAGCAATCCATAGATTCACGTATGCCAAGGGAAGCACCATACGCCACGGCAATCGAACGCGCGGGACAGGAACTCCCGTCAGTCGACTCAGGATCTGGCAAATTCCTTTTAGAGTAAGATTCTGATTACCCAGAATATACCTCTCACCCACTCGACCACGGTTCATTGCTCGTATATGCCCAATGGCGACATCTTCAACATCTACTAAATTCATTCCAGTTTCAATATATGCAAACATTCGACCGCGCATAAAATCAACGATAATTTTTCCGGTTGGAGTGGGTTTAATATCCCGCTCTCCAACCGGCGCTGTCGGATTTACGATGACAACCGGCAATCCTTGGTGCGCCATCTTCAAGACTTCCTGTTCGGCCAAAAACTTCGATCGTTTGTAATCACCTGACAGTTGATGCAACGGTGGAAAGAGTGTTTCATCCCCCATTCCCCCACTGTCGGGAAATCCGATCGCCCCAATCGTACTGGTATACACAATTCGCTGGACACCCGCTTCTCCCGCTGCGCATAACAAATTTTTTGTGCCTTCTACATTAATTTTATAAAAGGTGGAAGGGTCCTGATCCCATAACGCATAATGCGCCGCAACATGATAGAGGCCTTGGCAGCCGGCAATCGCTTTTGTGAGGGATTGGGGGTCTTGCAAATCCCCATGAATTGTTTCAATGGGCAACCCTTCAAGGTTTTTCAGATTACTTGTGGGCCGAATCAGCGCCCGGACTTCATTGCCTTCAGCAAGCACCGCTCGTGTCACCGCTGTCCCAATGAACCCTGAGGCCCCTGTAATGAGCACTTTCATAAATGCCTGAAGGTGAATATGCGTTTGATAAAGACTTACTGTTATAGGAAACGAGAAGACTATTTCAAATAAGAAGGGGAGAACAGGGTTGTCAAATCGTTTTTAATGCCGTCGCGCCATAATATAGGTGGCAATGTGCCGTAGGGGATCCGCCTGTTTATCTAAAGATTCCAATCGCGAAATGGCCCGCTGGACACATTCTTCTCCCAATTGTCTGGCGCCTTCCACCCCAAAAAACGAAGGATAGGTCTGCTTTCCTCTCTTTTCATCCGTCCCGGCATCCTTTCCCAATTCCTCCCGAGTCCCCACCATGTTCAGGACGTCGTCAGCAATTTGAAAAGCCAACCCAATATCCTCCGAATAGTGGGTTAAACATTGCATCTGTTGCGGAGTCGCTTCACCAATAATGCCACCGATCCGGACTGCGGCTCGAATCAGACGCCCCGTTTTAAAGGTATGGATTTTCTGGAGATGAGCCAGATCTATCTCCTGATTTTCTCCCTGTATATCCATGACCTGTCCACCCACCATTCCCTGATGACCAGAACCGAGTGCTAATTCCCGCACAATATCCAATTGTTGAGTAGCCGAGAGGCCATCAGTGCCCTCACCCTGACTGCATAACTCAAAGGCCATGGTCAATAATGCATCACCGGCCAAGATGGCCATACCGTCTCCGAATACTTTATGGTTGGTTAACCGACCTCGCCGGTAATCATCGTCATCCATCGCAGGGAGATCATCATGAATCAGGGAATAGGTATGAACAAACTCCAATGAAGCGGCGATTGGCAACATGGCATCACGGTCATATCCCAAGGCCTGGGCAGCGGCTATCGTTAAAATCGGACGAATCCGTTTGCCTCCACCCAATAGGCTATACCGCATGGATTCGTACAATCGTTGAGGGTGAGCCGAGGGCGGAGGAACGCTTCGCTCCAGAAACTGGTCAACCCGTTGACGCTGTTGGTCTAAATAGACTTGAATGTTCACAAAGGAATGAATAAACGCTGTGGAAGGATAGAAAAGATCGTTGGGGACCCTATCAAAAGAATTTTTGGAGTGTCAAATTGCGACCATTTTACGTGGGGTCTAAAGCCCTGTAGAGGCTCTTCCAAAGTTTTCCTCATTGTTTTCATCGAAGCCACTCAGTATACTTTTCTCCCATGAGCATTCGAAATCGAGGTGGAGAATGGGAACCCCTTCTACTTGGCATCGAACCCGAAAAGTGCGGGGTGTGTCAGGAGGGCCTGTACCGCAACCTCACCATGCTCCGAGGAGGATGGTCCCGTTGCAGCCTTTGCGAACGGTTTGTGCATTATAGCTGCCTCGCAAGCGGGAAGGTTTCCTACCTGAAACGACGCCCGCGCGTGTGCAAAACTTGTGCAGCCCAACAGTCTTCCTCCCCAGCTACAATACCCAAGCCACTCATACCTGCAGAAGTCAAATAATGGAACATCCCGACCTTCCGTACCCGCGGGCCATGGGATCTCATCGATTATCAGCCTCATTTCTCCACTTTTTTTTGGCCCCGGTCCTCTGTGCATTTAGCGGATTCCATACGGCCAGCTATCTCCTAGTCGGTCTCTACACGTGGCCTCGAACCAGTCGGGTGCTCGTTCTGACCATTGGCATGCTGATTTTTTCCTATGAATTTATTTATAAAAACCATATATCTCGTCCTACTTCCACATGGAGATATTCTTCCCTTGAATCGGTGATCTACGTCTGCATCATTCCCTATACGATTGGAGCTGGAGTACTCCTGGTCCTTGCGGGCCTGTCGGAATGAGGCCACTCTACGTTCCAGCCACCCTTTGAACATGTCTTGATTTTGAACTCTAGGAGAGGACACACCATGAAAAATGTGGAACTGACGGTCGACGGAACAATTCTGACGATTAAAGTTGACCTGTCGAAAGACTTTGGCCCTTCGTCATCGGGCAAAACGACTATCATTGCCTCAACCGAAGGCAATGTCTCAATCCCGGGTCGAGAAGAGAAAATCGGGCTGAATATTTATAAGAAAAAAGACTAGATCTCCTAGGACACCCGACTTTCAGCATCTTCCAATAACACCTGACCTGTCCGTGATGCGTTGACCTGCATCACGGTTTGCGGAGTCCCCTCCGCAACCACGAATCCTCCTTGATCTCCACCTTCCGGGCCCAGGTCGATGACCCAATCCGCGTTCCGAATCACATCCACATTATGTTCAATGATGAGGATGGTATTTCCGGTCTCCACCAACCTGTCAAGCACATCCAACAACCGTTGAATATCCACAAAATGCAGTCCTGTAGTCGGCTCGTCCAGGATGTAGAGCGTACGACCAGTAGGGCGTTTCGAAAGTTCCTTGGAAAGCTTGACCCGCTGAGCTTCTCCCCCGGACAAGGTAGTCGCCGATTGACCGAGTTTTATGTAATGCAGGCCCACATCTGATAATGTTTGCAGTCGGCTGCGGATAGGCGGAATATGCACAAAAAACTCCAGGGCTTCGGCCACCGTCATGTCCAGCACTTCGGCGATCGTTCTCCCCTTATATGTCACATCTAAGGTTTCGCGATTATATCGTTGGCCCTTACAGGCCTCACACGTCACATAAATATCCGGGAGAAAATGCATTTCAATTTTAATCAGGCCATCGCCTTGACAAGCCTCGCACCGCCCGCCTTTCACATTGAAACTGTAACGGCCAGGCTTGTAGCCTCGCACACGAGACTCCGGTAATTGCGCGAATAAATCGCGAATAAAACTAAAGAGGCCGGTATAGGTGGCGGGGTTCGAACGAGGAGTCCGTCCGATCGGGGACTGATCAATATCAATAATTTTATCCAACTGATCAAGTCCGCGAATCTCCCGACATCCTTCAAAGACCGGTTTCTTCTTGGAGAAACCATGCACAAGCGAGCGGAATAATACGTCCACGACCAGGGTGCTTTTCCCTGACCCTGACACACCGGTTACACACGTCAACAGACCCAACGGAAAGTTTACGGTCACGTTCTGAAGATTGTGTTTCTCTGCCCCCACGACAGTCAAAACCCCTTTGGCTTGCCGTGCGCGGTGAGGTAGGGATATCTGCCGACTTCCTTTCAGATATTGGCCGGTTAGCGAACCTGGATGAGCCATCACCACGGCGGGAGGACCATAGGCGACTAACTGCCCGCCTTCCACGCCGGCCCCTGGCCCTAAATCCAACAAGTAGTCGGCAGCCCGCATAGTCTCGGCATCGTGCTCAACCACCACGACGGTATTCCCCATGTCCCGTAACCTTAACAACGTTTGGAGTAATCGCCGGTGATCCCGTTGATGCAACCCGATGCTGGGCTCATCCAAAATGTATAATACCCCTACCAACCCCGATCCGATTTGCGTGGCCAATCGAATCCGTTGTCCCTCTCCTCCGGACAACGTGCCAGAAGGACGATCCAGAGTGAGATAGGCTAATCCGACGTTGAGCAAAAATTCCAACCGTTCCCGAATCTCCTTCAAAACCCGCTGTCCAATCATCCGTTCACGATCGGTGAGGGCTAACGCATCGATAAATGCCAAGGTGTTCCGCACTGACAGATGAGTCACATCTGCAATGGATTGCCCTCCGATTTTGATGGCAAGACTTTCCTTCCGGAGTCGGCTTCCGTCGCATATTTTACAGGGGATGTCGTAGGTCCATTCCTCCCATTCCGAATGGCTGGAAGCTTCGTACCCAATTCCATCGCATCCATCACACGCACCATGGGGGCTGTTAAATGAAAAAATTCTTGGGGAAATTTCTGAATAGCTCACACCACACTGAATACAAGCCAGCTGTTCGCTATAGACTCTCACCTGATCGTCTTCCGTGAGTACTCCAACGAGACCTTGTGCCATTTTGAGGGCCGTTTCCACCGAATCCGCCAAACGGCGTGCCACACCGGTCTCCGACTTGACGATGAGTCGATCAATGACAATTTCAATCGTATGCTTCCGTTGTTTATGCAAACTAATGGACTCTCCAAGATCACGAGTAACCCCATCAATGCGTACGCGAACAAACCCGGCCTTACGAGCCGCCAGTAATTCTTTGCGATACTCGCCTTTGCGTCCTCGCACAATGGGAGCCAGGATGTGAATTTTTGTGCCAAGAGGAAGCCCGAGGATGGCATCCACCATTTGTTGCACCGTTTGCGCCGCAATGGCATTCCCACAGAGATAGCAAAATGGTTGTCCGATTCTGGCAAACAACAGGCGAAAATAATCATAGATTTCCGTCACAGTCCCCACCGTAGAGCGAGGGTTATGACTTGTCGTTTTTTGTTCGATGGAAATGGCCGGCGAAAGGCCTTCTATGGAATCCACATCAGGTTTGGTCATCTGCTCAAGAAATTGCCTGGCATAGGCGGACAGCGATTCGACATAGCGACGCTGACCTTCAGCATAGATGGTGTCAAATGCCAAGGACGACTTCCCTGATCCGCTCAGGCCGGTAATCACCACAAGCTGATCTCGAGGAATCTCCAGATCAAGGTTTTTGAGATTATGTTGGCGTGCGCCTTTTATCACGATGGAGCTTTTCATGGGAAAAAATTATATCATACAAATCTCCTGGACTGGAGCTTCCTTGTGACTTGTGGAATTGACCCTCATGTGAAGGGTCGGATACAATCTTTCCGGGTCAAGGGGTCATTTTGAATAGACGGAATCTTTCGATTTTCTCATCTCCAGCCTTATTATTATTTCCCTTATCAAGAGGAATTTCATGAAGAATCTGAAATCAGAATGTGTAGGGACTGTCCTTCTTATGATAATGAGCCTCTTGTGTTTCTCCTCACCGACATGGGCAGCTCCATACGAGCTCACCCGCAACAGCATTGAAGAGGCCAAAGACATCAATGCTGCAGAAATTTCCCTCTTCCGAGTGAAGTTGGGAGACCCGGAAGCGACTGCAGTAGAAGCCCTCGTCGAAGCAAGAATTTCTGGTGTGCGGGCAGAGCAAGAAGGTACTTTCATTCTCTTGTGGGACAAAGAAAACCCTACTGGTGCGATGGCAGGAGTGCGCATCACTGACGGCAAAGTGGATTTAATTTTTATTAACAATCGTTTTGCCCATAAAGTCCGTGGCATCTTCCGGCACATCCTCGGGGCCAAATCCACAAAAGAAATTCGAGATCTGTTGGGACCGGAAGATTTCCCCAATGAAACGTTGATGGGAGCTAAACTCCTGTATGAAAAACAAGGATTTCTTGTGAATTTCCTTGAACGACAAGTGAATGTTGAATTCTGTCTTGGATGTCAGGATTTATATTCGGGATTCTAGGAATCCTGTTGGGGGTCGCAGTTTCCTCTCACCTCCCAGTCTGATACCAGTTTCTGAGGCATTTCCCGAGAGAGGGAGACCTCATCCTCTCTCTTCTTTCCTCAAAAATTCTCAAGGAAAGCCTGTCTCCTCATTATTCTCTTTAGACGGAAAACCCTTATGGACGACCGGATCCTCACCACGCAATTGATAGAAGAAGATCAAAGCCTTGAGGGAACTCTTAGACCTCAACGCCTAGCGGAGTACATCGGGCAGGAACGTATGAGAGAATCCCTGCGGGTTTGTATTGACGCAGCGACGGGCCGAGGAGAAGCCTTGGACCACGTCATTTTCTATGGGCCTCCTGGACTGGGTAAAACTACCATCGCGCATATCATCGCCAAGGAAATGGGAAGTACGATTCGCTCTACCTCCGGACTCGTGCTCACTCATGCGGGGGACCTGGCCGCTATTTTGGCCAACCTCCAACCACGAGATGTTCTGTTCATCGATGAAATTCATCGATTGACTCCAGCGGCTGAAGAAGTTTTGTATCCCGCCATGGAGGATTACCAAATCGATTTGGTGATTGGACAGGGTCCCTCCCTGCGCACGATGAAATTAGATCTCCCGCCTTTTACACTCATTGGAGCCACCACACGAGCGGGCTCTCTGACCTCACCTTTGCGGGAACGTTTTGGGCTTGTCTATCGACTGGATTTTTACCTCCCTGAAGAACTGCAGGTCATCGTTGCCCGCTCCGCCAGACTTCTCGGGATCTCCATTGATGATGAGGGAGCAGGAGAAATTGCCGGCCGAGCCCGCGGGACTCCCCGTATTGCCAACCGGTTAATCAAGCGTGTGCGTGACTTTGCAGAAGTCAAAGCTCAAGGACGCATCACGAGAAGAGTCGCACAGGAAGCCTTACAATGGTTAGGGGTTGATCACGCAGGGTTTGATGAAATGGATCGCAAAATTCTCTTGACTATTATCAAAAAATTTAAAGGAGGACCGGTTGGCATTGAGGCATTGGCTGCGGCCGTCCAGGAAGAAAAATCTACTTTAGAAGATGTGTATGAACCATTTCTGCTTCAATCTGGATATCTGGATCGAACGGCCCGAGGCCGACAAATCACCTCAAAAGCATTGCAACACTTTGGGGAAAATCCCAACCTCTTTTCCACAGGTATCTGAGAAGATCTTCCCTCTCTTCTCGAGCCCTCACCGATTTTCCCTTTATCTCCTCCAACCCCTCCATTGATGTATTGACGGTATCTTAAAAGTTCCCGTTATAGTAGAGGAGGTTTGCAATTGGTCCAAGAACCGGATGAATGGATCCGTTCCGTTTAATCCATAAAACCGGTTACGGGGGGGGTCCTAATGAATAGTTGCTTCGTAAAGTCGTTTTATTTTTTACACAGAACGACTCCCACATCATGGAAATATTCATCCATGTGTCGGGGCCTTTTTCTGTTCTTTTTTTGTTTCTTGAGCTTTGTGCCTTTAGCCAAACCCAATGAACTACGAATCGAATTTGGGAATTCCTGGGTGGAAGATGGCTACATTTTCCATGTGGATATTCAATTACCGCCCTACAATGTTTATTGCACAACAACTGGGAGAGGATTCATTGGCTTTAATGTGTATTATGAAGATAGAACAAACCAGGAAGGAGAGTGGACCTTTGGTATAGCTCCGTGGCCTGGAGGACCTGTATCTAATTCCAAAGTGGGATCACATATGACTGCTGTGGCCCCTCAAGTGTATTGCAGCAGATTTTCTCCTTGCACAATTCAGAATGTTCAAATCGTAAAGGCTTGGTGCCCACCCCTAGAAGAAAACAGTTTTAATGCGCAATGAACCCACACTCTGCTGTGCCTTCCCAGAAGCACCCTTTCTCCCATTAGTGCTAGATATTTCCGTTCACCCGGTAAAAAAATTGAAAAGATAACTCAAAAATCAATAAGGCTACTTTACAGGATCTACAGGAAGAGTTCCGGGATCCAGTATGGCTTCTATATCGCGCAATCCCATTTGCGCACGATCGACGTATGAGTGGTATGGTGGGCCGTGATATGTCTCAATAATCCGTCGGTAAGTACCTCGGGCTTTGGTATACTGCTTAGTTTCCGAGAAATAACGGGCGAGAGCTAACCAATTTTCCGCAGCCGTTTCTTTGGCTGTTTTTATGATTTTCCATTCCTGCATTTTTTCACCCTGATTCATCTGTCCGACACGACGGAGTAACCGCTCTTCTGCGTTTAGAGCTATCACCTCAATCTGTTCATTTTCGGACACGGCTTGGTCAACATGATGGGATTGTAAATTCCC
This sequence comes from uncultured Nitrospiraceae bacterium, assembly GCA_963734345.1. GTDB lineage: Bacteria > Nitrospirota > Nitrospiria > Nitrospirales > UBA8639 > Nitrospira_E. Next base: position 111,376 of record CAVTGT010000003.1, read on the forward strand.
ATAGAATGTCTCCACATGACCTTTGATGGCCCCCGCCTGTTGCTGATACCTGTCTCCTACGCACCCAGCAAGTCCGGCCACCAGGAGAAAACCACCGAGAATTCTCAACCATGTATGCTTCTTCATAAGAACCCCACTATAGCAAACATGGGTTTTTCGTGTGAGCCTTTTTCCAGTTGACGGTGATCCTCAGACTAACTTCTTTAACCGTTCGCATGCCTCATTCAAGTCCGCATCCTTCTTGGCAAAACTGAATCGGATGTATTGTCGGCCTTGGTCTGCTTGAAAAAAAGCTTCTCCGGGAACACCAGCGACCCCTGTCTTTTCCAGAATCCACATGGCTCGTTCCTTTCCGGTTCGGCCTGGAATTCTAGATACATCCGCTAACACATAATAGGCTCCTTGTGGAATCGTGGGTGAGAGATCTACCTGTTCCAAAACCTCGCAAAATTGATCCCGTTTAGCCTGAAATGATCGACGCACCTCCTGATAAAAAGAAGGCCCTAATTCTTGAATGCCTACTGCTGCCCCATATTGGAGAGGTGCGGGGGCGCAGACATAGAGTAAGTCATTCATGGCTCCTATTAATTCAGCATATGGAGCCGGCGCCACTGAATGTCCGATGCGCCACCCCGTAATACTGAAGGTCTTGGAATATCCGGAAATGGTGATGGTTCGATCGGCCATCCCTGCCAACGAGGCGATACTGACATGCTCACGCTGATCATAAAGAAAATATTCATAAATTTCGTCAGTGAAAACCAGCAGATCATGCTGCTGGGCTAACGCCGCCAGGTTTTCCAATTCCTTATTGGAAAATACTTTCCCTGAGGGGTTACCGGGAGTATTGACCAGAATCGCTCTGGTCCGATCGGTCAAAGCTTGTTCCACATCATCCAGACACAACTCCCAATTCTGCCCTCGGAGGGGAATCAGCCGTGGCACAGCCTCTATCGCCAAAAGGGTACTGATGTGATAGCCATAATACGGCTCAAACACAATGACTTCATCGCCCGGATTCAATAAGGCCATGCAGGCACATTGAAAAGCACCGGTGGCACCATTGCTTACTGTGATGTCGGTTTCGGGATCAGCCTTGATAGCATTATACGTGGCCAATTTGTAGGCCAATGCCTGCCGCAAGTTGGTCAGCCCGTCAAACCTTGTATAGGTGTTGATCCCCCTACTCATGGCTTCTTTGGCTCCACGAATGACCGGTTCTGGAACTCCGGTATCACAAACTCCCTGCGCCAGGTTGATTCCCTTAACACGGTTACAAGCTGTGGTCATTGCCCGAATTTCTGATTGCACCAATCCTGTTAATCGGCGATTGCCAAATCTTTTTTTCGACATATCCTTCACCCTATTCTATGGCTTCATCTATCACTCTGACTTGCTCCTAAAAGCGGCCTTCACGTAGACTTCCCGCGTTTGCATTCCCATAAACAATCAAGAGACATACACCAAATCTCCATGATTTTCGCCTCAGTTTTTTCCCCGTATTATCGTCTGTTTTACCCGTTTTTGGCCATATGGCTTATCTTGGGACTACCCGGTTCAGCAATAGGAGATACCGAACCACCGCCCCCTGATGTCGATGAGCATATCACTCGCATCGCCGGCTTTGCCAAATCCTCACCTCAAATCTCCATTCCGGAGGGACTGTTTTTAATGGGAACCACCCGTCGCGATGATTTGCGACACGGTTTTGAAACGCAGTACGATGACACGGAATTCCCTCAACGGCGCATTTGGGTGGATGGATTTTCAATCGACAAATATGAAGCCAGCCTTGGAGAATATCTCGCATTTCTCCTGGACACCAACCGGCAGGTTTCGCGGGAATTAAGAGGGCTCATTTGGCATCTCATTAGTGTGCATTTCATCCCGGATCAGGCTCTGGCACCATGGCCGGCTCTATACGTGACATGGGAAGAGGCTAAAGATTTTTGCGACTACCATCATAAGGAGCTACCTTCTGAAGCTGAGTGGGAGAAAGTTGCAAGGGGAGAGTCCGCACGGATTTTCCCATGGGGTGAAATGGACCCGACAGCCGACTTAGCGGTGTTCGGGCAATACCATGTCCATGAAATTCCGCTGGTCGCTACGGTGGACAGTTTCGAGGATGGCCAAAGTATTTATAAAGTATTTCATTTGGCGGGCAATATCGCCGAATGGGTCAATGATTGGCTGGGACCGGATTACTATCCCATTATGCCGGAAAAGAATCCTCCCGGTCCCAAAATGGGGCGTTACAAGGTTGTTCGCGGCGGATCATGGAAAAGTCGGCCGGTCATGCTGCGCGCCGCTACCCGAGGAGGGGCCTTTCCAGAAGAACGTTCCGCCACCATCGGCTTTCGCTGCGTGAAAACTTCCCCCTAACACTGTTGCCCCTTCTCTTCAATCCACAAAAAATACCTGTACTTCGGATTCTCAACAGGATCAGGGCAGGGAGGCCAAAGCCTCTCTGCCCCAATGTCAAATGTGGTGAACGATTAATGCGTAGGAGTGTGAGTCACCGTGAGATTGAAATGCGCGGCTGAATATCCCCGGACTTTCACATGGACGGCAGTCCCATTCGTTGGTACATCTAGTGTACATTTTTCTTCCGCACCAGAGAGATAGGGGCGGCAATCGTAGGCAGTTGTTGTTGGATCCTGGTTGAACCGTGCATACAGATCCGGATCCCCGGGACTGGCTTCTCCATGCATGACCACTTCCACTAATGTTCCGGGAACCACCACAAAGGGGCCATAGGTTTTCTCTTCATTTTTAGCCACGCTTTGTCCGGTAAAGGTTTCCGTTTTGGGCCCGCAGGCTGTGGGTGCCGTTGGTTCTTCGGGTCCCTGACAAATCGAGGCATCAATGGTGAATCCTTGCGCGGGTCCATACAAACACGCTGCCCCACTTTTATCGATGTTGGTCAGGGTCAATGACCAATCGCCTTTGCCGTTGCATTGCGGATAATGCATGACCGAAAAGGCATCGTAACTGGTCAATGGTCGCCAGTTATTATCTTCAAAACACGCGCCGGAATCCGGTCGTGTATGTTCATGCCGGAACCCGATGGTATGGCCTAATTCATGCCGCAATATCCCCTGCAGGCTTAATTTCCCGTTGGGATCCAATTGAAACGAACTGTTATCCACTAAGACATTTCGTGTAGACCGTGGCTCATCAGGGAAAAAGGCTCGAGCCAGGTATTGTCCATTCACGTTGACCGGGCGCACATCAAAAACCACATTGGGGTTGGACGCCGTGCACGAGTCATCCTCTCCGGCCACATGAATAAAATCAATGGCAGCCACCGCTTCCCATGCACCTCCAGCTGACTGCATATCCGACACCATTTGGTTGTAATTCGTGCCAAATGTTTTACTGACACAGTAGGTCAGCTGTCGTTTTTCAATTGAATTCCACACCGCGTCCTGGCCATTAACTTGATGAACAGTTAATTTCACGCGAGGGCGTCCGTCGGAATTGATCGGTTCCTTAATCTGGGTTTCAAAAAATTCCTGAAGAAGTTTTTCATTGAGAATCGGGGTATCACCGTTTACGATATATTTCCCACCTTCGAAGGGTTCTTTGTAGGTTTGGGCTTTAAATTCCTCAAAGGTTTTGGTCTTCCACTCATCTCGTTTTTGTTTTGCGTTATCTGACAAAATTTGCTTGCCCTGGTCCGGAGAATTTTTAGGTCCAATGTCGACAGGTCGCGGTGGTGTTGTGTGACGAGGACAGGCAGCTAATCCGATGACCATCCATGTCAGGATCAATGTCCGAATGAGAAAAAAACCATAATTTTTCATGATTGAACTCCTTTTAGAAATAAGGATGAACGTCCTCGTTAACCGACATAAGAACCATGAGCCCTTTTCAGGATTTATATCGCAGTTCAAGTTTTTTAGAGGATTAGAAAGTAGTCATGGTGGACACGGCTCGGCTTTTACGTTGACCAAATCCACACCCTGTCCGATCTTCTTAATCTGATCCATCATGGTAAGGGCCTTTTCTACATTAGAAAATTGCGCACAAATTCGTGTTTCTCCTTCTATTCCAATACGTTGTTCAACCATCCGCAAAACCTCTCCGCGTTCCTGGGCCGCCTTAAGAAGAGTTCGAGACTGGACAAGTACCTCCCTGGCCTGTTCAGGCACGCCTTTCCCACGGGAAAGAGCGTACACCGAAAAACTGTGCGGAACAGGTTCTAAGGTTTCAGGGGGATTAGTCTCCGCGCATCCCTTGCCGGCCCCCATCATCAGGAACCCCATACCCAAAAAGGTGAAAGCTAGACTCAGGTAACCAACCATTCCTGTTCGCCAAAAAAGAAACATTCGTGAACCTTCCAATTGTTCCTGCGTCATTATCTGTTCCTTTCATGAAGCAAGAGATATTCCATGACGATGAAATATGTCATACGCATAAGGGGAAAGAAAAAAATGTTTGAATTTTCAACTGTTATTCCTTTGATTCAATAGTATCCTAATACCCTTCTCGAATTACCCATTTTTCATTTTGATACATACTGTATCCAAATGGATTAATTTACAAAAGGAGATCGGAATTGAGGGAAGACATCTCAGCTAGCTGGCGATTAAAATTTCATATCCCATGAGAGATTTCTCGAAATCTTTTATTTATCCTGGTTGGACATCGAACGCTGACCGAGAAAAAGAAGCCTATGGTCTAGAGCAAATGATGGGCAAAGATGTCTCACTGTGGCCTTATTGTGAGAAGATAAATGGTCGAGTCACCAAAAGATGCAGCCGCGCCTGATCGGTATGACAAGACTCAGACTCAAGATTGACTGCCTGTGTCAAGACGATCGCTGCAGGAAGAAACTCCCAATGTCGTAAATCGGGGCGTACGGTATTTTGAAACACGGTAGGAGCTATTTGCATTAAATTCGCGCCACCTAGAATGGATAAGGCGCACAAATCTCCACCCCCTCTTCCCCCAAGTGAAGCTGCTCCTGCACATCCCCCAATGGCCATTCCCGCTCCAAGCGAAAAGGGCACCAATCCATATACTACACCGATAGGCAAACGGATCCAACTTTGAATGTTTAAGAGAGGATGGTAGGCATGATCATGCCTGTGCGCGATTTTGGCAAACCAACTTTCCGTTGAAAGACGTAGCCCGGTCTCGGAGGCGCATGACTCCTGAAATGCTGGATTGGGATGAATCTCAAAATATCCGTTTTGAGAACCAAATAATTTGAAATTCCAATCCACTTCAGGAAAGCGGCCCAACCCATAAACCTGCCACCAAGTAGTGGAACCGCCGCTCTGATCCAACCGGGCAACCTGCTTCTGAGCAAACGCCTGGAGGGTAGAATCCACATGTAGAAGAGAAGAACTCGTGGGTTCCGCTACCCGGAACCAATCGGTTCGAGCATCTCCTGGTTCACCAAGAACTTCCCATAGCACGGCGGATAGGACCAGATTTACCGGGTCTTCGCCAAAATTATACAACGGTGCAAATAGCTCATGGTCCAAGCGCCGTAATTCAACTTTGGCCTCCTCGGGATTTCCGGTCCTCAGATAACTGGCTGCGAGCAATACACTGAAATACGCACGCTCATACGATTCCAGGACATATTCCGTCAGCACGCCATCTGACAAAAAAACGGCACCCATTTCTCGAGAGAACGAGAAGGTCTTATGGCGAAAGTCCGATTGCGCCAATTGGGCGTATTCAATGAACGCGGCATCGCATTTCTGGGAAAAGGCAAGGCTTAGAAGATTTAACACGTGAATACGATCGGACCACTCAATCTTAGAGCTCAGAATCCCGCATTCATCCTGCAACGTTGGCTGCACCTCACCAGTTCGACAACTCAGAACAGTCAGATAAAGCACCAAAGCCACCCACTGCCAAGCAGGTGGTCTTCGCGCTGCCGGAGAGATAAATGCAGATCACAACGGAAAATGTCGCTTAAGAATTGTTTATGGTGAGTGCCCAGGATCGAAAGAATCGCGATCTAACAGCCACAAGAGAGCATGACATTTCAGTTCCCTCACTTCCTCCTTTTACTTCTAGAGGAAAAAGGGTAGAAAACCCATTTCAGATCAAATGGTGTTGGGAGATCTCATTCGGTTTTTGGAGTCATTGCTCATTCTAATCGTCAGTACTTTTCCTGAAGATTTTGTAAATCAAGAAGGATTACCGGCTCCCTTTGAATTACAGAAGAGCTTCGCCCAAGGCTACCGCAACTGCGAACCTGCGTCGGTATCATAGGGTACCAAGAAAGACTTGGTTTGTCAGGCTTGGATGCGGTGCTTCGGCGTAGAATTTCCATGTGGATCGCAAGATAAGGAAAATTGGCTGCCTAATCATACTCCCCCATCATTACTGAGTCCGCGAACAGGTATAAGAATGAATGGAGTCGTCCAAGAACACCAATGGGAAGGTCCTCAGGAAAGTCGCATGGAATACACAAGTTGTTGAAGAGGCAGGGAACAACAATCAGCCTGTTCAACCCTTCCGGATCCCTGACTATTGAGAAAAGTCCGGAAAGGAGGGGATTGCGATGACCTAATAGAGGATTAGGACTTTCCCCATAATTGTTCCAGACGCTGGGAACGACCGCAATTCCACTTATAAAATTTGTAGCGGACTGGATTTTTTTTATAAAAATCCTGATGATAATCTTCTGCAGAATAGAAGACCGAAGACGGGACGATCTCAGTCACGATTGGTTGCGGAAAAGATTTGGAACTCTCCACCGCCTGTTTGGATTCGTCGACTAACCGTTTTTGCGTTTCGTCATGATAGAAAATTGCGGTTCGATATTGGTTGCCATGATCACAGAATTGCGCATTCGGCGTAGTGGGATCGACATTGTGCCAAAACACTTCTAATAGGTGCTGATAGGTAACCTTCTTGGGGTCGTAGATCACTTCAACTGATTCCGCGTGGCCGGTACCTCCTGCCGAAACCTGTTCGTACGTCGGATTGGCAAGCTGTCCTCCCGTATACCCGGAAATAACGGATACCACCCCGTCGACCTTTTCAAACGCCTCTTCCATACACCAAAAACAGCCTCCGGCAAATGTGGCTTTGCCATGTTGGCTTTCGTCGGCGGCAAGAATTCCTTGAGATTTGGCCGTCATTCCGCCTATCAAGAGTGCCGCAAACCCCAGACTGATTAAGTACGGTATCCGTTTCATCAATCCCTCCATTTTTGTTACCCCATTGGTTTAAAAACCCGAGAAGAAGTCGTAAACGTATTTTATCATTTCCGTATGCGTGTGTTTACGCTTAGTCTCAAGAGATTGAAGACCGTTACGCAACCTGATCTTGGCAGAAATAGGAGGCTATTGATAATCAGTGGCAATCCACCAATACTATTAATCGCTTGAAAATTCGATTAATTTACTCGCCCAAATTGATTGGCTCAAAATTTCTCTCGTGTGCCGAAATCATACAGATCATAGGTATACATGGGGGGGAGGTTTGGCCAAATACGCATTCAACTATTGGCATTGAACCCATGTGGCTTTTGGAAATTGTGAACCACAAGAAATCACTAGACCCCAAGCCATTCCTCGTGGGTAATAGCACCGATAGTTTAAGCCTATATCTTATCCTTCTTTTCCAATCCTGCGAATTCTCGTGCACCCGCACCAGGACACTGCCCCCTTTCAGGAAAGCTCTTCTTTTTCAGAGCCTTACAAAAGCGCGGGATATTTAGGAGCCAGTTGAGCAAATTGACCTCGTATAAAATATTGAATGGCCAAGGTTGTAATTTGTATTGTTTTGATTTTCCTTTGAGATCATTGGATACATATCCTTGATTATTTTAGGATATGCAAACATGAAAAGGGCAACGTTCTTCCTCAATACTCAGTGTGTATCCGCATTCTGCTCCTGCTTCATGGAGTTCTCTTCACATCAAATTCCTTTGTGGTTGTAAAAGCACAGCGAATCTGTGTCTGGAATCCCGCAGCTCCACTCAGAATTTTCGCCATTTAGGAAAAACTTCCAAATCCTGATTTGTTGCATTTTCAGATTTTAGTTATTTGATCAACTCGTTTCTTTTTCTTCTGACTGAAATCAACAATTAGGGAGTAAATTTCTGCCTATTTTGTACTACGGCATCTGGGTTGCTTACCGATAAGGATAGAAGAAAAATTACAATAAAAATGGGGCAGGTGATGGTACGGACTGTTTTCTGGTTGGTTATTGGAAGTCTGTTTCTCACAGGGATGAGCGAATCAGCCTTATCTGAGGATTCGAGCGTTGATCGGTTAGGTCTGCGAACAGGCTCTAATGCCAATTTGTGTCGTTCTCCGACATATTCCTCATCGAGAAACTCTTTCCAATTCTTCTCCCATACCTCTCCATGTAGTGATTCCAAAGGAGAGTATTCTCTTACTCGCTTTAACTTTGCACAGAAACGCGAACCATATAACCTTCAAACCGCACAGGATATGCCTTCTCTACTAAACCAAGGTAACAGTAGTCTTTTACAAGCTTCCAATGATATTTCTATTTTTCATGAAGCTCTTGCCGCAGGTATCCAAATGGTCTATCGAAATCCCAATGTGACTTCCAATGTGGCATCCTCTTCGACCAACCGGATGGGAGCTCAATTAGTTCTCAAGGGAACCACTGCACAGATGAAGTATCAGGCTGAATATGGGTATTCCGGACAGGAAACTGGGAAAACTCCATTTTCTACACCCAATGATCAAGTAGGAGGAAAATTTGTGTGGGAATGGAATCTGCCCGCCGTCACTCCCAAAATTGAATTCAGCCGTTTCACAAGTAATGTGGATGGAGATCCGACTCGTTCCCAATCCATTGCCAATCAGCAAAAATTTACTTTGGATTGGACCATTCCGAATTGGCCTAGCCTTGGACTCAGCTATGCCCGACAGCAGATGGACATCTTTACTCGACCTGATGGACCTCTATCGGATGCCATTACTACCGAATCGGTTACGGCCAATCTTTCATTTCAACACGCAGTTGAGAATGGGAATTGGTCTTCATATTATAAAACATCCCAAAGTGATTTTTCGGAGTATGGGACCGCGGAAGAAATTGGATCAAAAATGAGTGGCAGATTAAATCTCCTTGAACCGGTGGACCTCACACCACAGTGGGGATTTACCCGACGAGTCAATTCCCGTGGCACCATTGCCAATGACCGTTTCTTTGTTAATCTTGGCTCCAGTTTTCGGGTCTCTCCTACATTGACTCTCAAACCGGGAGTTGAATTTACCCGTGATCTGAATCGTTTTGACCCACCACGGACTGATACGCTTTCGGCTAATCTAGGATATGCCTACCTGGCTGCCGACGACTCCCTCCGTGTTTCAATCCTCGGGCAATATATTCTTAACCAAAACTCTACTACCAGCGCCAATCCTCAAATCTACGACATCTCCCTATTGTTCAAAAAAGACGTGCATGACTACTTGAATCTGAATCACCACCAGCAAACCATTAGCCTCAAAATTGCCCATAATCAGCAAGTGAATGCCTTTTCTCCGCAAACCCAAGCCGCCCAGACCTCTGCCATGTTGCTCGTGAGCATCATTCCCTGAGAAACAGGAATAATCTTTCCCAAAGTTACCGAGGTTTTATGATATTGATAGAGAGAATGGAAGAGACTCCCAATTATTTCATTTAATGAACTTGTTGTACCTCTTAGTGCCAATAATGAGGAAATGTCGGGTATGATACCCTCGATGAAGGCAGCCTGGTGTTGACCCAAGCCGTGAATGGAAGGGGCATTGGTTTTTTCAATACTTGGCTGTCCACCCGTGACACGTCTTGAGTAAAGTTAGCCTGTACTAATAATTCATAGACAGTCCGGAGATGAAGTGAATAGAATCAGCGTGATATAGATCGGCCATTGGAAATGGCCGTGATTTTCAACATTCCTTAAACAGCCAAAAATTGAAACAATAGGAACCAAAAATTTTGGTCCCCATAAGCCCACATAGTGGAGCAGCCCCTTCGTGACTCAACAAGGCATGTCCTGGGCATGGTGCATATTGGCTATCCTCCGGTCCTACCCTCTGATTGCCTGGGTTTCCATGGGGGCAAAACGGATGTCTTGTACTCGTCTTCAGATTGACCAACGATATTTAAAACACGCTCCGCCAAATTCTCCCAGGGTGGTCCCATTAATGTTGTAATACGGTTAATTAGTATTCTTTATGGGGAAGGCAGGAACGCAATATTTTCCTTCCCTATGCTACGATTGGGAAATCTATTAACAATTCAGGATTCTGACGATAGAAATTTAAAATTGAAGGACGATAGTGTCGAGGAATGGAATATGGAGTTTGTCCAGGGTAGGCATAACGTGAAAATTATGACGGGATCTTAATTTACAAAACGTGGTAACAATTATGATAACCCAATCTAGTGCCCAATATGAGAATTTAGGCATAATCAGACGGTCGAGAAAGAGAAGTCATTTAAATTATTATAGTATTTTTTGAGCATCGAATTTCCACAAACTTGAAATCTCTCTGTTCGGCATTCCGGTAAAGTAAGTTACCGCTTCTCTTTATGCTAAGAAACTTCCAGTTTAGTAACTCCAGATCCTCTCTCTCAGAAACTCATTGTACAATGTGAATGCTCTGCCTTCTGTTAAGACTAGCATTAACAACCTAACAATAAAGGGATAGACGGTGGGAAGGGCATTCCATTCGGACTATTATGGTTTCAGGGTTAGAAGCATTTCCTGTTGAATATATTCCGGTACCGGTTGAATATTCATCGGGGGGTAGGCAGTTGGAGGAATGATTTCCATCATACGGGCACTGCCTCCTGGGGTCACCCGCATTCCCGTCGCCTTTGCGGGGAAAATTGGCATGGAAGTCCCTGGTGCAGGGGGACGAATCTCCATGGGAACACTTACGGAGTCAACCACTCTCTCATTCTTTCCTGCTCTATCCAAGGTTGGCAGGTCGTGTTTAGTAGCTTTATTGTTCCATTGGTCCTCAGCTCTATGGTTCTCCCGAGCATGTCTTGGGAGTTCGCCGATTATCTGGTCCGGAGATCCCACCCCATCGCTTTTGGACATCGTGGAGGCGAAAGGTGTCTCCGACTTTTCTTTGACCATCACATAGACGGTTTTGACATTTCCAGCCGCGTTTAATGTAATCGCATAGTCCCACGATGCCAATATCTTCGACAATGCCTTGGACAATGGTTCCTTTTGCAAAGTCACCGAGAGGACTTTTTTTAGTTCTCCAGGGGGTGCCACATAATCAATTCCAAACTGAGTATGCAACTGACCAAGCACCGCGCCTAGGGTTACCTGGGTCAACTGACCCGTCAGTCGTCCGGAGTAAACATGTAGCCCCACCGGTGCGTCAGAAGCCAGGGCCAAACCTGTCCGTCCAAACATAGTGACACACAACAAAATCCCCCCACACACTCCAATGAGGCGACATACTCCCTTCCATCTTTGTTGAGTCTGACCCTTCATTGTTTCTCCTCCTAAATGTCTTCCCGTTTGACCAGGATTTCATCCAAGGCCAAGCGGACATTGGCTATTTTCTTTGGTACACGACCTTATCGTTGAATTTTCCAGTTTGCGGAGCTGCTGCCCGGGATCCCGACCGAGCTGATACTCGAACCATTCATCAACCACACCGCTACCACGCCACTCGTTTGATTCTGCAAGACGACATCCGCCTTTCCATCCCCATTCATATCACTCATTTGTTTAATCTCCCAATCGGAAGGTACTCCCCCCAGAAAGGCGTGCGAAATAATTGTGGTCCCGTTCATCAGCCATACGGCTACCATACTATTACTCCTATTGCGCCAAAGCACGTCCATTTTGCCATCGCCATTTACATCACCCACCTGGGCGATCTTCCAATCCCTGGGAGTACTCGCGGGGAATCCGACAGACGTAATGGTCAGCCCATTCATGAGCCACACCGCCACCGTCCCGCTCGTCTGATTCTGCCAAACCAGATCGGCCTTCCCATCCCCATTCATATCACCTACCTTCTCAATCTCCCATGCCTTAGGAGTAATTCCAAGATATCCGACCGAGGTGGTGGTCAGCCCATTCATGAACCATATAGCCACCATCCCAGTACTCGAATTGCGCCAGAGGACATCGGCTTTGCCATCCCCATTCACATCGCCGATTCCCTTAATAATCCATTCAGAAGGAACTCCCCCGAGAAATCCTGATGAGACTATCGTCGCTTCATTCATGAGCCAAATGGCTACAACGCCGCTGGTCGAATTTCGCCAAAGCACATCCGCCTGGCCGTCACCATTCATATCCCCCACCTGAGCGATCTTCCAATCGGTGGAAGTACTCCCGGGAAATCCAACGGACGTGATGGTCAGCCCATTCATGAGCCACACAGCCACTTCACCACTACTCGTATTGCGCCACAGCACATTGGTAGATGCCGTTAAGGAACTGTTTGCCGTATGGGTACTAGGTTCCATCTGTCTATTTGATACCGTTGAGGTACTGGAGACTGCCCCGCTAGAGGTATTTGCGGAAGGACTACCGACATTCATTGTATAATTCACACTGTTGACGAACCAACCGGTGGTGTTGCGGGTCCAATACCACACGTAAATGGTGCCCGTTGAAGGCAGACCGGACACGGTAAAGGAATGGCCGGTCCCCATAGATTTGCTGTAAATATCAGCGGCACCATTGCTAGTCCCAATACGGAGGGAATGCTCCAAATCCTGACTGGTATGAGCGCCGGTAAAGGTGACCGAGGTGCTGGTCAACGTGGAGCCAGGCCCAGGAGAGACAATTGGCGCAGGGAAACTGCTCGACGTGGCGGTCGTGCCACCCGTAGCTACCGCCTGACTATTCGATGCCGTTGAGGTATTAGAGACCGTCTGGGTATTTGCTTCTACAATGGTTTTGGATACTTCGGGGGATGGAAGACTCTCATTTCCCGACGTATCGTACGCTGTGATGGTAAAATAATGGGTTTTATTGGATTCTAAGTTTGTATATTGATAGGTCGGTGTCTTTCCAACAGCCTGAGAAACTCCATATATCCCTGGAGCAGTTCCATGATAGATCCGATACCCGGCCAAATCAGGTTCTAAATTGGCGGCCCACTGGAGTGTTGCTGAATTGCTTGTCCCCGATTGAACAACATTGGGGAGAAAGAGGATACAAACACCGAGAACACACCCTGCAACAATATTTTTGGCATGGATTGCGGCGCGAACGTCGGGCATGGGACACCTCCTTAAAACGCACAAGGGGCCCCATTTCCGCACTTTTCTCTTTCTTCGGTAACCCGGCTATCAGAAGTTTTCTGACCCGTGGCTTTGCGTCCCCACTTCACAGTGGGTTTGCCTTTATCGGAAAGAGGCCACCATTTTATAAACTTTTATGCCAACTCTTTTTCGAGTTATTGAATCTCCCTGATGGATTTCAGGATGAACTCGGCCTAATTTCTCACGTGCCTTTATCGGCAGATCCAATCAAGCCTTTAGCCCTCAAGCAGCAACAGGTTTATTAGTATTCTCAATGGTTATTTTCTGCAACCCATTGTCGTATATTGAACCCCAAGGCCTGAATTTCTTCCTTATTTCCTCATTACGTGGATGATAATGTTTATTCAATTTTCTTTATGCCCGTGAAAAGAGGATTCGTAAGAAAATGTACTCGTTTCCATACCCATTATTCCAGCTAAAAGACTTACTTTCTCTCATTAAGTCCTGCGATCCTCATGTTCTAATTTTTTCTATCGCGTCTTTTCCTTTCGAAATCGGTACTCGTTCATTTTCGCGAATCGCGTGAAGGTTAGGCTTTTTGGTCTTCAGATTTGTCAGCTCATGGTCAATTCAATAAGGGATGGAGAACCTTGTTCAACAGTGAATCTAATCAGTATCACGCTTTCGTAGTTTTTTTATCTACAAGCAGGGCGAGAGCCTTACGGATTTGTTCTCGCGCCCCAAGAAGAACCAGCACATCCCCCGGCTCAAGAACAGTATCCTGAGAAGGATTAGATTTCGTCACTCCATTCCGAGTCAACGCAATGACGGAAGCACCAGTTCGCCTATGAATTTGTAACTGTGACAGCGGTTTTCCCAATACGTGTGAATCGTCTTCCACCCGGCAAGTTTCGACTTGCACATCCGCCAGGGTACCGGAACGAAGATGATGGGCCAACTCCGGCAATTCCCCTCTCCGAAGCAGGAGGTAGCTCTCCCGGCGCACTTGTTCAACTTTGTCTTGGATCATGTTTTTAGGCGTTTGGTAAGTGCGAAGAACCAATGCAAAAATCTCAATGGATGTTTCAAATTCTTCCGGTACCACATCATTAGCTCCTAATTCATGGAGATCCTGCAGTTCCTTTAAATACCGGGTTCGCACCACGATATGAAGAGTGGAATTCAGTTGTCGGGCTTGCTGGACAATCCGTCGGGCTCCAAACGGGTCAGAAGTAGCAACCACGAGTACCCGCGCGAACATGATCCGTGCTTGGGTTAACACTCTGGGATTCGTCGCGTCCCCATAGATCATGGTCCCTCTGCCCTTTCCAAAAGCTTTGACCGCATCAGGATTGACGTCCAGCACCACATACGGAATCTCCATATCGCCCAAAACCCGTGCGAGATTGCGACCATTTAACCCATAGCCCACGATGATGACATGATCTTTCATTTTGATCTGGCTCCCCTGAGCCGCATTGGAGGTACGTCGTGGCAACCAATGATTCAACCGGTCAAGAGCCTCGGCGCGCCGAGCCAGACGAGGAGCCCACTGAATCAAAAATGGTGTAATCGTCATAGACAAAACCGACACGGCAAGAAATATATTATAGGCTTGCAAATCTAATAATCCTTCCTGTTGACCAACCCGGGCGAGGATGAAAGCGAACTCTCCCACTTGGGCTAAGGCCACACCCGTTAACAATGCAGAACGAACCGGAGCTCCCGCAAGAAATACTGCCCCGGTTCCCGTTAAGAATTTGCCCAAGACCACAAGGATCAATAACCCCACCACAAGAATGGGAAATTCCAGAATCACCGATGGGTTCATGAGCATCCCCACCGAGACAAAAAACAAACTATTAAAACTATCCCGAAAGGGGATCACTTCGGCCAACGCTTGATGGCTATATTCCGACTCAGAGATCACCAGGCCGGCGATAAATGCTCCTAGGGCCAATGACACTCCTGCTAGCGATGTCAACCATGCGGTTCCCAAACCTAATACAATAATAGCCAGGAGAAATAACTCTCTACTGCGGGTCCCCACAATAAGATGAAGAGCATGAGGAACAAGAACTCGTGCCGCCAGCACAATCAACCCCACGACCATGACGGATTTTATGAGCGTTTCGATAATTTCACTAGTCTCACCCTGAGACCCTGCCCCCAAAACCGGCGTGAGTAAAATCATAGCGACAACCGCTAAATCTTGGAAAATGAGAATCGCCATAGTGGCTTGCCCATGCAGAGCATCAATTTCACCCCGATCGCCCAAAATCTTGAGGACAATGGCCGTGCTACTCAAAGACAACAACAGTCCCCAAAAGATCGATTCTTCCCATGATCGATGAAGGAGCCATCCACCGAACACCACAACACTCAGCATGCTCAAAATTTGCAGGGAACCTCCAACCCACAAGAGCCGACTGGACGCACGCAAACGAGAGAGAGAGGTTTCCATTCCAATGGTAAATAACAACAACACCACCCCAATTTCGGCAAGAGTTTCAACTTGATTCCGATCAGAAATGAGGTTCAGTCCGTGAGGACCGACTAAGGTTCCGGCTATTAAAAATCCCGCGACCGCTGGTAGCCGGAGCTTTTGAAAAACAAAAACGATCAGAATAGAAATAGAAAATATGATGAGGACATCTCGTAGGATGTGGACTTCACTCATAAGTCGCCTTAAGTACTATGATAAATGTTCAGAGTTCGCCAACCCAAACATCACGCCGAACAATGAAGGTTGGGGATTTCCTAAGAAATCATCATCCCTGGGAATCAGTTAAATGTCTATTCTTGTCTTTGTCCATTAGAACTAACACTGGTCAAGGCTGTTCAGAAGGGAGTGAGAAGGAGAATCGAGAGGGTGCCGTTCGAACCCAATTCCGAATCAATCTTGAAGATCAAAAGGCTTTCACGGGTGCAACCGAGGCGGGTAGATCCTGAAAGAGCCAAGGAGCTTCCTGGGCCCGGCGCCTTTCATAGGCGCTAATCGCTGGTTCGTGCTGAAGGGTGAGACCAATCCCATCCAATCCTCTCAATAAACAATCCTTGCGAAAAGGATCCAAGGTGAACGAATACCGCTCCCCCTCCGGAAGGACGACCACTTGTTGTGCCAAATCGACCGTAACCTGATACTGGTTTGTAAGGGACACCCGCTCGAACAATGTTTGGATTTCCCCTACCTGCAACACGACGGGTAGGATCCCATTCTGGAAACAATTATTGTAAAAAATATCAGCAAAACTCGGCGCCAGAATACACCGAAAGCCATAATCCAATAAGGCCCAGGGAGCATGTTCCCTGGATGATCCACACCCAAAATTTTCCCGTGTCAAAAGAATTCCAGCGCTTTGATACCGAATTTGGTTGACAAAAAATTCAGGATCTTGTGACCCATCAGGCCGTCGACGCCAATCGGCAAATAACCCCTCTTTCAAACCCGTTCGATAAATCGTTTTCAAATATTGCTTAGGGATGATTTGATCTGTATCGACATTGCCACGATTTAACGGAGCGACCGTCCCGGTCAACGTGGTAAACGCTTGCATACCGTTCTCCCGTTTAAAGTCAGAGGAAGCAATCTTCCTCTCGAATTTCGAAAAATTCCGTTATCGATCTCACGTATTCCAACCTCGAATATCGACAAAATGTCCCGCAACAGCCGCAGCGGCAGCCATGGCAGGGGACACCAAGTGAGTCCGTCCGCCCTTACCCTGACGCCCTTCGAAGTTTCGATTACTGGTTGAGGCACATCGTTCTCCAGGGGCCAACACATCAGCATTCATGGCAAGACACATACTACATCCTGGTTCCCGCCATTCAAAACCCGCTTCTCGAAAAATCCGATCCAGGCCCTCCTCCTCAGCTTGGTGTTTGACTAATCCTGAACCTGGCACCACCATAGCCTTGACACTTTGAGCGACATGTTTCCCCTTAACGTACCGTGCCGCCACTCGCAAATCCTCAATACGCGAGTTCGTACAGGACCCGATAAAGACTCGATCAATCTGAATATCACAAATGGGGATTCCAGCAGGTAACCCCATATAAATTAAGGCTCGTTCGGTTGCCAACCGGAGCTTTTCATCCTCAATGGACGCAGGATCAGGAATGTGTCCATTGACATCCGTCACCATTCCCGGATTGGTCCCCCAAGTGACCTGAGGAGAAATATCCTCTGCTCGCAATTCAACGACTTGATCAAACCGAGCTCCCGGATCGGTCCCCAATTTCATCCAATCCTGCGTCGCCTGTTCGAATAATGCCCCTTTCGGACTGAGGGGTCGTCCTTTCAAATACGATACCGTCAATGCATCCGGACCCACCAGGCCGGCACGGGCTCCTGCTTCAATAGACATATTACAAAGGGTCATCCGGCCTTCCATCGAGAATGATCGGATCACCGAACCCGTATATTCCACGACATACCCGATACCACCCCCAATACCTATGCGCCCGATAATCGCCAGAATCACATCTTTGGAAGAACAATAGTCAGGGAGTGTTCCACTCACTCGAATTTCCATGGTTTTTGGTCTTTTCTGGACCAAACATTGTGTAGCCAGGACATGTTCCACTTCTGAAGTCCCAATCCCAAATGCCAAGGCTCCAAACGCCCCGTGGGTCGAGGTATGGGAATCTCCACAGACAATTGTCATTCCCGGTAACGTCAATCCTTGTTCTGGCCCGATCACATGAACGATGCCTTGCCGGATGTCATTCATACCATAATACGTGATTCCAAACTCTGCACAGTTGCGTTCCAAGGTGGAAATCTGTAGAGCGCTCATGGGATCGGCAATGCCTTGCGTACGGTCGGTCGTCGGAACGTTATGATCCGGAACGGCGAGCGCCGCGGCTGAACGCCTCGGGTTTCGCCCAGCTAACCGGAGTCCTTCAAATGCTTGAGGAGAGGTCACTTCATGAACTAAATGCCGGTCAATATATAGGAGGGTGGTTCCATCCGGTTCTTCACGAACCACATGCTGATCCCAAATTTTCTCAAATAGTGTGTTGTTACCCATTACAATGGCTCCTCTTTCTCTTAACAAAACTTCGGACTTCTATTATCTACAATAGTTCCCGTCTGGCAAGAGGCACTCCGAACTTTTTTAGATGATTTGGGTCCAGATCAAGCTTTTCTTTGTGGTCTTTCGAGACTTCTGATATACTTTTCCCTATATTGGAAAAGATCCCCAATTGTTTTCCTTGCAAGTATACCTTAGGTAAAACACGGGAGAACATACATCGATTCATCATCCAGCCCCGAACCAGTCTACGGTTTTCCGGCCAGGTGTAAAAACAATTCAACGTTGTTGGGACCACGTTGACCAAGTAATTTCGTGAAATAAAATAAACCTGTCATTTTCCTTTACGCCCAAGGACTTTAACGATCCTACCTTGC
This sequence comes from uncultured Nitrospiraceae bacterium, assembly GCA_963734345.1. Classification (GTDB taxonomy): domain Bacteria; phylum Nitrospirota; class Nitrospiria; order Nitrospirales; family UBA8639; genus Nitrospira_E. The sequence goes on from CAVTGT010000003.1 coordinate 129,977, forward strand.
TCCGAACGTTACTACCCACCCTCTCTTTGATAGGTCTCTAAACATCGCATGGGCATTTTCAATCACATCATCAGCTACTTTTCCAAGGACATGGCGATCGATCTGGGGACATCCTCTACCTTAATTTATATTAAAGGGAAAGGTATCGTCTTGAATGAACCCTCAGTCGTCACGGTTGACACGCATTCTAAAAAAATTCTGGCGGTTGGCCAAGAAGCAAAAAGGATGATAGGACGAACCCCAGGCAACCTCACGGCCATTCGTCCCATGCGAGAGGGGGTCATAGCGAATTTTGACATGACGGAACGCATGCTACGGTATTTTATCCAAAAAGTTCATCGGGGGGGAACTCTCATCCGGCCGCGAATTATTATCGGAGTGCCATCCAGGATCACTCAAGTTGAACAACGTGCGGTCAAGGAATCTGCTGAGTTGGCCGGAGCACGGGAGGTGTACCTCATTGAGGAGCCAGTTGCCGCCGCCATCGGGGCAGGATTGCCGATAACAGAGCCCTCCGGCAACATGGTCGTGGATATCGGAGGAGGCACCACCGACATTGCCGTCATCTCGCTCGGCGGTATCGTCTATAGTGAATCAGTCCGGATCGCAGGCGACCAAATAGACGGAGCCATCATCAGCCATCTCAAGCGGGAATACAGCCTGTTAATCGGTGAACATATGGCAGAACGTATCAAAATGGAAATCGGCTCTGCCTACCCCTTGCCTGAAAAAAAACAAATGGCCGTTAAAGGGCGGGACTTGGTGTCTGGAATCCCCCGAACCATTCTCATTGATGATAGTGAGATACGAGAAGCCTTGCAGGATTGCCTCACCACCATCGTTCGGGCGATTCGTCTGGCTCTGGAGAACACCCCTCCGGAATTAGCCGGAGACATTATTGATCGGGGAATCGTGCTGACCGGAGGGGGATCGTTGCTTCAAGGGCTAGATGACCGACTTCGAGAGGAAACCGCTTTACCCATTGTCACTGTTGACGACCCATTAACCTCGGTGGTGTTAGGAGTGGGAAAAACTCTCGAGGAATTCAGTCTCCTTCGGAAGATTTCTTCGCATTCCAGTCTGAATTTTTGAGTTCCCGTCTATCGACATGCCTCGATCAGAGAATACCTTTTCCATGTCCTCGGGTATCCGGCGAATGCTGGGAATCACCTTCATTTTGTTTATTGCGCTCCTGTTATTTTTGCCCCGCCAATCTCAAGAATGGCTCAGGCATGTGGGCGGGCCGTTTGCAAGAATCCTTGAGGTCCCTCTTCACTCTGTGGCATCAGTTCAGGATTCAGTCAGTGAAACCTGGGATCACTATATCGCGTTGCAGAATGTGCGGGAAGACAATCAACATCTCAGGCAGGAAATTCAACGCTTGAAGGGAGAGCAGAATCTTTTGCGGGAACAGACGATCATTGCCACTCAATTCCAACATTTACTGACCTATCAGGACACCTTACCCCTCACTACTCTTCCGGCCCGGATCATCGGCCGAAATGCGTCCAATTGGTATCGGGCCATGATAATCAACAAAGGTACTCGAGACGGTATTCACCCGGAAATGGGAGTGATCACGGATGCGGGGGTGGTAGGACGAGTCGTACGGGTCAACCCCACCACGGCTATTGTTCTTCTTCTCTCGGATCCAAATGTGGCAATTACCGCGATGATTCAAAACACCAGGGATGAAGGTATAATTCAAGGCACGCCTCAAGGAATCATTCACATGAAATACCTTCCCCCCCTTTCTCCTTTCCACCCCGGCGATCCGGTGGTGACATCCGGGCTCACAGATGATTTTCCCAGAGGACTTCAAATTGGCCGGATAAAACAGGTCACCAAGGCCGATACCGACCTATTTCAATTAGGGGAAATTGAACCCACTGTGGATTTTTCCAAACTTGAGGGGGTCCTGATCATTACCTCCTTCCAGACTTCTCTTCCCGAATCATTATCGGAAAAGGCCATCCCTTCTTCTCCATAGTTCTATCTCGTGACGATTTTCTTAGATATCTTACTTTGCCTTGGAGTGGTTCTTGCTCAAGCCACCATCAGCACCTTTCTGTCGGTCAAGGGAATATATCCTGACCTGTGTTTTGTGCTGGCGTGTGTGATGGGATTCCTTGCAGGGGAATATAAGGGACTTATGGTAGGACTCGCCGTGGGATTATTTCAGGATCTGCTCGCTCCTGGTGGCATTGGACTCAATATCATTTTGAAAGGACTCGCAGGGGCCTTGGCTGGCCTCACGACACACACGATTTCCACCGTCACCGGTCCCGCAGTCATTCTGATCAGCTTGGCATTGTCCCTAGGGTGTGGATTAGCATCACTTGTGGTGGCCTACCCGGTGGTAGATGCTTTCGTCTTATTGTATGCATTTTCATCTGTTCTACTGCCGCAAGGACTATACAACAGCGTCCTGACATTGGGGGTGTTTTGGGTTATCAACAAAATTGGCCTTTCGACGGATACAATAGGCCTAGTGCGCAGCCGACGATGAAACTCACGCCATGCTAGACACTTCCCGACAGGTCAATGAACTTGCCGACATTCAAAACCGGCTGATTTTCGTCAAGATCGGTTTTCTTATGTTGTTGGTATTGTTAGGGTTACGGCTCTGGCAATTACAAATTCGCGACGGGTTGTATTATCAAGAACTCGCTCATGACAATCGCACCAGATCTATTATCTTAGAACCGGCCCGAGGGCTTCTGTATGATCGGAATGGAGAACTACTCGCCAATAATATTCCCAGCTTCCAACTATATATTTCGTTGGAAGATGTACAAGACCGTGAGGCTCTCATCGCTCGATTACCACAATACGTGGATATTGACAGGAAAGATATTTCCTACAAACTCGCAAAAACAGGTCGACGGGGTCGGGTAAAAGTCAAGGCCGGGATTACTCTCAAAGAGGCGGCACTCATTGAATCGCACAGGCGAGAACTCCCAGGTGTGGTGATTCAGCCCGAATACCAGCGTCATTATCCCCTCGAAACCTATGCCTCGCATGTCCTGGGCTACGTCGGTGAAATTTCTGAATCCCAGCTCAAAGACCCGGAATTTTCCAATCTTCAGCCAGGGCGAATCATCGGGCAATATGGAGTAGAACGGACATTTGATGAGTATCTTCTTGGGGAAACTGGAGAAGAGGTGATTGAAGTCGATGCGTTCGGGTATCCGAAGCGATCTCTTTCGGTTCAACGCCCCTTGGCGGGCGATGACTTGTACCTTACCCTTGATATCCGATTACAGAGACTTGCTGAGGATCTGTTGGGGAAAGAAGCTGGAGCCATCGTCGCCTTGGATCCCTGGAATGGAGATGTCCTGACTCTCGCCAGTAAACCTGGGTTTAATCCCAATGATGTCTCAGGAGGGATTAGTGCCAAAGATTGGCAAGGATTTCTACAGGATACCCGCCATCCACTTACCAATCGAGCGATTCAAGGCCAATATCCTCCGGGTTCGGTCTTTAAAATTATCATGGCTGCAGCTCTTTTGGATACTCAAACTCTCGGCGCACAAGAGTCCATACCCTGCCATGGAACGTTTCCTTTTGGAAAACGAGCCTTTCGTGACTGGAAGGCCGGTGGTCATGGGCAGGTCGACTTAACCAAAGCTATTGCCGAGTCGTGTGATGTCTACTTTTACAAAGCTGGCAATCAATTGGGGATCGAACCCATCGCTACCTATGCTCGTCGGTTCGGCTTAGGGGAAAAAACGGGAATTGCTCTTCCCTCCGAACGGGCAGGGCTCGTCCCTTCGTCGGAATGGAAAAGAAAAGTGAAGGGAGAACCGTGGTATCCTGGAGAAACGATTTCCATATCCATTGGACAGGGTTTTTTAACGGTGACCCCGATTCAGATGGCCAAAGTGGCCTCTATTGTCGCGACCAATGGGCGAGTCGTTCAACCTCGGTTGTTCAAAGCTTCTCGACTCCGGAAAACCGGCAATCTCAAAGAAGAGCCTGAGTCTCCATTTCAACAATTAGCCATCCCTCCTAAAACTTTCCTGCACATCAAAGAAGGGTTAGCTGCGGTCGTGACGAAGGGAACAGCCCAACGGGCCAAATCGGATATGGTCAGCATTGCTGGAAAAACCGGCACGGCGCAGGTTGTTGCCATGAAACCGGACGGAGACAAAGACAAGAACAAGGAGCTTCCAAAAGAATATCGAGACCATGCCTGGTTTGTGGCCTTTGCGCCCCTGGAACACCCGAGGATCGCCGTGGCGGTGTTAGTGGAGCACATGGGGCATGGGGGGTCAGCAGCCGCTCCTTTGGCTAAGGCATTGATCGAGGCCTATATGCGCTTTCAGGTCACTCCTCAAGAAAACTCGCTGTAATCTGATGTCACTGATGAACGACAATGTGAATCGCCGTGGACTGGACACGTTCGATTGGTGTTTTCTGGGCATCATCATGGCTATTATTTCCGCCGGAATCCTTTCCATCTATAGTGTCACCAATTCCCAATCCACGGCAGGATTCCCAATTTATCTCAAACAGGCGACGTGGATGGTTGTCGGCTTATTAGGTTTTCTAATCGCGGCAGGCATCGACTATCACAAACTCGCCCGCCTTTCATATCTCCTGTATGGGATCGGGTTGATTCTACTCATTATTGTGTTGGTCGCAGGAAAAACCAGTCGAGGTTCCCAACGATGGATTCCTCTTGGCCCCTTCGTAGTCCAGCCATCAGAATTCATTAAGGTTCCCTTGATCCTCACGTTGGCCGCCTACTATGGGGCGACCAGTCGTCAAGGTTGGGTGCGCCGCTTGTTCCTGCCGGGCTTGATTGTGCTTCCAGGATTTTTACTCATTCTCAAACAGCCTGACTTAGGAAGTAGCTTGGGATTCCTGGCCATCTTTCTTGTGGTGGTCCTTACTGTCGGTATGAAATCCAAAGCCTTTGGGTTTGTGATATTGGCCGCGCTCATGTTATTTCCCTTTGCCTGGGGCGGGGTCTGGGGGTCTCTCCACGGTTACCAACAAGATCGGATACTGAGTTTTGTTGATCCCAACTCAGACCCGGGCGGGAAAGGGTATCATGGACTTCAATCCCGAATTGCCATCGGTTCCGGCGAATTATTAGGAAAGGGATTGCATGGAGGAACCCAAACCCAATTCAAATTCCTTCCCGAAGGACATACCGATTTTGTCTTTGCGGTCTTCGCCGAAGAATGGGGTTTCATTGGATCGGTCGTCTTACTGTCTTTTTATATCCTCATATTTTTAATGGGATTGGAAATTGCCTTAAAAGCCAAAGATATCGTAGGGGCTCTCCTGGCCGTCGGAGTGGTAGCAATGATTGCATTTGGAGTTATCGTGAATATTGCGATGACATCCGGATTAGCCCCTGTGGTAGGCATTCCTCTCCCCCTCATGAGCTACGGAGGCAGCGCAATGGTCGTAAACCTCACGGCTCTTGGCCTGTTGCTCAATGTCAAGCGAAGACGACTTTCACTCCTTTAGCTATAATTTAACCTCGGATGTGAGTTTCGATCAGATTTTCGCATGATTTGAGGAAATAATTGCTTAGACAATCGGATTGGCTCAAAAGTTAGCATTCTATTTCACAGGTTTTTGAGCCACAGAAAGTTAACAAAAATAGAACCATGATCATGTGGTTCAGGAGATTATTCATTTACATATTGCTTCCAGAATGAGCAACCAATCCATCCCAAACCCTAAGAGCCGGGTTCGAAGGACCGGCTTTGGTGAAACCAGTCAACGTCTCTCCGCAAAGAGATTCGATGGAGATTCGCTTGTTGCCCATTTTGCGAACGCGAGGAGACAACTATGGGAGTAGAAATCGCCATCAGCGTCACCCGGGAAGAAACCCGAGTCGCCGTGCTGGACAATCGGGTCGTGACAGAATTGTATGTGGACCGGCCAAGAAAGAAAGATTTTGTTGGAGATATTTATAAGGGGAAAGTCATCAAAGTGCTACCGGGTATGCAAGCAGCCTTTGTCGATATCGGACTGGATCGTGCCGCGTTCATCCATGTCTCTGATCTCTCGGTCGGAACCGAACCTGGGGATACGCTGGTGGAGAGTGAGGATGATGAACGCAGTCAAGACATGCCACGCCCTCGACGCCAAACGGCTCGCCCAATCGAACACCTCTTGGCAGAAGGACAAGATCTCCTCGTGCAAATTTCCAAGGGACCCATCGGGACCAAGGGACCTCGGATAACTACCTACGTCTCCCTTCCAGGGCGATTTTTGGTGTTGATGCCCAATGTGGACCACATCGGCGTTTCGAGAAGAATTACGAACGAGGAAGAACGCCATCGCCTCAAAGACCTTATGCGACGGATACGGAAACCCGAGTATGGATACATTGTCAGGACCGTGTGTGAGGGTGTGCCTGAAGATGATCTCCAGACAGACGTCAGATTCCTTACAGCGTTATGGGAGGACACCCAAAAAGCGGCCAACAGCCAACCAGCCCCATCCCTCCTGCATACGGATCTCTCCCTTCCACTCCGGGTCGTGCGGGATTTATTTACCAAAAAAGTCGATCGGTTATTGGTGGACTCAAAAGCGGAGTTTGAGGAAGTCAAAGATTTTGTCCGGCGTTACCTTCCGGAACAAACATCTCGTGTCCATTTCTATGACAAAAAACAGGAAGGGTTATTCGACCACCTGGGGATCGAATTGGAAATAACCCGCGCATTGAGTCGAAAAGTATGGCTCAAGTCCGGTGGCCACATCGTGATAGATCACACGGAAGCCATGACGGTGGTTGACGTGAATACCGGGCGGTTTGTGGGTAAACGGGACCAGGAAGAAACGATTTTAAAAAACAATCTTGAAGCGGCGAAAGAAATTGGTTATCAGATTAAATTACGTGGCATTGGCGGCATTATCATCATTGATTTCATTGACATGGAACGTGAACGGAACCGTGAAAAAGTGTATCAGGCCACACTGGACGCATTGGCGGGCGATAAGGCCCAAACACGTATTTCCCGTATTTCCGATCTTGGGCTCATCGAGATTTCCCGTGAGCGTGTCCGCGAAGATCTGTTACGGACCTTGTCAGAAATTTGTGGTGACTGTGAGGGGAGAGGATACACAAAATCTACCATGACAGTCGCTTATGAAATCTTTCGGGATATCCGCCGCATTGGGAGCACCCGCGGGCAATCCCAACAGATTGTCGTCGGAGCCAATCCCAAAGTGATTGAACTCCTGTTTGATACCGAACAACGTGGCATTGAGCAACTCGAACAAGAATTCCAACAACAGATTTTATTTAAGGCAGATCCATTGTTGCACCTTGAACAATATGACATCGTGGTAGTGGGAAAAGTGACCCCGCGCACCGAGACTCGGACGGCGTCCTAATCACACTCGAACCAATGAATGATGTGCCATGACCACACGAGAAGTTCCTATTGTTGGATAGGGTTATTGAGGGTCCCAAGGGAACGCAGCACTCCCTCCGGCCTCATTGAATGGGGTTTCGGCAGGGGCGTTCAATATTCCCACGCGGGACCTGAATGACCTCATCATTGCAAGCATGGCTGGAACTTCTGGCAGTTAAGGGGCTGGGCCCTCTTACCTACACCCGGCTCATCAACCGATTCGGCTCACCGGAATCCATTCGGGCCTCTGACGTAAGTATGCTCGTTGCCGAAGGTGAAATCTCTCCTTCATTAGCCAAGGCGCTTCACCAACCGCTGTCATCTGAGGCCAAAGATCACATTATCAAAGAATTGGACGCAGTTCAGGCGGGTCGGTTCTCCATCCTGACACTGGCGGACGCTCAGTACCCCCCTCGATTAAAAACCATTACTGACCCTCCGCCGGTTCTCTGGTGTACCGGCCAGCTCCAGGACTGCGACCACTATGCCCTCGCGGTGGTCGGGTCAAGAAAAGGCTCACATCTTGGACGGACATTCACCAGACAGCTAAGCGGAGATTTAGCCGCACTGGGCTTTACCATCGTCAGTGGTCTGGCCAGGGGAATTGACGCCGCCGCCCACGAAGGTGCCCTGTCCTCCTCCGGAAGAACGCTGGCAGTCCTCGGATGTGGAATTGATCAATTATATCCACCTGAGCATGGTCCGTTGCGACAACGCATTGAGCAACACGGAGCCGTTCTTTCGGAGTTTCCCATGGGAACCCTTCCGCATTCCTACCATTTTCCTCAACGCAATCGGGTCATCAGCGGACTCTCACTTGGTGTGATTGTGACCGAAGCGACGTCGCGGAGCGGATCCCTTATTACGGCTCGAATGGCTTTAGAACAGAATCGTGAGATATTTGCCGTACCAGGAAATGTGACGAATTCCTTGACTCGTGGCCCTCACCGCCTTATTAAGGATGGAGCAAAATTGGTCGAAAATCCAATAGATATTGTGGAAGAAATTCTTCCTATGTTAGAACCCTCATTCCGGGATCGTCTAGAGAAGCAACCGCTAATCCTTCAGTCTCAATCTTCTTCGCCTGCCTTGGGGCCCGAGGAACAACGTCTGTTTGATTGCATTTCATTTGAACCCGTTTCCCTTGACGACTTAATCTCTCAGGGTTCATATGCTCCATCCGAAGTGATGAGCATTCTCTTGTCTTTGGAGATTAAAGGGCTTATAAAGCAGATACCGGGATTGCAGTATCTTCGGGCGAGTCTCCGGTAAATCACCGACAAATGCTCCCCTATGGGAAATGTGACCGTCAATCTTTCATGATATCCTATATAGTCTATGGCTAAATCACTCGTCATCGTCGAATCGCCCACCAAGGCTAAAACCCTGTCCAAGTACTTAGGACGAAATTATCAAGTCATTGCCTCCGTGGGTCATCTCAAAGACCTACCGAAGAGTAAGCTCGGTATTGATCTTGAGCATAATTTCGATCCTCAATACATCGTCATTCGCGGGAAAAGTAAGATTCTGAAAGAAATCAAAGCCAGCGCCAAAAAAGCGAAAGAAATTTTTCTGGCAGCAGACCCTGACCGTGAAGGAGAAGCCATTGCCTGGCATATTGCGGAGGAGCTCAATGGAAATGGCCAACTCATCCATCGGGTTCTTTTGAATGAAATCACTGAAACCGCTGTGAAACGAGCCCTCAAAACCCCCGGCGTCATTGATATGAAAAAGGTGAATGCCCAGCAAGCCCGCCGGGTGTTGGACCGCCTCGTCGGGTATCTCCTTAGTCCGCTCTTATGGAAAAAAGTCCGGCGCGGCCTCAGTGCAGGCCGCGTGCAATCCGTGGCGGTGCGGGTCATCTGTGAACGGGAAGCAGAACGGGAAGCTTTTCAGTCCGAAGAATATTGGACGATTACCGCGACCCTTGCCGGTCAGCATCCTCCGCCTTTTCAGGCCAGACTCCATGAAATACAGGGTGAACGGGTCACGATCCGAACTGAAGCGGACACTCATCGGATTCTGCAGGATTTAGCGGGTGCCTCATTTGCGGTTTCACACATTGATCAAAAGGAAAAACGACGAAGTCCCTCTGCCCCGTTCATCACCAGCCGTCTCCAACAGGACAGTGCCAGAAAACTGCGGTTCCCGGCCAAAAAAACCATGATGTTGGCGCAACGCCTCTACGAAGGCATCGAGATTGGCTCAGAGGGCCAGGTCGGACTGATCACCTATATGCGGACCGACTCTACCCGTATTGCTCCGGAGGCTCTGGACGATGTCCGTGGGTATATACAGGATACCTTTGGCCAACCGTATCTTCCTGCCCAACCGAATGTATATAAAACGCAAAAGGCCGCTCAGGAAGCTCACGAAGCCATCCGCCCCACATCCGCGAAACGAGACCCGGAAATCCTGCGAGGATACCTAGAACCAGACCTGTACAAACTATATAAATTAATTTGGAACCGGTTTGTCTCATCTCAAATGACGCAAGGACTCGATTTAGTCACCCAGGTCGACGTCAAAGCAAAAACGTATATGTTCCGGGCAAGTGGGACCGTAGAAAAATTCGATGGTTATCGTCGTGTCTATCGGGAGGAAATTGAACAACCCCTAGAAGGCACGTCGACTGAAGAGGACGGCATGTCGACGACCGGCCTCTCATTGCCTGATTTGTCAGTCGGAGAGACCGTGACGCTCCTGGAAAGCGCAGAAGAGGGGATCCTCTCCAAACAACATTTTACCCAGCCTCCACCACGATATAACGAAGCCTTACTGATTCGGGAGATGGAGGAAAAAGGAATCGGCCGTCCTTCAACCTATGCCACCATTATTTCGACCATTCAAGACCGCCATTACGTGGAAAAAGAGGAAGCCCGCCTTCGGCCCACCGAATTAGGAAGAATGGTCAATGACCGGCTCGTGAGCCATTTTCCGGATGTCTTTGACGTGGAATTCACCGCGAGAATGGAAAATGAACTGGATGGCATCGAAGAAGGTGAAAAAGATTGGGTCACCGCCGTGAAGGATTTTTATGTGCCCTTCCTGAAAGACTTGGAAGCGGCGGAAGTGAATATGGAGGATCTCAAGGGCAAGGAAGAGCCCACGGATATCCCTTGTGACAAATGTGGCAAGCAGATGGTGATCAAATGGGGTCGCAACGGTCATTTCCTTGCCTGTCCGGGATATCCTGAATGCAAAAATACGAAAGAATTTACCAAGGATGAGGACGGTGTCGTCCAAGTCGTGGAAGCACAGGTTGAAGCCACTGATGAAATCTGCGAGAAGTGTGGCAGCCCCATGGTGGTGAAACGCGGCCGATTTGGCAATTTCCTGGCCTGTTCACAATACCCTGAATGTAAGACCACCAAACCGTTGAAATTAGGCATCAAATGCCCCGCTCCGGACTGTGGGGGAGATCTGGTTCAAAAGCGCACACGAAAAGGCAAAACCTTTTACTCCTGCAGCAATTATCCAACCTGCACGTTTGCCATCTGGGATCGGCCCGTCAATCGACCCTGTCCGCAATGCCAGGCTCCCTTTCTTATTGAAAAGGTCAGAAAACAAACCGGAACCAAAATCCTGTGTCATAATCAGGAATGTGGGTATGAGGAAACGGGGGAAATGAAGGAAGACAAATCGGAACAGGGTTAGGATCCGACGGCGGGCTTAATGCCTTTCTGATGCTCAAAGACTTTGATGGGTTCGCCTCTGCCTTGAATGACCTCTTCGGTCACCAAGACCTCTTTCACCTCGGCTTGTGACGGGATATCATACATCAGATCCAACATGATCGATTCTAAGACCGCCCGAAGCCCACGCGCTCCTGTTTTTTGCTGATACGCTTTTTTCGCAATCGCCAATAACGCTCCTTCCGTAAACTTCAATTTCACTTTATCAAACGCCAATAACTTCTGATATTGTTTGATGAGCGCATTTTTGGGTTCCGTTAAAATACGAACCAATGCCGGTTCATCCAATTGATCAAGAGCCGCGAGAATCGGCAGACGCCCGATAATTTCAGGAATCAATCCATACTGAAGCAAGTCTTCCGGTTCCACTTTCGAGAATAAGTCCCCAATTTGATATGTGCCACGAACCTGCACATCAGCCCCGAAGCCCATCCGTTTTTGGTTCAATCTCCGGTCAATGATGGAATCCAAACCCACAAACGCTCCACCGCAAATAAACAGAATATTGGTCGTATTGACTTGAATAAATTCCTGATGGGGATGCTTTCGTCCTCCTTGAGGAGGCACATTGGCCACGGTGCCTTCAATCAGCTTTAACAACGCCTGTTGAACCCCCTCCCCAGAGACATCCCGAGTGATCGACGGACTATCGGCCTTACGGGTAATTTTATCAATTTCATCAATATAGACAATCCCCCGTTCTGCACGCTCGACTTCGTAGTCGGCTGCCTGTAAAAGCTTCAAGATGATATTTTCGACATCTTCTCCGACATATCCCGCTTCAGTCAGCGTCGTCGCATCGGCAATCGTAAAAGGCACATCCAGGTATTGGGCCAGAGTTTGCGCGAACAAGGTCTTTCCGGTCCCGGTCGGTCCGATTAACAGGATATTGCCTTTTTGGAGTTCAACATCGCCGATTTCATTGGCGGAAATCCGCTTATAGTGGTTATAGACCGCAACGGAGAGCACCTTTTTAGCCCGATCCTGTCCGATAATGTAGTGATTGAGATGTTGGTGAATATCTGCTGGTTTGCAGAGTTTGGCTGAAATCTCCTGACGGGACTCCTGCCAATCTTCGGAGATAATTTCATTGCACAATCCGACACACTCATCACAAATATAGACCGTCGGACCCGCAATGAGCTTTCGCACCTGATCGCGGTTCTTCCCACAGAAGGAGCATCGAAGATTGGCATCGGACTTCGCTTGTCTGGCCATTGGAAGAGTCTCCCTCGCCCTTAATCCTTATTTTTGGACCCTGACTTGGTTTCGTCTTTGTGGCCCTTTTCCTGACTGCGGACAATGACCTCGTCAATCAATCCGTAGGCCTTGGCTTCCTCCCCGGATAAGAAATAATCCCGTTCGGTGTCTAAGGAAATTTTTTCCAGTGGCTGCCCGGTGTGATGGGCCATAATCTCATTCAATCGTTCACGGATTTTTAAAATTTCCCGGGCATGAATATCAATCTCTGTGGCCTGGCCCTGAAATCCTCCCATGGGTTGATGAATCATCACGCGTGCATTGGGGAGGGCAAAGCGCTTGCCTTTGGTTCCTGCGGTTAACAACAACGCACCCATGCTCGCCGCTTGGCCTAAACAGATGGTGTTGATCGGCGATCTCACATATTGCATGGTATCATAAATTCCCATTCCCGCCGTCACGCTTCCCCCAGGGGAATTCACGTACAGATGAATGTCTTTTTCGGGATCTTCGGCTTCCAAAAATAATAACTGAGCGATCACGACATTCGCGAACACATCATCGATAGGGGCTCCTATAAAGATGATACGGTCTTTCAAAAGACGGGAATAAATATCGTAAGCCCGTTCACCTCGATTCGTCTGTTCAATAACCATCGGAATGAGCATTCCCTAGAACCTCCTCATGTGTAAATATAAATCGGTTACAGGATCGGAAAACGTTTGTTCAGGTTGAGTGAAATCTCGTTACCCCTGGATCACAGCATTTTGATACACAAACTGCAAGGCTTTTTCCGCCTTCATCCGTTCGCGGAATTCCTCCTGAGCCCCTTGACCTCCCGCGTCGACCATACGTTGAATTTCCGGAACCGGAAGCTTCAAAGAGGTCGCCAATTTTTGAATTTCACCTTTCACTTCATCATCACTGATATGAAGGTGTTCCTTCTGGGCAACCGCATCAAGAATTAAACTCAGCTTCACGCGACGCTTGGCTTCAGGATGCAGCTCTTGTTGTAGCCTTTTGGCCTCCTCTTGTAAACGAAGAGGCTCTTCCAAATCGTCCTCACGATGAGTGTGGCGATGTTCCTTGAGCATTCGTTGGCGAACAAGCGTTTGTAGTTCCCGTTCAATCAGGATTTCGGGAATCTCAAAGTGGTGCATCTGCACCAGGCGCTCAATGACTTGATCTTTATACCCTTCTTCGATGTCCTGTTTCAGGAAATTTTCCAATTGCGTCCGGATCGTCGTGGTTAAATGTTCCAATGAATCGTATTCGCCGCAATCCTTGGCGAATTCATCATCCAAGTCCGGTAGTTTCTGTTCTTTCACGGCATCGACCGTCACCTTCAGGACCATCGTTTTTCCCGCAAGGTGGGTATCAGGATGGTTGGCGGGGTAGGGCTGTGGGACTTCAATAATGTCCCCGGCTTTTTTCCCGATCAGATGCTCATCTAATTCCACACCCAGAATCGGAGTCTTGGATCCAATGTGATGGGGATGCCCTTTTTTCTGAGTCCCCTCCAACGGGTGTTCGTCCACAAAACCCTCGATGGACAACACCGCATGCAATCCTTCCCGAAGGGGAGTGCTTTCAGGAACGGCGTCAAGTTGGGCATGCTGCCCCTGCAAGGACTGAAGAGTCTTCTCAACCTGATCATCGGTGACGGTGCGGGCATCCCGTTTCAATGAAATCGGATTGGGTGGTCGATAATCCCCCAATTGAATCGTAGGCTTGATCTCAACGGTAGCGGTGAAGGTAAATGCCGTATTGGGTTTAACGGTCATCCGTTCCAGGGGCGGAATCTCAACCACGACAGGAACCACCCCGGCTTCCTTCACAGCCCGTTGGTAATAGTCCGGTACCAACCGTTGAACTACGTCTTGCTCCACAAGTTGCGCATATCGTTTGGCTAATAATTCTATCGGCGCTTTGCCAGGTCGAAATCCAGGAATTTTGGCTTCACGGCGTAACTGGGCATAGACCTTTTGAAATTCGCTTTTGACGGCTTCTTCGGGAACTTCAATTTTCAAGGACCGTTTGACCGGCCCTAATTCTGTCATTTCTAATTTCATAAGACGAACCATCCTTGTAAAAAACCCGATTAAGAATAATGATGCTGAAAATTATGGTGCGAGAGGGGGGACTTGAACCCCCACGGATACCCACGAGATCCTAAGTCTCGCGCGTCTGCCAGTTCCGCCACTCTCGCTTGTAACCCTTATTGCCTCACTCAGTTAAGGAGAAAAGGACTTTTCTATTTTTTGGACATCTCGCTCTAGAAGAAGGTCCCTGAACTGAATCTTCGTATTATAAAACCTCTTTCTCCTTCAGGCCATCATAAAATGCAGTCACCGAAATGCCTCTCGAAAGAGCCGAGCCATGTATTTGGGGTGAGTTAGGTAGATAAACTTGCCTGGATCTGAGGAAGACTGTTGATTATATCCTGCTCAGGCCATGTTGAGGCTTCTTCAACCCTATCAAGCATGTCCATGAGACAGGGCTTATACCTTACCGCGAGAGCACCGGTAAGGGGACAATCTGCCGCACGCTTGTGCGTCGAATGGCTTCTGCGCATAGACGTGATGCCGCTCCGTCGACGGCAGGGAAGGAATTCCGCTGGTGGAATGTCTCAACATTCCTAAGGGTCTATCCCCTTGTATAGACTCATGAGAGTTGGGTAAGGTAGGGGCCTTATGACATTAAAGCAGCTCTATCAGGATATTTACCAGAAATTTCTGGAAAAAAAAGATGATCATCAAGGGTATGACTTCCAGGAGTCGCCGGTAGGGTCCGCAACCCCGCCGTCACCTACCTTTGTGGAAAAGTTAAAACCCTGGACATTGAACCGTCCCAGCCGGCTACAAAAAATCCGGCAAGTAAGGGACCAACGACAACAGGACATTATCAATATCAAATCCCCGCCTTCGGTAAGCCGGTAAGATACTGTGGAGCATCCTCTTTAGCTGATGCAGGGCTTCTTTCAGGCAACCGTTCGACTCTACCACCAAGCTCTCCTAGCCTCGATCCAATCTTTTACACGGGCTTGGATCCTGATTCCCGTCCTCATGGTCTTTGCCCTTGGACTGGTTGTCGTCACCTCTCTCATCGCTCCTCTTGGAATGATCGGGGGATTCATTTTGGGCGCGCTCAATGCCCTGGTCATTGGAGCCACACTGAGTCTCACGGAACAGGCCGTCCTTGGGGCCCGGCGCGTGACCTGGCAGGATATCCCGCACAGCATGGGCCAATATTTTTGGGACGTCATATCCGTTGGCTTCATGGTGTGGTTCCCCATGATATTCCTCGAAATGGGACTTCAGACCAATCCCTATCAACCCTTGATTGCCACGGCGGTATTTTTCCTGGTGTTTGTCCTGTTAAATCCAGTGCCCGAAGTGATCTACCAGAGCCGGAGCGGATCCGCCCTCGACATTGTCCGGGAAAGTTATGAATTTGTCGTGGAAAACTGGATTGAATGGTTCCTGCCTGTGGCAGTCGCCTTCGCCCCATTCGGAATCACATTTTTCTTTCAGATGTCCAGCCAAGCCGGGAAGCGTGGGGGTCTGGACTTCTGGCATCTCCTGACCTTGCCCTTTACCGTTTTATCAGAATGGCTCTCTTTTTTAGGCATATCTTCCGACATAAATTTTCTCATTGTCCTGGTACTCACCCCCATTGTGACGGTCTTCATGCTACTCTTTCGTGGCCATTTGTTTGCAGCCTTGCATCGGACCTCCCGTCGTCAACGAATGTTTCAATCCCGAACCTCCTGATCATTATTATTCATCGGGTGGCAGGATGAGTCCACGCCGGTAAACAAATCACCCCTGGCGGATATTTTGAACATCCCCACTCTATTGCTTGTCGCCTCCAAACACCCATGGTAAGATGGGAGCCTTTCACCAAACAGGGCACAGGTGAGAAATAATTGATATGGGATTGCGACAGATCCCCTCCAAATGAAATCCGGCTTCGGAGGTTCATTCGCCGGAAAACCGGGTAACTATTCGCGGAGAGGTGCGAGAGCGGCCGAATCGGCGTGACTGGAAATCACGTGTGCCAGCAATGGTACCGTGGGTTCGAACCCCACCCTCTCCGCCATAAGATGCTTCAATTGGGTGGGTGCCCGATTGTTTGAGTCGGCTTTCTGTCCGATCCTCGGGGCGATGGGCCGTCGAGATTGCATATAGGGGCTGGGCCCTGTGCGACAGAATCCTGCGAACCCCGCCAGGTCCGGAAGGAAGCAACGGTAAGTGGGCGAGTCTGTGTGCCGCAGGATCACCTGGCCCCGACTAACTCCGAGGAGTGCGAACCTGCCTTCTCCTCGATAGTCAGTCCTCAAGGATCATGAACGAAGTCCCATTTCCGGTATAATCCCGATTATGGAATTCCAGGTTTCAGCTCGAAAATACCGCCCAACCAGCTTCAAGGAAGTCTTAGGGCAGTCCCATGTCGTACAAACGCTCACTAATGCGATCGAGCGAAAGCGGGTGGCCCATGCCTATGTCTTTTCCGGCATGCGGGGAGTCGGGAAAACCACCGTCGCCCGCATATTGGCCAAATCCCTCAATTGTGAAAAGGGGCCGACCAGTCAACCCTGTGGAATCTGCCCCAGTTGCGTGGAAATCACCCGGGGCAATTCCGTCGATGTGATCGAGATTGACGGGGCGTCCAATACCGGCGTGGACGATGTGCGGGAACTTCGAGAAAACGTCAAATTTGCGCCGTTTCATGGCATCTACCGGATCTACATCATCGATGAAGTCCACATGCTATCCAACTCAGCCTTCAACGCGCTGCTTAAAACATTGGAAGAGCCGCCGAGTCATTCCGTCTTCATTTTTGCGACGACCGAAGTGCATAAAATTCCCGCCACCATTCTTTCCCGTTGTCAGCACTTTACCTTTCGACGAATTTCCCGTTTGGAAATCATCACACAACTGCGCCACGTCGCAACACAAACCGGCGTAACCGTCGAAGATCGAAGCCTATCGGCCCTGGCTCGAGCCAGTGAAGGCAGCATGCGAGATGCGTTAAGCCTTCTGGATCAGGCCGTCTCCTTTGGCGGGGAACGCCTCCAGCATGAAGATTTGGAAGTGCTGATCGGGTCTGTGCCTGACGAACTCGTCCGGCTGATGATTAAAGCCATTCTCGATCACCAGGCCTCTCAAGCCATCTCGCTCGTGGGGCAGTTGGTCGATCAAGGGTTTGATGTTCGGATATATTGCCGGGAAATATTGGAGCGATTTCGAAATCTGCTGGTGGCCTGCGTGGTCCCGTCACGCCCACAGGTACAAAGCCTGCTTGAATTGGGAGACGAAGAAGTCGATCAGGCGATCGAGCAAGCCCGACAACTCTCCGAGCCGTATCTGCAGGCCCTCTTTGGCATTTTCTCGCGAACAGAGGACGGTCTTCGCGGAAGCTCCCATCCACGATTTCTCATAGAAGCGGCAGTGGTGCAAGCCGCCCTTCTCAATCCCCTTACGGTGGGTTCCACCGGAACCGAACAGACAGCCGGTGCTCCACCTCGATCCATTCCTCAAAAAAAAGTTTCTCAACCTGTTGCTGTTGCGTCGACGCCTTCTCCCGTCACACCGGCCAAGTCTCCGGCGCCCATGGAAAAACCGGAGGCAGCTCCAAGCCAGCCACGTCTCAAGTCCACTGGCGGAGCGACGACTATGTTTCCCTCTCAATCCCCACCAGGTGAGGGAAGACCGGTTTCACCAAAGATTGCGCCCGCCAACGGAGAAACCTCCAGGCCCTCACCCAAAACGACTACTCAGCCCTCGCCGACCCTCCCGGTGACGTTAGACTGGGAACAAGTGGTTGAACGGGTGATCGACAAGCATCCGAATATCGGAAGTTTTCTGGAGAAAGGGAGTATGGTGACGATGACCGCAGACCAAGTCGTCTTGGGGTATTCCAAAAGAGATTCAATCGCTCGCTGGCGAACCGACAAACCTGAAAATCGCGTGCTTATTGGTCAAATATGCGAAGAATTCACCGGCCGGCCGATAAAAGTCCAAGTCATTGAATTTCAAGACGGGCAAGAGTATCCACCGTCGATCGGTGAGTTACGCGCAAAAAAAAAAGTCGAGCACGACCAGGATCTCATTGAAAACGTGAAAGCCCACCCCCTGGTCAAACAAGCCATAGAATTGTTTGGTGGGCACGTGGTATCGGCCCACCGGATCCCGGAAAAAGAGGAGACACGCTAATGTCAAAAAATCCATTCTCCAATATGGGCAATCTCTTAAAACAAGCCCAGGCCATGCAGGAAAAAATGGGTAAAATTCAAGAGGAGGCCGCCACTAAAACCGTCGAGGCCTCAGCCGGAGGCGGCATGGTGACCGTAGAAGCCAATGGGGCCATGCAACTGACCAAGCTGACCATTGATCCGGAAGTGTTCAAATCCGGTGACTATGACATGTTGCAGGATTTAATCGTCGCCGCGTCCAATGAGGCCTTGCGAAAGGCCAAAGAGCTGATGGCCGAAGAAATGAAATCCCTCACTGGGGGGATGGGCCTTCCCGGCATGTTTTAACCATCAAGCGAGGTTCATCGTGCTGGACTCCACGCCGACCAAAAACACCAGACTCAATGGCCAAACTCAGGGGCTTGTCGCCCGTCTCAGCCGGGAACTCGTGAGGTTGCCGGGCATTGGGCAAAAAACTGCCCAACGTTTGGCTTTTCATCTCATGAAAACGGACAAGGAAGAGGCGCTTCGACTGGCGGATGTCATTCGTGATGTGAAGGAACGTGTCTCCTTCTGTACGCAGTGCCGCAATATCGCCGAAGGCGAGCTGTGCGAAATTTGCCTGGATCCGAAACGGGACACCACCACCATTCTCGTGGTGGAAGAACCCAGTACCCTGCATGCCATCGAACAAAGCCGCGCCTTTCGAGGCCTGTATCATGTGCTCTATGGAGCGCTTTCACCTCTGGACGGAATCGGACCGGCAGACATCCGCACGCATGACCTGGAAAACCGTGTCCAGAATGGCGCATTCAAGGAAGTTATCGTGGCCACCAATCCCACGATTGAGGGAGAGGCCACCGCGATTTACCTCACCAAGCGATTGAAACCCTTGGGGGTGAAAGTTTCCCGTATCGCCTATGGCATTCCGGTCGGCATGGATATCGAATATGCCGATGAAGTCACTCTGCTCAAATCCATCGAAGGCCGCCGCGATCTCGGGTAGCGTAGACGAAGTTCACCGTTTCGCCAGGACTTTCTGTTCAATCTGTTCGACTTGCTGGGGAAAGAAGCCCAACCATAGCCCCACCTGCCTGATGTCATTCCGCCATTTCTTCTCATAGGCTCCTTCAGCCGACGCAAACCTGATCAAGTCCGTCAGGGTTTGACTCACTTTTTGCCCTTCTATGCCATCCGCGAACAATTTGGGGATCGTGAACCCTTCTGACAAGCGAAGAAGATTATCTTTTTCGTGAGAGGGGAGATCTAAATGACGAAGAACGGCACGAAGTCGCTTGAAATCAGGATCGTTCGCCCGTTCAATCGCACAGACAAAAAGGCCCCCAAGATTGTAGCGTTCAGTAGGGGAGAGCGATTCTACTCGCGTCTTTGGCCCGGCTGACGGGGTAGAGGGCAAAGCTGATCGACTGGGAGCCTTAGTGATCCCATTCTTCGTTTTGGTCGAACCCGCCTTTTCAGGCACCGAACTCGTTTTCTTTGTGACCGCAGATTTTTGCGACAGAAGGTTTTTTGGTGGCAGTTTTCTTCGAGGAAACGGTGGCTTTCTTAAACAAAGCACTTCCTGTTTTCTTAGGTTTTGAAGAAGCCTTCACGACCTTTCCTTTCTTTGCAGCCGCCGAACTCTTGGAAGAAGCCGGTTTGGATTTCATGGCCACAGATTTTTTCTTCGAGGCCTTTTTCGGCAAAGGCTTAGGAGACGACTTGGGAACGGGTTTCTTCTTGGCCATGCAGAGTCCTTTCTATGGAGAAGTAAAAAACCAAACGATGGGTCAGAGGAGAAATGATAGCTTTTCCATCGTATTCCAGCAATATGTTAGGGAAGAAGGAACCAAATTAAACAGCTTCCTCCGGATGGATCTGCCAGTCCATTCGCAAAAACCTCTCGAACATTTAGGAAATTCTTGGGAAGCTCAAAGGCCCTTCAAAAAATTTCATATCTAAATGGAGGATATGATGACCATCCACCAGTTACCATCCCCAATATCCATATGAAAGTTTTTATCTCCTATTCCCATAAAGACCAGCGGTCTTATACAAAACCCAAGGAGAGTATGCCAAGGCCGAGCCCCTCTACCGACGTGCCCTGGCCATTCGGGAACAAACCTTAGGGCTCACCCATCCTGATGTTGGAGAAAGCCTCAACAATCTGGCGGTCTTATGCACATCCCAAGAAAGGTATGCAGAGGCGGAACAACTTTACCAAAAGGGCCTTCACCATTGATGAAGCGGCACTGGGGCCAAACCATCCCGCTGTCGCCATCGACCTTAATAACCTGGCGGAACTGTATCGGACCCAAAAAAAGTATGACGAGGCAGAGCCCTTATATCAGCAAGCCCTTCATATTAACGAACTGGCCCTTGGGGCGGAACATCCCCATGTAGCCCTCGCCCTCAACAACCTAGCGCTCCTCCATAAGGCTCAAGAGAAGTACGCCGAGGCCAAGACCCTCTATCAGCGGGCCCTCGTAATTTACGAACGGGCCTTGGGCTTAGAACATCCCAACACGCGACAAGTAAGAGGAAACTATGAAGAATTGCTGAATAAGATGAGGAGTGAAAAACCTTAAACACCCATAACCAAGTCACAGGATGGTCAAAATGGGTGTTCAGCGCGCCCGCAGCAAGCGAAGGGACGAAACGTACTCATGTACGTTGAGTTCCTAAGCGAAGCAAGAACAAAGCTGAAGCCCATTTTCACCATCCTGTCAGGGGGAGACGCCGCTGTTGAGGACAATTTCGCAAATATGATCCAGCCGTTCGATATGTTCGTAGGCCGACCAGGGGTCTGGTGCCATGGAGCAGACTCCATGGTTGGCCTGACCGACAATATCGTATTCGCCGGCGGGATTCCCTTCCGTGACTCCTAAAGCTTTGGCCGTAGCCTCACCGAGTTCCTTGCTGATAGCCGGGAGAGCGGGCACGATCGGGCCTATGCGGGTATACCGATAAATCTCGGGAAAGTCTTTGCATATTTTCTGCAGATCAAATCCCCGGTACATCGCCGCAACCACATGGGTTGGATGCACATGCACGACCGCACGCGTCCGGTTCATCCCTCTGGTTAATAAATAATGCATATGGAGTTCACCGGAAGGATTCGTTCCCGGAGACACTTGCAATCGCCCATCCACCAGTTTGATTTTGACCATGTGCTCAGGGTGGACGATCGTCTTTCGCCACCCTGAGGGAGTCACATATAAATACACACTTCGCGCACGGCGGAGGCTACAGTTGCCATCCCGGGACGTAATCCAGCCTCGCTCGTAACACCGTCGTAGAACATCTCCAATGGCGGTAATCATTGTGGTTTCTCCTTTCGTCCCGGCCATGATGGACCGAGGACCCGTTGAATCTGGTCAATTCGGATGGTGCCTCATTGCTTATACAGTCCAACTCTACCCTACCAATCCTGCTTCTACGGGAGTATAATTCAAATACCTCGTAAAAGTGAGGGAATCAACGAGGCAACTATTCTCAGGAGGTGTTTGATGATCTTGCGATTTCTTCGACAGTACCGATGGGAGGCTCTTATGGTGGGGTTGCTGGGCCCCGGGACTCTTTGGTTAGTGCCCGCGCTGGTCTTGGCAGATCCTGGCAAGTTGAGGAAGCGATGCGCCCGATTTTTATAACCTTGTTTGTGAGACTCCTAATAAAGCCCCTGGACAGGATTGAAGCCATCAAACTCCCGGTGGCCATGAAATGGAGTGCCGACCTTCAGAAACAGGGGCATCTCTGACGATCATTCCAGACATGCGGTCATTATGAGTATAGCCCGACCCTGGGGAGACACAGATTCTCCCCAGGGTCGGGTTGTTTCAGGGAGTCATGTCGATGTGCGATTCAGGACTGATTCGCTAGTTACATTTGTTCCACCAGGTACCCCTTTTTTTTGAGGGCGGCAAGAATGCCTTCTTCCCCCAATAGGTGCAAGGTGCCCACCACGACAAACACCGGACTATTTTTTTCCTGAAGCCTCTGCTCCAAGTGAGGCAGCCAGTTCTGATTCCGGCTGACAACGAGGGCGTGATAAAGCTCAGGATACTCCCGCATCCCTTCAAGTATCCGTTCTAAATCTTGGACGTTGCCCTGCGTCCAGGCGTCAACCATCCCGTTGATTCGGGCTTCGACATTTTTAAGGTCTTCCAACGACTGCATGAGAAATAATTCCTGAATCGACGTCGACAGGTTATCAAACAACCCGAGTTGAAATTCGACGGTTTCCAGGGCTTGAATGGTTTTCCCCGCCGCTTGCGCTTTTTCATAAAAATGCCGGTCGACACCAAAGGCACTTTCGAACCCGAATTTTTGAAGTTCCAACGCGGTGACCGCGGTGGCCGCCATCCAAGGTTTCATGCGGTGAAAATTCTCGATGTTGAATCCAAGTTCTGCAAAATTCGCTTTTGCCACTTCATATCTGCCTGCGGGCAACACACTTTGTAATGTTTGCCCATTGAGATACAGGCCCCTTGTGAGTATTTGGAATTGAGAGAGAGGGGAGGTCAATCCATCCAGGTCCACCTCAAAGATGACTGTAGCAGCCTGGCTAAATGCTTCATACAGTTGGCGATCCAAGGGGTAGTTGTTCTTTTGGAGTACATGGATGGAACCCAGGATATACAGGGTGTTGGAAGACGATTGGACTTTCCACAGAATATGTGGACTCTGGGGAGCAGCCACGTCGTGAGCGTCAACCAGAGCGGGAGCTCCTCCGCCCCACAACACACAGACCAGTACCAGCACAAAGGTTGTTCCACTCCAGGGTGTTTTCATTCCAAAAGCCTTTCCAGAGAGAGTGTCAATGTCAATCTTTGCAATGGAAGGAGGAGAATTCCTCGGGAAGCCGCCACCTTCCGTTCTGCTTCGGGCGACGATGAGAAAGGCTTGAGCAGAGAATTATGAAATGAAACCGCAACATCAATGATTACAACCCAATGGAGAGAAAGCTCGGGAGAATTCTCACAACTCTAAAAATGAGAATTCGCTTATCCAGCGGGGAGATATGGGAAGGCTTACCTGGATGTCCCAGAGAGCCAAACGACAGAATGTGGGAGAAACAAGGTGATGAATGGCATGGTTATAGAAACTCCTGGAAATGCTCCCAGGTACAGGAGAACACGAATGCTCTCAAAGACTTCCGTGACCACGATTGCGACCGAAAGGCTCCGCTTCGATTGAGGATGACCCGTCTCAGGGAAGCCGCCACTGACCGCACTCTTGTGGTTCCGGAATGCGCCAGGCGGTCTCCTCCACCAGGGTTAATTGGAGCTTGTGGGGATGTGGGCGTAGTCCGTAGGACAGATCGGGATTTGACGTGTCCATGCTTCCCCAACAGGAACATTCATCAGCGTCAACCGCATTGGTATCCAATAATTCCATGAATTCCTGATCCCAAAAATACCGATCGGTTAATGTTTCAAAATCCACGGGCCCAAACCGGTATCCCCCCAACATGGTGAAGGGAGTTGTATCGTCATTGACCTGATCGTTATGCCACACACAATAATTCTTGAGGCATTCGTAGACCAACAGCCAATGATAGTCAGTGGGTCGATAGACCGTTGCCGTCTCATTGGCCACAAGTAATTCCTCGAGCGTAATGACAGCGCTATAAGGGGTAAACATGGTTCCCAGCAATGGATATTCCACGACCCACGCATCGCTGTCATTGGCGGACGAAATACGCCTGATCCTTTCCAGCTCCCACTGAAGGGCATCCTTCACAAATGCGATAAACACCGCATCAGGTTGAGTCCGGAAATACAACATGGCATCCCTCTCCAGCGAGTGAACGTTCCCTAATTCTCTCGAAGAGCTTTTTTAACCAGATCCGTGATGGTTTGCAACTGGAAAGGCTTATTGACCGTGTATTGTGCCCCTAAACGACGAGCGAGGTCCAACAAGTTCAATTTCGCGCGCTCACTTCCGCCCGACATGGCAATAATTTTCACCTGAGGGAATTCACGTCGCAAATCCAGAATGGTCTCAAGCCCCTCCTTCTCAGGCATGAGGATATCTAAAATAATCAGGTCGGCAGGGTGGCTGCGATACCCCCTGATTCCTTCGATTCCATTCAATGCAATCTCAACCGTATATCCCTGTTCTTCCAGCACTTGCTTCAACAGGGCACAAACCTGTCGATCGTCATCAATAACAAGAATGGTCGCCATCGCCTTAACTCCTTCTCCGCTCCAATCCACATCGTCTTCTTCTTTATGAACAGGAAAAGACCCTTTGTGAAGCGTGCGATCAACTTTGGCATCTCCATGATAAATAGTTAGTCCAGGCTTAAAATTTTTCTGACTCTATCTCGAACAAGGTCATCCCCCAATAAAACAATGTGTTATTTTTTACGGGGTGGATGAATAACCATCTATGGATGGCATTATCTCATTGGGCACACATGAGACAAACTGAGTCTTTTCTGTTCCGTTCACCTCCTAGTGATTTAAGGTCCGGCCAACGGAGAGGGCGTTTTGTCGAGCACATGACGAATAATGGGAACCAGATCACGAATGGCCAATGGTTTCATCAAATAGCCCTGGATACCTAATGCCTTGGCTTTTTCTGCAGACATGATATGACTGAATCCCGTACAGAGAATGATGGGAAGGTCAGGGCGGATTCGCAAAAGTTCTCGGGATAAGGCCTCCCCGGTCAGACCCGGCATGGTTTGATCAGTGATCACCAAATCAAAGCGGTGCGGATCGAGCCTGAACACATTCAGCGCTTCTACGGAACTCGTGTGAACTTCCACGGTATACCCCAGTTGCGTGAGAAGTTCCTTTCCAAGATGCACAATGGTCTCTTCATCATCCACGAATAGAATAGATTCTTTTCCGGTTGGAATGGGGCCTTGTTCTTCCACATGTTCCAAGACCGGTGTCGGGACCGTTGGGAGATACACTTCGATCTTTGTCCCATTATTCACGACACTATCAACCACCAACGCTCCCCCGTGAGCGGTGACGATTCCATGGGCCACGGCCATCCCCATCCCTGACCCCTCTCCAATCGGTTTGGTGGTAAAGAAGGGATCAAACATTCGTTCAAGAACCTCCGGAGTCATACCGGAACCGGTATCTTTCACCGTCAAACGTACATGCGGACCAACCTGTAATCCCGAGACCATGCTTGTCAGATCCTTGGTCACGTCTACCTCTTCCAACACCATCGTCAGAATTCCGCCAGTTTCTCGCATGGCATATTCGGCATTGGTGCAGAAATTTATGATTACCTGATGTATTTGGGTCGGATCCGCCAGAATCGTGGCCTCCGTCTTCAGTAATTGATGAATCTCAATCGTAGAGGGAATGGTGGCTCGCAAGAGTTTAAGAGCTTCCCGGACCACCATGTGAATGGGAGTGGGTTTTTTCCCCTGACCGGCTTGACGACTAAACGTCAAAATCTGCAGGACCAGGTGCTTGGCCCGGTGTCCTGCCGTCAGTACTTCCTGAAGATTCCGTTGAGTACGGCTTCCCTTTGGCACAGTGGCCAACGCCAGTTCGGTATAGCCCAGAATCGCCGTTAAAATATTATTGAAATCATGGGCGATGCCACCTGCCAGCGTTCCAATGGCCTCCATTCGGCTTGATTGGCGAAATTGCCGCTCAGTTTTGGTGAGGGCTTCTTCAATGCGTCTTTGCTCGGTAATATCCTCAGCCACTCCGGCAAGACTGAGAATTTCCCCATAAGAAGTTCGTAGAGGAAAAGTTCGGATCCGCACCCACCTCACTGAATTATCCGGTCTCACAATCCGGCATTCCCCCTGATAACCATCCCCTTCCGCTTCAGGTTGATGCGTCAGCATTCGTTCTTGATCTTGAGGGTGGACGGCGTCCCACAGACTTCGAGGATCTTCGAGGAGACTGACACAACTCCGACCCCAGACCGTTTCATAGAGAGGGCTGACATACAAGACTTCGGACCGGTCAGGCGAGGAGATCCAGAATACCTCCTTGATATGGTCCACGAGTTGCCGAAACCGTTCCTCCTGCTCCTCAGGAGCTGTGGTTGGCCCCATGAGGGCTGTCTCCAATTCTTGAGTGTATCGTGTGATCTGATCCAGAAACGCCCGACGAATATGAGCAAGCCATTCCGATAGCGGAGCAGCTTTTTCAAGATAGGTGAAAGACCCCCCAGTCTCCGCGTTTTGTGCAGAGACAATGGGATTCATGACCACTCGAATCCGTTCATTCATCGCCTGTAAACGTTGAAGTAATTGGATTGTTGAAGGGTCCGGCACCGGCAGATTAATCACCGCTACGGCAAATTTTTCACATTGCGCACATTCCAAAGCCTCGGCAATCGAAGGGACGCCCACCACGTGGTAACCTTCTTCATTCAACAATTTCACGAGGGTGTCCAATTGGTCGGGATGATTTTCCACAATGAGGATACGTGACCATTCACTCCGAGTCGTCATACGTCCCTCCCTTTTCCCGACTGTCCAACATCATTGACCTCAATGCTCGAAATCTGTTCGAAGGGTTATTCAGGACTCACCTGAGTAACAGAAGAATAGAAAGTTGGATGAACACCTACAAAACCACATGGACTTTCAAAGCCTTCTGCCCGACCATCCAGCCACCTGCCTCACCGTCTTTTGGTGAGATTCATGAATTAATTTCATCTTCCATACCCTGAGCCCTCTTCAGAGGCCATCATACCAATCTGAGGATTCTATGGCCACGTCTTTACTTATCGATATGATCGCGTTGAGATCGAATAATGACGTTCGTTTCCGGGAACATCTCACCGGTCACTCCACCGTTTAAGGCCTTTCCACCCTTAAAACTCAGTCAACACCGATCCTTGGCCGGGTATTTTCCCTTTCACTTAGAAGCTGCATCCCTTGTTAGGGTCTCAAGCATTCACGGTGGCCCTCGGCTTGCTCCGTGCATAAAAGCGACACTTGGTAGTGCCAAGGGAAAACACGATACAAACTTTTCAAGGGGAAGATATTTGTCGCGCCCAAGGAAAGGAAGATAAATAGTGTTTGAGCAATAATGGGAGTAAGATATCCGGCCGACTGGCATGATGGAGAGAAAACCTCACATGCCGATCGACGTGCTGCAGAAAGGAAAGGCGAGAAGATTACTTGACTATCAGCGTTGATCCCCCGCACCGTTTTGTCCTTTATCCCATCCTCTTTCATTGACGGATCCTTTGAGGATCGGCTTTTAAGGCTGCTATAATCTCATCTTGAATCCCTTGAGCCATATTCCGCCGATTGGCAGCATCCCGTATGGGCCGACCCACCACTAAATAATCTGCCCCGGCCTGAATGGCGTCAAAAGGAGTCAAAGAACGTTGATGTTCATGGGTGTTCTGACCGCCCAGCCGGACACCTGGGGAGACTATGAGCGCTTTCTCTCCAAACCGTTCTCGTAGGATGCCGACATACCTTCCAGAGGCAATGAGCCCATCGCACCCTTGGGCCATAGCCATATCGGCCCGCCACAAGACATAGTCATCCAAAGAGTGGAAACGAGCGGGATCTCCTGAATAGGCACTCAACAAACCGAGATCTTGAAGATCCTTCTCTCCCCAGCTTGAAAGGAGTGGGACGGTCAAAATTTTTAATGGCGTATCGCCCCGCCCAAGCACCGCAGCTTTGGCCGTCGCGTGGTTCCCCAAAATGGTGAGAAAATCAATACCAAGATCTGCGGCCAAATTCACTGCCCGACGAACTGTTTCATCGATATCGTTCATCTTGAGATCTAAAAAGATCCGGCAATTCCGTGCACGTAATTCCTCAATGAAATCGACATTCACGGCCAAAAACAATTCCAGTCCGATTTTATAAAACCAGACAACACCCTCCAGATCCTGCACATACCGGCGAGCCTCATCGAGCGAGGAAACATCAAGTGCGACAATTAACCGATCCTGGTTAGGTATTACGCTGTTCATTCCCGCTTCCCCACGCACTCCAGCATTCATTCAACCTTTCCCGTCAGAGGGTGAGGTACCTGGTTACCAATCATAAAGCATTCACTTGAAAAACTTCTCCGCCACTTCCCATTAATTGCAGGCTGTACCCACTCACCATGTGCATTTCGATTAAGAAATTCAGTTTCTCGAAGAAAAAAATTCCAGGAAGAGTGACACAACCCACTCTTGAACTCAAGATCTCTTGCCCTTCCTTTCATATCATTACTGATATTGAAGCAAAACATTTCGATTTGGACCCACCTTACCTGCCGAGGAATCCTTACTCAATTCCATCGCCATCACCATTTCACTCCGCAGGGGCTATCCAACCTAAGATTTTCTATACTCGCTTATTCATAACAACTGAAACCACTATCTAGCGAAGAACTGTATCCATTTGGATATACGGGTGTATCCAATTAGATATGAAACGATTATTCTCCCATCCATGAATTTCTATGATCCACCACTTTCCCCCCTAGAAATTTTTCCGAATTCGTGAATTTGTCCAAAGACTTATCCCATGAGAGGGTCACTCAATGCAGGACTGGTACATAGGTTGCTTCTTCCTTCTAGTTCATACGCCCATTACCACGATCTGCCCTCCAACAAATGAGGGAGCATTGATTTCTTCAATCTAACATGAGGTAATGCTTTGCCGAATACCTCTTCTCTAATGTCATCTTCCACTATTCTCCTCGTCGATGATGAGCCCGATATTGTCCTGGCCTTACGAGATCTTCTTGAGGCCGAGGGACATCAGATTGAAGTGGCCTCAACGGGTGTGACCGCCTTGGAATGCGTGAAAAAAAATTCACCTGGCGTGGTGATCCTGGACATCAAACTCCCTGATATGGATGGCTTGCTCGTTCTAGAAATGATGACGAAAATTTCCCCGGGGCTTCCCATCATTATTTTGTCGAGTTATACCACCCTTGATTCTGTAACCGGTCCCCTTGAAGAACAGGGCGCCTTTGCGTATCTGCACAAACCAATTAATCGATCGGAAATCAGGATTACCGTTCGTCAAGCGTTGAAAGCTCATACCTTGGCAAAGAAAATGGATCGAGCTCATCAAGCGTTAATGGAAAGCGAAATTCGATTTCAAGCCGTCTTTCAAACAGCCACCGATGCCATAGTGTTAGCTGATCACACCGGCCGCATCATGTCGTGGAATAAGGCTGCTGAATTGATGTTCGGCTATACCGCAGAGGAAATGTTTGGCAAACCACTGACGCTGATCATGCCCACTCGATATCGCGAGGCTCACACCGAAGGTATGAAACGATTGCAGACCACCGGTAAAGCTCAACTTATTGGGAAAACCATCACCCTCCATGCATTAAGGAAAAGCGGACAGGAATTCCCCATTGAACTCTCTCTGAATTCCTGGACCACGGGAGAGGATCCTTACTATTCAGGATTTATCCGGGACATCTCATTGCGAGAGGTTAAAGCCGATGATGTTTTACAGCCGCAGACAGGATGAACATTTAGGCGTGTCTCATTGCCCCTTGAGAACCCCGACTGCTTGAAAATCTAAACTTCTTTGATAATCACCATAAAAAATTGTGCTGTATCCAGTTGAATACAAGACCACGACTGGTTTAATCCCGATTGGGCATAACGCCCAAAGGTATTTAGGGTATTCGAAGGAGTAAAATCGATGGGTTGAGGAGAATATTTCTGAGAGGAATTTGGAGTGGCTGGGGGACCAGGACGATTTTAGAACTTTTCGGATTGAACGACCGGGACAGAATTTTTTGCATTCCTCGCTGCATAGAGTAGAAGAGTGTCAAAATATCCAATAAGATTAGCTACTTCTGCATGTGGTGAGTGGTGAGTTTTGAATTTATAGGGATCTTCAAGAATCTCAATGACTTAGCGGAGTTTAGGTCAGGAAAGGACAAACAAGGACACCTAACCGCAACCGCCGCAAACCAGGCGCAACCAAAAAATTTAAAAACGAGTTTGTCGTCTTTGGTTTAGTCTGTCTTCTCCCTTACATTGGGTGCACCCATTGAGGATGTATTTTCTCTTGTGTATTCTTTTCCTATTTCTGTTCGCCGAAACGGTCTCGCACGGTCCGGCTCCCAAGAAGGCGAGTGCCCGGAAAAACATGGTCGATTCGGTCTCGTAGGAAGGGATCATACCGTTCATGGAAACCTTTTGGTTCGTGGCCATTGCATTCATGTTTGCGGTCTTTATCGTGCTCGACGGATTCGATTTTGGAACAGGTATTATTTATCTTTTCGTGGCTCGAACGGAGGGCCTATGGAGATTGGTTCATGACAAGACGTCCGTCACAGGAGAGCCTGAATGGTTTATAGCTCATAAGACACTGGTCGCACAAAGTTGCAGTGGTAAATGAAGTATTGGAAATAACTCGCGGAGAAACACCAAACGATTTCGAAGAATGAACCCAGTATTTAATCCTATACCAGCAGTGATGGCTCTTCAATTCTGGGGATATATGTCAAGGCCATAATAATAACCGTGACGAGCCTATCCGCCTCCCTCGCAACATTGACAGTGGAAGAATAGGTTTACTTTACGTAACCTACCGTACCCCAGCCAGGTTTAAGACGTTACTATGCAAACCAAGGAACCTGCTAGCCAGCTGCTCGAACCAGCTGATGGTTGGCGCCAAGCAATCGGTGGCTCTTGGGAACGGAACGTCATCTAGAGTCGTATGTATTGCAAACACCGCACGCACGATCATTCACACACGCCTGTTATGGGTTCGACAGACAATCCTTCTCAACCACTGGGCGGTCGCCCGTACCACTGTCCGGAGTGTTGGTTTGTGAAGCATAAGACGGCGGTTCAGGGATACTGGCGGAACTATCCGAACATTGCAGCCGCGAGAGCGCCGTCACGGCCGCGATGCAGGGACAGGGCATAACGAGTCGCTACACGTGTTCGCGCTGCCATAGGCGCGGGCGATAGGCCTGCGAGTCTACGTTGTTGCTGGTTCGGCGTCGCCGGATGCAGCGAATTCTGGCGACCGCACAGCGACGGGCGGAGGCGCGAGTTGAAAGCAGGTCCCCGGAGCGACCTTCAGCCGTGCGCAGATATCGGCATAGATCTTAACCACCTGCTGATAGTTGCGCGTCCTGCGCTCGTTGTCGTCGAAGCGCTTGTCGTATGCACACAACTGCCGGCGTGCCCGTTCCATCTCACGTAGGTTCGGCTTCGGGTCGGTGACATTGCTCGTATCGGTGGCACCTTTCACCAGCTCGAGCAGAGCGTTGGCATACAACCGGACACGGAATGTCGGCCCGTCCTTCTGCAGCGCGATCGCGCGCTCGAGCACGCCCAGCGATTCTGCATAGCCCCCGCGGTTGATCAGTACCTGCGCAAGCATGAAGAGCGACACTGGATCGAATGGCGCGGCGGTCAGGTAGGGTTCGGCCTTCGCGTAGTTACGAGTTTCTTCGGCGAAGTAGAAACGCGCATAGACGAACTTCGCTTTTGCATTTCCCGGGTCCAGTGCGAGCGCGGAATCCAGCAGCGAGGTGACGCGCCATGGCCAGTCGGCTTTGCGCTTCTGGTCGAGATGCGCTTTCGCGAGGTCGACGCGCACGTCGGCGTAGGTCGGCATAAGGTCGGCAGCCTCCGTCAGGCTCTCGATGGCGCCGTTGCGGTCGCCGCTCGAGAACTGGACGCGCCCGTACGCATGCAGCACGACCCCGCGGGCGAGAGGGTGCCCGGAAGGCGCCGCCCGCTGCAGGTGGGAGGCGTGCTCATCGAACCATGTCACATGTGCGCGCAGCCGCTCTCGCGCCTCCCGCGCGCGTTCGTTGCCGGCCGGGTCGTCCCGATCCAGCGAGACCCTCACGGCCTCCCTGCTGCTTTTGCCGCTGCGAGCCAACATCACCAGGCGCAGCCGCTTCGCAGGTTCCAGCTTCTCACCGTCGGCGTTCGTCTCGAGTGCGATGAGGCCGTCGAGGATTCGCCCGACGTCCGGATCTTCCCGGTCTTCGCTGGCCAGCGACATCGTGGACGCCAGCTGGTATTGCACGACGTACGGGAAGTCCGGATGCCGTTTGATGTGGGCTTGAAGGGACTTGCTGGCGACCGCTTCCGGCCCCGTGAACCACGTCAGATGACGGGCCGCCGTGTCCCGACGGTCGCGCGCGCACAGCGCGAGCTGAAAGCGCGCGAGCCAATTTCCGGAGTCCCGGTCGAACGCGTCCTGAAAGTGCGCCGTCGCCTTCTTGAAGGCGTCGGCCGTGTTCGCGGTAAGGGCATACAGGCCGAGGATGTATTCCTTGAGGCTGTGACAGTCACTCGTGGCGGTGGACGTGTTTTTGCCGTCGAGGACAAGCCGGGAGGCGATATCCACCAGGCAACTGATGCGCGCCCCCGCCGCCGCGGATGGCGCGAACGCACGCCACTCGGTCTTGCTGCCGAACAGCCGATCCTCATGCATCAGCCGCAGCGTCAGCGTGTTGTCGTACGCAGTAAGCGTTCCCGTGAACGCGTGTCGTGGGCGAGGTGTCATTGCGCGCTTGATGAACGTCCAGAGCTGCTGCGGGTTGAAGCCGATCCCCGCCACTTGAATCGTCGGCGTGGACGAGACGAAGGCGTCGAGGTCCCTGGCAAGCTCCGGCGCATCGACCGGCGGCGTGACGAACACCAAATTGGCCGGCGGCAACTTCGAGCTCTGCCCTCCCGAATCGCTGGGGCCGCTGGGTTCTTCGTTGGCGACATCGCCGATGCCGCTCGCATCCAGCTTCGGCGAGTCGAGCCCCGCCTCACGAATGCGATCGATGACGTCTTGAAGCTCCTGCGCCAACTCGCGGTTTGCCGCGGCTGAGGCGACCGGCAGAGTCGCATCGACCAGCTCGAGGCTCCTCGTGTTGATCAGCCAGATGCGCCGCAAGACGAAGATGATTGCGAGGACAACAACGAATGTCAGCGCCCATTGCCAGACCGTCAAGGCAGCGTCGCGTAGCGAGCGATACACGGTCGGGAGGGTCCCATACGGCTCCTCATCGAACAGCTTTTGTGTCGCGTTCTCGACGCGGAGTTTCGCCCTAACCTTGGTGTCTTCGGAGATCGGATCCGTCTGTTTGGCGACCGCATCGTACGCGTCCTTTGCTTTCTGATAGAGACCGCGAGTGAAGTACGTGTCGGCGCGGGTCAACGCGGCACGAGCGGCCTGCTCGATGGCCTCCTGTCGTTTCACCTCCGCGGGACTACGCGTCTGCAACTCCGCCAGACGACGCTGCACGGCGATGGCGAGACCGGCGTCGCGCGCCTGAGACACACTCGGAAGGAATGCCGTCAACGCGTCGATGGCCTGCTTGGTAAGCCCACTCTTCAAATACGCGTCGACGACAGCTAAAAGATTGGTGGTCTTGTCAATAAGTTCGAGGTGCGCCTTGAGATCCTCTGCGCCGAGTGGAGGGTTCAGCGTCTCGAGGTGCTTTCGCACCTCGGGCAGCCTGCCATCTGCTTCGCGTGTTCTGATGGCCTCCGGAAGCGGGTCCGACGGGAGCGCTGAAACGGTCCCCTGCAACAGGCACAGTGCGAGGGCGATCTGTACGGCTCGGATCAGACGCATAACTCGATACCGAACGAATGGATAGGATTTTTAAACGACCTTTTCTATGACCATGGCTATATCGCAGGATTGCGAGAGTTGTCAATTTCCGTTTGTGCTTGATGAAAAAGCCACGGTTGTAGGGGGCGGGGAGCGGTCGGAAAACGGTCGAGAAAGGCATGAAAGGGTTCTTTATCGCGCCGCTCGGTCGAAGTCAGAGCGAGCGGCGCCGTCGGCTTGCGTTGGCAGGCCGTTTTCGGCTTCTCAGATCGTTTGGAATAGATCGACTCGATGCGCCGGCACACGTGGGGGGCGCGGGTCGGCAGGCCCAAATGGCTACGGTCCGGCAATTTCGATTGCTGTTGCACTGGTGAACATGATCGCGTCATTACAGCAAGCTGAGTCTTTATAATAACCCGCGCGACCTACCCCGGGAAGGTTGCAATCACGTTGGCGACCAAAGGAATCAGCGCCGCCGTCGCAGCGCCCTGGGCTGTGGCGGTTCCGAGCGCGTGGACCGCCGCAGATAATGCGGACATCTGCTGCGCCGACGGAAACTGGATCGGCGTGCCGTTGGCGAGGGCGTTCACGATCATGATGCAGAGATTGACCTCGGCATCGATGCCCTGAATCGCCGCAGTGAGCGTCATCGGCGAGGGCGGGTTGTGCTGGAGCGCCTGGATGAAGCGCGCCCGCGCCGTCATCAGGGCGTTGATCTTTTGATTGACGACGAGGCTCAGGGTGCTGGCCTGCGTGGCGGCATCCAGCGTCACGTCGGGCTGCGTGCCGCCGGGCGGTCCGGCGAGCTCGGCGAGGACTTGGACCGGATTCTTCTGCGTGCTGCTCTGCGGCATAGCTTGGCTCCGTTCGGCGGTGGGTTTGGCCCGCTTTGATTTTGCCCCTTCAGGTTTTGCTGGACGTTTCATTTCTGCACCCTTCACTTCTGAACCGGCGCGGTTGCCTTAATGTCGTCGGCGGCCTTGCTGGCCTGATCTGCCGCTTTCTTCTGCGCGTCCTGATAGGCGGCGGCGACGGTCTTCGCGAAGGTGGTGAGGAAGGCGAGCTGCGATTCCAGCGTCTCTTCCTTGGCGAGCTCGTTCAGCTTCGCCACCGCCTGGCGCACCTTGCTTGTGTCGATGGTGATCGTGGGTGCCGCGATCGGCACCGCCGTGGCCTCATCGACGATCTTTTGATAGTCGGTCAGGGACCGCGGCTTGAGGTCGCTGTAGATACCGCGCATCGAGGAATCGATCCAGGAGGTTTGGACGGAGTCCGCTTCCTGATTGCCGATCGCGGTCATCGTCGAGAAGCTGGTGATAATGGCCTGCGCCGTCGCCTCGTACCGAGTCTGCGCATCGGCGTAGTGCGCGGCTTCGATTTGCGACTGGTTGAGAATGGCGCTCGATAGGCTGGCGACCGCGCGCATCTCCGATCGACCGGCGCAACCGCCGAGCAGCAGCAGGATGGTCAGCAGGCGGAGCCAAATCCGTGTCATGGTGAACCTCTCATTTCAGCAGCGCCCCACCGATGAAGAGCTTGGCAAAGGTGTCGGCGATCATCTCCTTGGTGAGGCCGCCCTTCGTATAGGCGACGATCTGATCGGAGGCGGCGAGCACGGCCGCCTGCAGGTTCCGGGCATTGGAGGCCGAAATGCGGATCGAGGTTTCTCGCTCAGCTGCAAAGTTGCGATAGGTGATCGCCTGCTCTTCGATCTGCCCGCTATCCCAGGCCGTGGCAAGCCGCGTGAGAGCCAGTTTGGCCTGATTCGATCCGAGCTCGGGCCGCTCCAAGTACAGTCCCGCCTCCGCCAGCTGGTGCACTTCGTTGACCATGAAATCCCGCTGCGCGATCAGCAGCCGGAGCTTGGCTTCGATCAGGGACACCTGTAGCGCGGCGACCTCGATCTGCTGGGTCAGGACGGCTCGGGAGATGATCAGTGCTTGCGCCCGGGCCGCCGGCGCTTTGCCTCGATAGGCGTCGAGTGGGGTAGCGCCAGCGGACGCGAGCCGCACCAGGGCCTCGCCTTTCGCCTTCACCGAATCCTGCTCAGCCGGCGGCGTGGCGGCGGCCGCACCGGACGCATCGGCGGCGCTGTTGGTGAGCTCGATCTGCAGCAAGGTATCGGTCTGATCGGCGAGCTCGCGGAGACCGGCGAGCTTGGCCGCGCCGTTCGCCTGCTTCAGGGGGTTCTGCACCTTCTCGAGTAGTTTAGTCACAGCCGCCTCCGCCGGGCCCGGCCCCTGCGCGGCCGCGATCTGCTTCAGCAGCGCCTTCATCTCGACCGCAAGACGGAAGCCTTCCATCTGCTGACGGACGCGCTCTGCCCGGAGCGATGCGATCTCGGATACAACTTTGCCCAGTGCGCTCGAGGGTTGGCCTTGTAGCACGGGCTGCGCCGCCCGCCGCCCTTTCTCGGCATTGTCGCAGGCGAGCGCGTAGGCCATGAAGAGGTTCTCGACCGGATCGGTCGTGCTCGGCGTGGCTGTTGCGGCGGCGGCCTTAGTCTCGGGGCTGATATCGGCACAATCCATGTCGCCGCGCGGATCGTCCGGCAGGTTGGGATTGGCCGCGGCGCGATCGGCGATCGCCTTCCGCAGCTGAGCGCGGGTGTCCGCGACGATGCCCTCTAGTCCCGCGGTATTGGTAAACTGGATCTGCGGGAACGAGACGTTGCGCAGGATGGTGAGCTGCGTCGGCTCGCGCAGCTTGATCTTGCGGTCGAGTTCGCAGGTCAGCGAAGGCGCGTCCAGCGAAGGGTCGTCCAACAGGTCGTTCAGCCGGCAGTTGATCGCGTAGGCCACATCAGTCCGAAGATCGACGGCATTGCGCACGTAGCCGGAGGTGCTCTTCACGTAGGAGACGCTGGCATTGCTGCCGGTGAAGGCGGCTTCCTCCAAGACGTCTGGCTGCAGGAGCCGCAAGAGTTGCTGGTTACGCCGCATGATGTAGAAGTTGACGACTGCCACCTCCTGGCGTTTGGCCAGATCCGCGGCGCCGGTCAGCACGCCGTTGATCTGCTTCGAGAGGTCCGATTCAGAGACCAGGGTGCGGGTCGCTTCCGCGCTCTCCTTCAGGCTCGGGTCGTGGATGTAGAGGCCGCATCCTGACAGCAGTCCGATCGCGATCACGGTGGCAATGCCCGAGTACACTTGCTTCATCACAGCCCCCTGTCCAGGTCGCTGAGACCAGATCATGATCGCCCTTCTCCACGAGATGAAGTGGACCGTCCCACAGTCGCGGCGATGGTAGAGAGGCGGCGAGCATAAGTCAAGCGATGTGTGTGCTTACTGAACAGCAGCATTTCGAGAAGAGCTTTCGATCCAACATGGATACGCGCACTTCCACGTCCGCTTTGGCGACATAGACAACATGAACGGCTCTCCGACCGCGTTTGCCCCGCTATGG
This sequence comes from uncultured Nitrospiraceae bacterium, assembly GCA_963734345.1. Classification (GTDB taxonomy): domain Bacteria; phylum Nitrospirota; class Nitrospiria; order Nitrospirales; family UBA8639; genus Nitrospira_E. Next base: position 167,363 of record CAVTGT010000003.1, read on the forward strand.
TTCCGTCTTGCCCTCCGCACCTGCGACCCGGAGCGAAGGCGACATCAACGCCCTCCGCGCGCGCTCCGTCACCGCGTGCGCCCCTGGCCCCTGCCGTCCACCCTCACCTGCGCACGCTGGATTCTCGCTGGAGCTGTAGGCACAGCGTTCGAACGCGACGACCGTCGCCTCTCGTGGACTCGGGCGCCGGACGAGATCCCGCACGTAGCGCAGCACCTCGGCGCGCGCCGCACTCAGCGGCTCGATCCGCTCCCGATCGCACACGGCGAGGATGGATAGGAATTTTAAACGACCTTTTCTATGACCGAGCCATATCGCACGACCGGAAGAGATGCCAAATTCCTTTCTGCTTGATGAAAAACCCACTGTTGTGCCGGGCGCCTCGGCCGGAGAGCGGTCTGGACGCGTGTGAAAAGTTCCGTATGGCGCTACGGGCTCAGAAATTGAGCGAGCGGCGCCGTCGGCTTGCGTTGGCATGCGGTTTTCGGATCCTCAGATCATTTGGAATAGATCGGCTCGACGCGCCGGCGCACGCGGGGGCGCGGGTCGGTAGGCCCAAATGCCTGAGGATCTTGACGATCACCGGCGGATCCTCGATGCCTGTCCTGAGCGTGTCGAAGGGGCGGCGATGCAGCATGCATGTTGTCCTGTCCGTTATTAGGAATACCACCCAAACCATTGGTTGCGCCAACGATATTGGCCGTTGATCGATTATCAGCGGGATCTTAAGAGCTGTCACCGCACGTCCGAGCCGGGGGAGCGAATGTGCGGACCGTCACTCATGAGAGGGCAGACCAGCAATCTCGCGGCCTTGTGCCGCGGCGTCGGATGAAAGGCCGACCGAAGTGCCGGCTGGTGGAGCGGCGGTACTCAGGAGCCGATCGACATCGAGGATACTCAGCTGAAAATCAAAAAATTATTTAGCCACGATGATAAAAGCGATCAAACTGAATGACCGCCTTTGAGTTCGGGAGTTGCCCGGGCGCGGTCGACAGTGGGTTTTCTGACTTCGCAAGTGCCAATGTCTCGTGGAGGATCTAGTTCTCCAGCGTCTTTTGCCCACTAAGCGTTTCAGTTCCCGAATCTGGCGCTTCAATTCCCGCACTTCCGCTGCCGCGACGACCTGGTGGTCGGTACGCACAGCTTCTTGGCCTGCATTACCGGAGCCAAGGCAGGGCAAGCCACTCCATCCCTTAACGCCATCCCTGTAGAGTAGTCACTCTGTGCGGTCATCTGAGCTTGGGCTATCACCGACGCCATCAATTCGGCACGCCTTGCCCGAATCTTGCCCTCCGCCATGATGCGGGAAGCCCTTTCGTGAATGGTCTTGGCCTTCGCTCATTGCGGTCTGTAGGCTTTCCGGTAGGCGTTGAATTCGCTCAGCCCTTCGACGAGGGAGAAGGGCTGGGAGCCCTGCTGGCGGATCCCAAGCCCAGTTTCTCCCAATGCGGACCCATACCACGCCGCCCCAGCGTAGAAGGTGGTCACGGTTCTGGTCACGGTTGCGAATACCGACTGATCGTAATTCGTCGTATCCAGTCTCAATGGTAAATTTCTTCTTTGCCTTCTCTATAGCAGTTGTTCATCACCGATCGTTCTGCGTGGTACATTGATGTTTCCATCAAGTACATCTCCTGCGACGCCACAGTGTAGTCCGGGGATTGAATCCTCAACGCGGTCTTTGGTACTTTTCCGCTTAGTCAAAAAGTCCCTTTAAAATTCCTATTCCAAAATTCCTATTCCACCCGCCATCCACACACGATTCATGCGGACCTCCCCTTCCCGTGTCACGATAGGCAAAGAATGCAGTGAAACCACCGGCTTATCGACACGACCGCCGGAGGCTCCCGATCTCGTCTTCTGTGTGTGCCAAGCCCCATCCTTTGTCAATACAATTTGGGACGGCCGCCGGTTCACACTTTCGTCGCTCCCTTGACGGGATCCCCGGCACTTTGCTGATTATGTCAGGGATCTGCCTGTACCACCTGCGCCTTTCACTCACCATGGACGTCCTATGAATGAATGGGGCCCGGCCCTTGCGGTGATTCTCGGCATCGTCGAAGGACTGACAGAATTTCTGCCGGTCTCTTCCACCGGCCACCTCGTCTTGGCCGGCCACGCTTTGGGATTCACAGGAGAGGTCGCCGCCAACGCCGAAATCTCCATTCAACTAGGTGCCATCCTCGCCGTCGTGGCGTATGAATGGGAGAAACTCAAAACTCTGCTCTCCCGAGCGGTCAGTGAACAGGCGGATTTGAGGAAATTTCTGCACAGTCCGGCCCACACATCGTGGTCCGTCCTGCTGCGCCGTTCCATGGCCTTGCACCCACACCTGTGGTTTTTGATCGGATTAGGAGCCGCATTCCTCCCGGCCGGCCTGATTGGTTTCGTGACGCACGGCTCGATCAAAGCCCATCTGTTCAGCCCCCAGACGGTGGCCATCACCTCCGTGATCGGCGGCATTATCATACTTATCGTCGAAGCACGACGTACGCCGGTAACCGTTCAACAGCTCGAGCAGGTGGGATTTCGGGATGCCGTCTTCATCGGCCTGGCTCAGTGCGCCTCACTTATCCCGGGCATGTCGCGTTCGGGGTCGACGATCGTCGGAGGGTTGCTGGTCGGTCTTGACCGGAAAGTCGCGACGGAATATTCGTTTTTTCTCGCCCTCCCCACGCTCATCATCGCCACGTGTTACCAAATGTGGAAGGCCCGCGACGTCTTTCGCTCCGAGGATTTTCTCGGCGCTCGGCGTCAGGCTCTCGTGTCCTTTCTCGTCGCCTGGATCGTCATCGCCGCAACTTCTGACGTTCGTGAAGCGTCACAGCTTGCGCCCTTTTGCGTACTATCGAATTGTCATGGGACTGGTCGTGCTGTATGTGTTCGGCTTCTAGCTAAGGCTTTCGCTCACTGAGGATCCAGTTCAATAACCTGTCGGAAGGAGTACTCCAGCGGAAGCGGCGCGTCTTCCGTTCGAACGCGAAGTGAATGATCAGGCAGACGACGCCGACGCTCGTCGTAGGAGTCCGCGACGTTAAACGCTGGCCAATGGTAGGACTCCACATAGACATCCAGAAAATCGATCACTTCGCCGAACCGCAGACGGTCGATCAGATTTCCGATTGCTCCCCCGAGGATTCCGGAGATGCTGACTTGCCCAATCCAATCCCTTTCGGACAATTCCCTTTTTCTCAGCAGTTCTCCCAGAGCTTCCAGCTCATACATGTTGTGGATGGACATTTCACAGAGTTTAAGAAAGGCTTGAGGGTCTATGGGATCAGGCGTTTTGGACATCCTATAAGGCCGACACCCATGATGACAATGTGGGAATTTTAGGCGGGATCCCTCCCCCATTGGAGGGGTCACTGTCTATCACTGAGTCCGGTATTCTTCCTAACGATGTTCTCGGCTCCTGGTGATGCTGTGTGTCACCATCAGGACACAATAATCGACCCCTGGGTTTCATGACTCAGGGGTCGTGGTGTGTATGGAGTAGACCCCACGCTGTTTCCCCCCATCAAACTGCCTGGGCACCATTCGAGTTAATCATGTCAGAGGAGTGGTTCTTCCATGGATCTGATGGGACAAGTTTGACCTGCGAGGTTGGGTAAAAAACCGGAGGAGTTGATCTTATTCACAGAGTTTGCTGATATAGACGCATTTAAGGGAACAGGAATCTCATGAAAAACAGAAATTTAGTTGTAGTACAGTAAGACTACACCGCAATCCGCATTGACCGTAGAGCATAACTGCCATGGCGGATACAGCGCGGCGTGATTGTCGTTCATCGGGTCGGCGATCAGGACAACGAAGGTATAGAGTTATCGGGTTCTGGGACGAATGACTGCTAACGACCCAAAGCAGACCTTCAGAACTGGGAATTTGAACGTCCTCGTTCTGATTATCATATTGCTTTGAATTGAAATATTTGCACGTTTTATTTCATAATGCTGGGGTCAAGAAGACTCAACAAGATGTGACGAGCCCCTATAGCCTCATTGGTATCGAAGAACGATGAGCCCTGAAGCGACGAATGCACCCGTACGCGTCTTCATCTCCTACGCCTGGGAGGACGACGAGTATCGTGACTGGGTGGCCCAATTGGCCGCCCAATTACGCCAGGATGGGGTCGATGCACGCTGGCATGTGGAAAAAGGGCAATCGATCCCGGAGTTCATGAACAGCGAAGTCCGCCTGGCAGACAAAGTGCTCATCCTGTGTTCTCCGATGTACCAGCAAAAAGTGCATGCGATGGAAGAGGGGGGGCCGTCGACCGGGTTGGAATGGGAAGACATGCTGCTGAGCAGTGCGATGTTCACACCCGATGCTCGTCGCAAGGTAGTGCCCGCCCTCGCACGAGGAGAGTGGAAGCGGTCTGCGCCTAGCTACCTGCAGGGCTTGCCGTATGAGGACCTGACGCACCATGAGCAATCTCGCCGTGGCAAGGCTTATCTGTCGCTGTTGGGAAGACTGACGGACACGGAAGCCGCTCCGCCAATAACTGATTCTAACAATCAGGGTACGCGTGTTGACTTAGCGTACAACCTCGAGCCCCACGTCGAACAGTCCTTTCGCGTGGCTATGGCCATGGCTGATAAGGGACCAATCAGTGCGGGTCATGCGCTCAGAGCGGCCCTGGTGGTGAACCAAACCAGCCCATCGCCATCGCGTGCCTTCAGCGCGCTAACATCATTGCTTGACGGAATCACCGAGACCCAACCGGAACACTTCGTCCCGGCATCGGTCGACTTCCGGGAGGGGCTCGTGTTCGGTTCCCATTTGGCCGCCTCTCTCAGAGTCGCCCGGCCATTCTTCCAAGAGTCCGGAATTGTCTGGGGCCGCGACTACATCTCACTCGCACTACTCGCCGATGACCCATCGCTTGATGAGATCGCGGACAGGGTCCATAAGCCACTTGCCGATCTTCGTAACAAGTGGTTTCAGTTCGTTACGTTGGAGGACAAGCACCGCTCCTCCGATTCCTGGAAGAAGTGGTGGCGGGACGCTGGTGTGAAATTGCCTTCAGAGCAACTTGAGACCTCGACCTATCTATTCACCTGGAACCCAGCGCGTTTTAAGTTTACGAAATTCGAGGACAAAGCTCGCGAGGTCAAGAGCGGCTCAGCAACCATGGGGTGGAGCGCGAGCGCAAAGGTTTCAGTCGGAGACCGCGTGTTCCTCATGCGACATCATCAGAATCCGCTGGGTGTGGTAGGTTCTGGACGAGTGGTTGGGGAAATCACCAAACAACCTCATTGGGACGAAGCCGAGGCTAAGAAAGGGCGGAAGTATCTAAATGCACAGGTGAAGTGGGACACCCTAGGCGAGTTCCCGATTGTCCCACTTGATGTGCTGGCAAGCAGAACCGGAGAACTGGATCTGTGGACGCGGCAGGGTACTGGTCTACCTATCCCATCGGAGGTGGCAGAGCAACTGGAAATCTTATGGGCCGAGGAGCTGGCGAAGCTGGAAAGAGAGTCGACGAGACCGCGCAGTTACATTAGCACCGACGCCATTTCATCCGGACTCGGCGAGACAGGTTTTAAACCCAGTGAGCATGACAGCCTAGACGCCAAGACGCAGGCAGAGATTTTTGCTGCTCTCCTTATCGCAGAGGAAGTGCAATTACCGTTCGCGCTGGGACTCTTAGGCGACTGGGGCGTGGGCAAGACGTTCTTCATGCGCCTCATGCAGGAGAGCGTTAGTGCCATCGCTGGCAGGGACGTTCGCACGCGGACTCCTGGCTCAGTGTCACGCGCGGCGCAGATAGAGTTCAACGCCTGGCATTACGTGGACTCGGATCTATGGGCGAGCCTCGCGTCTCACATCTTCGACGGTCTGTCTCAGGAGCTCTCCCCTCGACTGGATGACGTCCAGGAGACACGCCGGCGCCTGCGGAGAGAGATTCACTCAAGCCAGCTGGAGCAGGAGGAAGCCCGGGCCGCGATCCGGGAAGCGGAAACTTCTCGTCAGAACGCGGCCAGCGCGCTCGCCACAAAGCAGGAGGAGCGCAAACGTAAGACTGCGAAGTGCGAGAGGTACCGTCTCGTGCGGGTGTGGGAGGCCATCCTCAAAGTAAAGCCCACCACGACACACAAAAACTGGCCGGATGTGGCGAAACTGATAGAAGACGCCGAACGTGCCGCCTCGCGCCTCGGCCTCACCGACGCCATCAGGAGCGCCGATGAGGTCGAGCAGGTGCTTATCTCTATGCGAGAGGTCTTCCGTCGAGGCGGCGGCCTGGCGCGAGCATTCGCGAGCGATTTCACCGGTAAGCGAGCCTGGTGGTCAAGCCTCGCCGTCATGGCTTTGTTGGCGTTCGTGGTTTGCTGGCCCTTGTTCTTGGAAAGGATCGAGAGCCTACTGAATGCACCACCACAATCCATAACAAGTATACTGGCCCCTCTGCTCCAACTCGGGACGGTGGCCGGTGCGGCGGCAGCATGGGCAACGAAGAACATCAAATCGATCGCGTCGGCGATCGGGTATCTGGAAACCATCCAGAGCGAGATTCGCAAACCGCGGGAGGAGCTCCGGACACCGTCAGAAAAGGAGGTGACACTCCAGAAAGAGATTGAAAAGCTCGACGCTCAAATATCTACGGAGCAGCGGAAGATCGAGGAGGCGGATCGCCAGATTTCCGCAGCGCAGGCTGAGATCCAACGCATCAACACAGGCGGCCTCGTCTACGACTTTCTCGAGGGGCGGGTCCGGGACTCTCGCTACCTCGACCGCCTCGGCTTGATCTCCGTGATCCGCCAGGATTTCGAGAGGCTAAAGGTCCTTCTCCGAGATTGGCGGAAACATGGACAGAGTGAAAGGCGACCAGCAAGAGCTGGCAACGAGTCGGGACAAGAGGGCGAGCGAAGCGAGAATCGAGCCCTGTCGCCTATTGAACGCATCATTCTCTACATCGATGACCTCGATCGCTGCCCGCCGAAGAGGGTCGTCGAGGTGCTCGAGGCCGTCCACCTCCTTCTTGCCTTCGATCTTTTTGTAGTCGTCGTCGCCGTCGACGCGCGGTGGTTGGAACGCTCCCTGAACGAATCGTATAACCCATGGACAAGTGCGGAAAGACCCGTGCCGTTGGAGTCCTTGCATCAGTTCAGCGCTCACAATTACCTAGAGAAAATCTTTCAAATCCCGTTCACGTTGCCTGCGATGGATCAGCCCGGCTACCAAAGGCTTGTGGCCAAGATGCTATCGAAGCCCAGCGAAGAGGCTAAAAAACGCCGAGCGGGAAGAAGAGAAGACGCCGAGGGTCCCGGATGACCAGCCCATACCGAATCCAGAGGGAGATCCCCCCCCCCGAAGCCGCCCGAGATTGAGCAGCCGCCGGAAAGCGATGAAGAAAAACAGCGACGTCTCGAGCGGGAGGAAGCGCAGCAGCGCGTGGAAGCGCAGCAGCGCGTCGAGTCGATGTTGCTAAAGGACAAGGAAGAGGAGTTCATCGGGGCTCTCTTTCCGTTTATCGAGTCGCCGCGATTGGCCAAGCGATTCGTAAACATCTATCGATTACTGCGCGTAGCTGCCGCGACGCGAAATTCTTCTTTCTCGCAGTTCACCCACTCGGAGGAAGGGGATTACCGCGCAGTGCTTCTGTTGCTGGCGATTACCGTAGGAGAGGCCGACGTAGCATCGGACCTGCTCAATGCCCTCCACAATTCCGGGAATGGCAGCTTCCGCACTTGGCTGACGGACAAGGCCAGGCACTACGAGGAAGAATGGGCGAAACTGAACCGCATACGAATTGCGCGGGAAACGTCAAGCGGAGCGAGCATTCCACCAAGTGGTCGTGAGACTCGGCTGTTCACGCTTCACGGTGCGACGGACAGGATCGAAGCGAAGTTCGGGAATCTAAGGAAGCTGAAGAGCGCCTCGTTCGACGACAGGCTTGAAGTCTACGGACGGTGGGCCCGCGAGGTGGGAAGGTACTCCTTCCACTGGCACCTGAAGGCTAGGGATTATTCTGACCGTCGCCTAGATGTCAGCACTGGCCGCTTTTTGCCGTAAGCGGACGTTGGGTGTTCACGAAGGGAACAGATAGTTATTTAAATCCCGATGAGTTATGAGAATTGGAGAGTTTCCTCATAAGTGAATATTTAACTCATTGTGAAGTATTTCAACGCATCCCTCCGCTTAGTATCTATTCTCTTTTTTTTACCTACTAGAATTTAGGTGATGAACTTACGCCCTAATAACGAGTCGCATTCATGCGACAGGCTGAGTACATTCCTCGCTATCATTCCTCGGATTATTCACCATCGGACTCACAGGATACGCTTCCATCTCCTCGGCGTTATATGGTTCCAAGAGCCCACTGAGGTAGACGATGTTATTCAGTCCAGGATTGAGCCAGCTCGCATAAGCCTGTTCCAAAAGAATCACGGGCATCCGGTTATGGATCGGTTCCATCAGGGCATTCGGACCAGTCGTGATCAGCGTGCACGTTTCTAAGGCCGGTTCCTGTTCCTCCCACCGTTCCCACAGGCCTGCGAAGGCAAAGAGCCGGTGATCTTTAAATCGAATGTAATACGGTTGTTTGACCTTTCCCTCCCGCTTCCATTCATAGAACCCATCAGCGAGGACTAAACATCTTTGTTTTTTGAAGGAATGACGGAAGGACGGCTTCTCGGCTACCGTCTCCGCTCGGGCATTGATCATTTTAATGCCAATGCCGGGATCTTTCCCAGGAGGGCACCAGACCCCATTTCAGTTCCACACATTCTCGTTCCTTGGATTCCAGGTTGGTGCGTACACAGGCGACGAGTTGGGAGGGTGCAATGTTATAGCGGGGGCGTAATGTCGGAAGGACTGTCAGACCCAAGAGTTCCGCCAAATGTTGCATATTCTCTTTTCGTGTGAAGCGACCGCACATTATAGGGTTCTGGGGACAAGTGTTATGTTTCCAGGTGAAACTCTCTTCATAGGAAGGGGGACTTATCGACGGATTAGATTTATCTATTATAACAATAGCTTATGGCTGGAAATTAAATTAACAGCATGAATGGCCTACTCCTGGATGCTAAAGGTGGTCAGACCTTCCGATGCTATACACATGCTAGTTTCCCTATTTTTTCAAAGTCTTTTTTTATTTCCTTCCTAAAATCTCCTAATCTCCCTCTCCAGCGAAATTTTTAATCTAAAGTTTTTCAATATTCTGTCGCTCTCTTCTTGAGGACCTTCACAGCCATTAAATAGAGATTTCTGCAGGAAGGCTGGGAGAAATTCAGAGGTGGTCCTGTTTCTTTGGACAGTTTGGCGGCGCAGTTAAGCTATGTATGATCGTTAGGTTTCAGGTTAAGCCTGTCTCCCGAGCTGTAAAAAAGCAATTTGAAAATCAGAAGTTAAAGAAATTTTGTCCCGTAAATGTGGGAAGGGAAATTCAAAGCCTCCCAAAAATTTCGCCAAGTTTTTTTTAACAGGACGTTGGTTCTTCTTTTCGTTTACGGCCTTCATGGTAAACACATCAGAAAAGGAGCCTCCTTTGAAAAAAAACTCAAATTGGAATTACATCGCTTTTGTGACTGGAATTCTATGTGCTGTGAATATTATTTTTATTTGGTATTTCCCATACAAGCCATTCGGTTGGGTCGGCCTGGTAGCAATCGTCTCTTATTTGATTGTTTTAAGATACAATCCAGATTTGTGGTATAGAAGAACTGCGAAATTGTTTATAGGTGTTATCGTTTTTTTAAATACATGGCAAATTACTGGCACAATCTTAATACCTGGGTTTGGAGAACTCAGCTTGACGCCTTCAGATCCTAAAGTCGCTACCGTCATATTAGGTTTGTTAGCTTTTTGGTGTTTTTACTTGGATTTTCGAGTTCGATACGGGAAGGGAAAACAATCCTCCAAAGAACAGCAGCAAAATTCCATTGACATCAAGCACTCGAAAATCCGTTGCCTGAATCAGACCCGTAAACGGAGCAGGAAAAACTTTAACAAGTGGGACAAATCCGGTGAAGCTTTTGATCCTTTAAAAGGGAACCAATCAAAAAGCCGGAGGCCAAAATCCTTAATTCCAGAGTCACATTTACCATGAAACATCCCAATTCATGACGACAGTTTTCTTTTCTCCAAAATTCCATCCGGCCTTCCTTCCTTTTTTCCTTCTCGTCAGTAATAGACAAATAAGCGTGCAAGAGTAAAATAGGTGCCAACGAAACCATTCCTTTCAATTGGAATGAGGATATCTATTAAGGCATTAAGGAAAGGAAACGACCGCACATAAATAATTTCCATGGTAATTAGCAATGAAATTAAATCCCTCATTACACTTTCACTTTTCTCAGGAGGTACTTCCATGCATATTTTTCATCTTATTGTGAGTCTTATAGCCATACTTGTTTTAAGTGCCTGCTCCACTATTCACGAACGCTTCAGTATTGACTCTACTCCAGCAACCAGTGTCAGTCTGGATGCTAAGCAACGATTGGTTCTAGTAACAGACAAAGCGGGATTAAAACATGACAGCAGGGCAGTCTGTGCAGAACCAAGCCCAGATGCCATGGTTGGCATAGCCTCCTCTGGTGCCTTAGAAGCATTAATTCCACAAGCTCAGGTAAACGCGAAACTCGCCGCCTCTCTTGCAGAAACACTTGCTCAACTTGGGGAACGAACCCCTACAATTCAACTTCTTCGTGATGCTCTCTATCGTGCCTGTGAAGCGTATTTAAACGGAGCTTTAAGTAAAGATGAGTACAAAGACCTTTTATATGGATACGATGATCTGGTGGTGACCCTTTTAGCAATTGAAGGAATTGCGCAACGCCCACAAGCCCAGCCCGTCATTATCCAAGCTCATACCAAAGCCAGCACTGCAGATGGAGCGGAAGGCAATATGTCCGGTATAACAGTCAACAACCCACCCATAGTTAGTACGGTTTCAATTGAACTCGCGGCAGAGATAGGCAAAATTCTACATGATTATTATAGGTTACAAAGGTTTATTTATAGCGGGGGAAAGGATACCTCATCATAAGTTAAACCATTGTTTTTTGGGGTCAATTATGATTGATAAAGGCAAACTTAATGCACGTATAGAGCGGCGAACCCAAGGAGGTGGACTTGTAAGCTTCCCTTTAAGTGGACCGGTGAAATGAAGTGAATACGTCACAGGAGTTTCAAGCATTCCCTCAAGGATCACGGAATTGTGAATAGTATAAGCGGCCACGGGAACTGTTACGATAATGCGGTGGCCGAGAGGGTCTTTGGGTTACTGAAACGCGAGCGCGTGCATCGTCGCCAGTATCAGACGCGTAGCATCTTGCAAAAAACCGCCGCCGCTGTACCATCGCCAACAATGCTTTGCAAAAAATGAATGTTAGCTCGCACTGTGTCGAAGGTACTGGACGGGTCAAGGAGCATAAATCCAAACTCAAACATTAGGCCAAGCTCCTTTAAGATGGAGCCCGTGATGGAAATGAAACGTTTTTATCATGGAAAAATGAGGAAACCTCGAAGAGAGGATTGGCGTGGAGAGTTTCCTCATTAAGTTCGAACGAAATGATCCTGCATACCCTCAGTGTTCTCAATGTTGTCGGGAGGTACGCATGAAAAATGGAACGTTAGTGCTTGGATTCTTCTTGATCTCGGCATGCTCGACCACGTCGGGCTGGTGGGGAATGGAACACGATCCTGAATCCCTTATGGAGGGCGAGGGTCCCAAGGCTCAGGTGGCCCCAGTCACCCAATTGCAACAAGCCGCCAGGTCGTTCCCAACGCGGGCGTTTCGAGTTCACCCAGGAGAGCCATTAGAGAACCTTGCCCTCCCCTCTACCACAGACAATCTGGTCATTCATGTTCTCAACATTGGAGCTGGGAGTTGTCAACTAGTGGAATGTCCGAATTCTGATGAGGGATTGGTGGTGGATTGTGGATCGATTAGTCCGAGCCCAAAAGACAAAACTTCCCAAGACATCCAGGCATACTTTAACGATGTGACCACCGGGAAGGTGAAGCTGGTCTTAAGTCATCCTGATCGCGATCATATCAATAAAATTCCGATGTTATTTCAGGATCGTCTTCCCGAATCGATCTGGTTGGGGGGACAATATGGCGATTATCGAGGAACGGTCGCGGACTTTCTCGATCGTGCCGCAAATGCTGGGATTCCCATCTTCCATGGATGGCCCGCAAGGTTTGCGAATCGAGGCCATCCTTTATCGGGCCTTCAATGTGAGACGGCGAATGCCTATGTCCTCTCGGTCAATACTGAGGGATCCAAAAATGCGCAGAGCTTCTTGCTTCTTTTGGACTATGGGGAGTTTCGGGCCATTTTTTCGGGTGAGGCCGAAGAGGAAACCGAAGAGGCGGCGCTCAAGGCGTATGGGGCCTTAATCAAGGATACGTCCGTGCTGTTGGCCTCCCATCATGGAGCCAACACGGAAGGGAGTAATCACAACGCATGGATAGCGGCCACCAATCCTCAAGTCGTCGTGTTTAGTTCTGGGACCTTATATGGACATCCCAGAGAACCCGTGGTCAAGCGCTATCAAGACATCCACGAACCCAACGTGTCTTCCCATGTTATCTGGTGGGGGATTGGGAATACCCATCAAGAACCCATAGAAACACGGTTTCCCCACTATGTGACCGAACAAAACGGGACCATCAAAATTCGCACGGATGGGACTAATTTTACCGTGGAATGTTCGGAGCAGTCGGAGTGTTATTAAGCATTATTGGAAGTCACAAATAACAGGAGATTGGATCATAAGAGAATTGTGCCAACCTCTCAAAAAAAGAATATTGGAAGGGTTGGTTAACCGTACTGCTTCATAGGAGGACGAGGTCATGCCGAGAAAGGTCTCAACAAAGGGAGCGAAAAAGACAACCTCGAAAAGACAACATTCAAAACGTCGCCGCACCCGGGAAGTCAGGCCAACATTGAAGTTCTTGAAAAGGGCTCACTCGGCGGTGCGTTCGCATTTGACCGCAGCAACTGACCTCCCGACATTTCTCAAGTCGGCTGGCGTCCTGAATCTTAGCGGACGCAAACTGCTCGTCGCGCAGGCCCTACTTCTGATCGAAGAAAATTATGTCCACAGGCCCTTGAAGGAATCGATGCACGGCGTCAACCCAGTCCAGCGACTCCGGTTGATCAAGCATCGGCTGGATCAATCGACGTCGGCGACCATGAACAGCGAATTTGAATTCCATCGCGAGATGCTTGAGGTGTTTAACTCCGTCCGCGATTTGCATACGAACTACCTGCTGCCTGCGCCCTTCAATAACACAGTGGCTTTTCTACCATTCGACGTCGAGGAGTATTTTGATGAGAAAGAGCCGAAGTACATTGCTAGTCATTTCATGCAGGGATTCTCACATCAGCACTTTAAGCCGGGAGTCGAAATCACGATGTGGAGTGGTGTGCCCATTGGACGGGCGATAGCCGTGAACGCCGATCGGCATGCGGGGAGTAACCTGGCGGCGCGCCACGTCCGAGGAATCGACGGACTCACCATCCGCCCTCTACAACGATCGCTCCCGCCTGATGAGTTGTGGGTGATCATTGGCTACACTGACCTGAACGGCAATGCGCGCGAGTTACGGCAAGATTGGCTGGTGTCTCCCCCACTCCCCGATACCGACGGAGTAGATCCAGATTCCGCCAGTGAGAACGCGTCCTGTCTCGGAATGGATCTTGAGGTGGACATTATCCGGCGCATGAAGAAAATGCTCTTTGCTCCGAAAGTCGTCGCCGAGGCAGGAAAGAAACGGCGAAAACTCTCCATGCGACGGCCAGCCGCAGGTGACGCGGTGCCGACCTCCATGCTCGGAATCTTCAGTGCCAAAAGCGTTGAGACACCATCTGGCATCTTCGGGTACATTCGCATTTTCTCATTTAATGTAGATGACCCCTCTGCATTTGTTGAGGAATTCATACGTTTGACGGAACTGCTTCCCCAGAGTGGCCTCATCATTGATGTACGCGGCAATGGTGGCGGGCACATTTGGGGCAGCGAAGGCCTCCTACAAGTATTGACGCCATTTGAAATTGCACCGGAGCCGGTCCAATTTATAAATACACCACTGAACTTGCGCATTTGCAAGCGACATGAGGGTAATCCGGTAGGCATTGATCTCGGTCCGTGGGTTGAGTCGATTAAGGGTTCTGTCGAAACAGGTGCGGTGTATTCACGAGCTTTCCCGATCACGCCGGTCGAGTTTGCAAATCAATGGGGCCAGAAGTATCACGGGCCCGTCATTCTGATCACCGATGCGCGTTGTTATAGCGCGACAGATATCTTTGCTGCAGGATTCAAAGATCACAATATTGGTCCCATCCTTGGTGCCGACGACAACACGGGCGCAGGTGGTGCCAATGTCTGGACACACGGTTTGTTGCGAGAGTTACTTCGGGTGCCTTCACCCGCAGACCCAGACTCACCTTATGAAAATTTACCAAATTCGGCTAACATGCGCGTCTCCATCCGTCAAACCCTGAGAGTTGGCGAACAGGCAGGTACCCCAGTGGAAGACCTGGGGGTCACGCCAGATCAGCGATACTTCATGACCAAAAGCGATTTGTTGAGTGGCAACGAAGACCTCATCAACAGCGCAGCGAAGACCCTCTCGACAATGCCGGTGCGAAAGCTTACTGCGGTCACCAATCAATCCGGTTCCATACTCACGATCGAAGCCACAAGCATTGGGCTCTCCCGCCTCGACATGTACATCGATAGCCGGCCGGTGGAGAGTCGTGACATCAACGATGGAACTCACAGCTTCGAGGTGGACCTGCCAACCAATGCCACTCTCCTCGAACTGGCTGGCTACGACAATGATGACTTTGTGGCGAATAGAAAAATTGCTCTCTGAAGGAATAATTTCAAGGCAAGTTTGTAGATGGGCTTCCTTGGGGGTCTCGAATTCCTAATCGGGTCGTGAAATGGGCCTCCCGTGCCTCTGTTTCCAGCTTTTCCCGCACCATATCCCCTGGCGCATATTTCCGATACCACCAGCACCAGCCCAACCCAACCAGATCCCGGAATGCTGGATTCTCAGCAAGTGTTTTCCGATCGGGCATTGATGCACTTATGGCTATGGTCGGATCTTTGGCCTATATGCCAGATGGACTAGAGATTTACAAAATTTTGCGAACAATCTATAAATTGCGAAGTACGGCTGCTAATGGGGGTGATGTTGTTGAACCTGACAATCGACCAAATAGTAATAAGCGTTTTGAATGAAGCTGAAAACTAATATCGATAAACTGAGGGCCCAAGCACTAGCACTTCTTCGGGAGGATCAAGCCCATGCTTTCATCCCGGATTCAGCAGTAGAAATGGCTATGGTGGAGGTTGTGCAGCCAACGGACCCGCGATCGGAACCGAGAAACTCTCTGATGTAGTTGAGCGAGCGGCATCTGGCGGGTGTGCCTCGTCCGTCAAGGTCCACTCCAACTGCGCCGCAATCGGGAGGCCTTCTGAAAGCGTCCGGAGTCGGCTCAAAAATTCCGACCGTTCCTCCCGCGGCACTGCCAAACGGACCTGCAACCGTCGGCCCTGAGGAATAAGGTCCGCGCCTACGAGGAACACGAGATCGCGGACAGCCCGCAGCCGCCGTTCGAACCAGCAGCGCGGTAACACCGTCTCCCGAAACCCGGCCAGCAGGTTGTAGGCCACACAGCCCAGGCGGAAGGCCGCATCGGTCGCCTCAAACGACTGCAGACAAAAGGTATCCAACGAGAGATCCTCTTTGAGTTCCTTGATCCGGTTTTCACTGTCCGCCCGCCCCGCATACATCCGGCAGACCAAGTCTGCCGGATAGGGCACACTGGTGACCATGAGTTGATAGGTATACCCAGGGCACTCGAACAGTCGCCGACCCGCTGCCTGTGGCCGTTCCTGTAATGCCTGTCGGAGGCATACGATGCGGCGGGTTTGCCCTTGCCAGCTGGGCAAGCTCACCAACATCTCGGCGACATCGATGCCCTGGCTGACGCGCCGCCAGGCGGGGTCCGGCAAGCGATGGAGCACGAGGCGACGTAACACCGGGGTGAGTCGGGCCATAATGATGTACGGGAGTTCCTGCTGTTCCAAAAACGTGAGGAAGCGGGTGACAAAGAAGCCGGCATCCGCCCGCACCACGCCCACCTGATGCCCTGCCGGCAGCATGGTGAGGGCTTGTTGGAGTAATTCGACGACGCCATTGGCTGTCCCAGCTTTGCCCGGCCGGAGAGTGACCCAAAGCAAGCGCCGAGTTTCACTGAGAAAGGCTAATAGGGGATGCTGCGAGGGGCGACCCCGTTTTTGCGGGTTGTAGCCAATCTGACTCCCTTCTTGGTTCCCATAGCGGCAGAAGACGGTGGAATCCAAGTCGAGGGTATGGCCCAGCATAATCCGAGGCAGTCGCGCCAGGCTCGCCCGCATCAAAGCTTCCGAGACAGCGGTCAGCTGGGCATACGTAAACGAGAGAAAGAAGCGCCGCAGCGTATCCGGCGAGGGGAAACGGGCCAGCCCGAGCAAGTGGGGCAATAAGGGATCCCGCCGATACCGGGTGAAATGAGCAAAGCGTTCCGCGCCTAAGGCGAGCCCATAGAACCAGGCCAGGAGCACATCCGTGACCGGAATCTGATTGTTCGACCGTTTCGTCAGGGGCACCAGCGTGCTCTGAAGCACCGCCCGCAGGCCAATGAGTTCGAAGTAGAGTCGGAGCAAGATCGCTCCGGCCCACACGGTGATGGGATGGTCGGTAAAGGCAAAGCGAATCTTAGGGTAGAACGGTGAAGCCGTCGAGGAGAAGTGTGCCATCGGAACTCCTTAAAACAGAGGAAGAAAGATGGCTCCCATACTACCTGATCAAAACCTTACTGCGGAATCCGGGTTCATAGTCACCCCAGGCATATCGGAGGGGAAGCGCCGCGCCGGGCTAACAAAAGCTCGCATCATGAAAGCCAACAAGAAGGAATTGCTAAATTATATTGCGGGTGTTCGTGAACACATACAAGAGGTTCGACGTGAATACGGAATTAAGGCTAAACCTCTAATCCTTATTTCTTTTTTGGATGATGTAGAAAGGGTTCCTTCCGGTCAGTCGGTTTTTGTACCTCTTTTCGTCCTTCGAAATTTTTTTAGTGATTACTCTAAAGTTGTGCCCGGCACAGAAAAGATCCCTTCGCATGCAAGAATCAGATTTGATTTTGGAGATTTAGAACCAAGAGGCCATTCGGAGGTACGACTGCTCGAAGCTACCGCCTATGAAGACATGGCGGCCTTGTGCAATTTAGCGCTCTGCCAATCAATAAACAGCGACGGGAATTGTGCTGGATCATTCTCAAGGACAAATACAAAGATCTTGCATGCTTTGTGCCGTGGGATGATAGCAACATCGGTATATTTTGTTGAAGCGTATCTGAATGGAATTGCTTCCGATCACCTTAATTCCAACGATAATGCCTTGTCTCCTCATGAACGATCTGTACTTCGAGATTGGGATGAAAAGCGGAATCGACCGTGTTATCTGTCAATACGAGAGAAATTGATTCAGTACCAGCGTATACTATTACGCGCCCCTCATGCCCCTCTTCAGGAGAATAACACCCCTGAAATCGCACGGTTCCTACAAATCGTCGATCAAATTAGAAATCCACTAGCGCATCCGTCACCTCAGTCCGATGTTGCTAGTGGCCGACCTGAAAAAGAATTGGCATATTATGCCATCAATCTTGTAACTGCCTGTGATGCTGTGGATTGTGCAGTAACTCTCGTTGCAAAACTTGAAAATAGGATTTTCGGGAACAATGATCGAATTCACTGGTTGTTCTCTCGGGGAAATGACGGCTTTTTTCCATCTAAGGCCTTTGAATGAGGTATATAACCAAATCCATCAGATAAACCGGTTAATCAGAACTGGGACCTTTTGTAGTTGAAACATTTGGGAGCCAAATTCAAGTAGTATCTTAAAAACTTTCTACCATGCCGACGACAAATTTAATTTCCCTGTTAAAAATCCATTAAATTTCTCGGTCACGGCTAGAATTACCCCCCCCCCGTTAATTTGGAGCGATTTACCGTTCCGATAAAACGCTTTTGGTCATTCACAACTGGCAGACTCTCGGAATTGATCATTCCATTAACACTAAGGCATCACGTTTGGAGGTCGTGAGGGGGACTGCCTGTTACACAGGCACAAAGCCGGGGAGTTTGGCCAATGCCTGTTGGCCCGTTCATCACCGGCATTGAGGAGCTGTTGAAATTGCTTGTAGCCTTCATCTTTTGTGATCCGCAAATACCCCATCAGATCCGTTGCATGATAGATGTCGAATAACTGCCCGTTCCGGTGATTGCGAAGATCTTTGAATATCACTTCGGATCTGACTTATCTCCTGAGATACAATATGTATCTGTTTCGATAATTCTGACAAAAGAGTAGGAGAAAATTGTATTTCTCCAACCTTCCTGTTTCTTTCAATAAATCAACCCGTTGGCAGCATGGCAGGGGGGGCAGTCCGAGGCGAAGTCTTACATGGCATTAAGGTTGCTCTAACAAGAACCAAGAGCAGCAAGAGGCCGACCAGGAACAAGGAGAAAGCCATCATGGACTGGACATTATTGATCATCGAAACTCTGACAGCCCTATTGGTTGTCAGCTCCCTTCATTGTATTTGGAAAGAGCAGCACAATAATACTTCTAAGAGGTGAGTATCCAACGCGCTGAATCCGCGGGTTTAAGGAGTGGATATGGAATCTGACTTGTTAGCTCGAAAGGAAACTCATTTCATCTTATGGCGTCCAAGGGGTACCGATCCACCACCCCATTTGGTCATCGGCCAGTTTCGACCCGGGAACCCGCCAAGCTTCGAAAAACTTCAGTCAGCCCCACTGCGTCAGTCCGGCTTGCACTCTGATCTCTGGGAGATTCCCGCCATGGCCCTCGGCTTGGTCAATGGCGAGGTCTATCACTATTGGTTTCAGGTAAAGAACAGCAACCCCTACAAGGCCAGTGAAGCCTTGATCCTGTGCACGGACCCGACGGCCCTGACCGTGGACTGGCGGTTGCTAGCCCCGCGCTTGGACCCACCCTACGGCGAGGACGACCGGGATCCGGCGAGCGTGGTTAAATTTCAGGACGGGAGGCTGGTCCCTTGTGATCCAGGCGGCGAAAGGATCGATTGGACGAACGATACTGAGATGGTAACACTGCCGTTGAACAACAGGTTGGTGCTCTACGAACTTCCGACAACGTGGGTTCGATTTGAAGAGTTGGAGACAAGGCTACAATTGGCGATCGGCACGTTCCGGGACGCGACGGCCCTGATTGAACCGAGGACGCCACTCTCGCCATTTTCAGCTATCCCTGCCCTCCACCATGGACAGCGACACTTGAAGAGCCTGGGCGTGAACGGCCTGGAGCTGCTCCCGCCAGCCGATAGCTTCGTAGATCGGGAATGGGGATATGCAACCAGTAACTATTTCGCCGCCGATCATGATCTCGGGTTCCCGACAGGCCACTCGTCCCCGACAGCTTCCATAGACCTCATCGAGTTGATCAAGACGTGCCACCGGCATGGAGTCCGGTTCTTTACCGATATGGTCATGGCGTTTTCAGCCCAGGACGCGTACCAGAATATCAACTTCCTGGATTATCACGTGCAAGCGAACACGGGGGATCCCGAAGAGTTTGATCAGGGCCGCAAACGAGACGGCTTTGGTGGGGATCTGTTCAAATACAATTTCCGGACAGAGTCCTATGACCCCATATCTGGCAAGAGAGCGAACCTGGTCCCCGCACGGCAGCTCATGCTGACCCATCTGGTCCGGTGGATGCGAGAGTTTCGAATCGACGGCATTCGCATGGACAGCATCCCCAATATCGCCAATTGGGATTTTGTGCAGGAGTTCAAGGACAAGGCCAGAGAGGTCTGGCAGGCCCGAGGTGGCGAGCAGGGTCTGCCGGCTCACGAGGCGGATGCGCGTTTTCTGGTCGTGGGCGAGGACTTGGCGGTTCCCTGGGAGTTGCTGAGTCAGCAGCGGCTCGATGCCTTGTGGAATGAGCAGTTCAAGCGAATGGTGCGCTCGGCTATTCTCGGTCAGAATGATGAGAAGGAGCCAAATTTTGAATGGACAATCCGTAAAATGATCGATTGTCGGTTCTTGCAATCTAACGGGGAGCCGATCTTTACAGACGGCGCGCAAGCTATTAACTATGTGACCTCGCATGATGTCGAAGGCTTCCGCAACGAGCGGCTGTTTAACTTCCTCGTCAACAATGGGGTTGCGGATGTAGCGCGGCGAATCAAGTTGGCCTTTGTCTGTCTGCTGACTGCCGTCGGGATTCCGATGATCTTTGCCGGGGAAGAGTTTGCCGATCAGCACGACTTACTCATCGGCCATCCTGACAAGCAGGTGGACCCGGTGAATTTCGACAGGCTGGCTGAACCCTGGCGGCAACAGTTGGTCGAGTATGTTGCACGGCTGGTTAACCTACGCACGACCTATGATGCGCTAGCGGGCAACGACACAGCTTTCCTCCATGTGGATTTTGAGGAAGGAAAGCGGGTAATCGTCTGGCAGCGCGGACGGTCCGACAGCGACAAGGTGATCGTCGTAGTAGCCAACTTTTCGAACTTCGGTACGTCCGATCCATTTAGTCCCACGGCTGAATATCGAATACCTTCCTGGCCTCATACGCCTCCAGGCAAGGTCTGGCGGGAAGTGACCCAAGACCGTCTTGTCCCACCTGAATGGGAGGGCCGAGAGCCGCTATTTCCATGGGAGGCTAAGGTGTATGGATTATTCTGACCGAGAGGTATAGGGGGCAGCCAAGGGGTGTGATTCCAACCCAACCTAATAATCTGGTAAATTTCTTGTCCTTCCCATAGCAAAAACTCCAATTCTCATCCACCTGGATTCGCTTACAGGTCAGATTGCGTAGCGTTCGATCCTGGTAGCCCTGACAGGCTTTCCCTAAGTTTTCTAGCAAGCGAAGAACCGGAGGCTTCCCCAC
This sequence comes from uncultured Nitrospiraceae bacterium, assembly GCA_963734345.1. Lineage (GTDB taxonomy): Bacteria > Nitrospirota > Nitrospiria > Nitrospirales > UBA8639 > Nitrospira_E. The sequence goes on from CAVTGT010000003.1 coordinate 188,321, forward strand.
CCCTGTGGCGACTACGATTGGGGGCGTTTCGGGGCTGGGTCTCGTTTACTTTGATCAATGAACAAACCCTAAATGTTCACCCAATTTGACTAGAGCACGGAGTTTGGGACCCATTCGCACATGAAGGGTTCGGCGTACCTCTCCCAGTTTATTCGTGATCTCCTCAAAAAAGATCTTTTCTACCCCTGCGAGAGTCTCCGGAGGAATCTCTGAAAGAGGCCGAATAGCCAATTCCCCCTTAGAATTTATGGTTACCACGTCTCCAATATTGGCAAAGGCAATGCGTCGAAATTCCTCAATGACCTGGTCCACTTTGATTTGCGCCCGTTCCCCCAACCGCTTTTTTGCTTGTTGAAGGGCCTCTTGAACCTTAACATTTCTTAGCAATCTGGACCCCGTCACTTCAGCCGATTCCGGTGTGTAGCCTGCGCGAATTGCAGCCTGGGTGGCATTTAAATCAATCAAATACTCCAGCACAAAGCGCTCTCGTTTGTCGGTCATCCCAAACATGCTCCTTTTTCAGAGTATGTCACCATTGGTTACATGCATCAAGTGAAGCCATAGAATTCCTCCTATCCGAGGAGCATCTTCCCATTGGGCCCTATATTGGATTAAGGAGTGCTAGCTCAAAAGGCATTCCTGCACAGCTTTACCTAACTCCATTCGTGGGTTTCTTGCGCCTTAGGACTTTTCGAATGGCTCCGGTCAAATTGATGGGAGGAAATTTGTGAGCATGGGCATCTATCGATATTTATATTGCACCCAATATCGTGGATTATTTAAGTAATAGAGGAAATCACATACAATTCATTCTGTTCCACGTTCGAGAGGAAATTACTTCAAATAAAGGAGATAAGTAGTGTCGCCTCAGAAGTCTTTTGTTCCTCTCACAGAAACAACCCTACAGGCATGGGGCATTCCCCGACAGCCTCCGCAACCGGATCTCCTGGCGGAAAGATGGCTTGTCTGCCGCCAATATGCTTCCCACTTAGGAGGATTTTGTTCTAAATGTAAAAATCGGTCTGTGAAACTGTATTGCCCCAGCTGCAATCGAAAAACTATTCCAGAACGAGTCACCTGTAGCCAATGTCACATAACCGGGCGATCCTTTCGCCTACTGGTGGAATGGCTTCGTTTCGGAAAATTCAAAGGGTCGTGGATAGAAGAATTGTCACCACCGGTTCGCAAGGTATTTGAAACCCATCGCTTGCCCTCGCCTTCCCTTTTTCAGCGGAGTCAGAACACAACAATCTTTTCACCGGACACGTGGAAATTGGTTAAGAAGAAATTATCCCCTCCCGACAGCCAGGAGGGATTCTACAACTGGCTGCTCCTTGCCTGGAGCATTCAACAAGGGAGCCAGGAGCAGGCCATCCAAAATCAAACATTGATGGGAAAAATTGATGCAATTTTTGATTCCGCACCCCCACCTATCGTCCATACTAAAGGAAAATTCAGAAGCATGGTCCTAACGCTTTCTTATGTCCCTCAGCCTTTTTTAGATATGGCCCTTTCCATTCGCACATCTTTATCAAAGGACAGAAAGCGGGAATCTTCCATTAGGCGAAGAGAAAGCCAAATAACAGGGACTGCCCAAGAACCGAAAGCCGACATAATTTGGGAACAACTCTTCTTTTCCAAATTTGGCATCGACAAAATTTCCAGCGATCTAACTAGACAGGTGTTTTGGACCTGGCTGTTTGTGCCCTTGGTGGATTTCCTCCTTCCATATGCGACCCGGCGGAAAGAAAAGCGTTGGATCGTCGATTTTTCACAACCTCTTCCCAAAACCGAGCAACCATTTATCCCCGATGATGTTTTTAAGAAGGCCTCTCAACTTCTCCACCTTCGGTATCCCGATCTTTGGAAAGATCATTGGCAAAAGATAAAACTCCGCTTTTACCAACAATTAAAGTCTCACGAATAGCCCAAACTTCCCATTCCTTTCTAAGCCCCCATTCTCACCGCCGGGAACATTTTCCGACTTTGTACGATTTCAGACGCAAGCCTTTCGGTTTGGCAAAATAATTTCTACAAGCTGATCAAAAGCTTTGGGAACAAAACCAGATTACAAATAACTCATCCAAGCCATTGGATGGGGGGCCCTCCGAGGAGAATTCCTTCCCAAAGCTTCCTCTAAGGAGGGCCTTTTTTTATCAGATCACCATCGTGGCAAAACGGGTGCCCCAAGAATTTCTGGCAAAGACCGTAGCGTGCTGGAAGGACCAGTATCCTTCACCGCTGACTAGTGAGGATTTGCAAGAAATAACCGCCAATACCACCGAATTTTTCGCGGTCTTGCTGGAATGGGAACAACAGGCCAACAACCCACCATACGGGGATTCGAGCGGCAGGGAAGGAACAACAGAATGAACAATCCCAAGAAGGCGACATCCAACACCGATGAAACTCAGGGGCCTCGAAAAACGGAAGATCCGGAACGCGGTTCATCGGTTCCGCATTCCTCCAACGAAGCAGAGAAACCTGACGCCTTGGCCCAGCACCATTGGGACATGCTGACGAAAGAAAGCGGCATTATGGCAGACCTTATCCAATCTAGAGGCTATCGCACGGTCACCAAAAAATCGCATTTAAAAGAACTCGGCTTTAAAGACGCGCAGTGCCATGTGCCTGCTTTACTCATCCCCATATACAACGTGCAGGGGAATATTGCTTTATACCAGGCACGCCCCGATTCACCTCGCATTAAAGAGGGTAAACCCATTAAATATGAAACCCTCGCAGGAAGCTTAATGGCACTTGATTGCCATCCCTCTATTCGTCATCAACTCCAAGACCCCAACATCCCCTTATGGATTACGGAGGGCATCAAAAAGGGAGACTGTCTCGTTTCCCACGGATGCTGTGCTATAGCCCTACTTGGAGTGTGGAACTGGCGCGGAAGCAACGAACATGGCGGGAAGACCGCATTGCCCGACTGGGAATCCATCGCGCTCAACGGGCGGCTCGTCTATCTAGCCTTCGACTCGGATGTCATGGTGAAGCGGGGAGTCTATCAAGCCTTGGCAAGGCTCAGCTGCTTCCTGACCCACCGGGGGGCACGGGTCCAATACATTTACCTCCCTGGAGGAGAAACTGGTGCGAAGCTCGGCGTAGATGATTACCTGGTGCAGGGCCACACGATAGCCGACCTACTCGCACTTGCCACAGATCAGTTACAAGAGCCGCTGCCGACAGAGGATCAGCCAAAGCGGGGCCGGCCAACAATTCAAGTGAATGGTCGCTTTCTTCGTGAGATCGTGGATGACGCCCTCGATGCCCTTCAGAAAGGCAACGATCCCCCAGTCATCTTCCGCCGAGGGTCGATCCTTGTGCGCATGCAGACCACACCCGTCCTTGCTGCTGAGACGCTGACCATCGTCACTCTCAAGGGAAGGTTAGATCGGGTGGCTGACTGTATGGTATTGACGGAGGAAGGGGATAAACCTGCACGACCACCTAGCGATGTGGTGGCTGATATTCTGGCCCACCTCTCCCCACCCTTTCCAGTGTTGAACGGGATCAGCCTGGTTCCCTTGTTTGTTCCAGATGGCCGGTTACTGACACGTGGAGGCTATGATCCTGAATACGGCCTCTTCCTGAGCCTTCGGGGACTGGAGGGCGTGCGAGGAACTATGTCCGTTAACCAAGCCCGATCACTCATCATTGAGGAATTGCTCGGGGATTTCCCGTTTGTGGACGATGCCAGCAGGGCTCACGTCGTGGCTCTTCTCCTCCTTCCCTTTGTGCGTCAGATGATTCAGGGACCAACCCCACTCCATCTTATCCATGCGCCCACCCGCGGAACGGGGAAAGGGCTTTTAGCGGATGTGGCAGCCCTTGTGACCCTGGGTGTCCCAGCCCCCGTGATGGCGCTCACGGGTTAGGAGGAAGAAACGGAAAAGCGCATTACAGCCATGCTGTTAAGCGGTACATCTCTTATCTTACTCGACAACGTTACCGCGATCCGATCAGCGTCCCTGGCGGCGGTGTTGACGGCCAGTGAGTGGCAGGGACGCCGGTTAGGTCAATCGGAAATGGTCCGTGCCCCCAACAACGCCGTGTGGATGGCAACCGGAAACAATGTCGCACTTTCCGACGAGTTGGCCCGCCGAGTGGTGACCATTCGGCTGGATTCCAACATGGAACAACCGGAGCAGCGGACCGGATTCCGCCATCCCAACCTGATGGCATGGGTCCAGGAAAATCGTTCAGAATTGGTGAGTGCCTGCCTGTCTCTGATCCAAACCTGGATTGACGCGGACAGGCCTCCGGGGGTGGCAACCCTCGGACGATTTGAGCAGTGGACTCAGGTATTAGGAGGCATTCTTGGGGTCTGTGGGATCCCAGGATTCTTGGGTGACCGCCAATGGGTTCATACGGAAGCGGAACAGGACACTCGGGCCTGGGAGGGATTCTGCGCCGCCTGGTATGAACGATACGGCACCCTGGCAGTGACGGCGAAAGATCTCTTTGAGGTTGCTAAGGAACGGTCGCTGCTCCTCACGCTATGGGGTGGTCGGAGCACATTAGCCGCTCAACAGCGATTAGGCCATGCCCTGGCAGATCGACGGGACCGCCCGTTCGGCCGGTTCTATATCCGCTCAGCCGAGCGTGCCTCAACAGGAAACAACGCCTACTGCCTGGAGCTTCATCAAGGAGGTCCGGACAAAACACCCAAAACACCAGAAACACCACCAACTTGCTCAGCAACAGTGCCTCAACCTGCGAACGGAACAGGTGTTTCCAGCGTTTCAGGTGTTTCAAGTGTTTCTGACCAAGGAGAATTAAATTTAAATAAACCGGAGGTGATTGATCTTGTTAATTGAAGCTTTAATCGCTTTACAGGTGAAATTACCCGAGGGGGAACTGACGGTCGAGTCGGGCCAATCGATCAATCTCCCGGAGGAACTTGCCTTCAAACTTCTAGAAAGGGCTGCCGGCAAGGTCCGGGTTGTTCCTCCTCCCGTTTTGGCGGATCTCATTCCTGGTGCCAAAATTGTTTGGGAATCTCCACTTTTTGGACAATGCACGGGAGAAATTGCCTTATCTCCCGAAAATGGATGGCTGGTTGTCCGCAGTCATAGCGTGACTGGAAATTTGGCGTTGGTGAATGTGGATTGGGTTGGGCAAGTGAAATAAGAAAAGTCCTCTTGCCACGATTTTCTTTTTATTTTCGCAACATAAGAAAATCCTCATCTAAACCATGGCGCACAAACTCTAGATGTTTGGAATTCATTAAGTTGTGCTGTATGGCCATCGGTTTGTAGGCCGGACGGGTGAAAGCCTGCTTGATGCGGGATTCGAGCACTTGGCTGCAATCGATAACCGCCTTGATGTCCGGTACGGCGCGAAAGGACGGGTTCTCGCGCAGGGTCGTCCAGTACCCGTCATAGGCGATGACTCCTGGCCGATCATCGGGGACTTCTTGGTTGAGCAACTTCTTCATGGCCAGAGAGAGAGTCTTGAGTATCTCGCGCTTTTCTACTGCTGTGACACGTTCAAAAGTGTCGATGTAGTCCGGATGCACGGGGAAAAGTCGCACGAACTCGTCCATGCGCTCATTCATACGACCGTAAAATTTGGCGAAAGGAGTCAGGTACTCCAGGATTTTCACCTGCTGGTCGGCGGTCTTCTTGAGCAGACGCTCGGCCACTACGAATTTGACATCCTTGCGGGCGATGAGGATTTGTTCGAAGCGGTCCTTCACCCGACGAAGGCTGTCGGCCACGAAGGAAAATCGAGAACTGTCAAAAATGGCTTCTTGAACACCGGCGATGAAGCGAAACCGCAGGTCCTTGCAGACCTCGCCGATCTCACGTAGGAAGTTGAGGTCGAGAATGAATTCCTGATCTTTGCGTGTGCGCAGATAATCGAGCAGCTCGTCTACCACTAGGAGCAGGCCGTGGTCGGGGTGCTCCTGGTGAAATGCTGTCATCATTTCCTCGAAGGCGCGTTTGTTGTTGGATACCTTGTCTGGGGCGGGAAAAAAATACGACACGCCCATTGCAGCCAAGTGCTCCTCCAGTTCAGCAACGAGGATGTCGCGCAGGGACATGGTGGTTGCACCGATCTCAGTTCGGACTACCTTGAAACGCCCACTAATCTTGTCTGCGGCACTGGCCACGCTTTTATCGTTCAGGTACGGCGCGAGATTGCCGTTTTCAGCGAGGGCGGAGAGCACGGACATGAGGTGCGACTTACCAGTGCCGTAGTTGCCGACAATCAGCAGCCCCTTGTTGTCCATGGGCTGTTCGAACTGAAGGTGAGGGATGACCAGGCTAACCAGCTTATCAGCCATCTCAGCCGAGATGACATAGGTCTGGACAAGCTGCCGGGCAGCAGCGGCCTCGTCGGCGTCCCGTAGCTGGACCACGGACTCGATAGGCTCGAATTGGATCAGGTCTCCGAATTTCATTTTATTTTCCCCTTTTGCATGTCCGAAGGATTGCCTTCATAGGCATACGATGTTGCTTATTGTTTTATGTTTTTGGCTCCAGGTTAACCACCAGGAAATCTCGTAAGGGATATCGTTTGTATTCTGGGTGGTCCGGCGTGGCATAGACCATGTGTTCGCCGTCTATGGCGCCACTCCAGGTCGCGACCACTGTCTTGTTCCGCGAAAGCCTCTCCAAGAGCCGCAGTGGGTCTTGTCTGAGTGCAACATCGAACAGCACTTCAATGTTGTCAAGCAGAATCACGTTCGTCTGGTCTGCATTTGCGATCTGGGAGAGCAGAAAAGGCAACTGTAGCGTCCTCTGTCGCCCGGTGAGGTCGAGCATATGGCGGGACAGCTCGAGATTGACGTTGATGAGCGGAGCTGCCGTACACTCATGCACCTGCCGAAGCGCGGCCGTCTTGCCCGCACCAGCCGGAGCCACGAGTATGACAAGGCGATTGTATAGTTCATTTGCTCGCTCTATTTTTTCCACAATTTGATCAGCCAATGACACTGTATTTTCTTTCTTCAGCAGTGGCCGCATTTCCCAGCCAGCTCTTGTAAGGATAGACAGGCCAACTAAGAGTAGGGATTTGAGCTGATTCTTAATGATATAGCTTGGGTTTTTTCTTAAAGACCAGCCGAAACGAGACCTTTAAAATTACCCAATTTCTGGAAAAGCGTGAGGTGTCCCTTGGACCCGGATGGATTTTAAGGGGTTGCAGCAAAAAAGACTAGTTTTCTGCTCTTTGAACTCAAAAGAAAATACTTTAGAATAAAAAAATGACCCCCAAAAAATTCCTTGCCTTTTATTAGTGAAGGTAATTGGATCATGAGTAATAAGTCGCAAGAGCAAATCAAAGCAATCCTCTATGCTCGTGTCTCTTCCAAAGAACAGGAAAAAGAGGGTTTTTCCATCCCTGCTCAGCTTCAACTCTTAAAAGGTTATGCCCAATGCAAAGGTTTTCAGGTATCTCAAGAATTTATTGATGTCGAAACCGCCAAAGCCGCTGGACGTACCCAATTTCGGGAAATGGTCAGGTTTTTCCAGACCAACCCCGAGGCCAAAATTCTCTTAGTTGAAAAAACCGACCGGCTCTACCGAAATTTTCGGGATTACGTGGATCTAGAGGAGTTGGGCCTGGAAATCCACTTGGTTAAAGAGGGGGAAATTCTCGGAAAGGATGCGAAATCCCATACCAAACTGATTCATGGCATCAAGGTCGTGTTGGCAAAGAATTATATTGATAATCTGTCCGAGGAAGTTAAAAAAGGTATGCGACAGAAAGTCGAGCAGGGTGGGTTTCCCGGAAAAGTTCCCGTTGGGTATGTGAATAACAAAGAGACCCATGCCGTCGAGCTCGACCCCGAAAAGGTACCGATCATTCGACAACTTTTTCAAAAATATGCCACTGGCAATTATACCCTGGCTGATCTTCGCACAGAATGCCTTCAAATGGGATTTTCAACTCGACGCTCTCAGCAGCGAATTAGCCGCAGTAAAATCGAAGCCATTTTAAAAAATCCATTCTATACGGGGATGATCATGTGGAATGGAAATCTTTACCAAGGGACCCATACTCCTATTGTGAGTGAGAGTCTCTTTGGGAAGGTTCAAGCGGCTTTCCAGCGGCACAACATCCCCAAACGCCGGAATGGTAAATCCTTCGCGTTTTCAGGGTTGGTATCTTGCGGTCGGTGCGGTTGTGCCATTACCGCAGAAATGAAGAAGGGGCGGTATATCTATTATCACTGCACAAACTTTAAGGGGAAATGCGGGGAAGGATATATACGCGAAGAAATGCTCCAAAGCTTGCTAGGTGAACTGGTACAGGCCATCCAGATCGATCGAACAAAGGTAGACTGGATCAAAGATGCCCTTCGCGAAAGCCATGCGCAAGAACGGACCTTTCATGAACACGCTATAGGGACACTCAGAAGCCAATACGATCGACTTCAAACACGAATCGACCAGATCTATGTGGATAAGCTAGACGGGACCGTCAGTGAGGAATTTTGGAGGACCAAGACTACCGAATGGAAACAGGAGCAGGATCAGATTGGTGAGCGACTCGACGCGCACAAGACCGCCAACCGAGCCTATTACGAAGATGGGATTAAAATTCTCGAACTTGCGAATCGGGCCTATTCACTCTATATCCAGCAATCTCCCCATGAACAACGACGATTGCTCAATGTCCTACTATCGAACTGCACCCTGACGAACGGAACCCTTTGTCCTACCTACAAAAAACCGTTCGATCTGTTGGCCCAACGAGTGCAAAAATGAAGGATGGCTGGGGGACCAGGAATCGAACCTGGGTTCTAAGATCCAAAATCTTATGTCTTGCCCCTAGACGATCCCCCAACCGAACATGCACTTTAAGACTTAGGGGACTAAAGCGTCAAGCGCAGAAGGGCTAGTACACACGGCCATAGACGATCCAATGGCGATCATCCGGCACATCCACCATCAGTCGGCTCAGATTGAGTTCTGCGAGGTGAGCGGCGACCTCATCCTCCGTGAATGCGGCCAACAACGAGTGAAAGAAATCCTGCCGCAACCTCTCCGGTTCATGTGCGGCATATTGCTCGACTAACGCGTGTGCCTCTTCTGGAGAATCGGGACGCAGGAGATCCATGACCAGCACAGGTCCCCCGGGTTTGATCAAGTTTTTCACCCCATACCAAAATCGTAATGGATTGGGTACGTGGTGAGCCAAACTGTTGGAAATAACTGCGTCGGCCGGAGCAGGAAGGCGGACATCCTGAAACCGTTCACAGAGAAATCCGATACGATTGGTCAACTCAGTTTTCTTCACGGCCTGTTCGGCCCACGTAATCATGGGAGATGAGCCATCAATGCCGGTAATCCGGCAGGTGGAATGACTCCTGGCCAGACGGATCGCGATATCGCCGGGGCCACAACCCAGATCCAACACATGCGCGCCATCGAGATCATCATACAGTCGGAGAAAGTGATCAACGAACCCCTGATTCTCTTCTTGAAAATCAGCTTTGGCATATGCCTGAACTTGTTCGGGATCATCCATAATTTCCGGTTCGAGCACCCGTTCCATCATTTCACTTTCCTTTCCGACAATCTCTCGACCCATACCTGATCGCCTTGCCGGACCCGCCCTTCCGACAATATGCGAGCATACAAGCGACTCCATCCTGGATGATGCTGATGAGAGATCCGATTATAGTCTTCACCAATAAACCACCGCGCATTGTGCCGACAGGGATCGCAATAACTGGTCAGTTCAATATGCAGGTCTTCACCAAGGTACAACTGTTCACCAGGCTTCATGTGAGACCAGTCCAGACCAGCCACTGTCAAATTTTCTCCGCAGGCCCCGGCATAGACCATGTGCCCTTCCTGCCGTAAGGCTTCAAGAATCTCGAACGAAAACAGACACAACGCCCGCTCCGGCCCGCCATGCAGGAGCCGATTTCGATGCCGGTCTCCATCCATCCCCTCTACCGATACCCACGCCTCAGACACCGGCAGCTTGGGAAGGCCGCCCAGGGAACAATTGATTTGATAGAGATAAGAAACAGATCCCATGACACTCTTCACACCAGCAGAATACGGTCAGCAACGAAGAGGATGGTAGCGAGGGATCGAAACGGAGGTCAAGCACGTCCATGCGCCGTTCATGGGAGTGGTTTCTATCCAGTAGTGACAACAGTCTGAATAAAGCTCATGATTTTTTGATAGTAGGGATTTCCCCCGACAAATGGCACATCATTATGTTCAGCGCCGGGCACCACATACCACTGTTTGGGCTCATGAGCGGCGTCAAATACCTGGCGTCCCAAGCCAACCGGCACGATGGAATCCATTTCGCCATGAATGACCAAGACGGGTCGCTGAAGTTTGCCAATCTTTTGAGCCAGATTGAATTCCACATTCACAAACCACCGCGCGGGCAAACCCAAATAATGTTGGTCCGACATCGCTTGGATAGAAGGGAAGGCCCCCTCAAGAATGACCCCTGCCGATGGCCGACGGATCGCCACCTCTCCAGCCACACATGCCCCAAGTGATCGCCCGAACAACACAATACGGTCTGCGGCAATCCGCCTTTGATGCTGAACATAATCATAGCAGGCAAGAGCGTCCTGATACATTCCAGGTTCGGAAGGAGAGCCTGTGCTCCGACCATATCCGCGATAATCAAAAATGAATACTGATATCCCTCGCCGATACAGCTCACGGAAATTTTCTAATCGATGACTGATATTCCCCGCATTGCCGTGGCACCACAGGAGCATAGGCTTGGTCGGTCCCGCGTCCACAAACCATCCGAATACCGTGACGGACTCATCGACCGGAAGCCACACCTCTTCTAACGGAAGACCAATGAGACTCGCCCAATTCCGGTCCTCCCAGGGAGAAGGTTGAAACACAAAGACCTTTTCAAGCATAGGCCGATTGTAGCAAGGTTCAGACAAACGCAGGCATGAAATTTCCCGATCGAGGGATTTTCAGGTAGAATTTGCTTTTATATTTTTAAGGATATATCAGGATGGCCACATATGCGATTGGAGATGTGCAGGGATGTGTCCAGGCTTTACATCGCCTGCTAAAGACGATTCACTTCAATGCAACCAAGGATCGCCTCTGGTTTGTAGGGGATTTGGTCAACAGGGGGCCGCATTCGCTGGAAGTGCTTCGACTTATCAAACAATTGGGTGACTCGGCCACGACGGTACTGGGCAATCATGATTTACATCTTCTTGCCGTGTGGGCCAAGGTGACATCTCTCAACAAAAAAGATACGTTACAATCAGTGCTAGCAGCACCTGATGCAGATGAATTACTTACATGGTTGCGGTTTCGTCCCCTCATTCACGTCGAAGATGGATATTGTTTGGTTCATGCCGGCTTACTACCCTCCTGGTCCATTCCCCAGGTTCTAGGATTAGCTCGTGAAGTAGAAGAGGCGCTGCAGGATGATCATTTTCAGCAGTTCCTCCCGGCGATTTATTTTCGAAAAGCCATCCTGCCATCGTCTCATCTGAGCCAGGAAGAACGATTAAGCCTCACAACCAATGTCTTGACCCGCCTCCGGGTCTGCACAAAAGAAGGCATTCCTGAATTCTCGTTCAAGGGACATCCAAAAGATGCCCCGACCGGGTATATGCCATGGTTCCGAGTCCCCAATCGCGCCACGCAACACGATACGATTATTTTTGGTCATTGGTCCGCCTTAGGTGTGGTGAAAGAACAGGGGGTGTTCGCCATCGATGGCGGATGCGTTTGGGGACAGGAACTCGCTGCTCTACGCCTCGAAGACCAACAACTTTTTCGCGTCACCTGCTCTAAGAATTAGTCAGATTATTCTGCCCTCCGCCACGTCACAGGCGAATCCGCACTCGAGATCTGAAACAACCAACACGCCGCTTTTCTCTCTTCAACATTCCCACACCATCCCTCATTCGTGTATCCGATGGGATACATGTTGTATCCGTTTAGATAACTTTTGTCCTATTCCCCCACTGATCACGTTTGGCGTACCCCCCATTCTGCAACGCCATTTATCTACCCTATTTAGATCATTTGGCTAGGGTATTTTCAAATAATCTTCAGGCACTTGTCTTGCTTTGACCCATAGATACCAAACAAGACGTACTGAAAACAGCAAGGGAGCGATCCATAAGCCTCAAGACCGGCTGAATACCTAATTCACTTCAAGAGGAGGGTGCCAATAATGAAATCCCCTATGCGACAAATGGTCAACTCATCGGCTAACAAACAATCCAAACCGACTGGAAAAATTCGTCGACGTCATACCCGTATCCACTTGGAATCGCTCAGACCCGCTCCATCCAATCATCTCACTGACACTCTCTCGGAATGTCCCAAATGTCAGGGGCTGGTGCTTAAAGAAGGAGGAGAAACCTTCCATGAAACCGTAATCCGTTGTCTGAATTGTGGATGGCAACCTCATTATCAGGCTCCTATGATTCAAGAAACTGCCGAATCAAAAACAATTCGTTCACTCACGGCCCAATTTGTTTCAGAACACGACTGGCATCGTTGGCCTGTGGTGTTCTAGCCTGCATTAAATTCTTCAAAATGGGAGCCTCATCCGGAATATCGGCGAATTTCCGCCGTTCGTCTCCCATAATTTTCCGAAGCATGTTCAGCATTCCCTTTTTAGTCGCCAATCCAAGAAACCACCTTCCCCCGCCATCCCACACCATCTCATTTCTTACTCAAAGATTCTCAACTAAGCCGGTTGCATAATAGCCGGTACTATCCTTGCTTCATTATATGGGTGATACTCCAAGGGAAGGATTGCGTCATTTGCCTCAGCACCGGGAAGTATGATCGAAAGTGAGGTATAACCTTTGGCGAGAAGAGGTGAATTTTGGTGAGAGAGGAAATCATGATACTTTCACATACTAAGGAGGAGATGCCATCAAAAATTATGGCAATGGGGAAGAACACACATGGGCAGAGGATCCCTTAATCGTTGTCCGGCGACAGGGCGGTCATCTATTGTTTGCGCTCGGCGCGGAAAGGGCCGGCATCGGGTTTCGGATGTTTTAAAATCTATTGCCTCAAGCACCAAGGGCAGCATCGAATCCCTACAGAAGAGGCGTCGATTGAAGGGCAAAAAGGGATGGGTGGAATTGTTGACCAAGCTGTCATGTATGCTCGAAGAAAAAAACGCCAGACAAGCCGCCTAACCTCTCCCATATCTGGCATTTCATTTGACCATAATCCGCCCGATGTTCACACGATAGGGAAACAAGCAAGCACATGAAAGCCCCCAAATCACAATGAATGACTTAATTGCCATCTGGCAGAGATCCATCTATGGGAAAAAGCTTACCTGGGTCATTCTTTGTTTGGAGATCCTTTTCGCTCCCAGCGTCACCTTTGCCGAGGAGGTCGCCATCCTGAAGTCAGCAGATATCAGCGCCTATTCTGAAGCCATTACCGCATTTAAAAAGGCTCTCCCTTCCACCTTCTTGGTCCTTCCGGAATATGACCTCCATGGGGACATGACCAAAGGCCCGAACTTAGCCCGGGGCATCCGTGCGTCAAATGCCAAAATCGTGTTGGCTGTGGGGTTAAAAGCCTCTCTTGTCGCCAAACTCGAAATTTTGGATATCCCCGTCATATTTTGTTTAGTTCTAGACCCGGAAAAATATGACTTGCCGACAAGCAATATGATTGGCCTCTCTTCGGATATTCCGTTTCGCCAACACCTGAAGCCCTTACACATTCTGTTTCCCAAGACCTCACGTATCGGGGTGCTCTTCGATCCACAAAAAACCAACGGCGTGAAAGCCCAGCTTCTAAAAGACGCTAAGACGCTGGGCATCAGCATCGTGTCCGAAACTGTGCATTCCGAAAAAGATGTGCCTAAAGCGCTTAATGCCATCAAGAATCGCATCGACGCCTTATGGCTCCTGCCAGACAGCACTGTTCTTACCGAAAACACATTGGACTTTCTGATAAGTACGACCTTAGAAGCCAATATTCCCGTCGTCGGGTTTTCTGCCGGATTAGTGCAAAGCGGCGCCGTCGTCGGAGCGTATATCCATTATGCGGACATTGGCAAACAGGCTGCACAACTTACTCAACAGCTAGTCGGTTCAGCTTCCCCTTCCCAGTTTTTTGGAACAATCAGACCCCCTGAACGCATCTATCAATCCATCAATCAAAAATCCGCAAGGTATTTGATCTTATCCCTCCCTCAAGACGTCTTGAGACAATTCGATGAGCACTTTTGACCAACAACTCGCACAACGGCCATCGCCTCTTCCAATTGACCCGCCTAAAACGCGTCAGGGGTTCCTTACCCTTCGAACGAAATTTTCCTTGTTCGTCAGCCTCATAATCGTCCTTGCCTGCTCAAGTCTGAGTGGATACCTCATTCAACAGGAAGCCCAGGTCATGAAATCCACCCTGCTCAATACGGGAACAATCCTGGTTAAAACACTGAACAAAATTAGCGTGAATCGCCTCATCATTCAAGATACGCACTATCTGGAGACCATGCTGGAAGGAGCATTATCATCGCCGGAAGTCGTTTACGCTATCGCACGAGACCAGGACAACAATGTGTTAGTCGGAAAATCCAAAGGGAAATTAATGGATCCCACACAATTAACTCGTGATGAAACGAAGCCATTATTCCCGGATGATTCCATTACGGACGCATTTATCACCCTGGATCCACAAATTTCCAGCATGGAGCCCCTCATGACGGTTTTACATACCTCACCTCTCAAACAAGGACTCCTTTCTGACAGGTCCGCGGAAAGAAAGTCGGCAGAAGGATTTAGAATAGGATCAGAAACCATTTATGACTTTGCCCTTCCGGTTTACCGGCTAGATAGACGGCTCCAGACCATAGAACTTCTATCTTCAGAAGAGCTTCATGCCCGTCCCACGATTCCTCAAGAGCAGCCGAGCATCATCGGCATTATCCAAATCGGCATGACGACGGCCCCCATGCAACAATCGCTTAACCAAACGGTATGGCATATCGGTCTCCTCACCGTGGGCATCATCTTCGTGGGCATTCTTCTCACGGTTTTATTAGCCAACCGAATTGTCACGCCTCTTCGGCGTTTGGCAGAAACCTCTCATAAAATAGCTGAAGGTGATTTACAGGTCACGGTCTCCGCAGACACCGAGGATGAAGTGGGACAACTCACGACCAGCATCAATCGAATGGCACAAGCCCTCCAACAACGTGAAGAAGCCATTTCAACCTATGTTCATACCATCACGAAGCAGGTCACACAACTCAGTACCTTACACCAAACCGGCATTGTTATTACCTCCACCTTAGATGTTCAAAAGCTCTTCTCCATCGTTCTCAAGCTACTTCGAGAAAATCTGGGCTTCCATCGCATGATTCTGGTCCTCCAACACCCCGATCAAAAAAAAGGGATTGTCACTGAAGTGTCCGGCGTTCCTCCAGAATTGGAGCAGGAAATTCGACAACTCGAGTTCCCGATTACTCCGGGATCCTTAGACGAGACTCTGTTGATCCAAGGACATCCGGTCTTAGCCTACGATCTGGAGGAAATCGCTCATAGGATGAACCCTCTCATCCTTCCAATCTGTCGCCGAATGGGAGTCATGTCTTTCGTTGCCGCTCCGCTACTCAGCCATCACCAGGTGCTGGGATATCTCGGAGCCGACCGGGGTAGTCAACGTTGCACACAGGAAGATCTGGATTTGCTCCTGACCATTGCCAGCCACGTGGCCGTGGCTATTGACAATGCACGAACCTATAAAGATGTCGAGCAACTCGCACAAACTCTCGAAGAACGGGTGGTAGAACGCACACAAGATCTGCAATCTGCTAATGAACGCCTTCAGGAATTAGACCAATTGAAATCATCCTTCGTTTCGATCGTTTCTCATGAACTGCGAACACCGATGACCTCCATTAAAGGATTAGTGGAAAACATGTTGGATGGATTGACCGGTATTCTGAATGAACGACAAACGTTTTATCTTGGCCGAGTGAAATACAATATCGAACGACTGACTCGGATGATTAATGATCTCCTGGACCTTTCACGGATCGAATCAGGCCGCATGGACTTGCACCCGAGTCCTGTCAACCTCGGCAGTCTTGCAAGAGAGGTCGTGGAAACGTTGCAGCCTATGGCCCAGGAACGCTCTCTTATCCTTGAAGCGCATATTCCCGCTACTGTCGTATTAATCCAAGTCGATCGAGATAAACTCATCCAGATATTTACCAACCTTATCAATAACGCTCTGAAATTTACCGAATCTCCCGGGACGGTGACGGTCGAAGTCAGACAACTGGAAAATGGCTTGATTCAAGCGTGTGTTGTCGATACCGGCTGTGGCATTCCTCTGGAGGAACAACAGACCATTTTTGAACGGTTTTACCGCGGGCAATCTTCTGAAATAAAAAACCGAGGGGCTGGGCTAGGCCTAGCTATCACTAAGAGTTTAGTCGAGCTGCACGGGGGTTCGCTTTGGGTGGCGAGTACTCCAGGAGAAGGTAGTCGCTTTTGTTTTACCCTACCCGTGACACAATCGACCCCTTAATCGTAAGGAGTCGGAATGGGACTCTCAAAATGTATCTGTTTCGATACATGATGTATCGAAACAGATACATTTTATGTTTTCACAACTCCCTCACAGTAGAAAAATGACCCCATTTAATTAAGCCTATAATTTGCATAACTTTTCTCTTCAGAATTTCCCGAGGACTAAAAGATTATTTCCATGTGACCCCTTTCGCCAACCTGACTCGAAATTCGGGTCGTCCGCCAGGAAAGGAAAGATGTCTGTCATGTCCACGAAGTCGCGAGTATTGCTCGTGGATGATGATATTGACATTCTCCTGGCCTTGTCCGATTACCTTCGCCAGGAAGGCTTTGAGGTGGAAACCGTTGAGACCGGAGCGGCTGCCCTTCAAAAAAGTACAACCTCGTCGTATGATGCGGTGCTCCTCGATGTCGGGCTTCCAGACCGGGATGGCCTTGAAGTTCTCAAGGAACTCTCTCAAACGCATCCACAGCTACCTGTGATCCTGTTAACCGCCTTTACATCCCTACGCAACACCGCCAACCCCGTCATCCTCGACAGAGCCTTTGCCTACCTTACCAAACCATATAAACGGCAGGAGGTGAAATCCGCCATTCATCGAGCCTGTTTGGCACGGCAAGCAGCTATTGGAGGCTTACTCGGATATTCTGCCCCCATTGTTCCGATTGAACCGTTCCCGTCCCTCCTCCAACCAATTCCAACCGGTGATTCCCTTGATGCAGCAACACAGCCAGTTTGCAAGCTCACGGCGTACGAGCAGCTGGCGGAATATGTTCAACTGATGCAATTCGCTTTTGATCATGTGCCCAACGGAGTCCTGGTGGCAGATTCCGATAAACACTTGCGTTTTGCCAACCAGGCCGCCTGCGACGCGTTAGGGTACACACGGGAAGAACTTCAAACTCTTCGTATCCCCGACATTGCCCCAAACCATGACAATGCTCAATTTCGACAACGCTTGGAAAGTCTGCGAAACGGGCAACCCATATCCTTCACATCAATACACCGGGCCAAAAACGGCCAGGAATTCCCTATTGAAATTTCAGTCTATCTCCTGAATTTCCAGGGACAGGAATTTACCTGTGCAGTGACTCAACGGATTCAGGTCTCGAACGAGACGGGACCTGAGGCAGGACCCTCATGAGAGATGAAGAGCCGACTCCCGCCCACCCTAAATACATTCCATTCCAAGAGAGGAGGGACGCATCAAACGATGGGCCAGCACATGCAGGGCACATTTTCAGATCATATCGATTGCAGCTGGAAGAACCCATGAACCCTTCCTGCCACCACCAGGAAACTCCGAGAACCCACTCACTCCGCCTTTGAAGGCTTTGCTAAAGATATCCTCAATCCAGACGCCCGCTCGTGAGCAGCCACATACCAGTTCGTTCCCAGCCCGTATCTCTCTCAACGTATCCATTTCCTGTAAACGGACATCTGAGCACCATACCTGTTTTTGTCCTATAACTCTCCGCATAAGCCAAACCTCATCCCAGCTTTTACTTCCATAGGCCGGAGAGCATTGGTACCCAGGTGATCGAAAGCCCCGCGAACTCTATATGTATGGATTTTGTGAATGCCAAGTTGGAATGGACAGATTTGGGGCTGGCTTTGGAGCTAGCGCCCCATATTCCTATTCCCGAAACCAGTCGTTCGGATGAGACTCTTCCGAGTCTCACTCCCCACGCTCTCGAAATCCAACCTAATCAGGAATCCTCGGAACCCTGTTGAATGCTTTTTTGTTTGAGGAGACGGGAGAGATAGGTCCGCTGGAGGCCAAGGAGTTCTGAGGCTTTGGTTTGACTCCAATTGCATCGTCGCATGGCTTGCTCCAGAATACGGGTGCCGAATCGATCCAGGGCTTCGTGGTAGGGGAGGTTATCAATCTCTTCAAGTTCATCTTTTCCCCCGCCTAATCCCAAAAGGTCGGTAGAAATTTCTTCATCCACGCCCAACACCACCGCTCGGGCAATGGCATTATCCAATTCACGAATATTGCCTGGCCAGGAATAGCAGCGCATCGTTTCTATGGTAGCCTTGGAAAATTTCCGTTTGCGTTTTTTCATTTCTCGCACGTGGCGGGCTAAAAAATGATCGGCAAGGGGAATGATATCCTCGGGACGATCCCGCAATGGGGGCAATGACAAATTTACCACATTGAGCCGGAAATACAGGTCTTCACGAAAAGTCCGGTCTTTGACCGCTCGTTTCAGATCCTTATTAGTGGCTGCAATCACCCGAATATTGACACGGACCAACCGAGTCCCTCCCACCCGCGGAAACTCATGATCCTGAAGCACCCGGAGTAATTTGGCCTGAAGCCCCAGAGGCATATCTCCGATTTCATCCAGGAAAACTGTTCCCCCATCCGCCGCTTCGATTTTCCCTTTTTGCAGAGAATCCGCGCCCGTAAATGCCCCTTTTTCATGACCAAAAAGTTCGTTTTCCAGGAGGGTTTCCGTGAGAGCCACACAATTGATGACGCTGAATGGCATATCCTCCCGATCGCTCCATCGGTGAATAGACCTGGCAAACAGCTCCTTTCCCGTCCCACTTTCCCCCAGCAACAGCACCGTGGCATCAGCGGCAGCCGCTCGCTTTGCCAGTTGCACCATCGAACTCACCTGAGGGCTGTTTCCTACAATCTGGCTATAGCGACTTTCCACTTCGGTTCGCAGCGCAGCAACCTGCCGTCCCAACGCCTCCCGGGCCAAGGCTTTTTTGAGAACGAGGGCGAGGTGATCCAATTCAATGGGCTTCGTCAGAAAATCGCTGGCTCCCGCTTTCATAGCCTCGACGGCTTTGGAGATTGTGCCATGAGCCGTCATCACCACCACAGGCAAGGGGAGACATTCTCCTCCACCAAATCCCTGAGCTTCCCCTCCGTCATTTTTTTTTGAATTGATTTGGGCTAATTGGTTCAGAACTTCCATGCCGGTCATTCGTGGCATTTCCAAATCCAATAGCATGAGATGAGGGAAGTCCTGCTCAAATTTCTCCATCGCTTCTTGGCCATTGCCAGCCACAATCGTTTCATAGCCCAGGGCCTCTAAGCGATCTGAGAGCATGAGCACAATGTCGGGATGATCATCGACGATGAGAATTTTCTTTTTCATGAGAATTCCACTCCTTACACCCGCACCGATTGTCCCCACTCTCTACCGTCGCCGCCACCTTAACGCACGCTACTTTCGAAGCCTCTCCAGCACCGCTGCTGCCAAAAGCGGGACCATCAATTCATGATGCCCGGTCAGCGCATAGCCTTTTCCGCCTTTTTGGGTTGGCCGTCTGACGACATTGGTCATGGGTCGATAATGCGTGAGAAAATCCATGTTCACCGTGGTGATGCGTGTTAAGGCTCGTCCGAGATTCCGTCCCATGGTCACCGTTTTGAGAAAAACCTCCGGCATAAGCACGGCCGACCCCAAATTGATATACACGCCCCCTTCCATGTGCGACACCACCGCTGCGAGTTTGCGAAAATCCAATAATGACCCGCCGCCAATCGCTTCCCCGTTCGCGTGCGGATGCATGTGAATGATATCGGTGCCGATCGCCACATGCACCGTCACCGGAAGACCAAGTCGGACGCCGGCCGCCAGGAGACTCAATCGCCGTTGAGGGAATTGCCGGGGATGTTTAAGAATATAACGGCCTATCGCCTCCCCTATGCCCAAACCCGCTTGCCATCCCTGCACAATGGCTTCATTCAGAATACGTCCGGTGTCTTCCGCCATCCCGAATCGCCCGGAATCAATTTCGGCTTCGACCTCTTCAGAGGTTTGGCCCAGGTACGCCAATTCAAAATCGTGAATAATGACTGCACCATTCATCGCAACTGCCGTAATGACGCCCTTACGCATCAAATCAATCACAATAGGATTAAGGCCGACCTTGGTGGGATGGGCACCCATCCCGAGGATAACCGGTCTCCCGCGTCGTCGGGCATCGACAATCGCCGCTACTACGGCTCGAAACGTCTTGCCTGCTAGAATATCGGGCAGGGATTTGAGAAACGCTTGAAAGGAGCCCGTCCGCCGCCAAGGAGACGCAAAGTCCGCCATCTTCACTTTGGAATGACGGGTTTGAAGCGGATAGGTCCGAAGCCTAGCGAGATTCAGCTTTGGAGAAGTACCAGTCAGCAATGAATTAGACCTGGTTACCAAAGAGACGCTCTTCAATGAATTCGCACAACACGTGGCCCAGGGTAATATGGCATTCTTGAATGCGCGCCGTTATCACAGAAGGCACTCGAAAACAATACTCGACGAGGTCACCCACTTTTCCACCTGTGGCGCCCGTCCAAGCCACGGTAATAAGACCACGATCTGAGGCTGCCTCCACACCACGGATGACGTTGATGGAATTTCCACTGGTGCTAATGGCAATCGCAACATCCCCCTTGCGGCCATGCGCCAATATTTGCCGGGAGAAAATATCGGCATAATCGTAATCATTGGCAATACAGGTAATGGCGGCCATATCGGTGGCCAGAGCGAGAGCCGGGAGAGGGTCTCGATCACGGCGATACCGACCGACAAATTCAGCCGCAATATGCGAGGCGTCGGTAGCACTTCCACCGTTTCCAAAGAGTAACACTTTTCGGCCTTCTCGAAACGCACGGATCAGGAGTTGACCGACTTCGACCACTCGCTCTGCGTGGGTGCGAATGAATGCGTTCTTGACATCCGCACTGATTTCGAAGGCCTGCACCACGGCATCAATATCCATCGGGGCCGATTCTATCAGGATAAGATGAAAAATTCACACTGTGGGGAAGAATACAAGAGATTGCCCGTTTGCTATAAGGGTATCCGGATAGGTTTCTTGCCGGTCTCCCCGACCGATGATATAGTCCACTCATTGTGAGTGCCTCCATCTCTACCAAAGCACTCCTGCTTGCCATTCAAGCCGATCCTGCTCCCGCTATCGCGATTTTGCGGCATCTGACTCCAGATATGGTGTGTTTTTTTCTGCACGAGTCTCAAAAAAGTGTGGTGGAGTCACATATCCATCCCGCTTTGTCCCGCATGCCCCAACGCTGGGACTGGATTCTGACACCTTCTTCTGAAAGCTTTTCTGCGTGCCATAAGGCTCTGGCTCAATGTCTTGGGCCCCTTTTGACCACGTGGAACATTGTGCCGGGGGAACTGGTTGTTGATTTAACAGGCGCCACAGTCGGCATGGCTTCCGCCATGATGCTGGCGGGATTTCCCTTTTCCACAAAAGTTTTTCTGTTTCCCGGCAATCAGCCACCCTTTCCTGAACATCATGTTGAGGAGACAGCCAAACGGTTGTCCCAATCTGAAGCCTCTGAAAATCCATGGGACGAGGAGGCGCCTCGCATGCGAGGCGAGGCCTGTTACCAGTTTACTCATGGCTCCTATGATGCTGCGGCCAGGGCGTTTCACACGCTGGAACATCGAGTCAGCGGCGGGTTGAAACCATTTTATCGGGCCTTAGCTGATGTGGCACAGGCGTATGGCCTGTGGGATCAATTGTTGTATCGCTCTGCCTGGGAAAAATTAAAAGGCGGGATCAAGGCGTTGGAGCTGGCTTCCGTGTGGGGCGGCCCAGCGGGAATGGATCGTCTCATTAAAACTTTCAAGGCAAACCTTTCGTTCCTTGAACGAATCGTGCTGGATGTCAAAGAGATTAAACCGGCAGTACCTCTGGACTTATTGGCATGGGCCAAACGCCGGGGAGATCGGGGACGGGATCTTGAAGCCGCGACTCAAGTGCTACTACGGGCCTTGCAAGGCTTTGCCCAATCCCGGTTGTTTACACAGTACCATCTGAAAAGTTGGGATGTGAATCTGGAACAACTTCCCGAGGACCTGCGAGACATCTGCCGCAGGCAATATCTCAACGAGATTGATGGGAAATATCGCCTTCCTCTCCAGGGGCAATTTCAAGCACTGGCCGGGTTCGGAGATTCCATGGGGCAACGCTTCATCACCGAGTGGCCGAAAATGAAGTCCTTATTTGATGCGGCTGATCATGCGCTACTGGGTTATGGATTTGAGCCTATTAAACCCGAACGCTTCCACCAGCTCTATGACCTAGTGGTGAAATTGAGTGGCGTGGCTCCCACAGACCTTCCAGAATTTCCCTCTTTGAACGTATAACGGAGACCACTGACCGGCATGGAAGTTCGGGTCTATTATGAGGATACAGATTGTGGCGGAGTCGTCTACTACGCCAACTATCTGAAATACTTTGAACGGGCCAGAACTCATTACCTGGAAACTCATGACCTATCCGTGGCCAGCTTGTTACAGGAGGGAACGGAATTTCGTGTGATTCGAGCTGAACTCGCTTATCGTTCGCCCGCCACCTATGGAGAAACGCTGGTTGTTGACACAACCGTCGCGGCTGATCGACGAATTTCTCTCACGTTTTCCCATGTCATCCGGGAACGCACGTCCGAGCGGATGGTCGTGGAGGGATCCGCGACTCTTGTGGCCGTCGATACCAATGGAAAAATCAAACGTTTCCCACCTTCCATCCTGGAAGCCCTGGGCCTTCCACTGGTTTTCACTTCATCCTGAGATCGCATTCCTATGGTTTCCTCCGATTCTCCAATACCGGGAATGGTGCTGGCGTATCCCTACCTGCCTTATGCGGAAGCCTGGGAACTTCAACAATCCCTGGTAGCCCAACGTCTCGAGGATCGTCGTCCCGATACGCTGGTGCTGACGGAACATGAACCCGTCCTCACGTTGGGACGAACGACTAAACCGGAACATTGGGAGCCTCGTTGGCCAGAACTGCGGGACCAAGGTATCCATCTTCATCAGAGTGGGCGAGGCGGATCGGTCACCTATCATGGCCCCGGCCAGGTCATCGGATATCCGATTCTACGACTGAAGAATTTCTGTCCGGGACCCAAAACCTATGTCCAGAAATTAGAGGAAGTGCTGATTCGTACATTAGCGGAATGGGGAATGGCAGGATGTCGTCATGAATCGTTTCGCGGGGTGTGGGTGGGCACATCCACAACTCGCGCGGGAAAGATTGCCTCCATCGGCGTGCGAATTTCCCGTGGAGTGACCATGCATGGATTTGCGTTAAACGTGAATATCGATCTCCAACCGTTTACTTTATTGACGCCATGTGGCATTGAAGACTGCACCATGACCTCCATGGCCAGAGAACTCGGAACATTCATTGAATCGCATGAAGTGCAACAACGCATCGCTCACCACTTCGGGGAAGTCTTTGGAATCAGGTGGGTGAAAGACAGGGAGGATGCACCAATGCATTCATTCTAACTTTACATTCCCCAACCGCCACTCACATGCAGATTGGCTCCCGTCACATAGCGAGCCTCGTCAGAAAGAAAATAGCGGACGGCCTGAACGGTATCTTTGACTTCCCCGATATATCCGGCCGGTATTTTTTTGGCTATCCCGTCCAACTCTCCAGGCGGCGCGCTTCCGGAATCGATGAATCCTGGTGAAATCGCATTCACGGTGATACCATCCGGGGCCAACATTTTTGCCAGGGTCCTGGTAAGAATGAGCACTCCGGCCTTGGCAATATAATGGGCGGTCACATGCGGTTGGGCTTCCATTTTGTCCGCGTTGGCCATGCTGAACGAAATGATCCGGCCAGATTTTCTGGTCTTCATTCCCGGCGCCACTGCCTTTGCAAGATAGAAAATAGGGTGGAGATTATTGGTGAACATTTCCGACCATCCCTCCACAGTTTCCTCAAAAAGTGAGACGCGATGGTAGGGCCCGGCCCCGTTAATCAGCGCATCAATCAGGCCCCAGGTACCTTCCACGTGCTGAACAAGCTGTGTTGCCGCGGCGGGGTCGGAGACATCACATTGAATGGCCAACGCCTTTCCGCCTTGTCCCTCAATGGTACGTTTGACTTCCTCAGCTTCCTGCTGACTGGTGCGATAGCAAAGGGCCACCCTCCAACCCTTGCTTGCCAAATCCAGAGCGATACCTCGTCCAATTCCTCTTGCCCCGCCAGTGATCAACGCCACACGGTCAATCATCTCTCATCTCTCCTATGGTTCTCGTGTGGACAACCTTGTCATGAAAAGAATTATTGTTCCCTTATTCGCGGTTGGTCAATCGCTTGGCCAACTCCTGCAACACATTTTTCGTACGGGAAGAAAATGTCTGATTCTGTCGATCTTTCGAATCCCGGATACATATTTGAAGATCCTCCACCGTATCAAGATCGCGAAGCTTCGGTAGGACCATTAACGATAAGCCCAGCATCTTTATCTTCTGCTCTGTGAGGGCATACACCTGCTCCGTGGACCACGGTATGTTCGCAAACAGGTCCGGCACGGGAGTGCGAAGCCCGATTAAGTAATACCCGCCATCCATTGTGGGGCCTAACACGACATCATGGTCCTGAAGACTGTCTACTGCTGTTGTGAGGAGTGGACCATTAATGCCAGGAATGTCTGTTCCAATGATCACAACCGAACGATACGGGGAACCAAGCGCTTGTTTGAATGCTGATGCCATGCGAGTTCCCAGGTCGTCCCCTATTTGATCCCAGACCGGAATTTTGAATCGAGCCTCCATTGCCCGAAAAAATGGATGATGGAGAGAAGGTGTCCCGGCCAAAATACGATCATATCCTTTGAGAGATTGGCATCGTTCCAATATATCCAGGACAAGACTTCCGTGGAGACTGGCGGCTTCATCAGGGGTGAGGGGCGGACAGAGACGAGTTTTGACTTGGCCGGCTACCGGAGCCTTTGCAAAGACAATAATCGCTGCCGACGCGGCCACGAGAGCATGACGTCTTCCCCCCTGGACCTGCTTTGGCATGCGGGGCCGGTGTGCGGGTGGGTTACTACCGGACCGAGTCATAGTAATGTTGAAGACGACGAGGATCCCATCCAAGCCAATAGAGAAAGCGAAAGACCCACATACGCACAATCGTTCGAAGCGGGCCATGTTGTTCCCACCGTCGAAACGACGTGGTGACGGTATCTCTAAGAGCCGCGATCGTACCGAGTCTTTTCAAGCGGCGACTGAATTCAATATCCTCCATAAGAGGAATGTCCGCAAAGCCTCCCATATGCTCAAACACCGATCGTCGCACAAATATCGTTTGATCTCCAGTGGAAATTCCTGACAAGCGGGAACGAAGATTCATGAGCCGACTCACCATCCACGCACAGCCGGTGTCACGAGTAAACCTTACATCAAACCGGCCCCCGACACACTGCTGATCAACCATGGCACATTCCACGGCTTGTCTCGCATTGTGTGGCAAGTGAGTGTCCGCATGCAAAAACAGCAGAATGTCGGCGGAGGCCAGGCCTGCTCCGGCATTCATTTGGGAGGCCCGGCCACACGGACCTGACATGATTCGAAAATGAAAGTCAGCCATCAATTCACACAACGTCCTGGCAACGTCCACAGTCCCATCCCGACTTCCTCCGTCCACCACGATAATTTCCTCGAATCCTAACGGCATCAACGCCTGTAACAGACCAGGGAGGGCTTCCTGTTCATTCAAGACCGGAATGATCACGGCGATATTCATGCATGAAAGAATTCGTGAAATACACAGGAAGAGCGAAGAATCGGGAACAGTCGTCTACGAGTCGGCGGGTTTTTTGGGAGTTTTGAACATAAAAAACACGACAACCCCGATCGTGCCCCAGTAAATCAAATACTTATGCCAAAATAAGACTTCTCCAAAATGCATAAATGCCAATGCACAAAGGATGGACAATCCCATCACGGTATAACGGACAGTGAGGTTTTCAACCGAGGAATAGGCCCACATGGCCATTCCGGAAAAATAAATAATCATGGGGAAGATACTGATTTCCGCACCAGTGCTGGCTGAAAGGAAGACCTGTAAAAACCCGATAAACACCATGGCCGATCCCACCATGCGCATGGCCACTTGCATCTGCCGGTTTTCCTGATCGTCCGTGTCATCCTCCCGGAGTTGAGGAGGGAGAGAGGGGGGCTTCGGAACCACAGGTTCAACCGGCTCTGGAGGTTTCTGGTCTGGACTCATGGTTACCACTTGAAATGTTTGCTGAGGGTCAGTCCTTGCTGAGAATAGGAGGATCCCAACGATGATCCGTAGAGGTGTGTGGGATTGTCCTGCATTTTTTCGTACATCACTTTGAAAAATGTCTGCCCGTCGTGAATGCGAAAGGGCACATCATGCGGCCGAACTTCCAGAACCACTTGCGTCCCTTTGCGGGTCGGATTGGCATAGCCAAATCCCGGATCAAAAAAACCTGCGTAATGCGTGCGCAATTCACCGCAAGCCGCTTCATACGCCACCATCTCCGCGGAATATCCTGGTGGCACTTGAATCCGCTCCTTGGACGCTAAAATATAAAACTCTTCAGGTTCCAACAACATGGTAGCCGTGGCGTTGCGATAAAGGGGTTCCCAAAAATCGGCCGCGGAATAATGGCCGACTTTGTTGAGATCAATGACGTGACTATTCTTTTTGGCCCGATACCCCACAATAGCACGATCACCTTCTGAAGATCCCCGCAAATCGACCCGGAGAAAAAGCCCGTTATCGACCCGAATATCTTTAGCCGACAACGGCTGATCCTGTTCGCCATGCCCTCCGTTATGGCACAGCAAGGGAGTGTGTCGATGAAGGAGGCGCAGAGAGGAATCGGAGACTAAGGGTTTCCCGGACATCAGTCGTAATTGGTTGAGGGCAAGGCCCGCTTGAATCCGAATCGTGAAGGAGCGAGGAACGATTTCCAAAAACAGAGGTCCCGAATATCCTGGACGAATTTCGTCAAATCCCACATGAAGGTCTGTCACGACTCGGGTAAAAATATCCAGCCGACCGGTTGAACTCTTGGGATTGGTCCGGCCACGCACATCTTTGGGAAGCTTGAGCCGCTCCATTAACGGCACCAAATAGACATGCCCCTTTTCCAAAATGGCGCCCTGACTTAAATCCATGTCGTACATCACCATATCGGATCGGTACAAATCCTCAATGGTGAATTGGGACTGTTGATCGGAGGGTTCGGGAAGAAAGCTGCTGAGTAGGCGATACGCTTTGGTCCCTAATCGTAAATCGAGACTGGCGGGTTGGATCTGCTCCGGCGTAATCGTGGCCTCGGCTTGAATGGCGCCCTGACGAACCAGCGTGCGCAGGTGCTGAAAGGGAATAATCCCTGGTTTACGAGCGAGGGCCATTAATAGTCATCCATGGCTCCGGCACTGCACATATCTTGAGACGCCGGCGCGCCTACCATAGGAAGTTCACGCCCGTTCGCTGCTGACGGTTGAGGATAGTGATACGTTTTATTTTCGTAATTTTTTAAGACCGCCCCATCCTCATCCAAATTCAATAAATAATCGTTAGGCAGCAGAGGAATCTTTCCACCACCTCCAGGGGCATCAATCACAAAGTGGGGAACGGCCATGCCACTCGTATGCCCCTGAAGCGCTTGAATGATTTTCAATCCCGTTTCCACCGTGGTCCGGAAATGATTGGTCCCCTTGGTGAGATCGGCTTGATACAGGTAATACGGTTTCACGCGGGCCAACAACAATTGATGCATCAGGCGTTTCATAATTTCAGGATCATCGTTCACGCCTTTCAGCAAGACCGTTTGCGCACCCAAGGGCACCCCGGCATCCGCCAATCGGCCACAGGCTTCTTTCACCTCCGGTGTTAACTCATCCGGATGGTTGAAATGTAAGTTCATATAGATGGGGTGGAATCGTTTTACGATGTCACACAATTCCGGGGTAATCCGTTGCGGAAGGGTACCCGGCACACGGGTCCCAAACCGAATCAGTTCTAAATGCGGAATTGACCGAAGGGCCTTCAAAATCCGCTCGATGAGATGATCAGGCAGTAACAACGGATCACCTCCCGACAAGATAACGTCCCGCACTTCGGTATGTTCCCTGAGGTAGGCCACCGCTTGGTCCAGCTCCCCTTTTTTTAGAAAGCCCGGCTTCCCCACTAATCGCTTTCGCGTACAAAATCGACAATAGATCGGGCACTGATTAGTCACCATCAACAACACCCGATCAGGATACCGGTGGACCAAATGAGGCACGGGGCTGTCTGTATCTTCTTCCAATGGATCATCCGGGGCGTCGATGTCATCCAATTCAATGGCCTCCGGCACCACCTGTTTCCAAATCGCATCCCCTTTTTCTTTAATCGTCGCGAGAACAGTCGGAGTAATTCTCATCGGATAAGGACCGACAACATCCTCCACCTCTTTTGGATCTACTCCAAGATACTTGGCTAAATCCTTGGGTTTGGTAATGCTTTTGGCTAGGACCTTTTTCCAATCATCCATACCTTATTGATTCCTTTCATCAAGGGAACTGGAGGGTGGTTTGAAGGGTTCCTGCCGGTCAGCCCCTGAGAGATGACCAGGGTCTTCGTGGTGGTCCAGATAAGCCAGGATATCGGATGTCTCCGTCAACACCGTTTCGCCATGAACCAGCACCGGGACATAATATTGTCCTGAAACTTCATACACCTTTTTCCGGAAAGGACGAACATCCGGCACAATTTCCTCTTCGTAGGAAAGGCCTAGCTCAGCCAATTTTTCGCGCACGGCTTCGCATTCCGGACACCATTCCGTGTAATACAGTTTCATCTTGTTGAGATTAACAGACATGTAGGTTGTCGGTCTTCCCAAATGAGGGCTTCATTACAGTCTGGGCCAAATGACCAGACTCTCTAGGCCTATGAGCCATCCGGATTCTGAGACACCGAACAGGGAGCCAAGACCGCATCACGCATCCCATGAATGATCTTTTTATCTTTGGGACAAATGGTCGCCAACACTCCCCCTAATTCAGCCTGGCCCTCACTCACGAAATAATACGGAGATAACCGGGCCCGTCCTTCCATGCTCACGATCGCTCCGGACACATGGTCATGATATTCAACCACAAAAAGTCGCCCTTTGTGAAATTCTTGAAGAATCGATGGGCTCGTCTCAAAGGTCTCCAGAGCATGGGTCACGGTCTCCTGCCATTCCGCTTGGGACATATCATGCCCGATTGAAACGCCACGGCTTCCCCAGGCCTGCTCCGAAAATCCTGACACTTTCGTAACATACTGGCGTTCCTTTTGTGTAGTTTGTCCTAGCCACTGCCAATCGGACACCGCACGGTTCACATGGCGTAAACCCGGAATCACCGCAGCAGGTGGAAGAGGTCTGGGATCTAGAATCCAGGTCGCGGGGATGAGGGCACGAAGGCATTCCATGGTGTCGGGCTTAAGCGACTGTTCCCAAAATTCTGCCAATATCGGGTGTTGGAATAAGGCAAGGGCCAATTTTTCTTCCATCCAAGGCTTAAACGGAGGGGTCACCACCACCCGCCCTTTTTTCGCACTGTAGGTGATTAATTCCCCTTTGGGAATGTTTTTCAAATCGAACAATTCGTAGAACCGGTAGACGATCGAAATGGGATGGTCCTGGCCCGCTTGGTGAACCAGAAGACCCTCTTCGGTAAACCGGATATCACGTGGATGCACACAATAGGCCTCCCAGCCTTCCTTCTGCAGTTGCATCACCACCCACTGCATTTCCGGGCGGTAGGCTTCAGCCTCATCAGAGACCACGACGGCCACACGCGGCGGTTGCCCGTGAAGCACCCCACGCAACATATGAGCAAACCCTTTAATCAGTCCATCAAATTGCGGCCAGACCGGAATTCCCTGTTGCGCATACATCCGGCTCAGACTGCCGGTTAGGCCAATACCGCCAGGGACAGAATCCAGTTCCGTCAAGGCCATCCCCGAATTGGTGGGAATGAGATCGGGACGAATGACACCGGGCAGGTGATGTTTAAATCGATTCATCCGGCCAATGGCCAGAAGGTCGTCCGGTTTTCCCATGTCTAAATATTCATGAACCCACTTCGGTTGCGTCCCCTTCAAACTGTCCAGATACAACCGGTTCACGGCTTGATAAAACGACAGAAGATGCGGTCCTAATTGTTCAAAAAACCGGGCCTCTTCCCGGGAAAGCACAAGCGGACGACAGGCTACACGCCAAAGATCCTCTTGTCCGGCAACAAATAGTCCATCATTGATTAGCGTTTCACGGAAAATGGGGTAGGGCGTATCAGATTTCACCGGACTCCATGGCGAACGGCCGCCGGATTGATCAGGCTGGGAAGAAATAACCGATCCTGGGTTAGTCGTGGATGACGTGTGTAACGGACCAGGCAACCTGACGTCCTTCACTCGTCAAAAAATGGCGGTTGGGCCTGCACCAAATCTATCAAACTAGAGGTTAACGTGAATGGCTTGGGCCTTTCTGATGAGTCTTTTGCTAGAATGGTCAAGATGGTAACACGCTCTCTGGAAACCAGACAAGGCGCATTTCCGTTGTTTTAGAAATTCGCGAAAGGATCATTATCCGCCCACATGAGTGTCTTGATCGTATGGCGAACTCCATTCCCATAATCCCGGGTCGGCAGGTGGTTCCCTCGGCCGTCTGTTTCCAATGCCGGGTGTGTTGCCGTTTTCCGGAACAGGACAGTTTGCTAAGACCCTACTTTACCACAGAGGAAATCCAGCAAGCGGTCATGCACGGAATCAATCCCTCTTCATTTCCGGATCATCATGGCAGCCAGGTGGAAGTCGTTCCCCATCCGACGGATGAAGGATTTCTCTGTCCGGCATTTGATCCCGCTACCCACCACTGCCGCATCTACGAGGTCCGTCCCCTGGATTGTCAATTGTACCCCTTTGCCCTCATGTGGAATGAACAATACGATACGGTCTTGTTAGGGTGGGATAGGCTATGCCCATTCCTTCTTGAACAGGCTCTCGGAGACGCTCCTTTCAATGAAGTCGATTCACAAACCTCAACACTGAAACTTCCCATGGCATTGATGAAACAGGCCGAAACGGTGGCGACCTATCTGGAATCCCAGGATCTGTTGAACACCCTGGCCGTTCATCCTCGATTGGTCACGCCGTTTCAACCGGATGTGATCATATTGCATCGCCTCGACCGCCTGACAGCCATCCTTCGGTCTTCCAATACCCGGGACACCCGGTAATCGCCACCCATTCACTCTTTTCCAGCCGGTCGCCCATCCCGTATAACTCTCCTTATGGCCCTTTCGCTCAATCCTCTGACCATCAAAGACCAAGACCGTCTGCAGCGGAACATCGCATCCACCATAATCGGGAGGGACACCCCATTGGCCACCTGGGCCTTTCCCCCGCATTACATCTGGAAAAACCTGCTTACCTATTCCTGGACAGAAATTGATGGATGGTGGTGCCTCTTTGCAGAATATTCTGACGGGATATTTATGCCTCTTCCCCCTGTAGGACCTCGTTCGGAAATCTCCTCTTCTTCAGGCAGTCCCTTCAAAAGCCTGCTGAGCCAGGTGATGGAGTATATGGACATCCGAAACAACGGATCCAAAGTGACGCGAATTGAAAACATTCCCGCCGACCTGAAGGAAGAGATCCAACAATGGAAATACACCGTGACACCCAAAGACTCGGACTATCTCTATCGCACCGCAAATCTCATACATTTAAAAGGTAATCCCTACAAATCCCAACGCGCGGCCTACAATCGGTTTGTTCGTGCTCACCGTATCCGGATTACACCCTACCGTCTCATCGATCGTGATGCGTGTTTCACCCTTTTTCAACGTTGGGTTCATCAAAAAGAAGACATTCCCCTTCCCAGAGCGGGACCCGACGAGGAAGTCGCTCGGCTGATGCTCCAAGATGCCGCCAGTGCCCATCGGGTGGCCTTGCAGGAGTATCGCGAACTCGGACTCACCGGGCGAGTTGTGTGGGTGGATGGATGCGTGAGAGCCTATACGTTCGGGTATCCTCGTTCGCCTGAGGTGTTTTGCGTGTTGTTGGAAGTGGCGGATCGAACCGTCTACGGATTAGCCCAATACCTTTTTCGCGAATTCTGCCGTGAATTTCAGCAGTACCCTTTTATCAATACGATGGATGATTCAGGGCTTCCGGGATTAGCCAGGGCCAAACGGGCCTACCATCCATGTCAATTGGTTCCCAACTATATTGCCCAACCCTTTTGAGTGGACACCCCCCGACTGGAGGCTCTTCAATATCTGTTAGAGGTTGTCCTCCCTGAAATGACATCCGTATAATGCCCTCTGAGCAAACCGTCTCTTCGCTGTTCCACTCTTAAATTAGGTTAATAGAAACCATGAAGGGTCTTGAATTCGGTATCGAACAATTCCGTGTGACCGAGGAGCCGTTCTATCAGGAAGTGAACGGCGAAATCGACCTGTTCACGGTAGGGGCCAAAAATAAGATACCGGTGATGCTGAAAGGCCCGACTGGATGCGGGAAAACCCGGTTTGTCCAGCATATGGCGCATCGGCTCAACCGGCCACTGATTACCGTGGCCTGTCATGAAGATCTGACGGCCTCCGATTTGATCGGTCGCTACCTGTTGAAGGGAGAGGAAACCGTGTGGGTGGATGGCCCGCTCACCCTGGGAGTCAAGCATGGCGCCCTCGTGTATCTGGATGAGGTGGTGGAAGCTCGAAAAGATACCACGGTGCTGATCCATCCCCTCAGTGATGACCGGCGGTTTTTGCCCATCGAAAAAAAAGGGCAGCTTATTCAAGCCGTGGATGACTTCCTGCTGGTGATCTCCTATAACCCCGGCTATCAAAGTGTCTTAAAAGAATTAAAACAAAGCACCAAGCAGCGTTTCATGGCCATTGAGTTTGGATATCCTCCCAAGGATATCGAAACCCGGATTGTGGAGCATGAAGCCGGGGTCTCTCGGGAAATTGCCACACGATTAGTCAAATTAGGTGAAAAGGTGCGGAATCTCCGCAACCATGGCTTGGAGGAGGGTGTCAGTACCCGACTGTTGATTTATGCCGGGACCTTGATGCAACAGGGCGTGGCACCCGACCGGGCTTGCGATGCTGCCATTACCAGACCCATTACGGACGACACAGATATGCAGCGTAGCATTCAGGAACTTGTGAAGGCCATTTTTTAGGCTATCGCGATCATCACAAATCCCTCCATCGGTTACAAGAGCTTCGAACCCCCGTTCCATCTCCTCCATATAAACACCCTCGCTTTCAAATGGTGGAATTCATGGTTCGCCTCCCGATTCCCAGAAAGCAGTCTCTTCGCATGGCTTTTCCCCCATTTAATCTGACTATGGCAAAAATTCCATCCCTTTGATCTGTATTCCGGCTGCAAGGTTTCCGTTGACAGGGTTTTTCGTTCACCCTACACTCCTGGACCAAACAAGCCCGAGCGTTCATCAATGTTGACCCAACCGCATAATATCATTGCCATCATCTACGATTTCGATCATACGTTGAGTCCCCATTACATGCAGGACCATACCATCCTGCGGCATGCCGAACTCGATCCCCCCACATTCTGGAAAAGTTGCACAGCCCTCATTGAACAAAGAGATTACGATCAGGAACTGGCTTATATGAAACGGATGCTGGAGGAGCCGCGCATTCGGAGCCTCTCCAACCAGGATTTTCGGGAAATGGGAGGACAACTGACATTTTTCCCTGGAGTTCCCCACTTCTTCGAAGAACTGAATGCTCTTTTAAAACAGCCGAAGTACGAAGAGGTGCCTATTCGACTCGAACATTATGTGGTCAGTTCCGGACTCAAAGCCATCTTAGAGGGAAGCGTGGTGGCCAGCCACGTGAGAGCTCTTTTCGGATGTGAATTCGACGAGGAAGACGGGCATATCAGTTTTCCCAAGCGGACAATTAGTCACACCCAAAAAACGCAATTTTTATTTCGTGTGAATAAAGGCCTGACAGATTTAAAAGATGATGTGAACGACCACATGCCCGAAGAAAGCCGCCGGGTTCCCTTTCGACAGATGGTCTATGTGGGTGATGGCCCAACAGATGTGCCATGCTTTACCGTCATGAAAAAAAATGGCGGCTTTGCCCTGGCGGTCTACAATCCCGAGGATCAAACCCGCCGATCATTCGAGAAATGCTATCAATTGACCTTCCACGCCGACCGGGTCCATTTCATGGCTCCGGCCGACTATCGACCCGGTAGCCATTTGCGTCTGATTCTTGAAAAGCACATTACCGAAGTTGCCGATAGCATTGTCGATAGCCGGCGCCAAAGCGTTGAAGGCTCCCGCGTCCCTGCCCCTCTTCCCTAATCGTTCTTCATCCTATCCTGAATCTCCATTTTCATTGCTCCCAAGCACCTCATTGCGCAAGGCATTTTGTGTCAAGTAAGGTAAAAGGAGATGAATAAATCATAACAAAGGCGACCTTACCACCAGGAGGTGGAACATGCACACTGTACAAAAATTTATTATGAAATTAATCCGTGAATACGCCGACGGTTCTTGCTTCGTTCTTTCTGCTGCCGCTTTCGCTCTCATGACTCTACTCAGCAACGTCAGTCGGGCAGACGATCCGTTTGGCAGCTCGACCCTGGCTCCCAACAAAAACGATAAGCTCAAAGATATGGCGTTTGACCAGGTCAACTGGAAGCGCCCACAAGGTGTCTTTACCTGGATTACCATGGCCACGGGTTACGACACGCCCTGGGATTCCCTTGGACGGCCAGGATGGATGACTACGGGGGATGCGTATGTTCAACCCGTTAACCCTGGCGTTTCGGAATTCCCTTTAGATACTCAGATGTTCTACATCGTATTCGAGGCACAACCGTTAGACGCCCCGGGCCAATTTGCGGTTGCGTGGTTTAACATGAACGATGGACAAGTAACGTCGAATACGCCCGTCGGAAAAGACGTGATCGAACTGGAAATGAATCAGCGATCCGGATACTTTCAAATTTCAAGACCGGCGGATGGATGGAAACCTGGGAAATATCAGGTCAAGATTTTTTATGGCTCGCCAGGCCAGGCTCTTCATGCCGTCAACGTCATCGGTACCATGGAGTTTACGATCAAATAAATCTTCGAAGTTTTGAAATTCAAGCCCCCGCCTTCCATTGATAAAATTGAATCCTTAAATTTCCCTGCCTTCCTTTACTTTGAATTTCTTAATTATAGGCATCTCCATTAACTGCCGATTGCAACTAGTATAGTGTCCAACAAATAGCTGGTGTTATAGTCCAGTATCCCTTATGCTGAGGCATGTCCGGAATATGAAGTTGCCCCTCTTTAGTGGACGCCAGGCCAGCTACTCGGTGCGTAAGATCCAGGCGATTGTCCAAGCGACGCTGTTGAGCAAGCCTGCTGGGATGACGCAGTGGAGTTGTCGGCAGATGGCCCAAGCGCAGGGCGTGAGCAAATCCACGGTCAGCAATATCTGGCGCAGCCACAACTTGAAGCCGCACCGCGTCAAGAGCTTCAAGCTTTCGCGCGACTACAAGCGCAATGGCACAACGTGCTTGTTCGCGGCCCTGGAGGTCTTGCAAGGGAAAGTGATCGGTCAGTGCTTTACCCGGCACCGCCATCAGGAGTTCCGGAAATTCTTGCGACGCATTGATGCGGAGTTTCCCGGCGAGATCACTCTCCACTTGGTGATGGACAATTACGGCACCCACAAGCATCCCAACGTGCAGGCGTGGCTGAAGCGCCATCCGCGGTTTGTTCCGCACTTTGTCCCGACCAGTTCCAGTTGGCTCAACCTGGTGGAACGTTGGGTTTGGAGAACTCACCGCAAAGGCCGTGCGACGCGGCTCATTCGCCAGCGTCGCGGACCTGCAGTCGGCCATCACAGGATTCCTCGAAGCTTGGAATGAAAACCCTCTGCCCTTCGTCTGGACGGCAACCGTCGAATCAATCCAGGCCAAACTCGCTCGATGCCGTCAGACTCTGGAGCAGATCAAGCCTGGTTGTACCGCTCCGCGAGCCAGAAAGAAGAAAGCCAAATGACCAGTTATTTCTTGGACACCACACTAGAGTTTATTTTGCCGGTGGTTCGGAGCGAAAAAACCCATTATTCCGAGCACATTCCACGAACTGGAAATAATTTGGCTATACGAGAGATGCCGGGTTTCGGCCCATAGGTGTTAAGCTAAGCCAAAGAACTTCCTTGTCGCAGCGCTTGTCACGCGCTTTTTTTGTGCTAGACTACCGATAGCTTTATTAATGCTATCGGTCTCAACAGGAGGAACCTATGACGCGAGAAGAGCAGGCCCTGCAACGGATTCAGACGCAACTGGCCCAAATGGGGCCGGTCTTACCGGGAAGCTTGAGTGAGCAATGGAATGTGTGTGGGACCCCGGGCTGTCGGTGCAAAGCCCCCTCCAAACCCAAGAAGCACGGGCCCTACTATCAGCTCAGTTTTACCGTGGCGGGCAAGAGCTCCACGCTCTTCGTCCAGAAGGGGGACCTAGGCGAGGTGCGACGGCGGCTCAAACGCTATCAGCGATTCAAGGCGTTAACCACGGCTTGGGTGCACGCCTGTCTCGCCCTGGCTCGCCAGCACGGGTTTAAGGGGTCGACAACATGATGGGGCTTCCGAGGTTGTTTGCGGGGTTAAAAAAAACGGGATGCCGCGACTCGCCAAACAGACGGGGTTTCAGCAACGCCAAGGGCGGCTCACGCCCTATGACTTTCTCGTGCTCCTGACCTTGGGCCAACTGGGGCTGCCCCATCCGTCGTTGGGGGGGATGGTAGCGGCGGCCTCCTCGTGCATTAGCCGCGAAGCCTTACATCAGCGGTTTACGGCCGCGGCGACCGCCTTTCTCCGCCACTGTCTGCACCTCGTGCTTCAGCACAAACTGCAGTCAGTCCCGATCCGCACGAACTCTGCTCCAGCCGTTTGCCCGCGTCCTGCTCGTGGATAGCTCAAGTTGGGATGTCAGCGAGAAACTGGGCGCCGTCCTCCCCGGCTCAGGGGGCAACGCCTCCACCGCAAATTGCAAACTTCAAACGGCGTATGACTACAAGCAGGGCGAACTGACCTTTCTGGCGGACACCGCCGGCACCGTGCCGGATAATCGCTACACGGACCATCTGCCTGCCCTGGTCAACAGGACCGACCTGCTGCTCTTCGATCAGGGCTATTTTAAGCTCACGACCTTCAACGCCCTCATGGTGAAAGGGGCCTTCTTTCTGACGCGCTTGTTCCTCGACACCACGGTGCACGATGGTCAGACGAGCGAGCGGCTTGACCTCGGCCAGATCTTACGGGCCGCACCGGGGCCGACGTATGAACGCCCGGTGCACATGGGGCAGGGCCCGAATCAAACGTGCTCCTGTCGGCTGGTGTGCCTGCGCGTGACAGCTCAAGTGGCCCAGACCCGACGCCGACGGTTCAAGGTCCACGCCCACCGAAGACCGGACCGGCAGTCAACGGCATTTGACCTTGTGCGACTGGACGCTCTTGATCACCAATGTGCCGGAGCCCTGGCTGCCCCTGGACATGGTGCGGGCCTTGTATACGCTCCGCTGGCAGATCGAGTTGCTGTTCAAACAATTTAAATCCATTCTTCGTGTGCATCAGTCCGCCACCGGCAA
Source organism: uncultured Nitrospiraceae bacterium (assembly GCA_963734345.1). GTDB lineage: Bacteria > Nitrospirota > Nitrospiria > Nitrospirales > UBA8639 > Nitrospira_E. The sequence continues at coordinate 226,262 of CAVTGT010000003.1, forward strand.
TGCCCATCGCTTACGATGTGAGCTCTACGGCAAATTGATTGCCGCGGTGTGGGTGCAGCGCCTGCATGCCGTCGCCAACACCGCGATGTGGAATACCGCACACCACGAGATCAGTCTGGCGAAGCTATACAAACGACTCCAGGAACGCGCGTTTCTCTTCGCGCAATTGGTCATGTGGTCGGAAGCTCAAGCCATGGAGTATTTATCTCAAGAGCTTGAAACGCTGCTCAGGCATCGTCGAAAACATCGCCAACGCTCACGGATGACCACGCTGGAAATGCTCGAAGCGGGCTTCGATCCTAAACTCCACAGGGGATAAGGCAGTGGATTAGCTTAACACCTATGGGTTTCGGCCCGGCAGCCGAGGTCCTTTTCTTTCGGCAAAAGGACCCAAAACCATATTCGCCCGTTCGCGGCCCCTTCGGGGAAACTTTGCCACAGAACGAAATTTGATGGCTGCGAAACTCGCTCCGCTCAAACAGTCGCCGCCAAATAGTCGAATTTGGTTCCGTGGCAAAGCCGCGCCCAAGGCGAGAGTCTAAAAAGGACAACACGATTTACCACTCAGATATTCCTTTTTCACCTAGGCAACTTGGGTAATATCAAAGTCGGGGAAAAGAATCACGGCTGGATGAACTTTTAATACATTCGCCAAGATCAACGAGCGATCGCGGCCTATTTGGCTCACATTGTTCTCCATCGCCGAGATGTTGGATTGCGAAATACCCGTGGCATCAGAAAGGTCTTTTTGTGTCAATTCCTGTAACTCTCTTAATGTACGAAGCATCTCACCAGGCGTAATCGTACGATTCACACGTGCACGCACAAAACCCTTTTTATTTATAGCCATATTTGTCCTCCCAGATTAATAGGTGTGAGGCATGACTTCAACCACGAACACTTCGAGTTGTTCTTTTGCAATATGGTAAATGACACGCCACTTCTTCCCCAATCTCGATGATCGATAACCTTTCCACTCCCCCTTGAGCGCTTCATCGTGAAACCCCTTAATCGATCGAAGGCCTACAGGCCCCTCCAACTCAATGATCCTTTTCCACGCTTCATACTTCAACACAACATCCGTAGGAAGCCGATCAAGGACTTTTAGAACCGGTCGCTTTTCATAGATCACCCACATGAATATATATTATAGTAGATATATGTCATTGTGTATAGCTTAAAAAATCGGCGCAGCCCTAATCTGTGAGCACCGAAGAGAAAAAATTTACCGATTAAAGCCGTATGGGAATTGGAAGGAATGTATATCAGCGGGGGTTCACCCGCACCGACGAGGCCTGAAGGGCGAAGCAGGGGGCTTGAGCCCCCTGCACCCCCGAACCCAAATGACCCAATCATTCCAATCGCCGAATCATCACGGTGCCGGTACCGCGTTCAGCACATCCTGCCCATCATAGGCCTGGCCCCCGCGCGCGCACCACGCGTGGCGGGTGGCGGTGCCCTTATTGAAGAGGCCGAACACGAGACCAGTGCCGAAGTCCACGCGCCACGCGAGCGCGGGATTGCCCGCACTCGTCGTCGCCGACCAGTAGTCGGCCGGCCGCACACCAGTAAAGGGGCCGTCGCGCTATTGAGGTCCGTGTACAAGAGCGGCAGCAGACTCGTGAGCTGCTCGATCATCGGCAGGTGAAAGCCCGTCTGGCCGCCCACCGTCCGTGGGGTACAATGGTTGATGGCATCCTGCCAACTCGCTTGGGGGAGGGGGACCGGCGAGCCGTCCCACACCAACCCCGTCGCTTTTTCACAAAAGGCCGCGCCCCCCAGCACCGACACAAACCGGTCCGCTGTCGCATAGGTCTTCCCCCACACCGGCGGCACCTCACACGGCCCTAAGCCGCCGGGGAGGTTGTCCACCGTTCCCTGCAAGGCATTCAGCTTGTCATTTAAGATCCCGATTTGCGCCAGAATTTCCGCAAACGGCTGGCCGGGATTTTCCTTATCCTTATCCTTATCCTTAGCCCAGTAGTGTCCGGCAATTTTGCCAAGACGGTTATCTAACAACTTGATCTGGAATAGGAAATAGCATGGTTAGGGGTGTCACCGACTTGAACGTGAAATTTTTGGGAAACTGGGATTTTCTCCCAGGAGTTTCCCATCATGTATTCAGGCCAATTGGTGTTCGCCCAACTCATGGAGCATATCCCCCTCCACACCTTCCGCCGCTGTGTGCAGCGTTACCCTTCCAAGTATCCCACCAAGACTTTTTCGCATCTCGATCAATTTCTCTGTATGGCCTTTGCGCAGCTGACGTATCGAGAAAGCTTGCGCGACATCGAAACCTGTCTGCGCGCTCACCAAGCCAAGCTCTATCACTTGGGCATACGAGGCAACATTGCCAAGAGTACGCTGGCCGATGCCAACGAACAGCGCGACTGTCGCATCTATACGGATTTCGCGATGTGCCTTATCCACACTGCCAGGCAACTCTACGCCAGCGACAGCTTTGCGGTCGAGCTGGAACAGACGGTCTACGCACTCGATACCACGACGATCGACCTGTGCTTGAGCGTCTTTCCGTGGGCACGCTTCCGCTCCACCAAGGCTGCCGTCAAACTACATACGCTGCTCGACCTGCGCGGCAATATTCCCACTTTCATCCACATCAGCGACGGCAAGATGCACGAGGTCAATGTGCTCGATATGTTGATACCCGAAGCCGGCAGCTTTTACATCATGGATCGCGGCTTCACCGACTTCGCTCGCTGGTACGTTCTGCATCAAGCCCAGGCGTTCTTTGTCACCCGTGGCAAATCCAATTTGCTCTTTCGTCGCATCGACTCGCGCCCCGTGGACACAGCCACGGGGTTGCGTTGCGATCAGACCATTGGGTTGACCGCTGCGAAGGCCAGCAAGGATTATCCGCAGCACCTGCGACGCATCACGTTCTACGATGCCGAACACGCCAGTCATCTGGTCTTTCTCACCAACAACTTCGATTTGCCCGCGCTGACCATCGCGCAGCTGTATCGTTGCCGCTGGCAGGTCGAATTGTTCTTCAAGTGGATCAAACAGCATCTTCGGATCAAGCGGTTCTACGGCACCAGCGAGAATGCCGTCAAGACGCAAATCTGGATCGCCATCACGGTTTACGTCTTGGTCGCCATCGTGAAAAAGCGGCTCAATACCGACGCTTCGCTTTACACAATCCTACAGATGTTGAGCCTGACTCTTTTCGAGAAAACATCACTCGATCAAATACTTCAAAACATGGAGATGCCAATGCCCACACAGCAAAACGATAACCAACTGAATCTATTCAATTAAATTGCCGGACACTACTGTCCTTAGCCTTAGCCTTAGCCAGAGCGGGGGCCGACAGCGCCAGCAGCAGTGCGAGCACGCCAAGAAATCCCAGCATGAATTTGGTCGTTGAACCACTCATCAGCACACCTCCTCGGTTGCGTGAGACCGTGACCCTCTTGGTTGGTTTCACAGGTTATGAATACGGTGATGAAACACGTCCTGACCCCCCGGAGCTTTGCAGGATCACCCCACAAAAAAAGCGCTTGTTTCGTTCCTTGCCTGGTGCTTTGTTTGAAGATCGACAGAAAAGAAACAAGCGCCTTCTGCAATCCGGGCGGCGCAGCATGATGGTGGGAGGACAATACACAGAGGAGTGAATAAATAAAATCAGGGGCTGTTGAATAATGGGAATTTTTTGGAAAATTGAATTTGTAACTTATTGATTTCAAAGAAAGTGGAAATTCAAAAACAGGCCATTTTAGCTATTATTCAACAGGCCCAATCACAAATGCATGGGCTTCTCCCGCCCCGTCCTCAGGGTCACCGGCGCCCCCCCTCACAAGGAAGAGGCAGCCAGACATCTACCAGTAGGGGGTAAGGATCATAAAAAATATATGGCTCCTCGCCCTTTCCTGTGCCTCTCTGGAAGGTTGGTCTCCCATGGTCCGACGCCTGCCTCCCGGTCACATGGGCGGACGCTCTGATGAACCGGCGGGCCTTGTCTGAGCGCAGCGAGTTGGTCCGCGCTCCACAGGTTCGCGTCCGCCCATTCAGATGAGATCGGTCGGGGCGTCAATGGTTTTTGGGTCCTTTTCCCGAAAGAAAATGACCTCGGCTGCCGGGCCGAAACCCGGCATCTATCATGCTTGCTCATCACTCCAGTAAGGGGAATGTGCTAGGAATGATGGTTCTTTCCGAACCGAACCAATCGGAAGTTAAGGGAAATGCCGATTTTTGAGATCGGGTTATTTTCTCGTGTACCACCAATTACCGAGACGGATTGGGTTCGGGGCAGGAGGGAGCGGTGTGGGGTTCGATGAGCGCCTGGAACGAATGATTTCTTCCAGCGTCAGCAGCGCATCACGGCCGGAGTTGGTTTCAAAACCCTTGGAGAGACTGGTATCGGCGTAAGTATGGCCCTGCTGCTGTGTTGCGCTCTGGCTCAAACTCCCTGACCAGGGGCGGGGATCCTGCGATCCTTGCTTACGATTCCACGCCGCCAGACAGGCTTTGGCGATAATTTTGTTGAGCGGGGCCGGATTATACAGCATCTTTTTGATGTTCCACGGCGTTAAACTCAAAGGGTTGTAGCCACTCGATAAATAGCCTTCCGTCAACAATCGCTGTTCCAAATCGGTATTGGGTTGGATACCGAGGAAAAACATAAGAGGGAAAACCCGGTCTTCACCCAAAATGGACGCTACCATTTTGTATGACTCGATGCTTTGAAGGAGGGTCTCTTCTGTTTCGTCCGGAGAATTCAGGGAATAATTGAGGATGACCCGCCCGTTGAATCCCGCTTCTTTCAGGTACCGGCACCCGTCATAGAGGTGCTCAAGCTTGAAACCCATATGCATGCTGTTCAGGACCTTTTGCGATCCCGCCGTGATCGCCACTTCTAGATCTCCCACTCCTGATTGAACCATCAGCTTGGCCAGGGTTGGATTAATCAGCGAGGTCCGGATGTAACCCGACCATTCAATGTGTAATTGTTGAGAGATAATACGTTCCAAGGATTTCCGTACATTGGGGATAGGCTTCTTTGCCGGTAATGAACTGAGCGTCGGTAAACCAAAATCGTCTGGCCCCCCACTGGTGGTAATACTGGGCAATATCCTTCACGACATTTTCCGCCGGACGGTAACGCACCCGCTTGCCCTTCAATATACGGATAGAGACAGAACGCACAGTCGTACGGACAGCCTCGTTTGCTCTGCACGCCGATACATTCGCCGATATATTCACGGTATTGTGGAAAGATGGAGGTGAGGTAGGGAATATCCACTGAAAGCGCATCCAACAGGGCCGGGGTATTTTTGGTGCCCTTCGTCACTCGTCCCTGTTCTTTGATAATGAACCGCTCTTCCCCCAAAGATTCGCCATTCAGGACTTTGAGAATGGCGTCTTCACCTTCTCCTAAAATACCGATGATGCCTTCCGGAAGCTTTTCAATCAGTTGATCGGCAAAAGCCGTGAAGGCCCCACCACCGATCATCATCCCGATTGAGGGAAATTCTTTCTGAATCAGCCAGGGGTACGAAAGATTATTCCGGATATCCGTGTAATAGCGATACAAGTTTCGCAATCCTTGAAAGGAGGCCAACACTCGTTTGAACGGATTGCTGGCGTAATAAAAATTAAAGGCATGTTCGAGCGAGGCGTCGCCCTCATGCGGGGAGAAAATTTGGATATCCCTCCACGAAAAACAGACCAATTCCGGCTGAAAGGCTTTCGTGACTTCCCGTAATTGTTCCTGCCGTTGATTCGGCGGAAACAACGAAAGATCCAGAATCTGCTGACGAATATCCGGCCTGCGACGATGGATAAAGTCCGCCAGATAGGTAATCCCGGTGGGATAGACCTTTTTACACGGAAGAAAGACGTAGAGAACGGAGTTCATCATCCTATTTCACCGCCACATGAATGGCGACAATTCCACCGGTCAGATTGTGATAGTCCACAGTTTGAAACCCGGCTTCCCTGAGCAATTGGCCCAATCGTTCCTGATCGGGAAAATTGCGTATCGACGCCGGTAAATATTCATACACCCCTGTGCCATCACGAGCGACCTTGGTCCCGATCCAGGGGAGCAGATGAAAAGAATACCAATCATAGAGTTTGCGCAAGCCGGCTGAAACCGGCCTGGAAAATTCCAAACAGACAAAACGTCCCCCAGGTTGTAACACCCGGCAGATTTCCGCGAGGGCTTGAGGCAGATTGCCGACATTCCGAATACAAAATCCGGCAGTCACCGTATCAAAAGTGGCTTGCGGAAATGTGAGATGTTCGGCATTCATCTGCAGGCAGGTGATTCGGTTGGTCAGCTTCTGGGACCGGACCTTTTTTTGCCCCATGCGCAACATGGCCAGATTCAAATCCGCCGCAATGATTTGGCTCGTGAAATGAAGATGTTGATCTACCAAAATGGCCAAATCGCAGGTACCCGCGCCCAAATCCAACACACGCGTGTCCAGGAGTATTCGGAATGTAGGAGACTGCCGTGCGTTTCCAGGAATGATGCAGACCAAAACTGAGGAGAGAATTGTTCAGGTCATAAAATGTGGCAATGGCCGTGAACATACGCTGGACAGCCTGCTCACGAGCAGGACCTGTCCATGTGGAGGCAGCTTTGCCGGGTACCACGGTTTTGTCTATTGTGGGAACCATCACAAGGACCTAGCACCCGATCTCAAGTTTTGTCAAGAATTGAAACCTTCAGAAAAACGGAGTTGGTTTTCAGGGCAGTAAAAACAGTCGGCAGGGAAAAACCTGAAAGGGAACTAAATAAACAGAGTGGTCTCAGCACCGGAACAGGCTGAGATGATAGACGGCAGCCCCATCACTTCATCGACCCCATTCGTGACGGCCTGGGGATCGACCCCCATGTATTCAAGCCCCGCACTACAGGCAATCAGCTTGAAGTGGCCGACCTGACGGGCTTCCTCAAACATTTCCGAAATAAGCGGAACCTTGCGTTCACGAATCAACCTGGCCACTTCCGGGGCTTGGGCGGCATACTCCGGAGGGAAATCCAATTCGTTTAACCGGCCTTCTGCCAACTTTTTAATGGTCCAGAACAACAACACCACCATGACCTCTTTCCCCATGGCAGCGGCCGTCAATCCTAAAGTCGCCACTTGATGGAGCTTATCGTAGGTCGCATTGTGGGCGTAAATGACAAATCGTGGCTTAGACCCCATATCGAGCGTCGTTCCCCCTACCCATCACACCATAGCCCATTCCAGTTTCCCGCAAGGATTCAACACCCTTGCCTGATTTCTAACTTTCTCAGCGCCATGTTCTTACCGTCTGGTAGGACGAATCAAGGGTTGCGGCTTTCGCCGAGTCAGCGTCCAACCATCTTCCTCATACAACAAACAACATTTCATGCGACCACACACCCCAATCCGGTGGCTATCCATGCCACTCATGGGTGCGTCTGCGCGACCTCGAGGATAGAGCGGTTTAAAATCCGTTAAAAAAGTGGAGCAACAGAGCACGAGTCCACAGGTATCAACACCGCTAAGGCGGGCGGCCTCCTCACGACTCGAAATCTGCCGCATCTCGATCCGGCATCCAAATCGACGGGCCAGATCTTTGACCAGTTGCCGGAAATCTATTCTATCTTCGGCCGTGTAGGTAAACGTCAGCGATCGCTGGGCAAACGACCCAAATACTTCCACTAAGGCCATGTCGAGTCTCAACTCCCTTATTCGCTCCTGACAAAATTCCTCCCCCTCCTGGGCCAATCGCTGCTGGCGCGTAATCTGGCGTTCGTCTTCTTCAGTGGCCTTTCGCACAATCGTGCGCATCACCCGCATGGGGGGAGTAAAAGGGAGGAATTGCGGGGGAAGGTAAACTTTCCCGAAGGTTTGATCGTTATCCAACTCCAACAACACCCAATCTCCGACTTTCACCCCATGGTCATCCGTCCTGGTCTTTTTCACCTCTCCCAGATCCCGCACTTTGACACCGACCACCGCCACCTGATCGGGATATTCTTTTTGGTCTTCTAGTTCCTGCACCATCATCGTTGTCTCCCATGATACCGAGTCATTCTGTAAAAACGAAACCCAATCATACCGTACTCGGGGAAAGAGGCCAAGCTGTGCCCTTTGAGCGACCAGAGTCACATGCCACTCATCCAAACCCCTTATCCAAGCTGGATGCAGTTAACGATGTGTTTGCAGAAAGGATGGAGGTGCATGATCCAACTGATATAACCCGAGCGGAGCCAGCTGATCCGACAGATGAGACACCCGTGTTTCTCCTTCGGCTCCGGCGCTAAACACATCAAACGCCCGGCCGTAATGGTAGCCACAACCGAAAGGTTCCAGCTCCTGCTTGAGACTTTCAGGAGGATCCCAATTCGCCGTGAGTAATGCCGTACGTGCCGGATTGCGCCCACTAAACATAAACGATAAATGATCGGGATACCAATCCGCCCCACCTGTCGCGTAGGACACAAAGAAGGTTGTCCGAGCCGTCCGGCATAATTCTGCAAGATAGGCATTGGTTAAAAATCCGTTTTCCCCTACCTCCAACCACTTCCCCGGCGGAGACAAACAGGCATAGGCGGCATAACTCCGCACTTCCTTCAGTTGTTGTTGGGAGGCAAAGACGAGGGGAATCGGCCCGTACTTCGATACCAGATTGGTGATGACCGTATCTTGCAAAGGGGAACGGCCATCATTGGTGGGCCCACTATCAGCATGCACTAACGTGTTCCGCCCCCGGTCGGCAATCAAATAACAATTTCTGGGAAGTTCCACATCACAGGGATCTTCTCCAAAAAACGGCACCGACACCACCTGCGCGTCACCCAGCCGCCAACTTTCCCCATGCGCCAGTTCCGTGACCTGTGAAAATCCCAATTCCCTCAGCAGGGACAGATAATCATAATGCAGCGCCTTCCGGTTGCGTCGACTCGGCACAAAAATCGGTACGTCTTTCGGCAAGTGGTACAGGGTGCGGGGATCGACATGGTCGTCATGATCATGAGTAAGGAAAATACCTGCCGGGCGAGGAAGGAGGGTGGCCCACAGAGAAGGCACGGGGGATTCCGCAAACCAGGGCATGAGCCAGGGATCAAACCAGAGAAAACTATCCCGGTGCCGATACATCAAGGCTGCATGGCCCAGGTGCACCACATCCTGATCCTTTGTGACCTCCCGCCAATGCGCCTCAATGGTCGTCTTTGGAGAGATGGCCAGACAATCATGATCTTTCAACAGCGTAAAGAACTGCGCCAATTGTCGCTCAAGGTCTCTCCCACCGGCTTGGGCCACTGTTTGAATTTCGGCCATTGTATGCCGGCCGGTCAGAAAACCCAGAAAATGACCAACCTGAGCTCCGATCGGTCTCTCAAATCCAAAGGGTATGGCCTGGCGCGTCACAGAATTAAATATCCGCAACCCTCCATAGGTCATCTTGGCCGAGGCCGTAGGATTTTTCGGATAGGTCCATTGAAACGTCCCATCCGATTTTCGCCCGCACTGAATATGTCGTTGTAACGGAGGGCGGGATTGCACCACCTCCGCATAGGCATCTTCCAGACGACGGGATAATTGTGGGTCATCCACCGACGCTCGCTTGGCCATGATGTCGCTAATGGCTGTTTCAATCCCGCTCATCATGATTTCATGCACCTGATGAAGACTGCGGACAACCTCCTGCTCGACTCCCCCCAAAAACGGGAAGGGTCCGGGCGGTTCGGCACTCTCCAACTGAACCCACACCCAGGGATTCAGCCCGATATGCTGTTTGGGATCAATCGTATTCCAGGGATTCATAAATCGGTGAGAGGGAGAGACCACGCTCTCTCATGCGGTGAAATAACGAGCTTCCGTGTATTCGACACTTCTCTATGGAAATTGGACGGTGGGTTCAAACAACACCTGAATCGTATTCAAATCAGGATCCGAGAGATAAAACGAATAACTGCCATCGCGATGCTGCTTCAAGGGTTTCACAATCGTGATCCCCTGTTCCGTGGCTTCCGTAAACAGCGCATTCACACTTTCCGGGGACTCCATCAAAAAACCTAAATGATCCAACGGATGAACCCGGGAAAGATTGAATTGACCCAGTTCTTCTGAAGACAGTTGATGAAGCGCCAGATTATCATAACCCGTACTCAGGTAGACATTCTCGGGGTCAGGCTGCCAGACGACATTCATATCAAAAAGACGTTCATAAAACCGTTGGGAAACCCGGACATCCCGCACGCGTAAGGCCAAGTGTCGAAGACCACGGGTTTTTCTCTTTTCCTGCATGTCTTTTCCTTAAGAATGCCGAGATCGTCCAGCGTTATCACGCTTGGAGAAACAAAAAGGCATCATACCCAGGGCTTTGGGAGGGAGCAAGTTGCCAACTGAAGTCGAAGATTTCCTGGTGTGTTGAACCACTCAACACCTATACATTTATACAATTCTAGAGATACAACCTGGGGACATTTCTTTAACAATTATTCCTAACCTGTGACGCGTCATTCAGGAATCAGTGAGAAATATGGTATTTTGTAGATGGAATAACCAAATATTTGTTGCCTGGTCATAATAATCGGAGGAAAAGATGGGAGGAACGAGGTGGAATCGACAGATAGAGTCTTTCGGAGTAGGGGCGTGCCTTCTTCTCCTCACTGCGATAAGCGGTGTGGTAGAGGCATCTGAGCCACCCCCGGATATCATCGGAAAAGATGGTGCACCGATGGTCATCATTCCCGAAGGCATCTTTCCCATGGGAGTTCCCGAGGGGGCCCGGGATGGAGGGCTGGACGAACGGCCAACTCACGACGTGTTCGTGGACACCTTTTATATGGATAAGTACGAACTCACGAATGGACGGTATCTTCAATTCGTCACAGAAACCGGCCACCGCACTCCCCAACATCCGACTGATCAGAAGAAGGGGCTGTGGAAAGGCAATATGATGCCGGAATCCGTCACCGATCTCCCGGTCATCAACGTCGACTGGCATGATGCCGAAGCCTACTGTCGCTGGGCCGGAAAACGTCTTCCCACTGAGGCCGAGTGGGAAAAAGCGGCGAAAGGACCAAATCATTGGCGCTTTCCGTGGGGCGACGTCGAGCCCACGCTGGAACATTTGAATTTCAATCAGACGTGGCGTGGGGAAGCCACATTGACCCAGGTCGGCATTTATGAAAAAGGAAAAAGCCCTTATGGGGTGTATGATGTGGCAGGCAATGTCTGGGAATGGGTAGCCGATTGGTACGACCCCGATTATTACGCGAAAAGCCCCCCTCGAAATCCCAAAGGACCTGAAACCGGCACATATAAAACTTTGCGAAGTTCCGGCTGGCAGGGAGAAACCCCGCAGGTGCGAATCTTTACGAGAATCAAAAGTATCCCGGAAGACCGCAATAATTCCACCGGGTTTCGATGCGCGCAGGATATGCAGGTTTCATCGACTCGCTAAAGTTTCCTTTAATCCTGAATGCTTTCATGATGAAAGATGATCAACACACATCCGGTTTTCAAGGACTCCGCGTCGGTGCCCTGGAAAGCCGGATGGCCACAGAGATGGAACGGTTCATTATCCGGCACGGCGGGGTGCCCGTCGTCGCCCCGTCGATGAGGGAACTCCCACTCTCGGAAAATCCTCAAGCGCTGGCATGTGGCCAGGCCTTGTTGGCAGGGCAGATCGACATGGTCGTCCTGCTCACGGGCGTGGGGTTTCGTACCCTGCTGGATGTGGTTCAGACTCAGTATGCCCTTGAGGCAATCACCGACGCCTTGCGCAAGACGGTGCTTGTCGTCCGGGGTCCCAAACCTACTCTGGTGTGCAAAGAACTCGGGCTCCAGCCGCACATTCTCGTCCCAGAACCCAACACCTGGAGCGATACGCTTAACGCCCTGGATGCCTCTTATCCGGAGGGTCTACAAGGCATTCGAATCGCCGTGCAGGAATATGGGGTCAGTAATCAGACGTTCTTAGATGGGCTGAGGGAACGGGGAGCGGAAGTCCGACCGGTGCCGGTGTATCGATGGACCCTACCGGATGATCTTGCACCCTTGAAAAATCTGCTTCAACAGATCATGGATGAAACCGTTCCGGTTCTGTTAATCACCAATGCCGTGCAAGTGGAACACATCATCAAAGTCTTGGAAAAGGACGAAAAGATCAACCAATTCAGAAAGGCCCTTCACCGCATGATGGTGGCCTCAATCGGCCGGGTGGCCAGCGAACGGTTACGCAACTTTGGATTCCCCGTCGATCTGGAACCCTCCCACCCCAAAATGGGTATCCTGGTCAAAGAGGCCTCTCAGGCCGTTCACACAATCCTGGCCCACAAGAACGCCCCACCCATGAGGGATAAACCCTCGCCCTGATCCTCCGCGAACACATCAGACTCCGCACTCTTATAACTGTTTTAGGCATTTCCATTAACTTCCGATTGGTTCGGAACGAAAAGCACAATAATTATCAAGCACATTCCACCAACTGGAATGTTTAGAATTCATTGTTGCTGCCGGGTTTCGGCCCGGCAGCCGAGGTCCTTTTGTTTCGGCAAAAGGACCCAAAACCAGTGACGTCCCGTCCGGTCTCATTAGGGTGGGACGGACGCGAGTCTGAGGAGAGCGGCCTAACTCGCTGCGCTCAAACAAAGTCCGCTGGTTCATGAGAGCGTCCGTCCCAAGAACCGGACGGCAGTCGTCAGTCAACGACGAGGGGGCACACAAACAAAGAAGACTTTGGAAATTAATTGGAATCACTATAATTCATGAAGCCTGATTAGTTGTATTGAGCCGTTTGGGTACCGAAACTCAGCTGTCTGTTCTCATACGAAGACCAGAAAACTCCAGTTGTTTTGACAAAAAATGAAGAATGGCCCGGAAGCCGGTATCACACGGTCAGTTCTTGATAGAGGGCAAAACCCTCAGGCCACTCCCCAAGACCACTCTCTGAATTGATGTGACCCGCTGGTCCAATATTGACGAAGCGACTTCCCCACCCCGACGCGCAAGAACGGGCAAACTCAAGACTCCCATACGGGTCATTGGAACTGGCCACCACGATGCTTGGAAAGCCAAACGACCACAGAGGCACCGGAGAAAAACCCCTTGCTTCTGAGGGAAAACCGCACTCATCCGGATTCGGTGGCGCCACCAGCAAGGCCCCTTTGATCTTGAGGCTGGTACGTGCAGCCCAATGCGCGACGCAGAGACACCCCAGACTGTGCGCAACAAGGATGGGACTCTCACCGGTTTTCGCTACGGCTTGTTCAAGAGCATACACCCACTCGTCACAGACAGGATTATTCCAATTCCGTTGCTGCACACGAATAAATTCAGGATTCGCGGACTCCCAAAGCGTTTGCCAATGTGCCTGGTCAGAGTTGCCGATTCCCGGAATGATGAGAGTAGGGACATTCACAAAAGCGATTCTTTCCGGCATTTCTGATGCGAATTAAGCAGCTCCCTTGCGGAGCAAGAGGAACCCAAAGGTTTCCACCGCAAAGCCAACTGTAAAAACTGAGATTTCACCATATCAGGTATTGGACAAACATCTAAGGAACTCGGTCAGGCCCTAATCATACCGTCATCCTGAGCTTTTGGAAGGATCTGCGCCCAGGTGGAGAAGGAAGGGCGCAGCGAGGGGACTTAAACTGTTACGCAGTTTCTGGGATCCGGGTTAATTGGCTTGTTAGTCTCTTAAGCGTACAGACTCCCAGATATCCATTGTTCGGCGGAATTCCCCGGCAATCTGAGTGCCTTCTCCCCGTGTCACCAACCGCTGATTTGAAATCAGAAGGTATTCAAGGCAATAATCGATGGGATGCGAAGGAGGCACCTGTCTGAGGAAAAGGATGGCGTGAACCCCATCGCGAAATGGGGCGAACCTAGCCGCTATTTCCTGAATATAATCGGGGTCTTCTGGGCGTGATTCTTGGAAGAGACCGAACAGCCTGCGGCGTGCGAAAATTGGAACCGCCGGATCCCCATAGGCGACTAACATACAGTCGTGATGATCGATCATTCCGAGATGGAGCTCCGAAACTTCTATGGCAATGATATTGTATGTATTCGTGTCCTCAGGCCTAAACTTGATAAGTTGCCCTTTGGAATTTACGGCCTTTTCAAGAATGAGGCGCTGAAGACGAAGAGTCTCCTTCCTGTCAACTGCGCCGTCAAGTTCGGTCCCAAAGTAATTTGACTCACGGAGTTGTTTCTCGAAAAGCGAAGTACGCGCCTGAGGCTGTTGCACAAGGCGCATCTCAATACAAAGTTCCCTGTTCCAAGTTGTCCGATGAAGAAAGTCTACGGACGTCTCGTCGTCGAGACGGCGTCTTACTTCGTACTGGAGAGGCATCCCAGCACTCTGGAAATGGAACGCGAAGGTGGCCTCAAGCATCAGACTCCTCAGATTGGCACGGTCGTTCGCGGCGCACAGATTGGAGAGCAGCCGTCGAGAAATGACCTGCTTTCCGAAGAAGTTCCAGCTTCTCCACTAATGGCGTAAGGCGGTTGTCATCAGGCGTAACCTGGTAACCTGAGGCAGTTAGGGCTCCAGCGAGCTGACAGCGGAGGTCTTCTGGTGAGTAAATATTCAGAGGTCTAACAGTAAATAAATCGATCCGCATAAGATGCGGAGATTCGGATTTCAGTCCGTTTAAACCGCCATTGAATGGCTGATCATCTATACCGACCGTAATTTTCAAGATTAAGAGACTTACACAGTTGTTGTCTTTTATCAAGACATCTTACGCCGACCAGCCTAACGATTTCCTCGATTGCCTCAAAGGGGCGTCAACTGAACTGCAAACACCCACTAGCCCATGGTTGGGAATATGGACGTCGAATCATCTGCCGCATATTCTCAAACGATAGAGGAGTAGGGCCGAAATAGCTCCAAGGAGCTTGTATGCTCCGTCACGTCACCTCAACTCCCCTCTTACATACTCTTTGACCACCAACCTGATCGGCATCTACCACACAAAAGGGATGAGGCGCTTGGTCTGTCGTCGGTAGGCTTCATATTCAGGGAATCGTTCCATCAGAAGACGCTCTTCGTACCGTAGTTTGACTGATAAGGTCATCACCAATCCCGCCCACAACAGAATCCGAAAGGAAAGAGGATTCCCCAAGGTCCAGGCCAAAGTCACCAACAAGACACTGGTATACATGGGGTGCCTGACCCAACGATAAGGACCGAGGACAACCAGTTTAGCCTGGCCGGCGACCTCCGGAAATACCTTCAATTGACGCAGACCCATGACATAGAGCGCCCACAGCCCCACCACTCCACCAACCGCAAGTATCCCGCGAATGCTCCACCCTGGAGGCCATAGTGGCCCGGTGAAGGCGATTACCCCAATGAGCACAAATTGAATTCCCACCAGGGTGACTGAGAAAGCTGAGTGCGCTGAATTCTTATGGTCTTGATTCATAAACAGATTAAAAGGTCGTCTGAAGAGTTTCGAACTGTATCTTTAAGAAATACCTCGAAACTTCCGAGGGATTTTTAAGAAAGAGTACAATGAATCAGACGATACAAATCTATTCTACGACTTTGACGAATTCCCTTATTTCGGCTTTGGCCACTGTGATGATGCGGTTGCAATCATCGATCCTCCAACCCTTTCTCCCTGCCCTCTTTTTTTTCGCCGGCGTGACCTATGATACCCTCACCCTAACACGCATCGATCGTCCCTTGGATAACCTGATTCTCCTCCTCTACCTTTCCCTTCTCGGCACTCTCATCATTCTCACCGGGCGATTTCAATTAGGACTAATCCCCCTCCCAGCCGATCTACCGGGCTCGAATATTCTCAGTCTGGTGCATCGTGCCCGTCCGCATCTTGCCCATGCCCTGCAATTTTTATTAGGCGGACTGTTCAGTGCCTATGCCATCCTCTATTCGCAGAGCGCGTCATTTTCTACGACCGCCATTTTTTTGGGAATTATTGTCGGCTTTCTTATTGCCAATGAATTTCTTCGAAACCGATATTCCAGCCTTAAAATGCTGGTCGGCCTCTATGCCATCGTAACCCTGAGCTTTTTGACCTTTTTCCTCCCTGTCCTGACGGGATGGATAAATGCCTGGGTTTTTGTCACAGGCGCTGTCATGACGGTCGCGATTGTGTGGAAGGTCGTCCGCCTTATCCTCCATGGCATTCCCAACCTGCCCCACAAGGCTCCCGTGATGATCAGTCTCCCGGCATTCGCCCTGGTGGGACTTTGCACCACCTTATACTTTCTCAACTGGATTCCTCCGATTCCGCTCTCCCTCAAATCCGGAGGGGTCTATCACCACATAGAAAAACAACAGGACGACTACCTGCTGACCTATGAAGATGGTCCCTGGTATGCCGTGTGGAAACGATCGGATGACCGGGTCGGTACGGACATACCTGTCTACGCCTTTTCGTCCGTGTTTGCCCCGGTCACATTACAAACCACCATTTATCACCACTGGGAATGGAGGCCGTCCAAAGAAGCTGCTGAATTCATCACCACTGATCGCCTTCCCATTTCCATCAGCGGCGGAAGAGAACACGGCTATCGCATGTACACCATGAAACACCGGCTCCAGCCTGGTGATTGGCGAATCAATGTCGAAACGGAAGACGGACGACTCATCGGACGGATGACGTTCGTTGCCGATGCAGAGTATTTGCCGTCGCATGAACTGACGACCACGATACGCTAAAACATGCTCCTTCACGCCGCGCATGATCTACATTTGATTCCTTCACCCGGAAAATTTTCCCCGCTCAGTTCCTCGGGTCTTAAACATGGAGAAAAAAAATTAAAAAAAAGTTGGAAATAATTTCGTAGACGTTGTAGTATGAATTCAACATCCTCATGCACAACTATCGAAACACTTCTTTGTTACATCTATTCCCTCTCCAGTTTCGCTTTCGAACCGAACATTGCACCTCATCGTTGAACGATAATCATTGCATAATTTTCGCGTGACCTTTCACACTGGCAACGTGTTCACGTTTTCGTATTCATTCATATGCTCACCGGAATTTCTACGGTGAGCCATCACTGCGGCTCTGATGTCGCATCTATTGAAGAAAGGGGGTGAGTGTTTTGGCCACAAAGAAAAAAGCACCGGCAAAGAAAAAGGCCCCAGCCAAGAAAAAAGCACCGGCAAAGAAAAAGGCTCCAGCCAAGAAAAAAGCTGCCACGAAAAAACGGTAGTTTTTCTCCGGTGTGCGGACATCACGCCGGATGGGGCATGCTCCATCCGGCGTGTTCTTTTTAGGATGGCCCCCTTTTCACATGAGCTAGCAGAGACCTTGGGCTTCCGCTCTTGGTCTTCTCTCGGTTTTTGTTCTTCACGCCATTTGGCATGTCCCCTCTTCTTGACATGCCTTCCCTCCGACATGGGCCAGTAGGCTCAGGCCCTTGACTCCACCAAACGCCACCTGGAATTATCCTGATCTCCAGATGTATTGACGTAACACCACACGGATATTCTTTTTTTACTGCGCTGAAGGGAATCTGACATGTCACACGTTACCGGCAAAATATTTGCACGAATGGCACTTAATCTCTGCATCGGGGTCGGGGGAATGCTTTTCTTTCCTTATACCTCCGGCTTTGCCGCAGGCGAAACGCAGAACACCACCTCCTCCGGAGAATCGACTTCAGTCTCTCCAGGTTCCAGTCAATCACCCCCTCCTTCCGGTACACGGTCGTTAGCTGAGCAGGGACAACAGGAGTTGGATGCTTTGCGGCAAAAACCGGAAGAATTTCGCACCTTGATTACCGGTGTGCAGATTTTTCTCGGACGTTTTGGATATGGAGTCGGACCCTATACTGGAATTCTGGATCAATCCACCAAAAACGCGTTAAAGGCATATCAGAAAAAAAGCGGGCTTTCTCAGACCGGAGATCTCGATTTTCCCACGCTGAAACGTCTGACAGAAGATGATCGCCTCATGAATCGGGTGGTCCCGTTTCTTCCCCCACAGACTTTCCACGATCAGAAATGGGAACAACGGGTTGAAATGCAGGGTTCGTGGATGCTTCAGGAAGGCAATACCGACGATGTATTGCAAACTTCGCGAATAACCTGCATGCGGGAAATTAAACGGTGTATCGACTCAACCGCATCCCTGGTCAATGGGAGTGTGCCCCAATTGAGGGTTCAGACCCATGTCTACAACTTAAAAGAATGGGATGAGGGCACCATTGTGTCGACACCGTATGAGGGTGAAGCCTGTGCCGTGAGCATTTTACGGATTTCACGGAATCCCCCACTCGTCACACGATTCGTGTCTCTCCAGGAGAAATCAGGACCGTGTGCAAATGTGAAAGCCGAAGATCGTCAGTACATCCTTGAGGATGGCCCAAAAATCTACCAGATCCTCAGAATGCAAAAGGCGGAGGCCATCCAGGAGATCCTTCAAGTGAGCAAGTAGTCGGCATTGATCCGAATTCCCTCGTGTTGCCAGTGTCAAAGCCAATGGATAGAGAGGACGTCGCATACCCAAGCCCTCTGTATCCTGGTTTGGCAACAACGGACATCCATCGTGACCTCACCGCCAGGAACAGGAAAATCCTCTTTAGGATTTGTCCCGAAACACCCAGGAGAAGTACAGACCGGCCACAGCAATCGTAAAGAGTTGAATGGTTTGGAGGATGGGACTGCGTTGCGCACCTTCCAGAGGCGGGGAAAGAATAAAGTGAAAACCCAGGAATTCCGGCGAAAGATCGGATGCCGTTTGCCATGGGGGGAAGAGGACCGCCAGAATGAGCAGTGCTACCATGATATAGAGAATCTGGAGATTGAGCGGCTCTTGCTTGTTGTCCATCACCGGTTGTTGATCTGACCGGTTCCCGCATTTTGGACAGAACCGTCCTTTGCGCGGGAGTTCATAGCCACAAGAAGGACACAGTTTGGTTTCACTCACACAGCACCTGTTTTCTGTTAAGATGAACAATGCCTCCTGATTGGAGTTCGCTATCTTGCCCAATTTTCATCTATTCGTCCAGGTTACACTCCCACAATGATTTGACTCAATTCCCGTGGCATTTTTATAATTTCCCGGAAAACAGAATTTCATGTCCCACATCGACCCTCATTGATTTCCTCAGACTGGTGCCCCTTATTCTCCCGGTATATCGGCTTGACTTCGTGGCACATGCAAGCACAATACATCCGTCCATGATTCACTTTTGTCAGGAGTTACCGTGACACCCTCCTCCTTTCGCGTTCTCTCCGTGATCGGTGCCGGTGCCTGGGGAACCGCGTTAGCCCACTTACTCGCCACCAAAGGATTCAATATCCGTTTATGGGCCCATGAACCAGAGGTCGTCGAGATTATCCAGCGCACGAGAGAAAATTCCTGGTACCTCCCGGAGGTGGTCTTACCCAATTCCATTCAAGCCACAACCAGTCTACCGGATTGCGTGCAGGGTACGGATTTGATCCTCCTCGCCGTACCATCCCACGCCATGGCCAGCATGGTGAAGCAACTCTGCCTCTTATTGAAGGAGCCCCTCCCCATAACCATCGCGACCAAGGGCATCGAGGAAGGCACACTGCAATTAATGAGTCAGGTATCTGAAAGTCACCTTCCTCAGGCATGGCATCCCTTCATTACTATTCTTACCGGACCCAGCTTTGCATCCGAAGTGAGCCGGTGGAAACCTACAACCATTTTATTAGCCGGGCGGGATTACAATCTGGTGAACGGCCTGCAGCAGGTGTTCATCACTCCCCAATTCCGCGTGTATGCCGGGCGAGATATCATCGGGGCGCAACTTGGCGGAGCCTTGAAAAATGTCATGGCCATAGCGGCGGGGATTGTCGACGGCCTGGATCTTGGATCCAATGCCAGGGCCGCATTGATCACGCGTGGACTCGCGGAAATGATCCGGTTGGGCCGTGCCATGGGCGCCGATATCGCCACATTTTATGGGTTGTCAGGGTTAGGCGATCTCGTGCTCACATGTACCGGGGCGTTGAGCCGGAATTACCAGGTCGGGATGCAGTTAGCCAAAGGGACCAATATGATCGCCCTGCAATCGACCACCAGAACCGTGGCTGAAGGCGTGCCTACCAGCCGGGCCGCGATGGCGCTGGCCGAGCGACATCATGTGGATATGCCGATTGTGCGCGGGGTCTTTCAGATGCTGTTTGAAGGGCGCAATCCCCGGCATATTGTGACTGACCTGATGTCCAGATTGGCGAAGGGCGAAACAGATGGCCTTCTTCACACCAGCACGACAACCTTTGGTCCGACGGTTCGTTCATGAATCAGGATCGATTGGCGGCCCTGCTTCAACGGGTGCAAGGCGGGCAAGTTTCTGTCTCTAATGCCATTCGCCAGCTCCGCACACTCCCATTTGAAGATCTCGGGTTTGCGTCGGTTGATCATCACCGGTCGCTTCGACAGGGATTCCCTGAAGTCATCTTGTGTGAGGGAAAAACACCGGCACAAATTACCGCCATTGCTCGAAAACTTTTGAAATCCGGAGGACCGTTTCTCGCGACCCGCGTCTCACCGGGAGTCGCGAAAATTCTCAAACAACTTTCCCGCCAAGCGGTCTATCATGAATTGGCCCGGACCGTCTCAGTCTCTGACCCCAAACGGCAGAACAGGGGGTTGATCGTCATTGTGACAGCAGGGACATCCGACATTCCGGTGGCCGAAGAAGCACGGGTGACCGCCGAAGTCATGGGAAGTCGCGTGCAAACACTCTATGATGTTGGTGTGGCAGGCTTACACCGGCTGTTGGATCGGCAGGCGAGTCTTCACCAGGCGCGGGTCTTGGTCGTCGTCGCAGGAATGGATGGGGTGTTGCCCAGCGTAGTGGGAGGATTGGTCGATCGCCCGATTGTCGCCGTGCCCACGAGCCAAGGATATGGGGCAAATTTTGGCGGACTGGCCCCACTGCTGACAATGCTGAACGCCTGTTCAGCAGGAATCGGGGTGGTGAATATCGACAACGGGTTTGGGGCCGCCTGTTTAGCCCACCGTATTAACGTGCTGGCGGAATCTCCTTCCCAGGCATAGGCAACTCCGGCAACGGCTCATGCATGGGTTCAGGCATCCGGGCCGCCGGCATTTCAGGATTCGTCATCTCTCCTTTCCCATCCGGGCCAACCGATTGGGAATCAGACCCGGGTTCTCCTGTCTCTTCGGGAAGACGATCCGCGGGGTCGAGCAGGTTATCTTCCTCCGGAACCACTGGATCATCCGATTCCTTCAAGCCTTCTTCCATGACCGGAACATCTTCTTCGGAACTCTCCCCTTCGCGGAGGATCTCAAGTTCCTGGGGAATATCCGGATCGGGGGGGAGAGGAGGCAAGACCTCACCGGCATAGGCCAAGGCTTCGAGCGTCCCATGCACGCGATGTGAAACGATCTTCGTGCGGGGACCATATCCCTGGTCCTCCATTAACTTGGCCTGGAGTTCATACAAGTACGAACCGTCAGCGACCAATTGATGATATTGATCCTTCCCATCCCAAACCAGCACCATCGGCACAGTGAGATTCGGCCCTTTCGCCTCCTGGTCGTCCACCAATCGGCGATGTGACCACAAAACTCATGGTTCGACGCGTGGGTGAGGTGATCATGGCAGAGACTTCCAGCACATTGGCCCCGTTTAATGATGACGGCAACTCCACGAGCATGGCCAACGTCAAGGCACTTTTCCCAAGGATAAACGGGTCAGGAGACGTCACCACCTCGGTAATCTTGACCGGAGAGACCGACACTCGCTTGGATTTAGCGTAGCTTGGGCTGGAAAGGAAAAGGACCAGGACCACACCAAGGGACAACAAAAGAACCCCGTGGCGCCACCATGGCATGGGAAAGGGAATCTGTGTCGTTGTCGGTATCGGGGGCATCCTTCTCATTGTGCCAAAGATTTCCTCTTCAGACCAATTAATTTTCTGTTTTTTTGACATTTTTTTTTGACATTTGGCGTGGCCAAGCTGTGGAGCCGATTCCGGAACTTCGACGGATCACTGTTTTAGCGCAGGGAGATTTCCCCCCCAGGGAAACTTTTCTTGAACAAGGGCATAGGAGTTGGTGAACGCGCAGGCAACCCGAAGGGCCACGACAAGGCCGTTTGGTCTGGGGTCATTTTGCTGAAACAAAAAGATCTCATAACACTACCGACCGAAAAGTAATTAACGGAATTTAAAAAAATCCAATCCCTATTTTTCTGTCATTTCTTCAAAATAGGAGCACACAGACTGATTTCGATAGAGATACAGAGCTACCGCACAAATAGCTATAGTAAGAAAAATGCCCATCATTGCGAAATTTTGGTAATAAAATGATAGGAAGCCAGGTCCCCCAAAAAGAAACGCCACCATTTCAAAAGGTAGTATTTGAAATAACGGAAGCCACACCAGTAGAGGACGTACCCACTTTTTCCGTTGCCAGACACCATACGGAACAGCAAGATGTATAGAGCCCGTGGCTAATAAAGCAAAAGCATTCCCTGTTTGCCACAATTCAGACCAACTTAGATATGTTCCATGTATCTTTAACCCCATCCCAGGAACTATTGCTTGTAACGGAGCTTGAACCCCAATAAGGAAGCAACCAATCGTGAATAGGCGAAGGAGTAAGGGAACCCTTCGTATTTGATTTCCATATTCACGAAATATTGCTGTGAATTCATGTTTCCTCCGTAACATAATCTTCTTCACAATGTGCTTTATCTGTCCAATCTATTTTGGCAATAGTGCATTTGGTACGATCCAAAATTTCCTTTGGCCTTTTGCGTAGCCGAGCCGTGCAGCCGAATCCGGAAAGACGGCGGCGCACTGTTTGAGCCCTTCGGCAAGGCTCAGGATAGGCTCCGCAAGTTTTCGCCATATCCGGAGTCGGCGAACCGCGCAGGAAATCCGAAGGGCCACGACAAGGCCAACATGGTTTTGGGTCCTTTTGCCGAAACAAAAGGACCTCGTGCGCCGGGACGAAACCCGGATAATTTCAAAAAAATTTGTCCCCTTCTCAATGGCCAACTCAGCGTCGCGTTGAAATGTTTGATATGCTACGGTTTCTCCTTTGGACTTTTTCAGGTGTGATTTCATGACCAGACATCTTCATATCGATGCGTTTTCGGGTGTGAGCGGTGACATGTTTCTTGGCGCTCTCGTGGATACGGGTGTGCCCTTGTCCACCTTAGAAAAGGGGCTGAAGGCCTTAGGTATCACAGGATATCGACTTCGCGAACACCAGGTGATCCGCAATAGCATTCGGGCGACCAAAGTGGATGTGGATATTCGAACCGGCTTCACAAAACCCTTGTCGCTCGCCGCAATCCGAAAAACATTAAGAAATAGTCGTCTGCCCGACACCATTCGTACGCAGGCCCTTCATACGTTCCAACTACTGGCTGAAGCCGAAGGCACGGTACATGGCCAAGAGCCGAATAAGGTACATTTTCATGAAGTGGGCGTGATCGATTCGCTGGTCGATATTGTCGGGACCCTGCTGGGGTTCGCGCATTTGAACGTGACAACCGTGTCATTTTCTCCCATCAATCTGGGAGCCGGCACCATTTCAACTGCGCATGGCCTGCTTCCTGTTCCTGGACCGGCAGTGGCGCATATGGCTCAAGGCATTCCGATACTCTCCAATGGGCCGGCCATCGAATTGACCACGCCTACAGGTATCGCGTTGATTAAGACACTCTCACAAGATTGTAAACCGCTCCCTCCCCTAACACCACAAACAGTGGGATATGGTGCGGGCACCGCCGATCCTCATGATTGGCCCAATGTGCTCCGTCTATTTGTTGGTGTTCAGAAACCGGATCCTCCGAATCACACCGAACGCATCATCCAACTTGAGACAAACATTGATGATATGAATCCGCAATTGTATGATCTGATCATGGAACACCTGTTCCAGGCCGGGGCTCTCGATGTCACGTTGACACCCACCATCATGAAGCGAAGTCGGCCCGGAACGATTGTGACCGTCATCGCGTTTTCAAAGGATCTTCAAGCGTTGCAGTCGGTGTTGTTTACTGAGACCTCGACGCTGGGAATACGGGTCCAGGAAATGAATCGAACGATTCTGCCCCGCTCCTCCCAACCGATTCGATTGTTGGGAGGTTCGGTCCGCATGAAGGTTGCCGATCTTGGACAAGGCCGTTCAAAAGTCACTCCCGAGTATCGTGATTGTGTCACCTTGGCTGAGCAAACCAAGCAGCCTGTTCAAGCGATCATCGACCTCGCACGCCGGACGTTTGCCAGTGCCAAACTTTCTCCCCCCCACAGAACCGCTCGTGCCAAACCACCACGGCGCAGGTAACTCCAACATGTCCTCCGCTCAAGAGACCAAACCGCTGCTTGCGATTACCATGGGGGATCCTGCCGGGATCGGCCCCGAAATTATTGTGAAAGCCCTCCTGCTGCCGAAAGTCTGGCGTGTCTGTCGACCCTTGATCATTGGTAGCCGGACAATTATAGAAAACACCGCGCAAGCGTTAGGGACCTCACTTGTTGTTGTCCCAGTGGGCGGTCACGAGTCCTCACCCAATCCACGCCTGTTCCGCCGTGGATCTCTCCCGGTGTTGGATCCCTTTTCTAAATCAATCCGACCCGTCAGGCTTGGACGAGTCACCGCCCGGTCCGGGGAAATGGCGGTCGCGTGCATCCAAACAGCAGTCCGGCTGGCCCAGGCGGGTTGCGTGCAGGGGATGGTGACGGCGCCCATTAATAAACATGCAATGCACTTAGCAGGACATATCTATCCAGGCCATACGGAAATGTTGGCGGACCTGACGAAGGCCAAAGAATCGGGCATGATGATCGTTGGCGGCCCCTTGAGAATATTATTTGCGACCACCCATCTGGCTCTTCGCGATGTTCCGAAGGCATTGACGCCCGCCACGATCCTTCGGGCCATTCGATTGGCTCATCAGGGACTCACCCGATTGTTCCACATTCAGAAACCGCGTATTGGCGTGGCGGGCCTCAATCCCCATGCAGGCGAGAACGGCCTGTTTGGCGACGAGGAAGACCGTCTGATTCGACCCGCCATTCAGCAAGCAAAAAAACAGGGCATTGCCTGCACGGGTCCTCATCCCGCCGATACGTTGTTTGGCAAAGCGGTGCGAGGTTCCTTTGACGGCATTGTCGCCTTATATCATGACCAGGGATTGATTCCGCTTAAAACCGTGGCGTTCGGCCATTGCGTGAACATCACCGTGGGCCTGCCGATCATTCGCACGTCGGTTGACCATGGGACCGCCTATGACATTGCGGGACAGGGAAAGGCTGATCCCACAAGCCTCGTTGAGGCCATTGAGATGGCTACCAGGTTGGCCACAGGTTCAATATAATTGCAAGGCGCAATCATGGGAACGCCCAAATCTGCACCTATAAAACCATCGGCATCTGCAACCGGTCGTTCCTGGAGCGCAAGAAAAATCGCTGCCGCCACGTTGCAGACGATTGAACGCACCCGGGCCTTCAGCGATGAGGTGTTCGATCACATTACCAAGGACCTCGTGGTTTCGGAACGGGATCGACATCTGGCGTTTGAATTAGTGTATGGAGTCTTGCGGCATTACCTCACTCTCGATTGGCGACTAGACCAGGTTTCCCGCAAACCCATGGTCCGTCTGCCACTGACAGTCGCGACGACCCTTCGCGTCGCTGCGTATCAATTGCTCTATCTGGATCGTATCCCGGCTTCCGCCGCAGTCAATGAGGCGGTTCAACTGATCCGGAAACAACCCGGCCACAATTGGGCAGGATTTGTGAACGGCGTGTTACGCAATCTACTTCGGCAAACTGCCCCGCCGGTGTCTGACACGGCGGTTGACGCGACCACGTCCCTCTCTATTCGCTATGCATGCCCACCCTGGTTAGTTGAACGTTGGCAACAATCTTTCGGATTCCTCCAGGCCGAACACCTTTGCCAACAATCGGTCGGCATTCCACCGCTAACCATTCGAACCAATACGTTGCGATGTTCCCGTTCGGCGCTTTTGACTCGCTTCCAATCTGAGGGAATACTCGCGCAAGAAACCGTTGTGAGCCCGGTCGGACTGACTCTGGACAAATGTGGCAATCCTGGAGAGCTTTCCGCCTTAAAGGACGGTTCGTGTTACGTGGAGGATGAAGCGGCTCAACTGATTCCCTTGGTGCTTGATCCTCAGCCCGGTGAGCGGATTCTTGATGCCTGTGCGGCTCCAGGAGGGAAAACTACGCACCTGGCCCAATTGATGAAGAACCAAGGGACCATCGTAGCGCTTGATCGCCATCAAGGACGATTGGACCGGCTCGTGTCCAATTGTGCCCGATTGGGGATTTCCATTGTTCAACCTGTTCTCTATGACCTGCTTGAACAATCTGATGCCCGCCAGAAACCCGGTCCATCAACAGCCCATGATGCGTTTCCAACAAGGCTGGCCATACCGTTTGACCGCATTCTGGTGGATGCGCCGTGTTCCGCACTCGGGATCCTTCGCCGACACCCGGAAGGAAAATTATTGAAAACCCTGTCGACCATTCAACAGGCCCAAGCCCTGCAACGCCAGATCCTCGATCGGGTCTGCGACCTCTTGAGACCAGGGGGAATCTTGGTCTATAGTGCCTGCTCCATTGAACCGGAGGAGACTACGGAGATCCTCTCCGGTTTTTGTCAGAAACATCCCGAATTTCGCCCTGAACCCGCCACACCCTGGGTGCCTGCTACCGGGCAATCGCTCGTGACAGACCATGGGCATTTGTGTACGGCATTTCAGATGTTTAATATGGACGCATTCTTTGCGTGCCGGTTGAAAAAATCTTCATGACGATGTCAACAACTCCCTTAATTGCCCCTTCGATTCTCTCTGCGGATTTTGCCCGGTTAGCGGAAGCCGTCCAAATGGTGGAAGCGGCCGGTGCAGATTGGATCCATGTGGATGTGATGGATGGGCATTTTGTTCCCAATTTGACCGTCGGCCCCCCGATGGTGGAAGCCCTTCGCAAAGTGACCTCCCTACCATTGGATGTCCACCTGATGATGACGAATCCTGATGCCTTTATTCCTGAGTTCGTCGATGCCGGGGCCGATATTTTGACGGTCCATGTCGAAGCCTGTCCGCATCTTCACCGGACGGTCCAATCTATTAAGGAACGCCATATTAAAGCCGGCGTCACTTTAAATCCCGCAACCTCCGCCACCACTCTTGAGGAAATACTGGGGGACGTCGATGTCGTCCTGGTGATGTCCGTGAGTCCCGGCTTCGGAGGGCAACAGTTTATTCCCTCCAGCCTGGACAAGATCCGCAGGATCAGAAACATGCTAACCGAAATGCACAGTTCGGCTCTTTTGGAAGTCGACGGGGGAGTCAACTTGAACAACGTGGCTTCCGTGATTAAGGCCGGTGCGAACGTCCTGGTTGCCGGTTCCGCCATTTTCGGTAGCAGCGATATCCCTAAAACCATTCGGCAGATGCGAACCGCCAGTCAGACGGTCATTGTTTAATCGGGCCCATGAATTCCCCCAACAATACGGACAGTCTCCATCCTCTTGAAATACAGGTCTTGCGGGCGCTGGGGAAAGACCCGCAGCCACTTACGGACCTTCAACTGGTCCAACACACAGATCTGGCTTCTTCTCAAGTCAGTATGGCCGTCGGATGGCTCCTCACAAAACAATTGGTGAGCCTGGCGTCCGAAACCACGACGACGTATGTGTCCCTCACCACGGTCGGTTCCCAATACCACCAGCCGGACTCTTCTCCACTTGAGTGGATTCTTCGTGAGGCTAACAATGCCGTGCCCAGCGGACAATTGCTCACGGTGAAAGATCTTCAGGCGAAGGGGAAATTCCAACCCTCCGAGCTAAGCCGAGCGATCGGGATTCTCAAGAAAGAAGGCGTCCTTCAGATGGGTGCAGGGGGAATGCTGGAAATAACCAGCATGAGCAGTGACACGGTGAGGGATTTGCGAAGCCTGCTCAATCAGGTTCATGAAGGCTCACGTCCCCTGGATTCGTTTCCTCCCGAACACCAGGCCCTGCTTCAACAATATGCCGTCAAACGCGGAAATACCCAGGAACCCTTTCGCATCGACGACCATACCGAACGGGCATACTTCCTTACAGAGGAAGGGCGTAAACTTCTGCCTCATATACGGGAGGGGACCGCTCAAGAAATTTCCCAGCTGACGCCTGAGCTGTTAAAAGACGGATCCTGGCGAAACTATTCCTTTCGCAAATATTCCATTGGTCTCAGGCCTCCTCGCCTGGCAGTCGGCCGACGCCATTCCTACCGGGAATTTCTCGATACCGTGAAGCACAAGCTCACCAGTATGGGATTTCAGGAAATGCGGGGCGATCTCATTGAAACCGAATTTTGGGATATGGATGCGCTCTTTATGCCTCAATTCCATCCCGCCCGGGCCATCCATGATGTGTATTTTGTGAAGAATCCCCAAAAGGCCAGGACGATTCCCGAACCATTTCTCAGCCAGGTGGCACAAGTCCACCAGGATGGAGGAACCAGCGGATCGAAAGGGTGGCAATACCAGTATGATCGCGAGCGGGCGAAACGATTAGTGCTTCGCAGTCAGGGAACGGCCGTCTCCGCCAGGACGTTGGCGCAAAATCCCCCTGTGCCCAGCAAATTTTTTTCTATCGCCCGGTGTTTCCGCTATGACAATGTGGATGCCACACATGCCACCGATTTTTTTCAGGTGGAAGGGATCGTGCTCGGGTCTGATATTAACTTTCGCACCTTATTGGGTCTTCTTAAATTGTTCGCCACGGAAATGGCTCAAGCCAAAGAGATACGATTTTTACCTGCCTATTTTCCATTTACCGAACCATCCGTGGAATTACATGTCCGACATCCAAAACTTGGATGGATGGAACTGGGTGGAGCCGGACTGTTCCGCTCTGAAGTGACCATTCCTTTGGGCGTGACGGTCCCGGTTATCGCGTGGGGACTCGGGTTGGATCGGATGGCCATGGTCGCGCTGGGCATACAAGATATTCGGGATTTATTCACCTCCGATTTGGAAGCGGTCCGTAATATGCGCCGTCAATTCTAACGACTCACGATGCCCACGATTTCTATTTTCCAAGAAGATTTTTCACAACTTGTCGGGCGCAGCGCCTCCATTCCTGACATTGAGCAATGGATGCCGTATGTGAAAGGGGAGGTGAAGGACGTTTCCCGTGATACCGGTGAAGTACGCGTGGAACTTCAAGATACCAACCGGCCTGATCTATGGTGTGTGGAAGGGATTGCCCGACAAATTCGTTCAGTCCTGGATAAAGGATTGACCCCTTATCCTTTCTTTTCTCCTAAAGGTCGGGCGAAACGACGGATTCAGGTGGTCAAAGGCATGGAAACGGTCCGTCCGTATGTAGCCGCGTGCGCATCCCTGGGATATGCGATGACGCAGGAGGGGCTCGACCAATGTATTCAAACGCAAGAAAAATTAGCTGACGCATACGGACGAAAACGTGAAACGGTTTCCATAGGCCTCTATCGTCTCTCTTCCATTGTATTTCCCGTCACCTATGGCCTCGTGAAACCCGATGAAATCCGGTTTACTCCATTGGGATTCGAGGAAAAGATGACTCCCCACGAGATCCTCACGGTTCATCCCAAAGGTTTGGAATATGGATCGATCCTCGCGGGCCACGAACGGTTACCCCTGCTGTGGGATTCGGACGGGAAGGTGTTGTCCTTTCCGCCGATTATTAATAGCCGTGAACTCGGGGAAGTGCGGTTGGGAGATACCGACCTCCTCGTCGAAGTCACCGGAACCGATTTGAGTATGGTGGTGTTGGCCTTGAACATTTTTTCCAGTAATTTAGCGGATCGTGGGGCAACTATTGAATCTATAGACATCTCTTACCCCTACGAAACGGCATTCGGCACCACGGTCAAAACCCCCTTGGACATGAACCAAGCCCTGCGCATATCCCTGGATGCGATTGAACAGGCCCTGGGGATGCCACTCGGCTCAAAGGCGATTCAAGAGGCATTGGTGTCTTACGGGTACCAGGTGAAGACTACTTGGCAATCGGTGTCCGTCAAATTACCGCCCTTCCGAAATGATTTAATGCATGTGATGGATGTGGCAGAGGATGTGGCGATCACCCGAGGCTATGATTCTTTTTCACCCATCATGCCCCAGACCTTCACCGTGGGAAGTCTCTCCGCCGAAGAACAGACCAGCGATCGCATTCGTGATCTCCTTGTCGGTTTTGGTTTTCAGGAAATTTTTTCCAATATTATGGCTTCACAGCAGGAATTGGTGGAGCGAATGCGAATTGCTGACACCGAACATGCGCACCTGGTGGAAGTAGACAATGTGATGTCACAGACCTATGCCTGCCTGAGACCATCCATACTGCCGTGCCTGCTTCGGGTGGAGGCCCTATCGCCTCGCTCCTTCTATCCCCATTTGTTATTTGAGGTGGGAGAAATTGCTCGATTGGATTTGAAGGCCGATATGGGTTCCCGCACCGCGTTGTCCATCGCCGCCATCAGCGCCAATCCCGGGGCAAATTTTTCAGAAATTCATAGTTATCTGGATTTATTGATGTACTATATGGTGTGGCCATACGAACTGGAACCCGTCACTCACCCTTCGTTTTTAGAGGGACGAGTAGGGCAGATCCGATGTCAGGGTTATTCAGTGGGATACATCGGAGAGTTTCACCCGGAAGTGCTCGAAGCCTGGCAGATCGATATGCCCACTTCCGGGTTTGAATTCGAGATACGAAAACCTGAAGCTTAAGCGGTAGCGGGTTGCGCCTCTATCTTTGTTTGAGAGACAAGGTGAGAGAAACCTTGAGGATCGTGAATCGCCATTTCGGAAAGCATTTTTCTGTTTAACAACACATTGGCTTTCTTCAGGGCATTCATAAACTGACTATATGTGACCCCTTGGGCTCGAACCGCCGCGCTGATCCGGGTGACCCAGAGCTGCCGGAAATTCCGTTTTCTCTGCTTGCGTCCGGCATACGCATAGGCTTGTCCCTTATCCACTGATTCAGTGGCAGTCCGGAAAAGCTTACTTTTTCCTCCATATTGGCCACTCGCCAGTTTGAGCCGTTTTTTCCGGCGCTGTCGAGTTTGTGGCCCCCCTTTTACCCTTGGCATGACACGTTCTCCTTTGTGATGAAATATTATTTATAGGGGAGCAATCGAGACAGCGAATATTGGTCTTCTTTACTGACCTCTGCTGCACCGCTTAATCGAGATTTAACCCCTGGCGCTTTGGAAGTGAGGATATGGCGCAATCCTGCCTTCCGACGCATCCACTTGCCCGAGCCGGTCCGTTTAAATCGCTTACTGGCTCCTGAATGATTTTTTAATTTCTGTTTTGCCACGTCTGTTTTCCTTTTTCCAACAACCGACAATATACCGGATCCTGAGCCGGTGAGTTATTTGGGAGCAACCACCATATAGAGATTTCTCCCTTCCATTCTGGGAGGACTTTCAATATTCCCTGCTCCCTTTAATTCCTCAATAACCTTCTCAATCGCTTTGTACCCAAGCTCTTGATTGGCCATTTCTCGCCCGCGGAACATAATCGTAACTTTTGTCTTATTCCCGTCTTCCAGGAAGTCCCGTATTTGACGGACCTTCGTTTCCATGTCGTGCTTGTCTGTCCGAGGCCTGAATTTAACTTCCTTAACCTGGGTGGATTTCTGGTTAAGTCGCATGCGATGTTCTTTTTTGCTCTGTTCATACTTAAATTTTCCATGATCCATAATGCGACAGACCGGAGGGTCTGCGGTAGGAGCCACTTCCACCAAGTCATAGCCGATATCCTTCGCTTGCCGAATCGCATCAGAGGTTTTCAGGATGCCGAGCTGTTCACCTTCAGCACCAATAACCCGGACTTCGGGATTTTTGATGAAATGGTTAATACGTTGTTTGGGCGTCACCGGTCGAGTCATTCGAAAAGAAAAGAACCCTTCCTTACAGCCTCAGGCATATCGTCCCGAATCAGTGTCACAATATCATTGGCAGACATCGTTCCCAAATTTTTCCCGTTTCTCTGTCGAACAGCAACCATTTCAGCCTCAGCTTCTCGATCCCCCACGACAATCATGAAAGGAACCTTTGCCTTTTCAGCCTCACGGATTTTAAGGCCAATTTTTTCATTTCGCAAGTCCAAACCTACGCGACAACCTTCCCCACGAAGCTTTTTTTCCACTTGTTGAGCATAGACTTGATGTTTTTCTGAAATAGGGAGAACCAGGACCTGAACAGGAGCCAGCCAGGCAGGAAAGGCCCCTCCATAATGCTCCAAAAGAATTCCAAAAAAGCGCTCGATGGATCCCAGTAAGGCCCGGTGAATCATGATGGGTTGATGAGTTTTTCCATCGTCTCCCACATAGGTCAATCCAAACCTCTCAGGATTATTGAAATCGATCTGCACCGTCGAGCATTGCCAGGACCGCCCTAGGGCATCCTGGATTTTGACATCAATCTTGGGCCCATAAAAA
This sequence comes from uncultured Nitrospiraceae bacterium, assembly GCA_963734345.1. GTDB lineage: Bacteria > Nitrospirota > Nitrospiria > Nitrospirales > UBA8639 > Nitrospira_E. The sequence continues at coordinate 258,672 of CAVTGT010000003.1, forward strand.
ACGCCTTCGCCCGGATCCACCTGATAGGCATAACCACCGTCTTTAAGGGCGCCTTCCAGCGCATGAGTCGCTTGATCCCATTGGTCGACTGTCCCTACGGCTTTTTCCGGTCGTGTCGATAAAAACATCTTGAAGTCGGTAAAACCAAAAGTCCCTAACATAAACGTGGTAAATTTCAGGACCTTTTGCACCTCTCCACCCAATTGATCAGGGCGGCAAAATAAATGAGCATCATCCTGGGTAAATCCCCGAACCCGCATCAACCCATGTAAGACGCCGGATCGCTCATACCGGTAGACCGTTCCCAGTTCTCCATAACGAATTGGCAGGTCACGATAGCTGCGTAAATGAGATTTATACACCATGATATGAAACGGGCAGTTCATGGGCTTTAACTGATATTCACTGGCCTCCACCGGCATGGGGGTGAACATGTTTTCTTTGTAGAAATCCACATGACCGCTGGTTTTCCATAAATCCAACCGGGCGACATGCGGGCTATAGACCAACTCATACTGATTAGCCAAATGTTGCTCCCGCCAAAAATTTTCAATGAGCAAGCGGACCTGCGCGCCCTTGGGATGCCATAAAATCAGACCGGGTCCGGTCTCATCCTGAATGCTAAACAAGTCGAGGTCTTTCCCCAGCTTCCGATGGTCCCGGCGTTTGATTTCCTCTAAGTTGTGTAAATGAACCTGCAGGGCTTCTTCTGAGGGGAAGGACGTGCCATAGAGCCGTTGCAACATGGGGTTCCGTTCATCTCCACGCCAATAGGCCCCTGCACTATTCAGGAGTTTAAATGCTTTGACATAGCCGGTGGCAGGCAGATGGGGGCCACGACAGAGATCGACGAAATCCCCTTGAGTATAAGCGGACACGGGCTCTCCATCAGGAAACCCCTGAATGAGTTCTACTTTATAGGGTTCACCACGATTTTTAAAAAATTCTATCGCCTCATCTTTGGAGAACTCACGTCTTGAAACAGAAAGGTTACGTTTGATGATTTCCAATGCCCGGGCTTCGATTTTTTCGAGATCCTCAGGGGTGAACGGGCGCTCAAAAGCAAAATCATAAAAGAATCCCTCTTCGATGGCCGGCCCGATCGTCAGTTGGGCGGTCGGAAAACATTCCTTCACGGCTTGGGCCATAATATGGGTACTACTGTGCCGATAAATTTCTTTGCCTTCCGGTGAATCAAAAGCCAGCGGCTGCAAAGTAACATCAGTATCCAAGGGAGCATTCAAATCTTTTTCCACCCCATTGGCCTTCACCGCAAAGACCTCGGTGGGGACTGTTCCCATCAATTTTTCTATGGCGGCTTTAGCCGAGATTCCTTTAGGAAAGGTCTGGCTGCTTCCACCATCCATTGTGATCTGAATCGATTCCATATTAACCGACACACAAACGTAAAAGTTTTCTTACTCAGGTGAGCACGCAAGAAAAGGCACCACTTCCCATAAAGGAAGTTGAATGCCTTTCAGGCTTTTTGGGAAAAACTGGTAGGCGCGGGCGGTATTGAACCGCCGACCTCTACCGTGTCAAGGTAGCGCTCTCCCCCTGAGCTACGCGCCTATATCCTACCGAGCATATGCTAGACCGCCTCGGTGGCCTTGTCAACAAATGGTTTATTTTTCAAGGGAAAGAGAAAGATTATTCGATTGTATCCGAGTCAGCCGGCTTCCGTTTTCCATTAGAGGATTGCTTCACCCGCCTTAAGGAAATTTGAAATTCCGTAATTTTTTTTCTGAGGGTATTGCGATTAAGACCCAGTAGTCTGGCAGCTTTAATCTGGTTGCCATGCGTTTCCCGTAAGGCCAATTCAATTAGGGGGCGTTCAACGGCCCTCATCAAGGTGGGGTAGAGATTTTTTCCGGAACCCACATTCATCGCACGAACAAAGTCTCCCAGTTTTTTCTCGACATAACTGGCCAGGCTCACATCTTTCGGATCGATAGCTCCCTCTTCGGATGGTTGATCCCCCATAACCTGCCGAATCTGATTCATGGTACTCCAGGCAGGCAGGGGGCCGGCATAAATGAATGTTTTCGACAAATTCAATTGGCCATTCAGGGCCGACAGGGCAGGAAAAAATTTCTTCCCGGACTCATCCAGAATCACGCCGGTAAATTGTTGAGAGCGCATCGCCGTTTCCAGGGATGAACAGTCTTCCAACACCGTAATCGCGTTTTGAAGATCGGGACCTTGCACTCGCGACTTGAGATCGGGATCTTCAGTCAGCAGAGCAAAGCGTATGTGAGAAGAATTAGAAGACACGGTATTTTGGTCAGGTCAAAAGGAAACGAGGATTATGTCGGAACGTTTTTTAAAAATCAAATGAGGGAAAAACCTTTGATGGGACTTAGACAATTCCCACCAACGGACCCAATATTCGTAAGGCGCACCAAATTAATACCCCACCAACCGCATCCAATAACAATCCGGCTTGCACCATTCGAAGAATCGGAATTCTCCCCGTTCCATAGACAATGGCATTCGGAGGAGTGGAAACCGGCAGCACAAATGCCAGGCTTGCAGCCATACACGCACCCAGGACCGGAGGAACAGGAGAAAAATTTGCCGTGTGGGCAATGGCGATGAGGACCGGCACAATCATGCTGGCGGCGGCGGTATTCGACATGACTTCCGTGAGCACCAGGGCCGTGAGTATGGCCACACCCGTTAAACCCCAGATGGATTGAATGCCAAACATATCAACCATCCCCTGCCCGATCGCTTTCGCCAATTCGGTTTCAACCATCAACTCGCCGAAGGCGATGCCTCCGCCGAACAACAGGATGGTTCCCCAATGAATATTGGCGGCTTCTTTCCAGGTTAAGGTGAATTGCCCCTGTCGAAAATTCAGGGGAAGAAGAAACAAGAGCCCGGAGGCAAAAATGGGCACCAATTCGTTTGGCAAATGCACACGAACCCATTGCACGACCGCATGATCGCCTTCAAACCATATTGAGAGTATGGCCGGGAGTATCCATAACAGAACCGCCAACATAAACACGCCAAAGGTATATTGTTCCCCTCGAGTCCAGGGAACCGGCGCAGAAGTCCTCAGAACAGGAGACCCTTCGTGAAAAGAGGAGCCTGCAGGTGGAGTGTGCAACCAATAGAGGAGCCTGAACATCACGAGCAGCATCACACTCGCCAACGGCAATCCAATCAGCAGCCATTGGTCAAAGGAAATGGTAATATGGGCCTGCTGGGCTAACAGACCCACCGCGATTAAATTAGGCGGGGTGCCAATCAGGGTGGCGACTCCTCCGATTCCTGCCCCATACGCCAGACAGAGCAAAAATCCGGTGTCAAACGTTCCCATGTCGGGATTGTCCTGTCGAAGAGCCCGTAACACGCCAAGCGCAATGGGCAACATGACCGCCGTTGCCGCGGTATTGCTAATCCACATGGACAAGCCGGCAACCGCCAGACTCAGGGCCATCATGATACGAATAGGGTTGGAACCCACGCACTGTCGTGACAGAAGCCAGTTGCCAAACCTGCGGTCCAACCCATGAACCGAGAGGGCTTCAGCAATGAAAAAACTGCCAATAAACAAGAAGATAATGGGATGGGCAAACGCAGCAAACACGGATTGCATGGTTCCCAATCCGGCCAACACACACAGACCGCATCCCAACAAGGCGGTGATGGGAATAGGAATGGGCTCGGTAATCCACATCACAATCACCCAGGTCAAAATGACCCCCAACGTTCGGGCTGAATCGGAGAGGGATTCGGGAACGAGAAACCACATCAGTCCGGCAAGGAGCGGACCGGCAAAAAGACCCAATTGATGAAGAGGAAAACCCGTATGAGAGTTTTGACCGGATTGGCTCATAAACCGATTGGGATATACACTCTGCCGTGGTCGGGAAGGTACACGATGACCTATTGATGGTTTTTCGTATTCGCGGAGATGGCCTCGCTGAAGAGTCTCTCTAGGATTTGACGAATGCAGCAGGTATCATACAGAAGTAAGGATTTTTGAGATAGGGCCAATGGGAGCATTCCCTTTATATTCTTCTTCTACGCGCATCCGGAAGACATGGATTTGACAATGTCCCGGCCAGGAAGTCTGGAATCGCTTCTTAAGGGAAGTAAAGAACCAGGTATAAGTGGCACAAGAAAAGCTGAGGGTAACCGTTTTCAACATCTTCCCGTACCATGCAGCAAAAAATTCAGACACTAGACCGTCTTTTACAACGGATTACCGCCCATCAGCAGGCGGGGGAATCCATTGTCTTCACGAATGGGTGCTTTGATGTGTTACATGTGGGCCATACGCGCTACCTGGAAGAAGCCAAGCAACTCGGAGAACGATTAGTAGTCGGGATCAACAGTGACGAATCGGTGCGCCAATTGAATAAAGGCGCGAACCGACCGATACTGCCTGGTGCTCAGCGAGCAGAGGTGATTGCCGCATTAGGTTGCGTAGATTACGTGATACTTTTTGACGAGCCGGATCCCTTGAATCTGATTAAGGCGATTCAACCCAATGTCCTCGTCAAGGGAGGAGATTGGACTCCGGAACGGATTGTCGGAAAAGATTTTGTGGAGGAACGGGGAGGATTTGTGCGAACGATTCCACTCGTCCAGGATATTTCCACCACCACGATTATTCAACGTATTCTCACCGCTCATGGCATAAGCCCATCCTCCTAATCTTCACGTCGAGAACATTTTTCGTGGTGTACAGCAGATGATGAGTATCCCTTCCGTATTACATCAGTTCCTCAATCAGTTGCGCGCGGTCGTTCCGTCGATCCCGGAAAACGATCCCCCTCCCTGTCTGATCAGCACCCAACCGGCCTGTTTAGCTCTCGCCATGACCTTGCTCACATATCCTGCAAAGAAAACTGCCGGATCTGAAAAACAGACGCATCTCATTATTACTTCCACACAAGAAGAAGCTGAGGAACTGTATGCAGATTTAGAATTCTTCTTCTCGTTTATGGGGGGAGATCACGAGACCCTGGCCATGTTCCCCCCATGGGCAACCATTCCATACAACCCTGCATTGCCGCCCCACAGGGTGATCTGTCAGCGTGTTCGATCACTGCACCGGTTGTCTCGGGGTGAAGGCACGGTCCTGGTCAGTTCGCTTCCTGCCATGTTGCACAAACTGCTTCCTCCGGAGGTCTTCTCCGGGGCCTGTTTTTCTCTGAAGGTCGGCAAAGCGTGCGAGCGCGAGGTGCTGCTTCGTTCGTTGATCCGGTTGGGGTATGAACGCGGGTCTTTGGCTGAAATCCCTGGAGAGTTCAGCGTGAGGGGAGGCATTGTCGATATTTTCTCCACGTCTCAGGACCACCCCGTCCGCGTTGAATTCCTCGGGGATACGGTTGAATCTATTCGGACCTTCGATCCCTCAACCCAGGAATCCATTACTCATCTCAAAGAAACGTGGATCTTACCTACACGAGAATTTATTCCCCCTGATTCCGGCCAACCGGATACCTCCAGCGATCCCATCCAGCCAAGCATTGAATGGGACCTGCCCCGGTATTATCCCAAATTGGTCTCGCTCTTTGAGTACATCCATACTCCGGTCACCGTCTCCTTCTATCGCCCGGTTGATCTGGATGCCGCAGCCGCGGAATTCTGGAACTCGTTGCTAGAAACCTGGGAACAACTCGAGCCCGGGGAAGGGGGCGCTCATACCCACGCGGATCCCGATCAACTCTATGAAGTGTGGGATACCATTAAAACCTATACCAGCATGTGCCCGACGATCTGTTGGGATAGCGTGGCCCCTGCCACCTCCACAATGCCTTCCGTGCCCATTTCCTTACAGGCTCAGTCCCCTGGAAGCGTGGGGTTAGGGATTCGCGGCCTCCCCTTCAAGGAAACTCTTTCCAAACTTGATCAATTGCGTGCTGACGCCGGAATCTTTTTTGTGGCACGCAGCGAAGGACAGGTGGAACGCCTGTTGTCCCTGCTCCATGATCATGGATTTCCGGCCAACAAGTGGCAACAACCCTTCCCTCAACAGCCCCTGGATGCCCGCGCGCCCTTTTACTGTCTTGAAGGAGACCTGTCTGCAGGATTCATTTCACATGACGGACACATCGCGTTCGTCACTGAAGAAGAACTGTTCGGGAAAGGCATCCGGCATCGTCCCCACACCAAATCCCCCACGGCCAAATTTTTCTCCTCCTTGGATGATCTCAAAGAGGGCGACCTGGTCGTTCATCTTCAACATGGCATTGGGCGATATCGCGGCTTGCGGCGGCTGGAAGTGCAAGGGTTTACCAGTGATTATTTGCTCCTGCAATTTGGAGGAACCGATACCCTTTACGTCCCGCTGGACCGCCTGAATCACATTCACCGGTATCGAGGAGCCGAGCAGCGGTCACCAAGATTGGATCGCCTGGGAGGCACGGCCTGGGGCAAAACGAAAGCCAAGGTCAAAAAAGGCATCGAGGACATGACCGAGGAACTCGTCGAACTCTATGCCAATCGGGAAGTGGCCCGCCGTGCCGCGTATCAAGAGGACTCGCTCCTGGTGCATGAGTTTGAAGCAGGGTTTGAATATGAAGAAACGCCCGACCAGCTTCGCGCCATTGAAGAGATCGGCCGGGATATGGAATCGCCCAAACCGATGGACCGCCTGGTGTGTGGAGATGTGGGGTATGGCAAAACCGAGGTGGCCATGCGTGCGGCCTTTAAGGCCATTCAGGCCAACCGGCAGGTCGCGGTCCTGGTTCCCACGACACTCCTGGCACAGCAACATTTTGAAAATTTTTCACTGCGGTTTGCGCCGTTCCCCATCAAAATCGGCATTCTGTCACGCTTCCAATCAGCCAATGAAATCAAGGCCACGCTCAAAGATCTGGCGACCGGCCTCATCGACATTGTCATCGGCACCCACCGGGTCGTGCAAAAAGATGTCGTCTTTAAACAATTGGGATTGGTCATTATCGATGAGGAGCAATGGTTTGGCGTCCGCCATAAAGAACGCCTGAAACAGCTCCGAACCCAGGTCGATGTGCTCACGCTCTCGGCGACGCCCATTCCCCGAACACTGCAAATGGCCTTTTCGGGAGTGAGAGACTTGTCGGTCATTGAAACCCCACCGCCTGGTCGCCTGGCGGTGGAAACCCAAGTCCTCCGGTTTGATGCCACGGTGGTGCGGGAAGCCGTTCGCCGGGAACTTGCCCGGGGAGGACAAGTGTACTACGTGCACAACCGGGTGGAAACTATGGAACAAACCGGCGCCTGGTTACAAGAACTGGTCCCGGAAGCCCGCGTCCTGATGGCGCACGGCCAAATGAACGAACAACTGTTGGAACGGGTGATGTTACAATTTTACCATCAGCAGGCTGATGTCCTGCTGGCCTCCGCCATCATCCAATCCGGGCTGGATATTCCCAACGCCAACACCATCTTGGTGGATCGGGCGGATATGTTCGGTCTATCTCAACTCTACCAACTGCGCGGGCGAGTCGGGCGAAGCGGCCAACAGGCGTTTGCCTATCTCTTCATTCCGAACGAGGAAACGCTGAGTACGGACGCGCAAAAACGCATGAATGCCATTCAAGAATTTGCGGAACTCGGGTCCGGTTTCCGGATTGCGGCCGCCGACCTTGAAATCCGCGGAGCGGGAAATTTATTAGGCAAACAGCAGTCCGGCAATATCGCCGCCGTGGGCTTGGACCTCTACTTACAAATGGTGGAACAGGCCGTTCAGCAACTCAAAGGGCAGGAAGTGGAAGAGGAATGGGAACCGACCCTTCAGCTCGATGTCTCCGCCTTTATTCCCGAAGAGTATGTGGAAGACGCCTCTCAACGCTTGGGACTCTATAAACGGCTTTCCGGAAGTGAACGGTTAGGGGATCTGGCGCTTTTATATGGGGAAACCCTGGACCGGTTTGGTTCGCCACCCGCTTCTATGGAACGACTGTTTGAAGTCATGCAAATCAAAGTGTTGGCCAAGGCCCTCAAACTCGAATATGTGGATGTCCGGGGCGGTCTGATGAACCTGCGCTTTCATGAACAGGCTAAACTTCCGGAACAAGGCCTTCGCGCATTAATGGAAAGCTGGAAGGACCGCCTGGAATTTTTGTCTCCCCGTGCCTGTCGCCTGACTCTGCCCGAACAGGATTGGGCGGCGATGTATCCCAGAGCCAATACGATTTTGCAGGACCTCTATCAGTCGATGAACAAAGAGGAAGTGGGCACCTGACCATGAAGGGTTCTCGCGTCGGTGTGCCTGGGCGGGTTATGAAAATATTCATGGTCGGGTGTGCGCTGAGCCTGTTCCTCATGTCCGCGACCGTCCTGAGTTTTACCGATCGCATCATCGCAGTGGTCAATAAAGATGTGATCACCTGGTCCGATCTTGAACACGAAGTCGAGGACGAATACAAGCGGCTCAAAGCCAAATATCAAGGTGAAGACCTGGCACGACGATACCACGAAAAACAACGTGAAGTCCTGAACAAACTGATCGACGACCGCCTCCAGATCCAAGAAGCCAAAGCCAAGGGCGTCTCCGTCACCCAGGAAGAGATCGATGCGGCCTTACGACGAACCCCCCTGCCTCCGACGCAAACCGAAAAGGAATTCGGCCATCAAATGCTCTTGAAAAAACTCTTTGACTTCGAAGTCCGCCGGAATGTGGTAGTCGAAGAAGAAGAGCTTCGCCGGTATTATGATGCCCACAAAAACCAGTTTCTGAAATCGCCTCAATACCGGTTAAAGCAAATCCTGGTACCCGGCAAGGAAGAATTTGAACGAGAGAGGGCCAGGAAGAAAGCAGAGACCATCCATGCCGCATGGAACCCGGAGACCAGTTTAGAGGACCTCGCCGCTCAACATGTGGGACACTTCAATGAACTAGGGTGGGTCCAGGAACACGAAATGGTAGACCCGCTGGGTCAGGCGATCAAAGAGCTGAAGCCCGGCCAGTTATCGGCTCCCATTGAAACTCCTTTGGGATTTCATCTGTTGATGATTGTAGAAATTCAACCGCCGGAACCGCTCCCGTTTGAAAGTGTGCAAGGGCAGATCCATACAACACTCATGAAGCAACACTCCGAGGAAGCGTATCGGCATTGGCTGGCGGATTTAAAAACCAAAGCCTTTATTGAGGTGAAGTTTTAAGGGCGAGCAGATCCCGCACCTGATCTAAGACTTCTTGTTTCCCTTCCCCGGTGTACGCCGAAAGAAAAAGCGGGTCTTCCTCCATACCCAAACCCTTCCGCAATTCCCGAACGGCAGCCTGCCGGTGACCTCTCGTGACCTTATCGGCCTTGGTGGCCACCACCATCACCGGAATCTCAAGCCCCATCAACCAATCGATCATCGCCCGATCTGATTCCTGCGCACGACGGGAATCCACCAGCGCCACCACACCCTGTAAATTCTGGCGTGTCCGGAAATATTCTTCAATCAGGGGACCCCATAGCTCTCGAATCCGTTCAGGCACTTTGGCAAATCCGTATCCGGGCAAATCCACCAGCATAAAACGAGGTCCGTTCGTGGTAATCTCAAAAAAATTGATGGTTTGCGTTTTCCCTGGAGTCTTGCCGACCTTGGCCAACCCTTTGTGATTCACCAGACAATTGATAGCTGAAGATTTCCCGACATTGGAACGGCCGACAATGGCCACTTCCGGAAGCGTCGGTTTCAGAAATTGTTCAACGGTTCCGCAACTCGCCTTGAATTCAGCCGAATAGATTTTAAACGCTCCCACGAAGATTTCCTCTTTTCCGTTTCGATTTACCAGGGAAATCGATTTGGCATACCAAGAAACCATTGGGTCAAACTATCTTAGGAAGCCACCGTTTCCCTATACCATTCATTAAACAGCCGGCTGCTTGCTGAAAGCGTGGCCTCTTCATCCCGAATCCACCGAGCAACCAATCCCATTGAACACAACGTATCCGCGACAGGCTTGATCGTCGGCAGTCCTATGGCCCGCGCCACTTCTCTCGGGTTCACCGGTTTATCGGCTTCAATCACAGAGGTCAGCACCTGATGTTCGAGAGGTTCCTGTAGCTGATTGACACAGTCTTGGAAAAAAGAGGAAAGAGATTTTTTCACATCGGTCACAACCTGTTCAATCCGAACGCCAGGCCCCGCACGCAGGAATTCAGCCTGCAAAATCTTGAAAATATAGGGATGCGTCCCTGCATAGGTGAGAACACAATCTTGTTGTTCCGCGGAAAGACTAGGAAGTAGTAGCTGCTGCGCTTCCTTTTCCAAAAACACCGCCAACGGGATAGCCTTTAGTTTGTATCCCAACCCTCCACTTCTCACCACCTCCCGCCATGCCCGTGCTCCGGCAAAGACCGTCGACCCTCCCGGCAAAAGATCGATATCTGAAAGAGAATTGACCTTCCCTTCAACCAGCCGGTCACAGTTATCAAGCAGAAGAATGGTGTGAGACTGTAGCGGGCGAGAACGGAATCGTTGCCAATCAGTCTCGTCGGCGACATCCACATACACCGCTGAAGGTCCGGTAGACTTGGAGGAGGGCTCTGCATGATTCAGTTGCCAGGCGAGGTGAAGCAACAACGAGGTTTTCCCTAACTTCGGCCCTCCAACAAGACCCAAGGACTCCCCTCGTCCCAGCCGCCACAACACATTCCGAACTAATCCCTTACGGCCTTTAAACTCTCCGGGCCGAAAGGCCGGCGCCGCCGGATCTGCTGAAGGGAACTGTTCAGTGGAGATGGACATAACAGGGAGTGTAGAAGCTCACCCCAAGGATGGCAACGAACAAATCTTGTTATGAGATCTACCTGGTGCCATCTTCATCAAGGAGCGATAAAAATATTTGCATGAAAATAATGTGCATATTATAATATGCACATGGAAAGAAAGGACCTATAGGTGGGACAACCAATTAGACCAAAAAGGGTCCAAGTATATGTAGATGAACACGGAAATGAACCATTTTCAGAATGGTTTAAGGAACTGAAAGACCTTAATGGGAAAGAACGTTTAGGGACAAGAATTCGGCGACTCAGTGAAGGACTCTATGGGGATTGTGAGCCTGTTGGCGAAGGGGTGAGTGAATTACGAATGTTTTTTGGTCCGGGGTACCGAGTCTATTTTGGTGAAGAGGGAGACAATATTGTGATTCTCCTGTGTGGCGGTGATAAAAGCAGCCAGAAACAGGATATTCAAACCGCAAAACGATATTGGAGGGAATACAAAGATCATGGCTAAACGAAAATTACGAACCTTTGATCAAGTGGAAGAGGAATATTATCGGGAGCATCCAGATGAGATTGAAAGCTACCTAAAGGTGTGTTTTGAAGAATACGCGAAAGATGGGGCAACGTCGGCCTTACTCTCTTCCTTGCGGATGGTTGCCCGCGTGAAAGGGATTTCAATGTTAGCGGAAGCAGCGGGGATGACCCGTAATGGTGTTCAAAAAGCTTTGTCGGAAGATGGTAATCCTGGATTTGAGAATATCAACGCGATTATGCAAGCCATGGGATACCGCTTGATCCCGGAAAAGATTGAAGTGGCTTCTGGTCGATAAAAATTGAAGAACCAAAAGTGAAGAGGAACAAAATAAAAATCGGGATGAAGCCATCCCATCCGGTGGCGTTTATCAAGACCGAAGTGCTTGATGGTCTCGGACTTAGTGTGACGAAAGCCGCGGAAGTTTTAGATGTGCGGTGCGCCACCCTGTCAGATTTGGTGAATGAAAAAGCCGCGCTTTCGCCGGAGATGGCTTTGCGTTTGGAAAAGGCGTTTCATCTCGATATGGATATGCTACTCAGAATGCAAGCATGGTTTGACGCGACAGAAATGCGAAAGCAGGCTGGGAAAAATCAAGATTGTCACCCTATGTACCTGCATAAAAGCAGATTATGTGTATAAGCCAGAGCTAAATTTTGTTCCCTCATCATCAAGTAAGGATAAAAGGTGCTTCCTTAGGGTCAAAAGGGGGGCATTGACCTTGTGAGATTTGCTTATTATGAGTTTTCTACAAATATTGCCATCGGAACATTTTTTAGATGATTGTCGCTACCGCATGACAACAGCATTCTTTGCACGTTATTGTGAACAATTCCTCCCATCGGAATAATACAGTGGAATTTACTATTAAAACTGTGTTGTTCTCCATCTCCAATTTCTTTTTTAGAAATTTCGTAGGCTTCAATAAATTGTTGCTTTAGCCTCTCCATCAGAAATTTTGTTGGCTCTTCATCATCTTGAATAGCAGAATATATTTCTCTCGTAGCCTTCCTTAATTTCCCTAGTTTTCCTGAATTTCTTAACTGAAAAGCACTTTCAGGATTTGCGTTTAAGACATATTCGAGATCATTTATACAGCTGCTTATATCACTCCAATTATAAACAACCATGCCATCTTCTTTGTTCTGTGAACTTGTCATTTCCTCCCAGCGATAGTGATTATCGGTTAATAAAAGTGATCCTGTTATTTGAGAAAGATATAATGCCATCTCAAAATTGGGGGTCAGGTGCCCCATTGTAAATTGTCCCCCTTCCTCACCAAAAACATCGTCCTGTAATAATGTGAACGGATCATTCTGCTTTTCCACTTCAATATATTTGAGCACATTCTCAACTTGTTTTTCAGACAAATCCGGAATAACTCTCTGAATTTGAATTTTCTGCTGAACTTTAGGAAGCATCCACATTAAGCGCATAAAATCTTCTTTGAACAGCTTTGTCATTAGGCTGCTTTCTTTTTCACTAATTTGGTGATTTTGGGAGCGCTTTTCCGCCATGCTGAACATCTGCCTTCGCAGATGTCCATCAAAAACGCATGGATCAGGAATAAAGTTAATGTACCCCGCTTCAATAAAAGGCGCTAAAGTCAGAAGCAATATAATATTTTTTAGTGTCTGCTGCTTATATTGGTGAGGCGAGTGGACAGGATTAAACTCCGGTTTAACAGAAGCGGGGTTCAGAAAAGGATTTTGAATAATTTCATCAAAATAAAGAGTTAAACTTATTGCAAATTTAGAGATCACTCTAGGGTCTATAATTCCAGTATATAGTGCTCTTAAGCTCTTATCAGGCTTAGGAAGCAAACTGCCTATGTCCGTTTCAATAGGCCATAAAAAACCATAAAACTCATAAATTTCTTTTACTTGCTCATTACTTAACTCCCTCCTAACATCATCCCATGTTTTATTTTTGGAAAGCCCTAAAATATCAACCACGCCATTATAAAAAGCTAGGTTTCGCTCACGGATACTCAATTCTTTCCAAGATGGTCTTTCGGATTTACTTTTATCCCTGCAACATTTTTTGTATTTTTTCCCACTACCACAACCACAATAGTCGTTTGGGCAAGGGTCCCCTTTTCTTTTTGGCTTTTTTAGATATTTATTTTCAGGCGTAGTTCGACCAAACGCATCTTGATAAGAAGTCCTACCATCTTCATAACCAACATACATTTCCCCGCCATATTGAAACAGCTCATGATCTGGAGGAAGCAATACTTCTCCCAGCTTTGACCAATTTAACTTCACGTTACGTTCAGGGTATAACCAGTCTTTTTCAGTAGCAGCAATATATCTGCGTGCTCTTGTTTTAATGATAAAGTTTATCTTCCTTACATTTTCTTCGTTTAGTGTTCGTGATCTAATGAAAGCATCTGTTCGCACCATGCTGTTCTTAAAATTACGGGCATATGTCCGTTTTTCCGTAGGGTCTTCGATATTTGGATCTTTTGCATATTCATAATTGGTTAGAATGAGACAATGATTCATGTCTAAAGGAAAAATTGTTTGCGTGCCTTTAAGGGCAATTGATGGATCATTTGGATAAATGCATTGCTCGCTCTCAGGCGAACAAGCGTAATTGTAAATCGTTACGGGATGATCTGATAAAATAAATTTAAAGTCAGAGTTTTTTGCTGAAACAATCTCGCGAACCCCCTCGCTCCAAATCGTACAATGCATGTTTCTTATTGCCTGCATCTCTGACATTAAGTTGGTCTGATTAAGCTCTGGATAATGAATTTTTATCCAATTTAACCCTTTGGGTGTTCTTAATTTTTGAGCATCAATATATGTAAAAAAATTGGAAAAATGTGTATGCCACCCAGACAGGTCTTCGCTAATAAATGCACGAACGGCCCTAGAACCCATATCATCCAACCCACCAAATAGCTTTTTTTCTATCTCATCATTTATAAATTCACCTAAAAAGGTGGTGTATAAATCATGTTCAAAAAAACATTTGGAGGTCGGCCATAAGTGATACTCATTCATAGTTATCACTCTTCCATCAGGAAGCCGTTTTTTATCAGGGTCTAAATCTAGATAATGCAGCTTATTTGATGATGGAGAAAAAAATCCCCTTTGATACCATTGCGGAACATAATGGTTGTTTCTTATTTTGGGCATTTTTTACTTATTAGCTCATTATTAAATGTACTTCTTTAAAACGCTTCCAATGTTTCCGCGCCTGGTTGCACTTCCATTCCCTATCAGGTTTGGGAAATGAGACAGCTAGTCCGCCACGGGGATAATTATTAGGAAGGATAAAAAAAAATAGGGCTGCCGTCATTGGCAAAAATACACGATTGCCGGACAGGTTCCTAGGAGCGGGACTCTTTCATGGCTCGGTCGATTTCGCGGCCGGCTTCCCGCTTTTTGATGGTTTCCCGCCGGTCGTAGTTTTTCTTCCCGCGCGCCAGGGCGAGTTCCAACTTGACCCGCCCTCTGTCATTGAAATAGAGACGCAGCGGAACAATGGTGAGTCCTTTCTGTTGAACTTTTTCTGTCAACCGCTGGATCTCTTTCTTATGCAAGAGCAGAATTCTCGGACGTAACGGCTCGTGGTTCATTTGATTGCCGTGGCTGTAGGTGCCGATATGGCAGTTATGCAGGATGGCCTTGCCATTAATGATGGCGGCGTAACTTTCCTTCAGATTCAGGCGTCCCTCCCGTAAAGCTTTGACCTCGGTCCCGACCAGAACGATGCCGGCTTCGACCTTCTCTTCTATCATGTAGTCATAGAAGGCCTTCCGGTTGGTGCTGAGCACCTTATTGGAGGGATCTGTTTTTTGTTTGGTCATTACTGCATTTCCTTAGGGGACTGTTGAAAAAGGCCGCCAGCGGCGTTCTCATTGCTTCGAAGGGCCTCAACGTACCTAACCGGTACGCCTCGCCCTCCTCGCGGCTTGCGGCCTTGCCACGGGAAAGGCATGACTTCATGCCGGGGCGGGCGGGTGAGAACACGAGCCTTTTTGAACAGCCCCTCTGTATCTTAAGGGCTTCAGATGCTTTGGAATCGGGAAATAAAGCTTGAGTTTTAAATCCCCTTTTCCCACGGTACAATAGCACCACGATGAGTTATTTTGAATCTATCCAGAGCCTTATTCAGGATTATTCCAAAGGCAATCCCCTGGGCCTCAAAATGTCGGAGGTCCAATTGCAACAGGAGTGGGAACACCTTGTGGGCTCGACGATGGCGAAACATTCCTACCCTGAGAGCATACGGTTTAAAAAATTGCATCTGGTGGCGGATAACTCGATTTGGCTTCAGCAACTCCTGTTTTTGAAACCTGCCATTTTGGAAGCCATTCATTCGATGATGCCGGACCTGGGATTGACCGATATCGTCTTACGCATTGGCTCCATTCCGCATTCCCTCCCGCAACCGGATCCGATACCAACTGCGGCTCCTGCATTTACCGCTGAACCGTCGCCCTTTGCCGCCGGCTTAGCCAAACGCCTGAGCGATCCCGACCTCCAAACCCTTCTCTCTCAGACTATCACTAAAGCCCTGGCCGAACCACCGCGCCCCGTTACGGAGCCGGTGAAGAAGCCTGAGGTTTAGAGCCTACCTGCTCCCACCTTTCTTGGAAGACCCACTGCATCGTGAGTGTGCGATCTTTTGATCCGCTCCGGTTCCAGGGACCGATCCACCCGGCCTGACCCTCTTCATCGGCACGATAGCCTGCCCGAACGGCGGCTTCAAAGTTTTTCCTGAAGGTCTCGTCCGATGCGTCCTCCCGGTTGCTCACGACATACCGGTGCAGAGTATCCGGCTCCGTCCAGGTCGGATCCGAAAAGATGATGATTTGTAGAGTCTGGTAACGTCCGCTGGGATCGTTTGGGGTGGTCGGACGAATTTTCATTGTTGAGAAATCCCGGTTGTCCCGGCCGACATCGCCGAATCGTGTAATCAGACTTTTGATTTCGGGATCACTGGTATAGGGAGGAAGGTGGACCGCCACCAAAGCCCCTTCCTGGGCTCCGATACTATAGGGAGGAATACTGCGGTCGGGACGGGAGAGGAACATGCCGAAGGCAATGAGACAAAATCCTCCGAGCAAGATGCCTAATCCCATTTTGACGATGGGGTCTATCTTTTGTGGTCTTGCAGGTTTTCCGGGGGTGTGTTGAGGAGAATCCAACCCTACAACCTTCCACAATGCCGTTTCCTGTTCCTGAACCTTCCCGTCGGGAAGAGAAGGTGCAATCGGGGTAGAGCTGAAGGACGAAGAAGCCAGGCACTTCCCGTCGCTTCTCCCATCTGTGACAGGTCCTCTCCCGCCCTTCCGCCCTCAATAAAGGACAGGGATTGCGTGTTTGATGATGGCCTTCCGGTTTTCTCCGGTCATCGCTGAAGATAGCACACTGCTGATGTTCGCTTTGCTGATAGTGGCGCGGGGGCTCATTCCGGTATGGCGTCCGTTTCGACCGGAATATCCCCATTGGTGTCCGGAATATCTCCGTTCGCGTTGTCCGGCTCGGCGAGATCGCCCTCATCGGTCTCGGCCAGTTTGGCCACGCCGACCACTCGATCCTCATCCGGTAGGTGGATCAACCGGACCCCCTGGGCATTCCGTCCGATTTCCCGGATGTCCCCCATCCGCGTGCGAAGGATCATCCCGTCAGCCGACATGAGCATAATTTCATCGGATTCCCAGACTTGATGAAATGAAATGGCCGGCCCGTTTTTCTC
Organism: uncultured Nitrospiraceae bacterium; assembly: GCA_963734345.1. Classification (GTDB taxonomy): domain Bacteria; phylum Nitrospirota; class Nitrospiria; order Nitrospirales; family UBA8639; genus Nitrospira_E. Next base: position 275,592 of record CAVTGT010000003.1, read on the forward strand.
CGTGATTTTGACGCTGATGACCCCTTTGCCCGCGCGTGATTGCAGGCGATATTCCTCCACCTGTGTTCGTTTGCCATACCCGCGTTCCGTGACCGTCAGAATTGAGGATTGCGTTTCACTGGTAATCGTGACCATCCCGATGACCTCATTGCTTTTGGCCAATGTGATGCCCCGGACTCCACGAGCCGTTCGCCCCACGGGACGGACGTCCTCTTCACGAAAGCGAATGACGATGCCCATTCGGGTGCCCAGGAGTATTTCCCGCGTGCCATCGGTGATATCGACGCCGAGAAGCCGGTCGCCTTCCTCCAGCGTCAACGCAATAATCCCGCCCTGCCGTGGATGGCTGAATGCGGCCAGGTCGGTTTTTTTGATGTAGCCCTTTTGCGTGGCCATCATGACATACTGGTCTTCGGCAAACACCCGGACGGGCAATGTCGCCGTGACCCGTTCCCCTTGGCTCATGGCCAATAAATTGACAATGGCTTTGCCTTTGCTGGACCGCCCGACATCGGGCAACTGATACACCTTGAGCCAGTACACCCGACCCGCATCGGTAAAGAACAGCAGGTAATCATGTGTGGAGGCCGTAAAGATTTGCTCGACAAAGTCTTCTTCTTTGACCCCCATGCCGACTTTCCCTTTTCCTCCACGGCGTTGGGCCCGGTAGATGGACACGGCATTCCGTTTTATATACCCGGCATGGGTAATGGTCACGACGACTTCGGCCTCCGCGATCAGATCTTCCATCTGTAACTCGGCTTCGGCCGGGAGGATCTGCGTCCTCCGCTCATCGGAATATTGCTCTTTGATTTCCACTAGTTCCTGCTTGACAATTTGTCGCACCATCGCATCGGAGGCTAACACGGTGCGCAAATGAGCAATGCGGGATATCAATTCGTTATATTCCTGAGTGAGTTTGTCCTGTTCGAGTTGCGTCAACCGTTGCAACCGCATGTCCAGAATCGCGGTGGCTTGCACCTCGCTTAAGGCGAACTGGCTCATCAACCCCTGGCGTGCCGTCTCCGGAGAAGTCGCCCCCCGGATGAGGGCAATGACTTCATCCAGCGAATCTAAGGCTCGTTTCAAGCCTTCTAAGATGTGGGCCCGTTCTTCCGCTTTGCGAAGGTCGTAGGCGGTCCGGCGAACCACGACTTCTATGCGGTGTTCAATAAACGCCGCCAGAATCTGCTTGAGGTCCAACACCTCAGGGCGATTTCCCACCAGAGCCAACATAATGACCCCGAAGGTGGTTTGCATTTGAGTGTGTTTATAGAGTTGATTCAGTAATACTGACGGGTTTTCGTTTTTCTTAAGCTCGATGACTACCCGGAGTCCATCCCGGTCGGATTCATCGCGCAGATCTGAAATTCCTTCCAGACGTTTTTCGTGGATGAGATCCGCGATTTTTTCAATGAGTTTGGCTTTGTTGACCTGGTAGGGCAGTTCGGACACGATAATGCGCGCCCGGTCCGTGCGTTCATCGACTTCAATGTCCGCCTTGGCCCGAAGCGACAGGAGACCACGGCCCGTCTCATAGGCGTCCTTGATTCCTTGCGTGCCATAGATAAATCCGGCGGTGGGAAAATCCGGCCCCGGAATGCATTCCATGAGTTCTTGAATGGTGATTTCGGGACGCTCAATGAGAGCAATTAATCCCGCCACGACCTCGCCCAGATTATGCGTGGGAATATTGGTGGCATACCCGACCGCGATGCCCCCCGCTCCATTCACCAGGAGATTCGGAATGCGGGCCGGCAGGACCACCGGCTCTTCAGACGACTCATCGTAGGTGGGAGTAAAATTGACGGTCTCCCGATCAATATCGACCAGCATTTCCTCGGCCAGCTTCGTGAGGCGGGCTTCGGTATAGCGCATGGCCGCCGGAGGATCTCCATCCACCGACCCATAGTTTCCCTGGCCGTCGACCAGCGGATACCGCATATTGAAATCCTGGGCCATCCGAACCAACGTGTCGTAAATGGCGGAATCACCATGCGGGTGATAGTTGCCCATGATCTCGCCGACGATCTTCGCGGATTTCCGGTAGGGACGCCCGGCTGCCAGGCCCATTTCGTTCATCCCATAGAGGATTCGTCGATGCACGGGTTTGAGCCCGTCTCGCACATCAGGCAGCGCCCGGCCGACAATGACGCTCATCGCGTAGTCCAGATAGGACAAACGCATTTCATCTTCAATGGCAACTTGCGTCAGACGTGGTTCAACCGGCATGCGTCACTCCTCGAATGAAATCCCAAAACTTCATGTCAAATGTTTCCCGGGATTAGGTCTGGCTCATCGCTCACCACGCGAAATATCGGATTCACTTTCCTGCACACATTGAATGGATACGGGCGGACGCGTCGCGGGCGAGCGCACCTGCTAGACATCCAAATTACGAACTTCCAGGGCATGCTGTTGAATGAAATTCCGGCGGGGCTCGACTTCATCACCCATCAAAATGGTAAAGATTTCATCCACTCCTGTCGTGTCTTCCAACGTCACCTGCAGGAGGCTCCGGGTCTCCGGATTCATCGTGGTGTCCCATAGTTGCGTAGGATTCATTTCACCCAATCCTTTGTACCGTTGGATGGACATGCCTTTTTTCCCGGTTTCCAGAATTTCCTCCACGAGATCCTTGCTGGTGGAAAATTCCGATTCCGTCTCTTTGCGTTTTAGCCGGTAGGGTGGTGGCCCCAATCCTAATGCCGAGGGACAGATTTTTTGTAATTCCCTGAAATCAGCCGATCCCACCATGTCATGCGTCAGGTTCAATGATTTTTGACTGCCATTGCCGATGACCCGACAGACCATGTGGTGGGTTTGATGTTCCTCATCATTCTGAATCGTGAGATCGACCGACCCTTCAGGAAAAGCCAGCCGGAGGCGGCGGGTGGCCTCTTGAATCAGCGATTCCAGTTCCCCAATATTTTTCAACAGATCTTTGTTCAACTGCGGAAAATCTACAAACACCCGGAGCAACGCCGGTTCGATTTGCTTCTGACCCAGGCGGGTTAAGGCCCCTTCGAAGGCCACCAGCTTGTCTAAAATGGGGATGAGTTCTTCCCGGGTGACAAATTCATTCCGGTCGGGGAGAAAGAGCTCGGCATCCTCGACGGCGAGGTTGGACAGATACGTATTCATCGCGGCTTCGTCTTTGAGATACTTTTCGCCTTTCCCTTTTTTGACCTTGAATAAGGGAGGCTGGGCAATATAGATATAGCCCCGCTCGATCAGTTCCGGCATCTGCCGGAAAAAGAAGGTCAGTAACAGGGTCCTGATGTGACTGCCGTCCACATCCGCATCGGTCATTAATATGATTTTGTGATACCGTGCCCGGTTAATATCAAAGGCATCCTTATCTTCTTTGCCTTTTTCGGAATCTTCCCGAGGTCGACCGATGCCTGTTCCGATCGCCATGATGAGGGTTCGGATTTCTTCACTGGCGAGCATTTTATCGAACCGGGCCTTTTCGACATTCAGGATCTTGCCTTTGAGGGGAAGGATCGCCTGGGAACGTCGATCACGGCCCTGTTTCGCGGACCCGCCTGCCGAATCACCCTCTACCAGGTAGAGTTCACTGAATTGTGGATCTTTTTCGGAACAGTCGGCCAGTTTTCCCGGAAGCGACCCGCCATCCAACGCGCCTTTCCGCCGGATCAGTTCTTTGGCTTTTCTGGCGGCTTCTCTGGCCCGTGCCGCGTCCACGGACTTGCCGACAATTTTTTTGGCGACGGACGGATTTTCTTCCAGGTAGGATCCCAAGGCTTCATTGACTGCGGCCTCCACGATGCCCTTCACTTCACTATTGCCTAATTTGGCTTTGGTCTGTCCCTCAAACTGCGGGTTCCGGATCTTTACGCTGACCACAGCCGTTAAGCCTTCCCGAACATCTTCTCCGCTCAGCGATTCCGAATCTTTTTTAAACAGATCATTGGCGGTGGCGTAACTATTGATGGTGCGCGTCAGAGCAGACTTAAATCCGATGAGATGCGTGCCACCCTCACGGGTATTAATGTTATTGGCAAAGGAATACAGATTCTCCGAATACCCTTCGTTATATTGAAGGGCAACCTGGAGAATCAGTTCCGGTTTTTCCACTTCCACCACAATGGGAGGATGAATGGGAGACTTGGCTTCATTCAGATGTTCCACGAAGGAGACAATCCCTCCTTTGTAACAAAACACCTGCTCCTTTTCTTTTCCCGTCCGGTCATCCTTTAAACAGATCTCCAACCCTTTATTGAGAAAGGCCAATTCACGAAGTCGTTGTGCCAGCACATCAAAACTGAATTCGACGGTTTCAAAAATGAGGGGATCCGGCCTGAATACCACTTTCGTCCCGCGTTTTTTGGTTTTCCCGGCGACCGTTAATGGCGCCTCCGGTTTCCCGCGATGATACAGTTGTTCGAACACTTCCCCATTCTGCCAAATCTCCAATTCCAGCCATTCGGAGAGGGCGTTGACGACCGAAATCCCCACACCATGCAACCCTCCGGACACTTTATAGGCACCCTCCTCAAACTTTCCGCCGGCATGGAGGACCGTGAGAGCGACTTCTGCGGCGGATTTTTTCTGGGTGGAATGCATACCGGTCGGAATGCCCCTTCCATTATCCGAGACCAATACGCTTCCATCCACTTGGAGCACCACCTGAATCTCATTGCCATAGCCGGCCATGTGTTCGTCCACACTATTGTCGACGACTTCATAGACCATATGGTGCAGGCCGTCGACCCCGGTGCTGCCGATATACATGGCGGGTCGTTTTTGAACCGCTTCCAATCCCTCCAGAACACGGATTTGATCGGCATCGTACCGGGCATCCGAGTGTTGGCGGTCTACGGGGCGGGCGGATTCTGGGCTAGGTGCTTCGTTGGATTCCATACATCTTTAGGTTTTGAATGCGTGTGGAAGAATGAATGTCTGTTGGGTCAAATGCGTCAAACCTTCACGGGCATCACCACGGCTTTGAACGTGGGATTTCCCTGCTCTTGAATCAAACATGGACTCAGGGGTGTTTCCATTTGGAGGGTCAGCGACTCCGTTTCGACGACGGACAATACATCCAGAAAGTACCTGGCGTTGAACCCCGTCGCAAAGCTTTCTCCTCCAAACTTAGCCGGGATGTCTTCATCCGCCTCTCCTAAATCCGGACTTTTTGAAGAGAGATGAATGTGATCCTGATTGACGGCCAGTTTCACGGCATGGGCTTTATCCTTTGACAGGATCGCCACTCGTCGAAGCGCGCCCTCCAGATCGGCTTTATTGACGGTGATTTTCTTGGAGCTTTCTTTCGGCACGACCTGCTGGTAGTTGGGATAAGACCCTTCCATGATCCGGGAGGTTAAGACCAATCCGCTTTTCCGGAAGATCAACATATTTTTTGTGAAGCCAAGGAACGGCTGCTCATCGTCCTCTTCTAACAGACGACGGATTTCAATGGCGGCTTTTTTGGGAATGATGACTTTGATTTCTGCCGGGGGGATGGCGGATTTGTCGGGTGTCACCTCCTGTTCAGCCCAGGCTAACCGGTGTCCATCAGTGCCCACCAGGCGGAGTGTCACATTGGCGCCGGATGGAATAAGCGTCATGAGAAGTCCGTTCAATACGTACCGCGTATCCTTTTCCCCGACGGCAAATACGGTCTTTTTCAGGAGCTGCAATAACCCCTGGGCGGGGAGCGCCATCAATCCTTCCCGTTCAATAGCCGGAAGGGCAGGATAATCCTTGCTGGGTAACCCCACGACACGAAATTGGCTTTTTCCGGCCTTTACGGTGACCCAGTTATTCTCCCCCACCACCAATTCAATATCCGAATGCCGGATTTCCTTTAAAATATCAAAAAGGGTCCTGGCGGAAAACGTCACAGAGCCCGGCTCCTGGACGTTGGCTTTATACAACCCCCTCATCCCGATTTCTAAATCAGTCGCGACGATATCCAGCCCCTCCGGTTTTGCTTCCAAAAGAATATTCGCCAGGATGGGCATGGTATTTCGCTTTTCCACGACCCCCTGCACTCGTTGGAGTGCGGTTAATAAATCCTCCCTGGCTATTTGAATTTTCATAATGTTCCTATGACAGTAGTTGTTATGCCTTACCGATTTCCTCTTTCAGGCTTTCGATTGTGGCTCGAAGCGTAGCATCGGTTTCCTGAGACTTCTGCATTTGCTTACAGGCATGAATAATTGTGGTGTGGTCCTTGCCCCCAAAATCTCTTCCTATTTCAGGAAAGGAGGCATCCGTTAAATCACGGCTGAGAAACATCGCAATTTGCCGGGGATACACCAGGGTTTTCGTGCGCCGCTTCGACTTTAAATCGGAAATTTTCACATGGAACCGGTTTGCGACCACTTCTTGAATATCTTCAATCGTAATCACTTTCCTTTTTCCACCAAGAAGATCGCGGAGAATGTGCTTGGCCATGTCCACCGTGATTTTCTGACCCGTGAGCGAGGCATAGGCCCCAAGCCGGATGAGTGCGCCTTCAATCTCCCGAATATTACTTTTTAAGTTCGCCGCTAACAGTTGAATTACATCTTCGTTGATCGCAATACCTTCTTCTTCTGATTTCTTGCGAAGAATGGCGATTCGTGTTTCCACATCAGGGGGTTGAAGATCCGCTATCAGGCCCCACTCAAACCGGGACCGCAGGCGTTCTTCCATTGACGGCATTTCTTTCGGAAAGCGATCACTCGACAGCACGATCTGTTTTCCAGCCTCGTAGAGGGAATTAAATGTGTGAAAAAATTCCTCTTGTGTGCGTTCTTTCCCGGCCAGAAATTGAATATCGTCGATCAGGAGCATATCCACGTTCCGGTACCGCCTACGTAATTCAATCATTTTGTCATACCGGATTGAATTAATGACCTCGTTCGTAAATTGCTCCGTCGTGACGTAGGCAATACGCAGTTCACTGCGATCAGCCACATAATTTCCGATGGAGTTCAAAAGATGGGTTTTTCCCAGCCCAACGCCGCCATAAATAAATAACGGGTTATACGCCTTAGCGGGAGATTCTGCTACAGCCAAACATGCGGCATGGGCAAATTGATTGCTGGCTCCAACCACAAAATTTTTAAATGTATATTTGGGATTCGGCAGGGGCTGGCGTCTCACTCGTTGAAGCTGGGTTGACCCACGATTTTCCCGAACTTCCGTTTTAATAACCGGTTTGGGAATTCCTTCTCCATCATGTTCTTTCATGACAAAGACTATTTCTGCAACATTGACCCCTTCGACATGCTGAAACGCCTCTACCAGCAAATCCTTATAATTCCTTCCCAACCATTCGCCAAAAAATTTATTCGGAACTCGAATATGAGCCTGATCTGCGTTCAGACTCTCTAAAACCAGCGGTTGAAACCACGTTTCTATCGCGTCGTCTCCAACCCGCGGGCTGACAAAATCAAGGACATCAACCCAGACTTTATCGTTATTAATATTAGGTAAATTTAATTTATTCACAGATTTATTCACAGTTGTTAATAATTACATTAACAATCCGAAGTCGTCAAAATTCAATCAGACAACCTCTGCCCTCCATCAACACCTTTTACCACAACCTTCATGAGCACTATCCACAACTTTTCCACGGTATTTTTTGAACAGTAATCCATTTTTCTATCAAAACCTAATAAGGGATTGTTCGGAAATGGGTTCTCTATCCCCACTATCCTCCACACCTACTAAGACTACTCCTACTATTTCTTTATCTTCTTTTACAAAATAGGAGAAGAGGATACGTTACACCACCAACGCCAAATCTACCAGGAATATTTTCTCTAAAAAATCCTGATAAGAAATCGCTTTATATTGACCGGTTTCATCTTTCGCTTGTCCGTTAGTCTCCAAGGATGAAACTTGAGAAATTGGAATATCGCTTAACCCTCGTCCGTGTTGAAGGAGCAGGAGGGAGACATCCATTTCCGTGGAGGACGAATCTGATTGGGGAATCAAGGAATTCCAATCAGATTGGGATTTGGTACAGATATATAAAATCTTTTTCATTGGCGATATCGTCAAAAGGTCAGAACTCGATCCGCATGAGAAATTAATGAAGCAATGTCAGATGGAGAAGATTCTTGAATGTTGAATTCCTGGTCAAGCACAAAAGCCCTCTTACTACCGATAGGGACCACAATCGGCAACTCTAAATTCTTGATAACCGGAAGATGTTTTTCAAGAATTTCCCCATCAGGAAGGTCATAGGCCTCATCGGAGATTAACTGTCTGGCATTTTCCAGAAGAACGATTGTTACTGGATTGGGACCGGTAGAGAGTCCCAACGCAATTCGTAAGGCTTCGGAGGCCCGGTGGGTCGTTGTTGGGTCCTCACGAATAAGGATAACCAGATTTTTTGGCATCCCTTAATTTCGATCTCGTATTAATACGTAATAATACTGTTTAAGTGAATGAAAAATTTGAAGGATGTTCAGGATTTTTTAAACGGCGTTTACTATTGAAAAATAAGAAAAAAACCCTAACATCACCTAAAAAAAATGTCAAGAAAAAAACCGAATAAACCGTATTGGCTGTTTCTTAGTTTAACGACTGAATTCGTTGAGTAATTTCTTCCAGTTTAATGAACTCCTGATCCTTGGTGTTCATGTTACGGACAATGGCTGTTTGAGAGCCAACTTCATCGTCTCCAATAATTATCGCATAGTTGGCACCGAGTTTATCCGCAGATCGAAGAAGGGATTTTAAGTTGACGCTTTTATAGTCTGTGTCAGCCCGTATCCCTGCCTCTCTGAGTTCGTGAAGCAGTTTAAACGCGATGGGCTTGGCTTCTTTCCCAAACCCTGCCACGAAAAATAACGGCGGTTGTGTGGCGGACAGTCGTTCAGGAAGAAGAAGGGCCACTCTCTCCAATCCAACAGCAAATCCTATAGCCGGGGTAGAGGGACCTTGGAGTAATTCGACTAATCCATCATATCGTCCTCCGGCTCCTATGGTACTTTGAGCCCCTAAGTGCGGGGAGGTGATTTCAAAGGTCGTCCGGGAATAATAATCCAGGCCTCTGACCAATCGATAATTCAAGGTAAAAGGAATCCCTATTGCGGTCAATCCGTTAAGTACATGGTGAAAATGACCTGCTGATTCCAACGAGAGATGGTCAAAAATAGTGGGAGCTTCCTGCGTGGCCTCCTGACAAATGGGAACTTTGCAATCAAGAATTCTGAGGGGATTAGTGGAGTACCGACGTTGGCAGTTCCCGCAAAGGCTCTCTAACTTAGGGGAAAGAAATGCTTTCAGCTCCTGGATATACTTTTCCCGATCCTGCTGATTGCCTATGGAATTGATATGTAATGTCAGATCTTTGAGGTCCAACGAACAAAAGAATCTCCATAACAAGGCAATCACCTCGACGTCCATGAATGGATCATCGGTCCCCAACGCCTCAACTCCAAATTGGTGAAATTGCCGATAGCGGCCGGCTTGGGGGCGTTCATGTCGGAACATGGGCCCCAGATAATATAATTTTCGAGTGGCCGGAGATTCAAGAAGACGGTGTTCCAGCACCGCCCGCACCACACCGGCCGTCCCCTCAGGGCGTAAGGTCAGAGAACTTCCGTCCCGATCCGGAAACGTATACATTTCCTTTTCTACGATATCAGTGGCACCTCCTATGCTCCTGGCATAGAGTTCAGTGAACTCAAATATCGGAATGCGAATTTCTGAAAACCCTGCCTGGGATGCCAGGGTGTGTGCGAGGGTTTCCATGTGTCGCCATTGAGGAGTTTGGTGAGGCAATATGTCCTTAAGACCCTTTATGGAGCGCAACACAAAAAGCCCTGTTCTGTGAGAGGATAAGTTGTGGGAAAACGAATCCGACTATATCTTCCTCCCCAGATCCAGTCAACGAATCAAATCAGTATATTCAGGAGCGGGAAGTGTACTATTCGTTTGACACTCAATCCTTTCCTCCATAAAATGGCGAGTTCATAAGAATATGGCTGAAAGGAGAACTACGCCGTGTCAATGACATTTCGACAGCCCTCTAATTTAAAGAGGAAACGGGATCACGGGTTTAGAAAACGTATGAGCACCAAAAATGGGAGAAAGGTTCTTGCCCGTCGACGGAAAAAGGGGCGGCATCGCTTAACGGTTTCCGATGAGTAAGGGGAGGGCTTCCCGTTTTTTTTAACGAAGAAACATGAATATGACGGGGTTAAATCGAATGGGTCGGTTGTGCGGACCCCGTATTATACTCTCCTCATTAGCCGGGTTTCCGAGCACGAATTTTCGCGGATCGGCATTGTTGTCGGGCGACGAGTGGGAAAAGCGGTTACGCGGAATCGGTTGAAGCGGATTTTTCGTGAACTTACCAGAGAGTCCTATTCCAGTATGGCCAAGGGCTATCATTGCATCGTTTACCCGAAAGTTAAGGTTCTGGCAACGAAATATCAGGAAATCGGAAAAGCCTGGAAGACCACATTGGCTCAAGGTGGCCTTCTTTAAATTTAAGCGCATGACATCTTGGATCCTGAGAAATATGATTGCGGTTTATCAATATGGGGTCTCACCATTTGTCGGGCGTTGCTGTCGTTTTGAACCAACGTGTTCTCATTATGGTCTACAAGCGATTCACAGGCATGGTGTAATTAAAGGACTGGTTTTATTGACAGGTCGAATTCTCAAATGTCATCCATTCCATCCTGGGGGACTGGACCCGGTTCCCTAAATTCTGAACTTTCCACCGACGTTTAAATTTTTTGGCCGGCAGCTTTAATGGGACTTACGAATTAGAAAATGGAAAAGCGCGTCGTCCTTTTCCTTGTCCTTTCCTTAGGAATCATTTTTGGTTATGACCTGCTTCTCAAGCAGTTAGGGTATTCCCCCTTCTCTACCGGTCCGATCCTCGACCAACCCATCACTCCAAATGAGAACCCACCAGGGCATGAATCGGGGATCCAATCACCTTCCTTGCCAGAAGCCACATCGATCACTTCCCCTTCCTCCTCCATCGACCCGCCAATTATAGAAGAAACGGTCGTGGTTGATACGCCGCTGTTCCGAGCCGGGATTTCCGGTCAGGGAGGGGTGATCACCACCTGGGAATTAAAGAAATTCTTGACCCAGACTGAGGACCATCAACCCGTTGAACTGGTTTATTCCAAGGGCCAGTTTCCCGGGCCGCTCAGTGTACAGATCAATGGCAATGACGCGGTGAATCAACACCTTCCTGAGGGGTTGTTCCGGATTCAAAAAGACTTTACAGAATTAGATGAGGGGCATCCCACCGGCAAGGTGCTGTTAACCTATGAATCGTCCGATTCCGATCTTTGGGTCCAAAAAGAACTGACGTTTCATTTTGATTCCTATGTCGTGGATATCATTATTCGCACCAGGGGGATTTCAGAAAACCTGGATGTGGTTTTGGGCACAAATTTCGGGGTGGTGGAATGGAATCAAGGATTTATCGGGTTACTGGGATCTGCCTGGATGATCGGAGAGGAATTGGAAAAAAATTCTCCCGATGCGGATGCTCCGACGCTACGTCGTGATGGGCCTGTGAGGTGGCTGGCTCTTCAGGATAAATATTTCATGAGTGTCTTTATTCCGGAAAATGCCAACAGTCTTTTTTCCAAGCTTGAAAATGAACGGGTAGTCTCGGCAGGACTTTCTCTTCCCGGAGGTTCAGGGGAACAGGTCCATAAGACGAAGTTGTATGCCGGTCCCAAACAGTACGATGTCCTTAAATCCTTTGGGATTGGGTTGGAAGATACGATCGATTTTGGATGGTTTATTTATGGGAGTTGGAATATTGTCAAAGCGGTCGCGAAACCGCTGTTTTCAGTGTTACGGTTTATTTATGAATATACCCATAACTATGGCGTCGCCATTATTTTGCTGACCCTGGGAATTAAACTGTTATTTGTGCCCTTGCAATATAAAAGCTACAAATCCATGCAAGGCATGCAAACGATTCAACCCAAGGTCCTGGCGCTTCAGGAAAAACTAAAAGACAACAAAGAGAAACTCAACACAGAGCTCATGAAGCTCTACAAGGAACATAAGGTCAATCCCGTCGGGGGGTGTCTCCCCATGGTATTGCAGATGCCGGTGTTTGTCGCCCTCTTTAATATTTTGTATATGACCATCGATCTCCGTCAGGCCCCGTTTATGTTGTGGATTCATGACCTGTCCGTCCAAGATCCCTATTATGTGCTGCCGGTGCTCATGGGAATTTCTATGGTCGTCCAGCAAAAAATTATGCCCACCACGATGGATCCCACACAGGCAAAAATGATGATGATTCTCCCTGTAGGCTTGACCTTTTTGTTTGTCACCTTTCCAGCGGGGTTAGTGTTATATTGGGTGACCAATAATGTGCTGACCGTCACACAGCAATTTGTGACGGACAGGTATATTCTAAAAAAGCCGAGAGGTGGGACGACGGATATTTCTGCTAAAGGGGACGCACCCGGAGCGGAATCGGGGAAAAAGAAACATTCGTCCCCTCCATCGGGTTCCTCCTCCAAATCGTAATCCTCGCCTCAGTCTTAATTATGGGCTCTATGGACGACACCATCTGTGCCGTGGCCACCCCCATGGGAGAAGGGGGAGTCGGAATCGTGCGAGTGAGCGGAGCTCATGCCCTCTGTGCCGCCTCACGCATTCTTCGATTACGCTCCGGCAAACTCCTCGACCAGATCAAGCCCTATCAATTGTACCTTGGGCAATTTATTTGGAATCCAGGGCAAACAGGTGAAATAGTAGGAATGGAGACTTATTCTGTATTGGATGAGGTCCTGGTTGTGACCATGCGAGCTCCACGATCCTATACAGGAGAAGATGTCGTAGAAGTGCATGCCCATGGCGGACCGGTCATTGTGAATGCTATCTGCGAAGCTTTGACGCAGGCGGGCGCCAGGTTGGCCGAACCAGGTGAATTCACCAAACGGGGTTTTTTAAACGGTCGGCTGGATTTAACGCAAGCGGAAGGAGTCTTAGATACTATTCGGGCCAACTCTCTTCAGAGTCTGAAATTGGCCCAGGAACACCTCAGGGGACGGCTATCAGAGATCATACAGGATCAACGGGATCGTCTCGTCAAGCTTGTTGCGCACCTGGAAGCCGGAATGGATTTTGTGGAAGAGGATATTCAGTTTATCGAACAAAGCGAATTAAAGGATAAAATCCATGTGTTATTGGAGGAAATATTACATCTGGTGGATTCCGCTGAAGATGGCCGACTCATACGTGAAGGTATTCGCACGGTCATTGTTGGGCGACCCAATGTGGGGAAATCCAGTTTATTAAACGCGATTCTTGGAACCAATCGAGCGATTGTGTCGCATATCCCGGGAACCACACGCGATGTGCTTGAAGAATTGGTCACGGTCGAAGGCGTGATGATTCGCCTGTTCGATACCGCCGGGTTACGAGAGACCACCGACGAATTGGAGCAAGAAGGTATGACGAGGGCCGAAGCTGCGATAAAACAAGCGGATGTCCTGGCCATGGTGTTTGATCAAAGCGAGTCACTCACTGAAAAAGATTTGGACTTCATCAAACAATACAGCCAAAAACCCCATGTGATGATTCTCAATAAACATGATCTCCCGCCAAAGTTTTCCTTAGAGGATTTTCAAGCCATCGTTCGGCAATATGCAACACATGATGAGCAAGCAACGGAGTTTGTCCAAGCCTGTGCGGTGACGGGGGAAGGCATTGAGCAGGTCAAACGAACCATCAAAAAATTGGCCGTAGGGCACCGGTACGAAGCAGGCGATTCAGTGTTAGTCTCTCGATTGAGGCATAAAGTTCTACTTCAACAAGCTGCCGAGGCCTTGCACAATGCCCTATCGGCGATTGATGATACACAATCTGCCGAATGTGTGGCGCTGGAGCTACGAGAGGCCTTGCAGGCCCTGGGTGAAATAGTAGGGATTGTGACCAACGAAGATATTTTGGATCAGATCTTCCGGGAGTTCTGTATTGGCAAGTAGGGAGCGGGAAGCGAGCATTCTTACCTTCGAAATTTGAACAGGCTTCCTGTTCCCTAGTTTGGGTTTCTGCAAGGAATCGGCTGGCGATGAGCTCCTCTTGCATAGAGCGGTCAGCAGCAATTTTGTCTTCGACGGCCATTTGAAGTTTTCCTGCTGAATCTTGATCGTTGGGATCAACGGCTCCTTCAGCTAAAGCTTCAATAGCCACCATTTGGATAATGAGGTTATCAATTTTGCGCAAAATTGATCCATAACTGATTTCATCAAGAAGCTCATTTACATTGCTTGCACAAGCGCGATATAAGACGTCCCGAAGAATCTGAATGGTGGCCGTGCGTTTGCCAAAGGTTTTTTATGGCTTCTGAAACAGATCTTGCCAATTCCCCTGTCGCTCCAACTTCAAAAGGGCCAGAACACTGCCTAGGATACGGCAGAGGCAATATTCTCAAACCAATTCACAGGAGGAGGAGAACCATGCGGATCGCTCACATTGCATTGTGGACACTGTGCGGATTCACCATGATTGCGTCAGGCTGCACGTCCTATTACCGGGTCACAGACCCTACAAGCGGAAAGCAATATTACACGACAGAGGTCATTGACAAGAAGTTCGAAGCGGTAAAAATCAAGGATGACAAGACGGGAGACACGGTGACCCTCAAAAATTGGCAGATCAAAGAGATCTCGAAGGACGACTATAAGGCCGGGATCGCCCAATAGCCTGTAGCGCCACCTGCCCAGAAGTAATCGGAAATCAAGCTGAACGAGGGTCCGGCCGAGTTCCATGGCCGTTCCCTCGTGGACGGATCTCGACAGGTTGGCTATAAGCATTCTCGGCATTTCACGAATGGAGCGGATTGCAGGGCTTTTTACGCTCGAAAAATGGCTATTCTGCTTGTCGCCATCGTAATTCTTTTTGCCTGTTGATCCCCGTCGGTGCGGGCGGAAGAGCCATCCGTTTTTCCTCCTCAGCCGTCCAATCCAGGTCCGCTTTCCGACATTGCGCTTGCAAAGGGCAGTATAGTATTAGGATCAATGATTAGTGACGGATTTGTTTTGTTTGGAGCAATGATGGTCCGCATGATGGAAATAGCCGATTATAACTAAGTTATATTACTTGTAAATATTCTCAATAGCTCTTGTGGCGGATTATCAGTACCTATGGGTAGGGCCTTTCCGTTGTGCAGTTCAGGACCAGAGCTGTTCTGGCTCCCAAGGGTAGATAAATAATGAAAATTTTGAGTATGACCAAATGAGTAAGGAATTTCAAATTGTAGTTGTCGGGGGAGGCCATGCTGGCTGCGAAGCGGCTCTGGCGGCAGCTCGGATGGGCTGTCAGGTGGTTTTGTTAACCATGGACCCTCAAAAGATTGCGCAAATGCCATGCAATCCTGCCGTAGGAGGAATTGGGAAGGGCCACCTGGTAAAAGAAATTGATGCCCTTGGGGGAGAGATGGGATTTAACACCGATCAGGCCGGCATTCAATTTCGTGTGCTCAATACTCGTAAAGGACCGGCTGTCCGTGCGACGAGAGTCCAATGTGACAAGCAACTTTACGCCACTCGCATGCAGGAGACGCTTGCCGGGCAGGAAAATCTAACCATTTTTCAAGGTACGGTTGATCGGATTTTAACCCGCCACGGGGCCGTGAACGGTGTGATGACCAATAGCGGAGAAACGATTCTAACCAAAGCCGTCGTTCTGACATCGGGGACCTTTCTGAAAGGCCTGATGCATATTGGTTTGAATCATCTTCCGGGAGGGCGTGCCGGGGAACGGTCTTCGGAGCACCTGTCAGATTGCATGAGAGACTTCGGCTTTGAGATTGGACGATTAAAAACTGGAACTCCCCCGAGGATTGATCGAGATTCTATTAATTTTTCAGTGATGCTCCCTCAACCAGGTGATAGCGTGCCGCGACCATTTTCTGCACGAACCGACAAGATTTCTAACCAGCAAATTGAATGTCACATTACGTATACGAATACTAACACTCATAGAATTATAAGGGAAAATCTGGATCGATCACCGATGTATTGCGGGATTATTGATTCAACCGGGCCACGATATTGTCCGTCTATTGAAGATAAAGTGGTGCGATTTGCCGACAAAGATCGGCATCAAATTTTTATGGAACCAGAAGCTCTTGGGTCACGCTCATTTTATCCAAACGGGATTTCTACCAGTTTGCCAGCGGACGTCCAACAGGCATTTGTCAGAACCATCGCAGGTCTTGAACAGGCTGTTTTTCTGAGACCCGGCTATGCGGTTGAATACGACTACTTTCCCCCACGACAACTTCATGAGACTTTGGAAACAAAGCTTGTCAAAGGATTATTTCACGCCGGCCAAATCAATGGGACTTCGGGATATGAAGAGGCCGGGGCACAAGGCATTATGGCAGGGATTAACGCCGCGCTGCAGGTCAAGCGGGAGCCACCACTGATCCTGGATCGGTCTCAAGCCTATATTGGCGTATTAATTGATGATTTAATCACCAAGGATGCGCGTGAACCTTATAGGATGTTTACCTCACGTGCCGAATATCGGCTTCTGCTACGAGAAGATAATGCAGATCAGCGTTTAATGCATCACGGATATCGAATCGGGCTTGTCTCACAGAAGTCATTTGAGACATTTGAACGAAAAAGGGAAAAAATTGAACACGAAATTCACCGGCTTCAAACTACCATACCAAAGCCATCGGGGGTAGAAGTGGACGAGCCAATACACACGGAAAATATGGCACCACATTCTCCGCTCGCGCACCTTTTGCGACGACCTGAGGTTTCATATCATCAATTGGTGCAATTCCTAAACGGAACGCAGGACCTTGATCCTGAAGTGATTGAGGCTGTTGAAGTTTCTATTAAATATGAGGGATATATTAAACGTCAGGAACAAATCATCGGGCAATTTAAAAAATTAGAGCATCGTGAAGTTCCTGATGATTTTAATTATGATGAAATAAAAGGCTTTTCTCGTGAAGTAATCGAGAAATTAAAAAAAGTTCGCCCTTCATCTATAGGTCAAGCCTCAAGAATTTCTGGTGTGACCCCTGCGGCCATTTCGCTGCTCCTCGTGGCCGTCGAGAGGCATAAAAAAGCCAGTTAATGACATTACCTGACTTTTTTATCCTCATGAATGGCAGTTCATCAATACATATACATAGCATCTAAAACGATTTCCCAAACGGATGTTCCACGTGGAACAAATCAATCAATCTATTGATTTTATAGAAAATTTCATTCACGGCGCAGGTAAGCTCGGATTTTCATTCTCTGAGGAAGTTCTAGGCAAATTTGCCCTGTATTATGATGAGTTATGCCGCTGGGACCGTTCAATTAATCTGACAGGTTTACGGACAGACAAAGAACGGATTGTTCTATTATTTGTGGATTCTCTTGCTGGAAGATGGGCTATTGGCCAATCTGATGGATTGATTGTCGACATTGGAACCGGCGGGGGTTTTCCCGGCATTCCCCTTAAGTTGGCTCTTCCGGCTCAGCATGTGTTGTTAATGGAGCCACGAGCCAATAAAACCGCCTTTCTTCATAACATCATCGGCAGGCTTGAACTGACGAAAATCTCTGTCATTCAAAGCCGACTGGAAGATTTCTGTTCGATGATTTCGGAAGAAGAAAAATGCGATATTTCCATGTGCAAAGGCATTAATATCGAACACATCCTCCCGAACATTGACCGGGTTCTAAAAAAAAATGGGAAACTAGTTGTATTTCGATCAAAAAATATTGACAATCACCATCAACTCAAAGGTTTTGAAGTGTGCGAAGAAATATCTTATGAATTACCATTTGGATATGGGAATCGCGTCCTGTCCGTATTGCGACGCGAATCATGAGCAGGCGAGCAATTTGTTCCACGTGGAACTAATCCTACGGCCTTTTATTGAATTATCTTGAAGCACATCATCGCCATCGCGAATCAGAAGGGCGGGGTTGGCAAAACCACCACCTCCATTAATCTATGTGCCGCCTTGGCGATATCTGGCAAATCTGTATTACTGGTTGATTTGGATCCTCAGGCCAATGCGACGAGTGGATTGGCAATTGAGCCTAAAAATGCCACGATTTATGAATGTTTAATGAGTCGATGTTTAGTTGATGGAGTAATTACACCTACAGGTATACACGGACTAGATATTGTGGCATCCAAAGGGGATTTAGTCGGTGCAGAAATTGAATTGTCCAATATCCCGGATCGTCAGTCGGTTCTGAAAAGTGTGCTGGACGGAGTTCAGAGCTATGAGTTTATTGTGATTGATTGTCCGCCGGCTTTTGGGCTCTTGACGATCAATGCCCTGGTTGTGGCGTCGAAACTGATTATTCCGGTCCAATGTGAATACTATGCGATGGAAGGATTGGGGCGTTTATTGGGGAATGTTGAAAGGATTCGAGAGTCATTTAATCCCGATCTGGCTATTCAAGGTATTGTGTTGACGATGTATGATTCAAGAATTAATCTTTCGCGACAGGTTCAAGACGAAATCCGGGGGTTTTTTAAGGAAAAAGTTTTCCAGACGGTCATCCCCAGAAATGTCGCCTTGGCGGAAGCCCCAAGCCATGGAAAACCCGTCCTTTCCTATAATTCCGCGTCCAGTGGAGCAAAGGCATATCTTGATCTTGCCAAGGAGATATTGACCAATGGAAAAAAAAGCATTGGGTAAAGGGCTTCAGGCCCTGCTTCCCGAGAAAAAGACTCTGGTCTGGAAGGTGGAGCCGGATGGGCAAGCCGTCTCTATGATTTCCCTGGATCAAATTCTTCCTAACCGCTATCAGCCTCGGACCACATTTGTGGAGGCGGAATTAGAAGAATTAGCCCAATCCATCAAAGAACATGGGGTTCTCCAACCGATAGTTATTCGGCGCAAAGGCGATGGCATGTATGAACTGATTGCCGGGGAACGTCGATTTCGGGCGGCAAAAATTGCCGGGATGACCGCCATTCCTGCCCTAATCAGAAATTCCAATGACGAAAAGGCTCTGGCTGTTGCACTTGTAGAAAATATCCAACGCCAGAACCTCAATCCAATGGAGGAAGCCAAGGCGTATTCCCGATTGATGGGAGAATTTGGCTTGACTCAGGACCTTGTTTCCCGCTCGGTTGGTAAGGATCGATCCTCTGTCGCGAATATCATGCGCCTTCTCTCGCTACCTAAAGCTGTCCAACAATTGATTGAATCCGGTGCCATTAGCCTAGGCCATGCCAAGGTTCTGGCGGGCTTATCGACGGAGCAAACGCAACTTCAGCTTGCACAGAAGATTGTTTCGGAACAACTTTCCGTTCGGCAAATTGAGCGGATGATTACCGGCCACAAAAAACCAGGGGGACCAGGATCTAAAAAAAGATGAGCCTCAGAGATTTGGCAACCTGGAAGAGCAATTTCGAAAACGATTGGGCACCAAAGTACAGGTCAAGGCCGGAAAAAGGGGAGGTCAGTTAATCATCCATTATTTTTCCGATGACGAATTGGATCGGATCACGTCCATAATTCT
Source organism: uncultured Nitrospiraceae bacterium (assembly GCA_963734345.1). Classification (GTDB taxonomy): domain Bacteria; phylum Nitrospirota; class Nitrospiria; order Nitrospirales; family UBA8639; genus Nitrospira_E. Next base: position 295,067 of record CAVTGT010000003.1, read on the forward strand.
GGAATAGATTTTGAATGGTTACATGGGATGACTCATGCGCAGCATGGGCTCTTTCTCAAGGTCAAATGGTTATGAAGCAGGAAATGACAAAAGGATTCATACCGTTCAATTTATCCAGTTATAAATGAAGCGGATATTTACCGAAGAGGGAGGGGGACATGTTTTTCAAACAAAATGCAGAAAACAGTCAAAATAAGGCAGAAGTGAGTCAGAGTCCTACGGAGCCAGCTGTGGTAGACAATCAGATGACCTCAGAAAACCAACCGGAATCGGGCGATATTATCGCCTTTGTCGGGGAAGAAGTCACATTTAAGGGAACCATACGGTATCAGGGGACCGTCCGGGTGGATGGACGGCTCGAGGGTGAAATTTATACGAATGGGAATTTAATCATAGGGCAAAAAGCTATCATCTCCGCCAAAATTCATGCTGGGACAATCATGTGCCAGGGGCAAATCACGGGAGAGGTTGAAGCCAAACACCGGATCAAGTTGTTAAGCCCGGCGGTCTTTGACGGAACGATCACTACTCCCCTCCTTTCAATGGATGAAGGAGTAAGGTTTAATGGAACCTGCAACATGCCCAATAAATTGGAGCGTAAAGGCAAGGAAACCAAACTCGTGGTCTCGGTTGAAGAAGCAGTGAAGGTGAGATAACAGAGAATGAAATTTTCCGTATTAATGTTTGTGGCTGGTTCCCAGATGAACATGGAGATCCCGGTTTGCTACCCGAGGGCGTTATACTGGATGAGAGGAGGACTGATGTATGTGGGGTGAAAAAGACAAAATGAAGAAGGAATCAGGTTTTGGGCAGGAATTTTATACCTTCCTGGGGAAAGGCGTGGATTTTAAGGGCAAAGCGCAATTTGAGGGTACGGTGCGAGTGGACGGCAATTTTGAAGGTGAAATTACCATTGATGATACCCTCATCATTGGTGAGACTGCGGTGATCAAAGGGACGATCTCCGGTGGGACGATTGTGAGCAGCGGACGAATTGAGGGCGTGATCACGGCGAATAAAAAAATACAACTTCTGAAGCCGGCGGTTCTCATTGGTGATGTCCATACACCGATTTTCGCCATGGAAGAAGGGGTCTATTTCCAAGGGGAGTGCGATATGGGGGCCGCTCCAAATTTGGAAATGGATATCGATGATCGGGTACTCACCAATGGGCAAGCCAAGACACCCAAGCTTGAAAAAAAGCTAGAAACCGAATCGTTGAGCCTTTGATGCCGTTCTCAGACCCCAAAAAAGTAGTGTTGGGCATGAGTGGGGGAGTGGATAGCTCCGTCGCCGCCAAATTACTGAAGGAGAAGGGTTATGAGGTCATTGGCGTCACGCTGAAGGTCTGGGAGGAAGAAGACGAATCAACCGTTTCAAAACGATGGCAGGAAAGAGGATGTTGTAAAGTTGGAATCGCCAGGCATGTCGCGGAATTGTTAGGCATCTCTCATCGGGTCATTGATACCCGCGAACGGTTTCAGCAAGGGGTGATTGATGACTTCATAGGAGGCTACCTCCAGGGCACTACCCCTAATCCCTGCGTTCGCTGTAATGAACGCGTCAAATTCGGCGGCCTCTTTCAATTGGCTGATGAACTCGGAGCTGACTTTGTCGCAACCGGCCATTATGCCAACATCCGATTTGACGAACAGGGAACTCCGTTTTTGGCTCGTGGCCTGGACGCCAGGAAAGACCAATCCTATTTTTTATATCGCATACCCTCCAAGTGGCTCTCCAAAATGTTATTTCCTCTTGGGACCATGGAAAAGTCACGTGTCTGGACAGAAGCAGGTGAGATGGGACTCCCGGTGGAGGAACTCAAGGAAAGTCAGGAAATTTGCTTTGTGACACAAGGTGACTATCGCCAATTCCTTAAGGAGCACGCCCCGCAGGCTTCAAACCCGGGAACATTTGTGGATGCGAAAGGGAAGGAACTGGGACAACACCAAGGCGTCGCGTTTTACACCCCAGGGCAGCGAAAAGGGTTAGGGATTGCCGGGGAAAGCCGTTTGTATGTCCAACGCGTGCTTCCTGAAATGAATATGGTGGTGCTGGGGCCTGCCGGAGATTTAGATTCCACGGAATGCCTGGTTTCGGACCTGAATATTTTCTCCCATGAGAAATTGCAGGATAATTCACGAATTGATATAAAGTTTCGCTATGGTTCCCCTCCGGTTCCGGCCACCCTTCTGTGGTCGAATGCCTCTTCGGTGACCATCCGGTTTCATGCGCCCGTTCGAGCCTTGAGCCCTGGGCAATCTGTTGTTTTTTATGCAGGAGACCGGGTCCTGGGAGGTGGCATCATTCAAGTGGGAACCCCGTGTGAACCCCCATCCGTTTTCGTGGAAACCCCTTCGGCTGAGTCTCTCCAACCATAATGCGGATTCAAAGATAAATTCCCTTTACATCCGCTCTTTACGGTTGACAGACATTATTCCTCATGCTACTTTCACCCGCTTAACACACGCCCAAAGCCATTCAACACGTGACTGCCTGGACTCTCTGTAAACCGTGAACAAAAGCACCATCGGGCGCCGTTATGCATCGGCGCTTTTCCAATTGCTCGATCAATCGGGTATCGAACCCGCACGAAGTGCCTTAAGCGCATTGCAGCAAGGCTTGGAGGAGACCCCTGCCATGAAGCACGTTCTCGCTTCTCCTGTTTTTAATTTCGAGGAAAAGCAGGCCGTCCTGAATGAGTTGAGTCAACGGATGCAAGCCCCTCCGGTCATGCGGGATTTTCTCACCCAATTATTAAAAAAAAATCGGGCCATTTTACTTCCGGAAATTTCTGAGGCTTTTGGGGAATTGGCTGATCAACAACAGGGTATTCAACAAATCTCCGTGAGTTCAGCCAAACCGCTTGATTCGGCCAAAAAAGAGGAAATCAAACAGGAATTGACTCAAACTCTGCGCCGGGGCGTGGAAGTGGCATTTGAGGTTGATCCTCATCTCATTGCGGGATTGAAAATAACAATAGGCAGCCGGGTATTTGATAATACCGTGCTGGGTCGACTCACTAGCATGCATGATCAGTTGACGAAGGGATAATCCATGCAGATCAAAGCGGAAGAAATCAGCTCCATTATTAAGGAAAAAATCAAAGGATTTGAGCAGCGGGTTGATGTCAAAGAAATGGGTTACGTCATCCAGGTGGGTGATAATATTGCCAAGGTTTATGGTTTAGAAGGGGCGATGGCTGGAGAGTTACTGGAATTTCCTGGTGGGATCTATGGAGTCGCGTTGAACCTGGAAGAAGATAGTGTGGGGGCTGTGCTGTTGGGTGAGGATGTGGGAATTCGTGAAGGGGACCCGGTGAAACGCACAGGCCGGATTGCCGAAGTCCCGGTTGGGGAAGCATTGGTCGGTCGGGTCGTCGATGCCATTGGAAAGCCCATTGATGGGAAAGGGCCGATCAATTCCACGGAGACCCGGCTTATTGAAATTCGGGCACCGGGTGTGGTGGACCGGCAATCGGTGGGTGAACCGCTTCAAACGGGGCTCAAGGCGATTGATGCCATGATTCCGGTCGGTCGAGGCCAACGGGAGTTAATTATTGGAGACCGCCAGACGGGGAAGACGGCCATTGCGGTTGATACCATTATCAATCAAAAAGGCCTGGATGTGTTTTGTTTTTACGTGGCCATCGGGCAAAAACGATCGACGGTGGCTCGAGTCGTGAAAACCCTTGAAGATCATGGAGCCATGGAGTACACCACGGTGGTGTCCGCCACGGCCAGCGATTCGGCGTCGCTCCAATTTTTTGCACCGTATGCCGGTGTCACCATGGCCGAATATTTCCGGGACAACGGAAAGCATGCGCTGATCGTCTATGACGATTTATCCAAGCATGCGACGGCCTATCGCCAGCTTTCCCTGCTTCTTCGTCGACCTCCTGGACGCGAAGCCTATCCAGGCGACGTATTCTTTTTGCATTCACGCTTGTTGGAACGGGCTGCCAAGATGAGTGATGAAAAAGGGGCCGGAAGTTTAACGGCTCTCCCAATTATTGAAACGCAAGCGGGTGACGTATCCGCCTATATTCCTACGAACGTGATCTCGATTACGGATGGACAGATTTATTTAGCAGCGGATTTGTTTTATTCCGGCATCCGGCCGGCGATTAACGTCGGGTTATCAGTTTCCCGGGTTGGAGGCGCTGCGCAAATTAAAACGATGAAGCAGGTGGCTGGAACCCTCCGGCTGGATTTGGCGCAATATCGGGAAATGGCCGCCTTCGCCCAATTTGGTAGTGAACTGGATAAAGCGACGCAAGCTCAATTGGCTCGAGGTGCGCGCATGGTCGAGCTGCTGAAACAAGAACAGTATAAACCCCTGGCTGTGGCCGATCAGGTGTTGTCAATTTATGCAGGGGTCAACGGGTTTCTTGATAATGTTCCCGTGAATAAAATCCGGGAGTTTGAACAAGGCCTGTTAGCCTATATTAAAGAGAAACACCCCAATATACGGGAAGACATCGTCACCAAGAAGAAAATCGATGATGAATTCGGGGGCAAATTAAAACAGATCATCTCGGAATTTAAAAAATCCAAGGGCTACGACCAAGCCGCGTAAATTTTTGCTATGCCAAGTCTTCATGCCCATCAGTTGCGGAATATGATGGGGAATTTGAGCCGACGGGTCAATCGGGCCTCTCATCCTCTCAAGCTGCGTGACGGGAATACGACCGAAATTTTTGGTGCTCACAAGCGACCGGGGATCGTTTGCGGCGGAACAGGCCGCACGGATGATGGCCATGGATGGGGCGACGCGGAATGCCGGAGAATTAATTAAAAGGGTGACCCTATTTTATAACAAAACGCGTCAGGGGGCGATTACCAAAGAGTTGATGGATATTGTGGGAGGCGCAGAAGCCCTGAAATAAATCGAAGGTTGATCGCGGCCGGACACGGTTTCACGTGTGCCGTTCACCAATCTATTTCAACCAAGGAGTCTATGGTGGGTACGGAAGTCGAACATGGAAAAATCATTCAAGTCATTGGACCGGTGGTGGACGTGGAGTTCCCTCCCGGGAAACTCCCACATATTTTTAATGCCATAACGATCGCCCTTAGTTCAGGGGATCAGAGTGGACAGTCGGACGTCCAGGTTACCATGGAAGTGGCCCAGCATCTTGGGGAAAACCGGGTGAGAGCCGTCGCCATGTCCTCGACCGATGGATTGGTCCGCGGTTTAGAGGTAAAGGATACGGGCGCCCCGATTTCTGTTCCTGTTGGACGGGAAACACTGGGACGGGTGGTCAATGTCCTGGGAGATCCCGTCGATGGATTCGGTCCCGTTAAAACGCAAAAGCGGTGGTCCATTCATCGTCCTGCCCCTGCCTTAGAAGACCAGGAAACGAAAACGGAAATATTGGAAACCGGCATTAAGGTCATTGACCTGTTGGAGCCCTATGCCAAGGGAGGAAAGGTTGGCTTATTCGGTGGTGCCGGGGTGGGGAAAACCGTCATCATCATGGAACTCATCAATAACATTGCCCTCCACCATGGCGGGTTCTCAGTGTTTGCCGGTGTGGGTGAGCGGACCCGAGAAGGTAATGACCTCTGGCATGAAATGCAGGAGTCCAAGGTTATTGATCCCAATGATTTCGCCAAATCGAAGGCCGCGTTGGTGTATGGTCAAATGAATGAGCCTCCAGGAGCACGTCTTCGCGTGGGCCTGACTGGATTGACCCTTGCCGAATATTTTCGGGATGAAGAGCACCAAGACGTGTTGCTTTTTATCGACAATATTTTCCGATTTACTCAGGCAGGCTCCGAGGTGTCCGCCCTGCTCGGTCGCATGCCTTCGGCTGTGGGATATCAACCGACATTGGGGACGGAGATGGGGACCTTGCAGGAACGGATCACGTCGACCAAGAAAGGATCCATCACTTCGGTTCAAGCGATTTATGTGCCGGCGGACGACCTGACTGACCCTGCCCCAGCTACGGCGTTTGCGCATTTGGATGCCACCACCGTGTTGTCACGGCAATTGGCTGAATTGGGCATCTATCCTGCGGTCGATCCCTTGGATTCGACTTCCAGGATTTTGGATCCACATATTCTGGGTGAGGAACATTATCAGGTGGTGCAACGGGTGCAAGGCACCTTGCAACGGTATAAAGATCTTCAGGATATTATCGCCATTTTGGGTATGGACGAGTTGTCGGAAGACGACAAACAAACTGTGGCTCGGGCCAGGAAGCTCCAACGGTTTCTCTCTCAACCGTTCCATGTGGCAGAAGCGTTTACAGGATCTCCTGGGAAATACGTCAAGCTGGTCGATACGGTTCGAAGTTTCAAAGAAATCGTGGATGGCAAATATGATCACCTGCCTGAACAAGCCTTCTACATGGTTGGGCCGATTGAAGAAGCCATCGAAAAAGCGGAAAAACTCGGATATAAACGATAATGGCCGGTTCTGCTGCGATGGAATCACCAGGGAAGATACTGTTGGAGGTGGTTACGCCCGATCACCGTTTACTCAGTAAGGAAGTCGACTATGTGTCAGCTCCTGGAAGCGAGGGAGACTTCGGGGTGCTACCCGGCCATTGTCATTTCCTGACCACTCTGCGGATTGGCGAGTTGCAATACCGGGTGGGTGAACAGACCGAGTATATGGCCGTCCTCTGGGGATTTGCCGAGGTCACGCCGACGAAAGTGACTATTCTGGCTGAAATCGCCGAAAAAGCCGAAGACATCAATGTGGAGCGGGCCGAGAAGGCCGTTCGAAAGGCGGAAGAACGTCTGGAGCGAGGGGGGTTGCCCTCAGAGCTTGAAGAAGCTCGCGTCAGCCTGGAGAAAGCCCGCCTTCGGCAAAAAATTGCCGATCGCCATCGCCAACAGGGCAAATCCGGTCTTTCCTAGAGTTATTGCCCACCCTTTTCTTTTTATCATCCATGCCGCATGTCGCCACGCGGACGGAGTTTACAGTCACCGCAGGCGAATCGCCCAAGCGACTCGATCATTTTCTCGCCAACCGCGAGCCCTATTTTTCACGGACAGCCCTCCAACGATTAATTGAAGACGGCCATATTACCGTCGGTGGCCAGATGGTGAAACCCAGTCACAAGGTCAGGCCCGGTGATCGCATTGAGCTGGTTGTACCCCGTCCAGAACCCATTGAAATCAGTCCCGAGCCCATTCCCCTTGTTATTCTGTATGAAGATGAATCACTTCTAGTCCTCAACAAACCGGCAGGCCTCGTGGTCCATCCCGCCCCGGGCCATTGGACAGGGACATTAGTGAATGCGCTCTTGCATCATATGCAGAGCGGGGAAGGACATCTCTCATCTATTGGAGGGAAGGAACGTCCGGGGCTGGTGCATCGCTTAGACAAGGAAACGACAGGCATTTTAGTCGTGGCAAAAACGGATCAGGCTCACCGGTTATTAGCAGGACAGTTTAAAGAACATTCCATCACACGGGTGTATGAGGCGCTCGTGTGGGGAGTTCCCAAAACACGGGAAGGCCGGATCGAGTTGTCAATCGGACGAGATACCAAAGATCGGAAAACCTTTTCCGCCCGCACAACCAATCCCAAGGAATCGCTGACCAGCTACCGGGTCAAGGAGCGCTTTGGAAAACTGGCTACCTATGTAGAGTTATTCCCCGGCACTGGTCGTACGCATCAACTTCGGGTCCATCTCAAGGCCATCGGATGTCCCATTTTGGGTGATCAGACCTATGGAGGGAAAAAAGTCATGGCTCTCGAAGAAATGCGGATTCCCCGCGTCATGTTACATGCCAAAGTCCTCGGCTTCGTTCATCCCGTTTCCAGTGAACGATTGACCTTTTCCGCGGAGTTGCCCGAAGATATGATGGCCGTGCGGAATGCTTTAAAGAGCCAGACCGAGACCGTATCGTCATGAAAGAGAATGAAAAAGAGGTGGTAGGGTACGCCTTATGAAAACAGAATCGAATTTAGAACCGGGGCAGGTGGTTGACACCTTAGGGGAATTGATTGCCGGTCTCACGGCATTTGCAGCCAAGGTCCCGGCGAAGTCCGTCATGGCCTTGCCCGGTGGACTTCGTCCGACAGAGGAAGCCATAGAAAAGTATGAAGAAATAGTTTTCAAGTTCCGTGATCGGGCGGGACTCATATATAAAGTGCTGCCTCCGTTGTTTGTCGATTCGCTGGAGGCCTTCGAAGCGGGGAAGGTGATCGATGCGGTCCCTCCTTTATTGCAATGTGTTGAGCATTTGGTCGAAATGCACAATCAAGAAACCATACGTTTCACTCCCCCTCAACAACAACGTCTCCGGGATTACCATCGTCGATTAGAAAAGCTTGTTCCCGAATCAACTCAATCCGAAGTCGATCTTCCTACCCCTGAATCGTATTAGCTTTACCTTGGATTGGAATGTAGAGAGAAATTTCTGGTGTGGACGATGAGAACCCTGATTTTTTGCGAATATCTATCCTGCGGTTATGACCACATTATTAGCGGAGAGGGTATCCGTTAAAAAAAGAAGACAATGTATTTCCGCTAGAAGTTTAAAAAGATCATAAAAAAATCGAAATGCCATCTTGGATTTCTTATCTGATACATTTTCGAGTGATACGAGGAAGACAAATGCCGAGCCATATTGTTTTCCACAACCGGAGAAGAATGCCATGAGAAGTCTTCACGAAAGAAAGAAGATTAATTCCAGCATTCGTGACGAAGATGCTGAAGAGTCGTGCGGAGAATGAGCTCTTCCCCGATGGAGGAGGGAGGGCCAATCACTTTCCACGTTCTTCCTTTATCACGCAACCCTACTCCAATCAGCGCAAGTTGATTGGTTGCGCCTTCATCCAACAGTATGGCCAGACTCAGGTTGCAAAGAAACGTTTGGAATCCTAAATGGTAGGAATAAAATACCGACAAATTCAACTCCTTGGCCATTTGCGAATTCAATTGCCCTCGCACATGAAACATGATGGTGTCGTGCGTAAGCTTTTCGGTATGTATCATGTCCCTCCCTACACTTCAGAAATGTGTGGAATCTCTTTCTCACGTCATTCGAACCCAACAGAAGTACCCGTGACTATTACCCAGAGGGGGGATTCAAACGAAAACGATCCACCAAAGAACCAAACAACTTTGGAAAGGCTGAACAATCAGGAAATGGTTGAAGGGATTGGGTGGGGAAAGGAATCGGTTGACGGGAACATTGCCGGGAGGTATAAAGGCAACTCCTTACGCGTCCGTAGCTCAATGGATAGAGCATCGGTCTTCGGAACCGAGGGTTGGGGGTTCGAGTCCCTCCGGGCGCACCAGGATTTCTCCCGCCGAATGTAGTGGCTTGTGTTTTCTCTTGGCACCACGTCCAGGCCGTACGCGTTAACTTTTTTCTGATAGGGCGTTCATGCGTCAAGAAAACTTCTTCCCTTCTCTTCCACCGGGTGCAATTCCCAGTAGGATTGTTAAAAAAGTATTCCCTGATTGATGTCGAAGGGTCTTTCCCCGTATTTTTCCCTGTCGCAGGACTCTCAACACAATTGGACGTCACGTTCCGGAGTAAGTTCCAATTCCGTTGGAGAAGATAAGAAATTGTTGAATCATCACATGGGTTAACAAGTCTGGGGTTTTTGGTGTAGGGTCTGCTCACTTCTTACTGGAAATTACAAAGCACGTGCAGTCGGTTTTTCCATTTTTTTGATGAACACCTCCTGGACTGCGTTCCTTCATCGACCTTCCTTTCATATACCGCTACTTCTGGTCATTGGATTTCTTGCGTTTTGTTCCAATATCTCTATTTCTCTGTTTGGGGAAACAGAAGGTTTATACGCTATCATCACTTACACGATGATCGCGACCCAGGATTATGTGCATCTCTGGTTACGGGGATATCCCTATTTTAGTAAACCGCCTCTATTCTTTTGGTTACAGACGGGATTTATTCATGGCTTGGGATGGAGCGAGGCGGCGCTGCGTCTGCCGTCGGTGTTGTCCAGTTTAGGAACGATGATGACAACCTATGGGTTGGGCCGACTGTTGTTTTCACCCATTGCAGGGTTATGGGGGGCGCTGGTCGTGGGAACCTGTTACGCGGGATTGTGGTTTGGCCCATTGGCCATTATCGATCCGGTGCTGACGTTTTTCATGACCTTGGGGATGTATGCCTGGGCGCGGGCCTATTTTCACGATTCGTCTCAATGGTGGTATGTGATCGGTTTTGTTGCGCTCGCATTAGGTTCGATGGTCAAGACGCTACATGCCTTGGTTTTACCGGTCCTGGTAATGGGCTTTTTCTTATGGATACGCCGGGATCGGCGATTATTTCGGGAGCCGTATTTTTGGGGTGGAGTCATTGGAAGCGGATTGTTGCTGGGTGGCTACTACCTGTTTCTGGGCCAGGAATTCAGACAGCATTTTTTTCTGGAAGAAAATCTCAAACGCATGATCTCCGTCGCGGGGGATCAAAAGCATTCAGCCTGGGAGGCTTATTGGGGAAAGCGTCCAATCTTCTGGTACGGGCTGGTCATCTGGTTCGACGCCTTCCCGTGGTCCCTCTTGCTTCCGGCTGGTCTACTTCTGTTATGGAAAGGGCGTCCCTGGCTTGAGTCGCCCAAAGAATTGTGGGTCTTTCTCTGGTTTGTGGTGTATTTTGTTGCCCTGAGCCTAACTCCTGAAAAACATGAGCGATATCTCTTGCCGCTCCTGCCGGCCATTGGATTGGTCGTGGGTTATGTGTATCACCGACTGTTTCAACAAAGATCGATTTCTGAGGGAAGGAGACTATTGAGGGGCTTGTTGGGGTGTTTGGGAATCGCTTGTGTGGTTGGCGTATTTCTCGGACCATTTCTTTTACAAAAAAAATGGCATGTTCCGTTGGACTTGATTCCTTTTGCTCTTCGTGGAGGATTAGGAATAGTGGGAGTGGCTCTCATGGGATTGGCGGTGATGAATCGTCTGCGACTGAGTCTCTTGGGTGTCGGGGTGGTGGGAGTGGTTCTCATGGTGACGGTGACAGGATTTATTATTCCCGGTATTCAAGCGGAGGGTTCTCCAAGGCTGGCCTACAAGGAAAATCAACGCTGGCTCGCCAATCCGTCGGATCCCATTTCGGTTTTTCAGTCCTGGGATTGGCGAGATGATGAGGATGAATTTTATTGGGACTATCTCCATGGATATTCACGAATTGTGGGAAAGGATCTCGAAGATTCCTTGGCGCTTGAGGAACTGAAAAAAGAAATTCAACAGTCACCCGGCTTGGTGATGATGACTGAAGATCAGTACAACCGTGTCCTTGCTCATGATCCGGATTTGAATATGAAGATTCTTTTGAAATTCCACCGGTCCAAAAAACTCATTGTTCTTCTCTTTCTTAGTTGGAGAAACCGGTCTGTGGAGTTTTTCGAATCCAAATCACGTGAGAATCAGGCAAAGTTGCCAATTGCTCCTCACAGAGCGCCACCAGACCATATCTCGAGCTCTGGACAGTGAGGGGAAAAATTGTACAATATCCTTCTAGAGTCTAATTTCCAATTCCTCTTTTAACCATGTAAACAAAAGACCAATTCATGAACGCTTACTATCGGTCATTCTTATGGCTTATCATGGTTCTTTGTGTGTGGTCTTCGGCGGTGGAGGCCAAAGTGCAGGTCAAGCCTATTCCATATTCTCATGGAGAAGTCTCATTGGAAGGGGTATTGGGCTGGGATGATGCGGTAGAAGGCAAACGGCCGGGAATTCTGGTTGTCCATGAATGGTGGGGGTTGAATGATTATGTCCAAACACGAGTAGAGCAATTAGCAGAATTAGGATATGTGGCGTTAGCCGTGGATATGTATGGAAAAGGAAAAGTTACCACTCATGCCGATGAAGCCCGCCAATGGATGGAACAGGCCACAGCGAATGTAGAGGTATGGCAGGCTCGTGCAAGAGAGGGATTACGGGTTCTTCAGGCTGATCCCAGAGTAGATCCAACGCGCATAGCCGCTATAGGATATTGTTTCGGTGGTGCGACGGTGATGCAAATGGTCTATGCCGGAGCCTCGGTGAAGGGGGTCGTGAGTTTCCATGGATCACTTCCTCTGCCGCCGTCTTCCAATGCTATCAAGGATTCGGCCAAAATTTTCATTGCCCATGGGCAGGACGATTCCTTTCTCTCCCCCGAGCATATTCAGAAATTTACCCAGGCGTTGGAACAGGCTAAGGCAGATTGGCAGATGGTCATCTATGGAGGGGCTCAACATAGCTTCACCAATCCCGCTGCCAATCAATACGGAATGAAAGGCCTACAATATCAAAAACAAGCCGACCGACGGTCATGGGAGCATATGAAGCTATTTTTGGCTGAACTGTTTCACTGATTTGTGTGTGACTTTTTCTTACGATAGGATGGAAGCTGGGATCACGAGAACCAAGTCGTTTTTAAAGCTTTCCTTATTTTTCCCCGAAAAATATATGAATGTGGCCTGCGTGTCGGAATACGCTCGTTGACAGGGCCATAGAAAGCCCCATTTCAAGAAAATGGTACCAATATCAAAGGACAAATTAACCTCAATTCTGGGCGTATCGGCCTATTACCATGATAGTGCGGCTTGTCTGGTTCAGGGTGGGCGGATTGTGGCGGCCGCACAGGAAGAACGGTTCACCCGGAAAAAACATGATGCCGGGTTCCCGCACCATGCGGTGGAGTTTTGTCTGAAGGAAGGCGGGATTGGAATTCGCGATGTCGACTATCTGGTGTTCTATGATAAACCCTTCGTGAAATTTGAACGCCTGTTGGAAACCTATTTATCCTACGCCCCCAAGGGTCTGGGATCCTTTCTAACCGCCATTCCGGTTTGGATCAAAGAAAAGCTCTTCTTTCGGACTTTGCTTGAAAAGGCTTTCCGTCGGATTGGGGGTCTCGATAAAAAAGAACTCCTGCCGCCTCTGCTATTCGGGGAGCACCATGAATCTCATGCTGCCGCGGCATTTTTCCCCTCTCCTTATGATGAAGCCGTCATTCTGTGCATGGACGGAGTGGGAGAATGGGCCACGACATCAGCCTGGGTCGGGCGGGGGAATCATTTAACCCCTCTCTGGGAAATCCCGTTTCCTCATTCCATCGGGTTGCTGTATTCCGCCTTCACCTACTATACCGGCTTTAAGGTGAATTCCGGGGAGTATAAAGTGATGGGGCTCGCTCCCTATGGAGAACCCAAGTATGTGAAAACAATTTTGGATAATTTAGTGGATGTGAAACCGGATGGCACGTTCCGGTTGAATATGGACTATTTCGATTATTGTACAGGATTGCGGATGACCAACAAAAAATTCGACGCGGTTTTTGGTGGTCCGCCGCGGCAGCCGGAAAGTACGCTCACACAGCGGGAAATGGATCTGGCCAGGTCTATACAAGAGGTCACCGAGATGGTCATGCTTCGTCTAGCCAATAGTCTCCACCGAGAAACGGGTCTTTCCAATCTCTGCCTTTCCGGTGGGGTGGCCTTAAATTGTGTCGGGAATGGCAGGGTACTGCGGGAAGGACCATTTCAGGGTCTTTGGATTCAGCCGGCGGCAGGTGATGCGGGAAGTGCGTTAGGTGCGGCGCTGAATGTGCATTACCATTATCTCAACCAGCCTCGGACATGTCAGGGGCCGGGTGATGCGATGCGGGGTAGTTATTTAGGGCCATGCTTTTCAAATGAAGATATCGAAAATCGTCTGCAACAACTCGATGCCAGGTATGAGCGGGTGGAGGATCCGGTCCTTTTTCAACGGGTAGCAGAGTATTTGGCGGATGGAAAGGTTATCGGATGGATGCAGGGTCACATGGAATTCGGTCCCCGGGCTTTGGGAGGGCGAAGCATCCTAGGCGATCCTCGCAGTGAGAAGATGCAATCAGTCATGAACTTAAAAATTAAATATCGGGAATCGTTCCGTCCTTTTGCGCCATCGGTCTTACGGGAACGTGTGTCCGAGTATTTTGAAATGGATACCGATAGCCCGTACATGTTGCTGGTCGCCCCAATCGTTGAGAAACGCCGTCTTGCGGTACGATCGGATCAACAACGGCTTTGGGGAATCGATCTCCTTAATGTTCCCAAGTCGGATATTCCTGCGGTCACCCATGTTGATTATTCGGCCAGGGTTCAGACCGTTTCACCGGACACCAATCCCCGGTATTATCAATTGTTGCAAGCGTTTGAAGCGCAAACGGGGTGTGCAGTCTTAATCAATACTTCATTTAACGTTCGAGGCGAGCCGATTATCTGCACACCTGAGGATGCCTATCGATGTTTTATGCGGACTGAGATGGATGTGCTTGTGCTGGAAAATTGTCTGGTTTTAAAAGAACATCAAAAGCCGGTGCCGAAGGATGAAGCGTGGATGAAGGAATTTGAATTGGACTAAGAGTGAAGGAATGACGAAATGACACCAACAATTCAGAAACCCACCGGGAAGGAGCTTCGCTCGTTTGGCCTGTTAATGGGCGGAGTGTTTTTAATTGTGGCGGTCTGGCCGCTGGTCATCCGTGGGGACAACATTCGAGTATGGGCGAGTCTTGTCGCGGGATTCTTCGGGACAATGGGCCTGTTTTTACCAAAAGGCCTCGAACCCCTTCATCGAGTATGGATGAAGATCGGGGAAAAATTGGGCTGGATCAATTCCCGTATTATATTAGGGATACTGTTTTTTGGAATTTTTACTCCGATGGCATTTGTCATGGGATTATTAGGCAAACGACCACTGCAACTTGGCTATGACCCTCATGCCAACAGCTATCGCAATCTCAAAAAGGCACGATCCGCGGACCATGTGTTGAAACCCTTCTAAGGAGGAATAACAGATGACAGGTTTTTTTGGGGAACTCTGGGACTTTATGCGGGAACGAAAGAAGTTCTGGCTCGCCCCCATCATTATTATGCTCTTATTACTTGGGGGTCTTATCATTCTGAGCGAGGGGTCAGCGGTTGCTCCCTTCATCTATACCTTGTTCTAGGTTTGGGCGGGAAATTTTAGCTAATGACCTTCCCTATAGGGTGCGTCAAGGCTGATGTGCTGGATGTTTTTATTATTAAGACGATATCCCCCGCAATAAGCTGCTAAAGTAGGGAACAGTCGCCGCTAATTTAAATCACTCAAAGATATTTTTGTTGAGTAAGAAAGAGGGAGCCTTGCGCTCCCTCTTTCTTCATACCCCATTTGTTTCGGATCGTTCAAAACTTTCTTGCGGACTCATCACTTACTTGGTGGACTCACTCTTTGTGTCCATGGATTTTGTTGTTCCCTGGGGCACAATATTCGGTCGTTCCTCCTTACCAGGATTTATGGCATGGGAATCATGAAATCCTGAAGCTTGTTGAATAGATTCCTCCTGGGTGAGGGGAGATTGTCCAGGGTCATTGGCTACCGATTGCCCGGTCACCGGAGACTTGGCGTCTCCCATGGGATACCCCGGATGGTTCGGTAACATTTCCGGATTCCCCAGGGCTAATGTACTTCCAAACACGACACTCCCTATTACGATAAAGGTGCATAATTTCCAGATCATAATCATCCCCTCCTTTTTGGTCGATACGATCAGAAACCAAGGGGTATTACACAACAGAGACGATTGTTATTGAATTGGCCGCTTTATCCGCCTACCATCCCTCCTGTTTGGATTGTGGGTATCCGACTTCTTCATGGAGATATCCTCCGCGCCTAGTGGGATCGAAGAGGATAAGGAGGATTTGCGAAGGTGTACAATAAACCATAATTCCCCTTCTAGAGGAGGAAATGGTAGGTCTACACATATATGTTAAGACTGGATTTTTGTGATACGCAAGTGACCGCAAAATAGGGCAGAATCATCGATGGCGGCAGTTAATAATATCCTAGGAAAAACAGGATGTTCCAAAGATTTTTGGATTGAACACCTGAATGGCTAAATGAAAGGAATGTGGATTAAAAAAGTTCAATAGTCAATGGAATATCACATGAGGTGTATATGATAAGCATAGAGCGTGAGAAGGGTTTGGCGCTACGACTGGCCAATAGTCCTCTCAGCTTTGTGTGTGCGCATAAGTACCTCGCGGGTGGGAGGAACATTTAAGCCGTATGCAAGATTTATTAATGGGATTTTAGAAGTTTTCCGTTTGTGGTTGTCTAAAAATACCACGTTTGCCTTCACAACCTCTTGACTCTCACATATGGTGAATTATTATGAAAAAAAGAAGTTCTGAGAACAGCGAGCATCTGAAGAGGCCCCAAGGTAATTTATTAGGGGGAAGCGGTAATTTTTTGACCTTCATTCCCGACGGGGTTCATCTCAAGGCCTATGTCAGGATCTGAACACGAGCAGATATCCCAGCTTCGGGACTTTTTAAATCAACAGGTGATTGGACAAGAGGGCCTGACCCTCAGGCTGTTGATTGCCTTGCTGGCCGATGGTCATCTTCTCGTGGAAGGTGCTCCAGGCTTAGCCAAAACCACCGCCATTAAAACCCTGGCCTCTGGATTGGAGGCTGATTTTCATCGGATTCAATTTACCCCTGATTTACTTCCGGCTGATATTACGGGAACCGATATCTATCGTCCCCACGATGGCTCTTTTCGCTTTCAACCTGGACCTATTTTTCACAATTTGGTCCTCGCCGATGAAATCAATCGAGCACCGGCCAAGGTGCAAGCCGCATTATTAGAAGCCATGGGAGAACATCAAGTCACCATCGGGCGAACCAGTTATCCCTTGCCCGAATTGTTTCTCGTCATGGCTACACAAAACCCCATTGAGCAGGAGGGGACGTATCCTTTACCCGAAGCACAATTGGATCGGTTTCTACTCTATGTCCGGGTGCAATACCCCAATGTTGAAGGAGAACGAAAGATTGCCGATCTGGTTCGACGCCAGTCGAGAGCGACTCCTGGACATCCCACAACAACTTTCACGCCTATTCCCCAGAAAGTGATCGTTGCCGCCCGGCGACAGATGTGGGAGGTGTATGTTGCGCCGACATTGGAAGAATATATTGTCCAATTAGTGATGGCGACTCGTGAGCCTGCCCCCTATAGTTCTACGTTGAAGCGATGGATCCGGTTTGGAGCCAGTCCCCGGGCGACCATCGGTTTGGAGCGTTGTTCCCGTGCGCATGCCTGGTTGGAAGGACGCGATTATGTCTCGCCGGAAGATATTCAGGCTATAGCCCCTGACGTCTTGCGACACCGTATTCTGTTGAGCTTTGAAGCTGAGGCGGAGGGTATCCGGACCGATCAGGTGATTTCGGAAATTTTGAATCATGTGGCCGTTCCGTAAACATCCCTTGCCATCCGAATTACCGCTGAATCCTCCTCACGAATTGCATGGAGTGGAGGTTCGGCTTGCCGATCTCATCAACATGCGCTACCAGACAGGGGTTTTGGGGGTCAAGGCCAAGAAGCGGGTGCATACCTTATTGGCTGGCGGAGAGCGGTCTCCCTTTAAAGGCAGAGGCATCGATTTTGAGGAATCCCGGCGCTATCAACCGGGGGATGATGTGCGCCTTATGGATTGGCGGGTCATGGCAAGAACCCATGAACCCTACCTGAAGGTGTTTAGGGAAGAACGGGAACGACCGGTGTTTATGGTGGTGGATGATCGAAAGGCGATGCGATTCGGAACCAGGGTTGCCTTTAAATCCGTCATTGCAGCCCATGCCGCCGCATTATTGGGATGGGCATCGCACGAACGCGGTGACCGGGTGGGGGCTGTGGTTTTTTCAGATGTGGACCACGTGGAATTACGACCGAGAGGAGGAAGAGCAGGAGTGCTCCAACTTCTCAATATTCTGGCTCTGGCGACAACCCACCTGGCTCAGGTGGTTGATGAACGCCATCGTTCCTCCATCTCACCTCTTCAGTTGGCCTTAAATCGAGTCATCACAACAGCGAAGCCCGGAAGTCTCATTTTCATCTTGAGTGATTTCCGTGAGTGGGACCAGCAGGCCAAACAGACGCTCATCCAATTAGGTGACCACCAGGATGTGGTGGCCATTTTGATTTATGACCAATTGGAACGCGAACCGCCACCTGCCGGGCAGTACCCCGTGACTGATGGGAAATCGCTGGGAATCTTGAATACCGGCTCAACCAAAATAGTCCAATCCTATTCCGAACAATTTACGCAGCGGTACGAAGATGTTCGAACGTTATGTTTGGCACGTGGAATCGGATTCATCCCCTTGGGAACACATGACGATATCCCCTTTCAGTTACGTTGTGGGTTACAAGACCTGGGGAACCGGCGAAGCGCTCATCACAGTTCGGCATAGCGGGAAGGATCTAGGATGCCGACTTCAAGTCGTCCCTTACAAGATCTCCGGGATGTGCATTTGCCGGACCCTATTGCCCTGTGGCCCCCGGCTCCGGGTTGGTGGATGGTGTTCGGGCTAGTGGTGACGGGTGCCATCGTGCTCATGTGGGTCAGGGTGTACAGAGGTCGAACGAAAGCGCGCCGACTGGCCATGGCCGAATTACGTACGGTCAAGCAGCACTATGACATCCACCGGGATGAACAATGGGTGGTGCAACGACTTTCTGGAATTGTCCGCCGCTATGCCCTGGCCATCTTTCCCCGAACGGAGGTGGCGGGGTTGGTCGGAAGTTCGTGGCTGCAATTTTTAGACAGGACGGGTCGAACGAATCAATTTACTGAAGGGGCTGGCCACCTATTGAGTTCAGGGCCGTATCGACACCAGGTATCCGTATCGGCTGTCGAACTCGTGCCGTTGGTCGAACATTGGATTCAGCGTGTTTCTCCATGTACACGGAGGAATCCGGTATGATGGCGTTGGCCTGGCCATGGACGTTGGCGCTCATTCCTCTTCCCTGGATGGTGCGTCGCTGGGCACCGCCTGTGCCAGCCACATCTGGTCGCGCCATGAAAGTACCGCATTTTGAAGAGATCATGACTCTTCAATCCGGTCAATCGATCGGAAGGACGCGCCACGGATTTTCAAATTCTTTTTGGTTTGCGATCATCATATGGTTGACTCTGCTTATTGCGGCATCTCGCCCGCAGTGGATTGGGGAACCTGTAGGCCTGGCAACCAGCGGACGTGATCTGATGTTGGCGGTGGATCTTTCCGGCAGCATGCAGATTCCTGATTTTTCGGTGAATGGGCAGGAAGTTACGCGTTTGGAAATCGTGAAGGCAGTGGCAGGAGAGTTCATTGCCGGCCGCACGGGCGATCGTCTGGGCTTGATCGTGTTTGGCTCTCAGGCGTACGTGCAGACACCCCTGACATTCGATCGAGACACGGTCAACGCTATGCTGAAGGAAACGGAAATCGGCTTGGCCGGGAAGGAAACGGCCATTGGCGATGCGATCGGACTTGCCGTGAAACGGCTCAAGGAGCAACCGGAAGAAAGCCGAGTCTTAGTGTTGGTCACCGACGGGGCCAATACGGCTGGTGAGATATCACCCATCCAAGCGGCGGCGTTGGCGAAAGAAAAGGGGATTCGGATTTATACTATCGGCGTTGGCGCAGATCGAATGGAGGTTCAGTCATTTTTCGGCACACAAACGGTGAATCCTTCTCGCGATTTGGACGAAGACACTCTTCGCCACCTCGCACAAAGTACCGGAGGGCTATACCTGCGTGCCAAGGATGCCGTGGGGCTGACGAACGTCTATAAGGAATTAGATCGTCTGGAGCCGGCCACGACCGAAATTGAAATGTTTCGACCTCGGACCGAATTATTTATGTGGCCATTAGGATTGGCATTGGGTCTCTCATGCGGTATGGCCGTGACTTTCTTAGGGAAAAGTCTATGGGTTGTCAGGCCTGGAATGAAGGCGGTAGGGATTTCAGCGCTAGCAGGGGCCGGAAAGTAAGATGCACGAATTTCATTTTTTACGTCCGATATGGTTATGGGGCTTGCTTCCTGTATTCGGGCTCATCCTGCTCTTAGCCAAGAGAGGAGCAGCGGTTCAGGTATGGGAATCGGTGTGTGATGCGCATCTTCTCCCGCATCTGCTGGTGGGAACCGAAGGATCCGGACGTCGCCTGCCTCTCGGGCTTCTCGGCGTATGTTGGACATTGGCGGTCTTGGCACTGGCGGGACCTGTCTGGTCACAATTGCCTCAGCCGGTGTTTCGGGCGGAATCGACGTTAGTGATGGTCTTGGATTTGTCCCGTTCAATGGATGTGCAAGATGTGGCCCCTTCGCGATTGACGCGAGCCAAACATAAAATTCTCGATATACTGAAAGCTCGGAAGGAAGGACAAACCGCTTTGGTGGTCTATGCCGGTGAGGCATTCGTCGTCTCGCCCCTCACCGACGATGCCAACACCATGATGACCCTGGTGCAATCTCTCGAGACGGAACTTATGCCTCTTCAAGGCAGCCGTGCCGATCTCGCCTTGCAGAAGGCTGATGAATTATTGAAACAAGTGGGGCATGCAGGAGGAGATCTGTTGCTGCTGACGGACGGTGAGGGAGACCCTGCCACGGTAAAGGTAGTAGAAGATTTACGCAGTCACGGTCGGCGTATTTCTGTCCTGGGAGTTGGGACGGTCGATGGGGCTCCTATTCCGGAACCAGGTGGATTCTTGAAGGACCAGGATGGGGCGACCGTCATCACCAAATTAGACATTTCGTCTCTTCAGGCCATCGCCAGAGCAGGAGGCGGGCAGTATGCCACCGTGACATTAAATGACCAGGATATCATTCGGGTGCTTCCTTCGAGTGTGTCCCCTCGGGCGTTCTCTTCCTCAACTTCCAAACAACGAACCACAAACCTTTGGCGAGAGGAAGGCCCCTGGTTGGTTCTACTGCTTCTGGCCTTGGCATTGCCTGCATTTCGACCGGGATGGCTCGGAATGTTCCTGGCCTTCATGCTCATTCCCCAGGTAAGCCAGGCCTTTTCCTGGGAAAATCTTTGGATTCGGCCCGATCAACAAGGGGTGCAGGCCTTGGAGCGTGGGGCTCCTGAAGAGGCGGCAGCGTTGTTTCACGATCCGGAATGGAAGGGCGTGGCCAATTACCGGGCCGGAAAATACCAAGAGGCTGAAAAAGCCTTTTCCACCGTGGACACGCCGGACGGGCACTACAATCGAGCCAATGCGTTGGCCAATCTGGGCCGTTATGAAGACGCGTTGGCGGCTTACCAAGCAGCTCTCACCCAACAGCCTCATCACGAAGATGCCCGGTATAATATGGAAGTCATCAAAAAACTCCTGGAGAAACAATCACCCCCCAAACCGGACGCACAGCATTCCCAACAATCGGATGCTTCATCTTCCAAACAGGAAAATGATGGAAATGATGCCGGAGATGAAGCGGGCAAATCCGAGCAGGTCTCGGATTCGCCCCATGAACCATTCCAATCGGGAAAGGGAGGCTCCCAAAAAGCGATCCAGAAAGAACCACAACCGTTGACCGAGTCCAGGTCAGATCCTTCATCAAGGCCACACCAACCTGAAAAGGATCCGAAGACTTCAGGAGAAACTACCGCAAGAGAAACACAAGAGCCGGACCCATCGAAAGCCGATGAATCTCAACAACCCGTGTCGTCACCATCATCCTCAAGTGAGGGAAAGCCTGAAAACCAGCCGGAAAAATCAGAGGTGGCTTCAGCGGGGTCTTTTGAGCAGACATCAGAAATGCTGAAGTCGGAACAGGCTCTCCAGCAATGGCTTCGCCGGATTCCTGATGATCCCGGAGGATTGTTGCGACGAAAATTTCTTTTGGAGCATCAACGCCGCGTGGAGTCCGGAAGGCCGATACCCTCTCAGGGGAGGCGTTGGTGAAAGCGATCAACTGGGTTTTTTCCATAATCATATCTCTTGGGTTCATGGGACTGACCGCTCCCGTTTTTGCCCAATCGGTCAAGGCCTATGTGGACCGGAATTCAGTCATGGTAGATGAGACCCTGCAACTCATCGTGGAGACGGATAAGGCATCTTCCGGAGAATCGCCGGATTGGGGTGTCTTAGGCTCCGACTTCGATGTGTTGGACACTGCCCAAAGCCAACAGACCTCGATCGTCAATTTGCGAACCACTTCGTTGGTTCGATGGATTGCCACTTTGGCACCGAAGCGGACAGGGGCTCTGACCATTCCTCCAATCCGTGTGGGTGCTTACCGAAGCGACCCCATTCAGGTGACGGTCAACGAGCCGAACCACACAAGGGAGACCCACGACAGTCGGGAAATCTTTCTCGAAGCTGAAGTCGATTCGTCATCTCCCTATCTTCAAGGGCAAGTACTTCTGACGCTTCGACTGGCCAGCGCAATTTCCGTACAGGAAGGTCGATTGGATGAACCGGAAATCGACTGGGGAATTGTGGAGCGTATCGGAAAAGATGCCTCGTATGAATCGACCCGAAACGGGCGAACGTATCACATCACCGAACGTCGCTATGTGATCACACCACAAAAAAGCGGGGTTCATGTTATTCCCCCCATCCTTTTTTCCGGCACGGTCCAGGATGGACGGACACGGGGAACGCTCTTTGACGAATTATTTGGCAATCGTCCGGGAAGGCTCAGCCGTGATCTCTTTCAAACCTCACGGTCGATTCACCTGCGAAGTCCGAAAATTGTGTTGACGGTCAAAGAGCTTCCGTCTGGTCTAAACGGACGTATGTGGTTACCGGCGAAAGAACTCACTCTGACGGAAACGTGGTCGGCCGACCCCAAGATTCTCAAAATGGGAGACCCCCTGACGCGCACAGTGATGATTCGCGCGAAGGGTCAGCGAGGAGAACAACTGCCCGAATTGACCTTGCCCACTCAATCCATCGTCAAAATGTATCCGGACAAAGCCAGCACGCAAACAGATTTTGATGGAAAATGGGTTCTAGGGTCCAGAGAAGAAAAGTATGTGTTGGTCCCCATACAGCCTGGCACTGTGACGTTGCCCGCCATTCATATTCCCTGGTGGAACATTGAAAGCTCACGGTGGGAGGAAGCCCGGCTCCCTGAACATACCCTCACGGTTGTCGGCCCTCCTCAACCTGCGTCGTCAGAACGGAGTCTCTCATCTGTTCCTGCCTTTCCTGACACCGCCGCGGGTAATGATCGACCTGACCTAGAATCCTCAATGCTAGGTATGAGTCCCATATCTGAATCGGCGATGCCGATACCCTGGCCCTGGATTGCAGGGGTTTGTCTGACCATGTGGTTGGTCACGCTGGCGGTCTGGTGGCGAGATCGGCAAAGGAAATATGGTCTAAATAACGCCATAGGGAGGAATGATGATAGGCAATTGGAGTCGGAACGGAAAGCCATGCAAGGGGTCAAGGCCGCATGTTTGGAACAGTCAGCGGAAAAAACCCGTTCAGCCTTATTGCAATGGGCTTCCGTCAAACAAGCAGGGCGTCCCTGCCGGAGCTTAGGAATGGTCGCACGTATATTGAGCCAGCCTGTTCCGGATCAGACGGAGATCTCTGCCGCCATTTGGAGCCTTGATCGGATCTTGTATACTACCCCCGGCAAACAGCAGACCTGGGATGGTCGACGGTTTTGGGAAATTGTTAAACCAGCCATGACGGCCAAGCCACAGAAGTCTCACAAACAGGAGACGGTACTGCCTCCGCTGTATCTCCATTGAGGCAAAGGAGTAGAAGGATGATGATGATCACATGACACCGTGGCTTCCATGGGGGCGTCAAATCAATTCAAAATTTCTTGCGATAAGAGGGTACGATGGGAATGATGGTTGAGATTCAAAACTTACGTAAAACGTTTGGGCCGATTGTCGCGGTGGATGGGGTTTCGTTCACCGTAGGAAAGGGAGAAGTGCTCGGATTCCTGGGCCCGAACGGGGCAGGAAAATCAACCACCATGAAAATGATCACGGGTTTTCTCACTCCGACGAGCGGCACGGTGCGTATTTGTGGATACAATATTGACGATCAGCCTATCGAGGCCAAAAAACGGATCGGGTATCTGCCAGAGGGAGCCCCGGCGTATCAGGATATGACCCCTTCTTCGTTTCTCACCTTTATCGGGGAGATGCGAGGGTATCGTGGAACAACGCTCAAGCAAACCGTTTCAGCAACGGTGGAAAAAGTGAATTTACAATCGGTAATGAACCAATCGATTGAAACCTTATCGAAGGGATTTAAGCGACGTGTAGGGTTGGCTCAGGCGATTCTTCATGACCCGGAGGTCTTGATTTTGGATGAGCCCACCGATGGATTGGACCCTAATCAAAAGCATGAAGTCCGATCGTTGATTCGAGCGATGGCGCAGGAGAAAGCCATCATTCTCTCCACGCATGTCCTGGAGGAAGTCCATGCGGTCTGTTCACGCGCGATGATTATTGCAAACGGGAAAGTGGTCTCCGATGGGACTCCAGCGGAATTGGAGGGAAAGGCTCCTACGCACAACACGGTCTTGATCACGATTTCCGGTGTGGACCCTTTGGTCGCATACAATCATCTGATGACGCGTGAAAGGGATCAAAAAAATCGAAGAACAGGGCAAAGATGGCGATTTGGTGCAGTTTCGCATTTATCCCGATGACGGGCAGTGGATTCTTCCCGACATCGGCCATTGTGCTCAGAGAACAGGGTTGGGAAGTCCGGGAGCTGTATCCCGACCGAGGGCAATTGGATGAGGTGTTTCGTTTGTTGACGACTCCCCAGCAGGCGATTTCTTAACAGGTAGGGCTCAGCAACCTCGCTAAATATTCACATTGTTCAAATGTGTATCGGATTCCTCACAAGTGGGGCGGCCCTGTGATTACAGCCAAACATCCAAGAGGCCAATGGATGCCGAAGAACGTATTTCGGAATAAAAATTCGTGCGTGAAGGAGGCATTGTGGAACGTATTCGAGTGATTTTTCAACGGGAACTGGCCGGGTATTTCGCCACACCCATCGCAGCGGTATTCATTGTGATCTTTTTGTTACTCAGCGGCGCCTTCACGTTTTACCTCGGGAATTATTTCGCCCGGGGGCAAGCGGACCTGGTCCCATTTTTTGATTTCCACCCGTGGCTCTATCTCGTGCTGATCCCTGCTCTGGCCATGCGCTTATGGGCGGAGGAACGACGTTCCGGGACCATTGAGCTGCTGTTGACGTTGCCGGTCACGATGTGGGAGGCCGTCACAGGGAAATTTCTGGCTGCATGGTGTTTCACGGGGATCGCCTTGGCCCTGACCTTTCCCATGTGGATTACGGTGAATCTGTTGGGTGACCCGGATAATGGGGTGATCCTCGCCAGCTATCTGGGCAGCTTGTTGATGGCCGGGGGGTTTTTAGCCATCGGTTCGTGCATTTCCGCTCTCACAAAAAATCAGGTGATTGCCTTTGTCGTTAGCGTGGTCATTTGCTTGGGTTTCATCCTCAGTGGGTTCCCTCTGGTCTTGGAACTGTTTAGTGGTTGGGCCCCACAATTTCTGCTGAATGCCATCAGCTCATTTAGTTTCCTGACGCATTTTCAATCGATCAGCAAAGGCGTGTTGGATGTTCGAGATCTCCTGTTTTTCCTGTCGCTCATGGTGTTTTGGTTGTTTGCCACGGCCACGGTTATTGATATGAAAAAGGCCGATTCATGAGGGAGAATCTCGGATGATTTGGTTCGAACTTTTGCACGCGAGGAGAGAAGATGAATAAGAAAGTCCTTACGGGAAGTGGTCTCATCATGGCAGCCGTTTTGTTCGGCGCTTTCAACATGCTGAGTAACGCCGCATTCAGTTCTGCCCGATTCGATCTGACAGAACATCAATTGTATACGTTGTCCGATGGCACCAGGAATGTCCTCAAAAATTTGGTAGAACCCATCACCCTGCGGTTTTACCTCTCAAAAAAACTCGCGACCGGCTTGCCGGGTATTAAAAGTTACGCGACACGCGTCCAAGAGATGTTAGAGGAATACGCTCAAATCTCGGGTGGCCAAATCTACTTGCAGGTGATGGATCCGGAACCGTTTTCGGAGGAGGAAGATCGAGCGGTGGCGTATGGACTGCAGGGCATTCCGTTGGATAATGGCAGCACCCAGTTTTACTTTGGATTGGTCGGGACCAGCTCGACCGATGAGATGGAAATGATTCCTTTTTTCCAGCCGGAGCGAGAGGAGTTCCTGGAATACGATTTGACCAAGATGATTCACACCCTGGCGAATCCAAAGAAAAAAGTCCTGGGTCTTATGAGTTCACTGCCCATTGATGGGGGTGGGGCTATGCCGTTTATGCCACAGGGAGGAGGCAGTCAACCCTGGCTCATACTCAATCACATCGAGCAAATGTTTGAAGTGAAAAAGATTGAACCGACTGCGGCGTCCATTCCTGATGAGATCAGTGTATTAATGATCGTTCATCCCAAATCTCTGAGTGACGCAACTCTCTATGCGATCGATCAGTTTGTCTTAGGAGGTGGGCATGCCATGATTTTTGTCGATCCGCTTGCCGAGTCGGACAGTGGAGGCGGCAATCCCATGAATCCGATGGGTGGATCAGGTCCCCGGAATTCGGATATGCCCAAGTTATTTGATGCCTGGGGGCTTGAACTGGTGAACGGCCAGGTGTTGGGAGATTTGCCGTTGGCCAAAAAAGTGCAAATTCAGCAGCAAGCCCGACTTCAAGTGGTGGATTATCCGGTCTGGATTGACTTTCGACCGGAACATTTTAACGAAAAGGATATCGTGACGGCTCAGGTTCCATCGATCACAGTGGCCTCAGCAGGAATCATACGAAAGAAAGGTGAGACGGGGACGGTCCTCGAACCGCTGATTCACTCGGATGAAGCCGCGATGCAGATCGATGCCTCCCGCTTGGGCTTTATGCCGGATGTCAGCGTCTTGCTCAGCAATTATCGCCCCGAAGGGGAAAAATTTACGGTGGCGGCTCGAGTGACCGGCACTGTCAAAACGGCTTTTCCTGATGGAAGACCCAAGGACGCACCTAATGAGGGTGGAAATGCGGAGACCGCTTCAGAGACCAAATCCCCTGCCAAAGACCACCTGGCGGAATCAAAGAATCCCATCAACGTGATTGTCGTGGCCGATACGGATATGCTGCAGGACAGGTTTTGGGTTCAAGTCCAGAATTTCTTTGGACAACGGATTGGTATTCCCAATTCCGGCAACGGCACGTTTGTGACAAACGCCTTGGATAATCTGACCGGAAGCAATGATCTCATTAGTGTCAGAAGTCGTGCGGGCTATTCCCGGCCATTTACCCTTTTGCGACTGTTGCAACAAGATGCCGAGCAGCAGTTCCGACAAAAGGAACGAGGGCTTCAGGAGCATCTCAAGGCCACAGAACGCAAAATTCAGGAACTGCAGAGTCAAAAGCCAGAGGGAAATGCCATGATTCTCAGCATGGATCAGCAAGAGGCCATGGGGAAATTTCGAAATGAATTGCTCCAGATCCGAAAAGAATTGCGGAGTGTGCAACATGAACTCGGCAAAAACATTGAGAGTGTGGAACATTGGGTAAAATTTATCAATATCGGGCTGGTGCCATTGCTGATCGGGATTGCCGGGGTGTGGATCAGCTCCTCCAGGCTTCGAAAGAAAAAGGCCACGCGCTAAGTGGCTCACTATTTGATCAACGAGACCATCATTCGACCACATAAAGAACGGTAAGGGAAGGGCATGAAATTTAAAACAGTCGGCATCTTAGCCGGGATAACCATTCTAGGCATTGTGGTCGCGATCCTCGTGAATCGAGAGTCAGCCAACCATTTACCAAACAGTGGCGAACTCTTGTTTCCGCAATTATTGTCAATGGTGAATGACGTGAACGAAGTGGTGGTGGAAACCAAAGATCAGACCATCACGCTGGTGCGTGAGGAAAAGATTTGGGCGGTCAAGGAGAAAGCAGCCTATCGAGCCGACGTGGAGAAGGTCAAACAGACTATACTCGGGTTGGCGGAGCTGCGTATTCTTGAACCGAAAACACGGAACCCGGAGTTATATGACCGGCTGGGCTTGCGCGACAAAGACCAGGATGGATTGCTCTCGACAGCCGTCACGTTGAAAACTCCTAATAATCCTGTTGCAGCGGTCATCCTAGGGAATCAACGTCCTGCAAAAGGTAATCCACGGATGAGTGACATCTACGTGCGAAAGCCCGATGATCCCCAAACCTGGCTGGTGATCGGGAATCTGCCATTAGAAAAAGTGGCAGCGGAATGGTTGGATAAGGAAGTAACGGCGTTGGCGACCAAACGCGTACATCGCGTGACGGTGCAGCATCCAGGTGGGGAAACTCTTCTCGTCTCCAAGGGCAAACCGGAGGATGTGGATTTTCAGTTGGATTCAGTCCCTGCAGGATTCAAAATTGCTTCGCAATTTAATGTGAATAATGTGGTGGGAACTCTCGCGCAGCTTTCCTTAGAAGATGTTCAAAAAGAAGGAGAGGTGAATTTTCTAGATCACACCGGAGTCAACGCGGTGTTGGAAACCTTTGACGGGCTAAGGCTTCGCGTGCAAACTGCCAAACAGAAAGACAAAGTTTTTGGAAAATTTTCTGCGGAATATGATCCGAATCTCGTTCAACCTGTGGATGTCAGCTCTTCATCGGAAAAGGGAGAAAAGAATCCAACCTCTCCTTCAGCCCAAGACGAAAAAACACGCGAATCAAAAAATGGGAGCCAACCGGCAGCACCACATTCAACGCCTTCCCCAAAAGAAGAGGCGGTCTTAAAGAAACCGGAAGAGGTTCAGAAGGAAGTTGAGACGTTCAATCAGCGGGTGCAAGGCTGGACGTACGAATTACCAACCTTCCGGGTCGAAAACTTTTCTAAATCAAAGAAAGATCTTATTGCCAAAATTCCTTAAAACAAATCGTTAAGGGTCCTATGTGAGTTGAAGAGCTATGACTTCACACTGGAGACCACCTCAATGGCTTATCGATTTCTCCGATTCCTTTGAGGAAAGAGTTGCCAGGTTTTCCAGTAATTCCCGATACACCTGCATCAGTCTGGATTCCTCCAGCCGGTAGGCAAATGACAACAGAATCAAGCCTCCTGCCAGTACCAATAAGCCAAGGGCGGCCATCCCGATCACCCAAAAAATTCCTCCGACGGTGCTCAACCCTCCATCAAGTGCGAACAGCACGACAAAGGTGAGGGTCCCTCCAATGACAAAGATCAACCATAACAGGGTGAGAATGGCTGACGACCATGGGATGCGTTTGGACATATGAAGCAGGAGTTGATCACCCTCTGAGCGAACCTCGATTGTCCCCTTCAGTGGCCAGGCGGTGCGAAAACGCAAAGAAAAGAGTTGATAATATGGGCGGATCACGATCACCTGTCGCTCTTCAGTCCAGCGGGCAATTCCGTGAGGTAAAGGAAGTGTGCCACTTTTGTGAAACACTCTTGAAAAAGAGTGGACGGGATGAGCGGTAAGGGTGTCTTTGCGGTGGGCTAATGGACATCCATAGCGGCATGCATAACTTTTCAATGTGGTGAATTGAAACCAATCACCGACAATGAGGCCAAGAAACAATATGATGGCAATGATTCCGGCAAACGTCATAAGACGGAGAAGATACCATAGTGTCCCGTTTCGCTAAACTGCTGTTTTGCATTGACTTATGAACCACCCCTCCTCTAGTATCGATCCGCGGGGTGGAGCAGCCTGGTAGCTCGTTGGGCTCATAACCCAAAGGTCGAGGGTTCAAATCCCTCCCCCGCAACCACTGATCAACGTCATCGAGAAACTTGCAAAGGTTCTCGAAAGCCTTTCCTAATGCTTTCCCTGGTCGTAGATTCAGGATACACCTCAGGGAGCAGTAGACTCTCTTGTTTGCCACTCATCCTACCGAGTAATAGTTTAAGCTATGTTTTTGTTTTTACTTTCTGAAAACCGACTAAGTTCTTCCATAAAGCACGGGCCTCAATCGACGAATTCTCGTTGGACGAGACAACGATTTGTCAGTTGAAATTGTTCCGAAGCGTGTAAATACAAGAAGATGAAAAGTTTTTCTCAAGATAACCAAGGGAACGAGGTCTGTGATGCATTGAGACCATCCTCCTTACAGGATGTGACCATTTCAGTTGTTGTTCCCGTGTATAACGGAGGGGAATCCTTTCGGCAGTGTCTGACCAGCCTGGCCGCGTTACATCCTCCTCCGATGGAAATCATTGTTGTCTCTGATGGTGACACAGATGGATCCTGGCAAATAGCCAAGGAGTTTGGGTTCCAGGTGATCAAGCTTCAAACCTCATCAGGGGGACCGGCACGGCCTCGAAATATTGGTGCCCAGCAAGCGAAGGGCGAATACCTATTCTTTGTCGATGCGGATGTGTGCGTTCTTCCCGATACCCTGCGACACGTGGAAGAAACGTTTCACCGGTATCCAGACCTTACTGCGTTGATCGGGTCGTACGATGATGCCCCTGCCGAGAAAAATTTCTTGTCTCAGTACAAAAACCTCATTCATCACTATGTCCATCAAAATGCCCAAAAGGATGCATCAACGTTTTGGGGTGCCTGCGGAGCCATTCGCCGGAAGATTTTTTTGGAATTTGGGGGATTTGATGAAAATTATCGTCGTCCTTCCATTGAAGACATTGAGTTGGGGTATCGACTGAAAAAGGCGGGTCATCAGATTTACCTGTGTAAAGAGATCCATGTAAAGCATTTGAAACGATGGAACATCGTGTCCATGCTCAAAGCCGACTTTTTTTACCGCGCAATCCCCTGGACCATGTTAATTCTTCGTGATCGCATGTTTGTCAATGATTTAAATATCCGTCATTCCGAGCGACTGTGTGTGGTATTAGCGTATGGGCTTATTGCGTCGCTGGTTGGAGCAGTATGGTGGGCTCCCTCGTTAATAGTGTCAGCGTTGATCATGATCGTTCTATTGGTCAACAATGCTCCCCTGTATCGCTTTTTTCTAAAAAAACGTGGGTTCCGATTTGCCCTTCAGAGCATTCCCTGGCACTGGCTGTACTATCTGTATAGCGGCTTGGCATTTGCCATAGGCCTGGCCGGCCATGTGGTGAATGGGGGCAACCGGATATCTCCTACAAAGTCGATTCTGCTATCTGAATCCGTTCACACCATAGGAAAATCGGGGAGAAAGTAATGGCATCTCAGCCTGTCCTGGTTATCGGTGCGGGTCCTGCTGGTCTTACCACGGCATATGAACTCGGAAAAAAGGGTGTATCTTCCCTAATCCTTGAGTCCGGTAAACAGGTAGGCGGGATTTCGCAAACGGTGAACTATCGCGACTTTCGTTTTGATATTGGCGGGCATCGTTTTTTTTCCAAAGTTCCGATAGTGAATGATCTGTGGCATGAGATCCTCGGCGACAACTTTCTCCTTCGGCCCCGGATCTCCCGAATCTACTATAATAATTGTTTTTTCGACTATCCGCTCAAAGCCACCAATGCGTTGGCCGGACTAGGGCCGGTTGAGGCCCTCCTGGTCTGTTTCAGTTATGCCAAGACCAAGGTGTTTCCCAACACGAAAGAGGAAAATTTTGAACATTGGGTGATTAATCGATTTGGAGCCCGCCTCTACCAGATATTCTTCAAAACCTATACGGAAAAAGTATGGGGAATTCCTTGCTCCGAAATATCAGCCGATTGGGCGGCACAACGGATCAAAAATCTCTCACTGAAGGAAGCCGTTCGAAATGCGCTTCTCGGTCCAAAGAATGAGAAAAAGGGAGAAATTGTAACCTCCCTCATCGAGCAATTTCATTACCCCCGCTTGGGCCCAGGGATGATGTGGGAACGGTGTGAAGAGTTGGTGGAAGGATTCGGGTCACAAACCTTAAAGGGTATCAAAGTCGAGCGCATCCATCATCGCCATGGACGGGTGGAATGTGTGTCAGGCCGAACCTCATCGGGGGAACGCATAGACTTTGAAGGAAGCCATTTTGTATCAACTATGCCTCTTCGAGAGTTAATCGGAGCCATGGATCCGCAACCTCCTGAGAAAGTGGTTCAGGCCGCAAAGGGACTGCGGTACCGTGATTATTTAACGGTAGTTCTGGTGGTCAACCGGGAAGAGGTGTTTCCTGACAACTGGATTTATATTCACTCTCCCGAAGTCAAAATGGGGCGAATGCAAAATTACAAGAACTGGAGTCCGTATATGGTGCCGGACCCCTCGCGGACTTCCCTGGGTCTCGAGTATTTTCTGTGGGACAAAGATGAGGAATGGACATGGTCAAACGATCGATTGATCAATTTCGGTACACAGGAATGTGCGCAAATCGGGCTGATTCATCCCAAAGAAGTTGAAGATGGAACAGTCGTTCGTATGGAAAAGGCCTATCCGGTCTATGATCATCAATATCAGGATAACGTCCAGACGGTACGGCAGTTTCTGGAAACGCTCTCCAATTTTCAGACCATCGGACGAAACGGTCTGCATCGATACAACAACCAGGATCATTCCATGGTGACGGGGGTCTATGCCGCCGGAAATATCATGGGCGAATGCAATGACGTGTGGGCAGTGAACACCGAAAAAGAATATCACGAAGAAGGGCGAGGCGCTCAGTCCAAAGCCGGCGATCGAATGGTGCCGACACGAGTCCAGGTGAATGTTGAAGAACCTCTTCCCGGGGACGAGGAAAAAATCATCGAATTTGTGTTTGCCAAGTTGGATCCTGTGGCATTGGGGGTGGCTGTCGGAACAGTCAGTGGACTCGTCATCTTCTTGGCGACCGTTGTGGCAGTTCTTAATGGAGGATCGGATGTGGGCCCCGGATTGTCCCTGCTTGGAAATTATCTCATCGGTTTTGAGGTGACGTGGGGCGGGTCGTTAGTGGGATTTATAGAAGCGGGACTCGGGGGATGTGCGATCGGGTATATGAGCGCCTCACTCCGAAATTGGGGGATGACGACTTACGCGAAATATATGCGATGGCGAATAGAAGCCATTCGCCGCCGAAATCTTCTGGATAAGGTCTAATCACAAGGGAGAGCTCTGGAGGAGGTTATGAAAACAGATCAAAAATCGAAGGAAGAGCTGAGCCAGGCTGTGGCCAATATTCAAGCTGGAGTCCTGGCATTTGTCGGAGGAATAATTGGAGGATTGGGTCTGTTTTTCATGACTGTATGGCTTCTTCTGGAAGATGGGCCTAAAGTGGGCTCCCATCTTCAATTACTCTCGAATTATTTTATCGGGTATTCCGTCACATGGTCAGGCAGTGTCATTGGATTGCTGTATGGGGCCGTGACCGGCAGTGTGCTAGGTTGGACCATCGGGTTCATTTACAACAGGATAGCGGGGATACGAGAAGGATAATTTGGATTTTCATCAACGCTAGTGGAAAATGAGAAGCATTTAACAACAGTAATAAATTTGATGGATGCTGATGTCCTCAACGACACTCCTATTTTTCATCGTCATTCCAACCTATAACCGGCCTCAACAGCTTGCCTCTTGCCTCCATGGCATAAACGAGCTTACCTATTCTCGCGATCGTTTCGAAGTTATTGTTGTCGATGACGGAAGCCATACACCATTAGAGTCCATCGTGAACGCCGTTTCAGATCGTGTCGCTGTCAAACTCATTATTCAATCCAATTCGGGTCCTGCTGTGGCGCGCAACCATGGCGCAGCTGTAAGCACAAGGGGATTTTCTGGCCTTCACGGATGATGATTGTACCCCATCCAGACATTGGCTGGATGCATTGGCCAATGTTTTCTGTGAAGCGCCGGATTGTGGTGTGGGAGGCAAGACCATTAACAGTCTTCCCGTTAATCCGTATTCCGGAACGAGCCAATTGCTCATTGACTATTTGTATGATTTTTACAATCAAGGTTCGCTCGGAGCGAAATTTTTTGCTTCCAACAACCTGGCGTTTCCTCGAAAGGCTTTTTTGGACAGCGGAGGATTTGACAGCAGGTACAGACAAGCTGCAGCTGAAGATCGAGAGCTATGCGATCGCTGGATCTCACAGGGTCGGCGATTTCAGTATGCGCCTGAGGCCTTAGTGTCTCATGCGCATCCTCTCGCATTGCGTACATTTTGGCAACAACACTTCACCTACGGACGGGGCGCATTTTCCTTTCACCGAACGAGAGCCGAACGCGGTGGTGGGCAGGTCAGGGTGGAATCACCGTCGTTTTACTTGAAGATGTTTACGTATCCATTCAAATATGCCAACTTGAGCTGTGCTATGTATATGTCATTGCTGTTGATGGTTACGCAAGTGGCAAATGCAAGCGGATATTTTGTCTGAAAAGGTTCGGGATCGGCTTGGACGGAAAAAGTATCCCTAGCCGATCAAGAATAGCATTAAGTATCAGGCCGAAGCTCCATTTCTTGAACCACGGTTTTCAGGCTGCAGAGGTCGCTCCGGCACCGGGCACCTTGACATGGGAGATCTGGAGGTGTCCAGGATCAGGGAATACCAACGCGAACAAATTGGGTTAACAGGTGCATGCATAGAATAAGATTCAGAGTCCCGTCCGTTCCTTCAGTCATTCTGGCAAGCTCAGCTGAAAATCAGATCCGAAAAACTGTTTTGCATCTACATTCCTAAATGGCACGCCGGTCATTGGACCTCTATATCAGATGGCGTGGGGGCAGCAAGACAGAGATGCTCTGCATTGCTGGTGCTTAGGTGAGGAGACTATATAGTGATAACGGAGGAAACAAGCTACTGGGAATCCGTTGCAGACGAATGGAAAAAGACGCGCCCGGATCGTCTTTGGCGAAAACATAGTGATGCGATCAATCAATCGCTTATCTTCCGTTGGCTTCCCGATCACTCCGTTCATCGCGTATTAAAGACTGATGTGTTTGATGAGGCCGTAGGAGAAGGCCTAGTTCCATTTCTGCAGACATGTTCGCCTGGTGTCGTGGGGATGGATTTGTCATTCAAGAATGTCCAATTGGCCTGTCGTGGCGAGACGAGGCTTTTGGGAGCCTGTTCGGATGTACGCCATCTCCCATTCCGTGATGAATCGTTCGACCTGGTGGTCTCGAATTCTACCTTGGATCATTTTCAGTCGGTGGACGAGATCACGGTAAGTTTGCGGGAATTGCATCGGGTGCTTTGCAAGGACGGACAACTCATTGTGACACTGGATAACCTGGCGAATCCAACCATTGCGGCTCGTAACCGTCTTCCGTTCAAACTCTTAAACCGATTGGGTCTCGTCCCGTATTATGTTGGCGCCACCTGCGGTCCCTGGCGGTTACAAAAGTTGCTGCGGGAGGTAGGCTTCGACGTAAGGGATGTCACAACAGTGCTCCACTGTCCACGTATTCTTGCGGTGCTCGCGGCCAAAGTCTTGTGCTCCTGCGCAAAGGGTCCTGTCCAACAACAATTTTTGCGTTGGCTGCAGGCATTCGAACTCATGGCGAAATGGCCAACGCGGTATGTGACCGGACATTTCATTGCCGTCCGGGCTAAGAAGTCGCACAACCATCCGCACTGAAGCCGCAATGATTAAAGAACTGTTTAATAAGATGTACGGGAGTAGCCTCGTGTGTGCCAACTTGCATGGCCAGCGAGGTATTCCCTATCTCTCTGAGGAGAAGATCTGGGCTCTTCGCGATGCGAGACTCAGGCAAATCGTCAAATATGCAGCAGACACCGTGCCCTATTACCAGAATCTTTTTCGACAGGAAGGCATTGATCCGCAGAGCATCAAAACCGTTCATGACCTACGCCGCATTCCCTGGTTGGAGAAAGATACCGTCCGTAAGAACCCAAATCTCTTCGTCTCTACATCCAGGCAGGGGAAGAACTCAATCGCTTTTACGACCAGCGGCTCTACTGGCGAATCCTCCACCATTCACCATGATCATGACTCCCTTCTCGCCAACATCGCATACGGTGAGCGGGAACGATCTGTTCTCTCGATAATGGCAGATAAAAGCTTTAGACCTAAGGAGGCATATATCGTCCGCCCCCGGTCCACGATCACCAAAGTCTGGGACTATTATCGTCAGCATACATTTGCTTCGACTTCCAGGCCTCGCTTACTTTTAGATGTCTTGCAGCCTATCGAGCAGATCGTTGATGCCATGAATGGCTTTCGGCCGGATATGCTAATCGGCTACGGTTCCTATCTTGAAGCGCTTTTCAGGACTCTCAAGGTCAAAGGAACTCGTGTGCATCTCCCACTGGTACTTTTTTATGGAGCGGAATGTATGACTGATCATGGGAAAGCACTTATCGAGAAGGAATTCGGAATACCGGTCCTCTCAATATACAACGCCGTGGAAGCGTTTAAGATTGGTTATCTCTGCGAAGCCCGGCGTGGTTTTCATTTGCATGAGGACCTCTGTCACGTCAGAATCATGAGCCCGAATGAAGAGGATGTCCCGCCCGGAGACCAGGGGCAGGTGGTGATTTCTAACCTTGTCAATAGAGGAACGGTCCTTCTTAACTATTGCCTCGGGGATGTCGCGTCTCTAGCGATTAACAAGTGTGAGTGCGGCCGCATCTCGCCTCTGCTTTCTGAATTGGAAGGCAGGGTAGAGGATATTCTCTATCTTTCATCCGGCGGGTTTGTTCATCCCCGGGCGATTTGGGCAGTGCTGAGCCAGAGAGACGACGTGTTGAAATACCAACTCATTCAGCATGAGCCTGAGAGATTTGAGCTGAAGCTTGTTACAGCGGATTATCAATCGTATCAGTTGGTCGTCGGAGACGTTCTTATTGCCTTGCGCGGACTGCTCGGAGAGTCCGCCGTAATCGAATGCGAGTATGCTACGGTGTTGGAGCCCGAGGCTTCCGGTAAGTTCAGGCCTGTGAAGTCGAAGTGCAGACAGGGGATGGGGAAATGATCGGCGAATTTCTGGAGCTTCGTCGGTTGATGAACAATCGTCGGTTGTCTTTTGCGGGATTAGAGGCTGTACGGACCCGGAAACTTCAGGCGATCGTGCGGCATGCGTATGAAAATGTACCCTATTATCGAGCACTTTTTCAGTCGGCGGGAGTGTTGCCTGAGCACATCCGGAGCGTCAAGGATCTCCGCCGCATTCCGATCACGACAAAGGACGATCTCAAGGCGGCCGGATTGGAACGCATTATTTCAAAGGGGGTCGACCTTACAGCTTGTCAGATAGTGCATACCAGTGGAACCACAGGAAAGCCATTTGCCATTCATCTGACCCGCCGCGACTTGCAAGCGAGAAGTCTGGTCGAATTTCGAGGATTGTTGTCGATTGGATTCCGTCCACAGGACCGTCTGACAGTGCTCGGCCCCGTTTACCCTCATGCCATGCGGTTCCATCAACGGCTGGGTTTGTATCGCAGCGTCAATGTTTCTCCAGCTCTTCCTATGGATGAGCAAATCTCCTTGCTCAAACGTAACCGGCCCACAATTCTTTGGGCCTATCCGACGGTTCTCAAAGCCCTGCTGCTTAGGGTGAATGATCGCCTGGACACAGTTGTAAACCCAAGGCTGCTGATCACCTCAGCAGAAATGTGTGACGACATACTGAGGGCCAAAATTCAACATAACTCCAAGGTCGAAATGTTCAACTTCTATGCTGCGAATGAAGTAGGGCGGATCGCAGTAGAGTGTCCGGTTCATGAGGGACTCCATATCAACGAAGACCATGTCATCCTCGAGTGTGTGAATTCAGGCCATCCTGCCGGACCCGGCATCTCCGGTGAAACGGTTGTGACCAGCCTCAATGCTTGGGGACAACCGTTCATTCGCTATCGCCTTGGGGATATGTGCACGGCTATCGAAAAGCCCTGTGTCTGTGGCTCCGTATTCTCTAAAATCAGTTCTCCGATGGGCAGATCGGGTGACGTCGTAAAACTCCCCAGCGGAAAGATTATCTCTATTTGGCCATTCACCTTTCTCTTGAGAAGCATGAACAGACTGGAGCAATACCGCATCATTCAGGAACGTACCGATCACCTGGTTGTACAGTTAGCATTTCGCGGAGAGCCCGATCATGACGTCTTGGTGGAACTGCATTCTCGCTTTCTTGAACGATTGGCAGAGCCGGTGAGAGTCGAGATGCAATGTATGGCTGATATTC
Source organism: uncultured Nitrospiraceae bacterium (assembly GCA_963734345.1). GTDB lineage: Bacteria > Nitrospirota > Nitrospiria > Nitrospirales > UBA8639 > Nitrospira_E. The sequence goes on from CAVTGT010000003.1 coordinate 332,902, forward strand.
GGGACGAAGGACCGAAGTTCAGAAGCTTTATTTCCAAACTACACGTTAAGGAGGATGCTTAGAAGCGCATCTGTTGTCGACTCCTAGTCTTTTAACCCAATGGGTAATGGTGGTTGAGGAAGAATGAGAGCAAAATAAGTATGAATCCCTTAACCAGGCGAGTATTGGAGTGGGTGGTTGCCCGCCTGCCGGATAAAGCTCAATACCTCCTCACCCGCTACGGTCTTTTTGCGGTGACCGGTCTGGGCCTCCGGAAGTTTCCTGTGGCGGTGCTGCGGGGGCCTATCCAACCATCTGGAAAGATGGGGTCACTCCTGGTGGCCGGGCATGAACCCTGGGTTGGGTATTTGCCCAACCGGGTTTTTGTGGGGGAACCTCAACGAGAACGGGTAGGCAATGTGTTGATAGGGGACCTGCCCGCCCTTCTTCATCGCGTGGGCGCGTCTGTGGATCTGACGATCGTCCGTGTAGATCGATTATCGGCCCGGAAATTTCTTGGTCAGGACTATCTAATGGTTCCTGAATGGGTGGGTATGCGGCTTACGGTTCCCGAGGATCTCGATAGGTTGGTGCGGGAGAACCATAGCATCCGTGAGGACATGCGTGTGGCACGCAGGCACAAGCTATATTCCGCGATAACGGAGGGAGAGGAACGGTTCGACGAGTTCTACGACACCATGTATGCCCCCTTCTCGCGAGCGCGTCACGGAGCACTGGCTGTCGTAAAAAGCCGGCACGCGTTGCGAAGACAACTTCGAAACGGGGGCATCCTCTGGGTTATGCGAGAGAATATTCCGCTTGCAGGTATGATCTTTGACCGAAAGAACCAGGTCCTCGATATGGAAGCGATTGGCATGGCCATGGGTGAACTACCTGTAAAGATGAGAGGGATCATGGCGGCACTCTATTATTTCAACATCGCCCATGCCCTCCGCCTGGGCTGTACCCAGGTCGATTTTAGAGGCGCCCGGCCTTCGCTGCACGACGGATTGGTTCGCTACAAACGCAAATGGGGGAACACCCTGTATAACAAGTCTGACTCGTACTACGATCTGTTGGTTGGTTGGAATGCCGTAAACGACGTGGTGAAGGATTTCCTCTCGCACACCAGCCTCATTTTTCGCGATGGAGAAGGGTTGTCCGCGATCACAACCGACAAGTCTCAAAGTCGCCGGTCTCTCTGGATCGAAGGCCTCCATTGCCTCTATCTTCAGACAGAATCAGGTCGCTATCCGATGATGGATGAGGGAACATCTTCGAGCATTATTGGAGATGGCCCTGTTTCTCAGCAAGCCCACAAAGAAGTGAAATAACTAATCGAGTACGTGCGGTTAACATTATAGCCTTTCGCGTGGCCGACTTGATGATATTTGTCAGCGAGCATGCGCGTCATGCGGTCAAGGCTGCAGGGAAACCCGGCATGCACCCTGTCAACGTGCCTGGGTTTTACACTTTGGAAGGCGGCTGAGCATTGAAAATTAGAATTTCGCCATGGGGATCTTGTGCTTATACGAGGACGAGAAACAGACCACCTCTCACGAACCTGTTTCGCCCAATTCGTGGAGATTGGGTGTTGCAAAATTTACTGTGGCACAACGATTGTAGCTGACCACTGCAATGAGCTGCGTCCCGGCTTTGATTTGCAGGTGATCAAGAAAGGCGCCTGGCCGGAACGAATTTCATCCACGATTGGCTCAAAAGAACGGGCCATCCGAGAGTAGGAGCAACTATGTGTGGATTATGCGGTGTCGTGTATTCAGATCATCAAAGGCCGGTCGATCGAGACATGCTTCGTCAGATGACGAATATGATGTCGCATCGCGGACCCGATGGGGAGGGGTACTTTGTGGAACCGGGTGTTGGCCTGGGCTTCCGCCGATTGAGCATTATTGATCTGGAGACCGGCGATCAACCTATCTCCAATGAGGATCATACAGTCACAGTAGTATGCAATGGCGAGATATACAACTATCAGGAATTGCGTCGAACCCTGCAGGCCGCCGGGCATCGTTTCCGGACCAAGTCTGATGTCGAAGTCATAGTCCACTTGTATGAGGACCATGGCGTGCGCTGTGTGGATTTCCTCAGAGGCATGTTCGGGTTCGCTCTCTGGGATACCCGTCATCGGCGGCTGATGTTAGCCAGAGACAGGTTCGGCATAAAGCCCCTCAGCTATGGCATGACCTCCGATGCGTTGTTTTTTGGATCGGAGTGCAAGGCGATCCTCGCCAGCGGAAGTATTGAACGGCAGGTTGATGCCATAGCCTTGAAGGAGTTATTTGCAACAGGCTTCATTTTAGCCCCGAAAACTCTCCTTCGCACTATTCGGCGGCTTCCAGCGGCCCATTATCTTGTCTATGAAAGTGGCAGGATCACACTTCAGCGATATTGGGATCTTCAATTTCCTTCGATCGGAGAAGAAGGCCCCCGGCGAAGCGACCAGGAATGGGCCGAGGCGGTACGGGCCAAACTGGAAGAATCTGTTCGGCTCCATCTCCGAAGCGATGTGCCATTAGGTTCCTATTTGAGCAGTGGCATTGACTCAAGTGCAGTAGCGGGGCTGATGAGCCGTGAAGTCTCAGATCCGGTCCACACGTTTTCGGTGGCATTCGAAGATCCCGACTACAATGAGATAGGTCCAAACAAGATCCTCTCAGATTTCGATGGCTATAATCTCCTCAATTCCATCACAACCTGCTCGACCAAGGACTTTAATTTATTAACCAAAGTTCTATGGCATCGTGAAGATCCAAATCTTGCATCGGGGGGTATCCCCCATATGTTACTGGCCAAGTTAGCTGCCCAACATGTGAAAGTCGTCTTGACCGGAGAAGGTTCGGATGAGGTGTTCGGCGGATATCATTGGTATCGTGTCGAGCGGATGCTACAGCCGTTCCTCCATCTTCCACTTGGTGTGCGTCGTTTCATTTCCAGCATACCCTTTCTGAAAAAAAAATGGTCTCGATCAAGCCGGGCATTTGCCGCTCCCGCCATGATGGGCTTGCCCCGATACCTGCAGATCATCGATAACGCGTCGGCTAGAAACCATGAGGACCTCTTCTCCGACCATTTCCGAAATACCCATGCGGCTTTCACCGATACAGAACCTCAATTTCCTCTCCCTAAGGATTTTGAACAATGGCGTCGCTTTGCTCAATTGCAGTATTTGGAAATCAACGTGCGTCTTACCGATTACATTACGAGAACGCTGGACGCTTCTTCTATGGCCCATGGCCTGGAGGCACGTGTGCCATTCCTCGATCATGAGTTTGTCGAATTATGCAGCCGGATTCCACCCAACTTGAAAATGCGCGGCCTTCATGAGAAGCATATCCTCCGCCGGGCACTGGAAGGTGCCTTGCCTCCGGAAATTTTGAAAAGAAAGAAGCGCGGCCTGTCCGCCCCAGTCTGGCCATGGCAGGGTTGTCTGCCTGATTTTGTCGTCGATAGCTTATCCAAAAGCAAATTGCACACGAAAGGGTATTTCAATCCGCAATATGTGCGAGAGATGCTCGAACGACATCAAAACGGCAAAGCAAATTTGGGAAGAGAGCTGATCGGAGTCCTCAATGTTCAATTGTGGGATGACTTATTCATTCAAGGGAACCGCCCGTCATGGCACTGACGGGTGTTTTCCCCTGGAACCCTGTATCCGCTCTCTATTCCATTTTACGCCATCCGCATGTCGGACGGGACCAGCTTGTGGCGTTTCAAAATGCTCGTGTGCGCCGATTGGCCGACCATGCGTATCGCCATGTCCCGTATTACCGGGAACTCTTTGAACGGCATGGTGTGAAGCCCCAGGACATACAAACGGTGGAGGATTTGCGGATCATCCCGATCACATCGAGGGACGAGTTGCAGGCGTTGCCTGCGGAACACATCGTCGCTCGAGGTGTGAATCCTCAAGACTTGATCTGGCGTGATACCAGTGGGTCCTCAGGCAAACCATTGCGTATCCGGAGAACGTGGGGGGAAGAGCGTCTTCATGGGGCGCTCCGGCTACGTGCGCTCCGGATGCTGGGACTCCGGTTGCACGACATGCACTGTTATGTGGAGGGGCACCCGAATCAGCAACGGCAGGATCACCAATTCGTCCAGCGTATCCTGGCGGTGTTTGGGATTGCACGCCAGGTGTTCGTGGATTTCTTATTGCCTCCGGAAGAAATTGTCAGTCGGTTGAAGATGATTCGTCCGGTTGCTGTATCGGCATACCCCATTGTGTTGGCAAGGATTGCCCAGCTCATTAGTAAGGAAGAATTGCGAGCCCTTCGGCTCCGTTTCGTTGGTACGGGTGGAGAGGTGCTGACAACGCTGATGCGACAGCAGATCGAGGAAGGGTTCGGCGCTCCGGTGTTTGATATGTATGCGAGTCATGAGTTCAATCTTTTGGCATGGCCATGCAGGGAAACCGGAGAGTTCCACACTTGCGATGATGGACTGGTGATGGAGGTTCTGCAGGGGGATCGGCCCGTCAACCAAGGCGAGAGTGGTGAAGTCGTAGGAACTGATCTGCATTCGTTTGCGATGCCTCTTATACGGTATCGACTTGGGGATATGGTGACAAAGGGAAGTTCCGTCTGCGCCTGCGGACAGCCGTTTTCAACCATACGAAATATTCTGGGTCGCATGATTGACTATTTTCACCTTCCGGATGGACGCGTCGTCCATCCCCAACACCCCTGGGGAGCGCGGCGTGAGAAGACGCCCTGGATTCGCCAGTACCAAGTCACACAGGAATGCATTGACCGTATCGTGTTGCAGATAGTTCCATGGTATACGCCCTCGGCGCAGGAATTGGCTGCACTGCAGGAACCGGCCAAGGCTTTTTTAGGGTCAATGGTGACGTTGGAGGTGAAGTTAGTTCCGGAAATAGGACTTGAACCCAACGGGAAGTTTCGGGTGTTTCGCTCGCTTATTGACTCTCCATATGACCGGGTTCTTGCGAATCAGCATGAAGTCAAGTCAGATGATACGCACCGGCTCAATCGTTGATACCCTGGGTGGGTCCGATGTCACGCACATCTTCACTCACCACGTCACATCCGCGTTCAATCTGGGCGTTCTGAAGGCGTACGCGCCAGGGTATCAGCATATTGATCAACGGGCTTTGCTTCCGGCGAGACCGAGTGATGTGGTGTGCATTGTTGGCGAGGTGGATCGAGCCTATCTTCAGCTTTTGTCCCGATTGGAACTTGGCCCGAAACGGGACCATCTCATAGAACTTTGCGTGAGATCTGGCGATGAGGTAGACGTGCCACTTGCGCGACTGCTCATGCGTAATACCAAGGTGCTCGATAAGATTTGCCGTCTCGTTCCGGAGAATAACACTGTCGTCCTCAATCCCTATTATGCCTCCTCTTGGGAATGGCAATTCGCGGCAGAAATTCAGCAGCGTTTAGGGAAACCGGTTCATGTGCTTGGTGGAAAGCCGGACATCATTGAGGTTGCGAATTTGAAGCATTATGTTCATGATAAGTCGCAAGAGTTAGGCGTCCCGGTTGCGCCTGGGGAAATTATTGAACTCCACCTGACTTCTGATGAAATCCCTGTTGATCTGACCCCGCTCAAGAAAGCCATAGGGCGCCATATCCATCATAGTGGTCAAGTGATTGTACGCGCGACGGATCTTCGGACAAAATTAACACGGCTCGTGGTCAGAGATGGAGATTCCCTGGAGGAGGCGTTCCAGAATCCCGAAAGAAGACCTTTGTCGAATGTCTACCTGGTCCAAGCCATGTTCGATATTCTCTTCACTCCGAACGTCCAATTGTTCGTGAAGCCGGGACGTGATGGTATTTCTTGTATCAGCGTGACGGACCAATGTTTGGATAAAGATCTTGTTCACTGGGGAAACGTATTTCCATCGGAGTCCATGCTGGTGCCAGACATGCTTCGTTCGGCCCACATTCTTGCTCGGTGGCTCCAGAGGCAAGCCTACACTGGTCTTGTCGGATTCGATTTCGTGGAGTATATGCACCCTGAGACGGGAAGGCGGGAACACCTACTTGCTGAGATCAATGCGCGAGTGAACGAGGCGACCTACCCGAGCTTCCTGATCGAGCATCTCAACGCCTTTCAGGTGCGTCATGGTCGACCTGTCATCCAGGCATTTCGGTCGGCAAAGCTCTGCCCAAGGTTCCGATCGTTCGCCGAACTGGAGGGTGCCTGCGATCAGATACTCTTCAATCCTGACACAGGACGCGGGGCGATTCCTTACAACATCGGTCGCTTGCCATACGGCCGGTGCGACGTGGCGGTATTCGGGCAATCGAGGCGGGAAGTCGAAGACCTACACGAAGTCTTCTCCGGCTTAATGTGACAGTCGGGCAAAGACGGGCATTTGCCATGGAATTGTTATCCGAGCATCAAATACGGGAAAAGGGATATTTTTCCCATAAGATAGTGAGCAGTTTGCTTAGACAGCATCAGAGGGGAGATACGCATCATGGCAGGACCTTGCTGGGCGTTTTCGGGATCCAGCTCTGGCATGACTTATTCGTGAAAGGATGCCGTCCTTCATGAGAGCAACGAGTCTGTCGCCTCCAAACCCTGTGTCGACGGTGTATTCCCTACTGCGGCATCCGCATGTCGAGCGGGAGCGGCTCGAAGCCTTCCGGAACGAGCGTCTTTGCCGGCTGGTTACACATGCCTATCGCCATGTGCCCTATTATCGTGAGCTGTTTGATCGACATGGGCTGAAACCCCACGACATCAGAACCGTCGAGGACCTGGCTGCGGTGCCCATCACCTCCAGGAGTGATTTGCAAGCCTTGCCGGCAGAGGAGATCACCGCCCGGCATGTGACGCCGGAGTCTTTGATCACCCGGTCTTCCAGCGGGTCATCGGGGCGACCATTCGTTGTGCGCCGGACATGGCTGGAAGAGCGCATTCATGGTGCGTTCCGGTTCCGCTCATTCCGCTCCTTGGGCCACCGAGTTAGCGACAAGATTTGTTATGTCATAGGGCTTCGGAGTCCTCAACGGCAGGACCATCAATTCGTCCAGCGCATGTTAGCCACCTTTGGGATTGGCCGGCAACACATCGTGAATGGGTTGCAATCACCCGAGGATATTCTCCAGGCTTTGCAAAGGATCAGGCCTACGGTCGTCTCGGGATATCCGGGAGTGTTGGCCAGAGTCGCACTCACAGTCGATAGAGAAAAATTGAGGTCACTTCGGCTACGGTTTGTGAACACCGGTGGAGAAGTGCTGACGTCGCACATGCGCCACCACATTCAGGAGGGGTTCTGTGTTCCAGTCTTTGATTCGTATGGGAGTATCGAATTCAATCTTCTGGCCTGGGAGTGCCGGTCCACGGGGGAATATCATTCCTGTGACGACGGGATGATTACAGAAGTGCTGCAGGACGGTGTTCCGGTGGCGGAAGGAGAAAGGGGGGAAGTGGTCGGGACTGATCTCCATTCGTTCGCAATGCCACTGATCCGCTATAAACTGGACGATGTGGTCACCAAAGGCCGCGAAGTCTGTCGATGCGGTCAACCTTTCTCGACCATCCGTTCGATCCAAGGGCGCATTTTGGATTATTTCCGCCTGTCCGATGGCCGCCTGGTTCATCCCTATGAATTCCCCTTGGGCCGTGAAAAGTTCCCCTGGATTCGGGAATTTCAAATTATCCAACAGGGTGTCGATCATATTGTCATGAAGATAGCCCCCTTTTATAAGCCATCATCGGATGGTCTGCGTGCTCTCCTAGAACCTATGAAAAAGTTGCTGGGACATGATGTAACCTTTGAAATTGAATTGGTATCGGATATTCCGCGGGAAGCATCCGGGAAGTGCCGCGTCTACCGTTCGTTCGTACAACCTGGCTAAGAAAATGAAACAGCAGGGATATCAAGAACATCATCAAGAGTAACCTTCGGAAGGACTAGGTCGTAAAGAGAATCGGTAATCATCCATGTCTGGCATTTGTGGCATCGCGTACTCTCATCCTCAGCGATCCGTCGACCGGGACCTACTTGGTCAGATGTTAAATACCATGACCCACCGTGGACCTGGTATTCAGGCCTCTTATTTCGCCTCCCAGGTTGGACTAGGTGTCCGGGGCCTCGGCATTCATGACTCTAATGAACATGACCGACCCATATCTAACGAGGAGGAAACGGTCACGGTGGTTTGCAGCGGGCAAATTTATAATGCACGGGAACTGAAGAAAGAGCTTGTTGCCGGCGGACATCGCTTTCGCACTGGCTTGGATGCGGAAGTCATTATTCACTTGTATAAGCAATACGGCGTCCAGTGTATCAAGAGCCTGCGAGGAATGTATGGATTCGCGTTATGGGACTCAAGAAATCGGCGACTCATGCTTGGCCGTGACCGTCTTGGAATTCAACAGTTGGCGTATGCCCTGACGGATGACGGTTTGTTGTTTGGATCGGAGATCAAAGCAATTCTGTTGGGGGGACATGTCGATCGGCAAATTGATCATCATGCGTTGAAAGATTTGTTTACTATTGGATTTGTGTCCGCACCCAACACCCTCTTCAGGAACATTCGCCGTCTTCTACCAGGGCATTACCTTCTTTATCAGGATGGCGGCATATCCATTCATCAATATTGGGATATTGGTTTCCGGGAATTGAAGGAGAATACTCTTCAACAGAGTGAGGAAGAGTGGGCTGATGCTCTCAAAACCAAGCTGTACGAATCCGTCCGGATTCATTGTCGTGGTGGTGAAGAGATCGGAGCGTCATTGAGCGGTGGCATCGATTCCAGCGCAATCGTCAGCCTGATGAATCAACTGATGAACGGATCGGTCCAGACATTTTCTCTTGGATATGAATATGCTCCATACGACGAGGTAACGGGAGTAAAAACGTTACAGGACTTTCCGGGTTTTCGTCTTCTCAATCAGCGGGTTATGTGTAAGAGAGATGACTTCATGTTGTTTCCCAAAGCGGTCTGGCATTGCGAGGACCCATTTACCACTGGCCTTGAGATTCCAAGAATGCTTCTCTCTCGGCTCGCGTCCCAACATGTGAAGGTCATGTTGACGGGAGACGGCTCCGATGAAATCTTTGGTGCCTATCCCTGGTTCAGGGTCGACCACGCCCTGCGACCCATGATGCGACTGCCTTTAAAGCTGCGTCAATTGGTCGCGCACATCCCGTCTATAAAGAGACGATGGTCGCGGGCCTGTCGGAGGCTTAAGGCTTCTGCTGAAATGAATCGAACTTGTTACAAAAAAATCATTGATTCCGTCCATGAGGATTACGACGTGAATCTGTTTGCGGATGATCGCCGATCTTCAATTCCATTTGAAGAAGAAACTCAGGGGAACCTTCCCCCTGGGTATGAACGATGGCATGCCTTTCATCAACTTCTCTATTGGGAATTGAAAATCCATCTTCCGGATTACACGCTTAGACGGTTGGATGCGTCCTCCATGGCCTATTCATTAGAGGCGCGCGCACCGTTCCTCGATCATGAATTGGTCGAGCTGTGTTTACAAATTCCATTGAAATTCGGTTTGCGTGGGGGAAAAGACAAAAACCTCTTTCGTCTGGCCATGCGAGAGGTTGTGCCTTTGGAGATCATTACCCGAGCCAAACGCGGCCTCTTGGCTCCCTACGACCAATGGATTCAGGAACCTCCGGAATTTGCCATGGAATTGTTATCCGAGCGACAAATACGGGAAAAGGGATATTTTTCCCCTAAGATAGTGAGCAGTTTGCTCAGACAGCATCAGAGGGGAGATGCGAATCATGGCAGGACCTTGCTGGGCGTTATCGGGATCCAGCTCTGGCATGACTTATTCGTGAAAGGATGCCGTCCTTCATGAGAACAACGAGTCTGTCCCCTCCAAACCCTGTATCGACAGTGTATTCCCTCCTGCGGCATCCGCATGTCGAGCGAGAGCGGCTCGAAGCCTTCCGGAACGAGCGTCTTCGCCGGCTGGTTGCCCATGCCTATCGCCATGTGCCCTACTACCGTGATCTGTTTGATCGACATGGGCTGAAACCCCACGACATCAGAACTGTCGAGGACCTGGCTGTCGTGCCCATCAGCTCCAGGAGTGATTTGCAAGCCTTGCCGGCGGAAGAGATCACCGCCCAGCATGTGAAGCCGGAGTCTTTGATCACCCGGTCTTCAAGCGGGTCATCCGGGCGACCTTTCATTGTGCGCCGGACGTGGGTGGAAGAGCGCATTCATGGGGTAGTCGCATTACGTGCTCTTCATGCGCTAGGTCTCCGAATAAGAGACAGTATTTGTAACGTAGTAAACCTGCAGAACCTCCAACTTCAGGATCATCAAATCATTCAGCGTGTGCTTGCCATGTTGGGGATTGGCCGACAAATCTTCGTGAATGCGTTGCAATCCCCCGAGGACATTGTCCAAGCCTTGGAAAAAATCAAGCCTGCGGTCGTCTCGGGGTATGCCGGAGTATTGGCCAGAATTGCACAGACCGTGGATAGTGGAGAATTGAGATCACTCCGGCTACGGTTTGTGAATACCGGCGGGGAAGTGCTGACACCGCTCATGCGACACCAGATTGCAGAGGGCTTCGGGGTGCCCGTGTATGATACGTATGGAAGTATCGAATTTCATCTTCTGGCCTGGGAATGCCGGTCCACGGGGGAGTATCACGCGTGTGACGACGAGTTGATCATAGAAGTGCTACGGAATGGTGTATCGGTGGCGGAAGGAGAGAGGGGGGAAGTGGTAGGCACCGATCTGCATTCGTTCGCGATGCCGCTGATCCGCTACCAGTTGGGCGATGTGGTCACCAAAGGCCGCCAAACCTGTCGATGCGGACAACCTTTCTCAACCATTCGATCGATCCAAGGACGTATGATCGACTATTTCGTACTTCCCGGTAACAGAGTCGTCCATCCGTATGAGCTCGGGATCGTGAAGGTACCCTGGATTCGAGAGTTTCAGATTACCCAGGAGCGAGTGGACTCGATCGTGATGAAAGTCGTCCCGTTTCATAAACCGTCAACCCAAGAAAAGGAGACATTAGTTCAGTCGGTGATCAAGGTGGTTGGTCTGGAGGTGCAGTTTAAGATAGTGGTTGTACCGGAAATCCCTATGGAAGCTAATGGGAAATTCAGAGTCTTTCGGTCTTCCATTCGATCTGCTTATGATGAGGTGGTATGGCCTGATCTATCCGCGACGCATTGAGAGATCTAATGAAGACTGGAACACTCTCATAGACCAGGCATGACGGACCAAAGTCGCGGCATGGGCGACGAACGACTCCCTGGACACCACTGACATACACCCTCGGGTGCATCTGGCGGTGGCTAAAAATTTACGAGGTGACTCATGTTTACAGCGTATCGCGACATTTTCAAAAAACGCGGGCATTTGTACCATCAAGCGATGACCCTGTACCCTCAGGCTCGTTCGGAGGAATTCTATCATGTTGTTCGCATGGCCGACATCAAAGATGGAGATATCGTTTGTGATCTTCCCTCTGGCGGCGGGTACCTCAAGCACTTTGTCGATCGAACCATATCTCTTCTTCATATGGAAACCTCAGAGGTGTTTGCTGATCTTTGCAAAGTGAATGGTGCATCTAATGTTTTGCTGGGAACGGTCGGGAACATCCCTCTTATAACGTGTTCGGTCGATGCCGTCATCAGCCTGGCTGCGTTGCACCATGTCGAGGAGAAGGAAGAATTCTTTCTCGAAGCGCAACGAATTTTGAGACAGGGAGGCACACTGACTATTGCTGATGTGCTTGCCCACTCCGCAGCCTCCGAATTCTTAGATAATTTTGTCAATGGGCACAATACGATGGGACATCAGGGGAATTATATCCATGCCAAGACTCTTGAAGTGATTGCACAATCCGGATTCAAGATCATGGAGTCATCGCTAATCCCATTTCACTGGAAATTTGATTCTCCTCAGGCCATGGGACAGTTTTGTCGCCAATTGTTCGGGATCGATAAAGCTACCCCTGCTCAGGTAGTGGAGGGTATACGAAAGCACGTGGGGTATGCCGTCGAAAACCACATATGTCGCATGAATTGGGAGCTGTTATTTATCAATGCCAGGAAGCCCTAGATCGGAATTCCGAGCTGCTCTATAAGGTTGCAGGTAACCCAAAAAATTACATCACAGGTTGCATGTGAAATTTTCGAAAGTTCGGTTCACACATCTATATTACAAGATTTTGGCCGCAATGGTGTACAGGCGGGTTCTGTTATTAGAGCGCACATTAGATGGGGAAATTCCGGCGATTGCCCCGCGCCTGAATGTGACGATCGACCGTTTGGATGACACTCATCTGGGTGAGTATCTCCAGCTCCAGCCCGACGCACAACAATCGCAGATCTCTCTACGCTTTCGCCATGGCCACACGTGTTTTGCCGCGCGATGCGAGGGCAGTTTGATTGCGGTTGCCTGGGCAACTCCCCATAGAATACACATGTCCTACGTTTGGTTGGTCAGACCTTTGCCGGACAAAAGTATATACTTCTATGAATCGTTCACCGAGCCGAGCTGCCGCGGTCTCTCCATCCAGACCGCACTTTGTACACACATGATGCGGTATTTTGCTGCATGGGAGGCATTGGACGAACAAGGGTGGATACTCTGTTCGGGGTATCGGGCCTGAATCTCTCTGGGATGAGGTAGTACATCAATTCCCTGGTTTCCAACAGGTTTATGTGGTAGTGAAAAGTGAGACGAAATGAACCATTCAGGAACCCGATAGGAGTTCAATGGACCTTCCATTGCTTTCCGTGATTCTGGCCACTCCGGCTGGATACTGCACCATCCGGAAAACTATTTCACACTTGCGGTCCCAAACGGCACGCGCGTCTCTGGAGTTAGTGATCGTCGCACCTCCCCAAGGCCTATGGGACTTGGAAGTGGACCAATTAACCGAGTTTGCACGCTTTCAGGTCGTCGAGATTGACAAGTTTCAGTCCATCGGACAAGCGAATGCCGCAGGTATTCGTCAGGCAGTCGCCCCCATCGTGGCGCTTGCGGAGGATCATTGTTTCCCTGATCCACAATGGGCCGAGCGACTCATTGCAGCTCATAAGGGCCCCTGGGCCGCTGTTGGACCTGGCGTCAGAAACGCCAACCCGAATTCAGCCGTCAGTTGGGCAGATTTGTTTATAGGATATGGTCCCTGGCTTTCGCCTTCCCCATCCAGAGAGGCGGATTTTTTGCCCGGTCACAATACCAGTTACAAACGCGAGGTATTGCTTGGATATGCGGATCAACTGGATTCTATGATGGAGGCCGAAACAGTGCTGCATTGGGATCTTCGGGAGAAGGGCCATCGTCTCTATATGGAGTCCACAGCGAGCGTCGCCCATACGAATTTTTCTCTTTGGTCATCGTGGATTCCAGCACAATTTTACAATGGTCGCCTGTTTGCCGGAGTTAGAGCCCGCCAAAAATCGCCGTCCTGGCGCCTCATGTTTGTGCTGGGATTTCCTCTTATTCCGGTTGTACGATTGTGGAGAATTTGGGCAGGTCTTTCTTCCACGGCATTACAAATTCAATTTCTGGGATGTCTCCATGCTTTGAGTATTGGTTTGGCGATAGATGGGATTGGTCAGATGGTTGGCTATGCATTAGGGACAGGTAATGCCTTGGAAAAAGTTGCCAAGTATGAAGTTGATCGATTTAAACATGTACGGGAGCAGGATCGAATAGAACTGTTAGGGTCTTGAAACAAGAAGGAATATGTATGAAATCTGTTGAGCAATCGCCCGTCAAAATAGGAATAGTCGGTTGTGGCAGGGCCACGACAGAGCTTCACTTGCCGGCATTGCAATTTGTGCCTGGTGCAAAGGTGGCGGCTCTGGCTGATTCTGACCCGGCCACTCTTGATCACGCCTTTCGACGGTTCAAAATCGAACGGTGCGTAAAGGACTATAGAGCATTGCTGGAGGATCGGACGATTGAGGCAATAGCGATTTGTGTTCCGGCACAATTCCATGTGGAGATCGCGCTGGCGGCATTGGATGCCGGGAAGCACCTCTTTATCGAAAAACCACTTGCTCTGACACTTGAAGACTGCGATCGACTGATCTCGCGAGCTACCGGATTGCCCCTCCAAGTTATGCAGGGATTCAACACACGGTGGCATCGGTTGATTCGAGAAGCCCGTACTCTGGTCCATCAGGGTCTCATTGGACCGCTTGAAATTGTTCGCAGCGTACTGACCAGTTGTCACACAGACGTACCCGAGTGGAGGAAGCGCCGGGCTTTAGGTGGAGGGGTGTTCTTTGAGATGGGCGTGCATCATTTCGATCTCTGGAGATATGTCCTGAGTGAGGAGGTAGAGGAAATCAGCGCGCACAGCCGATCCGGGGCTGGGGAAGACGAGTCGGCAACGATCACCGCTCGACTTGAGTCCGGTGCGCTTGTCTCTGGGACTTTTTCAGAATCCACAAGTCAAAACAACGGTCTTGAGATTTATGGACGAGCAGGCTCATTGAATGTGTCGTTCTATCGATTTGACGGGTTGGAAACCACGACCACGTCCGATATTCCCGGCAATATTCCAGCCCGCATCAGAGGCCTGATGCAATTTGTGAAGGAATTGCCCCAGGCAATTCCCACTCTGAAGCGAGGGGGGGAATGGCATCAAACCTATGTGGAAGAATGGCGGCATTTTGTTGCGTCGATTCGGACAGGTCTGCCTGTTGAATGCGGCTTAGAGGATGGACGACGCGCGTTGGCAGTTGCCTTGGCTGCCATGGAGTCGGCAGCTACAGGAAATACGATTACCATTGCCAAAAGGTAAAGATGAGTTGTCGGAACTATTGTTGAAATCCACCCAAGAGGCTTCCCATCACCATTCCATTATGTTGCTCCTTCACCTGGCTAATGGATTGCAGATTCATTCTTTCTTCTCATTCATAACGGGGAAGGAAGAAGGGTTTGAATTCTATGGTTAAGCAAAAAAATGACAATGGATCGGTCCCAAGCCATGAATTGGAAAATCACGGATACTGGTGGAATGCTGGCATCCCTTCATAAAATGGCGCAACCGCTTAGGCCATTTTTGACTATTCCATACTTGTCCAATAAATTGCGATCGCCGTGGTATGAGCTGTCGTATTGCGACTCGTTGTCAAGATTTGTCTCTACCGCGCGCGGACGCGACAAAGCCTTGCCGGACTTCTTTGACGGCTACCGCGGTAATGAGATTATCTGGTCGGTGGAACAATCAGCCCGAACAGGGCAATCGGTTTCACTGGTGCCTTCGGGAGTTTTTTTATGAAAATGGGCACTCAAACGGGCCTGGATTAAGGAGTATCAATCGTGAACCCGAGCACCTCGCCAGAAATGTCAGTGGTGATTGTGACACCCGACGACTATCAGGTTATTCGAAGAACAATTCGGTTTCTGGGAGCGCAGACCGTAAAAGGCCTTCTTGAACTCGTGATCGGTGCTCCATCTCGAAAGCAGCTTGGGCTGATTGAATCCGATCTTGCGGGATTTCATAGCTATAAGATTGTTGAAGTGGGGGAGATCCGCATCTTAACGGATGCAAAGGTTGCAGCGGTAGTGGAATCGAGCGCGCCGATCGTGGCTTTCGCGGAGGACCACTGTTATCCAGAACCAGGTTGGGCAGAAGCGCTGATTGCCACCCATCGCAGAGGGTATGCGGCGGTCGGACCGCTGATGAGAAACGCCAATCCTGCCACCTCGCTGAGTTGGGCAGGACTCTTTCTTCATTATGGCTGTTGTATCAATCCAGTTATTTCCGGGCATTGTACGAATTTGCCCTGGCATAACACTTCATACAAGCGTCGATTGCTTCTGGAGTATGGATCTGAACTGTCTTCGATGCTCATTGTTGAGGGAATCCTATTCGATGACCTGCGCGCCAAAGGCCACACTCTCCATTTTGAACCCGCAGCACAGACCAATCACGTGAACATCTCTCTTCTTTCATCATGGGCTCGTCACGCCTTCTGGGGTGGGAGGCTCTTCGGAGGGATGCGCGCGCGCAAGAACAATTGGCCGGTGTGGAAACGACTCATCTATATTGCAGGCTCACCGCTCATTCCCATCATGCGGTTTTGTAAGACCGTGCAGAAAGCGCGGGAGATTGGAAAAAGCGGGCTGTTGCCGGGAATGATTCCCGCTTTGGTGGCAGGGCTGCTCCCGCACGTTGTGGGTGAAATAGCAGGTTACGCACTAGGCGCAGGTCGGGCAGCGGAACGCTATTCCTATTTTGAAATGAAGCGGTTTCTTCATGTTGTTCCCGGTGATCGAGCGATTATGCTTGAATGATCCGTTGGATGGATGCAGCCTGAATGAAGGGTTTGTGGTAGGTTATGAAGAAGACAGAAATGCCATTCTTCTCAATTGTGATTCCCACCTACAACCGTCCAAAGCAGTTCCAGGTTGCCTACAGGCCTGTGCTCGACTTGACTATCCACGTATCCGCTTTGGAGTGATTGCAATGGACGTCGGAGGAACCACCCCATTGGACGAAATTATCGCTCGGTTCCACGGCGTGCTTTCCCTCAGGCTCTTGCCGCAGGAGAATGCTGGCCCGGCAGCTGCACGCAATAGAGGAGGGTCTGAGGCAAAAGGAGAATTCCTTGTTTTTACGGATGACGACTGCTCTCCTACCCCATCGAATTGGCGAAACGTTCACAGTTTATGTTCAGCACGACTGGTTAATGTTTCCTTGGCAGGACAGTTGCCCGGACTTTATGGGTCGGACTTGGAGCTTTTTGAATTTGGCAACAGGGCGGGCGAGCGAAATTGTTGAGAAATTGAAAGGAGCAGAACCATGTCTGTGCAACAGACTCCCGACATGTCGATCATCGTCATTACTCCCGATTCCTACAACACTGTTCGAAAAACTATTCGCCGGGTTCGGAGCCAGAAGGTCAGTCACCAATTGGAAATTGTGCTGGTCGTTCCATCGGCGCAAAATGCGAACATCGCTCACGCAGACCTCGAGGGCTTCGCCGGGATCCAAATTGTCGAAATCGGTGATATGACTTCGACGGCCAGAGCTCGGGCGGCTGGCGTGCAACGCGCCAGCGCGCCCGTGGTCGCCTTTGCCGAAGATCACTCTTTTCCCGCAAAAGGATGGGCTGAAGCTCTTATCCTGGCACACCGGCAGCCCTGGGCTGCGGTCGGTCCCATGATGGCCAACGCCAATCCTCACAGTTTAGTAAGTTGGGCCAATCTCATTATCGAATATGGTGAATGGATGGAACCAGTTTCCGCAGGCGTGAGAGAGCATTTGCCTGGCCATAATGGCACCTACAAACGAGCTCTTCTTCTTGAGTATGGCGATCGACTGGAAGCAATGTTGGAGGCCGAGAGTATCCTCCAATGGGATTTGCGAGCGAAAGGGCACCAGCTCTATTTGGAACCGGCTGCGAAAACCTACCACCAAAATTTCTCTGCACCCCTTTCTTGGGTTTCCTTGCGGTTACATGGAGGTCGGTTATTTGCGGCTTCCCGTGCCCGATCTTGGTCACCATTGCGACGTCTGTTGTATATCTTCACCGCTCCGCTCATCCCTCTAGTCCGATTTCGGCGAATCGTGGGTGAACTGCGCCGACCTGGAAGGGCGAGACATCTGATGCCACGAGTGTTGCCTTTACTCTTTGCAGGGCTCGTCGTCGATGGCACAGGCGAAATGATCGGATATGCATGTGGTGCCGGCAATGCCATGAGAAGGTTATCCGATATGGAATTTCACCGGGAGCGATATCTCACGAAGTACGACAGGGTTGCAGAGGGGGAAGAATGAGTTTCTTGTTTGGAATGAGATCCTATGCTCAGTTCGCAAGAGGACTCTGTCATTTTCAAAACAAACGAATTGATACAAGCGCGGGTAATCGCTCTCGACATCCAAGTAATCGTACAGCATTACCGAGCCCTCGTTAAGAAGGGTCACAATTATGGTGATATTGCAAAAGCCTTTACCCTAATGTTGTGGCACGTCTGGAGAGCGTAGAGGACGTAAATATTTCCCTCGCAAAGAGAAACGTCCACCAATCAACAGCACTTGTGGGACACCGGAGAGTCAAGAGACACCATAGGATTAAAGTGTGTGTATGAAACACGGACGAAGTCGATGACATGAGTAATGACCCACATTCACCCCCCCTGGTGATCTTCGGAATTGATGCCGGCGACGTGGAATACCTCCGGCAGTGGACCCAGGAAGGCTATTTACCGACCCTTGCTTCCATCATGAACCAGGGTTGTTGGGGGCACATCGGAGGGCCTGACCTCATGTCAACCCATGGGGCGTGGCTTTCTCTGTATAGCGGGATTTCCAGGAGCACGCATGGGTATTATTTCAATCGTCAGCTCATCCCTGGAACCTATGAATTTCAAAACATCACACCAGCAGATACCGGGGTCCTTCCGTTCTGGGCACATCTGGAGGGAAACTCAAAGAAAGTCGCCATCCTTGATGCGTTGGAGACCAATCCGCAATCCCACCTACAAGGTGTCCAGCTTGCCAACTGGGCAATCCAGAGCCAATTCAATACGCCTGAATCTCCTGTATTCGCTGAACCGGCAACCCTTCTAGATGATGCTCGTCGGATCGTTGGAGAAAAACCCGAAATCGACGTGTACAATCCCAATGGGTCGGCGAAAAAAGATTTAGCCGCTTATCGTCTACTTTTGAAACGTGTTGAGCAGAAAGGCACATTGTGCCGCTATTTATTGGAGCGGGAACGATATGATTTGACCGTAATCACATTTGTGGAAGCCCATACGGCAGCTCATCGCCTGTGGGATTACCGTCCGGGAGGAATGCGATTCGATTTGGCAAATTCCGAAGAAAGCGAATTAAGTACCGGCATACGGGATGTCTATCAGTCCATTGATCGAGAAATCGGTCTTTTGTTGAAACAATTTCCAAAGAAACCCAATATCATGATTCTTTCCCTCTTCGGGATGAAGGATCTCCAGCCTACCGGGGGATTAATGGAATCCTTCTGTCGCCAGTTGGGTTATCAGGCGGGGTCACAGGGGAAATTACCTGATCTGACTCCATTATCGTTGGCTCGTCGGATTATTCCGCAAGAATGGAGAGATCGCGTGAGTCGGTTCTTTCCACTTCGGCTGCAGTACAGATTACAAGCACAACAATTCTTGAGCCAAACGGATTGGGAAAGGACCACAGCATTTCCCCTCCCCGGAATGTATAGCAGTTTTGTCCGCGTGAATCTTCGAGGTCGTGAGCCACACGGTATTGTTAAACCGGGTCGGGAATATGATGATTTGCTATCACGATTGGAAGCCGATCTCATGCAGCTTGTCGATGCACAATCCGGGACACCGGTGATTCAAAGTGTCACGAAAACGGTCGAGGCGTATTCGTGCGATCCACCGAATGTGCTACCGGATCTATGTGTCGAATGGAAGGCCTCACAAAGGTTTATCGACCGGGTCCTCCACCCCACATGTGAACTCGTTCAGATTGCACCGTGGTATGACCGGAGCAGTTATCATTCCTTCCAGGGGTTTTTCGCCGCTTCCGGCCCATCGATCTCAAGCGGGGGGCACCTGGGCGAAGTCTCAGTAACGAATTTTGCACCAACATTTTTCAGACTTTTGGGCGAACGCTCCTTGAATCGATTTGCCGGTCAGGTGATTACCGGAATGATCTGTCCGGGGGAAGGACCTACAGGATAATCCGGGAGAAGGCCCCTTCGATGGAACCACATGCAACGTATGACAAGGCGGAAACCTTATCGGTTATTGTGGTATCGGACTACGCGGCAGGTGAGGAAAAATCATGGGAGGATCTACGTCGGGCGTTGAGGGCATGGGTGGATCAGGAAGGACTGCCTGCGTTGTAACAGGGGCGTGAGTTGCCGAATGCATTCACTTTTTTGGGGAAATATCCCGAAGAGATAGGCTGATGCGCTTTTGTATGGTCACCACATTTTATCCACCCTACCATTTCGGAGGGGATGCTATCTTTGTCCAGGCACTCGCCCGCGCATTAGTCTTAGAAGGGCATCATGTCGAAGTGGTGCATTGCGAAGATGCCTATCGCCTGCGAGGCAGGGAACAAGTGGCGGTACAGGAGAAGCACGACGGGATAGTTGTGCATCGCCTGCGCAATCCAGTCGGGATGCTCTCTCCACTGATCACCCACCAAATTGGGAGGCCGGGGATCAAAGCCTCACAACTTCGGACTTTTTTTGATCGAGAGTTTGACGTCGTCAACTTTCACAATATCTCATTAATCGGCGGACCCGGTGTGCTCCAGATGAGCCGAGCGGCAGTGACGTTGTATACCGTGCACGAACACTGGCTCCTGTGTCCCATGCATACCTTTTGGAAAAATCATAGCAAGCCATGTGATTCGCCGCAGTGCATCCGGTGCTGTGTCCGGTCGGGCATTCCGCCTCAATTCTGGCGATACACCAGTCTCATTGATCAAAGTTTGGCGAATGTTGATGCGATCTTATCGCCCAGTCAATATACCGCAGAACGTCATAAAGCTCTCAACCATCCTCCGCCAATCCATGTGCTGCCAACCTTTTCCCGATTGGATCCGAAATTGAATGGGTCAGTTCCCCTTCAAGAGCGATGCTATTTTTTGTATGTGGGACGAATCACCGCTTCGAAAGGCATTGCCACCCTTCTTGATGAATTCGCTAAGCTCAGCGAATACGATCTTCTCATTGTCGGAGACGGGGATTTGTTGCCCACGCTTCAGGTGCAATATGCCGGACACCGTCACATTCAGTTTCTGGGCCCTCTTCCCCAAGAACAACTCGGACCTTTGTACCAGAAGGCCATAGCCTTGGTGCTCCCATCGCTGGCACCGGAAGTGTTCCCCCTAACCATTCTCGAAGCCTTTGCCTGTAGTACGCCGGCCATCGTTCACAATGCAGGTGGAAGTCGTGAAGCGATTGATAAGACCGGCGGAGGATTTGTATATGACTCCCGAGAGGAGTTGCACCACGCTCTTGCCAAATTGGCAAATGACCCCACGCTACGTGAGACTCTCGGACAACGCGCACGTGCGGGGTATACACAATACTATACACCAGCCACCTACGTGAGGCAGTATTTGAACCTGATTCAGGCCATAGCCAAGAAGAAGGAGGTCTCGCTCCATCAATGAACATTATAGGAACCGGACACGGGATATGAGTCCACAAAAACCATTGTTTCCTGTGGGCCCACGGGGATATCCCCTCCTGGGTCATCTTCCTGATTTTCTCTGGGATAGACTCGGATTTCTCTCCCGATGTGCGGCTCAATACGGTGATGTGGTGAAACTGAAAATAGGGGAGACCACATTTCTGCTGAATAATCCCGAGGATATTAAACATGTCCTGGTCACGAACTCTGAAAATTTTGACAAGGGACCACGTCTCACAAGCCCGCAGGGAAAGCGTTTATCCGGCCACGGCCTGCTGACCAGTCTGGGATCTGCCCATCTCAGGCAGCGGAAGATGATGCAACCCGCATTCTACCGAACATCCATTAAAGCATTCGGCGAGACAATCGTGGGAGGTATCGAACAGAGGATCGCTCAATGGAAAAGTGGTGCCGAGTTGAATATTGCGTATGAAATGATGGCCATGACACAACAGAATATTATCAGGACCGTCTTTGGTCAAGATTTTGATGATCGTTCAGGGGAATTGGCCGGAGCTATTACAACCAGAAAGAAGTATGTGGAACATGTGTACTTCTCCCTGCTTCCGTTTCCTGAATATCTTCCCCCAAAGTTGAGGCGTGAATACCAAGAGGCGATGAAACGAATAGACGGCACCATTAACCGGGAAATCCTCCTCAGGCGCGATCTCACTGTGCCTCGTCATGACATGTTGTCCTTACTCATGCATGCCAAATACGAAGATGGAACAGGAATGACGGACAGGCAGATTTGTGATGAAATGCAGACGCTCTTCAGTGCGGGCTTTGAAACCATTGGGGAAGCACTGGGTTGGACCTGGTATCTCCTCTCTCAGCATCCGGAAGTCGAAGCCAGATTCCTCGCGGAACTAAACGAAGTGTTGGGCGGTCGTGTCCCTTGTGCCGATGATCTTCCCAAACTTCGTTACACCGAAATGATCTTAGCCGAATCCATGCGGCTCTACCCTCCAACGTGGATCTTTATCCGTATAGCCCGACAGGAAGAAACATTACCAAGCGGAACTACCATTCCTGCTGGAGCAAAGCTGTATCTTTGCCAATACATCATGCATCGAAATAGTCGTTTCTGGCCGGACCCGGAGCGGTTCGACCCGGAACGGTTCAGTGAGTCTGCGAAAAAAGAACGGCCTAAGTTTGCCTATTTTCCGTTTGGAGGGGGCATCCGGTTCTGTATCGGGGAATCATTCGCCAAAATGGAAGGAATCCTCATATTGGCGTCAATCGCGCAACGGTTTGCATTGACATTGGTACCTGGGCAAACCATCCTGCCGAAGCCCCAGATGACCCTGCACCCCAAACACGGAATTACCATGCAAATACACCAACGACGCAGAAGTTAGGAGCCACGCGTGCAAGACGCTGAACGGCTGGTCTCTGTGGTAATTCCTACCCTAAATAGGCCGCATTTAGTCACTCGCGCCGTCACCAGTGCTCTCAATCAGACTCTCAAAGCCATTGAAGTCATCGTGGTAGTAGACGGTCCCGATGACGTGACGGTGCGGGTCCTTCAGGAAATCAATGACTCCAGGGTGAAAATCAAACCGTTACCCTTGAATGTGGGACTTGGAGAGGCTCGCAATGCCGGAGTCGGAGAAGCGAAAAGCCGCTGGGTAGCTTTCCTGGATGATGATGATGAATGGTTTCCTCAGAAACTGGAAGCTCAGCTTCAGACGGCGCAATTGTCGGCTTATCGGAATCCCATTGTTTCGTGCCGTCTTATTGTACGCAGTGAAATAGGCGATGTTGTTTGGCCAAGAAGAATTCCCAGCCCAAACGAATCCATGAGTGAATATATTTTCTGCCGAAAGAGCTTTTTCTCGGGAGAGGGAATAATTGGAGCTAATACGATCTTCGCGAGGAAAGAGCTCTTGCAGACGGTACCCTTTAGACGTCTACAGAGACATGAGGATATCGACTGGCTTCTGCGGGCCACCACCCTGGACGGTGTTGGTGTTCAATTTGTGTCAACGGGTGAACCCTTAGTCATTTGGCATAGGGAAGCCACACACCACTCAATGAGCCGCAGCACGGATTGGCGCTTTTCACTTGCATGGATCAATGAAAACAACCACCTGGTTACACCGAAAGCCTACACTTCATTTCTCATGACGTGGCTAAGTGCGAATGCCGTGCGAGAAGGAGATTGGAAGGCTTTTTTAATCCTTCTATGGGAAGCCTATAAATACGGCAGACCGACGATGCTGGATGCGGCGTTGTATGTGGGAATTTGGTTGATACCTCAAAAGATTCGGGACCGGATTCGAATCAGTTTCCAGAAACGAACTCGCCGATAAGGGGGCTGAGACCAGGCACATTGGGAAAACCAGGTATGGTGCTCAGACCGGAACGCCATTTAGTTGAGAATGCGTCAAAATCAAAAAAAACGGCTGTTAATTTGTGAAAAGAAGAAAGCAGGATGAATCTCAAGATTTTGTTTGTCATTGATAGTCTGGGTACAGGCGGAGCGGAGGGCGACCTGGCCGAGAAGTTGCCTCACCTCAGATATCTTGGGGTGGTCATCGTCGTAGTGAGTCTTCGTCACCGGCAGGAGGGAGTTCAGGCGGCGCTTCAAGGACAGGGGTTTGATGTGAGAATTTTGCCTGTCTCGGGGTTTATCCGCCCTGCCGCGTATTTATTTATCGTGATGCGGAGTGTCTTGGAATTTGGGGGTCAGACCCTTTTGAGAGAACACAAGAAATTTCTTGCGTTCATAAGCCCAATCTCTCCAATACAAGAGCTGAGGGTAGAGCGTCATCAATACTGATAGTCTTGGGCTACATTCCGGAATCGGCACCGATTATGGACCCGAAAGACATGATGAATATGGCATTGCGATCGTGGGAGATTCGGGGACATTTGGCGAAGGCGTTTCAAAGACGGAGGACATCTATCCATAGATGCTTGAGGATATATTGAATCGAAGACAAGGAGCCCTCAAGGTGCAAGTCTTAAATTTTGGTGCGGCGGCTTATAGCGTGGAAGAAATGGCATTAACTCTTGAGCATCGCATGGTAGAGGGTGACTCTGGCGGTTAAGGAAGGCTTGGAGAATAATTCTTGAGGACTTCGATCGAGGGATAAATCCAATGAATCATCGCATCCCGGTGATTTTATGTATCGACGTCGAGCCTGATCCTCAACGTCCTGACCCCAAAAAAAAGGGTGCTCCGTGGCGGGGCTTTGAGCGACTCTATCCATACCTCCAGAAGCTCCGTCTCCCAATGGAGGATATCACTGGGCAGGTGGCCCGGTTGAATTGGTTCTGGCGGGTGGATCCCCAGATTGAGATCGTGTATGGGTCCGCCGAATGGGCATTAAGACAATATCATTCCGAGATCGAGGAAACTCTCCGGATGGGTGACGAGCATGGGGTACATCCTCATGCCTGGCGTTGGGAGGACGCAGGCAATCGATGGGTGCATGATTACGGAAACCCCTTGTGGGTAGAACACTGCGTCATTACATCTTTTCAGGTGTTTGAGTCGGTATTTGGAATGCCATGTGAATCCGCCAGGATGGGGGGGCGGTATTTCGACAATCGGGTGCGTGAAGCATTGGAGCAGGTAGGATGTTTGTTCGATTTGACAATTGAGCCGGGGGAAGAGCCTGGGCCGGAATTTCCTCAGGATTATCAGTCCATGAGGATGGGACCCTATCGACCGTCCATTGAGGATTTTAAAAAGCCGGATACAAATCGGTCGGATGGACTATGGCTCATACCCTTGGCGGCGGGGATTATATCAGAGCAGGGACTGAAATGGCGTCGGTTTCTGCGGAGGTACGTGAGTAAATCAGGGCCGATTCCCACGGGATACGGAACATTACGACTGTGGGAGCCACCGGAACTTGTGCAGCCTGCGATAGAGGAGACCCTGAAAAATTCAGAACGGCCTTACCTGGCGTTCGCGATCCGGTCGGATGTGTTGCAAAACCCCTGGTGGGGTGGAAACTGCCGCAAGAATTTGGAGGGACTACTGAAACAAAAGAACGCAGGACATCTCTTGTTTTGCACGCCACGTGATTTACTTCGTACGTTGGGATTCCCCGCTAATCCAAAGGCGCGTATGGTCCTTAATCGAGAGTCGCAAGCTCCGCCTGGCCTTTCCCCTCAAGCCGGGCCGGAAGGTTACGATGGGAGTCGTTGAAGAACAGCTTGTCTCGGTCGTGGTTCCTACCCGGAATAGACCGGATTTAGTCGTACGAGCCGTACAGAGTGCCTTGGAGCAGACTCTTCCAACAATTGAAGTCATTGTCGTCGTAGATGGTCCCGATGACAAAACGATACATGTTCTAAGCGCAATAAAGGATGCCCGATTACGGGTCAAAATTTTGCCTCACAATCTGGGACCGGCTGAAGCTCGCAATGCAGGAGTCAAGGAAGCACGAGGACCGTGGGTGGCTTTCCTTGATCATGATGATGAATGGCTCCCCCAAAAGCTTCACCTTCAGCTTCAACTAGCACAACAATCCGTTCATCGATATCCCATTATCGGATGTCGCTTGACGGTGCGCCGTGAAATGGGGGATTTAGTGTGGCCGACCAGATCCCCCAAGCCAAATGAGCCGATGAGCGAATATCTGTTTTGCCGAACTCAACTTTTTGCAGGAGAGGGGAACTTACAAAGTTCAACGATTTTTACGACGAGAGCCCTCTTACAAGCTGTACCCTTTAGAAAGGAAGCGCAAAGACATGACGATATTGACTGGGTTCTCCGGGCAACAATGCTCAATGGGGTGGGTGTGCAGTATGTCCCTGAAAGTGCCCCGTTAGTGATTTGGCATAGGGACGATAATCGAGGCACGATCAGCAGCAAGACCGATTGGCGCTTTTCCCTTTCCTGGATTAATCAGAATAAGGACCTGGTGACTTCGAGAGCCTACGCCTCGTTCCTTTTGACCTGGGCAAGTGTTGGAGCCGTGCAGGAAGGAAATCGAAAAGAGTCGTTAATGTTATTACGACAAGCCTTCAGGTTCGGAAAACCGTCAGTACTCGATGTCGTCGTGTTTTTGGGGATCTGGCTGTTTTCACCAAGCCTGCGGGCCAGGATAGCTTTGTTGTTTTCAGGCAAGCGTCGGGAAAACCCGGATAGACCATCTAGAAAGACGACTGTGTTGTGGTAATGAAACAGGCGATGATATTGAGGCTGGTATTCAAGGGGTGTCCGTTGCGCTAGGCCTCCAACACTGAGGATGTGCTGTGGCCTTGGTGGATAAGACTTCCGACAGCCTCATGCGCCCAAGTTTTCGAAACGAAGGCAAGATTTTCATGGGCTTTGTCTATACGAACGATTCCATCTGCAAGACCTCTACGTTGATGATGCGAGTCTCGCTGTCTTTCGCACGAATACTCGATGAATGGACGGGGATGGTAATTGACTGGCGGACCCTGACCTCCCATCCATTTATGTACGTCATTGCCCGCAACCCCCTCCTCGCGCCTGTGCGTCTAATGGAAAGCTATGAGAGGTTGCAACATGACTACATGACAGTTTTAAAGCAGGAGGACGGGAGTTCTCTTGGCCAGGGACAAGCCTCTATTTGAGCATCCCTGCCGGTTGATTATCTTCAGCCATGGAATGACGAGAAGTTCTCTGTGCAAGGAGTCCAAACCGTAAAAGGGACCCTCGAACGTGAGGGGTTTCGTCGAGTCCTGCGTGCGGCCTTTGTCCGGTCCAACGCCATTGAGCCTTGCTAAGGCTGTTCGGTCGAATCCGTGATGCGAACCGCACAGGACAGGGGGTTTTACGTCGATGGCTCTCGTTCGGACAGCATGACTGGGAGTCCCATCCCGACATTGTGGGCAACTGCCCTGGGAGACCCCGAATGGTGAGTCAGCCTGAGATCGGTCTCCTCGCTCCTGCGTACCTGGCGCTCAGAAAACCGGAAGCCGGAAGCGGTCCCGTATTGCTTGAGGCGATCTGAATCGGAGGGAGATCCTACGTTGTGGTATACGATGAAGGGACAGCATGAGAATTGCCATTGATATGACGGCTTTGCTCCCGCAGATGACCGGCGTTGACAATTACATCACCCAACTGGTGTGGCATCTGGCGAAGATTGATGAGGGCAATGAGTATAGGCTTTATCTTAACCAAGAAGATCGTCGAATGTTTGCCGGTCGTTTGCCACGAAACTTTTCGATTACAGCAATTAGTTGTCGACAACGACCGATTCGCCTCTTTGCCCAACAAGTGCTTTTGCCGATTCTCACAAGCCGTTGGAAGGCGGATATCGTGCACTCTCCATCGTTCATTATGCCCCACATGCGAGGGGCGGCGAGCCATGTGTTGACGGTTCATGACATGACGTCTTTCTCGCATCCTCATTGTCACATTGCATTGCGTCGAAGCCTGTTATATCGGCGGATGGTGCTGGCAAGTCTTTGTCGGGCGGACGTGGTGATTGTTCCCTCCCAGGCGACACGACATGCCATTTTGGAGTATCTGCCCGATCTTCGATCAGATCGCATTCATGTGACCGTGCCGGGAATAGGTGAAGAGTTTAGGCCCGGGGTTCCCGCCTGGGTCCAGGAAGTCCTAACACGGCTCAACCTCCCACAGTCTTATATCCTCTATGTCGGAACACTTGAGCCTCGGAAGAATTTGTCGCTGTTGCTCGAAAGTTATCGCCGGCTTATCGAGGCAGGAGCCATCAACGAACATCTCGTGTTTGCGGGGAAGCTAGGCTGGGAACATGAGGCACTCTTGAAGCAAATGCAGTTACCTCCTTTGCGCAGAATGGTGCACCTCGTTGGCTATGTGAAGCAGCAGGATCTACCAGCCGTCTATTCGGGCGCAAGACTTTTTGTCTACCCTTCTCTCCATGAGGGGTTCGGGTTTCCCCCATTGGAGGCCATGGCCTGCGGGGTACCCACGATCAGTTCGCAAGGGTCGTCCTTAGAAGAAAACCTCCAGGGCGCGGCAAAACTGATCCCTCCACATGACCCGGAATTATTATCCGAAGCCATGCATCATTTGCTCACAAACGAGACGAGCTGGAAACATTATCGGCAAGAGGGATTGGCGCGAGCGTCTAATTTCAGATGGGAAGAAACGGCGCGTCAGACTTTATGCTGTTATCAAGAAGTGGCCTCCCGCAGAGCTTAGGATTTATAAGTATGCAAATGGAAACTCTTCGTAGGAGTAGCCAGACGAGAGACTCAACCAAACAGCCACCGCTCTCAATTGTGGTCGCGACGACAAAACCCTGGCCGGAGATACGCGCCTGCCTGGATTCCTTATTGAAGCAAGCCGATAGTGTCGGAGCCGAAATTCTTGTGGCAGATGGGAATGGTCGGGGATTACCTGTTGGAAGCGAGTCCTATGAGAAAGTCATTAGGCTCCAGGATTTTGGGGCATCCGTATTCAGTCTACGGAAGCTCGGAATGTGCCGGGCTCAAGGAGAAATCATTGCCATTACGGAAGATCATTGTCGAGTTGCCCCAAATTGGTGCGAACAAATCATTCAATCCCACAAGGATTACCCAGATGCTGCCGCCATTGGTGGGGCGGTCGATAATGGAGCCACGACCTCATTGATAGATTGGGCCAATTTCTTTCTGGTGTTTGCGCCATTTGTTTCTCCGATCATGAATGGTCCCTGCGAGCGAATTTGCCTGCAGGCCAATATCTCTTACAAGCGCCGGGTTTTATCTCGAATCAATTCTCACCTTGGTGTGATGGAAATGTTGTTTACCCAACAACTTCGGGAAGAGGGAGAGACGGCTCATTGCCGATGATCGTCTGGTGGTATCCCATATACAGTCACACGGCTTTTGGGGCACGTTTGCGGCCCACTTTCATAACGGCCGATCCATTGCAGGGTTTAGACTCGAACACCTGGGAATCATGGGGCGGATCCTTCGACAGCGGGAGAATGTGTGGGGTACCTTGCCGGGCCTGGCCGCAGTCCACAACGTTTGGCTCAGTCAAGTGAACAAACTCGATACCGAAAAGATGGAAGAGGACGATTCTCTATGCTGGGGGTACCTGTCCCTTATAACTTTCTTCATTTTGGAGATCGGCGTCAGGCTTTGGGGACATTCGGAGCCTCATATTTATGATCCGATCTATAGGCCGTTTGAACAGAGCGAGGATATTCCTTACGTTCATAAGCCGAATCTTGTTCAGGCGCATGCAAGGGGACTTGCGATCATCAACACCGATAGTCTGGGACTGCGTGGAAGACTTCTGGCGTAACATATGGGACGAAGCAACCAGACGAATATCGAGTGGCCATTGTTGGGGATTCCGTCACGTTTGGTGAGGGTATCCCCAGAACGGAAGACACCTGCGCAAGTTTTGGAAGATATCCTCAATCAGCAACAGTTTGCCAAGACTGTCAAGGTATTTAATTTCGGAGCGTCAGCCTATAGCGTGAAACAGATGGCCGCCACCCTGTCACATCGCATGTTGAATAGTCAGCCGGATCTGGTCGTCATGGCTATTATTCCGGCTGATCTCAATCTGGCCCGAACCCGCCCATCATTGATAAAAGCAGGGTATCTCGTCGACCAAAAGATCACTGTTCTTCTTGATTCTCCGGTTCGAGAGGTCTTGAGAAGAGTTCATTTGATGTATGTGCTCAGGGAGATCGGTTTACGGGGGTTATTCCAATCTCAAAATGTTGCCACACGTCTCTCAAACGGCAAGATTCCCGAATCATACCGGGTACATTCAGTAATTCCAGGAGACGGCGGATCGCCTCGGACTTCTCTATTTGATTGAACTCCTTCCCCGAATGGAGGAAAATGCTTGGGGATCCTTTCCTGAGCGACTAACACAAGACGGCCTCACGTTCTTAGATTTATCAGCATTGGGTATGGAATTTACCAAGGCACAGTATAAGTCCAGTTGTTTCGACCGGCACCCTTCCCTCGTGAGTTTAGTCTAATTCTTCTCATTTTGATTATAGTTTCCATTATCCTATTTGCTGCCTCCTTAAGGTATGCCTCCCTTCTTAAGAACACACCTATTTACCAAGCGGTTCAAAGTTGGGGGTCTAACCCCGATCCTCCTTTCCTCACAAAGGAGCAAGCTCTTCAATTTGGAGGAAAAGATCATAGCAATACTTCTCACCCGCAATATTCTTACATTTTATACCCGAAACAGAAACCTCCAAATTCAGTGCGAATAGGAATTTTTGGAGATTCCTTTATCGAAGGAGATGAGGTGGCTCTTGGTCATGAGGTCCCTTCCATGCTACAGGACAAATTTGCCCGAGCGGGCCTAAAAAATATTGAAGTCATTAATTTTGGGCTAGCTGGGCGAGGTGTGTCTCATATGTATCTATTGTGGGATTTTATTGGGAAGGACTACGGGCTTGATTATGTGCGTACTCTTCCCGTTCGATTTTCACAAATTAAGAGACGAGAGTTTTTGTAATTATTGCAATCATGAAGGGGTTTATGCGCGTTTTATTATTCAGGATGATGGGTTTAGATTAATTCCAATAGTTGGAGATTCCTTGAAAGAGGCGATTGAAACATACCATTCTTTTTTTGCCCATGGCGGTACATAAGATATGACAATAAAATGCCCATGTTTTTAAGGGTGTTTTTGCCCAGGGAGGCTTCACGGTCGGACGAATCCTTTCTACTATAGGCTTCGGAAATTCAATACGGACGAGATCTTAGATATATATCGGATGTTGTTCGAAGATATGGCAAAGCGCGTGAATAATTTAGTTATCGTAGCTAATGATAATGAGATCTTTAGCCTTAGGGGCAAGATGAAAGCAGAAAATGTGACCTTTTTAAAAAGTCAGGTTCGATTTGTCAATTCCTTATACTATGCTCCTAAATTTCATAACAGCGCTTTGGGAACTGATATGCGAGCTGCTGAACTGTTTTCATGGTTTACTGGACAAAAAAAGCCGGCCTTCAAGATTGTTGAATTCTTTCGATAGCGTCACCGACAATGGAGTTGAAGATGTAAAGCCTTTACCCTTATACGCATATGAAGAAGTATATGCGTCCCTTGGCACATTTCCCATTGCTGATTTCGTAATAGGTATAAGCGGGCACTATTACGGCAGGCTTGGGGAAAAATTTAATTTCCGTAAACATAAAACAGTAAGCCTACTGAGTACGGGCTTATTATACGGCCACTTAGAGACCATACACATTCGATTCCTGCCCTTGGATTTTGTTCTGAAAGAGAATGCTCAGATTATTTTAACCTTTAAATTGAATAATAAATTGGTTCAAGTCCCCATAGGAGTAGGTGGAAGGCAAATCCGGGGTTATAGGCAGCTTGCGGATGGAGAAGTCTGATGAGCTAATAAGAAAAGGGACGAATTGGTCCATCCGGACAGAAAAAGGGGAGATGATATTGCATGGAAATGGTTACGTAAATTGCCTTAAACTAATGGTTGATGGCCGAGACATTTTGAGGTATACGTCGCCATTGGAGGCGAACTATGTGGAGGGCAAAACCACAATTCGAATTAATCCATGGGACTTGTCTCCTCTTCAGGGGGAGTGGATATATTTGAGAGGAAACGCTGGGCACTATTTGGATGTGGAAAGATTGGATGCCAAAGAAGGTAGTTTGGATTTGGTTTTAAAGTCGGAAGATAGACGCACTTATCATTATCCGATTCTTCCTTACGCAATTTCTAAAATGAAGACAATGGAATTTGATCCACCCAATATCGCCTCGCTGATCCCTTATCCGGAGAAGCTTTATCAGTAATCTCTTCCTCGACGGTTTGCAACCTTGGCCGGCATTAATTTTCACGAGTCCCTTTTCTCCGATGCCGATTGAAGATAAAGAGTATAATGACGTCGTGTCGTCACATCGGCTGTTGCGAATGCTGTGTGGCACTCGGAATAATATCTTCACTCCAACATCACATGCATGAGATCGCATGACTTATCCCCTTCCTATAAACGGCGTTCCACGCTCATTCGGTTTCAGATTAAAGACTAAGTTGCCGATAGCTTCCTATCCGGGCATTCATCTCTTTGGGTAAGGCTGCAAGTTTGCCTTGATTGGCCGATAGCCAGAAGTGCGGAGCCTGGGATGCATCAAAAGAGTTATTTACCTGCCCATCTGTCTTCTGACAAGATCCCCTCTATTTGTTTAACGGATGAAGAATGGTAGTCCTGGTTGCGAGATTAGCGTTCCGAATTATTCCTATCAAATCCAGTGGCAATGAATTTAACAACGAATGGGCCAATTCCTGGTAACCGCTCAAACACGGAATGGCTCATATATGTAGTGTTAGGACTGCTCATCTTGGTCCTCTGGGTGCCGCGTGCCAATGGACCAATCGATATGCGGTGGGATGGAGGTGTGTATTTTGTGCTCTTGGGACCTCCCTTGCCGAAGGGAAAGGGTATCGGTTGTTGAACGAGCCGGGTGAGATTGAGGCTATCCAATATCCTCCACTGTTACCTTTAATCGTTGCCGCTCATCAATTGATCCTGGGTTCCACCGACCCATTAGTAGTGGGTGAATGGCTCAGACGCTCTTACTTGGCAATATTTTTTGCGTACATTATATCGGTTTACCTGATACTCAAAAGGCATCTTCCTCTGAGCATTGCTTTTATTGGGACTGTTTTCTGCCTTTTCCATAGCCGGATGTATTTCATGTCAGACCTCTTGTTCCCGGAGATTCTTTATGGGCTCGCCACAACTTCCTTCTTTCTCATTCTGGTCAATGAACGAGGCCACACGCGAATTGCTTGTGTTACAGCCGGATTATTGGGTATAGCCGCATTCGCCTTGCGAACAATTGGAGTTGCTTTGTCGGCCGCCTGGGTTGCGGAAAGCCTACTCAATAAGAATTTCAAACGTGCCGCCATCCGATGCGCGGTTGCTCTTGCACCCTTTCTCTTCTGGCAAGGGTACATCGTCTCTGTTGTTACCGGGCCGGAGTATAATCAACCCGCCTATGACTATCAGCGCTCAGAGTACGTGTTCTACAACGTCAGTTATGCAAAGAACATGTTTACCCTCAAAGATCCATTTCGTCCAGAATTGGGGCTTGCTTCTTTCCCAGATATTGTTACCCGTGTGTTTCGCAATCTTGAGAAACTTCCTCAAAGCCTCGGAGAGGCCGTCAGCTGGATCGTGTATCGTATGAAGGGCCGTGGAGGTTTTTTACATTACCCTTTCCCATTTCCACGCCATGGCCGGTGGATGTAGTTCTGTTCACGCTTGGGGGTCTTGTTCTCACAGGGGTTGTTTTCCAATTAAAATGTCGACAATGGCTCCTACCTCTTAACGTCTTGTTCTCAATCGCTTTGATTTGTCTCACGCCCTGGCCTCTGCAATTGCCCCGTTACCTTCTGCCGCTTATGCCTTTTTTAGTGTTGGGACTATTGTCAGCCATGTTGGAACTTTCTGGGGCTCTAGGACGGTTTAAAGCTGTTGGAAAAGTGGCAATGGGATTGGTCGTAAGCCTGATCTTAATTTTACAAGTTATGACGGTATGGGTCGTATACACGAGGCTGCATCAAGAGGGGACCATTCGGGATCAGAATGGAAATCCTCTCAGTTACCGTTTGTTCTTTTATCAGGAACCCCATCGTGCTCTGGATGCGGCCCTGGACTGGTTACAGGAGCATGCCAAAAAGCCGGCGATTCTTGCGGGATCGATGCCGCACTGGGTGTATTTGCGAACGGGGTTACAAACCGTGATGTCGCCGATTTCAGACGGATCCCTTCAAAGCGCAGGCTCTACTTGATTCGGTCCCCGTCACCTATCTTCTACTTGATGAGGGTTTGGCGGTTGATACAAAACGGTATATGGCTCCGGTCGTCCAGCAGTTCCCCGATCATTGGGAACAGGTGTATACAGACATTATTGCAGCGGATGGAGGTAAGAGTATCCCCGGCAATTTTTCGATATATCGCCGGGTTGGAATGCCGGAGTCGGGTGCTTAGATCATTGATTGTTAGTTAGTAGAGAAAAATATTTTGCCATGGACCTGAACCTAATTCATAGGATAGCACCTCTGCCAGATCGATTTCGTGGTTTTTGCGAAAAATACCCATTGAGGGTGGTTATCAGTTTTTCATTAGTGTATTTTTTTATAACCTGTGCCATTGCTTCAAAGAGAATGCTATGGAACAATGAACTCTTTACTCTTTACATATCCAGACTCGACCACCTCTCTGATATTCTTGCTGCCCTGAGCACCGGAGCTGATCAGAATCCTCCTTCTTTCTACCTTTTTACGCAGGGTTTTTTATTGGCCTTAGGGGAAACCCAATTGGCCGTTCGCTTACCGGAGGTGTTCGGTGTCCTGGTCATGGCCCTGTGTCTTTTTCGATTCGTGTCCAAACGATCATCAACGCTGTACGGCATAGTCGCGATGACTTTCCCGCTAACCACCATTGCTTATGAATACGCCTATGAAGCCAGACCCTATGGTTTGGTCCTCGGATTTTCCGCGTTGGCCCTCCTCTGTTGGCAAGGGGCAACTGATAGTCCACGCCGCCGTCTTTGGTTAATGGCCCTGGCTGCTAGTGGGGCTGCAGCTACGTGCAGCCATTACTATGCAGTGTTTCTCTTAATTCCTTTGGGAGCGGGAGAGATTGTGCGCTCCCTCCTTCGCCGGCGAATCGATTGGCCCATTTGGGTTTCATTTGGCGCCATATTGGCACCCCTCGTCCTGTTCATTCCGGTCATACAACAGGCCAGAAGCTATTCGCATCATTTCTGGGCAATCCCCGAATGGAATTTGATCCCTGGCTTCTATTACACGCTTTTGATGCCTTCCATAGGACCGATTGTCGCCACGTTGATTGTCGCGTCATTGTGGCCGTTAGCTGAAACAACGAAGAACCAGGACTCCCTGACACCCACTTTTTTACTCCCGTGGCACGAAATCGCCGCTGCGATTGGATTCATCGCCATTCCGGTTGTGGCGGTCATTATGGGGAAGTTGGTCATCGGAGCGTTTACCTATCGATATGCGCTCTCAGCGGTCATTGGCTTTAGCCTTCTATTAGCTATTGTGGTTCGAAGATTCGATAAGGGAATCGCGCCTCTCATGGGGACTTTCTTTATCCTATTTATCTCTTGGCTGGTTCATGATGGCGGCAGTGACTCAATTCAAACACCAAAAAGGCATAACGAAGAGCTGGTCGAACACCTATGAATTTTTGCAATCAGAGGGTGATCCCGGTCTACCCATTGTTGCAGGGGATCTTCATACCTTCATGTCGTTGGCATATTATGCTCCTTCCTCTCTCTCCTCTCGAATTGTGTATCTCGCCGATCCGCAAGCTTCTCTTCGATATCTCGGCCATGATACGGTCGACCGTGGAATTCTTGATTTGAAGCCGTGGTTTCATGTGCCTGTTGAGGAATATACATCCTACGTGGCCTCCCACGACCAATTTTTGATGTATTCCAGGGTCAGAGGGGACCGCAATTGGCTGGGATACTTTTGGGGCTCTCCATGGGACTGGAGTTGGTTGATATATGAATTCAATAGGACTTCCGCAAGGGTTGAATTGTTGAGCCGGCATGATGATGATCTCCTATTCCGCGTGACGGCCCCTAGACATAAGTGATCTGATTCAGTTTGAAGGTCCTGCCAAGTATGGAAACCGAGAAGCGAATGGATAAAGAGGCTCATAAATTACACGAAATGCCCAATGAAAGAGTTCCAATATCTAATGGGCCTTTGGTATCCGTGGTGATGCCCTGTCTTAATGAGGAAGAGGCTATCGGTGTTTGCATTCAAAAAATCCAGGCAACGTTCGCTCGGGAGCATTTCCATGGAGAAATAATCATTTGCGACAATGGCTCTACAGACCGGTCGGTCGCCATTGCGGAGAGTATGGGCGTACGCGTAGTCCATCAACCGGAACGCGGATATGGAAATGCCTATTTAAAAGGTTTTGCGAGCGCCAGTGGGACATATCTTGTCATGGGCGATGCCGATGATACATACGATTTCACCTTAATCCCGACCTTTTTGGAAAAACTTCATGAGGGATATGATTTTGTCTCGGGAAGCCGATATCTCAAAGGAGGACAAAGCTCGATACCATTTCTGCATCGACTCTTTGGAAATCCGCTTCTCACGGCCATTCTCAACATTCTGTTTAAAACGACCTACACAGATGTGTATTGTGGATATCGGGCGTTTAGCCGGTCGGCCTATGACAGGATTCAGCCGGTCAGCCCCGGGATGGAATTTAACCTGGAGTTGGCCATCAATGCAGGTTTGGCCCACTTGAAGACGACCGAGATTCCTATCCAATTGCATGAGCGAAAGGGTGAATCTAAGCTGCGGACATTCCGTGACGGATGGCGCAGCTTGCGGATGATGCTGATCTACTGTCCGAACAAAGTTTTCCTTCTGCCGGGAGTTTTGGCGATCGCGTTTGGTCTTGGCGCCCATTTCCTCTCACTCGCCGGTTTAGTGCGGTTTAACGGCGAGCCACTCGGCACCGTGACCGGGATTTTCGGAACGATCTTCAGCGTCACCGGCTTTCAGATTCTCAGCCTGTGGTTGCATGCCAAAACGTATTCATGGAGCCGCCGATTCGACGTGAATAATCCGAACCTGGCCACATTTTATGACCGGTTTAAATTGGAGACGGGATTATTCCTGGGGGCCTTACTCCTTTTTTTCGGGGGAGGGATCCTCAGTGTCCTCGTCATCGAATGGTTCAAATCGGGTTTTGGACCCTTGCCCACTCCGGAATGGGTCTCGTTCGGCGCGACACTGGTGATCATGGGAGTGGGGACCATCTTTTCCTCATTGTTCATTTCAGCCATGTCCATGAAAAAATCGTGATGGGCATAAAGGAGGGTAGGCCTACCGGGCCCTACAAACTCCTTATACAAGTACAGTTCATCCTGAAATCACGAACATAAGATTCGCATGGTGCGGCAAACGGAAATGACTTCTCAGAGCACACGGGTTATAAAAGAATCAGTATTCCTTCAATCAGACCGTCTCCTTTTCTATGTTCTGACAGTTTTGGGTGTATTGACCACAATAGCCTTCTTGCTCTCCTGGTTCAGGCTTGATGTTTGGAAGGAATATCCGGTGATGTTCCCTGTTCTCTCGGTGATGATTTTTTTGATCCTTGGAAATGCTCATGGACGATGGTTTTTATTGCCTCAGATGAGAAAACCACAACCTCTTGAAGCGCAGACGGGATGGAAGGTTGCAGTAGTGACCACGATTGTGCCTGATGTCGAGCCATTAGTGTTATTGGAAGACACGCTCGAAGCGCTTTCGGCTCTCGACTACCCACATGATAGCTGGGTGTTGGACGAGGGGGATGACGAACGAGTGAAGGAACTTTGCTTAAAGCGAGGAGCCTTTCACTTCAGCCGAAAGCATTGCCCACAATTTCAAGCAGAAAATGGGATGTTTCGGAAAGCCACGAAATATGGAAATTACAATGCATGGTTACATGAAATCGGGTTCGAGCGATATGAATTTATTGCGGCTTTTGACCCCGATCATGTTCCAGATCCCACCTATTTATTAAAGGTTCTCGGGTATTTTATTGACGCAAAGATCGGTTATGTCCAGGCTCCACAAGTGTATTCCAATCAAGAGGAGAGTTTCATCGCCCGTGGTGCGGCGGAGGAGTCCTACGCGTTTTATTCTTCAACCCAAATGGCCAGCTATGGATTGGGCTATCCCATCATCGTGGGTTCTCATAACACCCATCGCATGACTGCACTTCGGGAAGTGGGCGGGTTTGCGCCCCACGATGCTGATGATCTCCTTCTCACCCTTCTCTATCAAATTCGGGGATGGGAAGGAGTCTATGTGCCAGAGGTGCTGGCGCAGGGTTTAGCCCCGGTCAAATGGGCTCCGTTTTTAAACCAGCAACGTCGGTGGGCCCGTTCGCTCCTTGATATTAAGCTTAATATCGCTCCAACGCTGGTTCAGAAGTTATCATTTTCATCAAAATTAATGAATGCGTTGCATGGTTTTCTATACCTGCATAAAGCATTTATTTTGCCGCTCACCTTCCTTCTCATTGCGGTGATGTTAGTTCGGGGAAAAATGCCAGAAATAGTGAATATAGAAACGTT
Source organism: uncultured Nitrospiraceae bacterium (assembly GCA_963734345.1). GTDB lineage: Bacteria > Nitrospirota > Nitrospiria > Nitrospirales > UBA8639 > Nitrospira_E. The sequence continues at coordinate 371,050 of CAVTGT010000003.1, forward strand.
GGGGACCTTCGGCCTCTTACTTGTCTTTCTGCAATTTTGGGAGCGGTTCCGACAACGGTTTTATTTGGACCAAAAACGGGAATGCGGGATACATTGGCGAGCCTGGCTTTTACAGTTTGCCAAATGGCCATATCTCATCATGGCCTTTTTGGATGTCATGTTGGATCGCCGGTTCTCATATGTGATCACATCAAAAAATCCAGTGGCTGCTGGTACATCGCTCGCTTTATGGCCTCATATTTCAACCTTGCTTGTGATCGGTCTCTCCTGGCTGATCGGCCTTTCCTTACACGAGACGATTCCGGTCGGAGTGCAATTCTGTGCCGGGACGGTAATCATTGGGACTGTCGCACTAATGGCGACAGAGTGGTTCGGCGTTTCTCGAGCTGTTTCGAAACGCTGAGACGGTACGTCATAAAGTGACATCTGGATCAAGGGATTAGAACTGGCATAGCATTATCCTAAAAAAGAGAATGCCTTCGCGTGCATCGATGAGATCGGGGAACCTTTGGCTTATGGCTGCCATGGCTGTTCGGCATGATTATATTAAGAGCAAAGGGAACAAGGATGAAAGTGCAATATTTTTGAAGTCTGAATACCCTTGGGAGCGGCGATGAGTTCTCCATCCAGAGGAATTATCTACATTGTCACCGGACAGAAGTTTGTTAATGAAGCCTGCCGTTCTGCGGCCAGCGTTAAGAGATGGATGCCGGATGTTCCGATCACGATGTTTTCTGATGAACCCACTCACTATGCACTTTTCGATCAGTATGCATATGGTCGTCTATTTCCAGTGAACGATCATCCGATATCCTCGAAGCTCAGCAGTCCTTGATTAATGGAGGGTGATGCACCATCCTGGCTGAATTGTAATTGTTCCATCTACCCAACGGAAAAGTAGGGAGTGCTCGGATGCGATGTGCAGATCTTGACATCTACTGTTGCCCGACATGCAGGCAGAAGTTAAGGATAACCGAAGGGCACCGGCAAGGAGAAGACATGGTGGAAAACGGGCAGTTCACATGTCAGGGCTGCCAGGCCACTTACGTCATAAAAAAGGTATCCCACGGTTCGTGCCTCAAGAGAATTACAGCCAATCGGACACACATGAGGGAAGATGAGGGAGGTTTCTGAATCGACTAAATGGAGGATATTTTGGCTGAAAACATTGTTTTAAAAAAAATCTGTATACGATGGGGATAGAGGGTAACTTTTGGCAATCCGTCAAGGAATTAAGATAAGGGAAACAGCTCAAAACCTCTCAGTTCTGAGTCTGTATTCCAAGAAGGTGAGTTCCTTATAACCGAAATATGTCCTTCGGGGGAGCCGGTATGTTGCACACATTACAGAGATTCATGCCAGCCGGTGTCAAAAATTTCCTTCATTCACGGATCACGCAGGAAGGGTTTCTCCTCAGAGAGAGCGATTGGAGAATGATGGCTGGAATTATCATTTTCCTTGGCATTGTCCTGCGGATTATTCCCTATCTTCATAACAGATCTCTCTGGTTGGATGAAACCTGGTTAGCGTTCAATATCCTCCAAAAGTCATTTGCTCAATTAGCGGGACTTCTGGATAACCAGCAAATGGCTCCTCTTGGTTTTCTCTTTATTGAAAAATTTCTGGTTCTCACCTTTGGTGAAAGTGAATATGTGCTCAGAGCATTCCCTCTTTTTGCTGGGATTCTTTCCCTGTTTCTTTTTTATGGGGTGGCTCGTCGAATGTTAACCCGTCGTGGCCTCACGATTGCCCTTGGGCTTTTTGCCATTTCCGAACTCCTTCTCCGCTATTCTTCTGAACTCAAGCAGTACTCTTCCGATGTGGCGATTGCCTTGAGTATTTCCTTGCTGGGTCTAATGTGTATTGAAAAAGAATCCAGATTTGTTCTCACTCTTTTCTTATTTTCCATCATCGGTGCCATTCTTATCTGGTTTTCTCACCCAGCAATATTTTCCCTTGCGGGAGTCGGAGTTGCCCTCTCACTCTATTGCCTCAAGACCAAGAGGTGGGAGCATGTGGTTTGGCTTTTCGTACCCGCTTTCTTTTGGTTGGGTAGCTTTGCGCTCAACTATTTCACCCATCTCGAATTGAGTCAAAATGCAAGGATGGCACCAGCCTACAGTGGAGGTTCAGCTTTTCTCCCCATTGTACCCAATTCGATAAATGATCTCATGGTATACCCGAAGGTATTTTTGAACATGTTTCTGTATCCTGGAGGATTGCCATTTTATGGACTCGCGGCCTTCTGCTTTATCATCGGGTGGGTTTCCGGGTTCCATGAGAAACGATATGCTTGCTACGTGCTCACTCTTCCGATCCTTGTCACCTTAATTGCCAGCGGGCTACACAAGTATCCGTTTGTGGGGCGACTAATACTCTTCCTCGTCCCTGTGATGCTGCTTTTTATTGGCGAGGGTGTTGATCGAATCATTACGATGACAAAACCGGCAGGACGGACTGTCGGAATGAGTTTATGTGTTCTGTTGTTTTTATTTCCGGTCTACACCGCAATGGCCATTTCAATGAATCCCGGCAGATTGGATCGTGAAGAAGTCAGGCCTGTCATGACCTATTTGAGCCAACACTATCGGGAGGGAGATAAGGTGTATCTTTACCACTCTAGTGAGAAAGCTTTTGAATATTATGCCAAACGGGTCGGTCTTGAAGATGTTGTATATCAACGAGGGGTGGCTAGCAAAAAAAATTGGAACAATTACATCAGCGATTTGAAAGGGCTGCAAGGGAATGATCGGGTATGGATTCTATTCTCACATGTCTACGGGTACGGTGGGGTCGATGAGGAAAAATTCTTTTTACACGTGCTTGATGGAATGGGGAAACAGATCGATTCGTTTAAGAGGACGGGCGCTTCCATCTATCTGTATACGTTACCGTCAAACTCTACTGAATAAAGAAAACGTGCAGAAAGTACGAGAAATCGAGCTCATACAACCTGCCCTGACATGAAACTTCAGAACATTGTCGGTATATCCCAGGAGATTTTTTCATTGGCAAAAAGGGGAAAACGAATAGGCTCAGAAGAGATAAATTCGAAAAATACAGGCTATTGGATTCCAGGATTTCTGACGCAGGATTTGCTGCCTAGTCTCCCACGTGGCTTAGGTAAGAGGAATCCTTCCTCTTTTTCAACCGCTTGGTCATTCCTGGTTAAGAAATTCCTCTAACTTGCTAGGTTACCTTGACACCTGTCTTAAGTGACAGGCTAACCCAGAACCCTTGAGTGACTTGTCCAGGGGGAAATCGAGTCTGTGGGGTGATGGATGGGGATGGTCTCTCTTCATCCCGGACAATCCCAAACAGACTGTATCTCAGGATTATAAAATCGACTGTCTTCCCTGTCACACTTTGGCCACAGAGCTGGAGCTGGCACCACATAAGGCGGTGGATGCAGATAAATGGTTCTATTCCTTTGGCTATCCCGTGCTTCAAAAGAAATGAAGGGGGATTCCGTAAGAATTTCCAATCCAAAGCTAATGGTCAAAAAAGAGAGTGGTGTTTGAAACACAAAAGAAGAGCGCATCATTTGATCAGGAAAGACATTCAAATAGAAACCAATGCAGGGAACAAGTCTATGGGCACAAATTATTGCATTCTATCCTGTTTATGCACCCTGGCTAGGGTCAATTCCATCTAACATCTCCTGACATTCTATGTTCGTGGACATGGAAAGGTGAATAAATATGTAGTCAAAATAAAATTTGATTGCATTTCCATTTCCCTATTTCTTATTTGGCGTCATTGACACCTCGCGGCTCCTCTGCTACTTATCGTTTAGTCCCACAGGGCATTGATATTTCCTATTCCTTGTGATCATTGCGCTCTATCATTCAGCACGAAGAACTCCTTTCTCGAAATGCGTGACACAAAAAGGAGGTTACACACTTTGAAATATTTGGTCTCTCTCGTCTTATTGTTTTGCTCATGCCTGGCGTTAACCACCCAGCCGTTGGCCGCAGTCGGAGACGTGAATTACATCTCTGACGTGGTGAATGTGCCGTTACGCAGCGGGCCTTCCACTGCACATCGCATCTTACACAGTGGCCTGCCGAGTGGGACTCAACTGACCGTTCTTGCAATTGACGACGAGGCCGGTTTCACCAAAGTTCGGACCGATGGTGGGACGGAAGGTTGGGTAACGTCTCAGTATCTGATCGGGGAACCCATCGCCCGTGTCAAGCTTGGTGCCGCCGAAAAACGCCTTCAAGGCCTCAAAACCGAAATCGACAAAGAACGCGAAGCGCGTGCGAGTATCCAGTCTGAGTACAAAGAAATCGAAGCCAAAAACCGGACGCTAAATTCGCAGGTCCAAGCCCTGACCAAAGAACTTGAGGAACTGAAACGTATATCGGCCGATCCGATCAACGAACATGCCCTCAACGTCGAGCTGACCCAGCAGAATACACGATTGGTTAATGAAGTGGGTGAATTGACTTCTACGGTTAAACGGCTGAAAAACAACGTACAACTTGAATGGCTGCTGTATGGTGGCGGTCTGGTACTCATCGGTCTGATCCTTGGGGCTGTGATAAAATCGCGCCCACGACAGACTAGCTATTCCCGATATGCCTAAGTGACACACATCAAAAAAATCGCGCAGTTGTCTTGCACGCAAGGGATCAAGGCCTGTCGGGAAGATACGCGTTGTCCGATTATTTCAAGGCCTCAAGGGTCGTACGAAGTTCTTTGATCTCCGCCTGAAATAAGGCAAGGTGTTGATCCCGTTGGGGTTGGGTATCCTTGAACTTCCATAACCGCTTAAAAATTGCCCATAGTTCCTTATTATGGGTTACCGCAAGCGCGTACGTAGGGGTCTCCCGTTTGGCCTCATCCACACAACACAACGTATTGTCGAACGCATGAAACTGATTGTGCAGGTCATCCAATGACTGATCCTTCCCTGTTCCGCCTTTCGCCGTTTCCGCACTGGCTTCCATCATGGTGGTGAGATTCAGCACAGTTTCGACATTAGTGGTCCCTTTCGCTTTCGCCGCATAGTCATCCGCACGGGGATAGAACATATAACTGCATCCGCTGAGCCCGGTAATCAGAGCGGCTGTGGCCAAAATGGCTGCCATCTTTTGCATAAGTCCCTCCATGGTTAAGTGAATAAGTACGGGTACGTTTAATTACTATGGCTTGGAAAGGTCGGTTTTCTAAGTTTTGGTGAATTGAATATGAGCGCATCTGTCATTAAAGAGGTATTCTACCTCCTTGAAATCTGGAACGGAAATTGACTTCGGAAGACATTTTTTCAGTTTTTTGTTTCCCAAAACTCAACACACAAAAATGAACACCGTCTCTAAATCACGTTGGTCCATTTCCCTGGATTCCCATCTCAGATCCAACACCTCTTTCCTTCACCGTTAAATGGCATGGACACCTTTCGGGCAGGTATACTAAACCAGTAAGAGAACGAGCGATGGCCAATCTCAGCAAACGATTAAAGACAAATGTCGAGGGGAATTTTTTTGTCGATTCAACCTGTATCGACTGTGATACCTGTCGACAATTGGCTGGGGACACGTTTGTGGAGGACGGTGAGTATTCGACGGTATTTCACCAACCCGGATCCCGCCGAGAAGAATTTGCTGCCTATCAAGCGCTGATCGCCTGTCCCGTGGGATCGATTGGCACCATGACGAAGAACGCTACGATCTTCTCACAGGCGCAAGCCTCTTTCCCGTTGTCGGTAGAACACGATGTATATTATGTAGGGTTTAATTCGGAGAAATCATTTGGAGCCAATAGCTATTTCATTCAACATCCGGAAGGCAACTGGTTAGTCGATTCTCCCCGGTTCCTCAAGCATCTGGTTAAGGCATTTGAAGAGAAAGGGGGGATTCGGTACATCTTTCTCAGTCATGAGGATGATGTGGCCGATGCAGCCAGATATGCCAGAGCCTTTGGCGCGACCCGGATCATCCATCGTGCAGACACTTCCGCCATGCCCGGTGCAGAGCAAATAATTGACGGTGAAAATTCTATATGCATGGCTCCGGAGTTTGTGTGCATCCCGGTTCCCGGACATACCCCGGGAAGCATGGCCCTGCTGTACCAAAACCGGTTTTTGTTCTCAGGTGACCATCTGTGGTGGGATCGGGACCTTCAGCAGCTTGGGACGCCGGAACGGCTGGTATGGGATGACGCGAGATTGGAACGATCGGTCCGAACATTACTCGACTATAACTTTGAGTGGGTGTTGCCAGGGCATGGAGAACGTATTTACCTCCAAGATTGTGACATGAAAAAGGCCCTCACCCAACTTCTGCAACGACGGTGGAATTTCCAGCACTCACCGCTTTAATAAAGATCCCCGCCGTAAGCAGCGGGGTATTCTACGGATCAATCGTTTACAGTTCTCATAAGGTAATCCCGAAGCAAGCTACGGGCAATTGGAGCCATCAAAATCCCGCCAAAACATACTTATGTTGATTGACGTTTTGCGAGATTGACTAATGTAATGGTGCTTGATTTTATTGAGTTGTTCAAGACTATTTAAGTATCTTTATAGAATTAAAAAAATGGGTCCGATGTTCTTTGTTGTCTGTAGATCATAGCTAAGTAGGATCACAAGTAGGGTTTCTGCCCTACCGATCTAAACATTGTATTGATCGGGACTGATCGGGCTTATCCCCCTATCGTACTGTATATGCCAAAAGTCTTTCATCATTGGCGGATAGACAAGGCATGGTGGCTATGACGGCTCAATTCTCTCGGTTCATTCCACGGTCAACGTTTTTGAACAATAAATTTCTGGTGAAGTGGAGATGGGGAACGCTGTGCACAGTCGCGGACCAATTTAGGTGACATGGCGTATCCCATTGACACCGAAACATATCGCTAACGAAGCTTTGAAGGACCTATAACGATCGCGAGAAAGAGGTTACGATGAAGAAGGCCTTGCCAGAAAGGAACTACCAAGGAGAAATCATATGTTCAATGGATCCATAGTCATACTCTGTGCGTTTCTAAAATGGCAGTCTTCTTTACACAAAGTATGGGTTGGTACGTGTGTCGCTTTATTGTTTCAGGCATGCGCATTTGTAAATTCTGTAGAACCGGAAAAACCAAAAACTTCCTCTGAGCAAGTGCAGCATTTATATGTACTCGCCAAGGATCAAGGAGACGATGCCGCACAATTACGCTTAGCAGAAATGTACGCTGTCGGTCACGAAGTGCCTCAAGACTATAAACAGGCCGGTTATTGGTACCGGCAGGCTGCCGAACGGGGAAACGTAACCGCACAAATGCGTCTTGCCGAAATGTACACTATGGGCCACGGTGTCTCTCGAGATCATGCCAAGGCGGATTACTGGTATCGGCGCGCAGCAAGTCAAGGAGACGTCTTGGCGCAATTACGGCTTGGTCGAATGTACGATCAGAGTAATGGTGTGTCGACGGATTACCGAGAAGCCAGCCACTGGTATCAAATGGCTGCCAATAATGGGGACGCTCAGGCCCAACTGCGCCTGGGAGAACTGTTTGATCAGGGCCAAGGTGTCCCCCAAGATTTCGGAGAGGCCAGCCTTTGGTACCGCATGGCCGCCAAGCAGGGGGACGTTGTTGCCCAACTGCGTCTGGGAGAACTGTTTGATCAGGGCCAAGGTGTCCCGCAGGATTACCCGGAAGCCATTCATTGGTATCGCATGGCGGCGGAGCAGGGGGACGCTGGAGCCCAATTGCGTCTGGGAGAACTGTTTGATCAGGGCCAGGGTGTCCCACGGGATTACCAAGGGGCCAGCCACTGGTACCGCATGGCCGCCACGCAGGGAAACACGTCTGCTCAAATCCGGATGGCTGAAAAGTCCTTCCTAGGCGAGGGTGTACCTAGAAATCATACTGAAGCCGCTCGGTGGTATCGTTTAGCTGCTGATAAAGGAGATCCACTCGCCCAATTGCGCCTCGGGGAAATGTACGAAACGGGCAAGGGGATGGATCGAGATTATAACGAAGCAAGTCGCTGGTATCACTTAGCGGCTGAACAGAAAAATCCGCTCGCGCAATTGCATCTCGGTGAAATGTACGAATTGGGTCAGGGGGTTCCACAGAATTATATTAAGGCGACGGAATGGTACACTCGTTCTGCAGACCAGGGCCAAGCAGAAGCGCAGTTCAATCTTGGCAATCTATACGCATTTCTAGAAGATCCTGTGAATGCGCATATGTGGCTCAATCTTTGCGCCGCGAGCGGACATGAAAAAGCTCAAAAACGGCTCACCGAAATCGCATCGGTCATGACCCATGACCAGATTGAGAAAGCCCAGGAACTTGCTCATAAATGGAGTGTCGGGCATAACCGCTAGGCAAGCCGGGAGACAGTTGAGTCCACTGGTGGTTAATCCAAATCTCTTAGTGGTTCACACAGAGACACACCTTAGTGGTTATCGGACAGTGGGAAGGAAATGACCACACCGCCCATCACATCATTAAGTTTATAATTTTTCTTAGGACTGAGGGGGTGTGCGTTATGACAACTCACACAGGATGGTGAAACGGCGGTATCGGCAAAGATTGCCGTAAAATATCGGTGTCCATCTTTCTGATTGACGCCTGTGAAGGGCTTGCTAGGATTTGCTGTCACAACCTCCAATCCTGTTTGTTCGAACCACGTGGTTGATCGATTTTTTTCATAGATTGGCCATAAACTTATGAGTCGATACTCAAGACCACTTCCACCACTTTTCACACGAAGACCGGAAAGCGCGAGCATCTGCGCCGGTAGCGGAAGAGCCGTCTCTCTCTTCCATGCTTCATCAGCCTTCACCACATCATTCTCCTGCATCCTTTGCACAACGTGAGTGGTGTATAAGGTCCGATCTGCTTCAATAATGGCATGGATATATTCTGCAACCTGTTCTGCGGCGACAACATTGTTTCTTGGTATGTCGGACTCTTCCTGTAAATTACTTGCCGATCCAACGCTTGTCATCAAAACCATCAAACTTCCCAACAGAAGACAGTGATGTTTCATACTTGTTCCTCCATCACACCAAAACTGGGTATTAAAAGAAAAATTTAAATTCACATGAGGTTCGAAGTAGTGAAGTTATGATTTAAGAATTGAACAGGCGCCGTATATTAATAGGACAAATTAAGTGGAAGTGCAACCTGAAAGGCTCGGGAAAGGGGGGATGAGATCTTGTAATTATACTTGATCTTGAACAGGAAAGTATTTGCCCACTCTCTTTTTGACTTTACCCTGCCTATACTTGTCACTTTCCTGATATTCGCTTCGGGATCTAACACCGACACACAATCGAGGAAAGAGTGTCAAAAAATATTCCTACGTATTTGTAATCCCCGGCCTGAGATAACAGTAGAAATTGATTTTCTTGAGAACCGTGATCTTTTCGGGAAATCTTCTCACCGAGCAAAACACATTTCACTCTTCTTCCATTTCTTTATTTGGGAAGTAATCGTTAGACGCTTTGGGCCTCCCTTTAGGTAGAGTTCGGGGCTTGTTCTCCGCCCAAATCCAACCCATGGCGATTAACGTGATTAAAATGGTGAGACTGCCGATTATTACCAAGGACCAAGTCATTTCAGTGCCTCACTTAGTTTGATGTTTTAAATATTTTTTGACTTGGTTAGGTAAAGGAGCAATCATGATGCCAATTGGCAAAAGAAACCTTTCCGAACAATTCCGGGTTTAAGCACTTGAATTCTTGGGGGAAATGAAAATCAGGGAAGAGATAGCGGTAGAATGAAAAGTGGTTACATCGTAGACAGGTATCTATGAGAAATTTTTACGGTAACCGTTTTTTCTGCTTTTCCTTTGCAATATCACTTGATGGGAAAAAACCGTACTGAGATTCTCAGAGTTCGGTAATGGAAGCCATACCGGAATTAACGGTCGAGACTGTTAATGAGGAATATCCGCACTTTACCCTACCTTCTCAATCCTCATCTTTTTGATGCGAGAGAGGAGCGGGCTGGGTTCAAGGTTCAGGAGTTCCTCGGGGTCACCGTGGGGCAGTCGAACAACGGGGGAAGCTCTAGTTGACTTCCTTGAGGCACTTTTCAATGAATTGAATCAATCCGGTATGGTCGCCGTCATCGGCGTTTTTCATTAGAAACATATGATTATCATAGGCCCGACTGACGGCTTCGGTTTCCGCGGCATTGTGGGCAGCGGGCGTTATAAATGCCCAAAAAGAAGGCCTGAGGTGTCCCATCCCGATGTCACGGATGGGCCGGATGTCATCCGTCATGGTCTTGGCGCCATAACTTTTCGCGAGGATCACGAAGGATATCGTCCGTCCGTTTATCCAGAAGCATCTTAACCATTTCTTCATCCGGCGCGTGTTCCTCCAGAGCCATCGTTCCCATCGTCTGTTTCAATCGTTGAAGCGCAACGGCTTGAGCACGACCACGGAGAATGTTCTCCAGAGGTTGTTGTGGCCTGGGTTCGACGCTGAGGCGACAGGAAAGACCATGGTAGATCCGCCGAAGGGTGCCGACTCGCGGGTCGACTTTTCCTGATTCAATCGCCACGAGGTTGGCCTGCGTAATCTTGGCTCGTTTCGCCAGTTCCGCTTGCGTCATCCGCAGATAATTTCGCAAAAGCCGGATCCAATCGTTTGGTTTGAGATTGTGGTCATCTGGCGATGCCTCTACCTTCAACTTTAATAAAACAATGTCATCGACAATCGTTGTTTGCTTTTTCCCCATTTCCAGAATATATATTGAAAACAATATTAAAACAATATATAAAAATACTGTTTAAGATATATTTTAATGCGTATTTAATATTGTTTAAAATATAACTGTAATTTTATCTATTTGAAAAATATATATTTTTATGACCATTTACTAAGACATGGCACTCTATAGAATGCCAATTCCAATGAAAATTACCTATTCGTTCCCGAAGATGTTGGAGTGCGCCTCAATGGCCAATAACTGGGAAGTTGGCCTTACAAGGAAAAAAGGTTGCCTAGGGGTAATCAGGGAAAGATGATCTTTATAAGATTTGAGGAATGGTATTCTCCGCCAAAAATTGAATTGAGTGCCACGGGCAACGCCATCCACTCCTTTTTAAAACCACGGTAAAAAAAGATTCCAGCCACTTCTGTCCTGGATGATAAGTGAGATGACAAGTTTTATAAATTTAAGATCGAAAAGGTTTGGCCCGAAAACATGTAAGAGTCCAGGCCGTCCGGGATCAGACCATGATGCGTGAACTCCAGGCCATCATGTGTAAGCTCGCGGCATTCTCTTATGAACCTTGCTCGTATTTGAGGGCCAATCTATGAAAAATGAAAAATTTCGATTAGTCACCCGCAGTGATTTTGACGGACTGGTCTGTGCGGTTCTGCTGAAAAAAGTGGGGATTATTGAGGACATCAAGTTTGTTCACCCGAAAGATATGCAGGATGGCAAGGTGGCGATCTCGGCCAACGATATCACCACTAATCTTCCGTATGTGGAGGGCGTCCACCTCGCGTTTGATCATCACCTGAGTGAGACCATTCGAAATAAGGGCGAGCGAAAAAATCATATCATCGATCCGAAGGCCCCCTCCGCTGCGCGGGTGGTCTATCGGCATTACGGAGGAGAAAAGACCTTTCCTCCCGCATGGAATGAGATGATGAACGCGGTCGATAAAGGTGATTCCGCCCAATACGAGATCGACGAAATCCTTAACCCTCGCGGCTGGGCATTGATGAATTTCATTATGGATGCGCGTACCGGACTTGGGCGCTTTAAGGAATTTCGAATCTCCAATTACCAGTTAATGATGGAACTCATCGAAAAATGTGTAAGCTTCGGCATCGAGGCAATCATTGCCCTGCCGGACGTGCAAGAGCGGGTGCAGCTCTTCCATAAACATGCCGAATTGGCGAAACAACAAATACAACGATGCTCGACCGTCCATGAGAATCTGGTAGTGCTGGATCTGCGGGATGAGGAGACCATCTATGCCGTCAACCGGTTTATGATTTATGCGCTGTATCCGGACTGCAACCTGTCCATCCATGTCATGTGGGGGTTGAAACAACAAAACACCGTGTTCGCGATCGGGAGTTCGATCGTCAACCGGAGTTCAACGGTCAATATCGGGGAGCTCTGTCTGGCGTATGGCGGGGGCGGGCATCGAAATGCAGGCACCTGTCAGGTGGCGAATGAAGCGGCCAATGACACACTCAAAGAAATTATTGAGAAAATTCACACGCAAAGCCTGACTCCGGTAGGAGCAGGAAAGGCGTAGGGTGCGACCGCCTTGCAGGCAATTAAAGTAGTCAACCGCTAGCCTTCGCTCACCGACTGACCAATTTGACTGGCGTTTTCAAAATATCGTCGATGCGTACGACGGAGAGCATCCTCGTTAGTAGCTTCGAGTAAAACCACTTCACGGCCTAAGTGTAGTTTATGAAGCTCAAGTTCAACCAATAACCGTTCATTTTCAGCTTCCGCCTTGTCAGTAAAGCTGGTGATATTAATTATCTTCCCATTTGGTCGATCATATTCCATTAAGAAAAACATTTTATATTTACCCCCATAATCTTAATATTTCTTAATAAACTTCCTGAGGCTTTCAGCCATTTCTTTTTTAATCTGGCTTAAGTTTTCGCGTAATTCATTCAATTCTGACTTGTCTTTGCTATCAAATTTTTTCTTTTCTAAATATGCAATCCTAATTTCAGTACTCTCAATTTTAGCAATCAGAGAAGTGGATTCTAGCAGTTCAGCCTGAATATCGTCGTCACCACCACCATAGCTTAATACTTGGATCAATCACATCCGATAATTTCTCAGAAAATTCGGCCCACAAATGTTGCAACATGCTCCGAATTTGGATTTCGACCCATTGACCCTCCACATCCACGATAATGTGAACTCCACGATATCCGTGACTAGGATTAAGGCGACGATCAACAATCTTGCTGTTAGGAAAAATATTAATCAACGATGAAACGATCTGGTTTTGATTAACAATTGTACCAACAACGATTCTCGACATCCCGCAATATCCTGAAACTGGCTGAGTCGAATACTCTCGCGCTTCAATTTTTCGATAATAGCAGTTGTAGATTTGGCAGGCCTGCCACTGGGTTCTGCTTTGGTCCGAACGCGGATGGCTTCAACCGTTACCTCGTAGGCTTCATGAAAAGACCTCCGAAACTCATCCAGCAATTTCAGGTCTGTCTCATTATATTTATTATCCCTCAATCTTTCACCAAGTCGGTCGACTTGGGATTTGGTTAATCGATCCTTCACTTATTAATCGCCTGTTCAATTTTCTTTAAACTGGCTAACTTCATCGAGCTACTGTCTTCCTTGAGAATTTCCATACATCCATCCGGCTCCATAAAAATGTCTTCCAATTGTCCATTCTTAATTGCTCTTTGCATATATTTCACCCTCCTTTTTTAATAGACATTTTTTTAATGCGGGAGAGGAGGGTGGTGGGTTTGATCCCCATGAGTTCTGCAGCGCCGCCAGTGCCATAGATTTTCCAGTCGGTTCGTTTCAAAGCGGCTTCGATGTTAGCTTTTTCTTGAAGGCGCATGTCTTCGTCGGTTAGGATTTCGCCGGCGTTGTCTCCATTCTTCTTGATCGGAGTTTTAAGTGATGCGCCGTTGGCTTGGGGAACGGGCAGGTCGAATTTGACCGATCCGCATCGAGAAGAGATCACGGCGCGTTCGATGATGTTCTGCAATTCCCGCACGTTGCCGGGCCAATGATAGTTTTGTAGTTTCACCACTTCGGCCTGGGTTAATTCCCGTCCCGTACAATTGAGTTTTTTCCGGACGTTGGCCATAAACATGCTGGCCAGCAAGGGGATGTCTTCCTTCCGATTGCGCAGGGGGGCGACTTCAATGGGAAACACATTCAAGCGGTAATAGAGATCCTGCCGAAAACGCCTGGCTTCGACTTCCTGGGCTAACTTCCGGTTGGTGGCCGCGATAATGCGGACGTTCACCTTTCGGGTAGTTTCCTCTCCCACCCGTTCGTATTCGCCTTCCTGCAAGACGCGTAACAATTTGCTTTGCATCTCCAAGGGGATTTCTCCGACTTCATCCAGGAACAGCGTGCCGCCATCGGCGGCTTGAAACCGACCGGCCCGGTCTTTTAAGGCACCGGTGAAGGCGCCTTTGGCATGTCCGAAAAATTCACTTTCATAGAGTTCTCTGGGAATGGACGCACAGTTGACCCGCACGAGTGGATGATCTTTGCGTCGACTGCGACGATGAATTTCCCGTGCGACGAGTTCTTTCCCCGTTCCCGATTCGCCCGAGATCAATGCCGTGGCATCGGTGGGAGCCACCAGCTCGATCTGCTCGACCAGATTAGCGATGGCCGGACTCTGCCCGATAATTTCGCCAAAGTTCTGCGCCTCCAGGACTTCTTCTTTTAAGAAGGTGTTTTCCAATTCCAGTTGGGCTTTGAGCCGTTCGATTTCCTCGAAGGCCCGGGAGTTGGCAATGGCCACGGCCACATGATCGGCAATCATGCGGAACCAGACGGTAGCGTCATCGGTGACCGGTTCTCGTTCGAACACCGCCAATACGCCCAGGGTTTCTCCTTTATAGATGATGGGTTGCCCGTGAAATCCGCGTATGCCCTCCTGCCGGGCCCAGTCGGGCCGTGCAATCCAGGCGAGATTGTTATCCATTTCATTGATGACGAGCTGCTCGCCGGTCTGTCCGATTTTACCCACCTTACCGACGCCTAACGGAAATCGAGCAAAGTATCCGTTCGTATTGGACCATTCCGTCTTATCCTCCATACCTGAACGACCCGCACTCGCTACGAGATGGAGGCACCGTGTTTGATCAGGACATTCTTCTTTGAACCGGCAGGTTGAGCAGATATCGCCGGGCCGGATCAGCCAGATTCGCGCCAGGACGACGGTAGGTCGATCCGCCAGACGCCGCACAATCAGCCACAACAAATCATTGAGGGATCGTTGCTGAGCGATGTCCAACACCAGGCATTTGAGGGAATCTAATGTCGTGGGAACTTGGCACTCAGGTTTGTTCTTATCCATAGCTGTGTTCATAGTGTAAACGATAAACGAAATTTCGTGTATGTGCAATTAACTTTCGTAATACACGAATATTCGTTGTTAGTTGGAATGGTTAAATTTATAAATTTACAAATAAAACAATAACTTGTATTTTTTAATTTTTTGGCACAGTCATTGTAATATAACGAAAACATGAATGAGATCGTTTACCAAACAAACAGAAGGAGCACGCAGACCATGCCACGAATTCCAGCACTCAACCCGGAAACCGCGACCGGCCAGGCCCAACGATTACTGAAAGGCGTGGAGGGCAAACTCGGTTTTGCGCCCAACATTATGCGGACGATGGCCAACTCGCCGGCCGTTCTTCAGGGTTACCTCGATTTCTCGGGAGCCCTTTCCAAAGGCCGTCTTTCGCCGAAGCTTCGTGAGCAGATTGCGCTAACGGTTTCGGAAGTCAATGACTGCCGGTATTGCCTCGCGGCGCATTCGGCTATCGGCCGAACGGTGGGCCTTAGCGAGGAAGCCATCAGTGACAGCCGGCGCGGGGAATCCCTGGACACCAAGGAAGCCGCTGCCCTGGAATTTACTCGCAACGTCGTATCGAATCGTGGACAGGTCGCTGACGAAGACGTCGCTAAACTCCGCAAGGCCGGGTTCGGGGAAGGGGAGATTGCAGAAATCCTCGCCAATATCGGTCTGACCCTGTTCACCAATTATTTCAACCATGTGGCCGGGACGGAGGTGGATTTTCCTGCGGTTTCTGAACTGGAAGCCCGCGTGTGATGCCGTCTAGCCTGGAATACGAAGTCATTATGACTCAACCATTATTTCGTTAACGGAGAAAGCCCATGAGCACATCAGCCACAATCACGCTTCAAGACAGATTGGAAGACCTGTTTTTTTACATTCGAGAAGGACGGATTCTTGACGCGATTACTGAGTTCTATGCGGAAGATGCGGCTATGCGGGAAAACGATCAGTCACCGACAGTTGGCCGCGAATCAAATTTGGAACGGGAGAAACTTTTTTTGAGTACCGTGAAAGAGTGGAAGCGCTTCGATGTCACAGCAAAAGGCGTCGCCGAGGATGTGACATTTTATGAAGCCGTGATGGATTGGGTGGCCACGGATGGCACGCCGGTCCATGTTGAGCAGGTGGTGGTCGCAAAATGGCAGGACGGCAGGATCACTCACGAGCGGTATTACCACAACCCGTAAAAATTTTATGTCTGAATGCCCTTGATGAAAACTTGAGAAAAAAGCAAGAAGGTAAATTTCATCTCATCCCCAATTGAAAAGGAGTGGAGTGGAACGAAATCACGCACAAACTAAAGAAGGATCAACCTCCATGAGCAATATTTCAAGAAGACGTTTCTTACAATTATCGGCTATAACCGGTGGCGTACTGGTCTTCAATGATCTGGCCGGTCAAATGTTTGGGCTTGCACCGCAAAGGGACCTGGCACATGCCGCCGAGCCAATCAAGATTGGGATTATCGATCCGTTATCGAGCCCCTACAAGACGTCATCCATCCAC
>CAVTGT010000004.1:0-193923 GCA_963734345.1 uncultured Nitrospiraceae bacterium
GGAGAACTTTGGACAATTCTTTTTCTGAAAATGATCTGAATCTCAGCCAATTTGTAAATATTGACCAATGGAAAAATTAGACTAATTTTACTTGGGTGTGAAAATCGTGGGGATAACACTTAAACAACCTTTTCGTCATTAGAGGATTTATTTTGACTACCACTGCTCCTCAAAGCCTGGATCAATCCGTTCTGGTAGGACGACAAGCTATTTTTGATCGTCAAAGGGAAGTTTTTGGATATGAGCTTTTGTATCGGGATAGTCAAACAAACAAGGCACAAGTAGTTGATGGAGATGAGGCGACAGCCAGAGTCATGGTGAATACGTTTTTGGAACTGGGGATTGATCACATAGCTGGAGGTGCCCAAGCGTTCATCAATCTGACTGGAGAATTCTTTTTGAGCCGTAATTATGAGGTGCTGCCAACAAAAAATGTTGTCCTGGAGGTTTTGGAGACCATTGAGCCGACACCGATTGTAATGCAAGCTCTTACCCAGGCCCGACAGAATGGGTATAAAATCGCCTTGGATGATTTTGTCGTACGGGATTCCCATCGAGGGTTATTAGAAATCGCGGATATTGTCAAGGTGGATATTTTGGCTTTAACGAGTCCGCAACTCCTCGAGCAAACAAAAATATTACAACAATATCCCATTCGACTATTGGCGGAAAAGGTTGAAGATGAGAACGTTTTTAAATGCTGCTATGAGCTGGGTTTTGAATATTTTCAAGGATTCTTTTTTTGTAAACCTCAAATAATGGAAGGGGTAAAGCTTTCCGGCAATCGTATGGCGATTGTGCTCCTGTTGGCCAAATTGCATGATCCCGATATCAAAATCACAGCCTTAGTGGAGTTAGTCGAAAATGACCTGTCGCTGAGTCTCAAATTGCTTCGTTTCGTAAATTCCGCTTCAGTAGGGCTACCTCGATCGGTCAACTCGATTGCTCAGGCAGTGGGAATGGTAGGGACTGAACGAATGCGACAATGGGCATCACTGCTTGTTCTGGCTAATACCGGAGGCAAACCAAGTGAACTCATGCGAATTGCTCTGATTCGAGGGCGGATGTGTCAAGAATTAAGCCAGTTAGAAGGATCATCCCCGAGCCAAGGTTTTACTGTGGGACTCTTTTCTGTGTTGGATGCCTACTTTGACTGTGAGATGAAGCAGCTTCTGGCGGATCTTCCCCTTACTGCTGACATACATCTAGCTTTGACGGAAAGACAGGGTGTATTTGGGGAAATCTTAACCTGTGTGCTGCTTTATGAGCGGGGAGAATGGAATAAAATAGAGACCAGTCGTTTTGAACCGTATGTATTACGGGAGGAGTATTTTCGCAGCACCGAATGGGCCAACGAGATTATGAAGATTACCTGAACGAAAAAGGCGAAATAGAGAAACGAGCCCAAGATAGAAAATTAAGAAAATGGCTATCCCCTTCGTTTATCGTCCTGTTCTCCTGAAAAGGCATTCAACACCCCTAATCCCAATTCACCCAACTCAACGGGTTTTTCCTCTGATTCAGGTGTGGCCAGTTGATCGTCAGGGAGTTTTGGATAGATTTTGACGCGTAACTCCTCTTCCAGTCCCTCATCAGAAAAGTCCATATCATTAAGAAGAGCATGTAATCGTTGAAAAGCCAAAATGGAACGGGCATGAGATTTCCATGTACCGGAGAATTCGGTGTCGTTCACTTTGGTAATACTTGTCCAGAATTTTGATTCTTCGGGTTCTGACATAGTTCCGCTGACAAAGGCTGACAATTTATCCAGCAAGCCCTCCTCGGTTTTTTCCAGGCCATCGTATTCAACCATTGACCGTTCAATGGGGCGTTGGGACAATACGTGAAGGGTTTCCTTCCAGAGGTCAAGGGGTTGAGATGCTTCATTAACATCATTAACAATTGATGAATTTTGCAGGTTTTGCTGCAGGCCGGCCAGAAATTGTTGCAGAGCCTTCACTTTTCTGGCAGCCAGGCTCCCTAACGGGATTTCCCAGACATGGGCAATTTCGTGATCTTTTAATGGAGTATTTCCTGCAGTGACAAAATCCTGTTGAGCGATTTTCAATCGACGCCTGAGGAGCACACGTCTTCGCAATAACGCCTGATATTCCAGGAGAAGTCGCTGGGATTGGTAATCCTTTGGCGTCAAATCCTGGGCGTCCCACGCCCGTTGTAATTTACGTTGCTCCTGTCGAAGGAGTATAGACGGGGCTTGGATTTTTGCAGTTTGAAGGATACTTTCGTCGGTTTCGAAGTCCGACGTTAATAATCGCTCTGCAATTCGAATGGTCTTGTCCACGATTTTCAGGGATTCTGTAAGAAAATCAATATGCATTCCAGGACGTTCCCGTTTCTGACGGTAGTATCCTTTATACTGATTCGATCTGGACGTCACATTGCGAACGGCTTCAAGTGAGATCGTTTTTCCTTTTGGTTGGTTTCCAGACCCAAATCGGGAATCAGGTTGATCGCTAGCCATATAGTCAATGGCTTCTTGACTCACATCCATGTATTGCAACAGGAGAAGCTGAAGCATCGTTCGGCTTTGTATAGGAAGAGACTGGATGGCTGATGCGATATCCTCAAATCGTAGAGTAGTAGACATAATTATGTGCGGATTCGTTGAGTTAAGCATTTATTGACAACCTTAGGATGAGGAATTAGTTTCATCAAGGGATTCTAGACAGGTTGCCGCGTATTCTCGCAATTGTTGTACGGTTCCGTTAGCATACAGTTCCCTTGGTATTTCAATTTTGATCAATTGAGACGGATCAATTCCTCGTTCTACCGCCCAATCTTCATCAACATATAGGGTTACGGCGCCATCTTTGTCCCGACGGACGTAAAGAATGTCTTTTTCCCCTTCCATACAATTCCCTCAAAATTATAATTCATCCATGGGATTTGTTGATAACATACCTCTTTGAGAGGTGTCAAAATGGGCTGGTTGATGTGACGATGCTGAGCCAGATTTCTAAAATATGGTTTTCTACATCGTCCAAGATAACAAGTGGAGGGAAGGCTATAAGGGAAGAGGCAAGCTCAGTTTCCTCCAGGTATCGAAGTGTGAGGAACGGATAAGGAAACTATAAGGAGAGAAATTGAAAGGGAGGTGATAATAAAGACCTCAGCCGCTCAAGCAAAATCTGGGACCATCCAGTAAAATTGAACGCGACGTATCTTGTAAATACTTATCTGAAATCTGAAAAAAGTTACCCTCCAAGGGTTTCCACAACCTCCTTGAGACTTTTCATAATACAGGTAAAAATCGGGATGTCACGTTTGACATACCGGCTGCCCTCAGTCGAGCGTAATTCCATGACCAAGTCTAAAAAGTCCTGTGGGGAATCTGTTTCAAAAGCAACCACAAATTCCTGGTCATCTAATCCAAAAGAATAGGTGGTATTCAGTTTGACTGAAGGGTACTTGTGTCCAATTTCAATATGTTCATCCATCATGCCTTGACGGGCGGCTTTGGTGAGCAAGTACCACTCTCTGGTTTTTTCAAAGGGGTACACAAAGATATATTTCGCGCGTCCAGGAGCAATTTTCAACCTTCGACTTTCTTGTCCCTCATGCACATGATGATCTACATAGATGGATCGTTTCGTCATGGAAAGGTAGGAGTAGGGCGTGGTAAGGTATCGTCCCAATCCTGTGGCCAAGAGTTTTGAACTCATTTCTTGGAACATTTCCAAGTCATAACTAATTCGCCACAACAAAAAGTCGCAATCTCCTCGGATGCCTGTCGTGGTATAAGGAACGACGATGACCTTGCCGTTATATTCTTCCGCCGCGCGGACAAATTCTTGCTTGCCAAGGTCTCGCTCCTCTTTGGGAAGACGTCTCCACAAAGGGTCGACTTTATAAAAACTAAAATTGACGAATTGTTGTTTGGCAGCCTCTTCGGCACCGGCCATAGTGGTACCTCCCATAGAAAGAAAACCCGTGCTATTTTAATAACTTAAAAAAATATGTCTTAACATCGCCACTGCAATATTGTCAATGAGGACTTGTCTGTATGGCCTTTGAGGTTGTTCTAAACCGTGAGAACTGGGGAAAGCTGGTGAGAGGTAAGAAGAAAAAATTGCAGGATAACAGTCCGTCCCATCGGCCAATTCGGCAGATATCAGGGTTGCGAAAATTGTTTCAAGGAACACTGCATGTGTCTTTTCAAGTAAGGAGATGCATTTCTTTGCTGTGTTTTGCCGTGGGGTTGATGATCTGGATACCGACTCTTGTTTGGGGCATTGTTCAGCATCCCTCTCAATTTCAAATTCGGGAGGCAGTGGAGAAAGGCCAAGAGGGAGCCCGAACCAGAAAACCTCCGAATATGTTGTATTGGCTATTTGGTTCCTTAGAAGATGATTCCCGGCCTCATGGGTTTCTTATGACTAAATTAGGTGGGATTGCCGTGATGTCCAGTCATTTTGCCTTACGAGGTGAACAGCTCACCTCCAAAGAAATTCAACAGATATTGGACGAGAAAGCCCTACAGGTTGTGGTGATGATTTTTGGTGATTCCCCCACTTTTGCAATGGACAGCTATCTGTTGCTCAAACAAGGACATCGGCTGATCAAACCTGATCGGATACGGTTTGATGCAAGGGCTTCGTCGAAAACTCACCTTCAGGGAGTATCAAAGTATCGCGCAAAGATTGTGGCGTCTTTTCTCTATGATGCCTTCGATGTCGAAGCCCCCACTACCATCAAAGTCTTCCCTGGAGCCGGTGGTGAAATAACCTTCGATTTTGATTTTTCTGCCATTCCTTGAAATAAACTAAGAGTGAGGCGACGCCCAGCTTCATGCCACCTTAGCGATTCTCCATGAACATGAAATCCCATCATGCCGACATCATTGCCGTGGGCTCCGAATTGCTTCTAGGCGGGCGAGTGGATAGCAATTCGTTATTTGTTTCGAAACTTCTCGCCGAGTGTGGTATTGAAGTTCGAAAAAAAATGTCTGTTGGTGATCACAGCGCCGATATCCAAGAGGCCCTTCGAACATCCTTGAGGCGAGCGGATGTAATTGTCTTGACTGGTGGCCTCGGTTCAACACTTGATGATTGCACCCGTGAAGCCATAGCAGAGATGTTCCGACGCCCTCTGACCCGACGGAAAAAGGCCTACGACGAGTTACAAACTCGATATCGGCGTTTAGGAAGGCCAGTCACACCTCTCCTGGCCAAGCAAGCTTTCATTCCATCGGGGGCAACCATGTTGTCGAATACCGTGGGTACAGCGCCAGGTTTTTTGATGCATGTGGGGGAGACTGTGATTGTCGTCTTGCCCGGTGTTCCTCGCGAGGCCAAAGTGATGATGACCTCTCAGGTTCAACCGCTACTCAGAAAGATATTCAAAAGCACCAGACAGAATTGGTTTCATGCCTTCAATACGTTCGGGTTGCCCGAAACCGATGTCCAAAAGCAATTGAAACTTATTCTGGGAGTGAATACACACATTCAGTTTGGTCTGTTGGCTTCGCCCAATGGGGTTACCGTTACCGTGAGTTGTTGGGTGAACGGCGGTTCCCAATCCTCTAAATATGAGAAATCTCCGTTCTTCTCGGAATGGGATCACCTTGTTAATCAGGTTCGGAATTGTTTAGGGCCATGGCTATTTTCTGAAGGTGAACGAACCATGGAGGAAACCGTAGGAAAATTATTACGGGAGCGCTCCTGGACGATTGCCTTAGCTGAATCCTGTACGGGAGGGTTAATTGCTCATCGATTGACCGACGTGCCCGGAAGTTCTCTCTATCTGGACCGGGGAGTGGTGTCTTACAGTAACCAATCAAAAATGGAATTCTTGGGGATCTCTGCATCGTTGCTACGGCGGCATGGAGCGGTGAGCGCTGAAGTGGCCAAGGCTATGGCT
The DNA here is from genome assembly GCA_963734345.1 of uncultured Nitrospiraceae bacterium. Classification (GTDB taxonomy): domain Bacteria; phylum Nitrospirota; class Nitrospiria; order Nitrospirales; family UBA8639; genus Nitrospira_E. The sequence continues at coordinate 5,881 of CAVTGT010000004.1, forward strand.
CAAGGAATCAAAATCCGGAGCCGAGTCGATGTGGGGGTTGGGGTGACAGGCATTGCCGGTCCCGGGGGAGGAACTACGAAAAAACCTGTGGGACTGGTGTATGGGGCCATTGATGGGCCAGAAGGGACTCAATGCCAATGCTGGCAATTTTCGGGGAGTCGATCGGAAATTAAACTGAAAACTTCCCAGGCCGTCTTAGATATGATCCGTCGATATGTCATTGAAGTTGCGGACTAACTACAACACTCTGAGGCTCTTTCTTGGGGTGGAGCTCTCATCGGATCTACGCCAGAAATTGGCCGATCTACAAAATCAGGTTCGGGGAACGTTGCCAATGGTTAATTGGGTTCGCTCCGATTCGATTCATCTCACACTGAAATTTCTTGGAAATGTTGAAAGCGGTATGGTGGAGCAGGTCGTGACAGCCATTGAGCCCATTCGAAAACGTCAACCTCCTTTCCCGTTAGAGATTCATGGTCTTGGAGTCTTTCCCCATATTCGACGTCCACGAATTTTGTGGATCGGATGTACCGGAGATGTTCCTGCCTTGCTCAATCTGGTTATTCGAATCGAAAATGCGTTGGAACCATTGGGCTTTTCCCCTGAAAAAAAACCGTATTCTCCTCATTTGACCCTGGCCAGGATTAAACGTGACAATTCTATGGTAGGTCGAGTACTGAGCCAGTCAGGCTTGTTGGAACAACCTCAGAATTTGGGGAGCGTGCTCATTGACAGGATCACACTTTTTCGGAGTGATTTGAGCCCTTTTGGTGCAGAATATACCTCTTTGGGGACAGTCACATTGAATGAGGGTGGATCCTATGTTTCCACCTACGAATAGGCATTTACCTGTTAGAGAGGGTGGGGTAAGATAGCCGCCACTTTGCATGACCAGGGATTATTGAACAAAAGGACACTCAATGGCAGAACGCGTAGCTCCACAAAAAGAGACTCAAAAAGACGGGAAAAAACGGGCGTTGGATTTGGCCCTGACCCAAATTGAAAAGCAATTTGGCAAAGGAGCGATCATGAAACTGGGGACGGACGAGGTTCCGCATGATATTCCGGCCATTTCCACCGGGTCTCTGGGGCTTGATATGGCACTGGGTATCGGAGGTCTGCCACGAGGTCGAGTCATTGAAGTGTTCGGGCCGGAATCGTCCGGAAAAACCACGCTGTGTTTACATGCGATTGCCGAAGCTCAGAAAGCCGGCGGAGCGGCAGCGTTTATCGATGCAGAACATGCCTTGGATATCACCTATGCTAAAAAGCTTGGGGTGCACACTGATGATCTGCTGGTGGCTCAGCCGGATACCGGGGAACAGGCTCTGGAAATCGCCGAAACGCTGGTCCGAAGCGGTGCCCTGGATATTATTGTCGTTGATTCAGTAGCAGCCCTGGTCCCTCGTGCCGAAATTGAAGGGGAGATGGGAGATTCCCATATGGGACTCCAGGCGAGATTAATGTCCCAGGCTTTGCGGAAATTGACCGGTGCCATTTCGAAATCCCAAGCTTCCGTGGTGTTTATTAACCAGATTCGCATGAAAATCGGTGTCATGTTTGGCAATCCCGAGACAACGACCGGCGGCAATGCGTTGAAGTTTTATTCATCAGTGCGATTGGATATTCGCCGCATTGAATCCATTAAGGATGGGCAGGAAGTGATGGGGAGTCGGGTCCGGGTGAAAGTGGTCAAAAATAAAATGGCGCCACCCTTTAAGCAAGCGGAATTTGATGTCATGTTTTCGGAAGGTATCTCCAAAGGGGGGGAATTAGTCGATCTGGGCGTGGAACGTAAGATTATTGAGAAAGCCGGAGCGTGGTATTCTTATAAAGAAGAACGGCTGGGTCAGGGACGGGAGGCGGTTAAAAGCTTTTTAAAAAGTAATGCGGATATTGCCCGGGATATCGAAACCCAATTACGCACCAGTTATGGCCTCCCAGGGGTGGCTCAGAAAAACGAATCATCCACGTCCGAACGGCCTGATCCCAAAAAACCAGCCGGGATTCGTGGGTGAGAAGACCAAATGGCATTCAATGTGACGAAAAAGTATCTTAAACTCATAGACCTGCCATGATCGCAACCTCGCTTGAACTCAGACGGGCGTTTGTCGACTACTTTGTCGCCCATGGGCACACTGTTGTTCCCAGTGCCCCCCTTATTCCACAAGCGGATCCTACGCTGCTATTTACCAATGCTGGAATGAACCAATTTAAGCCGGTATTTCTGGGTGAGGAATCCCGCCCCTATGTCCGTGCGATATCCATTCAGAAATGCATGCGGGCGGGAGGGAAGCACAACGATTTGGAAAATGTGGGGTTTACCCGCCGACACCACACGTTTTTTGAAATGTTGGGAAATTTTTCCTTTGGGGATTATTTTAAAGAAGAGGCCATTGTCTTTGGATGGGAATTTCTCACGAAAATTGCCTGTCTCCCACCTGATCGCCTGTGGGTGACCGTGTTTCGTGATGATCAGGAGGCATATGATATTTGGCAAAAACGCATGGGAATATCGGAGAGTCGTCTCGTTCGATTGGGTGAAAAGGATAATTTCTGGCAAATGGGGGAGACGGGTCCTTGTGGCCCTTGTAGCGAAATTCTCATAGATCAGGGCGAGGAGTTCGGATGCGGACAGTCTACGTGCGCCGTCGGTTGCGACTGTGACCGCTATCTCGAGATTTGGAATTTAGTCTTTATGCAGTTTGATCGGGATACGGCTGGTACGCTGAATCCTCTCCCCAAGCCCAGTATTGATACAGGGATGGGGTTGGAGCGATTAGCAGCTGTAACCCAAGGGGTTCCTTCAAATTACGATAGTGACGTGTTCCGTCCAATTTTGGAAAGCATTGGAAAGGGAACGAGCCATGAATATGGTGCCTCTGCAAAGGCCGATCGCTCAATGCGGGTAATTGCGGACCATTTGCGCGCCATGACCTTTATGATTACTGATGGCGTATTACCTTCAAACGAAGGACGAGGCTATGTTCTGAGACGGATTATGCGTCGGGCCTCTCGTCATGGGCGACTGTTAGGCGTGGAGCGAGAATTTTTATTTAATCTGGTGCCTTCCGTGGTCGATCATATGGATGTAGTATATCCTGAGCTTCGTTCCATGAGGGATACCGTTTCGGAAATTGTCCATGGTGAAGAATCACGGTTTATTGGAACCCTGGAGCAGGCCTTGCCCCTTCTTACCCAAATATTGGATGAGGCCAAACAACAGGGAAAGATTCAACTTGAGGGGGAAGCCATCTTTAAATTGTACGATACGTACGGGTTTCCTCTTGATCTGGTTGAGGAGGCTGCACGAGAAGAAGGGTTAGAGGTCGACCATGCTGGCTATCGCCAGGCCCTCGAAGAACAGCGTGAACGAGCCAGGAAAACGGCCAGGTTTAGCCAGGCGGCTTCTCGTACCGAATTGGTGAGTGCCATTGAACAATTTCCTCTGACCCGATTTGTGGGCTATTCCCATCAACAAGCCGGGGGGACTCTGCTTGGTATGGTGAAGGACGAACAATTAATTAAAGTGGCCAAGCAAGGGGAGTCGGTTGAGTTTATTTTGGATACGACGCCTTTTTATCCTGAAGGTGGTGGACAGGTTGGGGACCAGGGCATGCTTGTTGGTCCTTCGGCCCGGATTGTAGTTCAGGATACTACGAGGGTGGCGAAGGGGTGGTTTCTGCACAAGGGGCAAGTTATCGAAGGATCAGTGCATCTGGGAGACTTCCTGACCGCTACCGTCAATGTTCCCCTGAGGCAGAGTACGGCGCGAAACCATACGGCGACTCATCTTCTTCATGCCGCATTGCGGGAGGTCTTAGGGCCTCATGTGAAACAATATGGGTCCTTAGTGGCTCCTAATCGATTGCGATTTGATTTTTCTCATTTTAAAGCATTGACGGGTCGAAACGTTGAAGAAATCGAAAATCTGGTGAATGAGCAAATACGAAATAATACTTCCATCAAGATTGAAGAAATGGGAATTCAGGATGCCTTGGATCGAGGGGCGTTGGCATTTTTCGGGGATAAGTATGGTGAACAGGTCCGAGTGGTAGAAATGGGTTCCTTTAGTCAGGAATTATGCGGAGGAACGCATTGTTCTCGAACCGGGGATGTCGGCTTATTTCGAATCACTTCCGAAGGGGGGATTGCGGCTGGTGTCCGGCGAATCGAAGCCCTCACGGGCGAAGGCGCCTTAACTCATGTTCAACATCAGGAAGCTGAATGGAGAGAGTTAGCGTCCGTGTTCAAAACCGGCCCGCATGAAGTCATTGAAAAAGCAAAAAAACTGCTCGCAACTCTTCGGGATACTGAACGTGAATTGGAGCGGGCCAAGCAGAAAGTTTTCGATCAGCAAGGGTCTGGTCAGGAAGGTTCTATAAGAGAAATAAGCGGGATGCCGGTCCTTGTTCAGCGGGTAGATGGACTTAATATGCAGGAACTACGCACCTTCTCGGATAAGCTCCGTCACAAAGTGCCTTCGGGTCTGTTGGTGTTGGGGTCAGTCCAAGAAAAAAAAGTTTCATTGTTGGTCATAGTGGACAAAGATCAGTCACAAAAAATACCGGCAGGAAAAGTGGCTCAACATGTGGCTAAATTCGTCGGGGGGTCTGGAGGAGGCCGACCGGATATGGCCCAGGCGGGAGGCAATCAACCGGAACATTTAGATGCGGCATTGAATAGTGTGTATGATTATGTCACCTCCCAATTAGGCGAATAAAAGGCGGAGAAGAAAACTTCTTTCGCGTCATTAGTTTGTTGAAACGGTTTCCTTAGATTAACGAAAAAGGAGTCACAGTAAAGGGAACGTCGTGACGTGATCAATTTTCGCCGGACAGTGTTAGGTCTGTTTTCAGGTGTGTTGATTAGCTTGATGACCTTGGGTGGTTTTTGGTGGTTGAATCAACCAATTGGCGGGACAATCCAACCTCACCTTCTTATTGATATTCCTCCCGGTACTCTCTTTACTCAAGTCTCCCGAATCTTACATCAGAATCACTTAATTGGGCCGGAATGGTTTTTTACCTTATTGGGGCGAGTACAGCGGGTGGATCGAAACATTATTCCAGGGGAATATGAACTTCATGCGGGAATGCGCCCCACCGAATTACTCGCAAAACTTGTGAAGGGTGAAGTTTATCAGCATGCCATCACAATTCCTGAAGGTTATAACATCATACAAATCGCGGATGTCCTGGATGAAAAAAACCTTGCTCGCAAAGAGGAAATTCTTCAATTAACCCGGGATCAGGTTTTTATTCGAAGCCTCAATATCCAGGCGGCAACCCTGGAAGGCTATCTTTTTCCTGATACCTACTTGTTTTCTCGATATACCCCACCAGAATCGATCATTCGCACGTTCGTCAAGCGGTTTCATGAAATGGTGATTCCAGACCTTAAAGATCGTGCGATGAGGGTGGGTATGACCATTCAAGAGGTGTTGACCCTGGCCTCCGTGGTTGAAAAGGAAACGGGACTGGCGACCGAGCGACCCTTGGTTTCCGGGGTGTTTCATAACCGTCTTCAGAGGGGCATTCCCTTACAGAGTGATCCCACTGTTATTTACGCACTCGATTCTTTTGATGGAAATATTCGCAAAGGCGATCTGTCCGTGAATAGTCCTTACAATACCTATAAGGTTCGCGGGCTTCCCCCTGGACCCATTGCTAACCCTGGATTGGCAGCTATCCACGCGGCGCTTTATCCAACCCCAACGGATTTTGTGTATTTTGTGGCACGGAATGATGGGAGTCATCAATTCTCTGTCACGTTAGCCGATCACAATAAAGCCGTGGATAAATATCAACGTCTGGCGAATGGTAAGCGTGCTTCATAAAGGGAGTGCTGAAGCATTTATGGCTATGGGTATTCACGAAACACTGACTCGCCTGGGTTTAGAACTGCCTGAAGCCCCCTGTCCTGTTGGATCATATGTCCCGGCTCGTCAGGCAGGCGATTTAATTTTTGTGAGCGGTGTGCTGCCATTTCGAAATGGAAAAATTGAGCAAACCGGGAAGTTGGGAAGGGACCTGACTGTTCAAGAAGGCGCTGCGGCTGCACGATTAGCCGTGTTAAATGGGTTAGCCATTCTCCAACAAATGGTAGGAGATTTGTCCCGCCTTCAACAGATTGTTCGTTTGACGGGGCATGTGGCGTCTGTCGAAGGATTTGTGGATCAACCGGCAGTAATTAATGGTGCCTCTGATTTGTTAGTCGAGGTGTTTGGAGAGGCTGGACGTCATGCCAGATTGGCTCTTGGAGCGTTTGAATTACCACTTCACGCTCCGATTGAACTTGAATTGATCGTTCAAGTGTCTTACCCCTAAGGCGATACTCACACGGTCGTATTTCTTTTTTTAAGTATGAAAAATTCATAAGAGCGTTTTGTTTTAAGGAAATGACAAAGAAGTCGGGAGAGCTCCTTACCCTAGGAAATAGACGGAATTCAGTTTGACTTGATTTATCGAAATTTCTTTTTGATCCTAAATTTATAATTTGAGATTCTACTGGGAAGTGAATATTTTACCTTAAAAACCATCGAATGGCATTGATAAAAACCTTCATGGTCTAAATGGGATTTTCGAAATTGACGCCTGAAAAGATCGCTTGATATAGTCTTTTTGGGCACCCTCTCTGACCTGGTTCCATCTCTTGTGTTGGTATCCACGAAGTTAGGTTGGTTCCTCTTTCCGATCTGATTTGAGTTAAGATTTACATTGTTCACCCCTGGGTAAATTTTAGGATCATCAATAAAGGTTTGTTATCCATGAAACGAGCTCTGAATTTCCTCATCAATTTTTTGGGTTTGCTTCTTTTCTCCTCCTTGGCTCATGCCGAATTATTCCCCTCCGATGGGCCTCCAGGAACCACTGTCACGATTAGTGGGGAAGGGTTTGGAGATTTTCGTAACACTCAGGATAATCGGGTCGAATTTCAGGGATCTCCAGCACTTATCCAATCCTGGGAATCCGATTTTATTTTGGTCAAAGTTCCTTTGCAGGCTCACTCCGGTCCGGTGATGGTGTTTAATGGATCAGCAAAACGGGAAGCTGGAATATTCTCTGTCAAAAATGTCCGTATTACCAGTCTGGACCCTTCGCAAGCGGAGGCGGGTTCATTGCTCACGGTTGTGGGGGAGCATTTTGGCAATACGGCTGGGTCTCGAGATCCCAATACGATGTTTGGGGTGAATCAGGTCTTAATAAATGGGATTCGGGCGGAAGTTCGGCGATGGCGCCCCAATAAAATTGAAATCCTTATCCCTGCCAATGCCAAGACCGGAGACGTGGAAGTGCGGTTGGCGTCAAGTGACCCATTGCCGGACGGATCGTGTTGCGCTCCGGTAGAGTATGCCATCAGTAATAAAGCCTCTCTTACGGTCATTCCTTCTATTACCTTTGATCCTCCTGCTGGTCCTATTGGGAGTAAGGTTGTGTTGTCTGGACAGGACTTTGGCCAAAAACGACCACAAGATGGACAAATCTTATTTGGGGGAAAACCCTCGGTCATTGCTCAATGGTCCGACCGAACGATTGTGGTTCATGTTCCGTTGAACGCCCAATCAGGGCCACTCACCCTCCACCGAGGAGGTAAACAGCGGGATATTGGGACGTTTACCGTCACGGACAGTCAAATATCAGGAATGTTTCCTTCCCAAGGACCAATTGGGACTTTGATCATTATAAAAGGGAAAAATTTCGGGGTGTATTCAGAAGCCGGCAGCACCGCATATGCTTTCGACTTTCTTTCAGGTGGCAACGGAGTTGAAATTGGCGGTGTGCCTGCGGTTATTCACCGATGGTTGGATGAGCAGATTGATGTTTGGGTGCCCTTTAGTGCGAAAAGTGGACAGGTCATTGTTAAACGTGGGGGGGTGATTCCTCAACCTGATGGCACCTGTTGTGAACGAAAAGAACTTGTGTCGCTCAAAGCCGGAGAGTTTGACGTTATTCAGCCGGAAATTTATTCCTATTCTCCTAAAGAAGCGGGTTTGGACGAATTAGTGACTATTTCTGGCACTGGATTTGGTGAATTTTTAAAAATCTCGGAAGCCACTCGTCTCTCTCTCAACCAGGAGGCTCATTCCTGGCAAAACTACAAATTGGGACAAGATGTTTCTCGGAGTGAGGTTTTGATAAATGGCGTTGCCTCGCAGGTGGTGTCTTGGACTGATAAAGAGATTACTATTCGGGTTCCTCGTCGCCCCGCATTTGGTTTTGGGAATCCCGAGGGCTTTAATGCCGACCTGACAGAAGGAGAACTTATTCTTAAGCGTGGGTCATGGGATATGCTGGAAAGTGGCGAATGTTGTACGCCAAAAAAGTACCTCACAGTCATCGCCGGGCCATTTAAGATATTGCAGCGAGGCCTTCCTGACAAGGATTATTGGAACGAAAAGGAGAGAGCGCAGTAATGAATAATACTTGGGAAAAAACCATATGATTCATCTGAATATGTGGAATCATATGGTAAAATATCTATGTGTCTTAGGTATCTTTGGGGGATTAGGCTTCTTCGGTTATCCTCAGCAAGCGTTTTCTCAAGCCAGTTCGTCCACTCTCACACTGCAAATCAGTCCTACCCAAGTCACGTTACTTGATGTCCATTTTCCGGATGTACGACAAGGATGGATCGTCGGAGCAGGTGGAACAATCCTTCATACTGAAGATGGGGGTGTCACGTGGAAAGTAAGTCCTCGCCGGACTAACGCATTGTTGACTGCCGTAACTTTTGCGGATGCGATGCATGGTTGGATCCTGGGACAAAACGGAACAGTGTTGCACACCGTCGATGGTGGCAGGCAGTGGCTTCCTCAGGAGAGCGGAACAAATGGGACTTTATACGCGGGAGGTTTTCTGTCTGCTGAACAAGGGTGGTTGGTCGGTTCCCGTGGGGTAATTCTGCATACGGAGGATGGTGGCGAAACCTGGGTTGATCAAGTCAGTGGAACCACTGCCGATCTCTTTGGTGTCCATTTCATCAATGCAGAACGTGGGTGGGCCGTTGGTGCCCTTGGGGTCATTTTAGCAACTACGGATGGGGGGAAAAATTGGAGGGCCCAAACCACCAATAATCCTGCAACATTTTTTGATATTGTGTTTACGGATAATGTGGCGGGTTGGGCCGTGGGGACGCAGGGAGCCATGTTTCAAACTTTGAACGGGGGACAAGTATGGGTTGATCACACTCGACCTTGTGGAAGCCCCTGCCTTAAACCTGCTGATCTTGTCAAGATTCAGTTTTCTAATGCTTTAGTCGGCCGGATTGTTGGGGAGCGTGGGATGGTCTTAGAGACTCGGGATGCCGGCTTTACCTGGCAGGAAATCGAATCCATTAATTCTGAAACGCTGTATGGGCTATCCATTCCCGTTCCTTCTCAGGGATTCGCCGTGGGAGACCATGGGACGATTATTCATTTTCTTTCCACTCATTCCAACCCCTGATATCTAGAAGGCTTTCCTGGGGTAATCTCTATAGATAGTGCAACCTGGCCTGGAGGATGGCTATTGATGCCAGGGTGGCGGTTTCCGCGCGCAAAATTCCTTTGCCCAATGTCGCAAAAGAGAATCTCCGAGATTGAGCTGTTTGTAGTTCATCTTGGGTCCACCCTCCTTCCGGACCGATGACGAGGGTGATTCCGCCTTGAATTTCCGATGGTAAAGGTATTTTGGATAATGATACTAGTTCTTGCCGTTCGGCCAACATAAGCTTTATTCCTTCAATGTCCTGTTGAAGGAATTCATGGAGCATTTGAACTGGAAGGATCGTTGGCACGTTCCAGCGCTCGCTTTGCTGAGCGGCTTCCAATGCGATGCGATTCCATCTTTCCTGATAACTAGCCGCGTTTGATAAGGACATACGGGGAATGACTCGCTTCGTGATCAGAGGCGCCAAAGTGTGAATCCCAAGTTCCGTTGCTTTTTGAATAACCCAGCTCATCTTCTCCCCTTTTAATAGTGCTTGTGCCAGGGTAATGGACGGAATGGAAGAGGGAGACGAGTTTTCAATGGAAAGAATATTCGAATGAATAACGTGGTTGGTGATCTGAGAGATAGTTGTCTGGTACCGGCGCCCTTGTTCATCGTTGAGGATGAGAGGGTCTCCAGGTCTCATCCGTAAGCTTTTGGAGAGATGAGTGAACAATGGGTCCACAATGAGGACACTTTCATCCTCAACCTGATTTGAACGGATGAAAAATACTGGCATATGTACTGGAATGGCTTGAGAAAAAGGTAGGGAAACACTTATTCAAAAAGGTTTTTGACTTTATCGAATAGACCTTCTCCTTGTGTATCGATAGAAATTCCGCTTTCCTCCGCATACGCATTGAGGAGTTCGCGTTGTTTTGGATTCAGTTTGGTGGGAATTTCTAATTTAATCCGAATCAGTTGATCCCCGCGTATTTGGGTCTTGAGTCCTGGGGCACCCAACCCTTTGAGGCGAAGAATTTGGTCGTGTTGAGTTCCTTCTGGAATTTTCACTATGGTGCTTCCACTTAAAGTTGGCACTTCGATCTTACCGCCAAGTGTGGCTGTGACAAAATTCAGCCTAAGATCATAAAGAATATCTTGCCCCTTTCGTTGAAAGTGAGGATGGGGCCTCACATTGAGTGCCACATATAAATCCCCAGGAGGGCCGCCGTTCATTCCATGTTCCCCTTCGTGGGAAAGCCGAAGTCGCATACCGGTCTCCACTCCAGCCGGAATGGTGACAGTCAGCATACGTTCTTTGTGAAGGCGTTTTTGTCCTCTGCAGGCCTTGCAAGGGTCAGCGATGACCTGTCCTGAACCCTGGCATTGTCCACAGGTTCGATTGATAGTAAAAAACCCCTGTTGCAAGCGAATTTGCCCTGCCCCGCGACATGCGGAGCAGGGTTTGACGGCTTGATCGGATTTTGCACCTGTTCCATGGCAGGACTCACAAATTTCCCAACGGGGAATTTTGAGTTTGGCTTCTTTACCGTTGATGGCCTCCTCAAACGAGATTTCTAAATTATATTGAAGATCATTACCTTGTTCGGCTCGACTTCGTCCTCTGCTCCCACCAAAAAAGTCTTCAAAGATATCTCCGAACATATCTCCGAAGCCGCCGCCCCCAAACCCGAATCCGTCAGCTCCTCCACCTTGTCCGGCGGCTGCATGTCCGAACATGTCATATTTTTTGCGACGTTCTGCATCACTGAGAACTTCGTAGGCTTCTCCAGCTTCCTTAAACTTCTCCTCGGCCGCTTTTTTCTGATTTGATTCGGCATGCAGATCGGGGTGATGCTGCCTGGCCAGTTTCCTAAAGGCCTTCTTAATGTCTTCTTCTGAAGCGTTACGCTCTACTCCGAGAATTTCGTAGTAATCTCGTTTTCCGGTTTGTGCCATCATTTTCGCCAAAAGCACGCAAGAAGGTTGGAGTGGTTTAAGTTTTACACGGGTCTTACGAAATTAGCTTAATTTTTACCTTTATCGACTTCTTCAAATTCTGCATCAACAACTTTTTCTTCATTACCGGAGCTTTCTCCAGCAGAAGTTCCAGATCCATCTTCCGGGGGTTGCCCGGATGTGGCAGATTCCGCTGAGGCTTTTTTGTACATTTCTTCCGCTAATTTATGAGAGGCGGTAGTGAGGTTTTGCATGGCGGTTTTAATCGTTTCAAGATCGGTTCCCTCCATGGCCTTGCGGAGTGAATCAACTGCCCCTGTGATATTGGATTTCTCCGTTTCCTCGATTTTGTCCCCATGTTCGCTCAAATTCTTTTCGGTACTATAGATAAGGGTGTCGGCCTGATTCTTGACTTCCACCAATTCCCGCTTCTTTTTGTCTTCTTCGGTATGACTTTGAGCTTCCTTAACGAGACGCTCCACCTCTTCCTTGGATAGGCCGCTAGATGCCGTGATTTTGATCGATTGTTCTTTTTGGGTAGCCATATCTTTGGCGGAGACATGCACGATTCCGTTTGCGTCAATGTCAAAGGTAACTTCAACTTGCGGAACACCTCTTGGGGCCATAGGAAGCCCCACTAAATCAAACTGTCCCAAAAGTTTGTTATCATTGGCCATTTCTCGCTCACCTTGGAAAACTCGGATGGTCACGGCAGTTTGGTTGTCGGCTGCGGTTGAAAATATTTGGCTCTTTTTAGTGGGTATAGTGGTGTTGCGTTCGATGAGCTTCGTGAAGATTCCCCCTAATGTTTCGATGCCCAGTGAAAGAGGGGTGACATCTAATAACAGGACATCCTTCACATCTCCTTTGAGTACCCCTCCCTGAATGGCTGCCCCGATGGCCACGACTTCATCCGGGTTCACTCCGCGGTGAGGTTCTTTGCCGAAAAATTGTTTTACCCGTTCGATTACTTTGGGCATACGGGTCATCCCGCCCACAAGAACGATTTCATTAATATCGCTGGTGGTCATGTCGGCATCGGCGAGTGCTTTTTTGCAGGGTTCGATTGTTCGTTCAATTAAATCATCAACTAATTGCTCAAATTTCGATCTTGAAAGTTTCAGAACCAAATGCTTAGGACCACTGGCATCGGCGGTAATGAACGGCAAATTTATTTCAGTTTCCTGGGATGAAGAGAGTTCGATTTTTGCACGCTCGGCAGCTTCTTTGAGACGTTGAAGGGCCATTCGATCATTCCGTAGATCAATTCCCTGGTCTTTTTTGAATTCTTCAACCAACCAATCCATGACACGAAGGTCGAAGTCGTCCCCGCCCAAAAATGTATCACCGTTTGTCGACTTAACTTCGAACACCCCTTCGCCGATCTCTAGGATAGAAATATCGAACGTTCCTCCACCCAGATCGTAGACGGCTATTCGCTCATCTTTTTTCTTGTCTAGTCCGTAAGCAAGCGATGCGGCAGTCGGCTCATTAATGATGCGCAGGACATTCAATCCGGCAATTTTTCCTGCATCTTTAGTGGCCTGGCGTTGGCTGTCATCAAAGTAAGCGGGAACCGTAATAACCGCATCTGTCACCTTTTCCCCTAAGTAATCTTCAGCCGTTTGTTTCATTTTTTGGAGAATCATCGCAGAAACTTCTGCGGGGCTATAACTTTTTCCACGAATGATGACGTGCGCATCCCCATTTGCTCCTTCTGATATTTTATAGGGCAGGCGCTTAGATGCATTTTTGACTTCAGAAGAAGAATACTTTCTTCCCATGAGCCGCTTTACTGAATAAATGGTATTTTCAGCATTGGTAATAGCTTGGCGTTTGGCAATCTGCCCGACCAATCGTTCATCTTTGTCTGTCAAAGCGACAACCGATGGAGTGGTCCGTCCCCCTTCGGAATTGGCAATAACGCTGGGGTCGCCCCCACTCATCACAGCGACGCAAGAATTTGTCGTTCCTAAATCAATCCCAATAATTTTGCTCATACGTGTATTCCTCCCTCCTCGCCAGATTCGTCTGTAGAAAATGGTTCTGTCAGATCTGATTTTTCTTTTGCCACGCTTACCATAGCCGGTCGTAAGATACGATCATGTAAAAAATACCCTTTTTGAAATTCTTCGACGACGGTGTTCGGTGCCATCTTTTCAGATTCCACTTGAGTCACGGCTTGATGGAGCGCCGGATCAAAATGATTTCCTTTACTGCATATTTGCCGAACGCCGACCTTGCCTACGGTTTCCAGAAATTGTTTATGAGTGAGTTCCACACCTTCCAACAATGGTCCACTAGTTCCGGCATCTTTTGCGCATTGGATGGCCCGCTCAAGGTTATCAATGATGGGAAGCAAATTATTCAATAGCGATTCATTGCCAAATCGGATGGAATCACTTTGATCTCGTTGGGCTCGGCGTTTATAGTTTTCAAATTCCGCCGCAAGGCGCAGGTATTTATCCTCTAAGATTTGCAGTTCCTCTTGCGGCGTTCCGCCGTTTTCTGGGGTATCTGCTTGAATCCCATCCAGCGATTCTTCTTGTGAACTGCATGCACCCGACGTAGACTCTGCCTGGCTGCCCTCTGTTGTCGATGTTGTTTTGCCGTTTTCCGATTGTTGAGTCATGAATGACCAATAGGAGGATAATGACATTTCATTTTGCTTACCGAGGTTAGATAGTCACTTCATCTGACAAGTCAACCCATCCTCTTAAATTTCTTATGGTTTTTGGTTGCCGGAGGGCAGCAGAAGATAGGAAAGAAAGTTATCCACAGGAGGAGGTCATGCGTTCATAGAGCAGATTTAATCCTTCTAAGGTGAGGTGTGGTCTAACCTCCTGAATTGTGTGAGAAATTGGGACGATCGTTTGAGCAAGTCCACCTGTCGCGATGACAAACGCTGATTGCCCAATTTCCTGTTGTATTCTTCTCACAATTTCGTCAACCAGTCCAGAATAACCGTACATGATTCCTGCCTGCATACTGGTGGTCGTGTCTCTGCCCATCACGGATTTTGGGATGTCCAGATCGACTTTTGGGAGTTTTGCCGTTTTCAGGTGAAGGGTGTCCGCTGCGCTTTTTAAGCCAGGGGCAATCGCTCCGCCTAAATATTCGCCCTGTTGGGTGATGGTACAGAATGTCGTCGCTGTACCAAAATCAACAATAATAAGGTACCGTTGATACCGTGCAAAGGCCGCAACCGCGTTCACGAGACGGTCTGTCCCGATTTCTTCAGGATTGTCATATCGGATTGTGAGCCCATGAGGGCATGTACTCGTGACGATCAGGGGTTGTTGCCCGAGTATAGATTGGGCCAACATGTCAAACACATGGGTCAGAGGGGGAACCACACTACTGACAATACAGCCCTGAATCTCTTCCGGTTTCACATTATTGAATTGAAGAAGGGAGCGAAGAATGATGCTGTATTCATCAGGGGTTTTGGAGTGGTCTGTTGATAATCGCCAGTGTGATAACAGCGTTTGTTCTCGGAATACTCCACAGACAATATGTGAGTTACCAATATCAATTGCCAGAAGCATGAAACAGTTCTCTTGAGATTGGATCTATTCTTGAGAGTTGGAGTTATTGGGGGCCGGTTGTTCGAATATGCAGGATTTCCCCGGAGTGAATATCTCGCATCCTAACTGATTGGTCGTTTGAGCCGGAAGAGATGGGAGTGACTCTGAGCTGTCCATGTCCTCCTATGGAATGGGCGTGTCCTATCAGTCGACTCCCATCAGGGAAATGAACCTGAATCATTTGTCCAATAGTGGCAGAACGATTATTGTACTGTAATAGCCAAGATTGATGACCGTTTGTTAGGAGATCTTTCCATCCTTTCTCGAGTGATATGGTGATTCCCACGACGAGAGCCTCTCTGTCCACTGATCGATGACACTGAATTTGTAGGGAAGTTGCGCTATCTAGAAGATTTTGAGGAAATTCGGATTGGGAGAGATTGACATTGATTCCAAATCCAACAACCACATAATTGTTTTTTTGTACATTACTGAAAGTTTCGCATAAAACGCCCCCAACCTTACGTTCTCCAATCAATAAATCATTGGGCCACTTGAGAAGAATGGGAATTTTTGTCTGTGTTTCGATCGCCTGGGCAATGGCAACTCCGGCCATGAGGGGAACCCAACCCAAAGATTGAATGGGTCGATGATGGCAGAAAAGTAGAGAGCCATAAATATTTGCCTCTGCCGGGGAAAACCAGGACCGATCCAATCGACCCCGTCCAGCGGTTTGTTTGTCGGCAAGAATGACTGTAGCCGGAGGATTATGTTTTTTAGCATATTCCAAAGCAAATGTGTTGGTGGATGCCAATTCGTCAAAAACATAGAGTGTTTCTCCAAGTTTTTTGGATGGGAGCAATGCCGCTAATTTTGTTGGAGATAACACGAATAGCTCTGAAATGAATTTTAGGCCTTGGATTTTAGTTTATGGGATCGCCTTTTTGCTCGAAGGGGAGTGATGTCCATTGACAGGTTCATAGAGGGGGCGGAATGGGTGAGTGCCCCAATCGAAATGAAATCCGGGCCGGTTTCCGCCATATCGCGGATATTGTCCAAGGTTATGCCTCCCGATACCTCAACTAAGGCCCGCCCTTGAATGATGCCTATGGCCTGCCTAACCTGATCGGGGGTCATGTTATCCAATATTAGGACATCGGTTTTTCCCTTCAAGGCCTGTCGGACCTGAGCAACTGTTTCCACTTCCACGCAAATTCGAAGGCCATGGGGGGCCTGTTGTCTGGCCCATAAGCAGGTCTGTGTGATGTTCATCCCTTGGGATGCCATGACCAGCAAGTGGTTATCTTTAATGAGAATGCCGTCGTGGAGTGAGAATCGGTGATTTTTCCCTCCCCCAAGGCGGACGGCCCATTTTTCTAATGCCCGGAGTCCTGGGGTCGTTTTCCTGGTGTCCACTATTGCGACGGGATAATCGCGGACAGCCTTACAAAACTGATGAGTCAGCGTGCTGATTCCAGAAAGCCTTTGGAGGAAATTCAGGGCGATACGCTCGCCTTGAAGAAGCGACTGCGCACTCCCTTTCATGGTGAGGATAGGGGTTGACGGTCGCACCATTGTCCCATCGCCAATATGCGTGGTGAGTGCAATGGTGGAATCAACTGCATGAAATACCCGCCGGGCAACGGCCACTCCTGCCACGATCATGTGGTCTTTCGCGGTTATTTTGGCACATGTTAACAGGGTTGTTGGAATAAGAAGGGTAGAGGTCAGGTCTCCGTAGGCAAGGTCTTCTTCCAGTGCAGCGTTGATTACGCGCTGTATAGAGGAAAGAGGAGGTGGCGAGGCGAGAGAAGGTACACCCATCAGGCCGTCATGGAAGCAAGTTGACGTTCGGTTATATTCAGAATTCCCAGTTCATCGACCAGTTTGAGGCGACGGTCTTCTGATTCCTGGATCACGGAAGGTTCCGCTTTCTCCCTGAATTCGGGAGAGGATAACCGACTGCCAAGGCGTTGCACCTCCTTCTGTTTTTCTGCAATTTGTTTCTGGATTTTTTTGACAACTTCTTGGAGGTCAATATCATTGGGAACTGGAATGCCAATGGTACTGAAATGACCTGAAGGCAATTGTAATGTACGGAAGGGTGGAATACCCTGGTCTGCGATGAACGATACGCGGAGAATCGACTCGATATAGGGCGCAAGGAATGGCAGGATTGCGGTGTCGTTGGCCTGAGTACTTGCTCCGTAGATTGAAGGTGTTTGTGCGGAGGAAATATTCAGGAAGGCTCGCCCGGTTCTAGCCGTGTTCACAAACGCTTGGAGAAGTGAAAAACCCTGTTCGACTTCAGCATTGACCCATTCCGGTTTTTCAGTTGGAAAGGGTTGAGTCATAATTGACAGCCCTTCGTGGGGGAAGGATTGCCATATTTCTTCAGTAATAAATGGCAACACGGGGTGTAACAGCCGTTGGATGACTTCAAATGATTCCAAGAGCGTCTGGCGGGTTGCGGGTGCATCAGGATGGTTCTCTTGTTGGAGGCAGGGTTTGGCGAGTTCTATAAACCAATCACAATATTCATGCCATATGAACTGGTAGAGTGTGGAGGCGGCTTGGTCAAAGCGATAGTCTTCAAACGCTTTGGTTACTTCACGGATGGTGTGGTTGAGGCGGCTGAGTATCCATTTGTCAGGAAAAGGTCGAGACTGTGGTGCAAGCGATGTCTGTGGTCCATCCGCATAGAGTTGAATAAATCGTGCGGCATTCCAGAGTTTTGTAACAAAGTTCCGATTCCCTTCAATGCGTTCTTCAGCCAACTTAATGTCTCGTCCCGGCGAGGCCATTGATGCCAGGGTCATTCTCAAAGCATCCGTTCCAAATTGGCGCATTTTGGTCAGAGGATCAATGACATTTCCTTTGGATTTGCTCATCTTCTGACCCTCGGCGTCCCGAACCAATGCATGGATGTATACATCGCGGAACGGGACATTCCCGGTAAATTTCAGCCCCATCATGATCATTCTGGCAACCCAAAAAAATAGGATGTCCAGTCCGGTAACTAAGGTTGCAGTTGGATAAAATGTCTTGAAATCTTCTGTCTTTTCAGGCCACCCCAGTGTGGAAAACGGCCAAAGAGCAGAGGAAAACCAGGTATCCAGTACATCAGGATCTTGAAAAAGATTCGTTCCTCCGCATGTTGGACAGGAGGATGGTGGAGTTCTTGCTACGATGGGTTGCGCGTCGGATGGGATAAGGCAGCTTAATTTTATTGTTTTAGGAAAAGTGTCCCCCTCGGTTGTTGTCCCAACGGCATGCCCTGTTTCGAGTAGATTGTCCTTGTTGCAGGTTCGACAGTACCAAGCTGGAATTTGATGCCCCCACCAAATCTGACGAGAAATACACCAATCTTTGATCTGACGCATCCAGCCCAGATAATTATTTTTCCATCCGTCGGGAATAATTCGAATCTGCCCGGTTTCAACCGCTTGGATGGCAGGAATCGCCAAAGGCTGAATATTGACGAACCATTGGGGTGAAAGATATGGCTCGACGACGGTTTTGCATCGATAACATTTCCCAATGGCCATGGCATGATCTTCGACCTGAAGGAGAAGTCCTCGCTTTTTCAGGGCTTCTACGACAAGGGCCCGAGCTTCCTGGACGGATTGGAGACTGAGGGCAGTCCGAAGTGTTGGGTCTTCCACCTCTGCTTCTTGAAGACCCAAGGGGCTCATTCGAGCTCGGAAGTCAAGTATAGCCAGGGGTTTAAGACCGTGACGCTCGCCCGCTTCAAAATCATTAAAGTCATGTGCAGGCGTAATTTTTACGGCACCGGTTCCAAATTCCTTATCAACTAATATCGGATCAGCCACAATAGGAACTGTCCGTGTGGTGAGCGGGACTTGAACCGCTTTACCGATAAAGTGCTGGTAACGGGAATCCTCGGGGTGGACAGCGACGGCGGTGTCACCCAACAAGGTTTCTGGTCTGGTGGTGGCCACAACAAGGGATCGTGCTGGATCATCGGCGAGGACATACTGAATATGGTACAGCTTCCCCTCATAGGGTTCGTGCTCGACTTCAATATCGGAAAGAGCTGTCAGGCAACGAGGACACCAATTAATTAAGCGTTCACCGCGGTAAATGAGCCCTTCTTCATATAATCGAACAAACACTTCTCGAACCGCGAGGGAGAGTCCTGCATCCATGGTGAAACGAAGACGAGTCCAATCGCATGAGGCTCCCAACTGTTTCAGTTGTTCAATAATGGTATCTCCGGATTGGTGCCTCCACTTCCATACTCGTTCAATGAAGGCTTGGCGTCCAAGGTGTTCCCGGGATTGGCCTTCCTGTGCGAGTTGTCGTTCGACCACATTTTGGGTCGCAATTCCGGCATGGTCTGTCCCGGGAATCCAAAGGGTCTTCAATCCCTGCATGCGTCGCCATCGAACAATGATATCTTGGAGAATCATATTAAGGGCGTGGCCAATATGGAGAGACCCGGTGACGTTCGGCGGAGGAATAACAAGACAAAAGGAAGGGGAATGGTCGGTCAGGCGAGGCTTGAAAAGGTCGTGTTCAATCCAGTATGAACCCCATCGCTTTTCGACTTCTCCGGGATTGTAAGTTTTATCTAACTGGGGAAAGGTTTTGCTCAAGGATTTGGTTCCTAATGAAAACGGTTAAAAACTTTGGATGGTATCATGGGCTCCATGGCCCTGCAAGGAGACCGCTTGTTCCCGCGGTAGGACCTATGGTAAAGATATGCGGGTGCTCGGTTATTCCTAACCAAATTTATTCAGGAGGATATTCAATGCCCCGTGGCCGCCAAAAAGATCGTGATTTACGTAGAAAACATCGGAAAAACCAACAGCGGGTCAAAGGCTTGGAAGCTGCCAGGCGGGAAAAAGGCAAAAAGAAGTAACTGATCGGATTTTGAACTTTTAATCTAAAACCAATATCGAAGGGACCTAAACCCCCTCCACTCTATCCTCCTATTTTTCTTTCTTGATCGATTCTGGAAAGACTCCCTGGTTCGAGTGCATAGAATTTCCAAGATCCTTCTCTCTTTGTCCCACTTCAACTAATGAGTTCCTCGCCGATAAAAGTTATTTTTTTTGATGCCGTAGGCACATTGTTTGATGTGAAGGGATCAGTGGGAGAGGTGTATTTAAGCTATGCTAAAAAATACGGAGTTCCGGCAACTGAACAGACTCAAAAAGCGTTGAATTCGGCTTTTAAGCAAACAATGGCAGATATGCCTTTTCCGGTTTTTTCAGTGGATCGACCCGAGAAACTGAAGCAATGCGAACGGTTGTGGTGGTTTGATGTGGTGCATGCCGTTTTTTATCGGGTAGGTATGTTTGACGGATTTGACGATTTTTTTGATGAGGTGTTCGAAGCATTTGGTCAGCCCACTCATTGGGAGGTTTATCCAGAAACACATGATGTTTTAACTCAGTTGAAACAACAAGGATTTGAACTCGGAATCATATCCAATTTTGATAGTCGGTTTTTTCAGGTTTCCCGAGAATTAGGCCTCAGTGGTTTTTTTGATTCTGTGACCATTTCCAGCTTGGCAGGAGCTGTCAAACCAGCCAAAAAGATTTTTTCTCACGCACTTGATCAACATATGCTGATCCCCCAGGAAGCTCTTCATGTGGGGGATCATCCTATTGAGGATTTTGAGGGGGCTCGACAGGCTGGTCTTCATGCCGTGTTGATTGATCGGTTTTCGAATAATCTGCGTTATAATCATACGCTATCAAGTTTGAGTCAGCTGTCTTCATACGACCTCTTGCATCCTTAATGGCAAAGCCTGCAGTCACCCAATTCGCATAAATCAGAAGTGGGTCAGAGAGCTTGCTGTGATAGTCTCTTGGTTTGCGCCAAGCGATTTAATGGGAGAGGAGCAAACGCATGAAGGGGCAGAATTCCTCTTAAAAGCCTTTTCTGGATGGTCAAGGTGGCTGTATGGAACTTCCGGGGGGATGATTATGTCTTTTCAAGGAGGAACTTGACCATTTCTCTTATTCGGGCTACTGTAAAAAATCAAAATGTTCCCCTCAGATTGGTGCGGTTTGAGCCCTTCCCGAGAGACATTCCCGATAAAGATAATCCCTTAAGAGGGTAAGTCATGGAATTTTTCGCCATCAGTGGACTGTTAAATGGTGTAGCCGCCATTGGGCTTGCTTCCTTTGTCTACTTTCGCGCTCCCAAGGATCCCCGCCATTGGACATTCGGTTTATTTGGCATTTCCACTGCCATATGGAGTTTCGGATATTTCACTTGGCAAATTTCGGATACCGAGCCTTTTGCTCTTCTCAATCTCCGGATATTAATGGCAGGCGCCATCTTTATCCCTATTACATTTTTACATCATGTTCTGTACTTATTAAAGAAGGAAAATTCTTGTTCGACTATTATTAAATGGAATTATGTTATTGGGGGGATTTTTCTTATTACAGATTTTTCCCCTTTCTTTATTCAAGGTGTCCGCCCCATTGCTGTGTTTCCTTTTTGGGGTGTGCCTGGAATTGCCTTTCATTTTTGTTTAATTTGGTGGGTCGGTCTCGTAATTTTTGCTCATATTCTTCTAATTCAAGCCTATTTAAAAGAAAAAGGATTGCGTCGTAGGCAATTTTTGTATCTTCTCCTTGGCTCTGGGATTGGATATCTAGGAGGTGCTACTAATTATCCCCTTTGGTACGGGATTGAAATTTTGCCCTACGGGACAGTTGGCTTTGCCGTATATATTTCAATTGTTGCCTATACCCTGTTGCGATTTCACTGGTTAGAGTTTTCCGTTTACGTGGAAAAGGGATTGTCCTATTTTGCAATTTTGTTGTTTGTTTCCCAACCCATTTATCCCATGCTACTCCTCGCCCAGAAATCGGTCTTGGGGGCCATTAATATTAGGTTTTCCGTCGTGCAACTGGTGCTCCACCTTCTCACGGTTGTGGGTGTGTATCAAATGAAGGTAGGAACAAAAGGTGCAGTCGCCAGAACCATTCTGAAAGGCAGGGAGCTAAGGACTCAAGCCCTCTCCAGATTTTCATCGAAAGTCGCCAACGTAAAAAATGTTCCGGATTTGGGCAAGGCTATTCTGGAAACAGTAGGAAATGGAGGTGCAGCATCAAAAGCCGCCATTTTTGTATTACAAGTTGAAGAAAATCGGTATCGTTCTGTTGCAAGCGTGGGATTTCCGGTAGACCATCCGGTTATTCAGAATGGCTGGGTTATTTCGGATAATCTGCCACAGTTGCTATTGTTTACTCAATCAAGGGTGTCCATTGAAGATCTCAAGGGGAAAGACTTGAATGAAGTGGAAGGGCGGGTAGCAGAAGAATTAAAAGAAGCCGGATTGGAATTCTTATATCCCATTTTTGGGAACAACCAATTGTTGGGTTTCCTAGCACTGGGTTCCGGTTTCAGCGAAACCATTCAAATGATGGGCGGAAAAACCGTTTGGAATACCATCATACAGGAATCGGCATTAATTCTGGAAAATGCCATATTGCGGGAAGAAATACACCGATCTCAAAACCTGCTTTGCCAGGTGGATCGGTTACGTTCTTTGGAAGCAATGGCGGATGGGTTGACTCAGGAACTACATAGCCCCTTAGTATCCATTAAAGCTTTTGTTCAAGTGGCTCAATTGCGTCGTCATGACGGGGAGTTTATGGATTGTCTTCATCGTGTTGTTGGTGAAGATCTTGCGAAAATTGAAGAATTAACAAAGGAAATCAGGGAATATGTCAAGCCATTATCGGGATCAATGAATACAAACATTCATGTCCATGATGTGATTGATTCCTGCCTTTTATTTGTGGCGAGCAATCCTTCCTATCATAAGATTCTAATTGAGAAGGTTTTTAGTCACGATGTCCCGATGGTTTGTGTGGATCGACAAGGACTCATGCAGGCAATTTTCAATGGGCTTTTATTCTTATTGAAGAAACCCGCTCACATCACTGGAACCTTGCGGATTGAAACAAAAGCGGATAGGCCCATGGGACGCAACTGGCTTCAAATTGCGGTGTGGTGGAAATCACAACAAGCATTATTAAACCCCCAATTGATTCTTATCGAAGATTGGGCGTTTGAAAACTCTTATGTTGATGTTGATGATCCTTCCGCCGCGCAAGGGTTAATCCTCGCCCATCAAATTATACAACGCCATTCTGGAAGCTTTCAGCTTTTGACTGACGATGGCGTGATTTTAGGATTTCAAATTCAACTGCCTCTCAGTCTACCCGGAGACCATGACCATACCCTCGGTTTCTTCCGTACTCCATCCCTTCCTCTTAAGCAAGGTGACTTCACGTCAGGTTAGGGGACATCTTTCTTCGTAAAAGAAAATTGGTAGAATGTAAAGTATTTCACGCTGGCTTCTTCTAAGTCAGCTTGTTGATTGAATTGTGTCTCTTTTCCATTATGGATGGCACTCCTCAAAACGAGTCTTCTTTTTTTGACCATGTTCCCTTGGTCGTCTATCGCTGCATTCAACAAGGAATCGATCGGAAGTTTGATTTAGTTACTTCCTATGTCCAGGTACTGTTAGGTCTGACTTCTGAACAACTTCGCAACGATTCGAAAGCGTTTTTTCGTCGGATACACCCAGAAGATCGAAATATGTTTTTGAGAATTTGGGAGAATCAATCTCAAATGCCGACCACAATTCAGCTAGATTATCGTATGCTTGACGAGAGGGATCGTGTGATCTGGATTCATGATAATAGCGTGATATCTCAAGGAGGAACAGGCAATGAGAAGTTTTGTCATGGCGTACTAACCGAGCTCCCCAACCATCAACACATCTCAAATGAACTCCAGCGGTGGGACCGAGAACTTCAATCCTTGACGGGCAATCTTCCCGACATTATTGGAAGAATAGATCGCAAGAATAGGATTATGTATTTAAATCGATGGTGGGATACACCTAAGGAATTGCCACCAGAAAAATACCTGGGGAAAAACCTTGCCGATTTGGGCTTATCTCAAAAAGTTGCAGGCGTTTTTGAGGAGAAAATTCAATCCGTTTTTGAAAGGGGCATATCGGAATGTATGGAAATTTCCCATCCGACCTCTCAAGGAATGAAAATCTTCGAAATCCGGTTTTGTCCTGAGCCAACAATAGGTGAGCATATATTAACAGTGTTACTGGTCTGTCGGGATGTGACGGAGGTGCGGACCGCAGCGTTGGCCTTTAGAGACAGTGATGAAAAATTTCGCCAATTGGCGGAAACGGTGGATAGTGTATTTTGGATTTGGGATGTTGCACTGCAACGAATGGTGTATGTGAGTCCGGCTTACGAACGACTTTGGGGCGGGAATCCTCAAAAGCTCATGAACAATCCATTTGATTGGTTGACCGTTGTTTCTCAAGAAGATCGGGCCAGAGTTGAGAATCTGTTCTTAAAGCGAATTGATGGAACGAGCCTTGATATTGAGTATCGAATTGTCACTCATCACAATGAGGTGCGGTGGGTCCATAACAGAACCTTTCCGATGAAAAGTTCATCGGGAAGCATTCACCGAGTCATTGGCATTGCCCAGGATGTGACGGAAAGAAAGATATGGGAAGAGGAACGGTTGAGGGGGGCAAAGTTGGAGTCGCTTGGGCTATTGGCTGGTGGGCTAGCCCATGACTTCAATAATTTGCTTACAGCTATTTTGGGTCAATTGTCATTAGCAAAATATGCCTTGGATTCATCGCATCCCTTGTTTTATAGAATTTCCGAAGCAGAGCATGCCTCATTGAGGGCACAAGACATTGCACGGCAACTCCTTACCTTTTCTAAAGGGGGCGCGCCTGTAAAAAAGACCGTTCCGTTGCGTGAAATCATAGAAGAAAATGTTCGTTTGGTCCTCGCGGGGTCTAATGTCGAGCCTGTTTTCCAGATTTCCGAAGATCTGTGGCCGGTGAATATTGATGTAGGGCAAATATGCCAAGTGATTCACAATATAGTGCTCAATGCGCGGCAGGCGATGGAAGAGGGGGGAAAATGTATTATCCAAGCTCATAATGAAGCTGGGGATGGTGTCGAAATTTCGGGATTGGGTCAAGTGGCTTCTTATTCTGACCAATGGGTTCAAATCTCCGTTAGAGACCACGGGATTGGGATTTCGAAGGAGAATCTTGAAAAGATCTTTGATCCATATTTTACAACGAAATCAACAGGGTCTGGACTTGGCCTGGCCACGTCCTACTCTATTGTCAGAAACCATGGAGGAGTATTGTCCGTAAAATCAGAGATTGGAAAAGGAACTGTTTTCTCGCTGTTTCTGCCTGCCATTCAACACATAAAAATTGATCCAGAGACTCCTGCCCAGCATGTTAAAGTAGGACAAGGCAAGATTCTGATTATGGATGATGAAATTCAAATTCGGAAGGTCCTGGGGGAGATGGTAGAAACCTGTGGGTATAGATATCAAACGGCCAAAGACGGAACAGAGGCCATGAAATTTTTTTGCCAGGCCCAGGAAATCGGAGATCCCTTTACTGCGGTTATTCTCGATTTAACAGTGCCGGGGGGAGTGGGGGGAAAGGATGTGATCAATCAGCTATTAACGATTGACCCACAAGTGAGGGCTATTGTGGTGAGTGGATATTCAAATGACCCCGTGCTCGCAAATTATCAGGAATATGGTTTCAAGGGAAGAGTGGCCAAACCTTTCAACCTGGTCGATTTAAGTGTGGTGCTCGCTTCTGTTTTAGAAGATAACCTATCGTAAAAACTGAGATCCAAAAGCGCCAGAAATCCTGCAAAGTAGTTAGAAAAAGGGGAATCCTCAATGGCGATGGGTTCCCCCCTTTTAAGAGGACTTTTTTGGCGAAATACCACGTTCTGTATCCCGAAGAAGCTGAGTGGGGCTTTGCCTTGATGTCTTAATTCTTTGTGACAACTAGAAATAAATTGACGCCCTCAGGTTCTTGTTCGATGGAAATTTGATTCTCTGCAAATCCGCATTCTTGGGCAAGCCTGTATAGGTGCGTTTTACTTCGATGAAATAAATCCCATTTGAAGAGTTCCATGTAGCCCCGGCTGGGGTTGTCAACCGTGAAATTTCCAATCACTAATTTCCCGTTTGGCTTGAGGATTTTTGAGAACCTCTCTAGTGTTCGTTTGAAAATATTGTCATTGAAATAATCAAATAAACCTGCAGACCAAATCAGGTGGTAGGTTTTGGTCGGTGTGAAGCGAAATATATTTTTATGTGTAAATCGGATATGAGTAAGAAAATCACGACATAGTCCTTTGGCGTAGTTGATGGCTTGTTCATCTTGATCAACACAATCGATTTCTATATCTGATGCTCCAATTACCTTTAGGGCTTCATACATATCTCTCCCGGGACCAGAGGCTAGGTTGAGAATATGGCTGATAGAAGGCGTTTCTGTTTTAATTTTCCACAATTGGTCGAGGAAAAATGACAAGCGGTTTCTGACGGCCTGAGGCGCTTTTTGTGTGTGAAAAAAATGATCCCATTTGGCTAAATGTGGGTTCGACGAGGTATGGTAATTGTAAATTTTTTCAATAATTTGAAAATCTCCCGCGTACCCTAACGGTTTATGGTAAGCCCAACCCTGAATGGTTTCTGGAGAGAGGGCCTCCCCAAAGGCTTTTCTGATGGAATTTAATTGTTCATCAGAAAAGATCTTTTGAATGTTTTCTGTGGAAAATTGTTGAAGGAGCGTATTCAACATCGGATAGTCTATTGGGTCAGGTCCACCATTTTTTGAGAAATGGGAGATGAGATTCGAAGTGTCTTCGGCCAGTTTTTGAATCTCTGAGGCACCACTTGGAAAAAATTGGGAGAGAGGGATAGCGTGTGTGAACATAAGGAAACCTCCTGATGGTGTTTTAGGAAAAATAAATGATTGACAAGACACCGGAACGTCGAAGACGCTTGGTATTCAAAAAAAATTGGAATGGGGAGATGAAAAGAGAGGGAAGGGGAACATATCTCAGGTTTCCCAGAATATGGGAAATAAGAAGAGAGATGCCCTGGTCCGGATTTCGTCCGCATAGTAGGACAAAGCCCCGGGATGATTGAATGTTGATCGGCTAGTAAAAATTAGGGGGTTTCATAAGTCATGGTGTATTCCTCCAAATTTTTTAAAAAGACTGGACATGTGGGGGGAGAGCACATGAAAAGGAATATAATGACCCTATGTAACGAAAGGGACATTAACCGATCATAGAGATGGGTGTCTAGAAAATGAAAATTTTTTGTTGTCAGCTTCTTTAATTAAAGTAATTTATGACATTTTTACCATTTCCTTATGGAAATCTAACCTTTTTCTTTTATTTTTGTATTGAGTGGCTAATTACGGTGAATCGGTAAATGGTTCAACTTTTCGGGATGGGCTGCCAGTAGTCCGAGATAGTGAAAGATATATGTATGGCCACGTTAAAAAAATCAAAAAGTAAAAAAAAGCCTGGGAACCATGCAAAGGTGACTCAGGGAATTAGTAAAACGAAAAAGGGAAAGTTTCGGAACCGACTACTGGAATGGTATGGGGAATTCGGTCGAGATCTTCCCTGGAGGAGAACTTCGGATCCGTATAAGATTCTCGTTTCGGAAGTGATGTTGCAACAAACACAGGTGGATCGGGTGATTCCAAAATTCCACGAGTTTCTGGGGAAATATCCTACTCTACAAGCCTTGGCCGTGGCTCATCCTGATGATGTTCGAAAAACGTGGTATCCCTTAGGGTACAACATACGACCCTATCGTCTGCATGGCATCGCCTGTGAAGCGATTGAGCGTTACGGGGGAACCATTCCCAGCAAGGCCGAAGAACTTCTGTCCCTAAAGGGGATTGGTCGATACACCGCTGGGGCTATCAGATCATTTGCCTTTAATAAAGACGCACCTATTTTGGATACTAACGTCATTCGGGTATTGCATCGGATTTTTATTGGGAAAGGGGATCCCAAGAAACAAAAGGCTGAACTATGGATACTTTCTGAAAAACTCATTCCCAGAGGAAAGGGATATGATTTTAATCAGGCCTTAATGGATTTTGGGGCCATGGTCTGTACCGCCAGAAAGCCTCTATGTTTGTTGTGCCCAATGAAGAGTTTTTGTCTAACGGTTTCCTCCGATGAAAAGTAGGGGTTTCCAGAGGAAAATCCCGATAGTTGTTGTGGCGGCAGCTATAATCCAGCATGAGGAAAAATTCTTATTAACGAGGAGGAAGCCTCAATCCCATCTTGGGGGACTTTGGGAATTTCCTGGAGGAAAAAAGGAAGCCGGAGAGACACTGGAGACTTGTTTGCGCAGAGAGATAAAAGAGGAATTAGGTGTTGACATTAGTGAGCCACAGCTTTTCCATTCTCTTCGATATCAATATTCTGAAAAAAAAGTAGAATTGCATTTCTTTACCTGTTTCATCATTCAAGGGATCCCTCAAGCGATAGATTGCGCAGAAATAGCGTGGGTTTACAAGCATGAATTGAACTCTTATGAGTTTCCTCCTGCGGATATACCCGTAATAAAAAAAATTATTCAAGCATAATCTACGGAAGAGTCGATTTCTTAAACATTTTAAACCCATTTCCTCGATGAAGATTGTCCTTGATATCGAAACCATTCAGGCTACTCGATTAGAATGGGCCAAACTGTCAGGGATTAACCTCGTGTCTCCACCCGAAGCAATTTTCCACTCAGAATCCGACCTTTTTGCCTATGCCGGTTATGAAGAACAGATTCAGAAAGAAAATGAACTCTACGAACGATCCGCATTTGATGGAACATTCAGTCGCATTGTGGTCATAGGAGTCTTAGTATTCTCAGACGCCATGGTTCCCCAAGGAGCGATCGCCTGGTATGGGGACAATGAGCTTGAGGTGCTTCGCCAATTTTGGGATCGCATGGGCCAGCTTCGTCCATCCCTCATCATTACGCACAATGGACTGAGTTTCGATCTGCCATTTATTAAAAAACGGTCAATTATTCATCAAGTAAAACCACCGTTTGATATCAATTTGGCGAAATTCCGGACTGAACCCGTGTTCGATACGATGGCTATCTGGAGTAATTGGGACATGCGGGGATGGGTAAAATTAGATGTACTGGCCAAAGCTTTGAATGTGGACACTAAATCAGGGAGTGGGTCCCAAGTGGCAAAGATGTGGGGGCAGGGGTTACAGGAAGAAACGGCAGAATATTGTCTGCAAGACACCTTTGTGACGTATGCCTGTTATTGCCGGATGACCTTTCGTGATCTTTGCCGTCGGGATGAAGTGCTTCAGCCTTCTCAATTAATTAATGTAGGCCCATGAGCCTATTCATGGAGGCGCTGTCTGTTTGAGGCGCCGAATTTCTTCGGCTTGCTGGTCCACTTTTTTTCGTAGATCTTTCACCTGTTCGTTTAGGGAATCCATTCCCCTGGGTGTTTCACCCTTATCGTCACTGTTAATTGTTGTGTCAAATTTGTTTGGTTGGGTCTCTTGGTAGTTTTGGTTTGATTGTGCAATGCGTTGATAATTAATGATAATTCCATGAGAGGCGGAGGGGATTGCCATAAAGGATTGAACGTCTTCACCCCTGTAGAAGGTTTCATTCTGAGAACTACTCAGAGAGGTTTTGGTCTGGAGTCTTCTAGAGGAATTATGTATTTTTTCCGGTAACGCAGATGATTCCTTTTCGTCTTTCAAGGTCAACAGAAGATAGGAGGGAGGAAAAACGGCCACGGTTCCCTGGACCAGAGAAGACTGTTCTTCTGCCGCTAGACACCGAAAATGGATAATTTCCTCCATTGTGACTTGGGATAATGCCATGGATATATGAGGTGCCAATTCTTCTATCTGTGAAGGAGAGAAAGCTGAAACTGTGGAGGAGGTCGATAACAGTAACTGTTGGAGCATTCCTTCCTCTTGGCTTTTGGTGATCTCCATTAAAATGTTTGTAATAAGAGATTCCGAAATTGAAGCTGGGTGTTTAGGTGGAACTTTCAGTGCTTGGGTCGTTTTCAATGAAATGAAGCACTCCTGACTTTCATGTAAAACCGTTTCTACTTCAGGGGTCCAGGAACATTGGAGACTGAACATTCCCATTACTGCCACAATCAGCCAACGTTGAGGAGAAGCAAAAGGATGCAAAAGTGGTTGAATCACTTCTGGTCGATGATTAGGAAGAAAGTGTATTCGGTGCAAAGAAGTGGAGAGGGAAAATAGATTCTAATTTACACCTGGCGAATTCCACAAGCCCGGGCAATTCCGTCCTGATAGCGGGACCACAGGCTCAAGGCCTCTTCTAATCGAGAGATGACCAGATGCTGTTGACTACCATCATCGGTGTGATGAGTAACCATGTCATACACCGTTTTTCGAGATCCCGCGGCAAACATATATTGAACCCGAACATAATCCATGAATGTTGGCGATAGACCCTGGTGTTGACTCAATGGATGTTTTTGGACAATATCTTCAATTTCCTCCTGATTTTGGGCAGGTTTGGGATATAACACTTCCTCTGGATCATTGGCGGTTCCCTTAATGAAAATGCAGAGCACGGCAGCTCCTACGGACCAATCTTCCTCCTGGCAAATTTTATTTAACCATTCTCTATATCCTCGACTACAGGCCAACAACTCAACATCCCGAAAGCCAGCTCTGTCGAACCCGAGTCCATTCATCATGTGAAGAAATAATTCCTGGTGGGGTTGTCCGAGTGAGAATCCTCCGGTTTCCTCCTCATAAATTATGGTGGCAAGCCGCCGGCGAGCTTCCCAGGGTGGATTTTTCCCGAGATTTTGAGCGAGAAGAACCGAAAAGTCTCGAACATACACAACATATTCTTGGTGAAAGTAAATATTCAGTTGTTCTTTGGTAATAGTACTCCCTTGAAAAAATGGGGTGACCCAATGGTGTTTGCGGCGAAGTACGTCGAACATACGATCACGAAATTGTTCGGGGGAAAGTTTTCTGGACATGGAGGGATTATCCCTTAAAGTGGATTAGCACTACAAAAAAGGTGGGCTTCTGAATGACCATACGTTTATGATAGACATTATAAAATAAAGCCAACTCCAAAAAATAGAATATCATATATTAAGGGAGACTGTAACCATGGAGCCCATTAGCCTCGCCGATCCTGACGCCATCTTGGAATTATTAGGCAACGTTTCTCTTCGAGGGAAAGGCGTGACGGCCGAAAACCTCATGGATTACGTGATGGATGAAGGTTTTACAGAACCTACTTATTTAAGCGCCAAGGGTGAGGATCCGGATGCATTTTACCAGGGACAACCGCATGCATGGGGGATTTATCAAATACGGGAATGGAAAAGAGTTTTAATTATTTCAGGAGGGCCAGGAAAGGAAAGACGGGCCCAAATTACCGAAACACCTTAAGACAAATCTTTTTCGAGGAACCAATACGAATGATTATCTAAACTAGACCCAAAAGGAGGTTACTTCGATCTTTAGCTAGCCTGGATTCCTTTGCTAATACCACCCGCCTAACAATTTCCCTTCTTCAAAGTACAGATACCGATGTTTAATCGTACTTGTATCCAGCCAATCTTCATAGACCCATTCTTCTCGTCGTATTCCCTTCTCCGTATAGCTGACATTCATTTGATAGGGGGAGCCCCAGGCGTCCATTACTTGTTCCCGGCTCATGCCCGCCATAACGGATTTATCATGTATGTGTTGTTCAAAACTTGGATCGAGCACACGGGGCAATATTCCCCATCCAAGCATCCAAAGCACAAAGGCTGCTAACAATCCATATATCGTAAGCCGAACTGGTCGTCGACAGATCCATGGCGTAGGCGGGGAGGGCGATGTATTGTGAGATGATTGATCAGTTCCCAGGCGTGACGTGTTACTATTGAGAAGCAACTGAGGAGTAACCTTAAGATTGTCGTGTGTTAACATAGTTGAGGTGATTTACGTATTACTTTAGCAACGAATTTCAAAGCAGGTCAAGATAAGGTCGTATGATTCTTGAAGTTGAACATAATCCCAATTTTGAGGGATCGTATTTCATCAGGTTTAAGGAGTTAGGACCTGCCAAGCGCATCTCCCACATAAAATCCTATGACCGGAATTCCCAGGGGGAATGGTGTTTGGTGACTGGGTGGTGTGATGATTCCGACCATCCTCTCTGTCCAGCCTATGCGCAAAGGGTGGAAGATTCCGGGGCAGGTTCGGCTTTTATTGTTTTCGGAGGAAATTGGGGCATTCGGCTTAAACATGAAAGCGACAGAAGGGTATGGAGTCTCCATGATCCCAATCAATGGGGAGAAGGCTATTTATCGTTGGGAGAAGAACGTGACCTTCGTTATGAATAAGGCGGAATGAGGCCGGTTGAAATCGAAATTTCCGTAAGAGCCCTCAATCTTCGTAGTGGGGGTGGGGAATGGGTTTTTTTATCGGCGACGGAACTTGAGAACTTTGCTGAAATTCAGGTGAGTAGGGGTTAAGGATGGGCTCGTGCGTTAATCGCTGCCGTGCTTTAACGACCTGAAGACTTTGTGCCGTGATCTCCAAGCGGTCAATGGGAGTTTGAATAGAGAAATAATTGGGGATCCCATTAATTGCAAACATTTGATAGGCCAGAGACCAGGAGAGTTTTTCTTTTCCTTGTTCTTTGACGATGAAATCGGCTTCGGGTGATGGGGGGCCTTTAAAAAGAAGTACCCAGAGATTGGACCGAAATGCTGGAGCCGAAGGCTCTGTGGGGGGGACAAATTCAGGGACGAGAGAGGGGATTTTTTCTAACGACACGGCAGGTGAGAACTCCACTTCGCAGCGCTGAACATATAGGGTCGGAACTTCTTTGCCTCCATTTAAATCGGGAATGTAGACAAAAGAATACCGAACTTGAATACCATCACGTACATAGGTATAGACGTCTTCCCCATTTCCTGGGGAAACTAAGTTTTTAAAATACTTTTCCCAGTCGGGATAGGTGTAGTAACTGAAAACCCGAAGTGCCGCTTTTCTGGAACGAACGGCCATGGGGGTTCCCAAGGTTTGGCGTAATTCTTCCTGCGTCAGACCTAAATACCCGTCTTCGAAATATGGTTTGGCAATTGAAAGAGAAGGGCCGAATACGCTACTGACATCACAAATTGTCGCCACAATGGTTGCTAAGGCAACCCCGAAAAACTGCCTTTTACAAAATGGTGACAAACATGTCATAAAAAGACCAACATTGATTGTAATCCTATTTCCTAAAAATCCCATAAGTCAAGAATTCTGGTTGGGGAATGTTAGGAATGTCGTTAGTCCTAGACAATGTAGGAGTATGCTTATATTTGAGTAGGGGGTAAGAATGAAAAACTTAAAATCAACCTTGGATTCTCGAATTCTCGTGATGGACGGTGCCATGGGTACGATGATCCAAAAACATAATTTGAGTGAGGAAGAATTCCGTGGAACCCAATTTCAAAATCACCCTTCTGATGTGAAAGGCAATAATGACCTCCTGGTCCTTACGCAACCTCAGATCATTGAAGACATTCATCTCCAATATCTTCAAGCAGGAGCAGATATTATTGAAACAAATACGTTTAATTCCAATGCGATTTCCTTGGCTGATTATCACATGGAGACCCTGGCCTATGATTTAAACCTTGCTGGAGCGCAAGTCGCGAGACGGGCTGTTGACAAAGTGAAAGCTGAAAATCCCCCTCGTGAGTGTTGGGTCGCTGGTGCGCTGGGGCCAACCAACCGGACAGCCTCCATGTCCCCGGATGTGAATAACCCTGCTTTCCGAGCGGTGACATTTGATGATTTGGCTCGAGCCTATTACGACCAAGTTCGGGGACTAGTAGAAGGTGGGGTGGACTTGCTGCTCGTCGAAACCATATTTGACACCTTGAATGCCAAAGCGGCCTTATTTGCCATTGCTCAATACTGCGAGGAAATTGGACGGCAGTTGCCGATTATGGCCTCTGTCACGATTACGGACTTGAGTGGAAGAACCTTATCGGGGCAACTCATCGAAGCTTTTTGGAATTCCATTTCGCATGCCAATCTTCTGAGCGTGGGGATTAACTGTGCGTTAGGGGCCAAACAAATGCGACCCTATATCGAGGAATTGTCCCATGTCGCACCGGTGTATATCAGTTGTTACCCCAATGCAGGTTTGCCCAATGCTTTTGGAGGATTTGATGAAACTCCGGAACGAATGGGATCCGATCTGGGAGAATTTGCAAGTCAAGGATGGTTGAACATTGTGGGCGGATGCTGTGGGAGTACGCCCCAACATATTCAAGCCATTGCGGCGGCAGTTCGGGATTATCGCCCTCATAAAAAGATCTCCGTTCCGCGAGTGACACGATTGAGTGGGTTAGAGCCTGTTACGATTCGACCGGAAACAAATTTTGTCAATATTGGCGAGCGAACGAATGTTACGGGTTCCCCGAAATTTGCCAAATTGATTCTCAATGGAGATCTTGAAAAAGCCCTGGAGGTGGCTCGACAACAAGTTGTGGGAGGGGCCCAGATTATCGATATCAATATGGATGAGGGTCTTTTGGATTCTGAAAAGGCCATGGTGACCTTTTTGAATCTTATTGGGTCTGAGCCGGACATCGCCAGAGTGCCTCTGATGATTGACAGTTCGAAATGGTCGGTTATTGAGGCGGGGCTCAAATGTATCCAGGGTAAAGGCGTG
The DNA here is from genome assembly GCA_963734345.1 of uncultured Nitrospiraceae bacterium. Classification (GTDB taxonomy): domain Bacteria; phylum Nitrospirota; class Nitrospiria; order Nitrospirales; family UBA8639; genus Nitrospira_E. The sequence goes on from CAVTGT010000004.1 coordinate 40,385, forward strand.
GTAAATTCCATCAGCCTCAAAGAAGGAGAGGCCAAATTTAAGGAGCAAGCACATCTCATACGACGGTATGGAGCAGCGGTGGTCGTGATGGCTTTTGACGAAATGGGTCAAGCCGATACCACTGAGCGAAAAGTTGCCATATGCACCCGGGCCTACCGCCTGTTGACCGAAGAAGTTGGATTTCCTCCGGAAGATCTTATTTTTGATTCCAATATTTTAACGGTCGCGACCGGTATGGAGGAGCACAATGCTTATGCGGTCAATTTCATCGAAGCGACCAAGCAGATTAAATCTACACTCCCATACTGTAAAGTCAGCGGTGGCGTCAGCAATATTTCCTTTTCTTTTAGAGGCAATGATGTGGTGCGAGAAGCCATGCATACGGCGTTTCTCTACCACGCCATTCGTGCGGGGCTTGATATGGGAATTGTCAATGCAGGACAGCTAGGAGTGTATGAAGAAATTCCCAAGGACCTTTTATTATTGGTTGAGGATGTTCTCTTGAATCGTCGGGTGGATGCGACAGAGCGACTCGTGTCCTTTGCGGAAACGGTGAAGCAACAAGGGAAAGCGGCTCTGAAAGAAGATGTCTGGCGGCAAGGCACGGTAGAGGAACGGCTTTCGCATGCCCTCGTAAAAGGCATTGTTGAATATATTGATGCCGATGTGGAAGAAGCACGTCAAAAATTCAATAAGCCATTGGATGTGATAGAAGGCCCCTTAATGGATGGGATGAATATTGTCGGGGAATTGTTCGGTTCAGGGAAAATGTTTTTACCTCAAGTCGTCAAAAGTGCCAGGGTCATGAAGAAGGCGGTGGCCTACTTGCTGCCGTTCATGGATGCCGAAAAGGACAAGGGGGGAAGTAAGAGTCAGGGAAAAATACTCATGGCGACCGTTAAAGGGGACGTGCACGATATTGGGAAAAATATTGTCGGTGTTGTGCTGGCCTGCAACAATTATGAGGTGATTGACCTGGGAGTGATGGTCCCGTGTGACAAAATTTTGCAAACGGCACGAAGTGAAAAAGTCGATTTGATTGGACTAAGTGGGTTGATTACCCCTTCTCTGGATGAAATGGTGCATAATGCCCGGGAGATGAATCGAGAAGGGTTTACTATTCCTTTGTTAATCGGAGGGGCGACGACGAGTAAAGCTCATACGGCTGTGAAAATTGCACCTGGGTATCACAATCCCGTGGTACATGTGTTGGATGCCTCCTTGGCGGTGAACGTCGTACGAAAGTTAATGAGTCAGGATGATAAACCTGCATTCGTCGAAAAGGTTCGTGCTCAACAACAGCACACGCGCGAAGCCCATGAGTCGAAAAAAACGGCAAAACCATTTTTGTCTTTGGAGGAAGCTAGAAGACGTCGGTTGCCAATAGATTGGAAAGAAGCTGATATTCCCAAACCAAGTTTCTTAGGAACTCGAGTGCTTGATGGTTTGCCGCTAGAAACATTAGTGCCAGTCATCGACTGGTCTCCATTTTTTCATGCTTGGCAATTGCGGGGAAAATATCCTCAAATTTTTGAAGATCCCACAGTAGGGCCGAAGGCAAAGGAGTTGTTTGACGATGCGCAACGGTTGCTACAAGACATCATGACGAATCACCTTCTTGCCGCAAAAGGAGTCTATGGCTTTTTCCCTGCCAACAGCCATGAGGACGATATTCTGATCTATACCAACGACTCCAGAGACGGTATGGCCAAAACCTTTCATACACTCCGGCAACAGGTCGAAAAGCCAAAAGGCGAATATAATATCGCCTTAGCGGATTTTGTCGCTCCTGACTCATCGAAAAAAGGTGATTACATCGGAGGATTTGCCGTGACAACAGGAATCGGGATCGAGGCACTCTGTCAACGATTTGAAAAAGAACATGATGATTACAATTCCATTATGGCCAAGGCCTTGGCTGATAGATTAGCAGAAGCCTTTGCGGAGTGGCTCCATCGTGAAGTTCGCAAGGAATGGGGTTATGGTCATGAAGAGCAATTGACCAATCAAGAGCTCATTCAAGAAAAATATCGAGGTATTCGCCCTGCTCCTGGGTATCCGTCTTGTCCCGATCATACTGAAAAGGAGGCGTTGTTTGAATTGCTGGATGTAGAGAAGTCAGTGGGAATCCATCTCACCGAGTCCTATGCCATGTATCCGGCTGCTTCGGTGAGTGGGTTATATTTTGCCCATCCTCAAGCAAAATATTTTTCGGTCGGCAAGCTTCTTCCTGATCAAATTCATGATTATGCTAGACGGAAAAAAATGGATGTCTCGACGGTGGAGCGGTGGCTCTCACCCAATTTATCCTATGACCCTGATTGAGCCTGTTGAGGCGAACGATATCTTTCTCGATCATTGTAAGTATGGGGCTGTTGGTGGATACGGGGAGGGGGCCCGCGAAAGATGGAAATTTTGGGAGTCCTGAAAGGTATCAGCTTTTGTGTTAATCGGGATCCGAATAACGATTGCCTCCTTCACCTGACCACTTAGTAATTCCGATCTCTTGGGATTCCCATAAGTCCTGAATCTCTTGAGCGGCCAACTCGGCTATCCGTTCTTCCCCCTCCGGTTTCTCCTCATGTTCTTGGGGAAGGGGTCGGCTTGGCTCTGGTCCTCTCCCTCGTGGAGAGTTTTTGGGTAATGCATTGATCGGCATATTACCTCGTGTTGGGTTGTGAGGCTTCATGCATAGCGCCACAAAACCCGGACTGTCAAGTGTGTATGTGCCTGAGAGGACCTTCTTCTCAAGCCAGAAAAGAGGCATACACCATCATTCGCTCATGGACCGCTAGAAAATCATGAATTCTAGGGGAAAGATCAGAAACTGATAACAGTGTTTCAAGCCATGACTGTTTGAAGAATAGGTGAGCATTCCAGGGTGAAGGATTTTATTGGATGCCCAACGCTCTGGAGAGCCTTCACGATCCATTCATATCGTTCCTCAGCCCAGGTGTCAAATGCAGCGGAATTTTCAAAGACCAAGTCCCAAGCAGGGACCGAGTCCAATAACAGCAATTGGTGGGGTTCATTTTGTCCTGGGAAATACACTACCAAGACTGCAGATTTTCCCATAAGACTAATATCCGTAAACATATGAATCATTGACTCAGCTGGGAGGTCTACTGTGCGAGTGGCAGCTTCAACGATTGGCCCGTAAAGACGATTTAGGAATTGCTGAATGGTTTCGTAAGGGGATTTGGTCTGATGAAGGTGGGGGTTGGGAGCCTCTCCCAGAAGATTGGTCACCAGATATTGAAGCGCTTCCCATGATGGCATCGTCCCAGAATTAACTAATGAATCCATCAAGTACGACATCCAGTTTCGAATTCCAGGCACAGTTGGATAGGTCATTGGCATTTCCTCACACGCGTTTCCTTAAAGGATCCTAAGGAAATACGAAATTGTTGATGAAAATTACGCTACCAGGAAGGACTTCCTAGGGCAGATAAAACTGATTATAATCCTAGAATAATGTACGGTCAAATTTTTAAAAATTGTCTTAATATGGATATAGTGTAGAAAGTACGAATACTCTTGACCATTGTTTTTTCAACCACTTAGAATGAAGTGGCTTGCTTGTAAAAATATCTTACAAATCAATTGGTTATTTTATAGCTAAATGATTCTTTATGTTTTCGGTTTGATTGATCCAAGAGTAGAATAGATAATTTTACCTAGGAAAATACTATGAGGATAAATTACGACAAAGGTGGGTTGATTCGTCCTAATCTCATTCAATTACCTAGATCGGCCGGCATTAAAGAGCCAGCCGGAAAAGCCAAAGTCATGCTGGTTTTTCCTCCAGATTGGTATCCTTCAGAACCCTACTTGAGCCTTCCAACCTTGACGGCATTTCTCCGAGCGGCTGGCCATGATGTGATCCAAAAAGATGTGAATTTAGAAATGTACGACTGGTTTTTTAGCGGAGATTTCCTGCGCCGAATTCTGAAAAAAGTGCCACAACAACTCGATCGTCTCAAAAAAATCGGAAAGAGACGGGAGTTATCAGATGCTGAAGTGGAACTTCAATTAGCCCTTTGCAATTGTACTCGAAATTATATCAACGAATTGATTGAAAAAGCGGAGGAAGCTAAGCGAATCGTTCGCAACCAGGAATTTTACGACAGTGATAAGCTTGAATGGGCGATTAATACCTTTCGGGAAGTTACGGCAACTATTTCCTTGGTGTATGCTCCGGCAAGAATCTGCATGCCTCCAATGGAGACAGATTTATCATATAAGTTGTTTATGTCGTCCGAAGTTATTGAAGCCGTTCATGATACTCAGGTCAATATCTATCGGGATGTCTTCGAAACGATCCTAAAACCAGCCATCTTAGCCGAAAGTCCTGAGGTCATTGGCATTTCCATCGTTCTTCGGCAGCAGTTGTTTTCTTCCATGACATTTTGCGCGCTCATCAAGGAACAATTCCCGAATATTCATGTCACGATAGGGGGCAATACCGTGACTCGCCTTCGAGAAGTGCTCCCTGAAACTCCAAAATTATTCGAATTGTTTGATAGTGCGATTGTGTACGAAGGTGAAACCGCATTATTGCGATTAGTCGAGGCCATAGGGTCTAAGAGTGATTTATCACATGTTCCCAATTTGTTGTTCAAGGATTCAGCCGGGATTCATGTAAATACGGAAACGTATGCCGAAAATATGGGCGAATTACCTCCGCCTGATTTTGATGGATTACCATTAGAGAAATACTTTGTGCCGGAGCCGATTCTCCCATATTTAGCGACTCGTGGATGTTATTGGGGGCGATGTGAGTTTTGTGATCATGGCGAGGGCTATACGGCGGGTTATCGAACCAAAAGGGATTGGCAGATCATCGAGGAACTCACCTATTTAAAAAATAAATATCAAGCGAGGAGTTTTCATTTTACGGATGAGTCCTATCCACCGGCCTTATTCCGGAAGCTCACAAAGAAACTCATTGAATCCAATTTAGATATTGTCTGGACGACGCATATACGTTTTGAAAAAAGTCTCCTTGAGGACAAGGTATGGGAGGATGCCCAAACATCTGGATGCAAGTTTCTCCATATGGGATATGAGTCCGGCAGCGAGCGGGTGCTTCAACTCATGGACAAGGCAACCACCACTGAGGTTATACAAAAAAGTTTGGAATTGTCCTCCCAACATGGGGTATGGAACCACGTCATGGGATTTTTTGGATTCCCCGGAGAAACCTATCAGGATGCGAAATTTTCAATTCAATTTTTAGAAAATAATCGGGAGCATGTGCATTCCATTGGCTTTGGGACGTTTGATCTAAGCAAGCATACTCCCGTGGCCCAAAATCCTGAAAAGTTTGGGATTACCTATTACAAAAATCCGGAATGGGATTTGGCGTTGGATTATTATTTTACGGTGAAAGAAGGCTTGAGTATTGAAGACGCAGAACGGGTATTCGAGGAATTTGAACAAAACCATTATCCGGGATGGGATTTGAAAATTTTCGTGCGAGAATATGTGTTTTTGTATGTAGCCCACTTTGGGACCAATAAATTACCTTCCCTTCAATTCCGTCTCGATTCACAAGATTCCTCAACAAAATTGGCATCGGTTTAACGTCAGGAGCGTATGTCTATGACGGATACATTGATAGAAATCGGAGGTGGAGTTTCAACTGATAAACCCAGACGGTTGTTTAAAACAATGTTGCTGTTTCCACCGGAATGGGTTCCTACCGCTCCGTATCTTGCCCTCCCCAGTCTCACTGCCGTTTTACGCTCGTTTGGCCATCAAGTTGTGCAGAAAGATGTCAATATTGAAATGTACGACTGGTTTTTCAGTGATACCTTCCTAATCTGGGTCAAGCTTCGTATGGACCAGCAACGACGGGGTTTGAATGAGCGGGCAGTTCGGAATGAGTTGACCGAATTGGAAAGAGATCGATTGAACTGTCTGATAGCACAAGATGCCGTAGACGTCATGGAGTTGGCGGAACAGGCTTTGGATGCCAAATCGATTGTACGAGGCGAGGAGTTTTATGATGCCGAAAAGCTGGAATGGGCTTTGAATACGTTTCGAGATGTGATGAAATTTATTTCCGCGGCCTATTTTCCTGCGTCCCTGGTGTTCTATCCCATGGAAAGCAATCTAGGGTATCGCTCCGGGGTATCCCGGGAAGTCTTGGCCTTCATTGAGGACGAAACCGTTAACGTGTATCGGGATGTTTGCCGGCAATTAGTGCTCCCTGCCATTCAGAAGGAAAAACCGGAAGTCGTGGGAATTTCGGTGGGAACCCAAATGCAACTGTTGGCGGGAATGACCTTTTGTAAGATGATTAAACAGGAATTTCCCGACATTCATGTGACGGTGGGTGGCAACGTGATTACACGGTTACAAGAAGACCTTCCCAAACAAAAGCAATTTTTTACAGAAGTTTTTGACTCCGCTATTTTGTATGAAGGCGAACATGCGTTGGTATGGTTGCTGGAAGCGCTGGCGGGGGAGCGAAACTGGGAAAAGGTCCCTAACTTGATGTGGTATCAAAATGGGCAGGTTCGAGTGAATTCTGAAATTTATACAGAAAAGACGACGGCCTTGCCTCTCCCGGATTTCGAGGGGTTACCCTTGGATGCCTATTTTGTTCCGGTTCGAATTTTGCCTTACCTGGCAACACGAGGATGTTATTGGGGACGGTGTACATTTTGTGACCACGGGCAGGGATATTTTGATCAGTATCGTGGAAAACCCGCACATGACGTGGTTCGAGAAATCAAAGCCCTGAAAGAGAAATATCAGGCTGAGCACTTTTTATTCTCAGATGAATCCTATCCTCCCGCGTTATTAAAAAAGGTTACGCAACTGTTGATTGAGGATCAGGTAGGCATTAAATGGACGACCTTAATCCGGTTTGAAGAATCACTCCAGGACCCTGAAATATGGAAACAAGCTGTTCAGGCCGGCTGTTGTACGCTGTATTATGGGATGGAATCGGCTAATGAACGAGTGTTGGGACTCATGGATAAACATGCCAAAAAGTCCGTGATTGAAAATAATTTACGGGAGGCTGCCAAGGCTGGCATTTGGAATCATGTCATGGCTTTTTATGGGTTTCCTGGTGAAACACGGGATGAGGCGGAAGACACGCGGGAATTTCTTTTGGAGAACAAACGGTACATTCATTCAGTCGAATTATTCTATTTTGTGGCCTATCGACACACACCCATGGTGCGGAATCCCGATCAATTTGGTATCACGATTCATAAGCAGAACGATTATGATATGCCTCTCGATTACTATTACACGCTTAAGGAGCCAGGTGGGATTACATGTTTGGAGGCGATGCAAATGGCTGAAGAGTTTTATCAGAAAGACTTTGAGCCGTGGGCTGTCCGGGTCAATGCCCGTGAACATGTCTTTCTGTATATCTCCAAGTATGGGACGAATTATTTGCCTCAGATTTATGCTATGAAAGCCGGGCAGGATGAACCACGAACCGATGGTGTTCAAGGTCTGATCACCTGGCCGGTGGCGCATGGGCCTTCTGAGAAAAATACGAAAGGTGAATCAGGGATGTCTCGGGTCGTGAGCCACGTGGCTCCGTAACATGCTTTTCTTGAAGATCCTGAAGAGTTGACGAGTGGATCTCAGTGAGGGGTATTTAGGAGATATGCCCTGTAGGGTATTGGCTTCGTCCGATTATGGCCATTGGGGAACCACCCAATACTGTAGGCTGGCATTCAAGATTCTTCTTGTGTTTCGAGGTAATCGAGCAGAAATTGATAAGCTACCTGAATTTCTTTAGTTTTGACTTCTCCCTTTTTGTACATTTCCATATATTTCCCCGGGTTATTGGTGAGTCCAGCATAACGGGCGGGGTGCCAGATTCGCCTCGCTTCGGCATAACGTTGCATTAAGATTGCCTGCGAAAATGGTTCGGTAAGATTGAAGAGTTGCAGGGCTTGTTCCAGGCTAATGGGATGAGAAGAATTTTGGGGAATCATGAAACGTTCCTCAGAAGATAAATGAGATTTTCTGAGTCTGTTGGATAGTTCACAAGTGTTTCAAAGGATGAGAGGCACTGTCAATTGGTTTTGGACCTAAACAACGCAAGCCTTTTTGAATAGATAATTTCAATGCGACGAGAACTCCCAGTGTTAGAAGCTCCGAAGCTTTTTTCAAAACACGACTATCATGATGTGCTGAAACGGGAAATGGATGCTGGGAAAATTCCGTTAAGTTTAGGGAAAGAATGTCCCGTCAAATGTTCTTTTTGTTATGAATTAGACCATTCCTACCGGGAAACGCTTGACCCTCCGAAAACTTCCCAGGAAGACTGGGAGTTCATTCTGAATTATATTAACATCAAGCCAACGGATCCACTCCAGTTTTGGTGTTTGGGTGGCAATGAATACATGGAATGGACGGATTTGTTCCTTCATCCCAAAGCCATGGAATGGATCGAGGATTTTCTGAAATTCACAGATAAAAATATTCAATTCTTTACAGTTGGTTTTGTTCATGTTCCCAAGATTCATCGATTGGTCGAGCAATATCCTGGGAGGATCAATTTTGAGTTGTCCGTCATCACTCTTGGGGAGTATCGACAAAAACTCATGCCGCATGCTCCGTCTGTCAAACATTTGCTGAAAGTCCTGGATGGCCCTGCAGTATCCTCAGCAAATTTTTATGCTTTTGATGAAAATACGATGTCTGTAGACGCAAAAACGATTTCGGGAATCAATTCTCGATGTGTTCTGTGGATGGGATGTCTGACGCCTGTGGGTGGAATTCAGGAATCAACCAGTCGACTGATGAGGCAGGGTCGAAAATATCTTGCTAGTGAGGCGGAAAAAATATACGATGCCGGCCTTCCAAATTTAACGACGATTCATACTGAAGCCTATGTGACAGCTTTTTTAAATCGAAGGCGTATTATTAGCTTGTTTGATTCCTTGGAATTAGAAAAACGGGATACGGTGGTTATGGCAGGAAGTGTATATCGGATTCTAACCATGTTCAGGAAGAATCGGGCCCGGTTTCTTCATGTGCCGAATGCCACGCTTGGAGGAGACTCCGATTGTACTGTGCTGTTGACTCTCAATGATATTGCCAGACGGCTGACGAATGAAAAATATCTGTATATCCCTCAGTGCATCGTGGAATCTGGCCGCGGGACAAATCGTGATATTGCAGGGGTCCACGTTGACGACTTTGTAAGTAAGACAGGGGTGAAGGTGCGAATTTTACCAAAAATAAGTACAAAATTTGCCAATAATCGACTGTATCGAAACGGGTCACTACAAAATTATGTTGAGGATTATGCGCGCAATCCCTTGACTCGCTCTTATGAAGGCCTCACGTCCATAGCGTAAATTGTCGGAAAAATTGTAAGGGGGATTGAGGGGGATAAGTGGTCAGAACAAATGGCATAAACATACAAATTGGAGTTTAGGCTGATGCAAATTAAAATGGAAGGGTTTTTGTTTTTTCTGCTCTTGTCTGTGACTATAGGATGTTCCGGAAGTCTGGAAAGCCAGGAGGAATTTAGTCAACAAAAAAAAGAAAACGATTCGTTAATGTGTGAATCGATAACTGATGGGAGAATGGGGGGAAGAGGAGTGCCTGGTTGGCAAAGAGCTTATGAGGAATGTATGGTCACGGGTGGTCAGTGAGAGTGCCTTGTAAACGGCAACAACATTTTTAGGATCTCGGTATTATTATGTTGGATTCTTCTAAAAACTGGCTCCAATTTTATCAGGTGGATGTATTTACAAGTGAACCGTTTGGAGGAAATCCTTTGGCAGTGTTCCCGTCCGTAGAAGGACTAAGTGAACGTGAGTTTCAACAAATTGCCCGTGAAATGAACCTATCTGAAACTGTTTTTGTATTACCCCCAACCGACTCCAGAGCTGCAGCCAAGGTCCGTATTTTTACCCCTTTTCAAGAAATTCCGTTTGCGGGGCATCCTATATTGGGGACCTTTTATGTTCTCGGAGCCCTGAAGTTTCTTACGTTGCAGGAGCCCGTGACGAAAGTGTTCTATGAATGTAATTTAGGATTGTATGCCTTAGAACTTATTGTTCTGAAAAACCAAATAGAACAGGTCGTAATGTCTCAACCGCCTCCACTATTTATTGAGGTGCTTCAACAGGTGGAAGCCGTATATGAAATTGCCAAAGCACTGGGAATTCACAAATCACTTATTGCCGATACACTGTGTCCCCTCGAAGTCGTATCGACGGGGTTGCCGGTTTTGATTGTGCCCATTCGGACGCTGACGGCGGTAAAATCCATAGAGGTGAACCGTTCAGCGGTCCTGGAGATCTGTGAACGGGTTGGGGCCAATGGTATTATGGTTTTCACGACGATGACGGTAGAAGAAAATGCTACGGTGCATACTCGAATGTTTGCCGACCCCATTGGTATTCCCGAAGATCCAGCTACAGGTAGCGCCAGTGGAGCCCTAGGCGCGTATTTGGTGAAGAATGGAGTCGTGGAAGTTGGACCCACTACAGAAGTGGTGATGGAACAGGGATATGAAATTGACCGGCCGTCCCGTATTTTAGTTCAGATTTTTTCCGATGATGATGCGATTAAAGAAATCAAAGTGGGAGGGCAGATTGTGATGGTGGCGGAAGGAAAAATGGTTTATTAATGGGTATACATCGCTATAAGGTGGGTTCGCCAGGAAATGGAATAGAACCCGTTAGAGGTTACTTCGTTAATTCTCCAGCAATGTGCCCTAATTCGGGAAGAATGAGCTGTTCCATGGCGAGGCGTACAGCTTCTTGAGAACCAGGAATTGAAAAAACCACCAATCCTCCGTGAATCCCTGCAGTGGCCCGGCTTAACATAGCCGCCGATCCGATATCTTGGTAACTCAAGTATCGAAATAACTCCCCAAATCCTTCAAGTCGTTTTTCCAAAAATCCGTCAACGGCTTCAAACGTTGAATCTCGCCGGGAAATGCCAGTCCCACCATTGATAATCACGACCTGAATAGCCTCCTCGCCACTGGCTTGGAGAAGAAGGTTCCTGATATCGGTTGGTTCATCCTTAATGACCCGATACTCTGCAATGGAATGGCCCTTCTCTTTTAATAGATGACAGATTAGCTTCCCACTGGTATCCGAATCGGGAGTGCGGCTATCACTGCAGGTGACTACCATACAGGATAAACAGGTCATTCCCTGTTTTTTATGTGTGAGATGAGATGGATGGGTCTGGTCGGAATGAGATCCATGCCCATGATGAGGTTGCTGTTCACCCATAATGATTTCTAATGAAAGAAACCGCAAGCAATCATGACCATACCGAATCCGGTTTAAGTTGTACTGCAGGTTGTCCTTTTTTGATGTGTTCATCCAATATGACCGCGACATCGGAGTCTTTGACTTGAGAATACCAGGTCCCCGTTGGATAGACGACGACGTTAGGTCCTTGTTCACACGGCCCGAGGCATGTGGTGCCGGTAACCAGCACCTCGCCTGGCTGCACTCCGCGTTCAATCAGGCCCATATTGAGAGCCATCAATAAGTTTTGGGCACCAGCAGATCCACAGGAAGGCTTGGGATGTCCGGGAGGACGGGAATTCGTACAGACCAGGATATGGAATTTTGGTTTTGGCATGGAAAACTCCTTCTCAATGAACTAGGTTAATCGGAATGAAAATAAAAAGGAAAACCAAGAGGGAACTCAGCGTGCACGAAGCAAATCCCACATGTCCAAGCACTCATCCGGTAGCTTCCATTGTTTAACTCCCGCAATGATCCAATCTAAATAATGATCTTTGGCTTTAAATTTGCCAATGCTCTGGGCCACGTGAGTGGTGACAAACTCTTTTTTATCGTCTTCCGTAAACACATGCATTTCGACATGACGAAATGCACCCTCTGGAAGATCGCCTTCAAATTTATCCATCTCCTGGATATCTTCTTGGGTGAGTTCAAAAACGATTCCCCACACACGTTCACCGGCTGAAGGGGCAATGGTGGCTAATCCACAGCGCCACTGGGTTGACCACCGTCCGAATTTGATCGTGTGGTCTGGAACGTATGCCTTAAATAAAAATTGAGCTTCCGGGGCACGTCGTTTCAGCTGAGTCGGATTCAGATTGTCTGCATAAATGAAAAATCGCATGGTTGGTCCTGTCTGTTTAAACGAAAGGTAGTATTACCATACTGCCTTTGCGAACTGTCAAGGATTGATTCTCTAAATCTTAAGGATTGTGGATCTCATTTTGAAAGGTCGGGAAGGAAGGGGAGAGGGGGCACGCCGATAGTGCATACCCGAATCTAGGCCTTTTGGATAAAGAGTGGCTTGAGATTTCCAGGAGGCAAAACAGGGATGGGTCAAGAAAAGGGATTCTGAAAGGCTAGGTCTTGGGGGTAAGATGCAATTGTTGGCTGGAATGGTCAAGCCGAACCAGAAAACGGTCAAAAAAGCTGAGTCCTAAAAGACCGTCAATTCCATTGGGGAGGTTGGGAATGGTATGTATGACCACTCGGACGTCATCTCGGCCTACATTTCCCACGCGAATTCTTCGTGCCACTCCCAGTTCAGCTTGAACCTTTCCCCCAGCCGTAAACAAATTAATGGTCGAATGAGCAGAATCCCTTTGGACTCCTGCGTTAAAGGCCAGTTCTTCAGAAATGGTTGTAAAGGTTGCCCCAGTGTCAACAATAAGCCGGGCTTCATGGAAGTCATTCAACTCAACTTGCGCCACCCAAACTCCCCCCAAGGGTTCAAGTGAAATGACCGAATCCTCGGATCCGGCCGTCACCTGACCGGAGGTTGGAATTCCTAAGCGGGATTTGAGGATGGTCTGATCAAAGGGAATTCTACTGAAAATAGCTTGGCCACCCACAACAGCACCGATAGTGACAAGGGACATTAATATAAAAAGGCGACTGGTGGTTCCCATAAATCCTATGATTTAGCACAAATGGATTTAATGAAATTTTTAATAAATATAGCTAAACGGACTTTTCGGTCGGCAGGGAGGAGGTCTTGAAGACGGTAGTTGACGAATCGTGATGCTTCCCTGTTTTCCTCTGTCGAGTAGTTCAATGTGTCTCATTTCTTCATGTTAATAATTATGACAAAGCACCCAAAATTTAGGGCCCAAGAATTTCGAATCTGCTATGCCTTTTGTTGCAATCAAATTGCAACTGTCGTTGACACCTTTAGCGTTCTTTGGTAGGTTGACGGCAAGGGTATACTCCAAAATGTTTCGTAAGATCCAATCAAATCCTTCTCCCGCCTCTCGGTTCTGTAGTGGCCTCGTATTGACACTTGCCTTGGTTCTGTTGAGTTCGATCCCGTTTGGACAGGCATTAGAAATTCACCATCTATTTGCTGATGTTGATCATGATGGGCACCAACATTCAGATTTTGATCTGTGCCAATGGATGCAACATCATACGGCTAGTTCCCTAGTTTGGGATGCTCCGCGTTTATCTCATTGGTCTACTGTCACCGATTTCCTTCCTCATGACTCAGAAGAGACATTCTTGTCTCTCACCTTTCCCCTCCGGGTTCCCCGCGGTCCTCCAGGTTTTTGGTTCTCCTAAATTTTTATTTTTATCATTGCCCATCACGGGTAGTTGAGCTTTCCTCCGTCCTTCTCAGCCGGAAAGGATGACAGGAATGGGGCTGTGGGCGATATTTCCGCCATTCGATATTTGGGGAATCGAGATCTGTACATGTGGATTGGGACAAAACGGGTAAAGTGGTGGGGTCTTGTGCTCTGGGTTTTCGGGCTGTGGGCAATGATTGGTGCAAGTTCTGCCCAGGCTGTTGGGGAAGATGGAACCTCGAAAATCTGGGTTGTGACCGGTACGGTGCAATACGAGGATCTTCGACGAGTCCCACAGGCAATAGTGGAACTGCGGGATCAAGAAGGAACTGTCATTGACTCTCACATTACCAATGAAGAGGGAGAATTTATTTTGTCTCCTCCTGATCGCGGTATTTATTCTATTCGTGCAATCCAATCTACCCTATCCAGCGAATATTTTATTCTCAAGATTGAAACAGATCCGTTGATGGAAATCAGATTAACTCTGGCTACGCGCCAGGAAATTACTCTTGAGATTGTCGCCTCTTTGCCTCCTATTCAGCATCGTCTCTCAGGAGAATCCTATTCGGTTAGTCGGAAGGATATTGAGGAATTACCCAGAGGAAATAATATTGCTCTTAATGACCTGCTTTTAACCCTTCCCAGTGCTGTGGACGGGGGCCTTAAGCAAGTTCACATTCGTCAAGATCACGCAAATTTTCAATTCCGAATTGATGGTGTCCCGGTTCCGGATACCGTATCTTCTGTATTTACGGATGTTATTTCTCCGCGAACCTGGGAACGCGCTGACATTATTTTGGGTGGACCGGAGGCACAATTTGGGAATAAAACCGCTGCAGTAATTGACATAACGACCAAAAGTGGGGCGCAACCCGACTTTGGATCATTGCAATTCTTTGGCGGCTCAAACGAAACCCTAAACCCTGCTTTTGAATATGGGGGAACGGTTGGCTCGGCTTTTCGTTATTACCTCATGAATAGCTTTATCTCTACAAACAGGGGAATTAATCCCCCTACCTTAGGGAAAACTGTGTTTCATGATCAAAGCAACCAAAACCAATCCGTGTTCCGTGGAGATTGGCAGATTGATAATCAGAACAGCGTCACAGGGTTGTTTCTTAATTCGATTGCCAAATTTCAGATTCCCACTCAATCTGGTTTAGCGTCAAATCCTACTATAGTTGGGCTTATCCAAGGGGATAATCCTGGTTTTGAGCCGGTTAATTCCCAAAATATTGATGAATACCAAAAGGAGAACAATCAATATTCACAGCTGGTCTGGCGCCATGATTGGAGTCATGATCGGTTTTTCAGTCTAGCCGGATTTTTTCAGCATTCCCGTGCCACGTTCAAGACGGACCCATTCAATGCCTTATCGTATACACAAAATCTTGACGAGCCTTTTTCGGCAGGCGATCAGGACCGGTGGGCCTATGCCGGAGGAATACGGTTTGATTACAGTCATCGATTAAATCCCGATCATTTAGTGAAAACAGGATTTCAGATTCAAAGGACCCAGGCTGTTAATAAAACCCGGCTATCGGCTTTTTTGAGGGATGGAGCAGGTGATCCGATAGGGGGTGTCATCTCTCGGAATGCCGATAACCGCACCATTGGATGGCGTGAGGAGTTCTGGATCCAGGATCAATGGACCCCCTGGGCTCAATGGACCTTTAATCTTGGTGTTCGCTTCGATCAAATCCAGGCGTTGACTAATGATGGTCAAGTCAGTCCTCGTTTAGGGGCGACCTATGCGTTAACTCCCAACCATGTCTTTCATGCTTTTTATGGAAGATTATTTACTCCTCCAAATCTTGAAGCCGTTCCCTTCCTTCAACTGAATACCATTGGCACTACCGCAGAACCAGAAAATTTGACTAACCGAACCGTGGAACCTGAGCGAGCGCATTATTTCGAGGTCGGCTCCGCCCATGCGCTGGGAGATTCGGTGACAATTGAATTGACTGGGTATTATAAATTGAATAAAAATCTATCAGATGCCGGACAATTCGGGACTACCCCGCAACTTAATTATTTTGCGTTTAAGCGGGGTTGGCAGCGCGGGATTGATTTAGTCGTTAAGGCTAAATTTTTAGAAAATTTATACGGAAGGGGAAATGTCGCATGGGGTCAGTGCCGGGGGAAAAAACTCCAGTCAGGGTATTTTTTGTTGGAACAAAATGAAATTGATGATATCAATTCCAGCACCGGGGTGTATTGTGACCATATGCAACTGGTAACCAGTTCCGCTGTTCTCACGTATCGTCCCTTTGCCCATACGACGATTACCGGGCAAATGTTATACGGGTCGGGACTCCGTACCGCCAAACCTGGGGAAAAAACCAATTCCGACCATAGTGCATCCCATACAACGTATAATCTCTCGATCGATCAGGTTGTGTCCTTATGGGATAACTACAAAATGGTGCTGGGTTTTGATGTGATTAATGTATTGGATCAACAGGTTTTTTTGAATCAGGGAGAGGGGAGCATTGGATTAGGCGTGGCGCATGCCAATTTGCCTCGCTCCTTCTTTTTCCGTGGGCAATTCTTTTTTGGTGGATAATCCTATGAGCATTCTCCGAATTCTTGGATTCTGCTTGAACCTACTCTGGCTTGTAAGTGTTCCCTGGCTCTCACATTCGGCCGAATCTGATTTTGCTACTCATCATTCTGACCACGACGAAGACATTCAGGTGGAGACCCTTCCTACCGTTCATGTTCATGGCTTCCGTCTCAACAAAGATCAACAACTTGGGCCGGTTCCTCAACGGACGCCCTGGCCGACTTTGCCGCCAGTCCTAGATGGGCAAGTTTTAGATGATTGGCTCAAAGTTCGTCTATTGGTCAGTAAGGAATCCGAGGTGACAGTGGTTATCCTGCAACCTGCCATGCATCGTGAACTCACTCAAGCTTGCTTAAAGACTCTTAAGCAATGGACCTTCCTGCCTCAAATGAATGGAGATATCCCCATTGATGGGGAAGTCTCGCTCCGTATTCACTTTCGTACCAAGTAAACTCTGTCTGCCCAACATCGGATATTGAAACGAGTCTGTTATTGTCATTGATTGTAGGGCTGCTGCTCCCCCAGGCGATAGACTTTTTGAATAAAGAAGCATAATCTATCGCCTTCCTTTTTTCAAAATTGGGGAATCCATTCGCTTGAGGAGGGAACAATTGGGTCTCTTCGACTTTGCTCATCCTCATCTTTTTCCCTTATTCGATTTTTTCCTAAATAATTCCTCTTCTTTCCCATCACTAGGCGTTTGATGCCATCTGATCGACAGCGAATTCTCAGGATTGTCGCAATGGGGACGGTGTTAATTCTGGCCATCAGCGCTCTCGTGCTGGGCTGGCTCTATCTTGGAGCTATAGAATATGAAAAAGACCGGCTGGCTTATTTGTCAATCATGCACGCTCACGACTTGGAAGCCATCCATCACAACATTTCCAGGAATGAGGAGGGAAGCGTTTCCCAAAACTTCCTTGCAGAACGCATTGAAAATATATTTGATTCTCAAAGGGATCTACATCATTTTGGGCAAACGGGGGAGGTGATTTTTGTCCGACGTCAAGAAGATGCGGTAGTAGGTTTTCCGGCTCTCCCTTTTGGCCATGCCGAATTATCTCAATCATTGCTTCCACCAGGAAAAAGCCCTTCCCAACTTCAATTGAAATTTTCTGACTATAGCCGACAGGAAATTCTTCCCGATGGTCGTGGAAACATGGTCCTGGCAGCCTATGAACCTCTTTTGGGACTTCCCATGGTGGGGGTTGTAGCGAAAGTCAATATTCATGAAATTCAGTTTCCCTATTTAATGGCTGGAGGGGGCATCTGCCTGTTGGAAATTGGCATTATGGTTTTAACTGGGGTGATGATCGTTCGACATAGAAATTTTACAGAGCAGGACTTGCCTCAAGATGACGTCAAGCTCCGTGCAGTAATTGACTGTGCGGGAGAAGGTATTGTCACGTACGATGAATATGGGACGATTGAGACATTTAATGAAAAAGCCGAAGCGATGTTTTCCTGGCAGGCCTCTGAGGTCATTGGAATGCCGTTTAGGAGTTTGTTTATTTCCTCAGAACAAGATGCGTGCGATCAGTTCTTGTTGACCTATCGGCCATTGGGAGTCAAGCGCATTGGGGGTATGCTGAAAGAATTCAATGCCAAAAGAAAAGATGGAACCGTTTTCCCATTGACGCTGACCTTGACCGAAGCGCCATTATGGGGACATCGCCTATTTACAGCGCTATTACGCAATGTGACAGAACAAAAATTAGCTGAACGCCGATTAGCCGCACAATATGCTGTTGCCAGAGTGTTGGCGGATTGCACGACCATTCAACAGGCCACTCCGGAGATTCTTCGAGCCGTCTGTGAAAGCTTAGGTTGGCAGTTGGGGGTTCTCTGGCAAGTGGAGCCCGGAACGCGACTCTTGCGTTGTGTGGAAGTCTGGAAAGCTTCCCCTGACCGGTTTTCTGAATTTGTTTCTGTGACACAAGGCATGTCGTTCTCGAAAGGTGTGGGTTTGCCTGGACGGATTTGGGAGACAGGTAAACCTATTTGGATTCCTGATGCTGTTAAGGATCCAAATTTTCCTCGTGCGCCAATGGCTGACCAGGCAGGATTGCATGCTGCATTTGCCTTTCCCATCAGACTTGGTGAGGCTACTCATGGGGTCATGGAGTTTTTTAGCCGGGAGATCGAGGAACCAGATGAAGCCTTGTTGCACCAAATGTTGTCTGTAGGAAGCCAGATTGGGCAGTTTATGCAACGGATAGAGACTGAAACGGCCTTGCGGGAAAGTGAAGAACAAACCCGGCTTATTCTGGATACGGCCCTCGACGCGGTGGTGACCTTAGATGGAAACGGCCAAATTATTGGTTGGAACACACAGGCAGAACGGATGTTTGGTTGGACTCGCCAGGAAATACTGGGACAACCGCTGGTGTCCTCCATCATCCCGCAGAAATATCGAGAGGCACATTCCCAGGGGATTCAACGCTATCTCATATCAGGGGTCAGTGAAATTTTAAATAGCCGGATTGAACTGTCAGGGCTACATCGTGATGGCTATGAGTTTCCCTTAGAGATTGCCATTACCGCTGTTCGATCAAAAGGCGGAACGATTTTTAGCGGATTTCTTCGAGATTTAACGGAACGACGGCGGACAGAAGATGCGCTGTTGAAAAGCGAGGAGCAACGTCGACAGGCCCAAAAAATGGAAGCGATGGGGACCTTAGCCGGCGGGATTGCCCATGACTTTAATAATATTTTATCGGCCATTATTGGCTATACCGAACTGGCCATGACGCAAATTGGAGTTGGAAGTTCGGTGTTGCCCAGATTACAAGAAGTTTTACGAGCCGGGTATCGCGCCAAAAATCTTGTTCGGCAAATTTTAACCTTCAGCCGGCAAGGTGAATCTGGCAAAAAAGTTATATATTTGCAACCGATTGTGGAGGAAGCGTTGAATCTGCTTCGAGTTTCCCTTCCATCTACGATTACCTTGCATGCAGAGTTACAATCGGATTCAGCGCCCGTTCTGGCTGATGCGACACAGATTCATCAAGTGGTTATGAACTTGGGGGCCAATGCGGAATATGCAATGCGTACGACAGGAGGGATACTGATGGTGAAATTAGATGAAGTGGAGATTGATGGATCTATGGCTGCTCTTTTCCAGGGGCCACATGTGGGGTCATATATCCGCCTGAAAGTTTCTGATTCTGGACAGGGGATGTCTCCGAGTGTCAAAAAACGGATTTTTGATCCGTTTTTTACAACGAAGGATGTCGGGGAAGGAACAGGGATGGGGTTGTCTGTGATTCATGGGATAGTGACAAGTCATGAAGGTGTCATTCGGGTCGATAGTCAGAAAGGCATGGGAACCAGCTTCACCATTTATTTCCCCTGTTCCTCTGTTCCCGTCGTAGGTCAGCAGGGTTCGTCAGTGCCGCCTTCTTATTCTGGGCGGGGAACGGTGATGTTTGTGGATGATGAAGTGTCGATTGTCAAATGGGCAAAGGATATGTTGGAAGAACTTGGCTACGCGGTGGTCGCTTTTACAAACGGGCATGAAGCATTGCAAGCATTTAAACAAGAACCGGAGCGATTCGATGTAATCGTGACGGATCAGACTATGCCAGGTATGACAGGGGAATTGCTTGCCTGTCAAATAAGGAGATTACGTCCTGAATTACCCGTCATTTTGTGCTCAGGCTTTAGTTACACGATGAATGAAGAAAAAGCTTTGGCGATGGGCCTCCGAGCTTATTTAACCAAACCGGTGTTGATGAGCGATATGGCCCAGGCACTTCAATCGGCGTTGGACCCCTCGGTTCCTTATAAATCCACCTGAGTTTTCCCGTAATTTATACCATTGCCAAGTGCATTTTCGGTTTCTAATTGAACGAGATGAAAATTTATCGAATGATTGGTTCTTTTTACTGGGTCGAAAACTCTTTGAAAAACAGGCCACGATTTATATCTCCAATGCTGACCATTCCCAAAAGCTTTCCATTTTCCGTAACTGGGATTCGTCGAAAATGTTTCATCCCCATGAAAGAGGCGGCTTCCAAAATTGGAGTATCTGGGGAAACAGTGAGAGGATTTTTACTCATAATCTCTTCAGTGGTTTTTCGAAGGATGTCGGGGTATCCTTCCTCCATTTCCGTGAAGTCACGACTATGGACATTGTCATGAATATAATCTCCATAATTGGGGAAGAGAGGAATCATCACATCCCGAAGAGCGACGAGTCCGATCAAATTATGGTGAGCGTCAATGACAGGCACCGCCCCGCAATGGCGACTGAGCATTTTAATGACTACCGATCGTACTGAATCCGTAGAGAACGCGGTTACGACTCCAGTAGACATGACTTCTTGGACTAACATAATAGCCTCCTTTTATTTACCTGAGAAAGGGATATCTCCAGGCCTAACTACGGATTCTTGACTGAGCATCTTCCCTTACCTACCGCATTGAAGGCCTTTTTTCTTATTTCTGAATTTTACGTGGTTCTTTTCCACTTCTGCAATGATAAGACATGAAAGGGAATCCTGGATGACGTTAGAAGGCTATATTGCTAATAAAACTTTTTGGGGGTGGGTTGAATAAGGGAAAATTTCAATTTCGGCATATGGGGATATTTGATAATTCAGGCAGATTATTAACAAATTCTCCTTTTCCTGATCAATTTTTCTCTTATTTCCAAACCCACACATACGTGTTCCTTAGGGCATTTAATTCACATTTGGCATATTCCTGAACATTTCTATGACTGAATTTTTAAGTATCAGGAGATTGTCATATCAAATTGTTGCTGAGGGTACCGGCTTTTTCTCATGAAGTGTCGATGAGTTTTTCGATTTTCAAATTGCCATTTATTTACTAGGTCCCCCACAAGAACTATTTGGGAGAGGCGAAATGCGTCAAGCGAGATAAAGAGACGACAACGAGGAGCCTGGTGCGATCGGTGCGCCATTTGCATTGGGTGGGAATGAAGGAAGACCTACATGGAAAATAGAAAAACAAAAAGGAGGCCTCCGGAGATGTATAAGCTTTTAGTTGATGAGCAGGGGACGGCGGCGATCGAATATGCCTTACTGATTAGTTTACTCGTCATGGCGGTTGCAGGATCCCTACAGGCTTTGGGGAATAATGTGTTTGATGCACTTTCTACTATTGAGAGTGTATTGTCGTCGGTCCAACTTGCGGATGATTCAATGAAACGCAAATGATGGTTCAAGCTTTCCTCCTTTCAAAAGTTAGGTGACCTTCCTGTCCCCAGATTTTCCCATTCATTGTGGCTTGAGTGCACTTCTAGGTTTTTTAAGTAAATTCACAGAAAAAAATATTTTTGTTAAGTATTTCTGATGACGGAAACAGTACTTCTGCTGCTCAAGCTTTCAGTAAATTACGGATGAAGAGATTTGGAAATATAATTCCCTTTCCTCCGAATCGCTTAAGTCTACCGGATCCTCTACCGAAAAAAATAAGAAAAGGAAGGAAAATCCACTAATGTTGATACGATTACTAGGAATCATCATCGTGTGTGTGGCATGGGGTTGTGAATCGGTATCGGTGACTCGTCAGACTTCTGAAGCAACTCCGTCAGGACCACCACCGTTTAGGTTGACCACCTTGCCTAAATCCGAGAATCAGAATTTTCTGGATCTTTCTCACCAGATGGTTGTTTCCAATACTCCAGAAAATGGGGTAACTCAGGAAAAAATCCAATTGGACCCATTTCCCACCGTGTATTTTCCTTTTGATAGTTGGGAAATTACTTCAGAAGTTCAAGACCGCCTGGATGCCACGGCCAATTGGATGAGCCGCTTCCCGGGTTATGAACTCACTATTGAAGGGCATACGGACATACGAGGAACCGAAAGTTATAACATGATTTTGGGAGTTCGACGTGCTAAGGCCGTAAAAGAATATTTGGCTAACTTGGGAGTTCCCCGCAAACGCCTTGATGTTGTTTCATATGGAAAAACACTCGCTCTTTGCACAGTCGATGATGAACACGATTGTCATCAATTCAACCGGCGAGCCGATTTGTTTTTGGAGTGATGGTTCCCGAGGGCATTTGACAGAATTTTTTAGTTTCTTTCCTGACATTCCAACATTTCACCTCCATCTGGGCTTCGCCTAAATTCCTCTTAGGATTCCTAGTGTTTGGTCAGTTTCCATAGCGTAATTTTCATTTTTCAATATTGAAACACTTACAGATTTTACCCGATAAAACATCTGCAAGATGTTAGGCATATAAATGCCCCCATGTTGCATGTTGACAATCCACACTCAATGTGTTATTTGCAATAGACTTGCAATAAGAGGTCGGTAGTTTATTGGCTCCAATTCCCCGTAGCTTGCTTCGGGGTTACCTTATGAGAACTGTAAACGATTGATCCATTGAATACCCCGCTGCTTGCGGCGGGGATCTTTTATTAAAACAACTCCTATTTAATGTTGGAATTAACCATAAAAAAAGGGTTGAGAGCCACCGGTCGACGCATGACCCGTACACGTCAGGCCGTGTTGGTGCTTTTGGAACGGACTCGTCAGCCCCTAAGTGCCACTGAAATTTTCGAACATTTGCATCAAGATAAAGTTTCAATTGATTTAGTAACCGTTTATCGGACCCTACATGTTTTGAAAGATCTTGGGTTGGTTGTCCAACTAGATCTCCATCAGGAAGGTCTTTCACGGTATGAACTAAAAGAAGGGCGAAAACATCACCATCATATTCGTTGTCAGATTTGTGGTCATATCGTGGATTTACTCTTATGCCCTTTGAAAAAAGTGACCAAACTTATTGAACAACAGACACAATTTACTGTGGATGATCACACCTTGGAGTTCACGGGATTGTGTCCTGAATGCCAATAATATGATCCAGACACTTGGTCCAAAACTATCGAAGGCGGGTTCTATTGCCTCCCTGATCTGTGCGGTGCACTGTGCGCTGACGCCATTGGCATTACTTGCCCTACCGGTTATTGCAGCCCATTCGTGGGATGGTCTTGATGGCATGTTCGGGGCCTTCTGGGCCGATACTACGGAATGGATTTTTTTGGGTGTGATTGCATTATTGGCAGGATTCGGCTTATTGGCGACCTATCCCCGTCATCGGGATTTTCGCCCAGCCTTAATTACTGCTGGCGGTCTTTTGGTGTTGATGGTGTCGCATCTCTGGATAGAGCCAGGTGGCAGCCAGGAAGTGTTTTTGGATGTCTCCGGAGCTTCAATGATTGCTTTAGCCGGTTTTTGGAATCGACGTTTGTGCCACCGTTTGGGTTGTCATACCCATGAGCATACTCACCAAGCATGTTCCTCTAATATTCAACCCCTTTCAGATTTATCTTCCAATCCATAATTTTTACGTATTTCGACGTTCATAATATTTAATTGTGGGGCTTTCTGCCCATGTTTCTAATGGGTAAGGCGGGTTAGCTCTATTCTGGATTAACCGAGCCAAGGGCCAAGGATTGAACGGGAAGGGAAAGAATGGTGAAAAGGTATTCGCTTATTTTAATGAAAGTCCATAAGCGCAGCTGCGCGGCAAAATCAGTCTGACCCGGGTTTTCGGTCCAATTTCACCAAATTTTATTAAGAAGATAGGACTTTATTTTTATCTGATTTATCCATCGTTTCCGCAAGATCATCGAGTAGGTGTTCGGTTTCTTCCCACCCAAGGCACGCATCGGTAATCGACACTCCCCACTCCAGTGGTTTTCCCGCTTCCCATTTTTGATTTCCTGGTTTCAGATTGCTCTCAATTAACAGACCCATGATAGCGAGTTGTCCACTTGTGAATTGATTGACGACTGATCGAGCAACGGGAACTTGGCGGGTATGATCTTTCTCTGAATTGCCATGCGAACAATCGACCATGATCGGACGACTAATTTCTTCATTCGTCAAGCAGCGAATTGCCTCGGAAATATCCTCTGGATTGTAATTGACTCGTCCTCCACCGCCACGAAGGACAAGGTGCCGATCTGGATTTCCGTTCGTTTTGATGATAGATGTCAGACCGTCGGCATTCACCCCAATGAAACTTTGAGAGTGTCGCGCGGCAATCATGGCATTCAGCGCGACTTGGAGTCCTCCGTCGGTTCCATTTTTTAGCCCAACTGGCATGGACAGTCCACTGGCCATTTCTCGATGGGTTTGGCTTTCTGTCGTCCGAGCTCCGATAGCTGCCCAACTAATTAAATCTGAAATATACTGAGGTGTGACAGGATCAAGAAATTCAGTGGCACAGGGCATTCCCAAATTGTTGATATTAAGTAAAATAGAACGAGCCAGTTCAAATCCTTCTCCGATTTCGCAGGAACCGTCTAAATGCGGATCGTTAATGAGTCCTTTCCATCCCACAGTTGTGCGTGGCTTTTCAAAATAAGTCCTGAGAACAATGAAGGCATGCTCGCCAATCCGATCCGCCACCCGTTTTAGGCGTTCAGCGTATAGAATGGCGGCATCTGGGTCATGTATTGAACAAGGGCCAATAATAATCAGTAATCGGTGCGAGTCTCGTCCATGAAGAATATCCCGAATGGCTTGTCTGGCTTGAAGCACCATCTGCCTGGTTTTCTCAGGCAAAGGGAGAGTGTTCTGCATCTGTTTCGGTGTAGGAAGTGGGGAAATATCGATAATATTCCGGTTGTTAATTGGTTCGGTCATGCTGGATGTCCTGGGTAAAATTGGAGAGCATCTGGGATTACAGAATCAGGGATATCATAAAAACCTTAAAGGATATCTGGGAATTTGGGGGCATTGTAATAAGAAACCCTATTGACAGGCAACCGGTTGAGGTTTCCCTCTCGTTAGGTATAAGCAATCGGGAGAATAACTCATTGTTATGGCAGAAATGGGAGAGTGACGTGTGGGTTGAATGAAGGAGTGCGAAGTCGAATGAGACCTTTTAAGTGGGGAAACCAGCATTGGCAGACTTTGTGGAAGGGAAGGCATTCACTGGGGAAAACACGTTTTAGGCCGTCGTGTTGACAAGATGGGCTCGTTGAGAGGTATACCACCGCATCACATCTTGGTTCGCCACGTCTTGGGTAGAAGCAAATAGAAATTTGATGCCAATCACCAATTCCTTTGTGGGATGAACCCATTCAATAGACCCAGAAAATTTTGAATGATGATGAAAGCCTGGTAAACGGCAACTAATCTGGAGTTGTAGGGAAGAGACAATGGGCCATGCAGAAGGGAATACACTAAACTGACAACCTGTCGGAGAAAGGTTACTCAACAGAACGGGAAGGACGGCAAGAATATGCCCTTTATCGCTAAGGGGCCGAACGGCTCCAGTCAGGTTAACCGTCAAGCGTGGAAATGAGCGAGGACTTTGTCGTGAAATGTGTTGGGGAGCTGCCAATCGAATGGTCGGAGGTTGTGTAAGTATTTCTTGGATGACCGTTTCAAATTCAAACGTTTCTCCATCGATACATGAACGTCCTTTACAAGAGATGCCAATTTTTAGACTATGAAGCGCTTGATCTTCGGGAAGGGGGCAGAGGAGGGAATGATCGGCTCCTAATCCCAATAAATACGTTCGGATTAACAGATTCTCCGGCATGCAGGGAACGGTCAACCAAATCGAGTTTGAACCCAAAGCCAAATGAGGAGTAGGAGTCTTCATGATTCCCTTTTCGGTCGTGATAGTTCATGTTACAAGGATAAATTCAGGCCTGCAATTAGGCGCAATCATAAAATCCAATAACTTCATTTAATGAACAGCAACGAGTTGGAAATCCAGAAAGATTATCCTGGCTCTATATAGGTTATTTCATTTTGCAAATCGTCACCGTTTTTTCATAAAACGGGAATGGAGTGAGTAGGTGAATGTCTTAGGCAGTTGTGGGGAGTCTACGTTTTTTTCGGTTCAGAAGGAAGTTCTTGAAGGATTTTGTCCGCTAAGTCTTCTGGTGAAACCCTATAAGTATGTGAGTCAAGAGCTTTTTGAATCTGTGTGATCCGCGCTGGTCGAACATCTGGGATCTCAGCCATGCCCTCCAGGTAATGGGGGATTTCTTGTGTAGGGGAGGAGAGCGATACAGTATCCATAGGAGAGCTCGAAGGTAAGGCAGGAGTATCAATCACCGAATCTTGAGCTGGGGTAATAGTGTTTTTCTGGTGAGAAGACGGATCACCTGCTGGTGTTGGGGGGATGGAAGATATCGAATCCATCAGTTTTGTTATTGCGTTAAATTAAACGGTAGGAGAAATACTAAATAATATGCAGGCCAGAATCAAACATGTTTATTGTAGATGTAGAATTCGCTTGAAAATTTCACAATGGGATTCCTTATCGGGCAGAGAGCTTTTTTTTAGAAAAAGGGTTTGGAGTTAAGATGGAACTTGTTGTCCCTGCTCGTATTAATCAATTGCGGAGCATTGATCCAGGAGAAATTCGATTGGTGCGGCTGGCCTTGCCTGAGCAAATTGAAATAGAAGGGAAATCTTATGCCATCCAAGATACCATGCGTCCAGGTACAGCCTTTTTGGCCAAACCCTGGGGAGAACGGACAGGCAAGTACCGGCGACGGATGTATAGCCGTTCAAATTCCGCCTTCAACGAGCCGCGTCTGTTGGAGACGTTCATCAATCATACGCATCTAGAACAAGCAGATACGTCTGTCTGGTGGCAATCAGACATGGCGAACGACTGGTTTGAGCAGGAGAAGACGGTGGATGTGCGACTCCAACTTGATCAGGACGAAGGTATCGCCAGGGTGTATGAAAATACTCAGATGTGTAAACCTGCCAATCTTCGCTTGGAAGACGAGGGAAAATGGGAAGAAATGCGAATGGTTTGCGTGGCTCTTGGCACGGGAATTACCCCATTTTTGTCGTATGTCCGATTTATGACTGCCCATGATTTTGGCCAGAAGAAGTCGAGGCACGGTGTTCACCTCACGCTCGTTGCCAGCGTTCGCCATGCGGGACAATTAATGCTTCATGAAGAGTTGTTACGTATTGAGAAACAGTTTCCACAACATTTTCGGTATCAGCCAGTCTTAACTCGATCCTGGCCCGATGAGTGGAGGTATCTGAAGGGACGAATGCTGCACGTGGAGAAGAGAGAGCGAGGGAATGATTACGTTGATATCTCCCCACTTCAGACCATTGTGCCTGATTTGGCTCAATCGCATCTTCGCGTGTGCGGAAATGTCATGGCATGTCGACAGATAATGGAAGGCATTGAACAAGGGGGAATGGTCCCCCTCTCGGTACGAGCGGAATCCTGGTAAGAGAAAGGGGAGCGGAGGAGCAGAGCCTTTTGAGGTAGAGCATTCCCTACTCCCCTACGTGCCGTTTGATGGAATCGGGGATGGTTACGTTGGGGCGGCGTAATAAACGGATCACTGGCCGACCGAGGAAGGTGTGATGTCCACAGATCAGACAGTGTAAACTTAAGGTGACAAGTAATTCCTGCTCCAATTGCTCTAAAGTGACGGTTCGAGACCCACAGCGGGTACAACGGGGTAATGTGTCATTCGAGGCCGTTTTCATAGGGGTCTTTTTTTTAGTACTCTTCCGTGGCTGACCGAGCTTTTTTGCTGTCTGGGTTGGTTTTTTCATGAACAGATCCTTGGTCAAAATGAGTAAAGAACTCATCTTGAAAGAGACAATTCTTATGCCATAATTAAATGAGGGTAATTACGCAAAAAAGGACATATTCTGACGAGAAATGTCAAAAAGGAGTTGTGAGGTAGGTAAGTTTTTCCAGGTTGACAGGGCTCAAAATGGTGGATAACAGAAACATTTTTCTAGCTGAAAATTATTGACGAGGGGAAGGAGAGGAGGAGAGGGCGAGAATGGCATCAGCGCGAATGAGGAGATTGGCCGCTTCCGATGGGCGTTTGGCTTCTTGAAGCATTCGGGCATACCGTCGAAGAATAGCTGCCACATCGGGATGGTTCGGGCCATTCGCTTCTTCCTTAAGTTGCAGCGCTCGTTCATATTGAGCGGCGGCTTTGTCATATTCTTTCCGATCTTGGTAATACGTGGCCAGACTGTACAAGCTACTGAGGAGCAGGGGGTTCCCAGGCCCTAAGCGTTCGGCATTGGTAACGGTGGCTAATAATTGGTGCTCCAAGGAAGAAGTAGGGGATTCTGTTGGTTCTTGGGTAATGGGGGGTTGGGAGGAAGATGCGGGTTTTCTGGGATGGTGTGTGCAGCCGTTGAGAAGGCTCAAACCCAAAACAATGCCCCACACCATTCGTAAAACGTTTCGCATATTTCTCTTCATTGAGGCAAACGCTGAGAAAAAAGCCATCAAAGAAGTGTCAAATAGGACATCGAAAGTTATTCTATGAATTTGAGGCAGTTCTCGCAAGGTATAACTCCCCAGGTTGCGATTATTCAGAATTAAATTCAATTCCTTGTCAAAGTAGAGGGATAAATATGAACGTCGTGTGGTGTTCGATTTCGGCCCATGGCTTTGGGCATGCCGCGCAACTCATGCCAATTTTGAATGAATTAGGAACGGTGGTTGATGACCTACGGTTGATTCTACGCACCCAGGTCTCTGCTGATTTCTTTCAGCGGCATTTGCAGGTGAAGTGGGAGCTGCAGGCTGTTCAACAAGATGTTGGATGTATCCAACGAGGGCCGTTGGATTTTGATGTGGCGGCTACATGGGATGCCTATACTCAATTTCACTCAAATTGGGAGCGTAAGGTTGATGAGGAAGCCCAAGCCATTCGTAATGCCAAGGTAAATCTGGTGATATCCAACATTTCCCATCTTGCCATAGCCGGGGCAGCTCAAGCCGGTACCCGGTGGTGGGGATTGCTTCGCTATCCTGGGATCGTGTGTTAGAACCGTTTGTGCAAGATCATTCTCCATCCCATCTTTCGATTCTCAAAGACTATTAGAAACGGCTATGCTCAGGCTGACCATCTCATCCGGCTGCATCCGGGCATCGAGATGCCGGCTTTCCGTTCGATAGTGGATGTAGGGCCCTCTGTTCCCTTAAGGAAGCCAACCTCACACAATCTGAGAAAAATCCTGGAGGTCGGAGAACATGAATTGATCGTGCTAATTGCCTTTGGCGGAGTGCCTCTCACCAGTCTTCCGCTAAAACAGATGGAATCAATGGACGGGGTTTCAATTCTTGGTAGACGATCTGCCACGTTCTCCATCCTATACGCGGATCCATCGCCTCAAAAATCTTGTAATACCCTTTTCGGAGATTTCCAGTCACAGGTTGATATCATCATGACCAAGCCAGGGTATGGGACAGTTATGGCCGCCGTGCACTCCGGGAAAGCACTGGTTTATGTTCGTCGAGGAAATTTTATCGACGAACAAGGCCTTGTGGATTACACACATCGACATGGACGGGGAATGGAATTCTCGCGGGATGCCTTTGAATCAGGAGATTGGGAAACAACGCTTCGTGCCGTGCTCACGGTGTCGGATCCGTTAGATCTTCCTCCACCACCCGGCAATAGTGACTGCGGTTCGTCAGCTGAAGAACATATTTATCGTGCCTAAGGGAAAGACAACTGAGCGTTTCCTATGCGTTCTCTGGAATCAGTGGGGGATAAGGGAGAAACGGAGTGAGCTTCAATGGTATTGGTAATGTGTGATGAATTCAATTCCCGTTCTTTCCAAAAGACGCCAATCACTTCAACCGAAAGATCAAGGGAAATCGATGGAGCGCCTTGTGTGCGATCGTGTCGACCAAATATGACAATCGATTGGTCTCCATGGGCAAGACGAAACACAAAGTTATGACAGCTCTGATTCATCAAGGTGGAGTTCCGGCTGGGTGACATGCCCCCGAACGGCCACGAGTCGTTGATGATAGTCGGCACCATGGCTGAGAAGGGTGGCAATGGAGACGGGTTCGGGCGGTATGGTAAAAGTATGGAGTCTGGACAAAGGAGAGTGTTGCCAGAGAATGGGAGGTGCCGATTGCGAGAGGAACGACTGCGGATCGGATCCTATGGTGAATACGGGCGGATAGAGAATGTCGATCCCTAGCACCAGCACAAGGCTCCATGCACCCGTCAACGTACTCTTGGAAAAAGAAATCATAACAGTTTGATCGTCTTGAAGAGACAACGAGCAAGGTGCAAAGTGAGTGCAGAATGCATGGAATGATTCAAAAAAACTGCGTGAATAGTTCGATAGAGTCAGGAAACAGGTAAATGCCAGTTATAAATTATTATGCGGTTCTCGGGGTCCCTCTTCAAGCACCGCACGAAGAGATAAAAAAAGCCTATAGGAAATTGGCTCTTCAATTTCATCCAGATCGGAACCGAGGGGATCGTCAGGCTGAGGCCAAAATTCGTGAAGTCAATGCGGCTTATGAAATTTTGGGAGATCCGGAGGCCAGGAAAACCTATGATCGATTACGATTGGGCTATGTGGAACCAATGGTTCCCCGACGGGATAGGTGGAACCGGAACCGGATGAATCCGTTTCTCCGTCGGTGGTCTTGCAACAAATGGAAAATACTCTCCGTGATGAATCCCGGAAGCAACTCTTTATGGTGTTAATGCGCAAGACACAGAAAATCAAAGAAGAATTAGAAATTATCCGTGAGCGAGTCATTCGTGCGCAGGGATATGACACCTTTATGGAAAAAGTGGTCAGGCAGCGTGGTCGTGAAGCGTTAGATGAACTGATTTCCGAGGAGCTGAAACAACGACGAGAGCGGCTTGTCGAGGTGGCGGTGGAAATGGTGTGCTCGGCGGTTCCAGGTTCGATTCAAGGGAATGAGCAAATGGATCAGGTCCGGCGGAGTTTAGGTCAGGCCTATCAGGAAGGGTGGATTCAGGGATATGAACAGGCCTGCGAACTTCTCTATGAGCGGCGCTAAATAGGCTTGAAGGATGAACAAAGAAGAATACGACAGGGTGATCAAAGAATGAACAAAAAGCCCGGGCTTATGACATAACCGGGCGTCACCAAATGGGGTTCCCCATCTCCACGAATCTCATCGGTCAAATGGAGAAGGGGACTGCTGAAATGCATTATTGTTTGAGGGCGGCCTGTTTGATGTGGCCAACGCCTGAGCCTCTTTTGACAAAGTCACTTGATCCTGGATGGGAGAGGGGATGCCTCGTTCCCGTTGGCTTTTTGTTTTGCCACTCTCCTCATCGGAGCTAACGGCGGTCACCTGCTTTCGTGAATGATCCCCCGATGATGCGGGTTGCAGAAATTGAATAGCTCCTACTTCCGGTAACGTCATGGTCGATGCTCCTTTTCTCTCCAGAATGAGTTCGCGACTTCCATTGCATTCTCTCTATCGGTTTATGTGCATAATGCTTGCGACGAGGGAATGGATGGAGTTAACAAAATGACATAGAACGTGGGCTATCTGCCAAAAAGATCAAAGAATCAGGTGAGACGCACGCAAGCACTGATAACCAGTGAATGACCTATAGATGATTAATAGCCATGTCAAAACAATTGTGCATCGGGCTACCTTTCTAAGGTGCAGAATTAAGGTCAAATCAGTTTAATCGGCGTTCTCAGTGGATACCGTGGAGAGGACAATTCTTTACGGGTTCTGTTTAGAATGTCTGCGGGTACAGCGAATCAATCTTGGCAGCCGGGAGATGTTTGAAGCCATGAACTGTGCCATCGCTCAGGCACAATTGAAGCCCATGGTTGACCGTGTGTGTTCCCCCTTCACGAACCCCAAGCGGCGCATCTACCTTCAAAGCGATGTGCAGGTGGGAAAAGTCGTGATTGCCATTTAGAGGAAACTTTCCGAATATTGCCTCTCAATTTCTCTCGATCCTCCTTACCCAAAAGTTTGACACGTGTGAAGCAACCAGCTTCGTTTTTGAAAGCTGATTAATGAAGAGATGGGCACGAAGGCACATTTGGCAATGGCATTGGGGCAATTATCCTGCAATAGGCAAAACGCGGTTTGGGTAAGAAGGAATGGGGGAAGGACCCAGATCACAAAAAGTTTCCAGGCGGGTATTTATCCGTTTGTTCATATTTTGGAGGGAAAGGGGAATATGGTTTCGATGGCATAGTTCATGAATTTCGTTAAACTGGGTTGTAAGGGTCTCGGCAACTGATTCGTAGCCGCATTTGAGAAGGTGTACCCGATCCCGGAAACTCAGAATACTTCGTTCTAAGAGAAGGGATTCGGTGGACTTTGGCGTAATAACAAAAACGGCTTTTTCGGGATGTTGTCCCCGGAAAAACTGTAAGGCTTGAAAGAACCTGGCATTAAAGTTAATTCGTGATGCTTGGTCAGTAATCGAAAGAAATCCTTTTTCACGGATAAGAGACCCTCTCTTTTGGGTGGTTCTCGTATCCCTACCTGGTTGATCCGGTTGAATAGGAATGGATGGATTGATAATGACCATGAAATCAATTTCCTGCCAGATCGTCTTATCAAAGAATGCGACATAACCCACTCCACCGTCGATGTAATCACGACATTGAATTTTGACGGGGCAGAAAAAAATGGGTGCGGCCGAGGAAGCGCAAATAGCCTGGGCAATGGGGACATCACGGTGTTCCCGATCACCAAAAATGACTGTCTGGCCGGTCTCCAAATCTATAGCGGGAATATAGAGGTCCTTCCGTAAGCCTTCAAAGGAACAACATAACCCCTTGGTGGCAAAAGTAGCTTCAAGAAAACGAGCGTAAGGAGCTAATGTATACAGTCCACTCGGGAGGGCATCCTGGGCTTTATCAAGTAAATCGATCAAACTCATTTCTTTGCGGTTTCGATAAAACAACTTGAGTAAGGGCATGAATTGTTGGGCTGCCCGCCAAAATGTCTTAAGGCCCTCACCCATAGCCGGTGCAAAGATATCACGGGATTCAAAGTAATAGGGCTGTTCTCCGGATAAATTGGCCAAGAAAATCTCTTCAGGGCGAACGCCATTGGCTAAAAGGGCGGCTGCCGCAGAACCTGCGCTGACTCCGATGTAGCGATCAAAATTGTTGGTGGTGAAGTTCGAGTCAAATGCATCGTCTAATGCCGTGAGAGCGCCGATTTCGAACAGATACCCTCCAAATCCTCCACCCGATAGTCCCAGTGCAACTTTGGCTGTTTTTCCCATGCTCCCCTCGACTCACATTCAAGCTACACCTTGGTCTTGGTAACCTTTCTAGGAATTGGTTGTTGGCCTCATCGGTCCTTAAAATGAGGCGGGCGCTTTTCTAAAAAGGCGGCCAGTCCTTCTTGCTTATCCTCTGTTTTGCAGAGTTCTCCAAACAACGTCGCCTCTAACATTAATCCCTCATGAAGCCCCAGTTCCGACCCTTGTTGAATGGCCTTGAGCGCCGATCGAACTGCCAGTTGACCTTTTGAGGCAATCCGTTTGGCAAGCCCCGTAGCTTGACGCATGAGGTCATCTGGAGGAAAAACCTGGGATACGAGTCCAAGCGTCCTGCCTTCCTGTGCGGAGATGGAATCGCCCGTGAGGATCAGTTCTGTGGCTTTGGATTGGCCGATAATGCGGAGCAGACGTTGAGTGCCGCCGAACCCAGGGATGATCCCAAGGTTAATTTCCGGTTGGCCGAGTCGAATCCCCTCGGCAGCCAGTCGAATATGACAGCACATGGCCAATTCTAATCCTCCGCCGAGGCAGGCACCGTTGATGGCTGCAATGACGGGCTTGGGCAATGTTTCAATTTTATTGAAAATCGCCTGGCCGTGTAGGGCCATCTCTTTTCCCTTCTGCGAGGAGTGAATGTCTGCCAGCACACGGATATCTGCCCCGGCAATGAAAAATCGTCCTGTCCCCGTGATCACGATCACTTTAACCTGTTCGTTGGTGGCAAGTTCGTCTATGGTCGATTCAAGTTCCATCAGTCCTTCGGGGGTCAGCACATTTGCCGGAGGATAGTTGATTGTCACTGTTGCGACGCACTCCTCGACTTTTTGCGTGAGCCACATATGGGTAATCGTGGTCATAACGGATAGCCCTCCTATGTTGAGTCTGGGTGCATGACTGATAGATCAGGTCTATTCATACGTGAAAAATCCCCGTCCGGCTTTTCGTCCTGTCAGCCCGGCATCCACCATCCGACGGAGCATGTGCGCGGGCCAGAACCGCATACCAACGCGGTCTTTCAATTCCTCCAATGACCACAGCACATGGTCGAGGCCAATCTCATCGGCATAGTGCAAGGGGCCTTCCTTCTCTATTGGAAAACCCGTCCCGGCTACCATGGCCAGATCAATGTCGCGTGCCGAGGCGATGCCTTCTTGCAAGGCCGTCATCGCTTCATTGATGAGGGCCATCAAGAGCCTTGCCGGTTGCCATTCAATTTCCTGTTGGTGGCTCTCACCGGTGATTTCTTGGATCAGTGTGCCCAAATCCTCCTTGGCGGCCTCACCATAATCGTAAAATCCCCGACTGGCCTTCATACCCAATCGACCGTGCTTGACCATTTGCACGAGCAACGGGGCCGGTGTCATGCGGGGTCCATAGCTTGTATGTAAAATTTTGGCGACTTCCAAGGAAATATCCAGTCCAATGGTGTCAAGCAGGCTAAAAGGCCCCATTGGCATTCCAAAGGCCACCATATCCCGGTCGATGATGTGGGGAGAAATGGTCCCCTCCTGGACACACAATATGGCTTCGTTCAGATAGGGCATGAGAAGACGATTGACCAGGAATCCGGCGCATTCTTTGACCACGATTGGAGTTTTCCTGATGCTCTCCGTAAATCTCACCACATCGTCGAGGGTTTGCGGGGTAGTCGCCAGACCTGGAATGACTTCTGCCAATGGCATGGCGTAAGCCGGGTTGAAGAAATGAAGACCGAGCATATTGCCCGGCCGACCCGAATGGTGTCCTAATGCCGAAATCGACAGTGCGGAAGTGTTGCTGGCAAAAATAGTCCCTGATGAGCATACGGCATTGAGCTCCTGGAACACATGTTGTTTCAACTTCAGATCTTCGGGAACGGCTTCGATGACCAGATCAACATCTTTTAATTCCGAAAAATTGGAAGTGCCGTTCACCAGCAACATCTTTTCTTCAAGCTGTTCTGACGTCATTTTGCCCTTGTCGACTCTGGATTGATAAATCCCTCGGATGGTGGTTTTTCCCTGTTGTAAGGCCGTTTCGTTCATATCAGTCATGACGACCGGAACGCCGGCAAAACTGATCACCTGAGCGATCTGCGCACCCATCGTCCCTGCTCCGACCACTCCAACTTTATAAATATACATGGAAGGTTTCCTCGTTTTGTCTCCGGGTTATAGGCGTTCCAGATATCATCGCGGCACCTTGGCCGCCACCGACGCAGAGGGTCACCGCCCCGGATTGTAAGTTGCGTCGTGCCAATTCATGAAGCAGAGTGATGACCAATCGTGTTCCGGTCATGCCGACGGGATGCCCAAGGGCAATGGCGCCACCGTTCACATTGACGATGTTCCGATCAAGCCCAAGGGCGCGTTCGACGGCGAGGTACTGAGCCGCAAATGCCTCATTGACTTCAATTAAGTCGAGATCTTGAATCGTCATTTCGGCCCGTTTCAGTGCCAAAGGCAATGCGTCAACCGGGCCGATGCCCATGCGGGCAGGCTCGACACCGACAAACGCATATCCCCGAATTCGTCCAAGCGGATGGAGCCCAATTTCTCCAGCCCGCTCGCCGGACATGATGAGTGCCGCCGCTGCCCCGTCATTCAACGGGCAACTGTTTCCAGCGGTGACCGTTCCCCCTTCTTTGAACATGGGTGGGTACAGCGCCAGTTGTTGTGCGGTCAAGGCGACATTCGGTCCCTCGTCCTGCGTCAAAACAGTCGGGGCGACTTCGCGCCCGGCGACAACTTTAGGGATGCTCACGCTCATCGTCTCGTCTTTGAACTTCCCTTCTCTGAGCGCGCGAAATGCTCGCTGATGGCTGAGAACCGCAAACGCATCCTGCTCTTCCCGGCTAATGCCGAATTCTTGAGATAGCGTCTCGGCCGTCTGGCCCATGAGTTGCCCGCAAAACGCATCGGTCAGCCCTTCCCAGATGCTGTCAATAAATTCGGTATGTCTCAGTCGCTTACCCCAGCGCATGTCCCGGCTTACAAACGGGGCGCAACTCATGCTCTCGACTCCCCCAACGACTTGGACGTCGGCATCGTGGCTTTGAATATTTTGGAACGCATTCACGAAAGGCTGAAGACCTGATGAACAGTTTCGCTGAACCGAATAAGCCGGAGTGCGGACGGGCATTCCTGCCATCAGGCCAATGACCCGCGCGATATTGTATGAGTCGCTGGGGTGGCCCACACAGCCGATAATCACTTCCTCGACAAGGGTGGCATCAACAGGAGCTCGAGTGAGTAATTCCCGCACGACCAGTTCCCCAAGTTTGTGGGCGGGAATATCTTTCAGCGCCCCTCCAAAGTTGCCGATTGGCGTCCGCACTCCGGCTACAATGACGACGTCTTTCATGACCCGATTCTCACTTCCTCCTCGACCCTGGAAGGGCTCAAGGTCTCAGGACTCATCTTGTTGACTTCTGCTTCGCGTAATTGACGGCGCAAGACTTTGCCCACAATATTTCGTGGGAGCTCGGATCTAAACTCAACGGCCGTGGGCACCTTGAACAGAGCCAGGGAATTCCGGCAATAGGAGAGGAGCGCTTCCTGTGTCACTGACCGGCCCTCCTTGAGGACCACATACGCCTTCACCGCTTCCCCTAATTTCTGATGAGGAATCCCCACAATCACGGTATCCTGTACCGCCTCGTGACGTAAAAGGACTTCTTCCACTTCCCGGGGATAGACATTCTCTCCGCGTGATTTAATCATGTCCTTTTTCCGGGCCACCAGAAAAAAGAATCCCTGGGAATCACGACGGACAATGTCGCCGGTATGGAGCCATCCGTCTTTCAGAACCGCTTGCGTTTCCTGGTGGTTTCGCCAGTAGCCACGCATGATCTGTGGGCCGTGGACAAGTAACTCGCCGGCTTCTCCCACTGTCAGGTCCCGTTGGCCAGTTTCGAGATCCACAATACGACAGTGGGTGTCCGGAAAAGGCAGCCCCATCGATCCGGCGGGAGTATCACCGTAGACGGGGTTGCAATGTGTGACCGGACTGGCTTCGGTCATGCCGTAGCCTTCGGAAATTTTCACACCGGACAAGCGCCGGAAACGATCCTGCACCTCGGTTGGCAATGGACTGGCTCCACTGAGACACACGCGGAGAGACCGAAGGTCATACCGGGCAACTTTTTCGAACTCATTGATCATCATAAACATGGCAGGTATTCCGGAAAAAATGGTGACCCGATAACGGTGAATCGCCTCTAATACCTCTTGAACCTGGAATCGGGGCAACAGAATCTGGGAGGAGCCGGTCATGATGGCGATGTGCTGAGTGGTGCTCAGTCCATAGGCATGAAAAAAGGGAATGACCCCCAGGAAAATTTCCCGTCCTTCCTGAAAATCCGGCACCCAGGCCCGACATTGGGTGGTGTTGACGACCATGTTGCGGTGGCTGAGCATCACTCCCTTAGGAGTACCGGTGGTCCCACCGGTGTATTGCAGTAATGCAATGTCGTCCGGATGCACAGAAGGGAGTTCTCCTGCTTTGTCTCCCGGCAATCTCTGGACACGATGAAGCAACGTGGGTAAATCATGGATCGGTGAGAGTCGCGGCACGTGGATCCAACGGCCACGAATTCTGGCTTGAATTGGGTAAATCAGTCGTCGTAGGGGAGAAAGAAAATCGCTGACACCTGTGAGAATAATTCGTTTCAACGGTGTGTGGTCTAAGGTGGAATGGATCCGGGGATAAAATAGATCCAAGGCCACCATGGTTTCGCTTCCCGTATCCAAGAGTTGTTGCTCGATTTCTGAAGTCACGTAGAGGGGATTGGTTTGGACGACCACCGCCCCGGCTTTCAGTGCGCCGTAGTAGCAGATGAGCGTTTGAGGGAGATTGGGGAGCATCAGGGTCACCCGGTCACCTGGGGAGACACCGAGGGACTGCAATACGAGGGCAAACTTTGTGGTGAGTTCTTCTAGTTCAAGGAAGGTAATGCGTCTGCCATAAAACCACACTGCGGAAGAATGGGGAAAACGTCTGGCGGAGCGATGCAAAAGATCGGGCAGGGTCCAGTCAGGATAGTCTAGCGACCCGGGAACGCCTTTATCGTATCGATTGATCCAGATAGGTTCCATAAGAGGATCCCTTTGGACATTCGGTCGTCAAGGTTTTGTATCGCTAGTGGTCGAGGCCATCAAGGGCCATGTCTTTACTGCCAACTGGAACACACACGGTTCAAAGCATCGAAACCCCTCGCGCTGATCTGTGGCCATTGAGGGGAACGTTCTTAAATACATAAGGCTCCCTGCCTTATGATACCTGTTAATTAAATCACCTCTCTCTTTGAGCATGACATGCATTTCTAAAATAAATAATTAGCAATTGTTATCACATCATAATACTATGTTATTATTTATTCAACTAGAGGAATTTATCAATTGAAGATGCCAAGTTTTCAGCAAACGATTTGATCAGGAAAACTTCACATATACCCTAAAAAGGGGGGTCGGGGGCTTTTTCAAAAAATTCCACAGAGTACAGAGTAAGGAGGTCTTGACATGTCCCAACTCTTCAAAGGCATGGAGCGAATTGAAGAAGCGCGCGAGGAAATGGCCGGGGAGAGTTTTATGGCGGGCCTGTTTATGGGAACTCCCAATTTCAATCTCCTCTTCCCGCCGGAAGAGCCGGTCGAGGAAAAGGAAATCGGGGAGGATTATTGTAAGAAAATTGAAGAATTTCTTAAGCGGCATGTTGATCCGGACGACATTGAACGAGCCGCAAAAATTCCGGAGCAGGTGCTGAATGGCCTGCTGGAGCTTGGGGCATTCGGGATGAAAATACCCAAAGAATACGGCGGGCTGGGGTTTTCCTATACGAATTACGGTCGGGTGCTGATGCTGATGGCCAGCTGGAGTAATATCCTGGCCCTCACGGTTGCCGTTCCACAGTCCATCGGGATTGCGATGCCGATTCTTTTGTTCGGAAACGAGGAACAAAAAAAGGCATTCCTCCCACGGGTCGCTCGAAAGGAAATCTCGGCCTTTGCGCTCACGGAACCCGACACCGGATCGGATGCGGCCAATATTCAGACGAAAGCCGTCTTAAATACATTAGGCACACATTTTATTGTCAACGGAGAAAAGCTCTGGTGCACCAATGGCTCTCTCGCCAGCCTGGTGACACTTGTGGCCCGTGTACCTGCAAAAAGGATATTCCTGGCCGGGAAGTCAGAATGGGTCCCGATGCCCGAAGGGAAGGGAGCGGAGGCTTCAGTACACACGGCGTTCATCCTGGACATGTCCAGTCCCGGCGTGAAGATTCAGCAGCGCTGCCAATTTGAAGGGTGCCGGGGCATAGAAAACGCCCACATGACATTTACCGACGTGCATATTCCGGTGCAAAGCGTCATTGGAGAAATTGGGAAAGGCCTGAAATACGCGTTGACCATCCTCAACGTCGGGCGGGCTATTAGTATTCCGGCTTTGTGCTTGGGGATGGCCAAACAGGCCTGGCAGCCAACCCTGGATCGCGCGAATTCCCGGGTCACCTTTCAGCAGCCGCTGAGCCGGCGCCAGACCCAAATGGGACGGGTCGGACACATGGCCGCCGACCTGTTTGCCATGGAGGCTCTTTCGTGGCTTGTGTGGCGCATGGCCGATCAACACGCGTATGACATTCGAATGGAAGCCGCCATTGCGAAAATCGCGTGTTCGGAAAGAACGATCAAATTTCTCAAAGATGTTCAAATTATCTTTGGAGGAATGGGATACGAAAGGGCTGATTCGAAGCGTGTTCGGGGAGAGCCCGCATTCGGGATTGAACAACTGGTCCGGGATATCGAAATGTCACGGATTGGAGAGGGGGCCACGGATGTCTTGCGGCCGTTTGTGGCTCGTGAAGCCCTGAACCCGCACCTGGAACAAGCCAGGAATTACCTTGATGCAACGGGAAAGGGCGTGGAACGATTCCGGGAAGCTGTGCATTTAGCTCAATGGTATCTTCCTCGATACCTTGACCTGTGGAAACGAAAACCAATTCCTTCACGCCGGGAGATGCGTCACCCCACAGTCCGCAAGCACTTCACGTATGTCGAACGAGCGAGTCGACGCCTGACCAGGGCCATTTTCTACATTCTGGCGATTCACCGGGAAGGGCTTCGTGACGATCAGGGAAGGCAGAATCGGATTGAAGAGGTTGGTGAAGATATGCTGATGATTGCGGCCACGGCGTTGTGGGCTGAATATCAGTATACCCGGGAGGGTGATCCCGGAGTATGGGACTTGGCCGATGAAGTCTTTCATACGGCTCGTAAGCGGATTGACCGGATGATTCCGGAAATTATTCACAATGATGATGCCGTCACCAACACAGTGGGGAAACGGGCATTCCTCGGTCAATACCCAATTTTGAATCACGGCATCGTTCAACGGGGGCTTTCTGATTACTTGTCTTCAGAGCCTGGCTCAGTTCAGCCAGAAAAGGATGCCTATGAGGAGCTAAAATCAGAGAAACCCGTCCTCACGCCCCCTGTCTGATAAGCTTGTAGGCAACAGGGAGAGGCAACGTGTGGGCACGAATGCTCCTCAAGCATAGTGGGAAGGGACCGATCGGGTGTCTTCAGCTCTTTCTTCAGGTCGGTCATAATAAACGGAGTGCCGACGATCCTCACGGTTCCCTGAAACATCATGTCATGCACAACAGAAATGGAGCTTCTTTCTTTACTTCCCCATTAACTTAATCCTTGCCGTAGTCGTTGACTGGAGGGTTGGGTACACCCTGCCATACTTCGCCGCTCCCTTCGGATCATTCAAAATGGAGGGATCCTTGCTCTTTCATGTGTGTCCTTGAAAGGTTTGTTTTCCATGGTCCGACGCCTGCCGTCTGGCCCAAGGAGGGACGCTCTCATCAGGTGGCGGGCCTTGTTTGAGCCCTTCGAAAACTCAGGACAGGCTCCGCGAGTTGGTCCGCCCTCCGTAGGCTGGCATCCGTCCGCTCCCATGAGGCCAGACGGGGCGTCTATGGTTTTGGGTCCTTTTCCCGAAAGAAAAGGACCTCGGCTGCCGGGCCGAAACCCGGCAACACAGAACATCACGTGGGTACGGGAGCGGGTACACAAATGCGATGCATCCACCTACCAGAAATTTTTCCTGTCCACCCTAGATGGATTTCCGATACACATCGAAAACCGGTAAGACCAGAACCATAAATTCTGACTGATCCCTCCCTATCCTCAACCATTCGCCAAAATACCCATCGAGAGTTTCTTGACATTTTTCCTTCCTTGTTCAAGAATCCTCTCCATTGAGATCGGCTCCCTTCTTTAGTATACCCCTGGAATTCCTGAGTGAATAAGAGTCCCCACGCACTGAATGAACAATTGCCACACAAAATAATGCCCTCACCGCTTCACGAATGTGTGATGCCAAGGGGGATCAAGTTAGGCGACTTTCAGAGCCCTGATTATGAGTGAGAATAACCAAGAAAACGGATCGAACACACGAAATCACCGGACCATCAGTCGCCGTGACTTTTTGACGACTGCTACACTTCTCGGAGCGGGATTCGCCGTCGGTCCATTTCTGTGGGCCGCATCATCGAATCAGCCTAAAACAATGATCAACATGAAAACACGAAAACTCGGACAATTGGAAGTCTCGGATCTGGGACATGGCTGTATGAGCATCAGTGCCAATTACGGACCGCCTGCACCAAGAGACCAGGGCATCAAGGTCATCCGTGCAGCGAATGAGCAAGGCGTTACGTTCTTTGATACCGCCGAGATTTACGGCCCCTATATCAACGAAGAGCTCCTCGGAGAAGCGCTCGCGCCGATCCGCAACAAGGTGCGGATCGCCACCAAGTTTGGCTTTAACCTCGAGGGTTCCGGTGGTGGTCTTAATAGTTGGCCCGAGCAGATCAAGAAGGTAGCGGAGGCGTCGCTGAGGCGACTAAAGACTGACCGCATCGACCTTTTCTACCAACACCGGGTCGATCCGAAAGTGCCGATCGAAGAGGTCGCTGCGGCGGTGAAGGACCTCATCAATGAAGGGAAGGTGCTGCACTTTGGCCTCTCCGAGGCGAGTGCGAAGACCATCCGCCGAGCGCATGCCGTCCAGCCGGTAGCCGCAGTGCAGACGGAATACTCGGTGATGGAAAGGGACCCGGAAAAGAACGGTGTGCTCGCAACTTGTGAGGAACTGGGAATCGGCTTCGTGCCGTGGGGGCCGGTTGGTATGGGTTACCTCACAGGGAAGATTGATGCCCGCACGAATCTCGACCCGAAAACCGATCTGCGATCGGGCTTCGAACGCCTTTCGCCTGAAAACCTGGCGGCCAATATGCCGATCGTCGATTTCCTCACACGGTTTGCTGAGAAGAAGAATGCGACACCGGCTCAAATCTCACTGGCATGGTTGCTCGCGCAAAAGCCTTTCATCGTTCCGATTCCCGGCACCCGCAACATCGTCCACCTGAATGAGAACTTAGGGGCCATCAATATCCAGCTAGCGGCTGAGGATGTTCGGGAGATCGACGTTGCCCTCTCCAAAATCAAAGTGCATGGAGGCCGGATGAATGAAGAGCAAATGAAAGTGGTTGACCAAACAGAGTGACCAGTGGTCCCGTGATTCAACCAACGTCGCCTAACCATGCGCTGCGGGGAACGTTTGGCAAACGGGAGTGAAGGGGGACGTGGCGACTCGACGTAGGATGGAGGGAAATTGATGAGCCGTGGGCTGAACAAGAGTCTGCGTCTGGCCGCATTCCAGCCGCCAGTGGCAGCCGAACGCGCGGCTTGAATCGACGGGCCGTCGGCCCGCCACTCAGCCGCGGACTCCGTTAGGTCGCATTAAAGGTCGCTGACTTGGAACTCGATAGCCATTTCCTCTGGTTCGTCGTTGCTGGCTTCGTAGCGCAGCTGATCGATGGTGCGCTCGGAATGGCATATGGGGTAACCGCGTCCAGCCTGTTGCTGTCATTCGGGCTTCCACCGGCGGTCGTCAGCGCTACAGTACACGCGGCCGAGTGTTTCTCGACGGGAGCGTCTGCCATCTCGCATAGGGCATTCGGAAATGTCAACACGGCTCTGTTCCGTCGCTTACTTGCGCCCGCAGTCTTGGGTGCCGTGGTCGGTGCTTACTTGCTGGCGAGCTTTCCGGGCGAGGTGATGAGGCCGTTCATCGCTGTCTACCTGCTGGGCATGGGCGCAGTCATCATCGTCAAAGCGTTTCGAGAGTTCCCTCCGAGAACCGTGTCCACGCACCTTGTTCCGCTTGGATTCGTTGGTGCGTTCGTCGACGCCGTCGGTGGCGGTGGGTGGGGGCCGATCGTCGCAAGTACTCTCATCGTGCGCGGAAACGATGTGCGGAGCACAGTTGGAAGCGTCAACGCGGTAGAGTTCTTCGTAACCGTTGCTGCGTCTCTCACGTTCCTGGCTACGATCGGCCTCAGCAACTGGTCTGTCATTCTGGCTCTGGCGCTAGGTGGTCTGCTTGCTGCTCCGATCGGGGCTTGGGCCTGCAGGCACGTTCCAGTCAAGCCCTTCATGGTAGGTGTCGGCGTGCTTGTCTGTCTCCTCAGCATTCGTACACTCATTCGGCACGTCAATGCCGCCTAACCATTCGTTGCAGCCGACGCGCCCGTTGCGCCGCGGCTCGCTTCGCTCGGTAATCGCTGTGGGGCGCGCGGCTGAAATCAGGATCCGTTATGCGGCATGAGGCGGAGCAGTACAATTAGGGCTGGAGGAGCATCATGAAATACAAGGTCTTGCTTCAAAAAGTGTAGCCGCGTCTGTTCCTGCGCTGCCGGGCTGTTGGTCTCAAGTCGCGACCGAAGAAGAGGCACTTGAGTTAGATAACAGATTAGGGAAGGATTGGCGAGATGGCTAATCAATGGCTATTCAAGAGCGAAACTTACGATAACTGCAATTGCGCTGTGAATTGTGGTTGCCAGTTCAACTTACCGAGCACCCATGGCTATTGTCAGTCGGCCTTCGTCGGTAACATCGTTGAAGGCCATTTCAAGGATACGCCGCTCGCGGGGCTGAATTGGGCGGCGCTGTACAAGTGGCCTGGCGAAATCAGGGAGGGAAACGGCAAACGCCAGATCGTTATCGACGAACGTGCGGATGAAGCTCAACGGGTCGCACTTGAAACAATTATCTCAGGCGGGGCGTGCGAACCACTGAGTAATTTATTCTCCGTATTCGCGTCCACATGTTCGGAATTTTGCGAGACATTGTTCCTGCCGATCCGTCTTGAAGCGAACTTGGAACTCAGAACCGCAAAGGTTGATATACCGGGCATCATGAGGAGCAGCGGCAGACCGATAATCAACGAGTTTAACGGCCAACCGTTCCACATTGCGCTGGCACGTCCTAGTGGCAGTTTCGAGTTTACCTACGCAGAAATCGGATTAGGTACGACCTCGGTGACGGGTGATATGGAGATGGCGTTCGAAGATTCGTGGGCCCACTTTTGTGTTCACCACTTCAATCAGGATGGGCTGGTCCGCGAAAGATCAAGGCTCACAGCATGGCTTGGCGCGTGACCTCCGAAGGGACCGGTTTCGACGTGGCGGAGACAACCCATACCCCGAATTCGGGGAACATGATCTGGTGAAAAGAGGATGACGGTGTCCGACGCCAGGCTTGAGGCAGTGGTCACGCGCGATCGCCTGATCGTCGTGACCGCGCTTACTGCGGTTATCGCTCTGTCGTGGGCATATCTGGTGGCCGGCGCCGGCATGGGCATGTCGG
Source organism: uncultured Nitrospiraceae bacterium (assembly GCA_963734345.1). GTDB lineage: Bacteria > Nitrospirota > Nitrospiria > Nitrospirales > UBA8639 > Nitrospira_E. Next base: position 85,207 of record CAVTGT010000004.1, read on the forward strand.
CGTTCGAGATGACCCGCATGTCGCAGCTCGGGATGGCAGGGGGCATGTCCGAAGGGGGCATGGCCTGCATGGCGATGATGACGCCCGTGGTCTGGACGCCCGGCTATGCAGTTCTGATGTTCTTCATGTGGTGGGTCATGATGGTGGCGATGATGCTGCCCAGCGCGGCGCCGATGATCCTTTTATTTGCGACGGTCAATCGCAAGCAGCGCGAAACCGGCCATCCCCATGTCGCGACGAGCATATTCGCGGTCGGCTATCTCGCCGCTTGGGCTGGCTTCAGCCTGGTCGCGGTGATCCTGCAGTGGGGGTTCGCGCGGACCGGCATCCTTTCAGCGATGCTCGTCGGGACCAACGTGATCTTTGGCGGCGTCCTGCTGCTCGCCGCGGGCATCTACCAACTCACCCCGATTAAGCATGCCTGTCTTCGCCACTGCCGATCGCCGCTTGCATTCCTTAGCACCCATTGGCGGCGGGGCGCCCGTGGCGCGCTACGCATGGGCCTTGTGCACGGCGCTTTCTGCGTCGGCTGCTGCTGGCTCCTGATGGGACTCCTACTTTTCGGCGGGGTGATGAACCTCTACTGGATCGCGGGCCTCGCCCTGTTCGTTCTGTTCGAAAAGACGGTCCCCGCCGGCCACTGGATCGGCTACGCGACGGGTGTCGCTTTGCTCGTCTGGGGTGCCGGGATGCTGGCGCTCGCGTTCTGAGAGGGGCATGCAGGCTCTACCTACTTGCAGTCCCGACAGGACGATCGCCAGACCTAGGATCGCTTGCTCACGGACTTGTTTACTCGACCAGCTTGGCACACCAGACGTCCTTGAATGAGGACCAGACCGCCGTTGAGAGCAAGCTCTCAGTGCGGCTTGGCGAGATCTACGTTGAGAGCATCGAAGACGCGATCCGCGCGTACTGTCGGTCGTGGATGACGAGCTGAAAGACGGTGACGTGCGTGAGATTGGGTTGCCGGTTAGTATTCCCGAAGATCCCTGGCGTCTCCCATCGCCGAGCCGGTGCTTTGCGAAAGGCTGGCTTCAGGGTCGTCCGTGAAGGAAAGCACATTGTCGCGACAGACGGCCAGCGGATCCTGACGATCCCGCGGGCAGTCCAATCAACGCCATTACGATGGGTGGAATTGTCCAAGACGCAGGGCTCACCGTTGGAAGTTTCGCAAGCTGCTGTAGACGAACTTCCGCATAACAAGCGGCTGGAGCTGACGGAGAACCTCCCGCAGCTCAGCCGCCAAGCCGTTCAGCCGACCGCAGACGGCGGACGGGGTGCAGACGAGAATGAAAGGGAGCGTGCTTGCTCGACGTGGGATGGAGGGAAATTGATGAGCGGTCGGCTGAACAGAGTCCGCGTCTGGATCCGCTTTTCAGCCGCCTGCGGCAGTCGAACGCGCGACTCTGCCTGTGCAGTGAACGCACGCAGACAGGTCGAATCGACGAGCCTCCAGGCCGACGTTCGGCAGCGGACTCCGTTGGCCAATATATGCACTTGACCCAGCGGGCCAAATGGCGTACGTTAATTCGTACGTAATCTGATGGAGATATCACGATGACAAGCATCACTGCCACGGAAGCCCGAAAGCAGCTCTACGCGCTGCTTGACGATGTAGCCGATTCGCATGAGCCGATTCAGATTGCCGGTAAACGCCATTCCGCTGTCCTCGTGTCGGAAGAGGATTGGCGTGCCATCCAGGAAACGCTGTATCTCACGTCGATTCCCGACATGCGTGAATCGATAGTCAAGGGATTAAAGACGCCGGTTGACAAGTGCAAAACGGAACTTGATTGGTGAGTTGGACGCTTGTCTATACCAATCAGGCCAGGCGCGATGCGAAAAAGGTTTCGCGGTCGGGTCTAAAGCCTCAAGCACAAAAGCTCCTTGAGATTTTGTCCAAAGATCCCTACCAAACCCCACCGCCCTATGAGAAGCTCGTCGGTGACCTTGCGGGAGCGTGCTCCGAAGAATCAATATTCAACATCGTCTTGTCTACCAAGTTCTCGACGACATCAAGACCGTCAAAATCATCCGAATGTGGACCCACTATGAATAAGACAGGGGAATCACCGCTGGTAGCGGACGTCGCCTAAGCGCCCCCTCTGAACAGAGTTTGCGCCTGGAGTCGTCAGCCACCTGTGGCAGCCGAATGCGCGGCGACAGTCGAATCGACGAGCCTCCGACCTGCCACTCAGCCGCGGACTCTGTTAGGCCTTGTTGCGTGATACGCAACGCGCTATTATTAGCGCATGATCCAATCGTTCCGACACAAGGGAATCAGAAAGTTCTTTGTGTCGGGAAATGCGGCAGGAATCCAACCCCACCATGCCAAGCGGCTTCGGATGCTCTTGGCGGCATTGGACACTTCGCAGTCCGTTGAGGACATGAACGTTCCGGGGTTTCGCCTTCATCCTTTGAAGGGCTCTGAACGTGGTCGCTGGTCGGTGTGGGTAAATGGCAACTGGCGTTTAACATTCGAGTTCAGAGATGGACATGCCTACGTCTTGGACTATGAGGACTACCACTGATGGCTATGCACAATCCTCCTCATCCCGGTGAGTTTATCACCGAGGTGTATCTTGAGCCCAACAACCTGAGTGGTCGGGAACTTGCTGGAAAGCTCGATGTGTCGGCTTCCACGCTGAATCGCATCTTGAAGGGAACCAGCGGTATCAGCCCGGAAATGGCCCTGCGCCTTTCAAAAGCGCTCGGTCGCTCTCCGGAGAGTTGGCTCGCCCTGCAGTACAACTATGACCTGTGGCAGGCCCGGCAACACGTCAAGCTCGAAAGGGTTAGGAGGGTTCGGCTTACCACGGCCTAACCCGTCGCTCGTGCCGATGCCGGCTCTTTCCGGGGGGCTTCGCGGTGAGACTGCAGGCGGCAGGGGACAGCTCTGTGTTCAGCCGATCTGCAGGCGGTGAAGAGGTTGGACCACGTTTTTCATGAGCCTCATAAACATTTGCCAATCCGCATATGAACCCATGATAACTTCCTTGTGGCTTCCTTCCTCAACCATTCGCCAGAATACCAATCGAAAGTTTCTTGACATTTTTCCTTCCTTGTTCAAGAATCCCCTACATTGAGATCGGCTTCTTTGTGTGCCCTGGAATTCCTGAGTGAATAAGAGTGCCCAGGCACTGAATGAACAATTGCCACACAAGAGCAACGCCGTCACCGCTTCACGAATGTGTGATGCCAAAGGGGATCAAGGCGGCATGGTTGAAGGCTGGATCGTCAAGCCGGGACACGGCCAGATGTTCCGCCATTCCTTTGCCACGCACCTTCTCGAAAGCGGTTCTGACATTCGAACCATCCAGGAGTTGTTGGGACATTGCGATGTCAAAACGACAATGATCTATACCCATGTGCTCAACCGAGGGGCAGGGGGCATTCGCAGTCCGCTGGATGGACTTTGAACCCCCTTACGGAGGTGCTGTTATGCGGATCCGCATAAGAACCCGTAATAAATGGCCGATAGGGCGTAACTCATTGAAATGGCATCGATAATGTCGTTATTTTCAGAAAATTCGATGGTGTGTTATACGGACAGAAATGGGCAGATCCGGCTCTTATGCGGATCCGCCTAAACATTGTTCTGCGGCAAGGCGACAACATGAAACATGAGGTGGCATGAACTACTGGACTGACTTGTTCACTCCCGAAACCTACGAGGCATTTGCCCGATCGGACCGCTCGATTTCTGGGTTTCGCGACACCCAGCGAGGAATGGCGGAACGGGTGCGTGTTGGCGACAAGTTCATTTGCTACATGGTTCGCATGTCACGATGGATTGGGGTTCTCGACGTTTTAGAGGGACCTTTCGTTGACAACACGCCGATCTTTCTTCCCGAAGACGATCCTTTCGTTATCCGCTTCAGGGTCTCCCCCGCAGTTTGGCTTCCGCTCGAACAAACAATTCCCATTCAAGACGACACTGTCTTCTCTCGCCTGACTTTTACTCGCAACGTAGAAGATGGCGGGTATTGGCTTGGTCCGCTTCGCCGCAGCCTGCAGAAGCTAGACGTTGAGGATGGTCAATTCCTCAATGAATTGTTGATTCGTCAATCCAAAGAGAACACTGCATTCGATGTGGATCATGATCATTACGAACGCGCCCTCAAACGACGCATCCAACGTCCAGAAGGATCGGTTGTTGTCACTGTTCCCGACGACTACCCGGAAACTGAGGAAGAAATCCCGCAAACGACCACGGATCGGGAATCAATTCGTGTCCAAGCCGATCTCTGTCGAATTGGCGAAGCAATGGGCCTAAAGATTTGGCTTCCAACCGCAGACCGTTCACGCGTTGCGGAGCATTGGAAACCTCAGGCAGGCGTTTTACTTGATCGTTTGCCTCTGAACTACGATGAAACCACTCTTGATACGATAAAACGAATCGACGTGCTTTGGCTTAAAGGCCGATCAATTACTCGTGCCTTCGAGGTTGAACACACAACGGCCATCTACTCCGGGCTTTTGCGTATGGCAGATTTGTGCGCGTTGCTTCCCAACATCAATGTATCACTTCACATCGTTGCGCCTGAGTCCAGACGCGAAAAAGTATTCCAAGAAGTCACTCGCCCTGTTTTTTCTTTGCTTGAACATTCACCCTTATCCAAACGGTGCACGTATTTATCATACGGCAGTGTTCGAGAGCTTGTGGATTTGCAATACTTGTCCCATACGACGGATTCAGTACTCGATGAGTTCGTGGAGTACGCTGAATAGAGCCGCAGAACAAACCGTTGCACACGGAGCCGCGGGCCGCGCCGTTTCTGAAATCAGTGTCGTTCGCCGCGGCCCGGTGAACGGTGACGTTCAGCCGACCGCAGGCGGCAGACGGGGTGTCAACGGGAATGAAGGGAGCCGTGGCGACTCGACGTAGGATGGAGTGAAATTGATGAGCCGTGGGCTGAACAAGAGTCTGCGTCTGGCCGCATTCCAGCCGCCAGCGGCAGCCGAACGCGCGGCTTGAATCGACGGGCCTCCGGCCTGCCACTCAGCCGTGGACTCGGTTCGGCGGCGGAGGCCGTTTGGGCTGCGAGGGCCGACGACAACTCTGGATGGGCAACATGAAAAGGAGCAAGACAATGACGACGAACAGGAACGGGAGTTTCGCGGGAAAGGTCGCGTTCGTGACCGGGGCCGCGAGCGGCATCGGCCGCGCGGCGGCGCTGGCGTTCGCCCGCGAGGGGGCCAGCGTGGTGGCCGCCGACGTGTCCGAGCAGGGCAACCAGGAGACGGCCCGCCTGATCGAGGAGCAAGGCGGGCGGGCGCTCGCCGTCCGGTGCGACGTGACGCGGGCCGAGGACGTGAAGGCGGCCCTGGCCAAGACCGTTGAGGCTTTCGGGCGGCTGGACTTCGCCTTCAACAACGCGGGCATCGAGCCGAGGAAGCCGGCTCCGACCGCGGAGTACGACGAGGAGGAGTGGGACCGGATCATCGACATCAACCTCCGCGGCGTCTTCCTGTGCATGAAGCACGAGATTCCGCTGATCCTCAAGCAGGGCGGCGGCGCGATCGTCAACACGTCCTCGGGCGCAGGGGTCATCGGCATCAAGGGCAGCCCCGCGTACACCGCCGCGAAGCACGGCGTGATCGGCCTCACCCAGGCGGCGGCCCTCGACTACGCCGCGCAGAACATCCGCGTCAACGCCGTCTGCCCCGGCTACATCGACACGCCGATGATGGATCGCTTCACCGGGGGCACGCCCGAAGGGCGCGCGAAGGTGATCGCGGAGGAGCCGGTCGGGCGGATGGGCAAGCCCGAGGAGATCGCCGCGGCCGTCGTCTGGCTGTGCTCGGACGCGGCCGCCTTCGTGGTCGGCCACGCCATGGTCATCGACGGCGGCCAAACGGTGCAGTAACGTTCATCACCAGCCGCGACAACCGCCGCCGAACCAGGCGTTGCACCTGACCGGCGGAGCATTGATGGCTTTCTGGGATTCATAGCTCACTGGTGTCCCACCGGCAGGTGAGCTTGGTCGTTCAGCTGATCGCGCGGCTCGAATAGACGGGCCTCTGGCCCGCCACCCAACCGCGGACTCCGTTAGGCGGACGATTCTGACAGTTTAATTCGCGGTAGGGGAAAGGTATAATCGGAACATGTCATCTGAAACCATACGAGACCGCATTCTGGAGTCCTTGCAGAATTTGCCATCTGATGCGACCTATGACGACGCCATCGAGCGACTTGTATTTCTCGCCAAGATTGATGCAGGCTTGGCTGAACTTGATGCGGGACAAGGCATTCCGCATGACGAAGTCAAGCGTCGGCTCGGGTTGTGACTCAAATCATTTGGTCGCCTCAAGCACTCCGTGATATCGAAGCCATCCGAGCGTACATAGCTGAAGATTCCCCGCACGTTGCGGAGTTGGTTGTGGGCCGGATCGTCAAAGCGGTTGAGCGACTGGAGGCGTTTCCAAAATCGGGTCGCAAGGTGCCCGAACGCAATGATCCGGAGATTCGCGAAGTGATTGAGGCCCCGTATCGCATCGTATATCGAATACGGGTAGGTGCGGTGGAGGTCGCCACAGTTTTCCGTGCGTCCCGTCTTTTTCCGGGCCTCCGATAAAGCAGCAGCCCAACGAGCGGTTGGAACGGGCCGCTGAAAAATGCAGCCGGTCATCCGCCAGCCGCTCTGTTGTATCCCGCCGAATTGACACGGATCACATGCCCTTCAACACATTCAAAGAGGTGAAAGGACACGGCCGGCCCGACCAGTCTCTATTTCTCCCATTGTTCGATGCCTGCCGTCCGTCCAATTTGAGAAGACTGGGCGGGGCGTCATTGGTTTTGGGCCCTTTTGCCGAAACAAAAAGCCTGTCCTGAGCCCTGCCGAAGGAGACCTGGCTGCCGGGGCGAAACCCGGCAACACAGAACATCACGTTGACACGAGCGCTGGGTACACATGTGCGATGCATTCACCTATTAGAGCTTTTTTCCTGCAAGATGGATTTCCAATACAAATCGTCAAGCTGTAAGGCCAGAACCATAAATTCTGAATGATCCCTCCCTTCCTCAACCATTCTCCAGAATACCAATCGATAGTTTTCTTGACATTTTTCCTTCCTTGTTCAAGAATCCCCTACATTGTGATCGGCTTCTTTGTGTGCCTTGGATTTCCTGGGTGAATAAGAGTGCCCGGACACGGAATGAACAATAGCCATACAAGAACAATGCCGTCACCGCTTCACGAATGTATGGTGCCACAGGCGAGCAAGTTGGCATGGCTCAAGGCTGGAATCTTGATACAGGCGAACGGCCAAATGGTGTACCGTTCTTTTGTCATGCAACGGCTGGCAAGGAGTTCTAACATGTCTGCCGTTCCGCATAAGATTCCATGTAAACGATTGATTGGGTGCAAAACATTTAAAAGAGCAACCATGATGGCGGATTGCCCACAAACAGTGATGGCGTGTTTTTTGGACAGGAATACCCAGATCCGGCCGTACGCGGATCCGCCTAAACATTGTTGTGCGGCTCAACAGTGAAAGAGCTGTCGCCATGACTGCAAGATGGCCCAGAGGATCAGAGCGGAGGAAGTGGGATCTTCACTTTCACGCGCCTGGCACAAAACTAAATGATCAATTCAAGGCAGCGGAGGGCGGCGATGTATGGGACGTATACTTCCAGAAGCTGCACGATTCGGATGTGCATGCGTTTGGGATTGCCGATTATTTCTCGGCTGACGGCTACTTCTCAGCGTGCGATAAGTACAAAGAGCGCTATCCCGATTCACCAAAGGTGTTCTTTCCGAACATCGAACTGCGAACGAACGATGTCGTCAATAAGGATCAGGAGGAGGTCAACATCCACCTTCTTTTCAACCCGTTCCGACCGGATCACGCAGACAAGATCAGATTCTTTCTTAATTCGCTCAAGACCAACAAGACGGATGGCTCCAGGCGGGATATCAAGGCCTCGGAACTCAAACACGAAAAAGACTACGCGGCGGCAACGACTACGCGTGCCTTCATCCATGAAGCCCTTGAAGAAACATATGGCAAAGGCGCGGACTTCCTGGATTGCGTGCTCATCATCACGGCGGCGAACAGTGACGGCATCCGGGCGGAGCGCGGAAAGCAGCGCAAACTTCTGATCACGGATGAGCTGGACAAGTTCAGCGACGCATTTTTCGGCAATGCTGGAAATGTCGAATACTTTCTCAAGACTGCCCGCGCTGAAGACAAGCAGGAGTACACCAAACCGAAACCTGTGCTATCAGGCTGCGATGCACATTCGCTCTCCGATCTCAATGAGAGACTTGGGCAAGTCGTGTCCGACGCTACAGACGGCATTGTCCATGCGCCAACCTGGATCAAGGCGGATCTCACCTTCGAAGGTTTGAAACAAATCATCTTCGAACCGGACAACCGTGTTTTCATCGGCGTGGAGCCAGACATCGAACGCCGGGTTCGGGAAAACAAGACGCGTTACATCGAATCCCTGTGCATCACCTGCATCGAAGGATACAGGCCGGACCCGCATGGCACGTGGTTCTATGATGAGAAAGTAGTGCTGGGCAAGGAGCTGGTGGCGATTATCGGCAATAAGGGCAGCGGGAAGAGCGCGGTCACCGACATCATTGGCCTTCTCGGCAACAGCCACAACCAGACATTCAGAAGCGCCTCGGGGAAGGCCGAAGAGCCACTCTTCTCGTTCCTCAATAAGGACAAATTCCTCAAGGGCGGTTGCGCCAAACACTTTCAAGGAACGCTCGACTGGTACGAGGGTGAGCCGGACTGCCAGCTGCTCGACGCGCAAGTTGCCACCCACCTGCCCGAAAGGGTCGAGTATTTGCCACAAAAGTATCTGGAGCGAATCTGCACGAACATCGCTGACGACGAGTTTCGGGCAACGCTCAATGAAGTCATCTTTCGGTACGTCAAGCCACCAGACCGCCATGGCAAGACGAGTCTCGGTGATCTGATTCAGTACCGCACGTTCCAGGCGCAGGAAGATATCGCCCAAAAGAAGCAGGAACTTCATCAAGCCAATGCGAATGTCGTGGCCCTCGAAATGAAGCTGACGGAAGATTATCGCAAGGAACTCGAGGAAAAGATCAAGCTGAAGAAGGAGGACCTTGAGGCGCACGGTAAGGCCAAGCCGGAGGAAAAGCAGGACCCTGAGGTCGGTGAGGGAACGTCATCGGCGGAATTGTCGCAGGTTGAACAGCTCAGGCAGAAGATTGTTGGACTCACGGAGCAGATCATGAAATTGGAGGCCGAGCAGATCAAGGTCAGCGCATCGGTTGAAGAACTTCAGCAGGTCCGACAATCCATCAAACGCGCCGCAGACACTCTGACCGGGCTTGAAGCGAAACACCAGACGGTACTCGCGGCGGCTGAACTGACCTTCGGCCAGATCGTCGTCTCGCTGACCGTGGACTACACCGCGCTCGATACCGTCGTCATACAGAAAGAACGCAGATTGAGGGAGATCGAAGCCTTGTGCCTGAGTGCAGAGGACATCGCCGCAATGGACGATGATGACGGCGCGGCTGTAGAAGCGACCCGAGCCGTAGCGACGGCTGCGAGCCTGGTCTGCCAAATGATAGCGCTCGAAATCCAGGAAGCCGAGATAGTCGAGCGGTTAGGCAAACCCGCGCGCGAGTATCAGCAATATCTCAGCGACATCCGACTCTGGGCGGACCGGGAGAAAGATCTGCGCGGCGATGATCAGAATCCCGGCGCCGAAACCCTGAAAGGGCTGGAGATGGAGTTCGACAGGGTTAACACCGTCTACCGGGAAAGGATGAGCACGGCCCGCGCTGAGCGGGAGCAGATCAGCAAGGAGGTCTTCAACAAGAAGCGCGGACTTACGCAGTTCTATAACGCCGTGAAACAGTCCATCGATGGCGAAATCGCTAAGTGCCGCGTGCATCTGGGCGAGTACGACATCGCCATCGAGGCGGGGCTGCATTTCAGTCCGTCCTTCTTCGATGAGTTCCTGAACTTCATGAATCAGGTTGCGGTCGGTAGCTTTCGTGGGCAGGAGGAAGGCCGGGCCATGCTGCGCCGGTTCACCGACGTAGTGACGGACTGGGAGGATGAAAGCAAGGTCTTTACGGCTCTAAACGCCATCGCCGATGCTCTCCACGCCGATAGGCGTGAAGATGTCTCGCCGCAGAATGCGGTCCGTGATGTCTTCAAGCAAATGAAAGGTCAGAAGACGCCGCAGGAGCTATACGACTATCTGTTCGGTTTCGACTTTCTTGGAACCAAATACGACCTGAAAGTGGACGGAAAGGATTTGAGCGAGTTGTCGCCCGGCGAGCGCGGCGGGTTGCTGCTGATCTTCTATCTCATGCTCGACCGGCAGGACATCCCGCTCGTCATCGACCAGCCCGAGGACAATCTCGATAACAAGAGCGTCTATGAGATTCTGGTCACCTTCCTCAAACAGGCCAAGAAGCGGCGGCAGATCATTCTCGTGACGCACAATCCGAACCTCGCCGTCGTGGCCGACGCCGAGCAAATCATTCATGTGTCCATCGATAAAAAGGATGGCAAGCACGACTTCGATTTCTTCTCCGGGGCGATCGAGGAGCCGCGCATCAATCAGGCGGTCGTGGACATTCTCGAAGGAACGCTGCCTGCGTTTGATAATCGCCGCCTGAAGTACAGAAGACAGGATCGACGTGCAACTTAAACTACAGTGCGTGATACCACCACGACAAAATCTTTCGGGTAATGGCGGGACCTAAAACACAGAGGCCTTCGCGAAAAACCATATGCCTCTACCTCAGTTCGATGACCTTCCTTTTAATTCAAGGCCTGATCTAACGCCATATCTCCTACATTTGACGAAAAACACGAAAGCCGAAGATGGTTTTTCTGCCTATCAGAATCTAGTCAGCATCCTCAAAACTGGAGAGATATTTGCCAGCAATTCATCAAAAGGGTTCATAAAGGGGCCAAACGCAGCAACGTGCTTTATGGACGTTCCGTTCGCCGCATTGAAATATGTGCTTACACCAGACAATTCTGATTCGGATGATCCCAGATACGAGCCTTTTGGAATTGTTATAACGAGGAAGTTTGCCTATAACGCTGGCTGTCGTCCCGTACTATATCTCTCGAACAATGAAACCTCGGTTTTAGGCATTCCTAAAAAAGAGTTGTGGCGGGTGGTGCGTTTTGAGGTTTCCACGGCTGGATGGCTAAGTTGGCTCCACGAGCGTGAATGGCGCTGCAAGGGCTCGTTCGCACTCCCACCAAGGATTCAAGCCGTGCTTGTGAGGAAAAATAAAAATGCTAAAAAACTTACGGAGCGTATCGCCAAAAATCCGGCCTTCTTCAAGTGTCGGCCGTCGGCGATCATTCCGCCAACGGTAATAAGCCAAGGGCTTCTTGAGCCAGACTAGTGGAATGGCATACGGAGCGGTTTATCAAGAATGTTCAGCCGATCACGCGGCTGGAATCGACGAGCCTCCGGCCCGACACTCAGTTGCGAACTCCGTTCTTCTGCATCCAGCCGAATCGATACGGATCACACACCTCTTAACACATTCAAACAGATGAAGTGATCACGGCCGGCCCGACAAGGGATTCACATACCGGATCACTGCATGATTGTCTTGGTTTCTTCCAGGTGTTTCTTCAGGTAGGTCATGAAGGGGGTGCCGCCGGTGCCCACGGAGGTGGGATTGCTGGATTGTTGTTCGCTTTGCTGATGAATATAGGTCGCGGCATAGTCCAGATGTGTGGCCCGAAACCGTGCCAGAAGTTGTACGCATTCGTGATAGGCCTGCCATAAGTCGGGGTTGCGGGATTTGTGGTCCATAATATATCCGGACAACAGGGGCCGGCCGTCATGGTCATGCTGATGTTCCAACATCTCGAGAAAGGCGCGGTGGGCAGGCGGCATGTAGTGACGCATTTCGGCGAGATACACGGTTAAGGGATCTTCCGCGTGCGTAATGCCCAGCGCGGCATCCAGCGCCGGAATAATCGAGCTTTGGGCTCCGGTTTCTCCTCGAAAATACTGTGGATCCTCCCGGTACTCTTCAACACCCTCATACACGATTCCATTGGGAAGGGCCGGATTGTTTTTCCAGCCGTGAATAAACGGTCTCACACGGTGATAATAGATAAAGGGATCACACCGCTCGGGCATGCGATCCAGTGTCTGGCACATGCTTTCCAGCGTCGAAGCTAATGCCGCTAAGTTCATTGGTCACCTCATCGGCATGATGCTGTTCCGCGGCTTCCTGAGCGCGAAGTATGGCGGCCATCGCCGGTCCTGCTTTTGCCTCAATGTCCACGTGGACGGCCACGAACCACTCTTCATCCAATCCTCCGAGAAAGTTTTGCAACAAGACAATATTATCGAGTTCGATCGGGCGGCTGGGGTCGAGACGACGCCAGTTGTCCAGGGCGTACGAGGCATAGGAAAGAACGGGAGGCCGGCCTAACCGGCGTGCTACCTCACACCAGGGCACGGCCAGATTGGCCGGGAGACGGTCGAGGGGGTGGTCCGGATTTTCCCAAATGTACCCATGCGCGGCAAAAGAGAGGATGCGATTGGCGTATCGGTAGGTGTCGACGGTCCAGTCGTCCTTCTTGCCGGGAATGAGGTCCTGCATCGTGTTGATGGTGTTCCGGAGTTGCCGGGCAGCCAGCAGCTTGGGAAGTTGTCGGCCGAGCCATTCCAGATCAGGGCAGAGAGAACATGAAGAGAGAGGGTCCGGGACAGGCAAAAAACCGCGTTCTTCGGACATCTCAAAATGTGATAACGAACGTTGTTGAAGCGGTGCAGGTTGCATGATTCTTAATTTTTAAGGTGCATCCGGGTTTCCCATGGGTCATGACAACTCTCCCGCTCATTTCTCGGGATAGCCCTTTTCACAAAATACTTACCACGTGCATCCATGCGATCGTCATGTCGCCGGGTTTCGCCCCGGCAGGCGAGGCCTCCTTCGTCAGGGCTCAGGACAGGCTTTTTGTTTTGGCAAAAGGACCCAAAACCATTGACGCCCCACCTGGCTCATCAGATTGGACGGACGCGACGACTAGGAGGGCGGGCCAACTCGCTGCGCTCAGACAAGGCCCGCCGATTGATTCCAGCGTCCGCCCAGAGGCTAGGTGGCAGGCGTCCGACTCCAGAGGCAACCAGGAGCGGAATAGCCAATAGAGCAAGCAACCATGTCATTCCTCTCTGCTGTCTTCCGCCAACCCAACGAGTTCGAACCTAACGGACTCGCAACCCATTCTCCTACCCACAGAAAAGCCGGAAGAACCATTTTTAATTTAGATCCCTGCAGCAGGGAATACGCACGTTTAACCGGAAACAGGAGCCTCAACCCCAAGAGCCTCTTGGTGGCGGGTAATGTCCTCCACCAACGATTGAATGCCATCTCCCGTCGTGGCGGTCACCAGTACGACTTGTGGCACCCATTCCCGCAAAGATTGAAGGGTTTCAAGGGCGCCATGATGATCGGCCTTATTGACGACGACGATATGGGCAACTTCCAAAATTCCGGCCTTCATGGCTTGCACGTCATCGCCAAGACCTGGAGCCACGACAACTACAACCGTCGGCGCTACTTGTGCGATTTCACCCTCCTCCTGTCCCATCCCGATGGTTTCAATCAACACGACATCAAAGCCGGCCGCGTCGAGCACGCGAATCGCGTCCTTTGTGGCCTTGGCTACGCCGCCCCTGTGTCCTCTCGTGCCCATGCTCCGGATGTAGACCCGGTCATCCAATGAATGGGTCTGCATGCGAACTCGATCGCCCAGAATGGCCCCGCCGGTTAACGAACTGCTGATATCCACGGCCAGCACGCCAACCTTTTTCCCTTGAGACCTGTACGCCGTAATCAATTGGTTGATCACGGTACTTTTTCCTGCGCCGGGATACCCGGTTATCCCGATGATGTTTGCGTGGCCGGAGAAAGGCCCAAGCGCCTCCAGAACAGCCCTCCTTTCGGGTCCATCGGATTCCAACAAGGTGATGGCACGGGAAATTGCCCTGATGCCACCGGTTCGGACTTCCTCGATTAAGGAAGGAATCGTTGGAAACTTAGGTGAGGTCGACGGGTTCGAACCAGACATCGGTCACCTTGAAAGTGGGGGTGTCGGAGAATCGTGGACGAATAGGAATCCCAATGTGAACCTCTTCCGGTGCCATGCCTTTGAGCCGGGAGAGAAAGAGTGTCTGCACCTGATCAAATTCCACCAACACCAAAAGAAAGGGGGTCTCTTTCAGAAAGCTCTCCCCTCCGTAATAGCAGACCGTGAAGGTATGAATGCGTCCGGTTGGCGGAAGGGCTTCCCATGTCGTGGTCGCCCCGCATTCCATGCAATGTGACCGTGGTGTCGCATACATATACTGACACCCCGTACATCGCGATCCCAGCAAACGCCCTTGACTCAAACCCAGAAAGAACGGGGAATCCTGGGCATAACTGTGCCGGTAGTCGATTTCGTAGTGGTCCTGGATGATCAACGGGGCGACGTCCGAGAGATTTCCCTTCTGGTGTTCCGGCAAGGCTTTGCCGGTTGTTTCGGTGTGTTTCATGGTGTGGTTATGTTCTCTCCAAGATGGAAACCGTGATATAGGTCCCTGTTCCCGCATGACTATGGATGAGTCCTCGTCGAGGATTTCTGAGCTGCAACATTGGACTTCCCAAATGTTTCTGAATCGTTCCTTGTAGCTGCCAAAACGCAAAGACGGCTTGCATCAGGCCCGTTGCTCCGACAGGGTGGCCGCATGCCAACAGCCCTCCTGAGGGATTCACGGGGAGTCGTCCTTGTTCCGGTAACGGCAATCCATAATCGATCCCCGGCATAAACGACATGCCTTTTTCGACAAAATGTCCCCCTTCCCCATATTTGCACAGACCGAGATCTTCATAGGTTTGAATTTCCGAAGAGGTATACGCATCGTGGAGTTCGACGAAGCTCAATTCTTCCAGGGGATTCCGGATGCCGGCCATTTCGTAGGCGAGCTTTGCCGCCATGCGACCGCCACGAAAGGAATGCACACCGGGATATTTGAGTCGGGCATAATCGGATTCCTGTTCGTGAGGGAGCAGCGGGACTTTTCCATGCGGCCGGTCAGCCATGCGCATGGCGTCAGACCCTGATCCTATTCCGGTGATGTGCACCGGCCGGTCACAGACCCGTTCTGCAATGGTTTCATCTGCCAGAATGCAGACCGCTGCCCCGTCAGACATGGTGCAGATATCCTCCATCGTCAACGGAGTCGCGACCATGGGTGATTCCCGAACCTGAGAAATGGTGAGCCGTTTCGCCTTTTGCGCATAAGGGTTGTACAGGGCGTTCAGATGATTTTTGATGGAGACCATGGCCATCTGCTCAACGGTGGTTCCAAATTCATGCATATGTCGATTGACCATCATGGCATAGTACCCGGTGTAAAACCCGCCGACGGGAAAATCGAAGTTGGTATCGGAAGCCAACGCAATAAATTCGTTGCCCTTCCAGGTGTTAACCCGGGACATGGTCTCAAACCCGAAGGCCACACAGCATTTCATCCGTCCTGAGGCAATGGCCTCCCACGCCGATTGAAAACACAGGCCTCCTGTGGCTCCGCCCCCTTCGACACGCTTGGACGGTTTGGGACAGAGTCCCAAATAATCGTGTGCCATGCTGGCGGCTTTGAGCTGGCGGGTGAAGTGATCGGAAAAATAGGAACCGACCGCGCCATCGATCATGTCTTTTGAGAGGGCAGGCACGTCCTGCAGGGCGGCGTCATAGGCTTCTTTGACCATGAAACGAAAATCTTTATTCGGATGGGATTTGGCGAACTTGGTGATCCCGCCGCTGATCATATACACCGGTCTCATCGTGGCAGTCCTTTCACGAACTCAACAATGTGTGACATTGATGTGCCAGGGGGAAACAGGGCCCGCACACCGGATTCCAGGAGTTGGTGACCATCGTCGGTGGGAATAATGCCTCCCCCGAAGACGACAATGTCGTCGGCATCGTGTTGTTTCAACAGGTCCAGCACACGAGGAAACAGATACGCGTGGGCACCGGAATGGATGCTCAGGCCGATCGCCTGCACATCTTCTTGTATGGCGGTGTTGACGACCTGTTCGGGGGTCTGATGTAACCCTGTATAAATGACTTCCACGCCGGCGTCGCGAAGGGCCCGTGCCACTAGTTTTACGCCGCGATCGTGGCCGTCCAATCCGACCTTTCCGACCAGGACTCGAATGGGGGTGGTGGCTGTGGTCATGTGTGCCTCGCTTACACCGCAGGTTTCAAAAAATATTTGCCTTCCACGTCCTTGTGGACGTACCCCATTTCAATGATGGGATCATGTTCGAAAATCAGGAGCCATTCCTCTTCGTGGGCTTGATCAAGAAGCCATCGCTTGGTTTCCAGTGTCTGCATTGGGAAAAGGTCATATCCCATGATATAGGGGAGGGGCAGGTGGGACACCGTTGGAATACAATCTCCTAAAAAGAAAGCCGTGCGTCCCTCGGATTCAATCTTCACGCTTTGGTGGTATTTGGTGTGTCCGGGGGTGACAACGACGGACACGCCGGGAAGCCACTCGGTCGTGCCCGTGACAAATTCCCATTGTCCATGTTCCAGAATAGGGATAAAATTTTCCTGACGGTAACTGGCCTTGGTCCGTTCATTCGCCTGGATCGCATCCTCATACTCTCCCCGTTGAACAAGATAGTGTGCGTTCGGAAAAGTCGGGATGGTCTGGCCTCCTTCCTTTCGAAGCGTGTTGCCTCCGGCATGATCAAAATGCAGATGGGTATTGATCACCACATGAATGTCGTCTGGCGAAATGCCAAGGTTCCCTAAAGACTCGTAGAGAGACGGTGTCTGTTTCACGGCAAACATTTGATGAAATTTCTCGTCCTGTTTTGAACCGAGACCCGTATCCACAAGAATGTTCTTTCCGTGCGCTTGGATGAGGAGGCAGGTCAGATTCAAAGGAATGCGATTGTGTTCGTCGGCCGGACAACATTTTTCCCAAAGTACGCGGGGGACCACGCCGAACATTGCCCCGCCGTCAAGCCGGAACTGCCCGTCTGTGACGGGAAAAATGTTAAATTGCCCAAGTTTCATGGCGTAACTTCCTTCGGATCTGACAATGAGGTGTCACGATAGTCCTCCAGAATTTCATAAGACGACCGGTTCCCGATACGTCCCGAAGACCGCTTTCAAGGCTATACAAATTTCCCCTAACGTGGCCCCGGCTTTGACGGCGTGAATCAAGTGTGGCAGAAGATTTTGGTCGGACTGTGCGAACCACTGAACTTCATGAAGGGCCTCGTCTACTTTGGTGGAATTCCGACGGGTGCGGAAGGAGAGTAATCGCTCCCTTTGACAGTGTTCGACTTCCTGCCCTATTCGCAGGGTGGGGATCACAGACCGATCCGGCTCAATGTACTCGTTCACGCCGACGATGATCTGATCTTTTTGATCTATTTCACGTTGATACCGCTGGGACGCCTCAAGAATTTCCTGTTGTGGAAATCCCCGTTCGATGGCGTTCAGCATCCCTCCCATCGCATCCAGCTTGCGAAAATATTCACGGGCCCCTTCTTCCATCCGGTTGGTGAGCTGTTCAATAAAATAGGAACCGGCAAGAGGATCAACGGTATTGGTGACACCGCTTTCATGGGCAATGATCTGTTGTGTTCGCAATGCCAGCGTCACGGCCTCCTGAGTGGGAAGAGATAAGGTCTCGTCCATGGAATTGGTATGTAACGATTGGGTTCCCCCGAGCACGGCTGCAAGGGCCTGAAGGGTCGTGCGCACCACATTGTTCATGGGTTGCTGAGCCATGAGGGAACAGCCTGCCGTCTGGGCATGACACCGGAGTTGGAGCGATCGCGGGTCATCCGGGTGATATCTGTCTTTCATTTCTTTGGCCCACATGCGGCGAGCGGCCCGAAACTTGGCGACTTCCTCGAAAAAGTCATTATGCGAATTAAAGAAAAAAGACAGTTGAGGAGCAAAGGCATCGACCTTCAATCCTGCCTGCACTGCGGCCTCGACATAGGTCAGCCCGTTATAGAGGGTAAAGGCGAGTTCCTGTACCGCCGTCGAACCCGCCTCGCGGATGTGATACCCGCTGATGCTGATGGGATGCCATTTCGGCACGTGTTCACTGCAGTAGGCGATGGTGTCGGTGATCAGCCTCATGTGCGGGCCGGGTGGAAACAACCATTCTTTTTGCGCGATATATTCTTTGAGGATATCGTTCTGGAGAGTGCCATTGAGTTGAGTCAATGGAATGCCTTGGCGCTCCGCCACTGTGAGATACATGGCGAAGATCACAGCAGCCGGGCCATTGATGGTCATGGAGACCGATACCCGGTCCAAAGGGATTCCCTCGAAAAGACGTTCCATGTCTTCCAGTGACGATACGGAGACCCCGCAATAGCCAACCTCGCCACGAGCCTGCGGATCATCCGCATCCAGACCCATGAGGGTCGGCATATCAAAGGCCACACTGAGGCCGGTTTGGCCCTGATCGAGGAGGTATTTGAATCGGGCGTTGGTGTCACGAGCGGTCCCGAATCCGGCGAATTGACGCATCGTCCAGAGTCGGCTGCGGTACATCGTCGGATAGATGCCACGTGTGTAGGGAAAGTCTCCCGGCTGTCCCAGATCACGGTCCGGCTCCCAATCTTTGAGGTCATCCTGGGTGTAATGGCCCTCAATGGGAAGGCCGGATAAGGACACGAATCGATCTTTTCGTTCTTTCCCCTGGCGGGTGATCGAGGCTTCCTCAGTCGTCTCTTTGTGTTGAACGGGTGGTGAACTAAGAGAAATTTTCATGGCCCGTTTCCTTTAGATATCACATGGATGAATGTTCGTAGATATAAAATCCCCGAGATGCCTTCCGGCCTAACCAACCCGCCTCAACGTATTTTCGAAGGAGCGGGCAAGGGCGAAACTTCGGATCCCCTAATTCCTGATACAAAATTTCACAAATGGATAACACCGTATCCAGACCAATACGGTCTGCTAACGCCAGTGGCCCTATGGGATGATTCGTCCCATAGACCATGGCCTTGTCGATCGCCTCGGCATTCGCAATGCCTTCGGCTAACGCAAAAATGGCTTCATTGACCATCGGCATCAGAAGGCGATTGACAATAAAACCTGGAGAATCCTTGGATTCAACTGTCATTTTCCCCATGCGTTCCGCAAGCTCGGCGAGAAGAGCGATGGTCTCATTGCTGGTCCGCAAGCCACGAACGAGTTCCACTAATTTCATGACCGGAACCGGATTCATAAAATGCATTCCCGCTACTAGAGCATCCCGCCCCGACATGGCCCCTAATTTGGTGATGGAAATCGAGGAGGTATTGCTGGCAAATACCACTTCCGGCTTGCAGATCGCTCCGAGTTGACGAAAAAGTTCACATTTCAGTTCAAGTATTTCTGGCGCGGCTTCCAGAATCAGGTGACGATCCGCCATCTCGCCGAGAGTGTGAGTTGTCCGAATCCGTCTCAACGCGGACTCCCCCTCAGAATTCGAGAGAAGGCCTTCCTGAATTTGTTTGGCGAATCCCTTGTGAATGCGTTCAAGGGCGGCATCAAGCGACCCGGTGTGAACGTCGTAGAGGAGCACCTCACAGCCGGCGAGAGCAGCCACCAACGCAATGCCTGCGCCCATTTGGCCGGCTCCCACTACACCGATGGTTTGTATGGCATGTGGTGGCATGTACGCTTCTCCTCAAAAGCAAAGCAGGAACGTTATCGGGGCGTCATGATGATTAGGTGGCTATGTCATGCGTTCAATCACCACAGCCAGGGCTTCGCCTCCACCAATACAGAGACTTGCAAGACCAAACCGTCCTCCCCTGGCTTCCAAGGCGTACAACAGGGTGGTCATGATCCGTGCGCCGGTGGCCCCGATTGGATGTCCAAGAGCCACGGCACCTCCGTTCACATTCACTTTTGCCGGGTCCAGGCTGAGTTCGCGATTAATTGCGAGGGCCACGGAGCTAAAGGCTTCATTGATTTCAAACAGGTCGATCTGATCGATGGACAGATCTGTCTGCTGGAGAACTTTTTGAATGGCGTGAACCGGGGCGATGGTGAACCACTCCGGTGCCAAGGCGGCGCCGGCATACCCGACAATCCGTGCGAGGGGCCGGATGCGCTGACGTGTAGCCTCCTCCTTTTCCATCAGGACCAGGGCTGCTGCACCGTCATTGCAGGATGGAGAGTTTCCGACCGTCAACACGCCATCCTCCTTGAACACAGGTTTCAAACTGGTCAGTTTTTCCAGATCCACACGATTCGGTTCCTCATCGTCGGTGATGAGAAGCGGATCGCCTTTTTTTCGAGGCACTTCGACGGGAACGATTTCCTGTTTAAAGGCACCCGTCGCGATCGCCATGCGAGCCCGGCGATAACTTTCGATGGTAAAGGCATCAAGAGCCTGCCGGCTTAGTTGGTATTTGGCTGCGCAGAGTTCTCCACCCTGACCCATATGGAAATCGTTATACACGTCCCAGAGGCCATCCTTGATCAGACTATCGATCAACTCCCCGTGGCCCAACCGGTAACCTTGCCTTGCCCGGGTGAGGAGATAGGGTGCGCCGGTCATGCTTTCCATTCCACCGGCCACCAGAATACGGGCTTCCCCTAATTTGATGGCCTGAGTGGCCATAATGAGCGTCATGAGGCTGGACCCGCATACCTTGTTGACGGTGGTCGCTCCCACTGAGTTGGGAAGCCCGGCTCCAAGAGCAGCCTGGCGGGCGGGAGCCTGTCCGAGACCGGCAGCCAGCACACATCCCATATAGACCTCGTCCACCAGCGCCCCGGATAGGTGTATGCGATTTAGGCTTTCCGCTATGGCCAGACTGCCAAGTTTCGTGGCGGGAACCGAATTAAAGACGCCTTGAAAACTTCCCAGGGGAGTTCGAACCGCACTCACAATGACCGCCTGTCTGGTTTTATTCATGAGTTGATCTCCCATGCGGGTTGTTCCAGGACAGATTTCACCATGAGCATAAATTGATCAGCCATGGCCCCATCGATCGCTCGATGATCAAAGGCAAGACTCAAGTAAGCCATGGGACGAATGCCAATGGTCTCGTTGATGACCACCGCACGTCGCTGAACAGCGCCGACTCCAAGAATCGCAATTTGCGGTTGATTGATGATCGGGGTGCTGAAAAGGCTGCCGGTCCCCCCATGATTGGTAATGGTGAATGTTCCACCCTGGACTTCCTCCGGCCGGAGTTGTTTACTTCGGGCCCGTTGGGAGAGATCGGCGACTTCTCTGCCTAACTGCATAAGATCTTTTTGATCGGCATGTTGCAGGACCGGTACCAATAATCCTTCATCAATGGCGACAGCTACGCCGATATGAATGACATGCTTGATGACCAGCCCCTTGGCAGACCAGGAGGAATTGAAAATAGGAAATTTTGCGATTCCCTTCGTGACGGCTTTGATCACAAAGGGCAGATAGGTGAGACGCAAGTCCTGTCTGGCTTTTTCAACCGAAGTGAAGTCGGCTTCAAAGAACGTCACCACATGGGCTGCGGTCTGCCGGCTCTTGACCATTCGTTCGGCAATCGTTCGCCGCATAGGACTCAAAGGAATGAGGTCTTCATCAGAGGAGGAAGATGATAACGTTGATTGCCCTGCGGCAGAAGCGCTGGACTCTCCTCGTTGCGAGGCATGCTTGTCGAGATATTCCAGAATATCCTTTTTGGTAATCCGGCCATTCAAACCGGTTCCTGTGATGCAGGTGAGATCAATGTGATATTTCGTGGCAAGCTCCCGAACGGCTGGTGAAAGGAGGTCAGGAGCCCCTGTGACTGGCGGGTTGCCGGAATCAACCGGTTTTTGTGGTGAGGCGATTGTCGTCACGGCATCATCAGCTCCCGATTCCGCATGATGATCGAGTCGCGCCAGAAGGGTGCCCACCGGAACCGTTTCCCCTTCCTGAATAAGAATTTCTCCTAAAGACCCCGACGCCGGTGAAGGAATGTCCAGGGCTACTTTATCCGTTTCCACTTCCAGGAGGGATTCATCTTTTTGCACGTGTCCCCCCACCTGGATCAGCCATTTCACGATGGTGCCTTCGGCAATACTTTCACCTAACTGCGGCATGACAATGTCGGTGGCCATGAATTTCCCCACGTTTACTCAATACGCCGCCAATTGCCGGGCGGCGGTGATCACGTCATTCATCCCGGGAAGAAAGAATTCCTCCAAGGGAGGACTATACGGAACAGGAATGTCTGGGGCGGCGATCCGCTTAATCGGAGCATCCAGAGCATTGAAGCATTCTTCCGCCAGAATCGCCGCAATTTCACCACCGATTCCTCCGGTTTTCGTGTCTTCGTGAAGAATAATCACTTTGCCCGTTTTGCGAACCGAGTCCATGACCGTGTCTTTATCAAGGGGGCTCAGGGTTCGAAGATCCACGACTTCCAGATCAATCCCTTCCGGGTCTAAGGCCTCAGCAGCCTCCAACGCCACATGGACCATCGCCCCGTACGTAATGATGGAAATGTCGCCTCCCTTCCGTTTGATTTCGGCTTCACCAATTGGAACGATAAAGTCTTCAGTGGGTAGAACTTCCTTGACCCGGCGATACAGAAACTTATGCTCAAAATAAATAACGGGGTTTGGATCCCGGATGGCAGCTTTCAAGAGCCCCTTGGCGTCATACGCGGTTGAAGGTGCAACCAATTTAATCCCGGGGGTATGAAAGAACCAGGCTTCAGGACAGACGGAATGAAAGGGACCTCCATGGGTGCCTCCCCCGTAGGGAGCACGAATAACCATGGGAACCGCCGCTCCCCAGCGGTAGTGATTTTTGGCCGCTACCTCGGTAATTTGATCGAAGGCACAGGAAATAAAATCCGCAAATTGCATTTCGACAACGGGTCTCATGCCCATCATGGCAGCGCCAATAGCGGCTCCGACAATTCCGGATTCTGCCAGGGGGGTATCGAGGACTCTCCATTCACCATACTTTTGCTGAAACCCCGCGGTCACACGGAATGCTCCCCCGTAGGGACCGATATCTTCCCCTAACAGAAAGACCCGGTCATCCTGACTCATCTCCTCATCAAGGGCCTGGGAAATCGCCTCAAGATAGGTCACCTCATGTTCGATGGCAGTGGTCATATCAGTACCTCCACCCGATTGTCGGCGAAGACGCCTTCAAGCGCTTCCGGACCTTCGGGGAGCGGGCTTTGTTCAGCAAACTCCAAGGCGGCCTCAATTTCCTTTTCCACCCTCATGTGGATATCAAGAAAATCAGATTCATCGGCATACCCCAGTTGTTTCAGACTGCGTTCCGCATTGAGGATGGGGTCTTTTTTCTTCCACTCTTCCAAGAGTTCTCGAGGCACATACTTCGCGGAGTCATGCTCAGAATGCCCATGCATGCGCATGGTTTTACATTCAATAAAGGTCGGTCCCTCACCGGACCGGGCTCGTTGAAATGCCCGTTGGGCGGTGAGATAAATGGAAGCGACATCATTGCCGTCCACAATTTCACCGGGTATGGCATAGGCTTTTGCGCGGTCGACGACATCGGTAATGGCCATTTGATGGTGAAGGGGCGTGGAATAGGCGTATTGGTTATTATTGCAGAAGAAGACAACCGGGAGCCGGCGGACTGAAGCAAAATTCAGCGCTTCATGGAAATCGCCGCGACTGGTGCCTCCATCTCCGGTGTTGGTCGCGACAATGCGGGATTCGCCGCGGATCTTGAATGCCAGGGCGGCTCCCACGGCAACGGGGAGATTGTCGGCCAAGTGACTGACAAAGGCGAAAATTCCGCGTTTTAAATCGCCCATATGCACATTGCCATCTTTGCCTTTGGTGGGCCCTGTGCGCTTGCCGAGATATTGCGCGAGGACTTCTCCGGGTGTAATGCCTCGAACTAAGAATGCGCCCATATCCCGATGAAAGGGCGCGATAATATCATCGGGTTGAAGGGCGCAGGCATAGGCCACTGAAATCGCTTCCATTCCATGGCTGGTATAGACACCACCCACGATGCGGCCTTGTCGGTAAAGAGTGGTCACTCGTTCCTCTAAGGCCCGGGTAAGCCGGAGATAATAATAGAGGTGGAGAAATTCAGATTGTGAAATCTCCATGGGCACGCTCCTTCCGTCTAATCATGAATAATCTTCCCTCTGCGGTGTTTGTGATCATTCTTGCAAGCATTCTCATACGATGAACGCCTTATCACGGAGTTCGTGATTTTTTCCCGTGGTTGGACGATTTGAATTGGACGTCATGATACTGTGCGAATTCCGGGCTCAACCGGGACTTTAACTCCAATCGTTTAGGTTTTCCCGTTGTCGTGTAGGGTACCTCCTGGCCAAAGACGATAACCTTGGGACATTTCGCAAAGGGTAATTCTGTGCGACACCATTTGACGATCTCATCTTCGGAAGGCTTCGGCATGTTCTCCTTGAGGACAAGGTACCCGGCAATTTCTTCTCCGTAGAAACGGTTTTCAAATGAAATCGCCATGCCGAATTTCACGGAAGGATGATTCCTGAGCACTTCATCAATCTCCAACGGGGAAATATTCACCCCGCCACGAATGATCAGTTCTTTGATTCGTCCGGATATGAAATGAAACGGGCGACCCGCATCATCCCGCACGAAGAATCCTTCATCTCCGGACCGGAACCATCCCCATTGAAAGCTCTCGTCATTGGCATCCGGTCGTTTAAGATAACCCGAGCACACAGTCTGTCCGCTGATACAGATTTCCCCCTTTTCCCCCTCCGCGACCGGTACTCCTTGATGACTGAGAATGGCCATATCGTTGTAAGGGATCGGAAGGCCTATGGAGGGATAGTCGAAATCCGTGAGCCAGTGTCGATGTTCATGTGCGGAAAGATCTATGGGCAAAAAGCTTGAATAGCAAGTGGTTTCCGATAGTCCGTAGCCGTGGCGAATAGGAACATGAAATACCTGTTCGAACCGTGAGACCGTGTCTTTTAGGAGGGGACCCGCACCGCATATCACCCCGCGAAAATGGTCAAGGCGATAATTGCCGATGTCTGATGCTCCTTCCAGCAGAAATTCCAGTATGGTCGGGACTACACTGACACAGTTCACGCCTTCATCCTGAATCCGATTCCAAAATATTGACTGGCGAAACCGTCGGTTCAAAACAGATGCACCCTTGCCATAGAAGGGTGTGAGGAGTGTAACGACGATGCCATTGACATGATGGATGGGTAATACGCACATGAGGCAGTGACCTTTTCCCAAACCATGCCATTCAGCAATACCGTGGGCATCGACAAGAAGATTTTCGACCGTTAATACCACTCCTTTTGGCGGACCGGTTGTTCCTGAGGTATACACGATCAGCGCTTCATCATTGAGGGTGCCCTGATGGATGGATGCTAGGCTTTCCGACTGAGCAGGGCGGGGATGGCCCATGATTTCCATTAAAGGAGAAGAGCCATTACCGAGTGAGACGAGATGTCGAAGATGTGGGAGTCGATTCCGAATATCCTGGACGACGTCGAATTCCTTTTCCCAGCAGAAGGCCACACAGGCCTCGGAATGTTCCAAAATGAAGAAACGCCGATTGTCGGATTCATTGATATCAATCGGCACCACCACGGCTCCAATGACCCAAGCCGCAAAATAGATCGCCACGGTAAAATCATGATTGAAAAGCAGGATCGCGATGCGATCCCCTCGTTGGATTCCGAGGTGTTCACGCATAAACGTGACGATTTGACTCACCACCAATCCGAATTCCCTGTAGGTATAGGATCGAACCATTCCGGATTCGTCGTAATAGATTAAATACGTGGCACTGCGGAGTTGTGGTTCGGTCACGCGATGGTGGAAAAATTGGGCAAAAGATGAAAAGGGAAGTTCGAGGGATGTTCTTCCAATCCCGTGTGCATGCTTGATATTTGATGCAAGGTCAACCGTGTCTATCATGCTGGACCTATTCTTCCGGCTTTCCAAAATTGCATGGCAGTCCCCGGCAAAAGACTTGACTATTAAAGGATCTGCGTTTCTTTTTCATCGGGTATTTCCGGAGGTGACGCCTAGGGCATGAGAATGAAGGTCATCGCTCGCATGGGGCTTGGATGATCGTTGACGCTCAAGGCCCATCCAAAATCCTTCAAGAAAGTCCAAAACTTGTCGGACGCCCCCATGAAAATCTTGCCGTTCCCGGATGGAGAGATTTCCATGGGAAGAGGAATGCCCTTCCAACGCTGCGACAGCATGCACCATGGCTTCTTCATGAGTCGACTCCAATTCACGATGAAACGTGAAGTATCTCAAATCAAGACCAGGGTATCGATTATGACGCAATAATTGTAAGCCGGGTATTAGGTGATCCCACATGGTGATGGCCATGTTTTCCAGTCCAAATGAGGCTCCTAAAGCCCGCTCGTGATTTCCGCTACTGTATAGTTCTTCCATTCCTCCGATGTATGCGTGGGTAGAAGGCATCATGGGCCTCTTTAAGGCTAGATGAATATCGATGTTCAGAGAGCGGAGGAATTGGCGATAGAGCAATTCATGTCTGTTTTCAGGGTTGCCTTCACCTAATTCGGAATACAATACCCGGGTTAATTCATCGGCGACGGATTCGTCTTCAGTATTGACCAGTTGGGCCACAAGAATTTTCGGAAAAAACCGGGCAAAGTTATAAAACTCCACGGCAAAATTGCAGAGTTCTTCGTCGGATGCCAAACCTTTCCGGAACCAGTTCAAGTAGGAGTTATTAATTGCTCCATGGTGAAGAACAAATTCCCGCATGTCCTGGTAAAAGCCTGACATGGTGGCCTCCTTGAGTGTGATCTATGATTGCTGGTTAAAATCATGAATGTGGATGGATATTGGAAGGTGGTTATTAATTAATAAAAATATATTATTATGATAGAGCTTTAGAATGAATTATTCAATGGCTAAAATATGTAATTTATCTAAATTAAAGCGTTAAAAAGCCATTAATTAAATAATTGCAATTAATTATTTTTTAATGGTAAAGTAATATCAAATATGTCAATATACCCTGTTGAATGGTGGAGATGCTGAGTAGTTGAAAGCCCTCTAAGTGCCCTTTCTGAACTCCTGGTATGGAAGGAGAATCCCATGGGTGACACGGTAGGAATCGATCACATTACCCTTTGTGTGAATGACCTGCATGCTGCTGAATATCTGTTTAATACCATCCTAGGTTTTCAAACCATCTGGTCTGCTAATGATGTGGGATCCGACAGATCAAGCATGGACACCATTGTGGTTCAACGGAACAATATCCGGATCGCCCTCATGCAAGGCCGGGATAAAATTGGAAAATCTCAGATCACGGAATTTATCGAACGGTTTGGACCCGGCATTCAACATGTCGCGCTGGAAGTTGACGATATCGAAACTGTGTGCAAGGAATGGGAAGCTCATGGCGTGAAATTCAGCGGACCCGTAAAGGACGGACGTGATGGATTCGGTCCGTTACGTCAGCGGTTTACGTATCCGCTCTTTCCAGGTAGTGGAATTTTCCTTGAGCTTACTCAACGGCGACAGGGACAGGAACAATCCAAGACGTTTGTGAAATCCACGGTCGAGGCTCTCTATCAGGATATTGAACGGGATCAAACGCAGGGAGTGGAGAAGACCATTATTGATTTTAAACATATTCCATAAGGGCACCTTGGCCGTTTTATGATGACAGAAAGAACCCTATGTATCTAACAAGGAAAGGCCATTCACCCCGGCAAGCCCATGTTAATGTCCCAGCGGGACTATTTGAAGAAGAACATGGGCGAAAGGGCTTTGTTGGCCGAGCTTCCCACCTGTATCGAACCCATCCTCCCACCAACTGGCTTCGCATCGATGGGCCTTGTCGTCCTCGGGCATTTCAGTGCATCAATCTGACCCCTCCAGATTTCTTCTCAAAAGAAGACCGACCGGTTGAAATATTAAGAAGTCCGGATGTCCGGGTGTTTATTTCCCGCAGGAAAGAAACGATGCCGTACTATTTTCGAAATTCGGATGGCGATGAAGTGCATTTCGTCCATAGAGGGCGTGGTCTGCTGGAAACCGATTATGGCGTGCTGGCTTATGAGCCAGGAGATTACCTTGTCATTCCGAAAGGCACGACATACCGGACGGTTGTGGAAGAAGGCCCAGGAGTCGTGTTGATGATCGAAACGCCTGAACCGGTCATGCTGCCCGAACGGGGTTTGTTAGGACAACATGCGTTATTCGATCCTGAGGTCCTTGTGGTACCGGAACTTCCTTCCCCTGTGAAGGAAGAGGGGCAACATGAATGGGAGCTTCGTATCAAACGGGATGGAACCTATACCAGGGTGTTTTATCCTTTTTCTCCTTTGGATGTGGTCGGGTGGAAAGGAGATTTATGGCCGACGAAACTCAACGTTCGAGATTTTCGGCCGGTGACCAGTCCCCGATATCACTTACCTCCGAGTGTGCACGCGACCTTTCAGGCAGGAGGGGTATGGATATCCACGTTTGCCCCCAGGCCTCTTGAGAGCGAGCCCGGAGCGCTGAAGATTCCGTTTTATCATCGGAATACGGATTTCGATGAAGTCCTGTTTTATCACGAAGGAAATTTCTTCAGTCGGTCGGGCATCCATCCGGGAACGCTGACTTTGCATCCCCAAGGCATTCATCATGGACCGCATCCCGGGGCGATCGAGGCCAGTACCACTCAATCACAGACGAACGAATACGCGGTTATGGTGGAATCACGGCGTCCCTTTCATGTGATGCTAGAGGCTGAGGCCGTTGAATTAAAAAACTATTCCATGAGTTGGAGCCCAACATGAAACTTGTCACTTTCCAGGTTACAACACCAGTCGGAAAATTCGCACGGGTTGGAGCACTCCACAAGGGGACCATCGTTGATCTGAATATGGCGTACACGAAGATGTTGGCGGACCAAGGGGAATCGCAACCCTATAGGCTGGCAGCTGCCGAAGTTCCTGCTTCGATGCTGGAATTGCTTCAGGGAGAGGTTTCGGCAATGAACAGAGCGCGGGAGGCTTTTCACTATATCAGTGAAAAAAATCCTTCAGTTCAAGGGCCTGATGGTGAAACCATCGGGTATACCTTGGAGTCGGTCTCGTTATTGGCTCCGATCCCTCGTCCACCTCTGCTTCGCGATTTCATTGCCTTTGAAGCCCACATTGCCGCGACTTCCAAAAAACGAGGTCAGCCGATTCCCCCGGAGTGGTACAAGGCGCCGGTTTATTACAAAGGCAATCCTCTGACCATCATCGGGCCCGAAGATATTCTTGTGTGGCCGTTACAGACCCAAAAACTCGATTATGAGCTTGAGTTGGCGTGTGTCATTGGTCGAACGGGGAGAGATATTCCGGCGGAGAAAGCCTGGGACTATATTGCCGGCTACACCATCATGAATGATTTCAGTGCGCGGGATGTTCAATTCCAGGAAATGGCCTGTCGCCTCGGACCCGCAAAAGGGAAGGATTTTGCCACAGCGCTGGGACCCTGCCTGGTGACCCCCGATGAGATCCCTGACCTGAGGCAGGTCACCATGGTGGCTCGTGTCAACGGGGAAGTCTGGTCGGAAGGGTCATTTGGAAGCATTTATTGGTCGTTTGCCCAAATGATTGAACATGTCTCCCGGGGAGAAACGGTGTATCCCGGTGAAGTGTTCGGTTCAGGAACCGTGGGTGGTGGATGCGGGTTGGAAATGGATCGATTTTTAAAGCCGGGTGATGTGGTGGAGTTGGAAATCCAGCCTATTGGAATACTGAAAACGAAGGTCACCAAGGAGAATTGAGCATGAATCTGGTTCTAGAGAAACACAAACGGATGGCGGAATTGGTTGATCATCAGCGAAGGCTCTACGCCAATGCAACCGTTGAGGAAAGGCTACAAGCAATTGTCGCAGAGTCCCCATGCTCCTCACTGTCGAAAAGCGAGGTGATTCGGATATTCCGCGACTCGAAGGCTATTCTATTTGATACTCATGTGGCTGTGGTGTCGGGTCACCATACTGCAACATATCTAGGTTTTGAGTCCATTGCCCGTAATCCGCACCTGCTTTCCCTCATCTGTCGCGATATGGGCCAGTGGGTGCTGGGCCTGGGCCAACACCATCGAATCGACGGACTTCTTGTTCCGACTTCGGATGCCCGATTGTTGGCAGAGGGTATGGCGACCATCATCAACCCTAAGATGCCTATACGGGTGGTGTACGCTCCTTTCAATTCAGAAACAGGAAAGATTGGAACGGAGATACCTGAAGAGGCGATTCGAAAAGGAAATAAATTTGTGGTGATCAATGATGTGACGGCGCGAGGGAGTTGTGTCAACAAACTTGGGACTATTGTACGTGATCATGGCGGTCAGGTGGTCGGGATGATGGTATTTGCCCGTCGGGATAGCGGGCAGTTCCCATTGATGGACGACTTAATGTCCCAATATCCGTTTTACTACGGGACGAACGTGATGATGCCTCAATGGGAAATTCCGGAATGCCCGAATTGTCTGCGGGGAGAGGAGTTTTTTTCATGGAAGGAAATGCCGTCCGATCTCAACGCATGAGGGGATGATGCTTGCTGAACGGCTAGCGGAATATGCGGGCTTTCTTAAATATCAACACCTTCCTCCAGAAGTGGTTCATGAGGTCAAGCGACGAGTCTTGGATAGTCTGGCTTGTGCGTATGGGGCCATCACCGCGCCTCCATGCAGGATTGCCAGGCGCCTGGCGACACGGGTTGTGTTGGATGAAGGCGCGACGGTATGGGGAACCCGCCATCGAACGAGCCCGGATCTGGCGGCCTTTGCCAATGGCACGGCGGTCCGGTATCTCGACTGCAACGACACCTACCTGTCTAAGGAACCGGCTCATCCATCCGACAATATTCCCGCCTGTCTGGCAGTAGCCGAAAGTCTTCACGTTCATGGCCGGCAATTGATTCAAGCTATTGTGCTGGCCTATGAAGTCCAGTGCCGTCTTTGTGATGCCGCCGCGCTTCGCCCACGAGGGTGGGACCATGTGACATACGGAGCCTTTTCTACTGCCGTCGCCACAGCCAGGTTGCTCAAGCTCCCTAAAAACCAGATCGTGCATGCTCTCAATCTAGGGGGTATCACAGCAGGGGCTCTGCGGCAGACCAGGGTAGGGGAAGTTTCCTTATGGAAAGCATGCGCTTTTGCCAATGCGAGCAGGAATGGAATTTTTGCCGGGTATGCGGCTCGTGAGGGAATGACCGGGCCTGGTGCCATGTTTGAAGGGGAGAAGGGGTTTATGAAGGTGATTTCCGGTTCATTCTCCATGCCGGAACTGGGAGGAGACCACGGCGTTTCGTATAAAATTCTCGATACGTACATCAAGCCGCATCCGGTGGAATATCATGCTCAGTCGGCGGTGGAGGCCGCCTTTGCCATTCGAGAACAACTGATCCTTGAGTACGGGGAATGCGCTGTCCCTCGAATTAATTCAATCACCGTAGGCAGTTGCGATGTCGCGATCGAAATTATTGGACGGGATCCCGAAAAATGGCATCCCAAAACCCGTGAAACTGCCGATCATAGTCTTCCCTTTTGCGTGGCGGTTGCGATTGCGGATGGAAAAATTTCTCCACAGTCCTTTTCCCGGTACCGTTTGAAAGATGCCGTTCTGTTGAACCTTATGCAGAAAGTCCGTATCGAAGAGGTCAAAGACTTTTCCGAGCGATATCCGGATGTCATGCCCACTAAAATTGAATTAACCATGATGGACGGCATGACGTTTACGGCTCAGGTTGACCATCCCAAAGGTCATCCACGCCGCCCCCTCTCCGATCGCGAACTGGAATTGAAATTCCAGAAGTTGACCTCCAGGAAAATCGGCCGGAAAGATATGACGAAAGTTATTCAAACCGTATGGGCACTCGATCGTCTGAAAGACGTCACGGCATTGGTGGCGGCGTTGCCAGTCATGGATGAACGATGAGTCGGAAACCTACAACCTCACAGAGTCGGGCGCGACGCTTTCGAACAGAGCTTCAACGGGATACGTTGACCGTGCCGGGTGTATTTAATGCCTTTACGGCACGATTGGTTGAGGATGCCGGTTTTCCGGCAGCGTATGTGTCAGGAGCGGGGCTGGCGGCCTCCAGGGCTTTACCTGATATCGGGCTCCTGACGATGACCGAAGTGGTAACAGAAACCCGCCATATTACTCAAAGGGTTCATATTCCGGTCATCGTCGATGCCGATACGGGATTTGGAGATATGCATCAGGTGTATCGCACCGTCCAGGAATTAGAATCAGCCGGGGCGGTGGGTATTCAACTGGAAGACCAGGTTTTGGCGAAACGTTGTGGCCATTTGCCGGGAAAAACACTCATCGACTGCGACGTCATGTGTCAAAAGATTCGCTCGGCTGTGGAGGCAAAACAGGATCCGGATTTTGTCATTATTGCGAGGACAGACGCTCGGGCTTTGGAGGGTCTCGATGGCACCATTGAAAGGGCTCGAGCCTATAGGGCTGCCGGCGCCGACGCAATTTTTCCCGAGGCCTTACAATCGGACAAAGAGTTTGCAACCGTAGCCGAAGCCGTAAAAGGTTCCGGGAACATCCTCGTGGCCAATATGACCGAATGGGGACAAACTCCCTATATCACCGTCAAGGAATTTGCGGGGATGGGGTATGACGTGGTGCTTTTCCCCATGACTGTATTCCGTGTGATGGCGAAGGAAGGAATAGGGGCCCTCATGGAATTAAAAAAACAGGGAACCCAACAAGCGTTCCTTGACCGCATGCAAACCAGACAAGCCCTGTATGAGGTACTGGATTATCAACAATACGAACGTTTCGACAAAGAAATGAAAGAAGAGCGTTGATTCCTCCGAACACTGAGAATGCAGCTGACGGCCTCTTCGGCCAGACTCAGGGCAAAAAAATTCAACAGGCCTGAAAGGAAAGGCAGGTGGGTCATGGAGACCGTCATGAATAATCCAGGGCTTGACGGGGTAGTGGTCGGGGAATCGGCCATTTGTCAGATAGACGAGACGATAGGAAGTTTACGATATCGAGGATATTCGATCGAGGATCTCGCCGAGCAGGCGACGTTTGAAGAAGTGGCCTTTTTGTTACTGCATGGAGATCTGCCGTCTTCTCCGGAACTGCATGCCTGGCAGGTCGAATTGGCTCATGCCGGATCCTTACCCGGGGTCGTGGCACAATTTCTCGAAACGGTACCAACATCCGCGCATCTCATGGATGTACTGCGAACCGGGGTGTCGTTTCTAGGAATGGTTGACCCTGAGGCTCAGGATGTCTCGCATGTGGCTAATCTCAGAAAAGCCGCACGGTTACTTGCACAAATGCCTCTTCTTCTGTCCTGGGGGGTTCGGACCCGATATGCCTATCCTCTTTTTCAGGCTCCCGCGACACAGTCGTTTGCTCAAAGCCTCTTATATCTGTTGACAGGGAATCTCCGGGCAGATCATGCCAAGGAACTGGAGGTGTCTCTCAATTTGTATGCGGAGCACGAATTGAATGCCTCGACATTCGCCGGCCGGGTCACGGCCTCAACACTGGCTGACCTTTATGGGGCTGTCACTGCAGCCATTGCCACACTCAAGGGTCCTCTACATGGCGGGGCGAATGAAGCCGTGGCAGAGATGTTCCACATCATTTGTGAGCCGGAAAAGGCCCAAGCCTGGATCCATTCAAAATTGGCCGGGAAAGATCGGATCATGGGGTTTGGCCATCGAGTCTTAAAACACGAGGATCCGCGTTCGGCAATTATCAAACGACGGGCGAAAGCATTGAGTCAGCATATGGCCGATACCAGATGGTATGAGATCGCCGAAATCATCGAACAGACGATGAAGGAAGAAAAGGGGCTCCTCCCGAATCTTGATTTTTATACGGCAGTGGTCTATTTGTTGATTGGAATTCCCAAAGAAGCGTTTACCCCAATTTTTGTGACAAGCCGAATGAGCGGGTGGTGTGCC
Source organism: uncultured Nitrospiraceae bacterium (assembly GCA_963734345.1). GTDB lineage: Bacteria > Nitrospirota > Nitrospiria > Nitrospirales > UBA8639 > Nitrospira_E. Next base: position 119,149 of record CAVTGT010000004.1, read on the forward strand.
CATATCATCGAACAACAGGATCATAACCGCCTGATCCGGCCACGCGCTTCTTACACCGGTCCTCCGGTACGTGACTTTCTTTCCCTTGCGGAACGATAGGAAAATGATAAATGTGGTTCCATTGTTCTGCCGTCATCCTGAGTACAACAACGGTTTCCAAAATATATGTCTCAGCCATTTCCCGCCTTTAGTGAGATGAAGTCGGAGTAAAGTTGCTCTTTAGTGATTTCAGTTAATCCCCAAAGTCTTCTTTGTCTGTGTGTTCTCGCCGTTGACTGACGCCTGCCGTCCGGCCCACCGTGAATGAGACCGGACGAGGTGTCACTGGTTTTGGGTCATTTTGCCGAAACAAAAGGACCTCGGCTTCCGGGCCGAAACCCGGCAGTTATCATGAATTCTAAAAATTCCAATTGGTGGAACGTGCTTGAATTTTGGTGCTTTTCGCTCCGAACCAATCGGAAGTTAATAGAAATGCCTATAGACTGGCGTTTAGTCGCGCACAACATTTAGTTTTTGCCGGAAGCATGTGCGCGAAGAAACCGCCCGAGTTGTGTTTTGAACGGGCGTTCTCCCTGATATTCAAAAATATACTTTGTTTCAAAAAGCGGGGAGGGATTCAGATCACGAAGATGGTCAGGTTTCCATGAAATATTCAACTGGTCAATCACGGTGATAGGAATCGTCCCACTATTTGAGCCCAAATCCCGTGTGGCATAGGATCGGGAAAAGATGAGAATCTCGTTGTCGAATAATGCGGCATTAATTTCCTCTTTGACGCCGAGGGCTCTGAATTCTTCAACCAATCGTTGATAGATGAGGGTGGATTCCAGCTGCTCGCGAAATCCAAAAAACGAAGAAATGCCCGCACGGCGTTGATCGTTTAACACTTGAAGGCAATCTTCGATCTGAGACGCATCTTCCATCTGCTCCCGGTTGAACACAAACACCCGACGAATTTTCACTCCCCGCTGAACGGCTGCCTGATTTGCCAATAAATAGCTTGGAAAGAGTGGCCCATCCCGTTTCCAGATTTGCCATCGTTCCATCATCGAATCAATGGTGGACTCCACTGTATTCAGCAGTTGAATGGCTTCGTTCTGAGCGATCGTGCCCTCATAAGAAAGCATTTGGGATTCTAGTTGGCGGAGTTCCTGGCCGATGGCTTCCACCTTTTGGGGGATGTATCTCGGTCGTTGCGGCACATGCATCATGACATCGACCGCGGATAATGCCATGGCCCAATGGCTTTTTTGGTCGGGGGCCGCCCGGTCTTTCTGGGCGACGATCAGGAGTTCGACAGGATTTTTTTTGAGAAGATTCGCTATCCTGATGCAAATCGTGGCATTCGGCACTTTCTTGCCACGGCGAAACCAGTGGGCTTCGGGTTGGCTCACTTTGAGCTTTTTGGCCAATGTGTAATCGTTAGTAATACCATAGGTCTTTTTGATCTGCTCGATATACCTGGGAATGTCCATGATCAACTCCAAAGAATAATAAAAGATCCCCGCAGCAAGCTGACGGGGTATTTAACGGAAGATCCATCTCACATTCTCAAACGGTAACCCGCGTAGCAAGCTACGGGGAATAGCAAGTTTAAACTGTTAGAACAGGGAAGTTTCTCTTACTGCTATTACCAAGGTTTGATTTTAGACGAATTCATGCGAAATTTGAAATCCACCCATGTTCCCGGAAAGTGCATCCCGTTGGCCAGGAGTTTGACCATCTTCCAGGATGTTCAAACACTCCGATTCCACTGCGACTCGCGCAAGGTAAGGAAGTTGTGAATGGCCAGTATCATAGGAATTTGTGCGGCCGACCAGGGAAGGATCGGTCCTTCCTCTTGAGCATAAGGGCTATGAGGAGGGACACACTTCCTGTGTCATACTGTGTATCCGGGCCTCGCAAACAGAAACTGATCCTATCAACCCGAAGCTTCTTGGCGTGCATCCCTAGCTTGTTGTGGTTCCTTTTGTCGCTCCACCCGTTTCCATGGTTGAATTTTCTGAAAACTTGTAGTCGAATGTTACAGGGAAGTTCGGGTAAATTGTGTAGAGAAATCCTGGCGCTATAGAGTTTCAAAATATTTCTAAAAACACACAACCAAAGATACGCCCATAATTTCTGATGGCCTGATATGATCGGCTACCTCGCACGAAGAAAATAAATCGGACTGGTTTTTTCTTATGCACGGCCTATTCCGAGGGACAACGTATCACCTGTTGGATCGCCTAAACCGCCTCATCTGCCGTGTCCTGTATCACGTCACGCCGCTATCTCAACCGCCACTGCCCGAGAGTGGCCCTGTGCTGTTGGTGTCCGATCACTCGTCATTCAGCGATCCCATGGTGTTGGCCGCCACCGCCAATCGTCCGATCATTTTTCTCACCGCCCGGGAGGTCTATCTACGTCCTGACCTCAGATGGCTATGCGAGATTGCCCATTACATTCCAATCAACCGAAGCACACATGATGTAGGGGCAGTGCGGGCCATGCTCCGGGCTTTGCGGCAAGGTGAAGTGGTCGGCATCTTCCCGGAAGGGGGCATTAACAAACACCGGGAAGAGAGCGGACATCTCGGTATCGGATATCTGGCGCTCAAAACGGGTGCGCCTGTAGTTCCTGTCTCCATTGCCTGGGACCACCCGCGACCTCTCCATCTTGGCCGGAGTCTCATCACGCCGGGACGGGCCGTCGTTCGATACGGCCAGGTCATTGTGTCACAATGTGATCCAGTTCCTAACCGTGAAGCGATCCACGCAGTCACCGCAACTATCATGCGCGCCATTCTGGATATTCGAACAGGCAAGGCATAAGTTAGACTCACATAATATATTGTAGGCTCAAACGGACCGACCCCGAAACCATCAATGCAAGTGTTTAAAGCCCATGTCAGTCGAATTAAGGACCTGACTCACGACGTCCGGGAGTTGGAACTCAGCCTTGTCGCCCCTGATTCAATCGAATTCAAGGCCGGGCAGTGGATCTCTCTGGACGTCTGGCATCCGAAACTGGGGCAGCACGTGCCGCGGCAGTATTCAATTGCCTCGCCACCGAGTCAACGCCAACAGATCAACCTTCTCTTTAACCGAGTACCCCACGGCTCGGGTACCAGCTATTTGTTTAGCCTTCATGAGGGGGATCCTGTAGAATTTCAAGGGCCAAATGGGTCGTTTTACCTCCAAGAGAAACCCGGGCGAAACCTCGTATTTGTGGCGACGGGCACCGGCATTGCTCCCTTCCATTCAATGATCTCGACGTTTTTGGAACACCCACAAGTTGGAACCCTGAGGCTGTATTGGGGCTTGCGGAGCCAGCGAGACCTTTACTACCAATGTGAATTGGAGACTCTTGCACAGCGACATCCCAATTTCAGCTTTATCACCACCCTCTCCCGTCCCGAACATGGTTGGAAAGGTTCGATCGGACGAGTCACAAGGTTAGTGGAGAACAACATTTCTTCCGTGAACAATGTCACCGTTTTTCTTTGCGGAAACGGAGGCATGATTCGAGACACGACGGAAATTGTGAGAAAAAAAGGCCTCTGTCCCATTCGCACCGAACAATACTATGATGAAGCCGGCGCCGGAGCAGACGAGTGAATCAGCCTTGACTTTATTGATAAAAACGATCATTGGAATGCTCCTTGAGTCAAGTTACTCATGCAGCCTCATGGGTGGATATTCCGGTTTGCTTTATTTAAAGGCGTTTTAGGGTTGGGTCTTAGGCTGGGAAGCTCTAACACTTGATTATGTGCGGTCGCTTCACACGCAAAGAGAATTTTCAACATTTGGCGAAACAATTAGGCCTGAAGATCCTTCCTCTATTACATCCGCGTTACAACATTGCGCCTTCTCAATTGGTCGCTTGTGTGCGCACCAACCCTGAATCAAAGGAATTGGAATGTGTGGAACTGAAATGGGGGTTGGTTCCGTCCTGGGCCAAGGATCCCGGCATCGGCAATAAAATAATCAATGCCCGAGCGGAGACCCTGACCGAAAAACCGGCCTTTCGTAAACTGTTTAATCATCAACGCTGCCTTGTCTTGGCTGATGGGTTTTATGAGTGGAAGCGAGAAGGCAAAACGAAACAACCTTATTACATTCGATTCAAAGATCAACGGCTTTTTGCCTTTGCAGGCTTGTGGGATCGGTGGGAGAAAACCGGAATGGATCGTCTTGAATCCTGCACGCTTGTTACGACCGGTCCTAATGAGTTGCTGGAACCCATTCATAATCGCATGCCGGTTATTTTAGCCTCAAACCACTATGACGACTGGCTGGATCCAGCATTCCCTTCGGTTGAACGAATCGATGTATTGCTCCGACCATTCCCCTCCGGAGGAGATGGAAGCCTATCCCGTCAGTCCGATCGTGAACAATCCCAGAAATGATCAGCCCGAATGCGTGATGCCAGTTCAATGAAAGGACAAAGGACATATAAAGGTATCAGGAGTCGTTTCTGGGATTGGCATGGTTTTTTGTTTCTTTAATCCCACTTGGCTATAGTAAGAACTTGGCGTTAAAAGACAAATCCAGTATTCTTGCCCTGGAGGAATTATCCGAGTCGAACCATGGCCAAAACATGTCCACCATCCAAACCCGGCATGTCTGACAGCCCCTATGGAAAAATGTGATGACGAGGACGATCAGATTTCAAACAACGTGATTGCCCAATCGGTGCTAGGCATTCTTCCCCTTAACAGAAAATGTTTCCACTTTATCGGTTTGGTCATACATCACGGTGACCGTGACTTCTTCCCCTTTGACCATGGCTTCGGTCGGGGTCCCTATTATTTCCCAAAGACCCAGAGTGACCACATCGGCAGCCGCATGGAAAACCGCACGCCCTACTTTCCATCCTGATTTTGATCCTTCATAAAATTTAAACACATCGGTCCGTTTTCCATCTTTCTGTTCCGTGAAAATTGGTGTCCCGAATTCCGCCAAGAGCGCAGATCGAGAGATCCCTTCCCCCAATACCTGCATGTCTTTTTTAGCAGGTTGGTTCGCGGCCATGTACACACTACATCCTTGAGCAACCACTAGCGATAGAATAGCAACCACTAGAGTAGATGACCGTTTCATGACGCACCTCCTTAGGGTAAAAGGCCCGGATCATTTACTACATTTTTTCCTTTGCTGAAATTAAGGAAATGCAACCTTAATGCCGAATGGACAATCCCGAGTTGGCAGGGATGGTAACCTAGGAAGGACACAATTTAATGGAGATTTCATTTGAGAAATAAAATGATTTTATTACTGGCTAGGTCTCAATCTTTTCAGATAGAAACAAGGACTGATACCAAAACTGTAAACTGGCGTAGGCAAACTAACAAAATGATTACATAAAATAATCAAACAATAAACATCATTAATAGTCTGTTAGGGGAATAAAAACCGTTTAAAGGCTTAACTGGGAAATGCCGGCTGGAAATTTTGGGAAATGAGATCTTGTCCAGTAGAGAGGTAGATGAGGATTGGGATCAGGCCATTGCCAGTCCCTCCCATTTCTGAAAGACGGATGGCGAGAACACTCGTTGGCACCCCGTCCATTCCTGCTCTCGATTAGGCCTCCGCCTTTCAAACCAAGTTGAGGGAGTGTTCTGTAGCACGACGAGAACATCTAAAGCGGTGGAGAGTCGTTTCTAGAAGTGCTTCTTCCTTTTTGATTATTCAAGCTTACGTGTCGATTAAAAATTTGGTATTGCGAGGTAAATCCATTATTCTTGCCCATTAGGAATGACTCGAGTTGAGGAAGTCTTGTTTTCACTACGTTAAGAGTAAGGAACGGACAGATCTAAGGGATGAATGATCACATAATTCGTTCGCATTATTTCCGTGAGTAATGAGTCATGGCCAATCCGTGTCCACCGTCCACTCCCCACACGCTTGTTCCCGCTGGGACCGGCTCCAGTCTGAAGTTTTCCAGTGGGCAGGTCGGTCTTTTGAGGCAGATGGCTAAGGACATTCGCTCCGGGTTCATGGTGCCCCACTTGGGGAAGAAATCGGAGCCCACTCAAGGGACCCTGGCGCTTTTTTCGGGTTCAAGCGGCACTGGAAAAACGATGGCGGCGGAAATGGTTGCCAGAGAGTTGGGCCTTTCGATCTATCGCATGAATCTCAACCAGGTCGTCAGCAAATATATCGGGGAAACAGAAAAGAATCTGTCGCGTGCGTTGAAGACGGCAGCCATGAAGAGGACGGTGTTGTTGTTTGATGAGGCTGATGCTTTGTTTGGAAAACGGAGTGAAGTTGAAAAATAGCCATGACCGGTATGCGAATATCGAGGTCAATTATCTCATGGAAAGATTGCAATCCTATCCCGGACTGGTCATTCTGGTTTCCAATCATCCGGTCGACCCTGACCCTCAAACGGGCTGTTTTTTGAAATATCATCTAAAATTTTCTCTTCCAATTCCCTCACCCACCAGGTCTCTTCACATTTTCTAAGGATAGTGGATACTCGGTTTTCAGAAAGCCCCTATGGACAAATCTGGGAGCGGGAATGGAAAGCCATGAAAGGGCTCACATCTGTTCTTGACCGATGACTTTTATGAATGGAAATAAGAAGCCAAAACGAAGCAACCTTCATACATACGATTCACCAATCAACGGTTTTTTAACCTCCCTTTTGGGGACAGGCAGGTCAGTGGTCTCAAATACCCCAACCACATTTCCTAAAGACAAGGATTTAATGCTTGCATAGCTGGATGGCCTTGAAGAGTAATCACGGTTATTAACAACTTGGCGATACCCGGCGTTTTTTGAGCTTGTTTTTCAGGACTTAGGCGGATTCTTCCGCAGCATGCCACTGAGGCTGTAGCGTTCCCCAATCTGCGGGACCATAACGTGATGAGACAATCTCATTCAGGTTGTGGTAGATTTTTCAACATCCCATCATCAGAAGTGGATGGGTGTGTTGCAAAGGAAAAGGCAATGGAGGGCCTTTGAGGGTTATTTAAGCCTCAAAGGTCTTTTTTTTGTTCAACTTCTTCAAAGGAGGGACACCATGGTGTTATCCGAGTGTAAACTACATTTGAACCGGATGTTGTTTTCGAATCACACATGCTAGACAGAGAGGGGTCTGGAAGGCGACGGAGAAAAACTCCCAATCATGGTGAAGAGGAGAGTTTAAAGCTTATGGAATTGTCTCAATATGGCTCTTACAGATACGGAGGAACCGATGAGGAAAATTTCACAACGGCAGAAAGTTCTTGGGATAGCAATGGTGCTCGTTGTTCTCGTAGTAGGTTTTCTGGGTGTGGGGGTTTCTGAGGGGCAGAGGATTCCCATATTCAATCGGGATGTTGTTCTTGTGGATTGTGTCGAAAACGGAAATGGTTTTATGGTTGGAAATGTCTCTTCGACCCGAGATGAGGGAATTAGTCAAGGCATGGATTGTGCCGTCGCTGTACAAAAGTTGTTCTCCACAGGTTTTGTTCTGGGACCGGGAACTGGAGGCGTGACCTCGAGCGATCCGACATCACTGACTCATTTCATGATGCTCTTTGTCTTGAACAGCAATTCATTGATTGAGCCAGTAAGCCCTACTTCGTCTTTGAATCCCTCAGGAGATTGTGCTTTCCGGCAAAACTTCGGGGAATGCTCGCCGAACTTGGAAAGGCCGCAACCCTTGAGTCCTATATTGAATTTACCGCAACCCCTGAGTCCCATAGTGAATAGTCCGCAACCTTTAACCCCTATATTACAAAGCCCGATATTACAAAGGCGTAACCCTTAGGCCGTACGGACAGATACACAACCGAACCAGGAGGGTTACGGGTCTTACACAACACAGGGAGGTGCAGGGGATGTATGCTGGATTGTTAATCATGCCACGTGTGAGCGTTGCCGTGATCGTGGCGGTGAGTATGGCCCTGCCAGGGATGGCCTGGGCCAAGATCGGACCACTTGAGACAAATCAGGGCCAACCGTTTGACCAAATTCTGGGGCAGATCGGTATCTTGAACGACAAGATTCATGACTTTCCCAGATATGGCAGGACCGGGCCTTGTAATGTGTCACCGGTAGGGAGGGAGAAAATCCCCGGTGCAGAGCGGTTTGTCGTTGTCCTGAATGGAGGAGCGTACTGTGACCAAGAGACGGGCCTGGTGTGGGAGAACTTCCCGGCGGTGCGCTTCTTTAACTGGGCCGGGGCCATCAGCCATTGTGCTACCCGTCAGGTTGGGAACCGGAAAGGCTGGGCGCTGCCGAGTAGGGAACAACTGGCGAGTCTGATGGATATTAATTCGATCCTTTGCTTAGGAGGGGGGCTATGTCTGCCGGATGGCCATCCGTTCCAAAACGTGCAGTCGGCCAACTATTGGTCAGCGTCAACGACCCCGGGCTCTCCCGCCTTTGCGTGGCTCGTGAACTTCTTCTCGGGCGGTGAAATCGTCATGAATTTGGATGGCAAAGGCCTCGCGTGGTGTGTACGTGGTGGACAGAGCCCTGACGAGCAGGATCTGGCCGCGATTGAATAGCCACAGAGTAATCATTAAATGATTGGGGTCAGTCGGTTATTTTGCGTTGGGGTACAGGGGACAGAGTCTCTCCATCTCCGAACCCTCCACCCTGCTGTTGTTTGGTTTGGGCCTACTGATGATGGGCGTGTTTTTGTGGGGACGGGAGCGAGTCCAATAGACTTAACGCATCCGGCCATAAGCTTGCCGATATTAGGAGCCCTCCATCTCCTCTGGCTCTGAGACGAAAAAATCTGGCGCCCGTGTTGAAGACGGCAGAAATGAAGAAGACAGATAATGAGGAAGACAGATAATGAGGAAGACTGTGTTACTCTTTGAGGAGCCGATGCCTTGCTTGGAACATGGAGCGGGGTGAAAGATATCCATCACCGGTAGGCAAATATGGACGTCAGGTATTTACTGAAAACGGTTACAGCCCTATCCCTGACTGGTCATTCTGGATTCCACTTAACAGATCGACCTTGACCCTCACGTGACCTGTTTCTTGAGCTATCATTTAATTTTTTCTCCGCCTTCATCTCATCCCCAAAAATAACAATGGCCTAATTGTAAGCGTCCATGTCACTCTCAGCCAGATAGTGGACAATCCCAGAAATGAGCAGTCCGAATGTGGGATGCTGATGGGAAAAGACATGTATAGTCTGTCCTATACACCATGACTCCTGATGAAGAGGATATTTCGTGGCCTATGGCGAATTTTTGTCGATGTGCCTCTGCGAGTTGACCTCGTCTTTATACACGAATCCAGATGCTATATTAGGGTTAGGCCGAAAGGAAGAGGATATGCCAAGCCATCGTTACACCGTCGAGGTTGAATACTTAATCTGTTTTTAAGGTTGATCTCAGTGCGCTGTAGGGCTATGCGCGGCAATGGCGGTAGTCGATGCGGCTGCTGTTTTATCATTAAATTCGATTATTCGGGGAGAGCACATTATAAATTAAGATATGAAGATTTTGTTGATTAGCGATTACAGTGTACCGAGAGGGGGTAACGAAATCGTGACGCTGGCACTGCGAGACGGCTTGCGGGCACGCGGGCACGACGTCCGCCTCTTTGCAAGTCGCGCGCATATCAATGGCGGCAGGGATCTGGCCGATTATCACTGTTTCGGCACGGCATCACCATTACGTGCGGCGCTTTGGTGCGGCAATCCGTCCGCCTTTTTCAGTCTGCGTCGCGCATTGGCTGAATTTAGACCGGATGTTGTGCACGTGCGATTGTTTCTTTCCCAACTATCGCCATTGATCCTGCCGTTGTTGCGCCACATCCCGTCCATCTATCATGACGGGTGGTACCGCACGGGTTGTCCGATTGGATCAAGAGTATTACCCGATGGGAGGGGATGCAGTGAACCAGCCGGCTCCATCTGCTATCAAAGCGGTTGTGTGCCCATGGTCGCCTGGCCGCTTCTGATGATGCAACTTCGCCTTTGGCGCTACTGGCGAAGCGTATTCGATGTGGTTGTCGCGAACAGCCGATCGGTCGCAAAGTGGCTGGAAGTATCCGGCATCACCCCGGTTGAGGTCATCTACAATGGTATCGTTGGACGTGCACCGCGGCCGCCGTTAGGCGAACCACCGACCATCGCATTCTCAGGTCGTTTGTCCCATGAAAAGGGCATCGATATCCTGTTGGAGGCTTTCAAGATCGTCATCCAGGATCTGCCCCGAACACAGTTGCTCATTGCCGGCGAGGGACCGGAGAGTCGCCGATTGCGGGGCATCGCCAAACAGCTTGGCGCGAACATCGATTTTCTCGGACACCAGCCACGCGAGATTATCGAACGCCGTTTCGATGCCGCCTGGGTGCAAGTCGTTCCTTCGCGTGGCGCGGAAGCATTCGGAAACGCGGCGGCTGAGGCCATGATGCGTGGCACAGCCGTTGTGGCTAGCGCGACCGGCGGCTTCACTGAGTATGTGCAGCACGAACAGACAGGACTCCTGGTTCCGTCCGGGGACCATGTAGCCCTTGGCAAGGCATTGCTGCAAGTCGTAAAGGATCGGGATTACGCCGAATTTCTCGGACAGGCCGGGCGTTCTTTTGCGCTCAAGGCATTCGATCAGAGCCAATTTCTCGATCGATTCGTCGCCATTTATGAACGATTGACCAGGAATCGACCCGCAAACCCGGAGCCCAATCTCCACCATTAATATTCGGCGTCCTCTCCGTTTCTGGGTCCCTGAACCGGTGCGATCGCATCGGCACAATCGGCAATGCGAATTGATCGGTGGGTATTGGATGACTGAGTCACTGCAAGGGCGACCCGTATTGACTCCCGGCCATCGGCAAAGGTCGCACCTGCCGGTTTGCCGTTCTGAATGGCGTCGAGAAAGCCAGTCCATTGATCGCGATATGCATTAGCGTAATATCCTCCCAGTGGAATTGCCCGAGCTGCGCGGAGCAATCGACCCGGTACCGACCGTGCTCTCGACCAGAGTTTTTTCACCCCTTTGATTCCGGACGGATCGAAGGAAATCCCATCTAAGGCGTAGCCGGAGATTCGTAACCGACCTGCAGAACCATAGATGTCGAGCTCGAGGCTATCGGCCGTGCCTTGGCAAAAACTCGCGGTTGCCAGTATGTTGTTCTGCAGACGCGCGGTCACAAGCGCGGTGATATCATTGTCACCAACGGAATGGCTGGTGGCTTGTACCTCATCGACTTCACTTCCCGTGAGGTAACGCCAAAGGTCATAGTAGTGCACGCCCGATTCGATCAGCACACCGCCGCCTGCATTTCGACGTTGACGCCAGGCCGGCAGATTGGCACCCCAGCGAATACCGCTGGTAAACACCGTGCGGAGCAATTCGACTGTCCCGAGGTGACCAGCAGTTACCCACTGATGGGCTTCCCGCACAAGCCGGTGCCAGCGAAGATTGAACCCCACCATGGTCGTGACTCTCGAGGTATCTGCCGCTTTCACCAAACGGGCGCACTGCTCGAGGGAGAGGGCCAGCGGTTTCTCCATGAACACGTGTTTGTTCGCTTCCAAGGCAGCCAGCCCGATGACTTCGTGTAATTCCGGCGGGACGCAGATGGCAACCGCATCGACGGCTGGATTTTGCAACAGGTCACGGTAGTCGTGATATCGGGCGGGAATGGCGTAGCGATTAGCGACCGTGGTAAGAGCTTCCTGCCTTGTGCCGGCGATCGCTGTCACTCGGACACCGGACAGATGCTTCAACACGGGAAGATGCAGCCGTGACGCAACTCCAGCATAACCGATCATACCTACACCGATAGGCATCATGCGTCCCAATGGGTATCGTTCATTTCTATGCGGCTCCAACCCTGCGAGAGGAGGACGCAGGCATTAGCGATTTCAGGCACATACCTGCTATCGTGAACTGCTGTTGAGACAAGGTTTTTCTATCCCCGACCGGATCTATGCAACAACGCGCATGACCCAGCAACGTGAAAACGGGCCGCTCGTGGTTCTCGCATTGGACGCGGGCGACGCCGGGTTGATTGAACAGTGGGCTGATGCGGGGTATCTGCCGACTATTAAGGGATTGCTTGAGCGAGGTGTGCAATGCCGACTTACCGGCCCTGAGCTTATTAGCGAAAACGGGATCTGGATTTCCCTGTTCTCCGGCCTGTCTCGGGCACAACACGGATATTACTACTGGCGTCCACTCAAGCCGGGCACCTATGAACTGGAACTCTCCAATCAGCGGGTCGAAAAAGCTGTGCCCTTTTGGGGACACTTGGCTCATTCCGGAATGCGTGTCGCGGTCGTCGATGTGCCGGAAACTCATTGTACGGCAGGATTGCCCGGCGTACAGATAGCCAACTGGGCGCCACACAATGCACGCTTCCCTGGTTATTCGGTCCCGGCGCCCCTGTTTGCCGATCTGCGCAGTCAATTCGGTTCGCCTCTCGGGGTGGAAGAACGGGTGGGAAGCACGTTCGCCGAGGATGTGCAGATCTATGGGGGTTTGTTGAAGCAGATCGAACAGAAGGCAGCAATCTGCCATGATCTGCTGTCCCGCGATCGATTTAACCTGATCGTCCTCGGCTTTCACGAATCCCATATTGCTGGTCATCAATTCTGGAAGTATACCGATCGATCCAGCGCGACTGTGAATAGTGACGGTCGTCTGACTCATGCGACGCGCGGTGTGTATCAAGCGATCGACAGGGTATTCGGTGATCTGCTTCGACGATTACCCAAGAATAGCACGGTTGTCGTCCTTTCGAACATGGGGTTACAGGAGGACTATCCGAACTTCGAACTGACGCAGGCCTTCTGCCGCCAACTCGGCTACCAGCGGATGAAACAGAATTTGAACTCATGGTCTGCGATTCCGCGCCTGGCCCGGCGCATGATCCCACAGTCCTGGCAACGAGCCATCAGCAGCAGGCTGCCGGATGCCTTTCATGGCCGGATGCTGTCCCGGGAATGGCTCGGGGGTACTGATTGGTCATCAACTAGTGTGTTCCCGATCCCGGCCTATTTTCTTGGATTCCTGCGCGTTAATCTTCGCGGTCGGGAGCCGCAGGGTGTTGTCGAGCCCGGCCAAGACTATCTAGAACTGTTGGAGCGAATCGAAGCGGACTTGAAACGCCTTTCCGATCCGGAAAGTGGCAAACCTGCCGTCCGTTATATTGCTCGCACCGTAGATCACTTCAATATCGAACCGTCTGTATCCCTGCCGGATATCTTCTTTGACTGGGCACCCACGCCCTATCCGAAACGGCGCGTTGAACATCCACGCACTGTGCTCGAACAGAATGACATGTTTTTTACTCGCGACACACGACACGATCTCTGTGGATTTTTCGCAGCAGCTGGGCCAGGCATTACCAGCCAAAGACGGATTGCCAACTTATCTGTTCTCGATGTCGCACCAACCTGTCTGCACCTCATGGGCCAGATGATTCCCGAATCGATGCAAGGCACAGTTGCTTCAGAGATACTCCTCTAGCTACTTTCCGCCTTCCGGGTTCGGATAAAGGGGTCGCACCCTTGTAATACTCCGACCCATTCCTCATGCGATGAATGCACCTAACCTAGGCCTTATGAGATCGGGCGTACCCAACAATCGCTAGGCGCAAAACAGAATCTGTGACCTGAACCAGGTGCGTTATTATGGATATCTGATATTTGTGATCGGAAATCCTAGCCCTAAATTCCGAGCGGCAATGACCTCTCAGCCCCATTTCACTAACTCCGTTCCCTTTATAACATCTTTAGCATCTCCCGTTTCCCTTTAAATCAAGGGTTTCTGCCAGTTTGTCTCCGCCTCCATTCGTGATATTCATAAACAAAGGGTTCACTTCCCCCTTAAAATTACAAACAACAATATGAAGATGGAGGTCGTTATGAACATTCAGAAATTGCAATATGCCTTTTCCTTTTCCCTGTTTATTGTGTTCTCACTTGGGATAGGGGGAATAAACGTTTATGCCCAAGAGTCTGAGAAGGCGGGGGATTCCCCAGCCATTTCAGACTTGGGTCCTTCTCTTAAAGAATTGGGTGAAGCCCAACGGGATATTGATCGGTATGAAGAAGCCCAGGACAACTTCAATGAAAATGTTGACAAATTTATAAATGACAGGATTTATTACAACGAGGCTAGAGCCAAATTTGATCGAGCCAGATCAATTTACGAGCAAGAAGAACACCGGTTCAATAAAACTTATGAAAAATTCGGCAGAGATCGGGATCGGTATTTGGAAGCACGAGATAAATTTGTGGGTGCACGAGAGAGATTTCAAGATGCACGAAGTAATTTTTTTGGTAGTTCCATTAACGCATCCAGTCGGTCAAAGGCCGATAAGAAATAAACATGGTCGAACGAGCTAAGGGGAATGAAGATATTACCATTTTACAAGCACTACTGAGTTTATGTTCCATTATGTATGAACTCAAAAAAAGGAGTGAAGTCTTATGAAACATTCGAAGAATCTTGGATTATTAACCTGTCTTTTCCTCGTTTGGTTGATTGCGGGATGTGCCGGCGGGCCACAATCGGAAAGTTTCGGAGAGCATGTTGATGATAGTGTGATTTCCACCAAGGTCAAAACCGCTCTCCTAATGGATCCGGAAGTGGACGGCTCGGATATCAATGTGACGACATTTAAAGGACGCGTGCAATTAAACGGTCTTGTCGACAATGCCCAGCAAATCGACCAGGCCTCTCAACTGGCCCGCGAAGTCGGCGGTGTGGTGGCAGTGGAAAATAACTTGTCCATCAAGTAATAAATCATGTTCCTGAAAATTTCTCCATAAGTTTCTGTGGAGGTCAGGAATTTTTAATATGAGGAAAGGGATACGATGCGAACGGGCATTGGATGGACTGGTTTCACGATAGTTGCGGCAATCTCAATGGGCTGTGCCGGCAGCCCTCTTCATGAAAGCACAGGAGAATTTCTTGATGATAGTGTTATTACGTCGAAGGTGAAGACAGCTCTTTTCAGATGCCCGCTGGTATCCGGGGTGGATGTCCATGTCGAAACTTTTAAAAATCGTGTGCAACTCAGTGGGTTCGTGGAGGGAGCTAGGCAAGTCCAACAAGCGGTGATTTTAACAAGAGAAGTTGAGGGGGTAGGATTAGTTGAGAACCGGATGAGTATCAAATGAGACAGAAATATTCGTGCCTGATTCGGAAAGTGGAAGGAGTGTAAGATAATCAGGAATCATCCCAGAACAATAGAGTTATTCCGAATCGTGCAGGATAAGTAGAAACATGGCTCCGTGTGGGAAGAGTTTTGGCGGTTTTTTTGGGAACAAACAAGTCACCCCCTATTATCAGTTGAAGAAAAGCGCTCGACGACGAAGTTCACTGGCATGGTAGAATGGGCGCATGCGTTATTTGATGTTGATAGGAGTGTTGGTTGGGAGCGTTCTCCTGTTGCGGGCTGAGGTCTGGGCGTTGGAGTTTACCGCGGATCAGATTGTTAAGGTGGGGAGGCACACCCAAAAAGCCAACCTTTACTATCGGGATGACATGTGGCGGTTGGAGCACCAATCGATGGGGCCGGTCAATGTCACCATCGTGCGAAAGGACAAGCAGATCATGTGGCTGCTACTCTCGCGAATGAGACACTTCAAGACTCTCCCCTACGATCCCGATCAAGAACCAAAATTGAGCGAATATCTGGAAGGGGAGGTCTCGCGCGAAGAAATCGGGACTGAGACCCGCGAAGGCCATCCGACGATTTTGTATGAAGTGACTGTGAAACAGGGCGATCGAACCGATGTTTACTACCAATGGTTCGCCACTGACATCAAATTCCCGATGCAGTTGACGAGGAAGGACGGGAGTTGGAGTGTCGAGTATCGCCATGTGAAGCTGCGGCCGGTGACGGATTATTTATTCCAGCTCCCGGTCAATTTCCAGCCCCTGGAAGAGTTCGACTCACCGGAGAACAAAGAATCCAAAGAACACGCGATGTAATCGATCGGTCAATCTGAGGGAATCGAAGGATCCGATTGAGCCACGATCTGCTTTACCCGGCTCAGACCCTCCTGCCCTTTAGTGGCAAGTCCGGTTAGGTGTTCTCGGCTGTTATTCCCGGCATTTTCCATCGAAAATCCCTCTTTTCTTTTATTTACATATTTAAACGGATCTCCATTATCGAATATCGAGGTCATGCGTTAACCGACCACTTGCATGTGCTGCACAGTGAGTGTTGTGGCGGTAAAGTCTTCCTCTACCAGTCCCTCCAGGAGAAGCGGCCGTTCGTTCGTGAGTAACGATCCATATCGTTGAAAAATTTTGGGGAATAGCGTGGCATCGTATAACGCTGTGGTATCTTCCAGCGTGATAAATTCCATTGGTTCACCATGTCTGGTCGAGGCGGCTTTTTCCGTGATCAGCCAGCCGATCATCATCACCCGGCGGCCGATATGTGCCGCCATCTCTGTTGCTGGGGTGATCTTCAGCCCTTCCAAGTGTTTCGCATAGAGTGTCAATGGATGGCATCGAAGGGGAAAGCCGAAGAGCTCAATTTCATGCTGAATCATCCGTTCTACGGCGTACTCGTTGGGAATCGGGAGAAGACGGGTGGTGGGCAAGAGTGACGTAGCCTGTTGTGCCGCTGATTGGGATGAAGCGATTCCGCCGGTTGGATGATCGGCATAGGCCCGCCAGAGCAAGCCTGGGCGCGTGACTTCCCCGGCAATAGCATCGAAACAGCCCCCCAGAATCAATAAACGGGTTTGCGCCGGCTCGGGACTGAGCCGGGCCAGGAAATCGTGAAATGATTCAAATACGCCATGGCGATGCCGTTCTTCGAGAAGATGATCGATAAATCCCCGTGCGATGCCTTTGATTTGCATCAAGCCCATGCGGATGGCTCTTCCCGACCCATGATAGGCCCACGCGCTGGCATTGATGTCCGGAGGAAGAACGGTCAGTCCCATGCGTCGGGCTTCTGAAAGATAGGCGAAGGTGGAGTAAAACCCACCCTGATTGCTGATGACGGCTGCCATGAATTCCGCAGGATAATGCGCACGAAGATAGGCAGATTTGCACGACACCTGCGCGTAACTGGCCGAATGTGGCTTGCAAAAACTATAGCCCGCAAAACTCATCGTCATGGCCCACACCCGCTCAATCGTCCGCGCATCCACGCCACGCGCCTTTGCGCCGTCGAAAAATTGGTGTTGATAATCGCGAAGCTGTCGTTCCTTATGCTTCTTACTGAGGATTTTTCTGAGCTGATCACCATCTTCAACGGAAAATCCCGCCAGGCCCATGGCCACTTTGGTGACATCTTCCTGATACACCATGATGCCGTGGGTTTCCACGAGCACGTCTTCCACTAACGGATGTAAGGGACGATAGGCTCCGCCATGGGCCCGCCGGACAAATTCTTGAATGAACCGGTTTGCAGCGGGACGAATCAACGATGAAACGATGACGAGATATTCAAACACGTCGGCTCGCGCGCGCCGGTGCGCGGGCATACCTGTCCAGAGCTTTCTCAGAAGCAGGCGGGTGGCGGGCGATTCAATGTAAAAACATCCGATTGTCTCACCCCGTTGAATGAGCTGTTGCGTGTTGGGATCGTGTAAGGGATCCCATGTGGCATAGTCGATGTGTCGGCCCGTGTTGTCGGCAATGGCCGCAAGCGCATCGCGGATCACGGCCAGAGATCGATTGCCCAGGAGATCGATTTTGACCAGGCCCGCATCCTCCGTTTGATCTTTTTCCCATTGAATGACCGGAATCCCCTTTGCCGCCACTTCCACCGGCACATAACGGCGGAGATCGTCCGGAACAATCACAATTCCTCCGCAATGCAGCGACAGGTGACGGAACCGTCCTTGGAGTTGAAGGGCGAGTCGGACGATTTCCGGCCATGGCTCGCGTAGATCGGTGAACGCCGAGGCCTCATCAAGGTGCGAGCGTGTTCTGTTTTCATTCTGGGGTATCGAAGACAGCAAAGATGTCGATGCACGGAGCCTGTCCTCTTTCTGCATGGTGTGAAGGCGGGCAGACTGGCGGGTTGCGGATGGATGGCATGGGGAGGCGGAGGACTCGTGCGCATGAAGATCGATGAGAGGGAGGCGGGTCAGCAGTCGACTGACCTGTTGAATTTCCGCCGGAGGCATACCATAGACTTTGGCGACTTCCCGCACGGCCGCCCGGAGCGCCAGCGTATTTTGATTGGCCACCATGCCGGCGTGCCGGCTGCCATAGCGGGCAAAAACAAAATCCACGATGCGGTCGCGCTCATCCCAGGGAAAATCCACGTCGATATCCGGGGGATCATGTCGCCCGGGATTCAAAAACCGTTCAAAGAACAGGTTGTGACGGATGGGGTCTACATGGGTAATGCCCAGGCAATAGGACACGATGGACGCCGCCGCCGATCCCCGGCCACACGTGCGGGGCGCCTGGCGGACAATTTCCTCGACCACCAGGAAATAGTGCGCGTAGCTTTTATCACGGATGACGCCCAACTCGCGTTCGATACGCTCGATTACAGGCGATGTGAGTGAGCCATAACGCCAGCGAGCCCCGTCGTAGGTTTTCTCACATAGCAGCGTGAAGGCATGAGAGTCGGAGAGTTGACGAAAACTCGGGAAAATCGTCTTTTTGAACGACCACTCGGTCTGGCACTGCTGCGCGATCTTCCAGGTGTTGGCCATCGCGTGAGGAACATGAGGAAACTGTGATGCCAGCATCGCAGGCGGCATCAACCAATGGTTGGGCGCGCAGCAGGAGTCCGGAGATAATTGAGAGAGGGTGGTGTTCAAGGCAATCGCGCGAAGGGTTTGATGGAGGGGAAACTCCTGCGGGGTCACGAAATGCACCCGGTTGGTCGCGACGGGAGGAAGATGTGTGCGGCGGCTAAAAGCCAGAGCCTGGTGCATGAGTGCGCCAGGCGACAGCTCTACGTACAGATCTGTAGGTGAGTGGCGTTTCCAGGCAGTCAGGGCCGGAAGATCATCGGAGAGGATAATCAGTCCTTGGCGGTATTCCTGAACTGAGGTAATGCAGTCAAAGGCGGGATCGCAATGACGTTGGGAAAGCAGGCGGCACAGGTTGGTATAGCCAAAAGAATCTTTGACCAGGAGTACGGCACGGTGCCGGCTGTGGGTAAGCTCGGCTCCGACGATCGGGTGTAGGCCATGAGCCCGTGCAACCTCGATAAAACGAATGGCGCCGTACAATCCGTTCGTATCCGTGAGGGCGAGCGTCTCGGCTCCCTGTGCCCGTGCCGTTTGGCACAAGGCTTCCAAGGTGGATACTCCTTGCATCGGAGAGTACTCCGAATGCACGTGTAAATGGACAAAGGCTGACATGAAATAAGACCTCAAAGATGAATTGCGTATCCATTTTTTAATTAAAGTATCGCTTTATTTTATGCGCCATGTTGATAACTTGTTGACTGAAGCAAGGCTTTACTTTTCATGCCTGTGCATAACTTAGTAAATTAAAGTATATATTTAGTTTTAGTTATTAAAAAATGAAAAACACCTATTAATCATTGGTTATTTTTCATGTTAATGAATGTCATGAAATCAATGCACAGATGGAGGTTTTATGCTCAATCTAAAGGAGAGGCCATGTGTGAGCGTCCCCATTGAATGACTTTCATGCCGAACCTGGTATGCAAATGATCAAGGGCTAATGCCAACCGATGCGGGCGTGGCGGCTGACCCTGCGGGTCGTGCCCGTCCTCCTGGGCAAAGAGCGAGAGTTGTTCGGGCGGGGGACGAAAGCTATTGCTCCGAATGGCCAGTGAGCGTACACGCACGCGCCGTTGAAAACATCGACGGAATAACGAGCGGATGGATGGAAACATTTCAACCTCCCAATGTGTTGGTGTGGCAAGAGAACATAATCGAGTGATGGTCTGTTGATCGCTATAGCCTATGGTCAGGCTTAGACGATTGCTGACGTGGTGCTGGCGGCGGAGATTCCGGCAAAGGGTGTCGATCAGGGTTGAGAGACCTGCGAGAAGCTTCGCATCATCGATGGCATCCGGCTCAAAAAGATGAGAATAGGCCAGAGAAGGAGACGCTCCGGCAGGAAAAACCGGAGACGAATCGATTCCGCGTGCCCAATGATATAGCCGATGGCCCCATCGACCAAAAACAGACTCCAGGGCCTCCAGTTGAATCTCCACCAGGTTGGCAATTGTCTGTAGATTCAAGTCCGCTAAGGTCGTTCGGAGTGCGGCACCCTGCGGGCCACGAAGTCCGGGAAGTGTCGAGACAGGTAACGGCAGGAGAAAATCCTGTTCCGACCCTATTCGCACATCGCATAACTGTGGAGGCGTCAAGACAGAAGAGGCCATCTGTGCCACCAGTTTATTCGTCCCGACCCCTGCCACGCTCTGGAGTCCGAGCCGGTGCGAGATGTTTCGTTCCAGGCGCATCGTCGTGTCGCAGGCGGCGCCGAACAAGCGGGTGGTGCCGGTCAAATCCAAAAAGAAATGTCCGGACTTATAGGATTCCCAGATTGGTGCGACCGATATGATCGATGGCAACAGTGCGTGATGGGCGCGGGCCACACGGGAGGGATTCGGGTGAACCAGCCGGAGCGAGGGACAGCGTCGCCTGGCCCGATCGGCCGTAAGCCCAGGGACCACCCCGGCATCTTCGGCCTCTGGCGAGACTTCGCGGATGATGGTGCGGGACGTATGCGCCGAAGCCACGGCGACAGGTCTGGTGCGTAAGGCCGGGTCGTCGAGACGCGCTAAGGCCACTTCGAATCGCGGAATACCTAAACACACAATCTGTCGATCCATTGGCGAAATCCCAATTCATTCCTGTGGCTCATCGGTCATTCCGGCAGGTTGTTGCCGAAACGGCTTTTTGTCTTCCTGTTGGCCTCAGAGATGCCTGCCCAACACTACAGGTATAATGAAACGAAAAATATTATCCGCAGTGGCGAATCACGCCGATGACCACTCCTTCAATCACAAACTCATCCTGCGGTGTCACCAGAATCGGTGCCATGGTGGCGTTTGCCGGATGCAACTCAATCTGCCTCTCTTTGCGGTAATACTTCTTAATCGTTGCCTCCTGATTTACCAGCGCGACCACGGTTTGGCCATTTCGCGCCGTTCGCTGTTTGTGCACAATCACCAGGTCGCCAGGCAGAATGCCTTCATCCCGCATTGATTCGCCTTTGACCCGTAAAGCGAAATTATCCCCTGTCCGCAGCATGGATGGTGGAACCTCCACCAGCTCGGTTTGAGGAATGGGCTCAATCGGATTGCCGGCGGCCACAATGCCGGCCATGTGAATCTGTGTCGGAGAGTCCAGTTGCGAGAGAATGGCCTCCACCACTCCGGGAATCCGTCGTGTCCCGCACTCGTAGCGGGTAATGGTCATGCGGGTGGTGCGAAGGCGTTCAGCCAGTTGGGTTTGCGTTAAACCGAGGCGTTGGCGGATTTGGCGAAAGGCATCGGGCGTCATGTAACCAATGGTTACATATCGTCAGGAAGTCTGTCAAGAAAGGATAGTCGGCCATAACTCGTTGACTTTCTTTAAGAGTTTCATAAAGACTACCTCTCGCTCAGGCGTTAAATACCTTATAAAAGAAAAAAAAGGAGTTTCGATGTTTGAATGGCTGACAAGTCCAGAAGCATGGATCGCGCTAGGTACGTTAACGGCATTAGAAATTGTTCTGGGGATCGATAACATTATCTTTATTTCCGTCCTGGTCGGACGCCTCCCCGAGAGTCAGCGGGCGTTTGCCCGGAGGACAGGCCTTGGTCTCGCCATGATAGCCAGGCTGGCGTTACTGTTTTCAATTTCCTGGGTTATGGGACTCACCGAACCGTGGGTCATGCTGTTCACCCATGAAATTTCAGGGCGCGATGTGATTCTGGTCGGGGGTGGCCTGTTTCTGTTGGCCAAGGCGACGCATGAAATCCATAACAGTCTGGAAGGGATAGAAGGGAGCGGTCCCACCGTGGCGGCCGCCGGCCTGGGAATGGTGCTGATTCAGATTGCGCTTTTGGATATTGTGTTCTCATTGGATTCGGTCATTACAGCAGTCGGCCTGGTCGATCAGATTTCTCTCATGGCTATCGCCATCATTCTCGCCGTGCTCGTGATGCTCATGGCGGCAAAAGCGATCGGCGATTTCGTGGACGCGCATCCGACCATTAAAATTCTTGCCCTCTCGTTTCTCATTCTGGTGGGCGTCACCCTGATGGTGGAGGGGTTCGATGTGCATGTGCCGAAAGGCTATATTTATTTTGCGATGGCGTTTTCGGTTGCGGTGGAAATGCTCAATATTCGCATGCGGAAAAAAGAGCGAGTGCCGATCAAGCTTCGCAAGCCGATTTCTGAATAGAGAGGTTTCTCCCTCCCCCGCAGCGCTGACGAGAGGTGTTACCTTTCGCATTCAACAGTTCGCTCTATGAAATTTTTTCTGACCACGGATCCGAAGAAAAAACTTCTCTCCATTGTTGCGTTTTTTGTCCTCCTCTACGTGGTGGTTGAAGTGACCGGCCTGCGATCCCACCTTTCTCCTGCTGTGATCAAGGGCTTATTCTTTGCCTATCCGGTCTGGGGGATTGCGCTGTTTTGTCTGTCTTTTAGCCTTGGCAATCTTCTGTATGTGCCAGGCTGGGTATTTTTAGTCGGAGCTGTTTTCGCACTGGGGAAAGAATGGGGAGCGATCGCGACGCTGGTGGCCGCGCTGTGTTCTTCGACGATCGGTTTTTTTTCTGATTCGTGCGGTTGGTGGAACGGCTCTTCGCAGTTTCAATCATCAATGGGTAGATAAAATTTTTGCACATCTTGATGAACGTCCGGTCCTGTCAGTAGCGGTTTTGCGCCTGATATTTCAGACATTGCCTGCCTTAAATTATGCCTTGGCCCTTGCGGATATTCGCTTCCGCGACTATCTGGTCGGAACGATTCTGGGATTACCTCTTCCCATTTTTCTGTATTGTTATTTTTTCGAGCTGATTTTCCAGCATCTGCTGAAATAGGTAAAAGGGATTATTGGAAGACGTCTCTCAAAATCTTCCAGCAGACTGGGAGGTCGGATTATACATCAGATAACCGTCTCACGCATCCCAACGATAGATCAGAAAGAGGGGAGTTTATTCCCATATTTCCTATTCATGATCGTTCACTGAATTTCCCATTCCGTGGGCGCCGCCCCGGGAAAACCCATTGAGGCAATCTTCAACCCGTTCATCAACCAGACGGCGACCCCACCGCTGGTGCGATTGCGCCAGATGACATCGGCTTTGCCATCGGCATTCACATCGCCCACCTGGGCAATTTTCCAGTTGAGCGATACCCCACCGGGGAAGCCGGCTGAAACCATGGTCGTCCCGTTCATCAACCAGATCGCCACTTCGCCCGTGCTGGTATTTCGCCAGACGAGATCTGCCGTCCCATTGCCGTTCAGATCGCCGATACCGGCAATCACCCACGCGGTCGGGGTGCTGCCGGGAAAGCCCACCGAGGTGATCGTCAGTCCGTTCATCAACCAGATGGCGACCCCACCGTTAGTGCGATTGTGCCAGATGACATCGGCTTTGCCGTCGCCATTGGCGTCGCCCACCTGCCCGAATTGCCAATCGAGTGACATCCCACCGGGGAAGCCGGCTGAAGCCATGGTCGTCCCGTTCATCAACCAGATCGCCACTTCGCCCGTGCTGGTATTTCGCCAGACGAGATCTGCCGTCCCATTGCCATTCAGATCGCCGATACCGGCAATCACCCACGCGGTCGGGGTGCTGCCGGGAAAGCCCACCGAAGTAATCGTCGGCCCGTTCATCAACCAGATCGCAACAAGGCCACTCGTCGTGTCCTGCCAAATGACATCGGCCTTGCCGTCCGCATTCACATCGCCGACAGCGGCAATCTGCCACTCGGCCGAAATTCCACCAGGGAATCCGGAGGAAAAAATGTTTGTGCCATTCATGAACCAAAGAGCGACAGCTCCGGAACTGGTATCCCGCCAGACCAGATCGGCTGTTCCGTCGCCGTTGATATCATGGGATATCTTGGTAGGAGCTGTTGCGGAGTTGATCAGGATCGCCGTGGTGCCGCTACGGCTTTGTGGCACGACGAGATCCGGGCGTTGATCGTGGTTGAGGTCGATTGCCGTGATCGAACCCATTGGGGCTCCGCCGTCAAAGAGAAGGATCGGGTGAAATGTGCCATTGCCCTGGCCTTCAAGAATTCCAATCTCGGGTCCAACGGTCATAATGAGATCGAGATCCCCATCCACGTCGAGGTCGGAGACGGTCAGGTTTCCCGCCTCGCCCCCAGGCAGCGGAATCAAAGTAGGGGGGGCGAATGTCCCGTTGCCGTTGCTCAGCACAATGTGAACATTCCAATGGAGGAGTGGGGCCTGCACAATGGCCGCAAAATCCGATTTACCGTCGCCATTGAGGTCGCCGATGACCACGGAATTGGGTTCCGTGTTGATGAAGAATTCCGGACCGGAGGAGAAGCTGCCGTTGCCCGTGCCGAAGAGGAGCGAGAGCTTGCCCGCTTGTCCCCCATGGGGACCGGCATTGACCACAGCCAGGTCTCGCGACGCATTCCCATCGAGGTGGCCCGCCGCCACCCATGTTGGGTGGTCGCCGACCGAGGTGGTGACATCATTTTGAAAGGTGCCTTTGCCATTGCCGAGGAAGACGGATACATCGTCTGTGCCGGTGTTGGCGGTTACCAGGTCTATCGTGCCGTTGTCGTCCACATCCACAGCCAGGCCGAAGTTGAGAGCCAAATCAGAATCCGGCAGGGTCAGGGTGGTTGGCGAACCGAAGGTCAGGTTGCTATTGCCGAGGCGTACCTCAATGGTATCGTGTGCACCGCCGGGGCTGCCTTGCTGAATAAACGCGAGATCCGGATTGGAGTCTGCGTTGAAATCGCCGGCCACAACTTCTCCTCCGTGTTGATCTGGAAGTACGACAGGCACGGCAAATTTGCCAAAGGATTCACCTTTGAGCACGGCAGCATCGCCGTTCCCAAGGATATTGGCTGCCGCCAGATCTAAGAGTCCGTCGCCGTCAAAATCAGCCAGGGCCACCTGGTTGGTTGTCTGGGTGGCATTGAATAATGTGGAAGGAAACGCTTGGCCTCCAATGAAATTCCCATCGCCCGTGCCAAAGAGGATGCTCAGGTGAGTCGAGCTAAGATTAGAGACTGCAAGGTCCACCGTGCTATTACCATCCAGATCTTCGATAATGATTTCCCCAGGTTCGTGGCCGACGATGTAATGACGGGGTGTCTGAAAGCTGCCGTTCCCTCGACCCAGGAAGGCCGTCACGCTATTCGACGATTCATTGGCGGTCACCAGATCCAGAATGCCATCTTTATTAAGATCCCCCACTCGAACAAGAGTAGGTTGAAGACCTGCGGCAAATCCGGTGGTCCTGGGAAAGTTTCCCGCCCCGTCATTCAGCAGCACCATGCCATTGGTGATTACGTCAACAGCTCCATCGGTATTGAGATCTTCAACGAGAATTGAAAACTGCCCGGGTGCATTTAAAAACGTGGGCGCCTGAAATGTTCCGTTGCCGTTGCCCCGACGCACCAAAGCATTCCCTGCGCTATCGGCAATGACGAGGTCAACATTGCCATCCTTGTTCACGTCGCCGGCGGCCAGGGAAACTGGGGAGGAGCCCAACGAGGCGGCAACCAAGGAAGCGTCAGAAGCGCCGATCGTGATGGATAAAGGGGCGGCAAAGCCGCCATCTCCCTTTCCAAGCAGAAGGGAAATATCACCGATGCCATCGCCCAAATTGGTCGTGACCAGATCGTATCGTCCGTCATTATTGAAGTCATCTGAGACAATCGCTCTGGGTTCAGAGCCGGTGGCAACATTCGTGGGTTTCAGAAACCCCGTGCCGGCATTGTTTAGGAGAATCGAGACATTGTCGGAGTCTTGATTGACCACGGCTACATCAATGTAGCCGTCCCCATTGAAATCCCCGCCTGTCACATCGACCGGCTCACTTCCTACCGTAAATTTTTCGACCTTAATTGTGGATGGAGTCTTTTGACTTAATTTTTCCGCCACCCCGTCGCATAATTGAGCAAGGATAAAAATTATATTGCCGGAACTGCCAACGGATGCTTGACCGATAACGACCGCCTTTCCTTCTGTATCTAAGGCCACTGCAATTCTATTATCCTTGAAGCCCCTAATAATCTTAACTTTTACTTTAATCTTGCCGCACTGAATTCGTTCCAAGGGAAACAGTCCGGAGAAGGCTGGAGGGGAAGCCACCAGGATTCCAAGAATCAGGGCAATGCTGAAGAAAAAGGATCGGTACAAACACAAACATGGGATATTGGGCATGGGACCCACACTGTAAAGATTTTCTTTACCGGGCCTTCATTCCCAGCCCAAACGTTATGAAGATAAGAATTAGGAAGGTAAAGAAAAAAAATAAAGAATGAAAGTAAAGGATGAAGAATATAAATAAAACAACTCATGATGATAGAAGACTATGAGGTATGATTGTCAACTCTCAAAAACGTCTGTCTTCCAACCGGACTCACCTCGATTTTTCCGAATATGGGATAACTTCGAACCTGTTTGTAAGCCACCTCTAACCAGAAATATTTTCTCGACTTCTTCCTACGTTGCTGAATTAGGGGGGAGGGTTTATGAAGGAGAAAAAATCCTTCACAATTCATCTTGCTTGAGGGATACGTCTTTGGCAAATTCTTCCTATCATTTTCTGTAGGCATA
This sequence comes from uncultured Nitrospiraceae bacterium, assembly GCA_963734345.1. Lineage (GTDB taxonomy): Bacteria > Nitrospirota > Nitrospiria > Nitrospirales > UBA8639 > Nitrospira_E. Next base: position 145,781 of record CAVTGT010000004.1, read on the forward strand.
AGTGAACATTGGAAATCGTAGAATGACAGAAACGAGTGACCTCGTTACACGGAATCTACCAGCCGGTTTATCAACAGGAAGGGATCTATTTAATCAGAATAGAATGAGTTCATGACCCTATTGGTTCCTGAAGGCAGAGAACTTCAGAGTTCCTTATCTTCTGGCGGGCATAATCAGCCCTGTGATAGGGTCTTTGGGGGATGGATGCAAACCTGTAGGAGGCGCACTTCAGAATCCGGGATTCGAAGAGTGTTTTTTTCCTCTGCACAGTGTTGTTTCTTATGGGAGGGGTTAGACTTGTCGAATGTGTCGCAAACCGATATTGGGATAGTCAGGTCGTTGTGGCGCTACCCGGTTAAGTCGATGAAGGGGGAAGCGTTGTCTTTTACTCAGGTAAATGCCAAGGGATTTCTGGGTGATCGTATGTATGCCATTCTGGATGGTGCCGATGGCCGTGTCGCCACGGCGAAAAATCCAAAAAAATGGCCAAATCTTTTCGCCTTTCAGGCAAGCCTTATGGAACCGAAGGGAAACAAGGAAACAGAATTTCGCGTCCGCATTATCCTGCCTGATGGCACGATTGTGACCAGTGAACAAAAGGATCTGACCCAGGTTCTCTCCAAAGCCCTGAATCGTGACGTGACATTTGCGGTTGTCGATGGTGATCGTGTGACCGGGGTCCAGTCTGCCATGCCGGCTTCCTGGACCGCGCATTCCGAAGAGTACTGGCCCGATATCGAGGGCCGGGATAAACAGAATACTATCACTGATTTCGCCCTTCCAGCCGGCACATTTTTTGACAGCGCCATGGTCCATCTGCTCTCGACTGCTACACTTAACCGGCTTGGGGAAGAATACCCGCAAGGGCGCTTCGAGCCGCCGCGATTTCGTCCTAACCTGGTTGTGGAATCAGTAGGGAAGGACAACAGCTTTGCTGAAGATGCCTGGATTGGTCGCACGCTGGCCATCGGAGACGAGGTGCGCCTGCAGATCTCAGGTCCCTGCGGCCGTTGCGTGATGACCACATTAGCCCAAGGAGACCTGCCGAAGGATACCCGCATTTTGCGCACCGCGGTCCAACACCATCAGGGTCATGTTGGAGTATATGCGGCGGTCGAAAGGGGCGGCACGATTTGCGTCGGTGATGGGGTACGACTAGATGACTGACACGCGTCGGAAATGCCGGTGTAAAATGATGAACATTATTCATCGGACAATGTCGAAAAAATTCCTGGCGATCAATAGAAACAACTCCCGATCGATAACGTCCTACTGAGCCCTTCGGCAGCTTAGGACAAATCTCATTGACACATGAATCGTCCGACGGTTGCATAGCAAAATCGTAGTGTCTATCGTTAAAGATTCTGCTGCACACGAGCAATCAGGGGAAAATGAAATCCCTCTTCAATCGGATTCTCCAAAATGATTACAGAATTTATCGTCACTACGGGAGAAGCACGAAAACGGCTTGACCAATTTTTGGTTCACCGCGAACGTGATATGTCCCGCTCGGGCTTGCAACGATTGATTGAGTTGGGGCGTATCCGGGTGAACGCCCACAGGGTCAAGCCGAGTCACAACATTAAGCCTGGCGATCGCATTACGATCGATACCCCTCAGCCCGGGCCGTTACTGGTCGATGGAGAAGCGGTGCCCTTGGAGATTCTTTATGAAGATGAAGCACTCTTGGTGCTGAATAAGCCTGCGGGGATCGTGGTGCATCCCGCCTCGGGAAACTGGTCGGGAACATTGGTCAATGCGCTTCTGGCACATTTTCAAACCATGGAGGAGGCTGGTACCCTCCCAGCTGGAAGGGCACAGCCAGGCATGGTGCATCGGTTGGATAAATATACTTCCGGTGTGATGGTGATCGCCAAGACCGATCATGCCCATCGAGTGCTGGCGGGTCAGTTTGAGCAACACTCCATCATCCGGACTTACGAGGCACTTGTATGGGGAGTGCCCCTGCACGAACATGGAGTGATTGATTTGGCTATCGGCCGGGATCGGAGAGAGAGCCAAAAAGTGTCTTCCGACACCTGGCGACCTCAGCGAGCGGTCACGGAATATCGGGTTCTCCGGCAATGGGGAGAGCTTGCCTCATATGTGGCGTTGTCTCCACATACGGGTCGGACACACCAGCTTCGTGTTCACCTGGCGTCTTTGGGCTGCCCGATTTTGGGGGATAAGACGTATGGCGGTCAGAAAGTATGCCGGGTAACGGAGATCGACATTCCCCGAGTGATGCTTCATGCACGCACACTGGGGTTCGAGCATCCCGTATCCGGGATATTTCAGGAATATTCCAGTGGGCCTTCCATTGGACATGCAAGGGATCTGTCAGTCGTTACTCTGTAAATAGTTGATTTTGAGCCTCTGTTCCTCTCCTGGATTTTCAATTAATCTCCATCAAGTTTTTTCTGATCCGACCGTTACAATCGAAAGAGATCCATGCACAGAGTTTCGTCTGGCTTGAGCGGCCATGTGTTGGGACCGGTTGGGCTTGTAGGAATTTCCCTAATCAATACACTTCGAGAAAGAATGAATTAAAATGTGGCGTAAAATTCTCGTGCTATTGGTGGCGGTGAGTGCAGGGTATGTGTCCAATGTGTCCAGCCAAACGGCCTGTCTGGAGAATGCCACGTTCTGGTACTCCCACGTGATGATGTCGAGTCAGCCGTTTTTTTGTGGAACTGGAACCGAGGCAGGATCACGTTCGTCGAGCTTTGGATACTGTCGATGCGCCCTATACCGTGTTGCGTTTCGGACTCCGATCATCAAGCCTATCCACGAGTCGTCATTACCACCAGCTTCTGGTTTCCCTTTTTCGTTTCTGAACATTTTCATACCGCAGGTGATGCTTCAAGACGGGTCGTCTTTACCGCTCACTATCTGGGATTGTTTGGCTTTGCCCTATCGGTCGGCGATTCGGTTGAGATTGCCGCCTGAATTCCGTATGGGCTTGGACATTCAATTCCCATTTACCCGAACATCCAGGAAACAGCGGCTTTCGGAAATTTCAGTGAAAAAGAGGGGATCACGCTGGGCGGAAAGATTTGGCGTTCTGTTGGATTTTAAGAATAATGAATTCAGCTGGTTTGAGTGGAGCGAATCCTATCATGATGTTGACGATACCGGCAGCCTGGTCAGCGGACGAAATGGTATCCGGCCCGCATCTGACAAAATAGGCCTCCCGGGCTTTTTGGCCTTGAAAGGCCCCCTGTCGGAAAAGTGATTGGAGAAATGCGTCAATCGTTTGCCGAATGTGAGCCCACAGGGGTTCGTCGTTCGGTTCAACGACCACCCATCCTAATCCCTGTTGTATGCTTGATTCCAGAAATAATGCCAGACGCCGGACGGAAAGATACTGCCACTCACTGTTGGGTGACAGAGTCCGTGCACCCCATGCGACAAACTGTGACGGAGACGTTTGCCGGATTGGATTGATCCCCAAATTAGTGAGTTGCCCCATTTCCTGTTGCGTCAGTGTCTGCTCAATGCCCTGAACGCCCTGAAGGATGGCCTCCGTTCCTGCCGGGGCTTTCCATACTCCTCGTTGTTGATCGGTTCTGGCCAATACACCAGCCATGGCTCCGCTGGCGGGGATGGTATGCAGAGGTGCTTTCTTAAGGGACTGAGGGACTTGGACACGCGGAACGTACATGGCCACATTCGGATGGTGAATGCCTGATTGATGATTAAACCAGGTTGTCAGAGTCCTGACCGTTTGTCGGAGGGCATCGCGTTGGGGGACATCCAGGATATACATCGCACGGTGTTTGGCAACAAGAGCAATGGCTGCTTGCATGACTTTGACCGCATTGGTATCCGGAAGCTGTTCGGTTTGAGGAATGAACAAAATATTGAAACCCCCTATGCGGTCGAGAAGAGAAAGGCCTTGGAGAAATGGAGACACGTCCTTGATCTGTCCCGTTCCGATGCGTACCACCCAAATGGCCTTTCCTTCATTGTCAAAGAATTGTTTGATGCAATGGGAGGAAAGGGCCTCTGTTTCAAGTCCCCCGTATTCTTTCTCAAATGCCGTCCACGTCCGGACCTGTTGTGGAGACGTCATCGACCCCTTGGGAAATGAACCGATGATGGCCGCGGTTGAGGTGGAGCCCGGTTCGATCGCGGGAGGGAGGAATGATGTGTTTGTGGATAGATGCACCAGGAGTCGAGTAGATTTGTTCTCATTAGAAGCCGTTCTATCTCTTTCTGTGAGATCTCTAAGGCTCAGAGAGGATGAACATCGTTATGAATCTGAAAAACGGTTATGGAGTCGTATTGAATTCATGCGAGCCTCAGGACGAACGGCCTGATACGACTTTCCGGGCATGCTAGAGTTTCCCGTCATAGGTCTCTCCGCGGAGTTTCTGATTTTCCAGAAAAAAGGCGGCGACCGTCAGACATTCCAGGCCAAACGGCAAATAGCCGGCATAACCAAGGATCGGCATTTCCCCTATCTGGAGGGCGTGGACATAGGGAATCGAATATTCCCAATGGACCAGGCTGTAGGCATTCCACATTTCCCAAAATCCTCCACAGACCAGAGCTGCCAGAGCGGAAAGAACCACAGGACTCCAGTTTCCTTGGTCAATGGTGACAGAATGGTAGGAACCCTTCGTATTATTTGTATTCCTACCATGATCAGAAACGGACTTACCCAGAGAAGAGAAAACAACAGCGTGGGCCAAATCCCAATCATTAGAAGCCCAAAACAACCAAGGCTGAACATCAACCATCCGGTGCGTGAGGAATCAACCATTGGAATGACATACCAGTTTTCAACCGGGGCCTTCACCTGGGTAAACGAGGAGAGGTATTCATAGGTACCCAGGACGGCGGGCAAAACTGTGGAGAATGCGAGGGTCATCCAAAAGACAGTGGTCACGCCCTGAGCGTCCGTCATCCCGACGTAATGCCAGTTCTGCACGAACTGATTGAGGTATTCAAAGATCCACCAAAAGACTGCGCTGAGGAGGAAGAGTTTGAAGAGAATCTTGGGCTGATTCATGAGGAGGCATTGACCGGTTCGGGAAAACAGTAGGGCATTGATGACGACAATATAGCCGAACCAAAGTAACGGGAAAGTATATGGTTGCCATTCTTGAAACCATGAAAAGCGCGTCCAGGCTAATATCCAGGCAAAAGCCGTCCATCCGACTCCCATCCAACCCCACCAGGGAAACCGTTCGGCGGAAGTGGATTTGAATATGCTGTAACACTGAGTTTTCCCATATCGCCAAAGAAACGGGGCAAGAGTTCCGGAGATGAGCAGGACCAACAGTCCAAATATCGGCCAGGAAAGAGAGGCGTCTCCTGCCTGGATGGGAATGGGTAATAGAGTCAATTCGTGGGGAAGAGCTTGGCCAGACAGGACAATACCCAGAGGAGGCAGTCCAAGGAGCAAAAGAATAAGAATGCTGCGGCAGATTACTTTTGTGAAAGCCATGGATGCCGCACGACGTTTTCCCGTTTGTGCCATTGACACCGTTGAACGAGCGTCACCCCTCCCAAGGCCTGCCGCACGGCTGCGCGTAAGCCTTTGCCGCCATCGATGAGCACCCAGAGGCCCTGGGACACCTTCAATCCCCGATCACAGAGGCTTCGGCAAGAAGCGGGTCAGCACCGCCTCATTTGCCGTCCCGGTTTCGACAAAGCCCAGGAGGTGTTTTTCTCTCGTGAGAGGAATCCCCACGGCGAGCTGCATCGTCATGTCCGCAAAGGTTTGCCGTCGAGCAATATAGCCATAATGTCTAAGGGAGTTAGATCACGGTCCTGAAGGGCCTGGAGCTGTTGCGCACTAGCACGGGTGAACGTGCGTGACACGCTGGAACTCGACAACCCAATCGCTCCGGGAACCGCCGCCGCGGCCGTTCTCAGAGTTCCGACAGGAGATGCCATACACCACTCGCTTGACGAAGAGGTCATCGACCTTCCCCGTGCCCACGCAATTGCTCTAGGGCCTGCAAGGGGATTTCCCCACCGCTTCGTGCTGCACCCGGGGAATCCGCAGGGGATGCCGTTGGCCCGGCTAACTGCACGCTCCCAGGATTACTTGCATGCCGTCGTCCGGGCAAGTTCCGGAGCTTTCCGCGCATACCGCGCCCCGGCTAAGATGCAGACCTCCTCTTCAAGGGCCTCCTGCACATGCATCAAGCCCCAACGGAATGAGGGCGCGAATACACTCCACCTTACTGTCCACATCAAACGCTTCATACTGGTCCGGTCGAATGACCTGCACGATTCCCAAATGCGCGAGTCTTCTTGCTTCTCGTTTTGGGTTTTCGCAATACTGCTCATGAAGTGGCTCCTTTCTTTGATGGGAGGAGATGACTTTCTTGGTCGAACGCTTTACCATCATAGAAGGGGGAGCCGCTTCAAATTTCAACTAACATTAGCACTCTCTCATCTCATGCGATTTTCTTACCACTCTGGAAATTTTTATCAGGATACGAATCAAAAGCTTTGTTGATGTAACGGTTGGACGATTGTGCGAAGAAAAGATGTGCCCCTTTTTTTGTATGTCCACATGGGGTTCTTGCCGTCAAATAAGTTAAAAACATGTCATGGAGTAAGGACCGGTGACCGGGAAAGAAAATTTATCAGAGAACGTCTATGATTTTTCCCGCTAATTTTCCTGAAAATAGTTTCCAGGAAATATTCTGTTAATCAGGTTGTTTCAGATTTCACCCGGCATGACCTTTCTGATCCTCGCACTGAATATTGATGGATTAATGGACCGTGAGTTGACAGATAATATCTAATCATTATGGACTGGACTTTGCGGTATATTGATGCGGTCAATAATTATATAAAGGCATTGGCATGGAAAAATTAGAGGAGAAGGTTTCAATAACAAATTTTGTAGAATTACTTTACAGTGGACAGTTCATTCTCGGTCCATGTTTTATTGAGCAATTCACTTCCTGGAAAAAAATCAGTATTAATCCCTCAATTCATTTAACCGTGCACCCACACTTAAGTATCTCGCATTCTGGTTATCAGGACAAGTCCTTAACCCTGCTAGGATTTATTCTCGATCCGGACAATCCAGAGGCAAGTGATGCCGATATCGTTACTATGTTGACTCATCAACTTGGTGATTGTGACGGGTTTTTTGAGCAAACGTATAAATTCGGTGGCAGGTGGATACTCATAGTCAATGATGGCAGGGAAATAAGGCTATTTAATGATGCTTCAGGTCTGCGTCAGAATTTTTATACGGACACTCGTTACATCAGCGATAGGTGGTGTGCCTCGCAACCTGGAATTCTTGCAGAAATACTGAATTTAGAAATGGACCCTCGGGCTGTTGAATTTATTAACTCTCCAGAGTTTCAGAATAAAAAAGAACCTAATGTGGCCATTTGAAAGTTCTCCTTACAAAGAAATTAAGCATATGCTACCCGAATCACTGGGTTAATGTAGAAACTGGGATTTGTGAGAGATATTGGCCGGACAAAGCTTTAGGTCATTTGTCATTAAATGGGGCAGTAGAAAAAATTTCCTCAGATTTACAAAGATTAATGAAAGCTGCCTCCCATCGCTTTGACTTGGTTATGGCGATTACTTCTGGCTGGGATAGTAGGGTTGTATTAGCATCCTCCAGAAGAGCTAACTGACAAAATTCATTCTTTTGAAACCGTTCAACAAAAAGATATGCCTGATAACCATCCTGATTTAACAATACCGTCCGTCACTACTCTCAAAATTTGGATTGCAACATGACATTGTCAAGAGTTCTTGTAATCTGAATGGAGACTTCAACAAAATTTTCAAGAAAAGTGTGACCTTAGCTCATGATGTGTGGGCTCCTGATGCACAAGCTGATGTTGGATTACTATTCGCGCGTAATAAAGTGGCAGTAGTAGGTTGCGTTTCTGAACATGGAAGATGCCATAATTTTAATTCCCGGCTGCCGAAACGTAGTGAGGAAAAATTAACGCTCACATGAGCTTGCAGATGCTACATATTACGGAGGTAAGAATCAATATGTAATTGATTTTAATGAAAAATGGCTGTTAGGATTAAAGGAAATTTATAACGTTGATCATACCAGAACTTTTTTTGTGGGAGCAAGGACATGGGGTTTGGCTTGCAGTTAGTCAATTAGAGTTCGGTATGGTCTGGAAAGAAATTTTCACTCCTTTTAATTGCAGAAGGTTAATAATAAACATGTTATCGGTAGATGAAAAATACAGAAAGCCACCCGAACATATCTTACACCGGAAATTGATATTGAAGTTATGGCCGGAGGTGTTATCTCTACCGATTAACCCCCATAAAAAGACGAGCTTAATGAGGAAATACGCAACATTATTACGTTCGTATATTGGATATCTCTTGCCAATCTCTCTAAAAAACATCATTAAAAAAACCTTTTTGCATTCTTAATTGAGCATATCCCACCATCCGAATAAGAATAAGACATGGTGCTATAGGACTAAAAATGTTATTTGAACACCCACACAAATTAAAAGATGCCGAACCTATGAATAGTGACCTAAGAACACCTGTCGACCGATATGTTGCGGTGAATGATGCCATTCGCTCTGCATTTAACTTCGATCAAAATGATTCTTCCGTCCTGGGCACGAGTCGGGTGGCATCGCTCTTTAATGCTGCACAATATGCAAGAGCAGCCTATGATTTGCGAAGTTCTGGCAAACCGGTGTCAGACCTCAAGTACATAGCAAGCTATTATTCGGATGTACCGAAACCATTTTTTTTAAGGGAGCTACCCAGCCATACATTAATCCATCTTATTGATCGGTATGGTTCCGACGTCATGCGGGCCAATATTATCAGTGGGAATCTTATAGAGGGTGATCATCGGCCGCTTATCACTGGTGGAGCCTGCATACTCGAAACGTGGTCCACTCGACTATTGGATAAGCCTATCTTGAAAAATAACCCCGGATTAAGAAAAGAGGTGTTACGATCTCTTCTTCAAAATGCACCGTATTATTCCCATCTGACTGGAACAATGATTTCCGGATCCAATGAAACCTATTCCATAATGTATGACGAGACGTTTCCCTGGTATTTGACGGTTTATGAATTAGGCAAAACACCTGAATTAACCAATAGTGAATGGAATATTGGCATAGCAGAGGAGATGTGTAGAGAGTTCTATGATGAAATCTATTGTGCAACGCAAAGAAGAGCGACCATGGTTTCTGATAACGGACTGCAGATACTAAGACTCCCGTTTGCTGACTTACGGCTTGAGGAGGAAGGATACTTAAAGGCTTGGTTCTCACAATACACTGCCAATCTTCCTGCCGAATTCAAAGAATTTTTGCCAGCCCATTACGATAGCCAGAGTTTTCTGGGTGCACATGTTCGATATACGTATGTGGCACAGATATTGGATATTGTCAAAAAACGAATCGCGACTATAGGTGTGGATTTAAGTAATTTCGATATACACGTCAGAACCAAACAAGACGATCATTTGGCGGAAGGAAAGCGCATAAACAGGTTGCTGTTAAAAGGCATTCAAGGAGAGGATCAAGGTTTTTTAGAGAAATATTCCAATATTTGCAACGTCGCTATCTATTTTTGGCATATGAATAACTGGCATCGTAACCAAAATGGTTTTATTGGGTTTACAGACTTATCGTTCAAAGGAAACATCGTTCATGACACTATAAACTTAACGACAGGTCATAATAGCGAACCGAAGAATGAGGAGGATGTATGGGATTTGTTACGCTCACCTTTAAGACTGCACAAAGGTAATATTAATCAACATTTTGAATATCTGGATACCTACCTCAAGCCCGTGTACATCTATGAAGAAATCGCTTCTCACGTGATTGGTTTAGAAAAGAAAATTGAAAAGCTTAAAATGAAATTGGAAAGCATGTCTCTCCATGCCCAACAAAGGAGAATATTAAAAGATATGTTAAATGAGTTTGGGTATGAAAAGGGCAACGGGGGTACTAAAACGATAACTGTGCATGTTGACCTTGTTGAAAAGGTGTTTAACAAGACACAAGTCGTGAAGAATTGAAAAAGCAATTTCATAAGCTTGAGACCAGATACGGTAAAAAAATCGAAGTTGTAAGGATGCCGATTTCTCCTGAATTTTTCAAAAGGCTTGTGGAGGAATTGACAGTTGAGCTTGACGGGGAATTTATTCGGATAACTGCACCGGTTGACGACAAATATTTTGATGTATTGGCCATACTAATAAACGAGTTAAATAACGAGGTGATGGAATACGCATGCCAGGAAAGTCAAGAAAAGGTTGCATTGGCTCAATTTCAGGATGAAGATGACCAATTAATCAAACAAATACATGATATTTCATTTCATGAAATAGATTTGTCGTTGGCCAAACCAACCCTGTTTCCGTTAAGAGACAATATGATTTTTGGACATGCAATCCAGTTGGCTTTTGATGTTAATATCAGTAATTTCATCATTGATGCCCAAAAAATTGAAAATACGAACTTTCCACTGGAAAGGAAGCGAAGACAATTGATCGAAGCCATGCAGCAAATATTACCGATTATAAAAACATATCTACAGTTATTAATGGGTATTACCGGCCAGGCGCTTCCGGCACACATTCATGCAAAGGCCTATCAACCCATCATGCCATAGAAAGGGGTTTCGTCATTGATGGGGAAAGTGAATCAGGGGCAAACTTCTCGATTTTGACTTTTATTCACCCAGCGCTCCACTACTTTCCACGATAGACTTCTTGGCGTCAGGTCTAAAATGGTTCAGCCGAATAAATTGTTCGTCTCAGTCACCAAAAGTATCTCCCTGATGCATCCCAGTGACATTTACCAAAATCTAGTACCCTTACACCGTGTCCGAATAGAGCCGAGCTGGGAAAAAGTCGAAGACTCTCCCGTTATCCAACGGCCCATACAGGTCATAGCATCAGTGCAGATTTCTGCCATGACAAAAACTCAGTAGAGTGCCTCCATTCGACATGTCTCGGATAGAACCTTAATTCTTCCCAGGTACGCTAGCTGTTTATGAATATTTTAAAGCACTTGGTGTTGGCGATTCGAAGACGGATACCCTCACTTTCGTATCTCCGGCATCGCCTAGAATTGTTTAATCACTCTCTGGCCTCTAAGCATGATTCAAGATGAAAAGAGGAAAGAGATGCCGAAAACCGTGTGCATCGAATTGCCTTGAAATTGGAGAGTGCAAAAACACGATGGGCTGTGTTCAAGGGTGCGGTGGTTTGGCCATTTTCTGGGTCAAGGTGGAAACGCCAGAATTTAGCGAGATCCATTATGGAACTTGCCATGCGTTTGCCGCAGAGCACAGGATGATGGGAACACCAAGAACATAATATCGCTTTGGCGGGACCCAGCTGAATTCTTCTACCGCCTTTCCAGCCCGCATTTCCAGCATGTGGTGAATTCTTTTTGATGCAATTCCCCGCATCCGGAACAGGTCCATCCCGTTGTTTCGAGAGGTTTAGCGTGTTCCCAGTCTTTGAGTAAGGTCTGGGCGCGTTCAAAATCCTCGTCCTTCAGCACCCACAGTTCCGGAAAGACTTCGACAAAGGGCACTTCTCCTCCCAGCATGGCCGAGCGTTGGTTTTTGATCGTGGCCGGTATCAGTGCTTGATCCAAGAGTTCCTTTCGGGATTCCACGTCGATGAGACTTTGCGAGACATACAGCTTTTTCATGGTTCATGTTCGCCGGGTAAATATGAAAAAAGTATTAAAAACAATCCTCTGCGAGTATAAATAAGATCCTGTTCTGGAATGTTGGAATTCGATCAAACATCAGTGCGGCTACGATAGCATATCATGAGGTGATGAGCACTTAAGGATCTGGCTACGAAGGGCAGAGGGTTATCGTTCCAGGCTTCGCAAGAACTCCTGCGATGGCCTGACTGCAGATCGGCGACGCTTGCGAATGAGCCGCGGCGCACGTCCTTTGCTAGTGAGCTCGCCAAACCAGCGCTCGACCAGGTTCAACCAACTGGAACTGGTCGGGACAAAGTGCGAAACAAAACGCGGATGGCGCTTCAGCCACGTCTGCACGTTGGGATGCTTGTGGGTGCCGTAGTTGTCCATCACCAAGTGCAGAGCGATCATCGCCGGGGAATTCCGCATCGAGGCGGCGCAGGAATCTCAGAAACTCCTGATGGCGGTGACGCACATAGCACTGGCCGATCACTTTGCCTTGCAAGACCTCCAGGGCGGCGAACAAGCACGTGGTGCCATTGCGCTTGTAGTCGTGGGTCATCGTGCCCCAGACGGCCCTTCTTCATGGGCAGTCCAGGCTGCGTACGGTCCAGTGCCTGGATCTGGGTCTTCTCGTCCACGCACAGCACCAAGGGCTTGGTCCGGGCGGATTCAGGTACAGCCCCACCACGTCGGTGAGCTTCTCCAGAAACCGCGCATCGCGCGAAAGCTTGAAGCTCTTGACGCGGTGCGGCTTCAGATTGTGGCTGCGCCAGATATTGCTGATCGTGGATTTGCTCACGCCCTGCGCTGGGCAGGTCGTAATCGTCAAAAAGCCCTGGGTGAGATGACTCAAATAAATAGCAAAAAATTTACGATTTTGACTTTATTGAATGCCCCAACGAATGTCATAAGACAGATCATAGATGCCGTCGTTTGGTTGCGCTTCCAATACCGACCCGCTGAAAGATATGCGGTATAGCCCGCTCTTCAGGATAGGAAATTTCACTGTGCCTTTCTCGCTTTGTAAGATTATTTTGTGATGGGGGGTGTCGCTGGACGGCAAGCTTCCTACTTTGTACAAGTGTACAATGAGGGAGCCCTGTTGTATGACCGTCTCATACTCAGCGAAAAATTTCCGGCCTTTGTCCGAATAAAAGGTATTGAGCCCCAAGGAATAGCCGGATCGCATACTCGTGAGTCCATTTCCACTGATATTCCGGGATTCATAACCCAAGGTTTCCACCACGCCAGTGGCAAATGCTACCATCAAGCCGGCCACCAATATCAAAACAGTTCCAAGCCCGCCGACTAAGACATTTCCGGAAATTTCCGTTCGTCCACCCTTCACCATCACGCTTCTTCCAGGCCCCTCTTGGTAGTTGATGTTTCCTTTTCGAAGTGAGGCTTGTAACCCTCATTCCTAAAGGCTTATCGGTCCAATCCGCAGTTCGCTTAATTAGCCCGAAAACAACGCCCGGTGGTCCGTGGGGGAGGCCTGGGGCCAGGCATTATCCGCGATTGAAGGATTAAGAAGTTGCAGCAACCTGGGAACGCTATCGTTTCAGGCGGGTAGGGATGGAAAGAAGGAGCCTAATGTCTACGACTCCGAGTACAACAAGAGCTGTACGCCGATTGTGACGACCAAGAGCGCCCATAGGATTTTGAATATGGCGCGAGGATGGGATGTGGTACGCGGGATGAGATGTGAACGGTGGAAGAACTCTCCAGCAAACCAGGCAAGGCCACCCGCTAAAGCTAATGTGCCCATGACCTTGTGGTGATTCTGAATGTGGTCACCCGTCGGATGCAGGCCATGCATGTGAAGGAACAACATGAGGCCGCCGATGAGAGCAAACCCCGGCAAGAGTGCGCGCCAGAATATGTACTTGAATTTCCCTGTACTAAGAAACCATTCCACCAGACCGACGCCTAAGGCCAGGATTCCAAAGATTTTATGTTGCAGCATTTCAGGGTCTTTCCCGGAGAACGTCTCGACCAACGTCCAAGAGCCGATGGGCCAGGCTTCATGATCGCTCCAGATCAACAGGAAGATTCCGGAACCAATCAGGGAAGCCGGTAACAGCCAACGAAACCATGCCATCATTTGCCAGCCCATTGCCCTTCGTATTTCACCGAATCCCACCAGGAGGACGCCCAGCCCTGCCAGGGCATGATTGAATTCAGAGTACGCAATGCCTTCCGGAGATCCTTCCCATTGGCCCTGCTTCGGCGCCGAGTCTGGGTGATGGGCAGTATGATTCTTGTGCTTCCCTTGCATCATCATGTTTTCAGCGCTGGCATGGAGCATTGTTCCCCACAAACCTTGAAGAAGTAGCATTCCAACCACTATCCGATATATCCAGATGAACATCGCCGGCGGCATCATAGGCACATCGCTTTCATGGGGTTTTTCCCTCCGAGACGGCTCCTGCAGGGCGGGATGATTGGGGAATGGCTGTTTGTCGGGAACTTCCATAATCCCATTTCCTGTTGTTGAAAAACTTGCACACATGTTTCTCAATCCGATTACGATCTGGGTATTCATGGTTAAGACGTATTTGGATAGAGAATATGTGTTGTTAGTGCGCGTCATGCTTTCTGGATGTGAGTCTTTCCTTATCGAGTTCAATCCGAATTTGATCTCTAATTTCTGATTGTGTGTGTACAATCGATGGTGCGAAGACAAGATTTATGGTGGAGGCTTTCTCCTTACTCCGTCCGCATGGGAGAAGGTCACCAGTTCTTTGCTTTGGAGACTTTGTTGGACAAGGCCGGGAATGTCGAGGTCCTGTTCAACCTTGAGGATGTGTGGCAGATGACAACGAGTTTGGGGATGTTTAGGGACAAAGAGCGTGCAGCAATCTTGATCGGGTTCGATTGATGTCTCAAATGAACCCAGGGCTTGGGCTTGTTGGGTAATTTCCAACTTATCCATCCCGATGAGAGGACGGAGAACGGGAAGCGATGTCGCCTCGTTCACGACCGAAATGTTTTCTGGCGTTTGCGACGCCACTTGGCCCAGGCTGTCTCCAGTAGTGAGGGCCCATGCATCTTCCTGTTTGGCAATGTGTGTGGCGATGCGGAGCATCAGGCGGCGATAGAGTACCACGCGAACGGGTGGAGGAGCTTTGATGATAACTTGGCTTTGGATGTCACCAAAGGGGATGAGATAGAGGCGGGAATACAATTGATACGCCGTCAGGAGTGTCACCTGATCACGAACTTTTTCTTCGGAAACACGTGAGAGATATGGGCGCCCGTGGAAATGGACAAAAACGGCTTTGCAGCCACGTTTCATCATGCGATATGCCGCAACAGGAGAATCGATACCACCGGAAATGAGAGAGAGCACCTTCCCACCGGTTCCCGTTGGGAGTCCCCCCGGACCAGTGTCGCGTTGACAAGAATAGTAGGCGTAAGGCGGGACTAATTCGACCAGGATAGTCATGTCGGGGTGTGAGAGATTGACCCGTTTGCCGGTGTGTGCTGCGACGTGTGCCCCGATTTCCCGCTCCACATCCATCGAGGTTTTAGGAAAACGTTTGTCTGCCCGTTTGGCGCTAACCCGAAAAGTCGCGTAAGGATGCGCAGGAAGGTGGGAGGCTATGGCTTCCTTGAGTGGTGCGAGATCGGGATTATCGTACGCCAGTGGAACGGCTCTGGTCACAGAAAAATTGACGATGCCAAAGACGCGCTTGATCTGGTCCTGCAAGCGCGGCCATGCCGTTTCATCCTCCAGGCTTACGCGTATTCGTCCCTGGAGGGCTTCGACATGCACATGCGCGAGAGGTTTCAGGGCTCCTCGCAGGTGGTGAACCAACCGATATTCGAAATGTTTCCGGTTGCCTCCTTTGAGGGCCACCTCATGATAATGCACCAACACATAGAGCATTAGTGGGACGCTTCTAAATACCGTTCGGCATCGATGGCCGCCATACACCCCGAACCGGCAGCCGTGATAGCCTGTCGATAATGTGAATCCTGCACATCGCCTGCGACAAATACTCCGGGGATATTGGTGGTGGACCGATAAGGAAGAGCGCGAATATACCCTTGCTCGTCCATGTCGATTTGCCCTTTAAACAGGCTGGTATTAGGGGTGTGGCCGATAGCCACGAAAACGCCTGATAGGGGGATCTCTTCTGTCCGGTTGGTTTGAACATTGCGGACCAGGATTCCAGTTACGACGTTATCCCCCAGGACTTCCTCAAGGGCGCTATTCCATTGGAAGGCAATTTTTTCATTTTTCATAGCCCGGTCCTGCATGATTTTTGATGCGCGTAATTTATCGCGACGATGAATGAGTGTGACTTTCGAGGCGAATTTTGTCAGAAATGTAGCTTCTTCCACAGCGCTGTCTCCGCCACCTACCACCGCAATTTCTTTTCCACGGTAAAAGAAACCGTCGCAGGTGGCACAGGTCGAGACGCCATGACCCAGGAGGCGGGTTTCAGAGGGCAGGCCCAGTAAGTTGGCAGAGGCCCCGGTCGCAATAATCAAGGTTCGACTTTCCAGTGTTGCTTCGTCATCTACGGTGATCTGAAAAGGCTTGGCATGTAGATCCACCTTGGTGACATGCCCTTGACGAAACTGAGTGCCAAACCGTTCGGCTTGTGCGCGCATGTCTTGAATGAGTTGAGGGCCCATGATGCCTTTGGGAAAGCCGGGGAAATTTTCCACATCGGTGGTGATGGTCAGTTGTCCTCCCGGTTGGCAACCATCAATGAGCAGAGGGGAAAGGTTGGCTCGAGCGGTATAGACCGCAGCGGTTAATCCGGCCGGGCCCGATCCCAGAATGATCACGTCATGCACCATGCATTGGCTCCTTATAGATTAAATCCTATTGAGAGTTATGTGATGTTTTGCGGTCGTGGCAGGACTTTTGTTGTCTCGCCTCTTGTGCATATGTCCTATACAATGTCTGGACGGCATCGCGCAACCGGGTACGCGGCCATGTCCCATCCAACACGGCATCGGCGTAGTCAAGCTTGTAACGGAGGGGCATTTGCTGTTTGATGCGCCGAAGGGCTTGGGTTTTGGTGAGGCCATCACGGCGGCAGGCCCGGGCGAGTTGGGTGGTCCGGTCGGCGACGACGACAATCAGATGATCCATGCGCTTCTGGGCTCCGGCTTCAAGTAATAAGGCAGCGTCATAAATGATGACTGCGTGGGGAGATTCCTCCTGTATAATTTTGGCCTGTTTGGCCTGCTCACGGGCCACTCGAGGATGAATGATCTTTTGCAATAATTGTAATTTCTTAGGGGAACCGAATACGATGTTGGCGAGAGCTTGGCGATTGATGGTCTGATCTGAGGCGAGGACGCGTGGACCAAACTTTCTGCTGATATCCCGCCAGGCTGGTTTCCCTGGTCGGACGACGGTCCTTGCCAATTGGTCGGCATCAATGATCCTGGCCCCCAGGGATTTGAATAATTCTGCTACGGTTGTTTTTCCTGATGCTAATCCCCCTGTTAAACCAACGATAACCATGTTCAACCATACCATAGGGTATGGGGAGCCTCAATAAATATGGGAAAACTTTGGCTCCTGCTTGACCCTGCTAAACTCCATGGGGTATTTGACCAGGACAGAGTATTTTTATGATTTGACTGATTGACTGCTAAAAACTTCATAGGGAAATACACTTCGTGATGTCTCAACGATTACTGACACCGTTTTTGTTTTTTCTCGTCTCGTTTTTCCTGTTTGGGCCTGGTTTACCTGGACAGGCGATCGCCGACCCTCAAGAAACATTACCCACTCAGTCACTTACATCGGCCGTGTGGCAGGTGGCCTTAGATGGGTCTGGGCATTTTACCTCGATACAAGAAGCCATTGACCAGGCGGCCTCGGGTGACACCATTTTGATCAAAACCGGATCCTATGCCGAGGATGTGACGGTTCACAGCAAAGATGGGTTGTCGATTATCGGTGAGGGTATGGATCAGGTGGTTCTCACCGGAAAGAAGCGTGTGGGAACCCTTCATATTGGAAAATGGCCTTATGGAGCGACAAATGTCACGATTCAAGGTCTTTCTGTGGTCCAACATGGGGGATTGGGAGTCGGAATTTTTAATGGCAGTGGGGTTCGCCTAAAACAGATTCGTGTCAATGGGATGGTATTTAGTCAACAGGTGCAGGACGTTCAATTGGAAGACTGTGTCATTGGTGATAGTGAGACGACGGGTGTCGCATTTGCGGACTCTACCGGCATGCTGATCGGCAATGTGATTGACCATAATGATCATGGAGTAGCCATTGGTGGCAATTCGGTGGTGACACTTCGAGGGAATGTCATTACCCGGAGTTTGTATGAGGCGGTATTGATGACTGATCAGTCAAAGGCCCGGTTGATTCAAAACACACTTGTGCAGAATGGAGGGGGGGCCGCTTTTCATGACAATGCGCGAGCGGATGTACAGGGGAATATTATTAGCCAGAGTACTGTGGGCTTCTTATTTTTCCCAGGAAGTCATACCACTCTGGCCTTTAATGCGTTGTATGGCAATCAAGGTGATTATGTGATGACGGGTACGCCGCCTACTCCAGTCCCGGAACGCGCAGGAACCACCGATGTGCAGTTTTCACCTGGATTCGTCAATCCCGAAAAGGGGGATTTTCGTCTCCGGGCCGATTCTTCGATGATTCAAATTGGAACCTTTCCCTTCTTAGGCGCACTCCCTCCCGTTTCTTCCCTCCCGTAATTGGCATGCATTCCGTGAAGGTTTCGACCTCGTGTCTTCTTCCAGACCTCGAAGGATGTTGGAGATCCAGGCACGACTGTTTTTCGAGTTACTGTGGTTGTTTGGGACGGAGAATTAATCGAGCATGCTCGGCATCCAGTGTCACCAGAAAATGCTTCAGGAAGGACATTCCGAGTAGGCCTTCGATGTGTTCGGGAATATCCGGCAAATCGTGTATGGCCACGGCCACGTTGGTGGCTTGTGCCGCCCCCACAGTGAGGGAGGAAAGGTAATTCATGTTGACCTGGACCGAGCCTCCTGCCGTATTGACGGTCAGAAGTTCATTGTCTGTAGTTCCCAGGATTCCCAGATCAATGGCGGCTTGTGTCGAAAGGACGGTCATCGAGGCACCGGTATCCACGATGAGTTGAGCCGATCGTTCTTGATTTAACGTCACCTGGACGACCAGCGAGCCTCCATTTTTTGTAAGGGGAACGGTGATTTCCCCACTTGGTTGCTTAATCCGATTTCCCTCCTCCCCGGAATATAGGTGGTCGGGTAACGAGGTGTCTTGATGAACCAGGTTGGGAATCACGTCACTGTTCACATTCTGGATATTCGACGTTGGAGATGCCCCATTGAGACTGGATGAGGCATGGGATGGCAACATGGTGCAGTCAAGAAGCTGGGCCGGATTGTCTGTTAAGACTCGCGCTCCGGATTCGTCGTGGCAGCGATAGGTCGCTGAATATCCTGGGGACACGACAAGAATACCGGAGGCCATCAATCCTCCAAACAACCACTGTGCCGCCTTAGGATGATTTCCTAGAAATGAGACGATGAGGTTTATATGCATGGTGGGAAAAGCATACCAAGACGAGAGGGGAAAGCGCTATGAAGCAGATTACCCGCGGGTATCAGGAGTTAAAGGGATAGTGGCTTGAATGTGATTCCCGGTTTCCCGGACCTGGGTGGAGAGGATTACGGTGTCCGGTTCGATTTTATTCACCTGCACGCGACCTTCCAGTATTTCCCCCTGTTTGACGATATAAATGGCCTGTCCGTTGGTAAGAAATGCCTGGCTTTCTCCACCTTTGGTTAAATACCCCAGAAATTTGAATTGGTTGAGTTGTTGGCGTGCCCGCTGCCCTGCGAGTTCTTCAGCGGTGGGACCTGGTGGAATTGAGGGAGGGGCAGGGGGAGTGACCATGGTGGAAGGGGTGGGGGATGCCATTTTCGTATCTTCTTGAACCAGCAAATCTTGCATGCCCAGGGGAGCAAAGATATTTCGAGGTGTGGAAAATTTGGCTGTTTGCCGAAGGCTGGGAAAGGTCTTCTCTAACTCCAGAGCTTTTATAGGTGGAAGTGGGGATCCCGAATTTGCCGATTGGGCCATCGGGTCCGTTTGCGTGGAGTCCGACATTTGGAAGAACGTCACAGTTCCCCAGGCCACGACTAAGGTCCCTAAAAAAAGCCATTTTCGCTTATTCGTCATCAGACTTTCGTCTTTTTCAAAAGTTCGGGAAATTCTCTGAGAAAGGTAGACACCGTCAGTTTGAAGATGACCCCTTTCTTTTTTTTGGATGCTTCAACCGATAATTTTTCGATAAACAGATACGGCCACTGTTTTTCCAACTCGAAAATAAATTTTCTAATGGCTGCATAGGGACCTTCGGCTTCAAAGGCAAACGTGCCTTTGGTGGCTAGTTTATTGGGGAGAGGTTTAAAATCATATCCCATCCCCGGAATATGCACGTGGTTTTTCTTAGCTAATTCGGCAATATCCAAACTTAAATCGGTAAATTTTCGATAATCAGGAAGCGCTTGATGCGTAGTGGAAAGAATAGCTTGGGTCCGCATGGCTGTTTGCATTTTTGCTTGTGTTTGCAGGGCAGCCTGATATTGGTCCGTGGAATTTCTGAGCCGGTCTTTTGCCGGATAAAATATTAAGGCAAATATGCCAACAGATAAAAACCCGGCAAGGACTGTTACGATAAACAGCGGTAGCAAATATTTTGAGATCAGAAGAGTCGTCCTAGACTGTTGCAAAATCCGGAAAGGATTCATTGGTATTTGGAACCTGGGTTGTGGTCAGAGGTCGGGGGATTGGAGACATAGGCAGCTTTCAGTGAAAACACAATGAGCGAATCTCCCTGTTCTTCTTGTTTATTTTTATTGGCATGTTGCGACAACATGACATTTTGAAATGCCGCATGCTTGTCTAATTGATGTATGAGCCGATTCAAATCCGGCAAAGAGGTTGCGGACCCTTGAAGAAGAATCGTGTCGGTTTTTTCATCGAGAGATACCGAGTTCATTGTGATATGAGGAGGAATGGCCGTTTCCAGATCGGTCAATAATTGCGTCCAGGAAAATCCCACTCTTTCCCGTATCTGTTTCACAAAGGAGACTTGCGGTGGGATGTTTCGAATAGCCTGGAGCGATAGGTCGAGTCCTGCCGTTTTGGCCTGTGCAACCAATTGCTCATTGGCTATCTTGACCGTGGAGGCCTGGTCCTCAATGATATCAATTTGTTGGTTCAATGTGCTTCCAAGCCACCAGAATGTTCCTGTAAGGGTCAAGGTGCCTACCGTCAGGAGGATGAGGCCAAATTGGGTCAGATGAAGATAGTTTGTGCCCGGAGCGGAAAGATTAATATGCATTCGCGGAATCATGACGCCACCCTCAGACTGGCATAGCCTGCTAATGCCGACTCTTCCTGATTCGGTAATGTAAAACGCGTGTTTTTTAGATGGAAATGTGAGGCATGGGAAAGCACGGTGACATGAATCTGGGGCTCACGCCCTCCGCTGGCCTTGAGGGTGCGTTGAATTTGGTCTGTGGGCGGCATAAGACCGTGCCCATGGCTCAGATCGGTCGCGACGAATAAGTTGATTGTAGTAGACTGTGTGTCACCTATAGGAAACGCCTCTAAATAATATTGCAGAGTCGCCAATATCTCTTTTCCGACCTTCATTGCTGTGTAGGACGGGTAGGGGGTATTTGAGGGGTCTGCGTCTAAGTTTTTGTGAATAAGAGATTCTCCCGAAGGTTGTTCCCTCTGCTCTTTCTTACCTGTGTTTCCACTGAATTCACTGACAGGGGAATCCGATTGAGCATGACTTGATTCGGCTTTGAGAGCAATGGCTTTTGTGCGGATAAACCGTGGACTTCCATCCTGAAAAGCCAAAAATGTAAACCCCCAATGACTGATAAAGAGAAACATGGCTCCTGGTGAGACGGAAGCGTGCGGATGGTCTTCAGCCTCTAGAATGTCATGGATATTGGGGCGATAGAGGTCGAAGATATCGAGACCGGAAATTCCCACAGCCGTTGGGATCAGGTGTGCTTCTAGGCACATTCTCTCATATTGTTCGACAATTTCCTTGCGAATGGCTGTCCCTAATACTCTCACTTTTTCAGCATTCTCTGGTGAAGAGGACTCCGTGGCCGATGTGGGTACGTAGACTCCAAAACCCAGCCGTGATTGAGAGGTGTCGAGTTTTAAATCTTGTTGAAAACGCCAATTCACAAGAGCGGTCTGCTCCTGTTTTTTTGTGGGAAATGTGGAAAAGTCAAAGATACTGAGTCTGGCACACAAATCAGGGAGGCTGAGGACGATGGAGAGGGGACGGGTATATGGTTTGACCAGTGCCTTCAATTGGATGAGAAACTCTTCCGGATTCTCAATGTTGGGTTTCGCAGAGGATAGCTTAAGGACTCCCTGTGGGAGAGGGATCTGTGTGACGTGATGAAGCAGAGTCTTCCGCCAGTGCTTTTTGATCTCCACCAGGCATAACGCCTCCTCAGATATGGTGAGAGCGAGTGTGGGGCTAGAAATTGGAAACAGGTGCATCACATGTCCTCAACCGGGGTGACCCGATTGATCTCCTTCAGCGTCGTCTCCCCTCGAAAGACTTTTTCAAGGGCCGCTTGCCGTAAGCTGGTCAACCCTTGTGCCATCGCGGCGGTGCGAATTTCCGACATTGATTTTTCATTCAAAATCATTTCTTTAATGGAATCGGTCATATCCAAAAATTCGGTAATGGCCTTTCGGCCTCTGAAGCCTAATCCGTGACATTCATTGCAGCCTTTGCCTTCGAAGAAGGTCAGATGTTTCACCGCCTCATACTCAATGCCCGATTCCAGGCATTGCTCCGGATGAATCTGGATGGGGACACGGCAGGCGGGGCAAATGGATCGGACCAGGCGTTGAGCGAGAATACAGCTCAGGGATGCGACGAAATTATATGATTCAATGCCCATATTCACAAAACGACTAATCACATCAAAGGCATTATTGGCATGCACGGTGGTAAAGACTAAATGTCCTGTGAGAGCGGATTGAATCGCAATTTGTGCGGTTTCTAAATCCCGAATTTCTCCGACCATGATCTTGTCGGGGTCGTGCCGCAAAATTGATCGAAGGCCCCTGGCGAAGGTGAGCCCTTTCTTCTCATTAACCGGTATTTGCACGATCCCTTTCAATTGATATTCGACGGGATCTTCAATCGTAATAATTTTATCTTCGTCTGAGTGGACCTCATTGATGGCGGCATATAAGGTAGTGGTTTTTCCGCTTCCCGTGGGTCCCGTGACCAGGACCATGCCATAGGGTCGAGTGATGGCCCGGCGGAATCGCCGGAGATCCTCTCCTGTATATCCCAGGGCTTCCAAACGCAAGCCTTGGACGCCTGCGGAAACATGTTGCTTATCCAAAATACGGATGACGACCGATTCCCCATAGACACTGGGTAAAATGGAAACACGAAAATCAATGGTACGATGGTTCAGCAGTAGTTTGAACCGCCCATCCTGTGGCGTTCGCCGTTCTGCGATATCGAGTTCAGACATGATTTTGAGTCTGGAAATAAGCGAGGGATGAATGCCCGTATCAAACGGCTCCATGGCTAAATAAAGAACGCCGTCAATCCGGAACTTCACTTCGACTGTTCGCTCTGTCGGTTCAATATGGATATCACTGGCGTGTTTTTGCAAGGCGGTGAGAATAATCGTATTCACCAGTTTCACCACCGGGCTGAGATCTTGTGTGATTCGTTCAACGGAAAGAACTTCCTCTCCCTTTTCGTCTTCTTTAATGAGCACCGGATCCAGTTCCGCTTTGATCCGGGTAAGCACTTGACTGTTGCCTTCACTATTGCTCAATGCTTCATGAATAGCCGTAAGGGAAGAGACCACCAATCGCAACTCAAACCCCAATTGGTGCTCTAATTCATCGATCATTCGCAGATCTTGGGGTTTGGCGATGGCGATAGTCAGCACCTGGTCTTCCTGCTCCATTGGAACGAATTCATAGCGATGCATCAGTTCGACCGGGATGGATTCCATGAGAGGGGACGGAATACGGAATTCCTTCAAGGCATTCCAAGGAAGGCCGTATTGATCAGCCAGCACCTGACCGATCATGTCATCCGTTAAGGTCCCTCGTTCCAACAGAATGGCGGCAATGGTCTGATTGGTCGTGTGAGCGGTCTCGACGAGGGCGTCTTTTTCTCTTTCCAGGATCAGACCCTTTTCGACCAGGAGGTCTTCGAATGCCATGCGTTTGACTGGAGTGGTCATGAATAACCTGTCATCAGATCGTCAAGTGGTTAAACGGCTCCCGCCATTTGGAAAATTGGTAGATAAAGCGCAATCACCACGCCTCCCAAAATCAAGCCAATCACAATAATGAACATGGGTTCGATCCATGTCATTAGTCGGGATAATTGGAAGTCCAATTCCCCTTCATGAAATTCGGCGACTTCAAAGAGCATGGCTTCTAACGAGCCGGTGGTTTCTCCCACTTCAATCATTTCAAGTGTGAGGCGTGGGAGAAAATTTTCCTTTTTTAATGCTGCGGATAGGCTGGCGCCTCCTCGAACATGAACGATGACTGCATGCAGCGCTTTGGCAAAGACTTTGTTTGGCATGGATTTGGCCGTCACCTGAAGGGCTGTTAACAAAGGAATCCCGCCACCCAGAATGGTTGACAACGTCCTCGCTAACCGAATGACCTGGTTTTTCATAAACAAAGGACCCAGTAACGGGGCATTGAGAAATAACCAATGAATTCGCCATTGACCTTGAGGAGTGTTTTTCCACCAAATCACCATCACACCCCCAAGAACCGCGACGACCAGTAGCCCCATGATCCATTGCATAGCTGAATTGGTGATATCTAACAGCAGCTGAGTGGCCCATGGCAATTCAACTCGACTTTCCTGATAAACTTCCGCAAATGATGGAAGGACAAAGAACAAGAGGCCCAAGGTAACCAGAAAACCGAACCCCAACAAAAATATGGGGTAAATGGTCGCTTTGACGACTTTTTCCCGAACGTTTATCAGCATTTTCAAATATGCGGTATACCGACGCAAGACTTCAGGCAGGTTACCTGCCTGTTCCCCTGCGCGCAGTGAGGCTTGATAGAGCTCTGGAAAATAGATTGGATGATTGGCCATGGCTTCTGAAATCGCAGATCCTCCTCGAATACTTTCTCGGACAGATTGTAAGGCTTGTTGAAAGCCACCTTGAATGTTTCGTTCTGCCAGGAGATCAAAACACCGTAACATCGGTAAACCTGCTTTGATTAATGCTAAAAATTCTTGATTGAAAATGAGAAAATCTCTGAGTGCTAAAGGACGCTGCCGGCTTTTGAAGAATATGCCGGGTCTGGTTCCAGACCCAGACCCGGAAAGGGCAAGCACTAACAGGCCTTGAGCCTCCAGTTGTGATCGGATGCTTCGGGGTGAATCGCCTTCCGCATCGGTTTCAATAATCGTTCCATCCGGACGAGCGGCTCTGTAATGAAACTGGGGCACTAGGGGGACTCATTGGATTTGGTGTGGGGATTGCCCAGCGAGAGAATATGTTTGGGCTCAGGGGCATTTTCCACCCGGTTATCTTTAGTGGGGAGATTTTTGGGAAGGCTTTCCGGAACGGATTCTTTCACGTGTTCTTGGGTTGCGGATGGAGCGGATCGTTCAACTGGAGGAATGGCTTGGGCTGGTTGAGAGTCAGCCGGTGTGGTGACTCTCAGGCGTAGCCCTGTCATGATCAAGTCGGACGTGATCCCGTTCCACTCCTTTAATTGTGCAACTGATACATCGTATTTACTCGATATTTTCCATAAGGTATCGCCATCCTGTATGACGATACGGCCGTTGGAGTCAGGAGTCTGTTTGTCCCTGGACGACGTGGTTGGCTCGGGAGAGGAGAGTTTTGTTTGCCGAGGGGATGGTTTATCCGAGGTAATGCGCATTTCCCGTTTGATGAGCATCATATCCGCTGTCAGTTGTTTCATGCCGGACATGATTTGTTGAAATGAGCTGGTAAGGGCTTGAATATCCGAGACGAGTTGCGAAGTATCAGGCATACTGGCGACTTGGCCTTCTAGCTCCATATTGTGCTTCCGCAGTTGATCCTTTTCAGCCTGAGATGAGAGGAGTTCACTGCGAATCTGTTGCAGTTGAAGTCCCTGATCCTGTTCACGATGGTGAACGGATTGGGATTGCCCCCTGAGCGATTGAAGCTCGCCGGCCTGTTTGGCCATGAGGATTTTGAGTGCCCCTATTTCTGCCCGTAAATTTTGACTTTCGTTTCTGGCCTCCTGGAGAAGGACTTCCTGTTGCGGTGGAGAAGAGACTCGTGCCACTAATGCATCCACCTCCAATGGTTTGGGTTTGTGAGTACAGGCCCCTAATGCCAGAACGAAAGTACTGCTCAAAATCATGTGTGCCCAATGAAAACGTTTCATTATCAACCTACCAATCTTTGTAGGGAGTGCCATCCAATGCGAGGCCGTCACTCCCACTTTTGATATCATACACTCCAGCAGGAGAGTCATCCCCCTCCTCCTGCTCTTCAAAAATTTCGTTCCATGTTGTGGCGGATCTGGTGAATGGATCCACGGGGATGGCTCGAAGATATTTTTCCTCCACCAAGGCCTCTAGGCTTTCCGGATAATCTCCACGATCGGCATAATATTGATCAAGGACGGATCTCATTGTGAATAAATTTTGTTTAAGAGCCGCTTCCTTGGCTTTCATCGCCGATTGTTGAAAACTGGGAATTGCGAGTGTGACCAAAATACCCACGATAGCCACAACAATCATGAGTTCAAGTAAAGTGTAGCCCTTTTTGCCATTAACTACAAAATCGGTCATTACCATTCACGATAAGGGGTCCCATCCACTGCCCTTTTGTCGCTAGTGGTATAGATGTCAAAGACATCTTCACCGCACCACCGCGTTTCGTCAGGTTCATCCTGATAGCACCGGAAGCCCCATTCCGTCGTATTTGTCATTGGATCGATTGGGATTTTCCGGAGATATCGTTTAATCTTTGATTTTTCGCCGGACTGGGCTTCACCTCCCGTTAATTCGACCTTTAAAAGGGTCTCAAGGCTTTTGGGATAGCCGGTCACCCCTGTTTCCTCCTTGCAGGTAAGTTGATTTTTGACACATAAGGGCCCCTGAAGGGTACTGCCATCTCTCGCCCAATCCCGTCGAAAGTCATCAATGGCCACTCGTACGGTTCGGAGGGTATGACGAAGCTCCAGCTCTTGAGCGCGCTTGGTACTGACTTTCGTGAACGGTAAAGCGACGGAGGCTAAAATGAACATAATGACCAGGGTCACCAAGAGTTCGATTAAGGTTACGCCGCTAGGCATTGTCGTGGGTTTATTCCACCCAGATTCTCCCATGTTGCACCATGACCGGCACGGGTTGGGCATTGTTTCCCAAAACCGTGGGATTTTGAATTTGAATGTTTGACGTCCCTTTCCCGGCGGCTTCAAATACTATCGTGGCCAGCGGGCCACTTCCCTGGACGGATTTTCCCTGTTGTCCCATTTGAAGGACCAGCTGGCCTAAATGTGGAACGGCGGAGACGGTTAAACTTGGATTTGCCTGGTGAGCCGTCCACAGGGTGCCCTCAACGGCCTGGGTAAAGTTGAGCACCGCGGGGTTATAGGTGAGGGTGAGGGAGGTTTTTCCCATCGGCATCAAATTCTGCCCTTGAACAGTTATTGATATTTGGTCTCCTACTTTAACCGAGGCTGCAGCGGGCAGTATTTCCAGGCGAGGGGGGATGACTCCTTCCTTGGAAGTTTCTCCCAGGTTTTTTCCCGCGGGTTCCTGGTCGGCTTTCTTTCCCTCAGCGAGTTGAGTGCTTGGAGGGACATCTGATAATCCCGAAGAAGGGGGTACCCCTGGAGTTGATTCCAGTGTGGTCATCAAGGGCACTGCAGGCGGGGCTTGTAAAAACATGGGTTTATTGGTGTACTGGTTTGACGTTCCTGACCACATGGTCTGTTTAACTAATTGGGGTGGTTGGACACTCCGAATGATGTGGGGGGTAATCACCAGAATGACCTCGGTCGTATTTTTATCGGTTTTACTATTACTGAGCAAGCTGCCGAGCCCTGGAATGTCATCAATGCCTGGAACGGATTCCCGGGTTTTAGAGTTCTCTTCCGATATCAATCCTCCCAGGATGACGGTTTCGCCATCTCGCATATTGAGGGCCGTGTCCGCCGTTCGGGTTCCAAAGCGGAACTGAGTAATTTCCGGACTGGTTTGGAGAAGGACCCGTTGACCGAGCCTGGTGACTTCAATTTGCAAACGGAGGGTAATCGAGTTAATCAAGTGGATCGTCGGCTCAACAGTGACTTTGATGCCCGTATCCTTAAACTCAATCGAGGTCACGGTTGAAGTCGTCGGAGTAACGCCTGTGGATGCCTGCCCAGGCAACACATTCGTGGTTGAAAGAAGAATGGGTTGTTTATCCCCAACGTTAATGGAGGCTTTTTGATTGTTCAGGACTCGAATTTTTGGATTCGAGAGAGTTTTGGCGTCAGATTCCTGTTTTAAAAAATCCAAGAGCACGCTACTGGGAAACGTGAACAGATAAGAATCCTGTCCAATGCTCGTTAATTGTTGAAAGGTCCATGTTGATGAAATATTGCTAAATACTCTTGGTCGAGGGTTGCCGGAAGAATCCACACCGGCAGGCGGAAAAACGCCAAAGCCGGCCTGTTTGGCAAAGTTCAAGCCTACTGTTCGGCTTTTCGTGCGATTGACTTCTAAGACCTCTATGTCAAAAAGCACTTCGGAATCCTGGCGATCGTTGGCCAAAATAATCTGTTCCGCCAAGATGATTTTGTCCGGTTCATCCCGTAGGACCACGGTGTTTAAGGGCTCATTCACATAGACTCGTTTCGTTTCTAAAATCGTCCGAAGAAGATTCGCAATATCTTTGGCTTTGGCATTGGAGAGATAAAACGTGCGAATTTGCAGGTCATCATATTGTTCCCGTTTTTGTTTGGTATCCGGGATGACCAACAGCCGGTCAGGACCCACGCGTTTGGCAAAGAGTTGATTGGTGGTCAATATGAGATTCAGGGCTTCATCAAACGGCGTGTCTTTGGTGAAGATCGTGACGAGATCATCTCGAACATCCTTGTCAAAGAGGATGTCGATATTGGCTGTCCTTGCCAAAATTTCAAAGACTTGTTTCAAACGGGTGTTCTGAAACCGAAGGGTCACGGGCTCTGCCGAGCCACCGATAGCTTGGGTGCTTTTCTGCAGCTGGACTACTCTGGTGATGCCGTCCACGGCTTCCGAAAGGGAGGGGTCCAATTCCACGGCTGACTCATACAGCGATAAAGCTTCGTCGTATCGTCCGAGACCTTCCAGGTTTTTCCCGTCCAAAAAGGTTTGTTGAGCTGTCCTGACCCGTAATACATCGTTCAGGGCCGCATGGTGTTCAGTCTTTTCAGGATCGAGTCCTATGGCCAATTGAAATTCCTGAAGGGCCTCTCCCATCTTCCGTTCTTTTAGCAACTGTCTGCCATGGGAAAAGTGTTGTTCTGCCGCACGGATTTTTACTGCTTTTAGTTTTTCATCAAGTTCTTGACTAAAGGGGTCTTTTCGAACGGCTTCCCGATAAGCCGCCACGGCCCCATCCCAATCGCCTTTTTGTTCAAGCTCCTCCCCAAGTTGAACTTCCCGCATGGTGCAAGCGGTCAGAAGCATCATGAAGACAATGCCCAAAATACATAATTGATTAATTCTCAACATTATGATCCTTCACTAGAATGAGATTCGGGGGGTACAACGAAGAAATGCCGAAAAACCTCCTCAGCCTACCATACTTATTAAAATCGGGCTAGAGATATCTGCTCGTTTCTGTAATCTACGCTCTATTACGTTATATCGGATATCCCTGTTCTAATATTAAGCCGGTGGATTTAGGCTTTTCCTTTTAGGACAAACAAACAAAACCCGTATTTCATTTGTGTTAAGGGGATATGGCGAATGGAATAGGATCCTTAAATTGGCTTGATTAAGCGCCGGCGTCGCACCCGTAGAAGTAAAATAATAAGATGGCGAATTGGCCTTGAATGCGATAGAGAGAGTTAGGAATCTGGTGGTTGCTCTGTGGGAGAAGGAACGGGGGATTCCGTCGAGGGAGGTCTCTCTGAATCGGGTGTGGTGGCGGGAGGGGATATTGTGTCCGGAGGGGGTGTGGTACCGGGAGGCGCGCAGTTGGTAGGAGCATTGGGATTAAGCGGATTCAATTGGCAGTTGATGTTCGCCCCGGTTGATTCAAATCGAATTGCCTGGTAAGTCTTGGCACCTTTGAAACCAATTCGATTATAGGGAAGATCAGTGCTGGTGCTTCTGACCCCATGTAATTCCTCACCGACTTTAATGAAGTCGAATTTTTCTCCTGTAATAGGATCGGAGTATGCCACCTGAAGATAACGTTTAGGTGACTTTTTTGTTAATTCCACAAGCGTGCGAGGCCATCGGTTGGGTCGTGTGGCTTTTTGAATTTCATAATCCGCCACATATCTGTCAATCGCTTCCTTAATGCGGGTGCCACGGAACAGCAACTCGGCCTCTCGATCCCGTTTCATAATCACAGACCACTGTTGAGTGACTCCCAAGAGAGAAATAGTCATAAAGACCACCAGCATCATCACAAAGAGGTACGTCATCCCCTCCTGATTGCTGAAAATGGGCGTCCACCCTTGAGGCCATTTCGGTGAATTCGTCTTCATATCGTTTCAGTGGCTGGAGAGACTATTTTTCCTCCGGATTGACGTCAGTTTTTTCGTTAGACCCATAGAGGAGTATCGTCTGAGCATACTGATCCTTAACTGTCCTGGAAGGATCAAACGATTTCAGGTTATTTCCTGGACTTTCCGGCGGTCAATCGAAAGTCAACCCATAGCGGTGTCTGGTTTCAAGAACCTTTTGTCGTCCGGTTAAAAGTCGATTGAATAACCCTCCGTTCTCGTTCATTAAGAGTAAAGGGAAGAGCCATGTGTCCTGTTTTTTCAATATTCCTATTGGGCAATATGTTTCCTTGAAGAGTAGCCGCACAAGTTCAAGCCACCATCGTTATGACCCTAATTAATGTTTAATTGCGCGTGGTTAAAGCACTTCGCCATTTTTCTTCGGTAATCATCACCCATACCAGAATGAGGAAAGCGGCACCAACGATGTCGGCTACAAGATCCCATACATCGGCTTGTCGCTGGGGGACAAACCATTGATGCATTTCATCGGTAATCCCGAAAGCGATGACGCAGATAATCGCAAGGCTTATACTTTGAGTGGTCTGGGTCATTTGCTTAAACGCTCGATACAGAAGGATGCCAAGGATGCCATATTCGAATGCATGTAAAATTTTATCACTCAAACCAAAGATAAAGGAGGGGAGATGTTGGTCAGGGTATGATTGGGAGGAAAGATAGAAAATCAGGAGAGCATAGATCAGTACCGGGACCCAATACTTCAGAAGGAGGTCTTTTTTTGATATTTTTCTTTGTGGGTGAATGACTATGAATCCTTTTTGATAAAGAGGGGTAGCCGGAGCATAGTTTATGGAGATTTCAGAAAATACCTGACCCCCTCGATTTGAACGACTGGTATTATCATACCGTCTTTTTTGTCGTCATGAGAAAAACCATAGATAAGAGATTCATCGGTAACCAGAGTTCCCAAGAAAAGGACGATAATTTCAACCTGTTCACCACGCTGTTGCTGAATGAGAAGTTGCCTGACAGATTCGGAAGAGGGGATCGCCACCAGATAATCCGGTAATCCCATGGGCTTAAACCGAACAATACCCCATGAGGTGGAGGTCAGTTCCGGACCCAGGGCGACCGAAAACCCCTGATATGCAGGTAAATATTGGCGCAAAAGTCCTGACCACAGAAAGGCTATGGGGCGTTCAAGTATGTCCTTGTGAACCAG
The DNA here is from genome assembly GCA_963734345.1 of uncultured Nitrospiraceae bacterium. GTDB lineage: Bacteria > Nitrospirota > Nitrospiria > Nitrospirales > UBA8639 > Nitrospira_E. Next base: position 177,414 of record CAVTGT010000004.1, read on the forward strand.
ACGGGCCTCGTCTCGTTCACGATTCAGTTGGAAAAGGCGTTCGCTTTGCTGTGTATGATCTATATTCTGCAAGGTGTGCCAATCCGGGGGAAGGCCTTCAAGTTCCTGAAGGAATTGCTCTTGTTCCTGTGGAAGCAGAAGTGGGCGAATATTCAAAGGAATCAACGGGTGCAATGGGTGGTGTTCCAGTTGGATGAGGGGTTGGATGCCATCTACCATAGGAGGTTGTCCTACGGCCGGTTCAGGTGATTGGAGCACTGCGCCTATATGGAATAACGCAAGAATGCTCAGTAAAGGAATAGGGCTCTTTTTCATGAGGGGGATCTGTCCAAGAAAGGTTTGACATGAAGAAAGAGGCAGGGCTGGGTGGCTGTTGGTTCGAAGGTGAATACTGTCCCGAACATGTCATGGCTCATGAAATGACCGAAACTCACTCGTAATTAGATTGGCCATTCTTCTTCCCGCCAGGCCATATCCCAGAACATCCATTCATATTGTGAACTGATCAGGAACGCTTCCGTCATTCTGGTCTTTTCTGCCTGACCTGCCCCCTTGGCGCATCGATCAACCACGTCCCGCATCCAGCGGGCCACTTCCGCAAATTCGGGTGATCCATAGAGTTGAAGCCATTCGTGATAGGGGTGTGAGGGTTTGGGTTTCCCTTTACGCAGGAGATGTTGTCCGACTTCGCAATAGACCCAGGCACAGGGTAACGCGACGACGGTGATTTCTCCAAGAGTCCCGGTTTGGGCCACGCTACGCATATGCCGGCAGTAGGCATAGTTAGTTGGGGCAAGTGGAGTCGTTCGCATGTTCGCGGGGGAAAGAGCCCATTGTTTGCCGTATGATTCATGAAGTCCCCGTTCGACCAGAATAGTTTCTTCAACTAATTTGGCAAAGCGAAGCGCGGTATCCGCATCCGTGGCTTTTGCCGACCCCATGGCAAAGATCCTGGCCAATTCTTCCAAATACCGGGCATCTTGCAAAATGTAGTATTTGAATTTTCTGGCAGGCAGGGTGCCTTTTCCTAAAGCGATCACGAAAGGATGTTTCAGCTGGGCTGCCCAAACGGGAGCGGCAAGTTTTCGTAATTGTTCAGAAAAAGTCATATATGTGTGGATTGAACCCAAACAGGAGATGGTTCGGTCACCATTAATTGAGTAAGGCGCGGGCGACCTGAAATGCTTTCTCCATATCGGGCATATGACCAAGATCGGGGGTCACCTGAAGATACCTGATCACGTTATGTGCGTCGACGACCATGACCGCTCGAGCCAATAGATGTGGTCCTTCTAACAATAATCCGTGGGATCTTCCAAATTCACCACTCCGGAAATCAGACAGAAATTCCACATTGGCGATGCCCGCTTCTTTCGCAAATCGATCTTGCGCGAAAGGCGTATCGATGCTGATGGTCATAAGTTTCACTCGTTGATCCAGTCCCTGATTTTTTTCACTGAGGTAATGTGTCTGTTGTTCGCAGACTTTGGTATCCAATGAAGGCACGACATTGATGATACGAACTATTCCCTGCGATTCATGAATGTTCACAAGTGACAAGTCTTTTTTGGCCAATGGAACGGCATGAAGGGATTCACCGGCTTTCACTTCGAAGCCACTCAGCGGCAAAGGGGTTCCCCTGAATAGAATGCTGGCCCCGTCACCTGTTTTAGCCGTTTCTTTGTCAACCGGAATGTCTTTGTAGGAAAATCCTTGTTCCGAATGAGGACCCACAGTCGTGCAATTCCATAATGAAGAGGCCGTCAGGATGAGACCTAATAAAATAAGAAAGGTTTTAGGCATCAGGATTCTCCTTGCCGGGTAGATCGGGGATCTGGGTTGAAAGTTGCTTGTTGGTAAAAAATACCATTGCCCCATAGCTCTTGGCCTGATGGGTGATGCATTCTTCAGGATACTCTTTCCAAAAATGAAAGGATGAATTGATTGACGATAGCTGGTTCTTCCCATTGTGCGAGATGCCCCGCTTCCGGGATCACATGCCACTCGACGTGAGATAACTGGTTTTTGACCCGTTCCCCCACGTTGAGGGGAAACACTCGATCATGATCTCCCCACAGAAGCAGAACCTGGTGAGAAATCTTCTGAAGTTTATTGCCATATTGTTCTTCCCAACCCTGGATATTGTCCAACAGAGAATAGAGCGGGCCAAGAAACCCGCCTTGTTGTCGATTGTGAAAGGAACGCTCAATGACCGTAGGGGAGATGAGCTCCGGGTTATAGACAATTTCTTTGAGAAGTTGTTCAGTGGTCCTTCTTCCTGCCATCCAATTTCCCAATTTGGCAAGCCAGAGTGGCGGGCGATGGTGAAGAAAATGTTGGTACCGTTGGGAAGCGATACTGTTTTCTACTTGAGGGGGAAATCCCGAAATGAGGATAAGTCGTTGTACGCGTTCCGGAAAATCAAGAGCCATGGCCATGGCCAATCCGGCCCCCATCGAATTTCCAACCAGGGTGGCTTGTGGGATATTGAGGCTATCCATGAATTGTCGAAAAAATCCCACGAGACGTTCTGGGGTGTAGGCTTCTTTCGGTTTGTCTGAGAGGCCGGAACCCAGAATATCGGGGATGATGACTCGATAAGTTTGAGCCAGGACGGAATATTGGTGCTCCCATTGCCACATCGATCCGCCAAATCCATGGATAAGGATGAGCGGTGGACCCTGCCCGACGTCAAGATAGGCAATGCGGTTGTTGTTCACCGTGGTGAACTGATAGGGCACACGCTGGATCAGTTCAATCCTGGGTGGGAGTGGTGTGGAGGACGCACATCCCAATGTGGTGAAACAACCAAGCACAGCCATGAAGAAAGGGAAGGACAGCGGACGAGAACAAGGCGTCATTATTTATTCTAAATGAATCAGGGTTTCATCCGGATTCACTTCATCTCCTTCTTTGACATAGATGTGGGCGACGGTCCCGGCTATAGGGGCTTGGACTCGATTTTCCATTTTCATGGCTTCCACCACCAATAAGGAATCACCCACATTGACGGTTGCGCCTTGGGTCACCAGGACTTTGACCACTCGGCCCGGCATGGGTGTCGTCACATCGCCCGGTTGGGATGGTTTGGGTCGTTTCTCCCCCTTTGTGGTCTGAGGGATAGATGGTTCCGGAGAGCCGGCTAAGACTTCTTGAATCGGTTCAAGATAGACTTCCTCAAGTTTATCATTCACTTTAATGTAATAGGGTTTGACTCCATCAACCGTTTGGCCCGAACCCGAAACCCGAATATGATAGGCTTCGCCGTGGACCGTGACGTTAAATTCCACTGGAGCCAAATGAAGATCATGGGCCACGGCCGGCCCACTTTCGGAGGGTGTTTGAAGCGGTTCCGGTTTTAATTCTCCTCGCTCCCGTTCGTCAAAAAATTGCAAGGCCACGGAGGGGAGGAGGGCATACGAGACGATATCTTCATCGGCCATTTCCCTCCCGACTAATTCCTGTCTGGCGTCGTTCAATTCCGGATCAAGGTTGTCAGCCGGACGACCCGACACGGGCTGGTCGCCCTCAAGGGCCTTTTGCCGGATTTTCGAGTTGAGCGTGCCCGGTGGTTTCCCATACAACCCTTGGAAATAATTTTTGGTTTCATTGGTGATCACTTTATAGCGTTCACCAGTCAAAATGTTCAGCGTCGCCTGAGTCCCGACAATTTGGCTGGTAGGCGTGACCAGGGGAGGGTACCCCATGTCTTTTCGTACGCGTGGAATTTCTTGGAGGACTTCTTTGATTTTCCCCAGAGCGTTTTGCTCGGCTAATTGAGCTGCTAAATTCGACAGCATCCCTCCCGGGACTTGGGAGAGCAGAATGTCGGTATCGACACCCGTAAAGTCGCTTTCAAATTGCCGATAGCGTTTTCGGGCTTTTCGTAATTTATCTGCTGCCGGGGCAATTTGCTCAAGATTTAATTTCGTGTCGTACGGGGTGTTTCGAAGGGCGGCAATAAATGATTCGGTCGGAGGATGGGAGGTGCCGCCGGAAAGAGGAGACAACGCCGTATCCAAAATATCCAATCCTCCCATAATGGCCATGAGGGAGGACATGGAAGCCATGCCCGAAGTGTAATGGGTATGCAGATGGATCGGCACACGAACGGTTGATTTTAAGCGGGAAATCAATTCATAAGCTTCGAAGGGAGGAAGGAGGCCTGCCATGTCCTTGATGCAGATGGTATCGGCACCAAGATCCTCGAGCTGTTTGGCTTGTTCCACAAAATGGTTCAAGCTATGCACGGGACTCACCGTGTAACAAATGGTTGCTTCGATGTGCTTCCCGCAGGCCTTCACCACTTCCATGGCTGGCTTGATGTTCCGAATGTCATTCAAGGCATCAAAGATTCGAAAAACATCGATGCCGTTTTTAGCCGATAATTCAATAAACTTTTCAAGTACGTCATCGGCATAATGTCGGTACCCCACAAGATTTTGCCCACGCAACAGCATTTGCAAGCGGGTCTTCGGCATGGCTTCTCGAAAGGCACGCAGGCGTTCCCAGGGATCTTCCTTAAGAAATCGGAGACAGGAGTCGAAGGTGGCACCTCCCCATACTTCCAGGGACCAAAATCCGACCTCATCTAATTCTGAAGCCACCGATAACAAATCTTCGGTGCGCATACGGGTCGCTAAAAGGGACTGGTGTCCGTCCCGCAAGGCCACATCGGTTAAAAAGACCTGACGTTTGGGAGACGCTTCAATATCCAAGGCGGGAGCGGCATCCACTTTCATCCGGGTTGGGACAGGGCGACTGAGTTTTTTGCCTTTATGGGCGGGGGATGTTTTTCGTGACATTAGGAGACCTTTCACAAGTGCAACGGATAACAGCTTTTGGTTACGGTTGCTATAGACCTTCAAATGCGGCAATGGCTGCTGAAAGGGCAATGACGAGATCTTCGGGTTCTTCCGCCTCTTCATATTCAAATAGCGCGGGATGGCGTTCCAGGTAGGACGTGTCGAATCGGCCGGCCCGGAAATCAGGTTCTTCCATAATTTTCCCCATAAAGGGAATCGTGGTTTTGACGCCCCGGAGCACAAATTCTTCAAGCGATCGATGGGTCCGGCGCACCGTTTCGTCCCAGGTCCGTCCGTGAACGGTCAGTTTGGCCAACAGCGCATCATAATACGGGGGCACGGTATAGTCTTTATAGACCGCTCCGTCAATGCGAACGCCAACCCCGCCCGGAGACAAATAGGCCGTAATTTTTCCCGAAGAAGGCCGAAAGCCATTTTGGGGATCCTCGGCGTTAATCCGACATTGAATCGCAAAGCCTTGCAGATTCACCTCATGCTGGCCAAAAACCAAAGGACGCCCTGCGGCAATCCATAGTTGGGATTGCACAATATCGACGGTGGTAATCTGTTCCGTGACGGTATGTTCCACTTGAATACGAGGGTTCATTTCCATGAAGTAATACCGTCCATCGGGATCCAATAAAAACTCCACCGTGCCGGCATTATAGAATTGTGCGGCACGGGCTATGGCAATGGCGGCTTCTCCCATTTCCGCTCGTAGACGAGGGGTTAACACAAGTGACGGGGCGATTTCTAGCAGTTTTTGGTGACGCCGTTGAATAGAGCAATCCCGCTCTCCGAGATGAATCACATAGCCGTTTTTATCTGCCAGTAATTGAAACTCAATATGGTGAGGTCGTTCAACATATTTTTCCAGGAATAATTCTCCATTCCCAAAGGCGGCCAATGCCTCACGGGCTCCGGCTTCCATGGCCTCCTTCAATTCCTCGTCCGAGCGGACCACGCGAAGTCCCCTCCCTCCGCCACCGGCACTGGCTTTGACCATGACGGGGTATCCGGCCCGGTGGACGAATGTGATCGCCTCTTCCAGCGTGCTCACGCTTCCATCTGTGCCGGGAACGACCGGTACTCCAATCTTTATGGCCAGTTCCCGAGCTTTGACCTTATTGCCTAGCAGTTCAAGGGCATGCGGGGATGGGCCAATAAAGAGAATACCGGCTTCTTCGCAGAGTCTGGCAAAATCTGCATTTTCTGCCAAAAATCCATATCCCGGGTGAATGGCATCTGCCCGAATACGTTTAGCCAACCCAACAATTTGTCGGGCATCGAGGTATCCTTGAACGGGTCCCGGACCGACTAAATAGGCTTCGTTGGCTTTTTTGACGTAAATGGCGGTGGCGTCACTTTCTGAATAAATCGCAGCCGTGGCAATGCCGAATTCCCGACATGCCCGGATGACGCGCATCGCAATTTCTCCTCGATTGGCGACTAAGACTTTTTTAAACATGCGGTTCCAGCAAAACTGAATAAATTAATGAAGTCGGAGATCTATTCACTTGTTTGGCGATTTTTCCATTTGGAGGAGATTGGTTTGGGAATAAGCAAACCATTCAGTCAGTGCTTCGAGTCTCTATGTGTTACTTTTTGTTCAAAAGAGGATAATATTTTCCTTTTTGCATTAGATTTTGGCCTTTTGGCGAAAGGACAAACTGTTCAAAGGCCAACACCTGAGCTGAAGGGTCGGGTTTGGTAATAAGCATGACCGGATGTTGGAGAGGATAGCGATTATCCAGGACAGTCTGAACTTCCGGCTCCACTCGATCAATAAATAAAAGGTTAATTGCGACCCCATCTTCTTTAGCCCTAAGGGCCGGGGTGAGGGAAACAAAGGTGACGGCTTCCAGATTGCCGCTAACAGCTTTAATCGCTTCATCCTCGGTTCCCGCTTTGTAGGCTGAACGGGGAATTCCATCCGGAATATTTAACCGTTTTTCGAGACCTTGTCGAATATTTTGATTGTTGGTTCGGCTAATAAGAACGATTTTGGTTTGTGGCGCCTCTTCATAGACCTGGGACCAATAGCGAAGTTTTCCTGAAAAAATATCCGCAACCTGTTGCAAAGACAATTCTTTGACCGGGTTAGAAAAGTTGGTCAACACGGCGATGCCATCTCTTGCTATGACCGTGGAGCGAAGTGGAGGAGCTTCTTCGCCCGTGACGCCAATGTCCGCTTCGTTGAGTTCGATGGTTCGGATCGGCTTGGCATTGGGATGCCAAAAAAAATCCACAGAAATAGAGGGATGAACTGCCTCAAATTCCGCGGCCAGAATTTCTAGAAGATAACGCTCAGGACCATTTCCGACAATGAGGATGGTTCCGGAGGCATGCGATCTGTTCCTGGAAGAGTCTGATTCGTTAGAATCCGCAGGGTAAACAAGGCTCACGGGAAGAAGCAGTCCACAGAGAAAGGTGATTCCGATTAGGAAGGCACCTGTGCTTAAACCTGTTTTGTTGAACCCGACGGAGATCATAGTTCTGACCATCCTTACCGGCGGAAACATTAGCGCAAGTTGTGGAGAATAAAGAAAATGTTTTCCCCTAGACTAAAAAGCGGGGTCATCTTTCCCGTTTAGGGAAATAAATGTCAAGGGGAGGTGAGTTGTACGATGACACACATGTGATGCTCAGTCTTCACCCGACGACCCGATCTTCCCATTATTCCCCTCCAGTTGGCGAAGAATTGCTCTCGGTTGGAGCAGCGCGTTGGCCCATGATCGGGGGAAGCTTGGAAAATTTGTCCATTCGCTCATTTAACATATTATAGGCTTTGCCTTCGGCAAAACCTGTTTTATGGGTCCCCACGATCTTAGAAGCGAAGGAGGACATAATCCTTCGGCTTGCTGTCGTGTTGCATTTAGGGCAAATGGTTTCTTCAGGTTTGGCACTCACGGGTTGCATGGTTTCATAACGATGATCGCATCCTTCACACACATATTCGTATAATGGCATACATCACTCCTTCACAATTTTACCTTCATGACGATTGATGATGGGTTGATTGTGGTCCCATTATATCGAAGGTTGTGAAGACATGGCTAATAAAAGAAGAACTTTTTAATTGAAAATATTAAAACAGATTGACGGCAAGTTTATGATTTAACTATACTTTTTCATTGGGCTTTTCACTGTCAAATTGGAGGAATGAGCAATGTCAGTGTTAATTCGGCGATTCAAATTACCCACTGGAATGGTCAAGGAAGAACGTATTGACGATGAGGACCGCATCGAACGGTACATGCAGTTTTTTGATAGAGAAGAACAAGCCAAACTTGAAGCTGGGCAAAAGGTTTTTTTAGATAAAGACGAATGGCAATTTGTTGACAATTAACATCCCACCCGGCAGGTTCTTCTCAGCACGTTAGCAACCGTCAGGTGTTCAGTCTCGTCTCGTGTCATTGACCTAAATGAAGGGGTATGGTGTTTATGGGATTTTGGATCCATGTGAAGCGATCGCTTGATCAGGCCATGATTCATAAGGATCGTTGTCCCGAAGTCCCTTCAGGTCCGCATCGGTCTGACTTCTGGGAAGGTGGATGGACCGAATATCCAGACAAGGACACCGCGTTGGAAGCCTTGGAAAATACTGATGCTACTCAACAACTCAAATGTCCCTTATGTAAACCGTAAGGAATTTGTTCCTGGATTTTAATCGAAATCATCGCTTTCCCAATAAACTTCTTCTTGCTGATATCTGGTATGGCTCAAAAGTTTGGTAATGCCAGGTGGGTAAAGGAGGGTTATCTAGACAATCAGTGTGTAGGGAGGGTTGTCGGTCAAATCACGTTCGCTTGTCTTGAAACAGTTGATTTCTGCCTGGCTGGTAATTTCTCCGGGGAGATTGCCGGAAAAGTTATCGGTTTTCGCAATCCCAAGTTCTTAGATGACCCCTATGCGGGAGAATCATTGGAAGAATTTGCGATACCTCAGGTAGGAAAGGTCAGCCTCATATCTTTTGATCCTCATCCGCTTCTTCAACCACATCCCTATATTGAGTGGTTTTCGTTGGATCAACAACATTACCGGATTGAATTGGAACCGGCGGATGCGTGGATCATGACTGAAGCTCAACGAAATCCCGTGAGTGAACGTTCCCAACGGATTCATCAAGAATTATCACCGTTACTAGGATGCTCCGAAGCGTAATTGCCATATTCTTCCTGTCGCAGACTCTTCGTAAATGAAAACAGATAATGAGGGTCTTGCGTAACAAAGGTACCGAGTCAGTGGAGAGGAAGCGTTGCGCCTTAGGATTGTTGATTGACTCATTAATTCACCATTCGTAGAATGCCCGCCATGAATGATCGATTTATCAAAGCGTGTTTGCGCCAGCCTGTGGATCGTCCCCCCGTGTGGTTTATGCGGCAAGCGGGCCGGTATATGGAAGAATATCAGGCCATCAGACGCAAACATTCCATTTTAGAGGTGTGCAAAACTCCGGCGTTAGCTGCCGAAGTGACGCTTCAGCCGATTCAACGCTTTGATTTAGATGCGGCAATTATTTTTGCGGATATTTTATTGCCCCTGGAAGCCATGGGATTGGGCTTAGAATTTGTTGAGGGGAAGGGTCCTGTTATTGGTAATCCCATTCGAGGGGAAATGGGCATTGTGGAACTTCGTCCCGTTGATGGGGAGGCGTTTGCCTATGCCGGAGAAGCCATTCGTCAAACGCTGGAAGCCCTTGACAATAGAGTCCCATTACTGGGATTTGCCGGTGCTCCGTTCACGTTAGCGAGTTATGCCATTGAGGGGGGAAGTTCACGTGACTATGCCAGGACGAAACACCTGATGTTCTCTCAGCCAACGGTCTGGCATCAATTAATGTCCAAACTTTCTGCGGTAGTCGTGGAATACTTGCGGGTGCAAAGTCGAGCGGGCGCCCATGCCATTCAACTCTTTGATAGCTGGGTTGGTTGTTTGAGTCCTGGGGATTATGAAGAATATGTTCTTCCGCATGTTCAAAGTATTTTTTCCGCCTTACGGGTGGAAGGTATCCCGTTAATCTATTTTGGAACAGGAACGGCCGGGCTTCTCCCGCTCATGCGGAAAGCCGGAAGCGACGTATTGGGTGTAGACTGGCGTGTCCGTTTGGATGACGCGTGGACAACGATTGGGTTCGATATGGGAATCCAGGGGAATCTGGATCCCATGGTGCTCTTTGCCTCCGAAAAAGAAATCGAACGTCGGGTGCGGGAAATTTTACAGCAAGCGGATGGTCGACCAGGCCATATCTTTAATTTGGGTCACGGGATCCTTCCTACTACTCCTTTGCATGCCGTGGACGTGGCGATTGAATGTGTTCATCGGTTTTCGAATCCTTCCACCCGTGAACCCTAAATTGGTTTTTCTTCCGGCCGCCACTCTCCCTTTTGGCATCAGGAAAATTTTTCATCGTCGGCTTTTCACTTCTCATTCGTAATTGATATTCCCGGATGACCTCTGACCTCATGAGGAAGGTGCCGTTTCAAGTTGTCATTGTTGGGGGTGGAATATCCGGACTCGCCACAGCGTATGCCGTGATGGAAGAATCCCGGAAAAATCTGACTGAGGTCCAGTGCACGGTTATTGAACGGGATGCCCGTTGGGGTGGAAAAATTCTGACCCATGTGACAGAGGACTTTCTGATCGAAGGGGGGCCGGACTCTTTTTTGACTTCCAAACCGTGGGCTTTAGAATTGTGCCGGACCTTGGGGCTACAGGATCAGCTGATTCCTACCAACGCAGAACATAATCGCACGTTTTCATATTGCCACGGTGCCTTGCGGGAGCTGCCTCAGGGCCTGTTAGCGTTTCGACCCCAGCGGGTTGATACCCTCTTGTCTAGTGGACTGTTATCCTGGAAAGGCATGCTGCGGATGGCCGCCGAACGGTTTTGGCCAAGGCGGAATCCCTTGTTACCGGATGAAACTCTTGGAGGGTTTTTTCGTCGACGTTTTGGAACAGAAGCCTTTGATTATTTGATTGAGCCATTGGTCGCCGGGATCTATGCGGGTGATGCAGATGAACTGAGTATGTCGGCCACCTTTCCTCGATTTTGCGAATTAGAACGAGAATACGGCAGTGTCATTAAAGGTATGCGGAGGGCGCAGGCCAAAGCGGCCACCGTCCCAAATTCCCCTGGCAGAACCTCCACCTTATTTATGTCCCTTCGTGGCGGATTAAACGAGTTAATTCAGGCGTTGCTTCAGAATTTAACCAACCGTAAGGTTTGTTTGACCGCTGGCGTCGGTTGTCGGGAGATTCAATCTCCAACTCGGGAATCGCCTGCCTTTCATGTCAATCTTGAAAATGGAGATAGGCTTTCAGCCGATGCAGTAGTTCTAACGACTCCAACCTTTCAGACCGCTCCCTTGCTTCGTTCATTCCAGCCGGAGACGGCAGGTCTTTTAGACGGCATTCCTTATGCCTCGACCGCCACGATTTCCTTGGCCTTCCCAACAGCGCTTCTTGGCTCACGGATTCGAGGATTCGGATTTGTCGTTCCACGGAAAGAGCGGCGTCCATTGCTTGCCGCGACGTGGACTTCGTTGAAGTGGCCGGGTCGGAGCAAGGCAGGAGACACCCTCATTCGATGCTATGTCGGGGGAAGGGGACGTGAGACGATCCTTGAGCAGGATGATCAACAACTGGTAGAGGGTATTCGGCGAGAATTAGAAGCTATTGTAGGAATCACCACAGCCCCTAAATATACCGAAGTTTATCGATGGATGCGGGGAATGCCGCAATATGTGCTCGGGCATCAGGATCGGTTAGCCAAAGTACAACAATTGTTGGCTGCAAGCCCGGGCTTATATGTGACCGGAGCGGGCTTGAATGGCATCGGCATCCCTGATTGCATACGAGAAGGCACAAAAGTTGGGCACCAACTTATACAGGACCTGTGCCATAGACCTTCTACGATAGGTTCTGAAAAAAATATTCCCGGGTTGGGTCGTTAAATGGGAAATGGAAGAGGCGATGGACGAAATCGTTCGTGCGCATGTTCTGGTCAGTGGTAAGGTGCAAGGGGTAGGGTTTCGCGCTTTTACCCAATATCAGGCAATTCAAAGTCAATTGCAGGGTTGGGTACGCAATCGTGGGGAAGGGGAAGTCGAATTGGAAATCGAAGGACCCAAGTTTTCCGTTGACCGATTTCTTCAAGCTCTGCATCAAGGCCCCCCTCTCTCCCATGTTCTTCAAGTAACGGTTGACTGGAAAGAGCCAAACAGGCAAACTGAAGGGTTTCAGATCCTTCGTACTTTCCTGTAATGGAAAAACATTCGAGGATGGTGAAAAATCAAACCTCGGACATCACAGAGATGTAAAGAGTTTTCAATGGATTATAAAGCACATATTCGCGAGGTGCCAGATTTTCCCAAACCCGGCATACTCTTTTACGACATTACACCGTTATTGAATGATCCAGAGTGTTTTCGCTCCATTATTGATGAATGCACTCAAAAATATCGGGATGCCCGCATAACCAAGGTGATTGGGATTGAATCGAGAGGATTTATTTTTGGGAGCCCATTGGCTTATCACCTGAAAGCGGGGTTCGTTCCTGTCCGAAAGCCTGGTAAATTGCCGGCAGATGTCTTTGAAGTCAAATACAATTTGGAGTATGGCTCGAATTCCTTGGCAATCCATCGAGACGCGATTCGGGAGGGAGAGCGGGTTCTTATTGTTGATGACCTTCTCGCCACCGGCGGAACTGCCGGCGCTACCGTGCATCTTATCCGCCAATTGGGTGGGCACATTGCCGGAGTCGTCTTTTTAGTTGAATTACTTGGATTGGATGGACGAAAAAAATTGGACGGGTGTGAGATTCACTCCCTGATCACGTATGTGTAATTTTCAAAACGTTCGCATGATAGGCTGACGCACTGTTTAAAATGTAGAAAATGGCCCTCCGGACAGGTGAGGGTAAGGTTAACATCCGAATGGAGAAAGGATTGTAGAATGGCTGCACGACCAGCAAAGAAAGAGGTCAAAACGATGACGCCGCGCGGGAAAAAAGGAGCCACGTCCACAGGCTCTGCTTCCAATAAATCTGCTAAAGAAAAACCGGAAGATCGTCATGCGGCTTTGAAAGAAATATTGTTGGCCAAACGGGAAGCCCTCATTAAAGAAATTAAACAGCAGCTCGGCCAATCTGTAACCGATGAACAGTCGCGTCGCCTTGAAGCGGCAATGGATAGCGGTGACCAAGCCTTAGTGGATTTAGATCGTGAAATGGGCATATCCCTACAGGAAATGCGCAATCGTGAACGGCAGCTTATCGACGATGCGTTGGACAGTTTAGACGAAGGGACCTATGGGGTGTGTGCGGAATGTGAAGGGGAGATTAGCGAAAAACGCCTGGAAGCCCTTCCGTTTGCCCGCCTGTGTGTCGCTTGTAAAACCAAACGTGAGCTTATGGAGAAAATTGAACGGTCGGAACAACGACAATAATCAATAGACAAGCCAATTTTCCTCAGAATCTTGTTATGCCCAGTTGTAACATGCATCCCTTCAATACGATAAAATCCCTTTAGCCTTTATATTCTTCCCTGACCAATCTTGAGAGTCGGACGTACTATTCGTTGGAAGAACTTTCCATCCTCATCCATAAAGGAATGAGAAAGACGGGATACGTATGCGTGTATGATGACTTCAAACATCATTGTTCTGGCGAGCGGAGGATTGGACTCGACGGTTACGGCGGCGATTGCCAAGTCAGAAGGCTATGGGCTGTATTTCCTCACCATTGATTATGGGCAACGCCACCGAACTGAAATTGAGTGTGCCCGGAAAATTGCCGCATATTTTGAGGTACAGGACCACAAAATTGTTCAGCTCGATTTGCGGACCTTTGGTGGTTCGGCCTTGACCGATCATATTGCGGTTCCTACTGATCGGCAGGCTCAGGATCGAAGTCGTGAGATTCCCGTCACGTATGTTCCGGCCCGGAATACGATTTTTCTGAGTTTAGCTTTGGCCTATGCCGAGGTGTTGGGGGCATCAAAAATATTTTTTGGAGCCAATATCCGCGACTATTCCGGCTATCCGGATTGCCGTCCGGAATTTATCCAGGCGTTTAGGGAAGTGGCTCGCTTGGGCACTCGAATGGGTTTACAAGGGCATCCGGTAGAAATTCTGTCTCCCTTACTCTTTTTGACAAAGCGGGAAATTATTAAAAAAGGGCATGCGTTAGGCGTGCCATTTCAATGGACGAATAGTTGTTATAATCCCGGGCTTCAGAATCGCCCATGCGGTCACTGTGATAGTTGTGTGATTCGTCAAGAAGGATTCATGGAAGCGCAGTTACCTGATCCGTTACAGGCCATATGACTCGTGAACTGCTGAATTATGCCTATCGGAGAATGTGGGCGAAAAGGAAATGAGACATGAACAATTACCGTAGTCGTACAACACTCAGAAGCCTTACCGGTGCGCTGTGTTTGTTTATTGGTGTTGGATGTTCGGAAAGTGGATCAAATGCACGGGAATCTTCTGACTCTGCCCCTCCGGCACAGATAGCGATAGAGAAGGAACTGCCATCAGAGTTTAAAGACGGTGAGATGAAATTCAATTCCTTTTGTTCTCCTTGCCATGGCGCACAAGGCAAGGGAACCGGCCAGGGACCCCCATTGGTGCATAAGATCTATGAGCCCAACCATCATGCGGATATGGCCTTTCAGCGAGCTGCGGCCCAGGGAGTCAAGGCCCACCATTGGAAGTTCGGGAACATGCCCAAAATCGAAGGCGTGACTGCCGATGACGTCACGCAGATTATTGCCTACATCCGGTGGCTGCAGCGCCAGGCTGGAATTTTTTAAACCATCTCACGACCTATTGTCGTGAGGTCATATTTTTCCGGCATGTTCATGTGAATCTATATCGAGATATTTCTGCTCTGGCAGACTTCCATATTCCGGAAGGTTGCCCTTAAGGCATGCTCTGTTCCAGTTCGCCAACCAGAGCACGTATCCGCTTAAATCCCGCCTGCCAGAATGCCGTTGACGTGATGTCCACCTTCAGCGGAGCGAGCAGGTCCTGAGGACTCGCTGACCCGCCACCTGCCAACAATTGTAAATAGTGGGGGACGAATGATTGTCCTTCGGATTTATAGCGTTGGAACAACGATAAGACTAATAAATTCCCAAAGCTATAGGCATAGCAATAAAACGGGCTGGAAAAAATATGAGGAATGGCCAACCATTCCCATTTAAACTCATCTTCTACGTGAAGGTGGCGGCCGAACTGTTCGCGCAAGAGCGTCAGATATGCCTGGGCCAGGTCATCGATGGTCGCTCCCTGTTGGACCATCTGATGGGCTTGTGTTTCAAAAATGACAAAATAGGCTTGTCGCAGAATGGTGGCGTACGCATCGTCGAGTTGATTTACAAGAAGTCCTGCCTTAACCTTTTTGTCCCTTTCCTCTTGAAGGAGAGAATCTGAAAGCAAGTGTTCGCCAAAAATAGAGGCCGTTTCCGCCAGGGGAAGCGACGAATGAAACGTCAAGACGGAATGATCCGCGGCCATCATGCCATGCACGGCATGCCCAAGCTCATGCGCTAATGTCGAGACATCCCGGGATTCTCCGGTGAAATTAACCAAGACATACGGGGTATCCTTGGGGAGCACGCTATAGCAAAATGCCCCGCCCATCTTGCCTGGACGTATGGCGGCATCGAGGTGGCCTTCCTGAAGAACCTGTTTGGCCAGTCGGGCCAATTGAGGAGAGAAGCCTTGATACGCCTCCATCACGAGATTTTCGGCTTGCGAAAACGAATACTTTCTTTTCTTCCCGGCGAAGGGAGCATACAGATCGTAACGTTGAAATCGTTTGATCTTCAGCAGTCGACCTTTTAGGCGAAAATATTCTTGGAAAATTGAAGCATGTTTTCGGCAGGTCGCGAGGAGTGCATCAACGGCTTTTTCCGGAACATCATTGGTAATATTGCGGACCGCGATGGGAGAGGAATAGTGCCGTAAGGTGAGGCCTTCATTGCCCCAGTCCTGGACGAGGCTTTTATACATTTCTCCCAGGACATCCCGTTGTCCCCCATACACCTTAAACAAGGCGCGATAGGCTCCCCGACGAACGGAGGCCAATGGATGCCGGACATACCCCATCAATTGCTCGCGGGACAGGCTGGTGGTCCGCCCTTTGATTTTCAGTTGAAAGGTGAAGCTATTCGTGGTGACGCCATATAACGTCTCAATCGCCTGGCGACCGGTTGTATTCTTAATCGATAAGATCCGTTCTTCAGATTCACTCAAGGTATGTGGTCGTAAGCGAGTCAGCGTATCCAGATGATACCGATACCGTTCCGCATGTGAAGAGAGACGGGCCGCGTTGGCGGTATCCACACTTTGCCACCAGAGGTCGAGAAACACCAGGCGATTCGAAAAGTCCGTCAGTCGGTTCCGCACCTGAGTGTCGAAAGCCCGGGCTTCCTGATTTTTCGTATTCTCTGAAAACCATAAAAATGAAAAGGCCCGTAAGGTCGTCATCAGTTCGGTGACCGTTTCATATTGTTCCCAGATATCTTTGAACCAGTCGGCCGTCATCTCCGGGCTTAATTGCGGGCGTAAGGCTTCAAGTACGGAAACCCGGGATTCCAGGTCTTTAGTCAGTCGCTTAAAATCTTTAGCGGGATGACGTAGAAGGCCTTGAAGGTTCCAGGATGGAAGAGTTTGAGTCATATGAGGTTTGCTCCTTT
>CAVTGT010000005.1:0-49718 GCA_963734345.1 uncultured Nitrospiraceae bacterium
CGAACGGTTATGGCCATCTGGATTGGCTCAAGGGGTTCCGCTGAAATGAGGTGGCCGCTCTTCTGAAGTTCCTCGCAGTAGACCGAGGTTTCGTCCGTGAGAGCCTCGAACTCACTCTTCGACTGAGCGGTCAGCTTCTTCTCCTCGTGGCAACAGAAGAGCAGGTATTTCATGGTTCCAACCTCCCGTCATAATGGTGGGAATTGCCGCCTTTTTCAGATAGTCGTTCGTGAAGCTGGAAATCGACCACAGTTTCCCAGGGATCCCGGCGACAGAGTTTCGATTTAAAGGTGAACGAATGCTGACAGAAGTTAGTCGCCGGGATAGAGGGAAATCGACATCGGGTTTTTATCGCGTTCTTAGTATTTCTATCGGGACAGTATTTCCCTTATTAATTTTCACTATAAAATGGGCATAATTAGAACTAGCAAAAACCCTGGTTACTTGAAAAAATTTTAATAAAAAAGTACTGGAAAGCCAGATTTATTCAAAATTGGAAATAGCAAGATCAAAGAGGTATTCCTGACGAGATGTGGGGTACATTTTCAGACGAAGAACCCCCTCTTCGACGGGGGAAGGCTGATATCATTCCGCGATCAAAAAAGACTTGGTATTGGCACCGATACTAGTCAGACGGCAGGCCGGAGATCTCGATCAACGGTCGCACCTCAGGGTAGGAGTGCTCTGAGAACACTTCTATCTTGTTCGATGAAGAGATTGGAGAAGGAAAGGGAAGATTTTGCGGTTTGTAGCAACTTGACTCACAGTCTCACCTCTACCATCCACTGTTCCGATTGCACGTGGTTCGCGTCTGGCAGGAGGGGAATGATGCCTACGATGTTTTGTTGATCCTTCTTGCTAGGGTTGCAGAGCAAAAATCAACTCATCTTTTTCCCACACGACAACGTGTACTTCTGGACCGTGATCAACCGGATTGATCCCTGGCAAACTTCGATTCCCATGCCGGAGATGAGCACGGATTTTGTTGGCACTTGCATTTCTTAATTGTCATGGGTGAGGGAACATCTTTGCGCGGACTCTTCTGGTATCAATCTGTTGAATCAGAATCGACATGCGAAGTTTCGTAGCACAATCTGACGATGGGGAATCATTGAGCAGAGAATCCCTCGTCCTCCGGCCCGAAACCGTTTCCCGCCAGTTTCTTGCGGTACTTGGCGGGCGGGAGGCCGAATTCGCGCTTGAACGCACGATTGAATGCTGCCTCCGACTCGTAACCCACATCCAGTGCCAGTTGCAGGATCGTCTTTTGTGTTGTCTGCAAAAACCTCGCCGCCAACTGCAGCCGCCAGCGTGCTAAATAGGTAAGCGGCGGCTCACCCAGAAATCGGGTAAAGCGTTCTGCAATGACGGAACGCGAGGCGCCAGCCTTCGCAGCCAATTCGGCCAGGGTCCAGGGATGGCAAGGCTTCCTGTGTAGCAGCGCAAGGATGTTTCCGACAACCGGATCTCTCGCTCCGGCGAGCCAGCCGGTCCGTTCCGGTGGCAACTGCTCCATATAACGCCGTAGCGTTTCGATAAAGAATGCTTCAGCCATCTTCGAAAGCAAAACCGCTTGTCCCGGCCGTCCGGATGCCGCCTCTGAGATCAGATATCGGATAGAGCTTTCCAGCCACTGGCCTGCGTCGTCGCCGCGGATGTTCATCTTGATCATGGGCGGCAGGCCGGCGAGAAACAGTCGTGCGGCATGGCGTTCACAGCCGAAATAGCCGCACACGAAACGCGTAGCTTCGCCCCCGCCGCCTATCTGAAAGGTGCTGAGATTGCCTGCCAGAAGACTGCCAAGCGAGGCGCCGGAGTCGATCAGTGTCGCGGGGGTGCCATTAGAGACGGTGTGGGGATCGCCATGTGGAAATATCACGATATCGCCGGCTGCGATGGGAACATCCTCCCCGCTCTGGAGCGTGACAACGGCTCTTCCTTCGGCGACCAGATGGTAGCCGACCAGCCGCTCGGTTCCCGGTGCCAGCACATGCGCAACACTCTGTATCGGCGGCACGGCGAATCCCCAAGGCGCGGTGCATATCGCATCGTAAAAGATGGCGCCGGTCATGCGCACCGAATTCAACGCCTCCGAAAGTGCGTCCATTCGTCACTCCACCGAAATTGTCAAAGCTGCAAGGAGGCGGCCTGCAAAAACTTTCGGATTCCGGGCAAAGTTCCAGATTTGCTGAGAGCCTATATTGTAGCTCATCGTCTTACCAAGAAGGAAACCACGATGAGTCCGAAAGAAATGCTCGCCATAAGTGACGCCGCCGCCATTACCACCGACTCGGCACCCCGATCAATCAGCAACTCGCAGCAGGGTGTATCGATTGCGCAATTCGAGACGGCCCGTGCGCACTTTTCTTTTTTCGCGGTGCCCGCCGTGTCGCATTGGTGTAGGCATGAACTCGGGAACGGCGTCGCTGAGAGAGCATTCATCCTATGACTTTTTATTCACACTTTTTCGTCGATTTTGATCGGCGCATGGAGAAGCACATGACGATTAGAACTATTAATTCCGCAAGCCTGCTTGTCGCGGCATGTATGGTTGCCGCGCTTTCGTTCAGCCCATCGATCGTGAGAGCGGATGTTCTTTTCGATTGGAACGAGATTATGACAACTACCGTGAACGGTCAGCCACCGCCCGTTCAGAACCGCATCGCTGCAATTTCTCAACTGGCGGTTTTCGAAGCCGTCAACGCAGTAACAGGCGATTACAAGCCGTATCTAGGTACAATCAGTGCCACGCCCGGTGCGTCGGCCGAAGCTGCCGTTGTTGTTGCTGCGCATGCCGTGCTCAAGAACTATTTTCCGGACAATGCGGCAGCTCTCGACGCCGCTCGGACTCGTTCGCTTGCCGCAATCCCGGAAGGTCCGCCCAAGTTTGCCGGCATAGCCGTGGGCGAGGGTGCGGCGGCAGCGATGATTGCTGCTCGCGCCAATGACGGCTCCGAAATGCCCGAGTTCCATTTGCCCTCTTCATCCAGACCTGGCGAATGGCAACTGACGCCGGACTGCCCGCCTCAGGGTGGAGTCTTTGTTCATTTCCGTCACGTCACGCCATTCGGGATTCGCAGGGCCAACCAGTTTCGCTCGGATCCCCCTCCGGCGCTCACTAGCCGCAGGTACACGAGGGACTACAAGGAAGTGAAGGCGGTCGGCGCACTCGACAGCACGGAGCGGTCGCAGGACCGGGCTAACGTGGCGCAGTTCTATGCCGTCTTCTCGGACGCTCCCGCTTGGAACACGATAGCAAGACAGGTTGCGGCCGCGCAGGGCAAGTCCCTTTCGGAAAACGCACGTGCTTTCGCGCTCCTCAACATGGCCTTGAGCGACGGGGGAGTCGCGGTGCTTGAAACGAAGTATTATTACAATTTCTGGCGCCCGGAAACGGCCATTCGAGACGGCGACAGGGACAGGAATCCAGCCACTGACCCCGACCCATCATTCGTGCCGTTTATCGTCGCGCCGTGCTTCCCCAGTTATCCGTCTGGGCACGCGACGACAAGCTACGCGGCTCGCGAGGTTATTGAACGGGTCTACGGTCGCAGACCCCACTCAATCACCTTGTCGGTCCCGGATGTACCCGGTGTAACTTTCCAATACACGAGGCTCAAGGACATCACGGATGACATCGACGACGCCCGCGTTTATGGTGGAATCCATTTCCGCTTCGATCAGGAGGAAGCCGCTGAACAGGGTCGCCGGCTCGGCGCGTATGTCTTTGAACACAACCTCCGTCGGGCGCGCGGGTGCAATTGCGACGAGGAACGAGAGAAATAAGCGATTCAAACCGTCCGAAGCTCGTGACCTCATGCCGCGCGGACGACGGCCATCTGCTGCTCATCAGTTGGTCGTTTGCGGGCGACAACTTCAACCGGATGGGCGACAGTGGAGACTCCGCAGCGACGAGGCGCCGGTTCGCGGGCACACCCCGTGCCGGGGTCGGCCGCGGTTGTCTGCTGATCTACCGCGGGTTGAGGTAATCCATATTCACGAAACTCAATCCATTCAACCCGTCGGGTAAGGTGCGGGCTGACGAGGCACCTGAAGTCTTCTGTGGATTTGATCCGGCGATGGCTGTCTGGAAACCACGAGTGGTCCCAGACGATCCCAATCGTGAGCCGTTCGATAAGCATGCCGTCTCCGATCCGTCTCTTGACATGCAGACGATCGCGCAGCCTCTCAACCGAGCCAGTGACCATATGCGATAGGTAACTGCAAAGAAACGCGGATTTTCGGCAAAGACTAGGAATCTCCGTTGCCCTAGAATCAGTTCATACCTTCCCATATTCCCACATTCAGGAGTGAAACTATGAGTCAGAAAACTATCATCGCAGTGGAACAGAACACCACACCCACAGTGACGGAGACAAAGTCCGCCTGGGACAAGATTGCACCTGGGTATGACAGAACCAACACGCCGACCCAAATGTGGTTGGGAGAACAAGGCCTCCGCCGCGCTGGGCTTCATTCCGGCATGCGGTTTCTGGACGTGGCAGCAGGTAGTGGCGCTCTCAGCATCCCGGTGGCCCGTCTCGGCGCGCGGGTCCTGGCGACGGACCAGTCTCCCGTCATGCTCAAGTTGTTGCAGAAGCGTGCGTCCAAGGAAGGACTCGACATTAAGACGCGAGTTATGGACGGCCATGCTCTCGACCTGGATGACGACAGTTTCGACATAGCCGGGTCGCAGTTCGGCGTCATGCTGTTTCCCGATATGCCAAAAGGCATCAGCGAGATGGCGCGGGTTGTCAAGCCCGGAGGTCGAGTGCTGATGATTGTTTACGGCGATCCTCACAAGATCGAGTTCTTCGCGTTCTTTGTGCGCGCCATTCAGTCAGTTTTGCCCGATTTCACCGGTCCTCCGATGGATCCCCCTCCGTTACCATTCCAACTACAGAGTCCGGAAAGACTGCGTCAGGAACTCGCAGCTGTTGGATTGAAAGATATCAAGGTAGAGACCCTCATCGAAACTACGGCGTTCGAGACGGGAAAGGCCCTCTGGGAATGGCTGATATACAGCAACCCCATCGTCCAGACGGTGCTCGCCAGCCTGGATCTTTCCAGCGACAAGCGGGACCTGATCCAGCAGGCGCTGGAGCGCTTGGTGCGGAACCGCGCGGGTGGCGGAAGCACCGCAAAGCTGACGAACTCGATCAATATCGGAATCGGTACCAAGAGAAACGCCGAAGGCGTGCCTTAGTGCAGCCTACTCCACGTCGGATGACGACAGATGACCATCGGCAACCGAGGAGAACTTATATGACCAGTCAAGCGACAAACCAGCGTGTGATTACCGAGGAGCGTGTGGCGACACCACGCGCAACGCAACTTGGAAAGAACCATCCCCGAAGCGCTTGTCGCTGCGGGCAGGGATCTAAATCGATTGACGCCGAGCGATCTTACGCCGGTTCGCGTCAATGGCGTCGACATCACTAAGGACTACGTTGACACTGCGAAAGTCTTGGCGCCACGCCGAGGCGGCGGAGATTCTTCGAACCTTGTATCATTTGACGCGGAGGATGGCCAACTCGGGTTTCATCTGAAGGGCAACCTTGCTGGCATCCCGGTGCTCACGTAGAACAAGGTCATGCCACTCGTCAGGTTAGCGAAGGCCCGGATGTTCTGTTGTCGCAAGTATCGTTAGTTGAAAAAGGGGGTGCAAACATCTTCGATGGAACCGACGATCTCGCACGGCTTCCACTCGTTGCGGGCGCTAGTCAGTCGGCAGGCCGGAGATCTCGATCAACGGTCGCACCTCGACGGTGCCAATGCGTGCCCCTGGAACTCGCACTGCGATACCGATAGCTTCGTCGAGGTCATCGGCATTGATCAAAAAATATCCGGCCAGTTGCTCGCGTGTCTCCACGAATGGACCGTCAGTCACCAACGGCTTGCCTTCGCGCACACGAATGATAACAGCAGTCGATGCCGGATGAAGCGGCGATGCACTCAGATACTGTCGCTTGGTGTGGAGCTGGTGTGTGAGTTGCACGGATTCCTCAAGCATCTCTTTGCGGGTGGTCTCACTCATTTTGCCGAATGCGTCCTCGTTATGGTGAACCAACAACAAGAATTTCATGTGAAGGCCTCTATCAATTGGTTAAGCAGGGAATGACCGCATCGCCTTTCCCTGATCTCATTGTTCCTCATAAAAACTCTACACATT
Organism: uncultured Nitrospiraceae bacterium; assembly: GCA_963734345.1. Lineage (GTDB taxonomy): Bacteria > Nitrospirota > Nitrospiria > Nitrospirales > UBA8639 > Nitrospira_E. The sequence continues at coordinate 6,173 of CAVTGT010000005.1, forward strand.
CTGACAAGATTCCGCTTCTGCCCCTTGTCGGTGCATTTCTCTCACAGGCCGAACCTCCATGCTACCGAGGCGCACTGATGGAAACCTGGAGGCGATCTGAACAGCCTGATTGATGTCCCTGGCCTCGATCAGGAAGAACCCGCCGATCTGTTCCTTCGTCTCGGCGAAGGGACCATCGGTGAGGGACACTCCGCCGTTGCGGACCCGGACGGTCATGGCCATCTCGACCGGTTCGAGGGGGTTTGCCAAAAGAAGGTGGCCATTCTTGCGGAGTTCCTCGCAATAGTTCAGGGTTTCATTCAAAAGATTATCCCCCACGCTCTTTGATAGGGTGTCCAGCGTTTTTTCTTCCATGCAACAAAAAAGAAGATATTTCATGACTTCCGATCTCCGATAGGTGGTGAATTGGTATTGTTGTCAGTTAGTCGTTCAGGAAGATCAAATTCGACAATGGGGTGTCATGGATCCTGACGGCTAGGCTAGTACTCTGGGAATAGATAGCTTTCAAAAGTTCCCTCAAGATGTTGTGGATGGACCATGGCCTGGTCCCATAAACTTGGAAAAGCTTTTGGTTTTACCTATTGGGACGGGGTAGGGGAAATTAACTGTGATCTTGCAACTCGGCCAGCCGTTGTTCAAGAAATCTCCGCTCTGGCTCTTGCTGGGTGAGGCCGAGAGCTCGTTCGTAGGAGGTCTTGGCTTCCGCGTTCGCCCCAGTCGGCGGCAGAGTTCCGCTCTTGCGGCATGTGCTAAGTGATAATTGTTGAGATTCCCCTCGCGGAGGACCGAGTCGATGAGATCGAGACCCGCCAGTGGACCGTCACGCATGGCCACCGCGACTGCACGATTCAGTTCAACCACGGGCGAAGGAGATGCCTGCATGAGCAGGTCGTAGAGTGCGACGATTTGGACCCAGTCGGTGGCAGTGGGATTGGGGGCTTCCGCAATGGACCCCGGCGATTGCCGCCTGAATGATATAAGGTCCGATCCGGCGCAAGGCAAGCGCTTGTTCTATCAACGTTGCCCCTTCCGCGATTTGAGCACGGTTCCACAGCGAACGATCCTGGTCGTCCAGAAGAATCAGTCCGCCTGTCGGGGAGATTCGTGCGGCGCGGCGCGAGTCGTGTAGCAGCATCAATGCCAACAGCCCTATCGCTTCAGGGTTCGGAAGCAATTCAATCAGCAATCGTCCCAGTCGGATGGCCTCAGCCGAAAGATCATAGCGCGTGAGTGATTCCCCCGAAGAGGCAGAGTATCCTTCGTTAAACACGAGGTAGATCACCCGCAGCACAGCATCCAGACGGTCGGGCAAATCGGTCTCCGAAGGCACCTCATAGGGTATGCGCGCCTTACGAATCTTCGCCTTGGCGCGAACGATTCGTTGGGCCACTGTGGGAGGGGAGGTGAGAAAGGCCCTTGCGATTTCTTCCGTCGTCAGGCCACAAACCTCCCGGAGGGTCATCGCCACTTGGGCTTCAGATGAAAGAGCCGGATGGCAGCAGGTGAAGATCAGCCGCAGACGGTCGTCGTCGATACTTTCATCCGTATTTTCTTGAGCCTCATCAATGCTGGATTCCAACTGCGTGGCGAACTCCGCGAGTGAGGCGTCAAACCTGGTCCGTCGCCGCATCCCATCGATCGCCTTGAAACGACCGGTCGACACGAGCCAGGCTCGCGGATTGGCCGGGATACCATCCCTGGTCCATTGTTCGACTGCGACCGCAAACGCCTCGTGCAATGCTTCTTCAGCCGCATCAAAGTCGCCGAGCAGGCGGATTAACGTGGCGAGAACCCGGCGCGATTCCGTGCGGTACACTTCCTCCACCACCTCCCGCACCTGTTTGGCCGGTCTTTCACTCATAATGGATAAGGCCTCACGTAGAGAGGTCGGGGGAGACCGCCGGGGTAAGTGGTGCGCGTGTCGGCAGGCGATCACCTCCGTTGGCGGGTGATGAGAGAGGTATCTGCCGGTTATTCTGCTTCAACCGTGATCTCTGTCGTCACCGAATTGGCAATAAAACATTCGCTGTGAGCTTGTTCATGGAGGGCGTGTATTTGTTCCTGAGTCGGAAGAGTCGGCCCGCCGAAAATCACCCGAGGATGTAAGATGACACGTGTAATGGCAAGCTTTTTGTTCTGATTTTTTTCCAACAATCCTACGGCATGATCACTATAGCGATCCACAACGAACCGTTTCTTGGCTGCCATCGCCAGGAAAGTCAGCATATGACAACTCGACAAGGCCGCCACGAAGGCTTCCTCAGGATTCACATGAGCGGGATTCCCCCGATAAGCCGGTGCGGCGGATGCAGGAACGTGAAAGCCACCCTCAAAGACCAACTCGTGGTCTCGATTATACGACTCGTACGAAAAATTCTCTGATTCCCTCTTCCATTCCAGCGTGATCGTATGCTCGGACATCGGTTCACCCCTTTCGAGAAAGTAAAAACCTGCCTAATGAAGCCAACTTACCTGTGCGCGGACGATCGAAAACGCATCCGGGAACTTATTCGCCTTCGCGGCAACAGATTTCCAGGCGATTGCCGCTGGGATCTTCAAAGAAAACAGCATAGTAGCCCGGCTCCTCGTAAAGCGGTCCCTCAACATTTCGCGCGCCGGCTTGGACTGTGATCGTCGCCAGCCGGTCGACCTCGCCAAAGCTGTCGGCCCAAAATGCAACCCGGCACTCGTTCGCGACGTGCCGCGGCGACTCCGTAATCCCAACAAACTCGGTAGCCCCATCTTCTCCGACAGCCTCATACTGCAACCACCCCTCAATTTTTGCGTCGCGCGTGAACCCGAGCGCCGGCAAAAGTATTTCATAAAACAGTTGTGCCTCCGCGAGGTTCCTCACCCGGAGATCAATATGATCGAAGCAACGTTGCATCACCTTACTCCTGTCAATTGGCGGTTTTTATACCTGTTTTCCGTATTTGGGTATTCCCCCTCTTTCATAGGGCAACTGGGGTTGATGTGTAATCTGTAGATCCAAACATGGCGCCCTTGGGCTGAAGAAAAGCTCCGCCAGACCATATTTTCATTTTACCGGAGTCCGTAGCGTCCATGGGAGGCTGGTCGAATTCTCTCCACAGAGCCGGCGGCTTTAATCTCAAGGTTTTCAGTCATAGTTTATTTTACCCGAATGACCATTATTTCCGCTCGGCTGCAGAGTCGGCAACGGCAATGGCTTCGATCTCAATCATCGCGTCGGGGGAATAAAGTGAGCGGACTTCCACGATGGTATCTGCCGGATAGGGAGCCGTAAACCGTTGACCGCGAAGTTCCACGATTGTATCGAAATGGGTTATGTCGGTCAGGAAGATCGTCACCTTGATGACGTTCCGTAGGCTTGATCCTCCCGCACGGAGCACTCGCTCGAGATTATCGAATGCCTGTTTGGCCTGGACATCAAAGTTGCCTACGCCGACAATCCGCCCACTCGAATCGATGGCAGTCTGACCTGAGATAAAGAGCAAATCCCCGACTCGATAACCCTGTGAAAGACGATAGGGCTCGTAGGGATCTGGGTCGATCCGGATTTGTGTGATGTTCATAGGACCGCCTCCTTATTAATGTTGAAAAAGATCTCAAAAAATGCCTTTGCTCTGCGATTGCCAATTAAGGACACACGAAGATTGTTCAGTATATCTACTCGGAGGCCATTAATTCTGCTTGGGATCGGTGCGTCGAACCGCCTCACTGTTGAGTCCAAGTCAAGACTTCCTAACCCGACTTGACTATCCCTCTACACGTCGACGGCAGAGATATCTGTAGATGTTTAATGAGGGGAACTCTTTGCGTCCTGACCCAACACCTCCCGCATAGTCCCTGCCAAATCCCGCAGTGCCCGTTCACCGTCTCCCACAAATGCGGATCCATGCATAAGGGCCAACAGTTTCGGTTGTAGATCTGCGAGCCCATGCAGGATCGGTTGAGTCAACGGCGTATAGGGATAGGCGTTGGCAAATGCGCCGCTCTGACCGTCGATCAACGCTCGCTTGGCGCGTTCGACTACATCCGACTCGGTCACGGCCTCGACGTCTCCTTCATGGGTGAACAGGTCTGAGCACAGCAAGGTACGGGTGACCTCTTCGAACAATAGGCCTGATTCCCAATTATGCGGGACATGCGGAGTCTGGCGGAACCGCAGCCGATATTTTCCGGTTTCGAGGATTTCGTCATGCGTGAGCACGCGGGCCGGACGACAAGACAAGTCGTTCACACTGACCAGTGCCCCGACCAGGCCGCACACCGGTTCCGCGCGTGGAGCTACGGCCAGCCATTCGTTGAGCGCCCCACATTCGTCTGCTTCGAAATGGCTGAACGAGATCCATCGAAGCGTAGCGGGATCGAGTACGCGCGCGATTCCGTAACGCACCAACGGAAACATCTGCTTCATCCCGGCGTGAAACAGGAGTGGTTCTTCGTCCTTGATTAAGAAATGATTGAATCGGAGATTGAATTCGGGAACATAGATCGAAATAGAATAGTGATCCGGCGCGATTTCCGTCACTCTTGCAATGTCCTTCATCGGGCCTCCTGTTCTACGTATGTGTTCGACAATACTCTCTGTCCATTTTACGTGGTGGTGGAATTTTTTATGAACCTGGGAAAAAACCTTTCACGCAATCAACTCAATACGCCGGACAATGTGCCGATCTGCTTCACGATCTGAAAACAGGGTTGCTCCTCGGGGCCTCTCCCCGTTTTCAAGCCCTGGCGCAAGTCTTCGGAGTGTTAACCGGATCTCTTGTGGGCAGTGCGGTGTACCTGGTCCTCATTCCTGATCCTCAATCCATGCTCCTAACAATCGAATGGCCCGCGCCGGCCGTGGCCACCTGGAAAGCCGTCGCTGAGGTCTTTCAACTTGGTATTGAAGCTATTCCTCCCGGAAGTGTCGGCCATGGGTATCGCCGGTCTCATAGGCGTCGGGATGGTCATTCTGGATCAATCCGTCCCATCATCCATCAGCCGATGGATCCCTAGCGCCTCGACGATGGGACTGGCGTTTGTCATTCCTGCCTGGAACTCTCTGTCTCTTTTTTTAGGCGCCATGCTTGGAGCAATCTTAATGAAATTTGCGAAAACCTGGACAGAACGATTTTTAATGGCCTTAGCTGCCGGGTTCGTCGCTGGAGAAAGTCTGGCGGGTGTCGCGAGTGTTCTTGCGAAATTACTTTTTTAAATTTGCAGTCATATACTAACTGAGATTCTCGACGATGGTTGTGGACTTTTTTGTTGCCTTACCACTTCGTCCAATCCGGCAGGTCCGCTCCAAACCGAAACTGGTGATTCAGTTACAGTTCTGACCCTGTGCCTACTCTTCCGGACAGGTCTTGTCCAGAATAAAATAGACCGGACAGAATCCAGTGAACCCGCTTTGCAGGAGCGTGACGCCCAGGATTCCCGGAAGGAGCAACCAACCGGGATGAATGTAGTATCCGAGGGCGACGCCTGCAGTAATGAGTGCTCCGGCGATTCCATCATGGAGTTGGCGTTTTCGCTTTATCATCATAATCTCCCTATGAGTTGAGCATTGCGCTCCTGATCTCCACGTTCTTTCCCTTGAGCCAACCAAGGATTGTTGTGTATGGCTCGGTTGCTGCCATTTCCCCTCGATTTTGTCTTTTTAACCGTATGGAGAATAGAGAGCCAGAAGAGTTTAACTCTAACTTCTGTTTCTTGGAAGTAAGTATAATAACTTAGCAAACTATGAAATCCCTAACTGTATTAATTTCACTTAACATATTGAAATTAAATATTATTTTAAATATTTTCCTTAGGCAATTCTCTGTCTTTTCTGCCAGAGTTTGGGGGTGCTACTCTTTTGTGGGACGAGGACCTTAACCAAATGAGAGTGAGGACGCAGGCATGCCATTCGGCTATTACCATCAACTCAACGCCAAAGCAAAACGGATTTACCGGGCAAGTGACAAGGTATCGGACTTTCTTTTGCCCAATGTCGTTGTTGTCCGACCCGTAATTCGAAAAATTTTTGAGGCCCTGGAGGCCGGAAGTCATTTACGCACGCAAAAATGGACTCAACGTCTCCTGAATAGATTGACGAGTCAACTTCATATTCGCCCTATTCGATTAGAATTATTGGATATACGACCCTCCAATCCACGGATGGAACTCTATGGCCTATACTATCCGGCCGAAGGACGACGGATACCAAGGATGCAATTGTGGATGCGCACGGCCAAGCGGCATCAGGTGGTGGCCTTTCGAACATTTTTGCGTACGTTGCTTCATGAGCTCTGCCATCATTTGGATTACGACTGTTTAGGCCTGAAAGATTCCTTTCATACCCAGGGGTTTTATCAACGTGAGTCCAGCCTGATAGCTCAAGTCTTGCCGCTTGCCGTCGATTTGATTTCCGAGAAAGGAAGTACCTCCAAGGCGGGAAAGGCTATTAGAAAAATTTGAAGACGTCTAGGACAGCCCCCTCCATCAAGGAGTCGTTGTCTCAGCGAAAGCGGCGGATGAAGGCGATCCTTCAGGGTCTCAATGAAGCCTATCCCAACACCACGTTAGCTTTAAATTTTTCCTCGCCTCTGGAGTTATTGATAGCCCTGATTCTGGCGGCTCAATGCACCGATGAGCGAGTGAACGAAGTCACCACGACGGTATTTCGGAAATACCCAACAGTGCAAGCTTGGGCTGAAGCCGATCGCCAGGTGTTGGAGCACGACCTTCATTCAGTGAGTTTCTACCGGAATAAGACTAAAACCCTCAAGGCCTGTTGCCGGGAACTTGTTACACGATTTGGGGGACAGGTGCCGAAGACGCTGGAGGAATTACTTTCCCTTCCAGGTGTAGGAAGAAAAACTGCGAATGTTTTGCGGGGGAATGCGTTTGGGCAACCGGCAATTGGCGTGGACCGGCATGTGGGACGGTTGGCTCAGCGCATGGGATTCACCTCGGAGACCGATCCTGACAAGATCGAATTTGACCTCAATGGATTGGTGCCTGATGACAGTAAGGTCCGGTTCTGCCATGTCATGCAGACGCATGGTCGAGTTCAATGTTTAGCCAGAAAGCCTCATTGTGCCACCTGTCCCGTCCGGTCCTCCTGCCCGTATCCCGATGCAAGTGGCCGTTGAACACACCTTCCCTCAGTAAACTTTCAAGTATTCGCCAGCTTCTCGGCTGTATAAGAATTACGAGTTTCCAATGGTCCCTGAAGCGATTGATCCACACCGGAATTCTCCTGTTCCCACTTCATGCTAAAACGGCAGCGAGTTGATTGGCCTGCCTATCTCTTTTGGGGTTTTCGAGAGTAGAATACGGCCGATTGACGATTAAGGGATGTTTCGATTTAACCGGAGCAAGCCGATACCGAATATTTTCAGTTGTAAGGAGCCGAGCGGAGACCATGCTGCATGACATTCAAGAAATACAACCATTGTCCTATCTCAGGGGATCCACCGAAAAGCTTCACACCAGGCTTTGCCGGATGGTGGGGCAGGCCGTGGCGGATTTCAACATGATTGAAGAGGGTGATAGGGTCATGGTCTGTCTGTCTGGGGGAAAAGATAGTTATGGGATGCTGGATATTTTATTGTCCCTGCAGGCTCGTGCTCCGGTGTCCTATGAGATTATTGCCATCAATTTGGATCAAAAACAACCGGGATTCCCCGAGCATGTTCTTCCGGACTATCTCGCGAATCTCGGCGTGAGGTTTCATATTGAGGAACGCGATACCTATTCGGTGGTGAAACGGCTTATTCCCGAAGGCGAGACGACCTGCTCGCTGTGTTCCCGATTGCGCCGTGGCATTCTGTACGGGTTAGCTGAAAGGCTGGGAGCGACCAAGATTGCTCTCGGTCATCATCGCAATGATATCATGGAAACCTTATTGCTGAATTTATTGTTCAACGGGACATTGAAAGGTATGCCGCCCAAGTTGAGATCTGATGATGGACGCCATGTGGTGATCCGGCCCATGGCCTATGTCCAAGAGGCCGAATTAGCCAGGTATGCGGAATTGAGAAAGTTTCCTATCATTCCTTGCGACCTCTGCGGTTCTCAGGAAAATTTAAAGCGCAAGGAAGTGAAAGCGATGCTCCAAGAGTGGGATTCTCGTTATCCCGGCTCAAACGACAGTGTGTTTGCCGCTCTGTCCAAGGTTATTCCCAGTCATCTCCTCGATCGGCGATTGTTTGATTTTCAGGGGTTTCAAGGAGGGGCCCGATAGATGGGCCTATGCTTCCATTCGAAAGGTCTGGTGGTAAGCCGAAGGATTTGATTGAGTTCCCTTCTTTTCCTGCCAGGTGGACGATACCGTAATATCCAGAAATTATGCTCTATCTCCAGATCCTTCTGTTGATCATCGCGGCTAATGGCGCTCCCATCATCGGGAGATTGGTGATGAAAGACCGGTGGATTGCTCCCCTGGATGGTGGAGCGATTTTTGTGGATGGACGCCCTGTCCTTGGAAAATCAAAAACCTATCGTGGCGTGGTCTTTTCCCTGGTCGGCACACTCCTGGCGGCAGACGTTGTGGGGATGCCGGTGGGAATCGGCCTGATCGTTGGAGGGTTGGCCATGGCCGGGGATTGCCTCTCCAGTTTTATCAAGCGACGATTGGGGTATGAATCAGGGGCTATGGCATTAGGGCTCGACCAAATTCCGGAAAGCCTTCTGCCTCTATTGGGAGTATGGAAGCCGCTATCCTTATCGGCTGCAGACGTCTTTATTCTGGTGGGCATGTTTGCGGCGTTTGAACTGCTTTTTTCTCCTCTCTTGTATAAACTTCGTCTTCGTAAACATCCGTTTTAAGCGACCGTTCGAGTTGAGTGCTATGAAATAAGCATTATTGTGGTGGGTCGGAGAGAATCCCCAATTGCGCAAGCTTCCGGCTAAACCCGTCAGGAGTATTCAGGGTATGGATGAAGTGCCCATCCGGCTGTTCGTAGGAAATGACCCCGCCGTCTTGCAAAGACCATACAAACACCCGATCCTTTGCCCCAGGGCTTGAAAAGGCTTGAGGGGCACAGGGCATGCCGAGCAGCGACTCAAAGGACAGCAGTTCCTCTCGCCGGGGCAAGACATATCGGCCCGGACAATTTCGAATGGGCCGCCAGGGCCAACGGGCCCGTAATTGCTCAAATGTCATGCAGCATCCTGAATCTTCTCACTCCTCCTCGCCATGAATGTGTTCGGTAGATCGGATAATAATAGAAGTAGTGATAACGTATTATTTGCGCTCGTGCCGACTCCATAATCGTTGCTCATGAAAAGACATCTAGAACGCGTCGGATCATCTATTCCACCACATTGAAATTCTGGATTGTCGATGACTTGGAATGGCTCATCGGAAGAAGATCCTTCAACATCTTCCCATACTCCGCTTATTTCGATCGGATGCACGATTCTGGCCGTCCTCATGGTGCCGGTGATGTTGTATTCACTGGGACCTGTGGGACCCATCAAGGTTGGTGATGTCGTCTTTGCCACTGATCGTCATCGTGTATCCATGATCGACTCCAATAGGGATGGAGAGCAAAAAACATCCTCGACGTGTGTTCTTGAGCGACGCGTGCAGTTGGTGGTGCAGAAGATCGGGATTGCGCCAGGCGGCTTGATAATTGCCGAACCTATCGCCCTCGAAAAGCCCACATCACCCTTTTGCCCACCGAGGATGCCGCTTGTGGTTCACCCTCATCAAGTGACTTTACAGGACAATTTGTGGGATGGCCTGCGCGACACGTTTTCGCATTTTTTCTCAGGCGGCTGACGAAGACGATCCTACCTTAAGTGCACTTTTTCGCGTTTATGGGTGTTTGAGTTTGTCCGTAAATCGTTGCCGGAACTTCGCCACTTTTGGATTAATCAGATAGGCACAGTAGGGTTGTGACGGGTTCTGTGCATAATATTCCTGATGGTAATCTTCGGCAATATAAAACGGAGAAGCGGGTACTACTTCAGTCACAATGGGATCGTCGAAAAGCTTTTCCTCCGTCAGTTTGTGAATCACTTCATGTGCGGTCGTTTTCTGCTCTGGTGAATGGTAGAAAATGGCGGAACGATATTGGGTGCCCGCATCATTCCCCTGTCGGTTCAGAGTGGTGGGATCATGAATGCCAAAAAAGATTTCCAGCAGCTCCCTATAAGGGATGACCTCGGGATCAAATTTGATCTGTATGACCTCAGCATGTCCCGTGGTGCCAGTGCAGACGGCTTCATAGGTCGGATTGGGTCGGCCCCCACCCATGTAGCCCGATTCCACTGAATCCACGCCTTTCACCTGATCAAACACCGCTTCCAAACACCAGAAGCAGCCGCCACCCAGAGTGGCCAGTTTATCTCCTGTTGATGACGATATGGGCGAGTCAGGCATACGGTACTCCTTCCGGAAGAGAAAAAACTGAAAAATCTGAGATCGATGAACATGAATACAGAGTTATACCATGACACTTTTTATTGAGCCACTGGTGTATATGCGTGAGATGTTTTCACTTTGTCTCCCCTTCGCTTTACTTCCTGGTATGCTTCTTTATACGCTTGAGTGACTGTCTTTGAGCCGTCCAAGTTATTGAAGAGGAATCTGTCAAATGCGGGTAGTGTGGGCGACGGACATTCACTTGAATTTTCTGGGTGCAGAGGGGCGAGCCTCATTTTTTTCGGCCATCCGCCACAACCAGCCGGATGCGGTGTTTGTGACCGGGGATATTGCTGAGGCTCCATCGCTGGTAGCTCTTCTCGATGAAATGCTTCGGTCCATTGGCGTACCGCTGTATTTCGTCCTTGGCAATCACGATTTTTACTATGGGTTAATTTCACAAGTCCGATACGATCTGAAGCAGTATTGTCAGATTCAACCAGGACTCACTTATCTTTCAACGGCAGAATTGGTCGAACTGACTCCCACGATCGTGTTAATCGGGCATGATGGCTGGGGAGACGGACGATATGGCAACTATCATTTGTCGCCGGTCAGACTCAGCGATCAGGAATTGATTGAAGATTTTCAGAATTTAGATCGAGATGCCATATTAGACACCCTTCATGCATTGGGAGATGAGTCTGCGCAGTATTTGGGAGAAAGATTAGACAAGGCGTTGGCAACGTATCGCCATGTGATTTGTCTCACGCATGTTCCGCCGTTCAAGGAAGCCTGCTGGTATCAAGGGAAAATGGGGAACGACGACTGGCTTCCGTATTTTGCCTGCCAGGCGGTTGGGGAAGTGTTGCTGAATGTCGCCGGCAGATGGCCTGATCGCCTCATCACCGTATTGTGCGGCCACACGCATCACGCCGGTTTTGTGCAACCACGACCAAATTTACGGGTCATCACGGGTTCCGCCGAATATGGCGCTCCGTGTATTCAGGAGACTTTCGACCTTGAGGAGCTTTTCTGTCAATCTGGCCGTTTAATAAGTGGAGAGGGTGGAGAAGTGCAGTCAGGTGAACAGAATATGGCCGGAAAACAGCCGGAAACTCTTAAATAAATCTGGCTCGTTCCTTCGGTGTCGGCACGCGGCACGTGTCTGATTTGCCCATCCATTGATATCGATGGCGTGCGATAAAGCTGTACACCATATCTCGAAGAGGTCTAGGAATGATGATGAAGGCATACAGACAAGGCCAAAACCCCTGAAGGCAGCGAAGAATTTTGAGTGCGGCAGTGGTTTTCGTGTAGACCTTCCCGTTTTCCAGCAATAAAAAGGTTTCATAATCCCGGGTCGAGAGATGTAGCTGCTTAAGAATGTCCTGGGCGGGTTGGGATTGAAGCGTTCCGAATTTAAATGATCCCTGGGGGTCACGCTCGAGAACAAAATTCACAAAGGCATTGCAAAAATTACAAACCCCGTCGAAGACAATCACCCGCTCATATTGGCCCCATTCATGGGACTGTAATGAAGATCCCTGCTTCACGTGGCGTTCTCTCTTATTCGATCCTACTTTGATGCGTGTTGAGCAATCTTCAATGAATGATTCACCTTATTATTATAATCCCTGAAAGGTCTACATGTTTTCAGGGATCGAGCCTAACTGGCTATGGATGGTCGTCGTCTGAAGAATGGCCCTGCGCGGGTTTTGAGCCATTGATGAATGGGAACGAGGTCAAAGAAAATAAGATAGACAAACGGAATTAGGAGAAAATTGACTTCCATCAAGACAAAGGTGGAAATGTGAAATGCGGTGACTCCCATAATAAACGCCAACCGCAACTTGACGGATTTGATTAAGAGGAGCAGAGGAAAGCTCAGCTCGAAAGCCAGGACGAGAATGCCAAAGATCTGGATGAGTTCGGGGTGTTGGGCCAGCTCAAAACTGAGCCCATTTTTGACAACTTCCCCTTGATCGGTCACCCCCCAACGAACTGATCGTCGGATGAGGACTTCCTGGATTCTGCCTTCGCCAGCGAACCAGATCCACCCTGAAACTCGTACTTTGGCAATCACGCTCCAGAAATAAAACAACACCACATACAGTTGCATGGTTTTTATGGGCCAGCTCGCCTCCCATTCCTGAACTCCTTCGGCAACATGCAGTTGCCTTGCATCACGAGAATGGACTTCCCCACACTTGGAAAGTAAAAAGAGGAAAAGGATCTGCATGGGAATGATGTACCGATGGTGAACGTCTCCCGAAAAGCTATCTCGTACGCCTTTCAGATAAAAAATACAAAGAATAATGACCAGAATCGATGCCCGGGTATTTTTCCCCAAAATCATCGATACTGTTGCACTCATCAGAATGGCATAGATGACAAACGAAAGGACTGGTATATGATATTGAATCCCTAATAACTTGAAGTACCAAATGGGCTCAATAAAGTAATACATGGCCCCTAACGGGTTAAGAGTCAGGACTGTGGCAAATTGATACGTATGGAAGAATAGCAGGCCAATCCCGATGTACATGCGTAACAGGCCAAGACTTTCTCCCGAAAATCCGGTGAAGAAAAATTGATTCCAGATTCGACTTGCCGACTTATAAAAGGCCATGGTTCCACCTCTCGACCCATTGATCTTTCCAGTCGATCACGGCCTGGTTTGTTTGAATCACCACCTTGTGGGTATCGCCTTTTAATAAATCTGATTTTTTGTACACCCGTATTTGATGAGAGGACTCAATGCGGGTAATAAATTTGGGGTCGGCAGGTTCAAACTGAAACGTTTTGTTGAAGGTCCAAAACATTCGCCACTCCCAGTCAACAGAGAAGTTGCGCTCATTGTCGTCCAATCCACGAATCCACCGGTTGAGTGACCCTAGGGATGTATTCCCTTGTTTATGTTTTGGTGGATCGTGTCCAAATATGATGGCGCTGTAGACCCTTCGAAAATTAGGCTTGGGTATATTCAGATCCTTATAGGACACATAACTGATTGAGCCATCGCGGTGGGTGACACGAAACCCTTTCTGAATGGCCGCTTTGTCTCTGATACTAGTCGAAATAGTTTCGCTGGGTTGGTATACGCTATACATGGGAACCCAGGTTAATGGGAAATGGTCAATGCGAAAAATGACTGCGGCCCAGACGATGGTCAGGTACACAATGAGAATTAGCGTAACGGTTCGCTTGCTCACTAAAACATTCCTCGCCTTATGGCAAATGGGATAACCATGAATTTCTCCCTTTTGCGTGAAGGTGCAAGATGGCGGGATGTTCCATTATCTTCAGAAAGGAGAGAGAACTCAATAGTGACGGGTCTGTAAAAAGGAAGAATTTTCCTGCAGTGAACTGAGACGGTGAACTGAAGATCTATATGGAGAAGACCTGATGGAGTTGACTAACCGTCTTTGCCCGAGGAGGGTGAGGAAGGATGTTCGTTTTGATGTATCAAAGGATGTTTCTCAGGTATAGTGCCTCAGTCCTTTCAATAAACAATGGCGGAATCTTCCACACAGTTTTTTCATCGGTTGATCAGCCGGGGTGTACCCGTTGAACGGGATGAGCTTCCTGCGCTGGTATGGTCGTTTGTCTATTTTTTTTGTGTGCTGGCGGCCTACTACATCCTGCGTCCCGTTCGCGATGAAATGGGAGTTCTCTCCGGTGCCCATTCTCTCCCCTGGCTCTTTTCAGCTGTGTTCATCACGATGTTGGCCGTGATCCCGGTATTCGGCTGGGTCGCAGGGAATTTCACGATTCGTCGATTGTTGCCAGCCGTCTACGGGTTTTTCATCCTGAATCTTTTGGCCTTTTTTGCGGCTTTGCAAAGTGGAGCCGGGTTGCAAGTCTTTGGGCCAATTTTTTTTGTGTGGTTAAGTGTCTTTAATTTATTTGTCGTGTCGGTATTCTGGAGCTTTATGGCCGATGTATTCAAGACCGACGCAGCCCGTCGACTCTTTGGTTGTATTTCAGCAGGAGGCAGTCTTGGCGCCATGACAGGTCCGTTTATTACCGCAATGGCGGTAAAAGGTGTGGGGGTTCCGGGGTTATTACTGGTGTCAGCGATATTCTTATTGATCGCGGTGGGATGCATTTTGGCGTTGCTGAAATGGTATCACACTCATCATGGCATTGATCTGGGAAATCAACATCTTTCTTCTGGCAAGAATCCTGAACCCAATCCTCCCAGTTTGTGGATAGGGGTGGTGCGTATTTTTCGCTCGCCCTATTTAAGAGGCATCGCTCTCTATCTTATCTGTTATTCGATTCTGTCCACATTTTTGTATTCGCAGCAAACCATATTGATTCCGCAAGTCGTGCCGAGTTCCGAAGGTCGCATGCAATTGTTTGCCTCGGTGGATCTTGGGATAAATGTATTCGCGTTTACCGTCCAGTTTTTCGCAACAGGATGGCTGTTGACACGGTTTGGTGTCGTGACCATGTTGGCCGTGATGCCCATGGTATCATTGGTTGGATTTGGGGTATTTGGGTTAGTGACGGTCTTGCCTGTCCTGATTGGGTTTGGTGTCCTGCGGCGGGCGGGTGAATTTTCCATTACCAAGCCGACGCGAGAAACCCTCTTTACCGTTGTCCCCCGTGAAGAAAAATATCAAGCGAAAAATGTGATTGACACGGTGGTTCATCGAGGAGCCGATATGACCGGGACAGGGATTGTCTCCGTCTTTCATACCTGGGGAATGACCTTGTCTCACATGGCATTTGCGGCATTGCCTCTCGCGGGCATGTGGCTCGTCATCGGTATTTGGCTTGGGCGACGACACGAAGCGATCCGACCACGATGATGAGTGTGGTTGGGTGAAAATCCTCTTTGAGTCGGATGGCTCCTATGGAAGAATAGTTCTGTTATTGAGTCCGATCATTCTCCATCAGCCTATGGAATTACGAAATGAGTGATGCCTTGTTTACCTATGGGACGTTGCAATTTCCCGAAGTGATGGAAGCGGTGACCGGCCTGGCGTTGCCATGGGTGAAGGCGGAAGCACCGGGGTTCGCGCAGTTTCGGTTTACGGACCGCATTTATCCGGGAATGGTTGCCCGGGAAGGGGCGCTGACCCAGGGTCGTGTATATACCGCAATGAGTCACCAAACTTGGGAGCTCTTGGACCGATTTGAAGACCCGATATATCAGAGGGAATTGCTTGAGGTCTACCGGTCAGATGGCTCTAAAATAACGGCCCATGCCTATGTCTTACCCGTCGCACAGCAACATCTGCTTTCTTCAGAACTGTGGCAGATAGATTGGTTTAGCGATGTCCATTTGGATGGATATGTGAATCGTTGTCGCGTGTTTTATGAAACGATCACTTCCCAGGGCTTACCGGAAAGCCGCAAGCAAACGTTGTGGAAGTTAACGGATTCTTCGCAGAACTCTCAGGCATGATGAAGTCTTCCGATCGACCGCTCCTGCTGGCGATGCTTGTGACGCTACTCATTTTTGCCGGAGCCCTGATTTATTTCACAATGGAGTATCTCTCACAGGTCACCCAGGCTGACATTCCACCGACAGAAGCCACGGGGAATCAAATCGGTTTGTTGCTGTTGGTCGTGACAATGCTGGCAGGAATGCCTGCAGTGGGAATGGGCGCCTATGTCATGTACATGGGGTCACGAATTCGTCTCACACAGCAGTGGCCTCCAGCAGGGATGGGCTTTCGATCTGCGTCTCCCATGATGTTAGGCGATCAAGCCGGGTGGGTGGGGGCAGTGGTGATGGGACTTGGGTTGGTATTGGTCGTATGCGGGTTGATGTTGCCGTTTGTTGGTTGGCAATTCGGAAATGTTTTTTCTTAATTAGCCGAATTTCTTACAGAACATGACATCATGATGAGGCAAATGTAATGACGGCGTGGGATTGGGCTATTCTTGCGGCTTTCATTGTCTATGCTCTCCAAGCTGGGTTTCGGGATCGATCGGTCGCTTCACAAAATTTGGAAGAATATTTTCTTGCCGGACGCAGTCTTTCCGGCTGGAAAGCGGGCATAAGCATGGCGGCTACGCAATTTGCCGCCGACACGCCATTACTCGTCACCGGGCTGGTGGCCACGGCTGGCATTTTCGCGTTGTGGCGCTTGTGGATTTTTGCCTTGGCCTTTCTCCTGATGGGATTTCTCCTGGCTCCGAGCTGGCGACGGGTAGGGGTGCTCACCGATGCGGAGCTGACGGAAGTGCGATATGGCCAGGGGGCGGCGTCGGTGCTCCGGGGCATCAAAGCAATTTATTTCGGCACCATCGTCAATTGCACGGTGCTAGCCATGGTGCTGTTGGCGGCCACTCGTCTCGCGGAACCATTCCTTCTCTGGGATCAGTGGCTTCCCACAGGCCTATTTGATGTGTTCGTCCACATCGTGAAATGGGTGGGTGTCCCCTTTACCGTAGGAGGGTTGGAAGCCGACAATGTGTGGGTGCGTTCTGCCAATAATCTTTTGTCGATCGGGGCCATTGTATCTGTGACGGTGTTGTATTCCACCACCGGTGGGCTACGAAGTGTCGTCGCCACCGATCTGGTGCAATTTGGAATCGGCATCGTCGCCAGTGGTGCATTTGCCTGGGTGGTGGTGGACCACGTGGGTGGCTTGGCGTCTTTGACTCAACACATTCAGACTCAGTTTTCGGTTGGGTATCCACTGACCGGGAATGAAATTCTGGCTTTCACTCCCTTCGGAGCCAGGGATGCGACTATGATGGTGTTGTTGGTCTATGGATTTCAATGGCTTTTACAAATGAACGCGGATGGGACAGGATATTTGGCTCAACGATCCATGGCTTGCCGAAGCGATCACGATGCGCGAATCGCTGCTGTGGTGTTTACCGTGGCCCAAGTGGTGCTTCGGAGTTTGATCTGGTTGCCCTTGGCCTTGGGATTGCTTGTGGTGTTTCCTCCACCACCGGAAATCATAGGTTCCCAGTTCATTGCGGCTCGCGAATTTACCTTTGTGCAAGGCATTCATGAACTGTTGCCGCCCGGAATTAAAGGGTTGATGGTCGTCGGAATGTTGGCGGCCTTGGCCTCCACGGTCGATACACATTTGAATTGGGGTGCCTCCTATTGGACTAATGATATTTATCGCCGGTTTATTTGTGAGGGTTGGCTCAAACGCGCCCCTTCCCAACGTGCACTGGTCTGGGTCGCACGTGCGAGTAATCTCCTGATTCTGTTGATTGCACTCTGCATTCTTCCATGGTTGTCATCTATTCAAACTGCCTGGCAAATCAGTTTGTTGCTTGGGGCGGGAATGGGCGTGGTGTTGGTACTTCGGTGGATCTGGTGGCGTGTCACGGCATGGGGCGAATTAGCCTGTATTGCCGCGTCTGTGCTGGTGGCTCCCCTGTTATTGTGGGCCCTTCCGGGCCAGCAAGAGGAAATACGGTTGTTGATTATGGGCATAGGAGCGGGCCTGATTGGGATTGCAGTGTCCTGGTTCACCGGGCCGGAAGATTTTGATCGGTTGGAAAATTTTTACAGGCGCGCGCTTCCCCCTGGATTTTGGGGACCAATCGAAGAGCGAGTCCATCCGGAACAAAAAGATAGTGTACGGCGATTTTGGCGAGCATTATTAGCGATGGGCCTCACAGCTTTGTCCATATTCTGTTTGCTCACCGGTATTGGGACCTGGCTTGTGGGAAGTCCTGTCCCTGGATGGATGCCATGGCGAGAGGTCTGGATTGGGGGTCTGCTTCTGACAGGTGTCATTTTGATTCCCTTTTGGATCAAAATCGGTTTTCGTCAATCTGAACCTGTGACCCGGACAAGTTAGCAATGAACCGGGTCCTGGGAGAATTCTGGTGAACGGTCTGATTCTGCTAGTAGAAAGAGGTGGAAGGAACTTGGCAAAGCGTAAAGATGAAGATGTTACAGAGAGTCTTCAAAAAGGGCTTGGGCGTCGGCCCACACCATGCCATTGGGAAGCCCTTGAGTCCAATCGCCGGCTTCATTGGCGAGGCGGTGCGAATACTCTCTTCCAGCTTTTTTGAGAATAACCTCCGCGCCATTTACCCAGGTTTGAATCGTGTCCATTTCGTCGAGCCACATGGCAACCTCCCGGATTGGTATTCATTACCGGTCAGAATAGGTGGGAGGGAAGATGGGTACAATTCCTCAAAGATCCTATACAAAGTGACGCCCTTTTTTGATTTGCGGACGAATGCCGACAAGGACCAGAAAAGCATGAGCATCTCTGTAAAATAATTTCACGTAATTCACAACAAGATGAGGAATGAATGTCACGCCTCCTCTGTTTCAATTGCTTGTTTTTTATTTTTGGGCACCTGGATTTTGGGATGCAGCCGGGGGTGTCGTGCCTGGTGCCTCAATGGAGGATGATGGTGGTTCAATGATTGTCCCCTTGAGGAGTTCGGGGGGATTGGTTTTGGAGCGCTGCTCGATGAGTTGGGTCACACAGAATTGCAGTTCCTTTAGGAGCATTTCGTTGAGAGAGTCTGGATTTTCTGAAAATTCATGTGCTAATTTTTGACACTTCATTTCCATGGGCTCAACTGCTTGACTAATGTCAAATCCAGAGAAAAAAACCAGCCAGAAGGATGTCCACAATAATGCTGCTTTCATTTCGAACCTCCCATTGAAAATGGCATGACAAGTGTCAAAAATGATCGTGATTGACATAGAGAGAGTACCATAAAGTATTCCTAGCATGAATTGTAGATTGACTTCGCACAATTCAGGTTTTTCTATTCTATCAAAGCTTTCAATCCCGTCCCTGTGCCCGTATTGATATCCACTAACAGTGAGACAAGTTGATCAACGGTGTTTTGAGGAAAAAACCAAAAGGGTCATCCTGAAAATTTTTCAATTGGCTCAAGAGCTTCTACAATATTCTCAGCATACATGTCCTCCACAATAGTGCGAGACAGCATCATCACCAGACTCTATAGAGGGTGATTAGGGATCCCCTACTGGGATCCATGACCATTCGCAAGGTAAGTGCATGGGGAAGTTCAGCTAACCTTATGCGGAGGGCGTACCGAAATAAGAAAAATTTCTTCTTCGACTTGATTAGAGCGGGCCTCTGGTGACACTAAGGACCACAAGGTTTTTGTCATCAAAGGTGATTGTAAGAGATTCACTCTTGGCATTTTCAGTATTCGGGAGAGCCAAATACGAATACGTAAAAACGTGCACAGAGCCTTCCCTCATGCGGGCGACTGGCTCTCCAAGCAGGGCCAACACTTCATCTTGAGTGGTGGTTTTTGGGTGGATCTGATTTTCGATGCCTGGAGGAATCGGCTTCTCGCCCGCCTCATAGATATAGGGGGAATTCTGCGTACATGCCAAGAGAAAAATGGTGGTAAGAATGAAAAAATATGTTCGTGGTATCCATTCCCATTCCATTTTTTTGCTAACTGCTTTTCTACGTATCGTCATGAGTAGCTTCTCCAAAATTCAAAAAAACATTCAACTATTTCAGGCTAGGAAAGGGTGGAATAGTACTCTCCCCAGCCTAAAAGTCAATCCTTTTCAAAATTTAGCACTAAATAAATGATGTGTTCCTAACCCTCTCTGCAGATAAAAAATGCTTCAATAACGGGAGATGCCGTTAGCCGTGCTTCAAGCAGATCCGGCACTAATCTTCGGGAGGGGGAGTGGTGGTGTCGGGCTCTGTCCACCAAACGGTCGCAAGACCTCGGTAGCCCTAATCAGTTTTTTACAGTCAGAGGGAAGAAGCAGGGTAGCGAAAGAGTCCTGTCCGCCACACCTTAATGCGGTTGCAGAGGTCCCCAATGCAGTCGATCATACGTCCCCAGCCGGCCTATTTGGTTCAATTCATGCTGTAGGGCCTCCTGCTGGTAGCGCTCGTTCTGTTCCCGTTGTTGTTGACGCTGTTGTTGGTACTACGCATCAAAGCTTTGCAACGACTCTGGGGTGGAGGAATGCGGTGTTTCCTAAGAATTTGATATACCCATTGTCGAGTGAAATTATATTTTCTGGCCAGATCTGCCAATGACAAGCCGGAGGAATAATCTTCCTGCAGTTGTTCTTTTGAAGGGATTTCACGAGCACCCCTTTTTGGATTTAAATTTATTAGATGAGCCTTTTGTTTCTGTTCGTTTTCCCTGTCATAGCAAAAGTTACAGAGACCCTTGGCTCGGTGCGGCATCACATTGGTGCCACACCGTATGCAGTGTTCCGCTTTACGTGACCAAGCCAAATTAATCCTCCGAAGAATTGCGAGATAAGCCACCATACAGATTTTGCGGAATAAAGGGAATGCGATTACGATTCAAACGGGTGAATGCATAGGGGGGAGTCATTTCGAGGATTATTGACCAGCGTACTAATCGGATACGCTTCCATCTCCTCGGCTGGATATGGCCCCAAGAGTCCACTGAGGTAGACCGTGTTATTCAGGCTAGGGTTTAACCAACTGGCATAAGACTCTTTCGGGAGAATAACGGGCATTCGGTTATGGATGGGTTCATCAATTGGGTGCCAGTCGTGATCAAGGCGCACGTTTCTAAGCCCTACCTTGCCCCGATACTGTTCCCGCCGCAACTTGTTGTAGGTCTTTTCCCCGGTTGGCAATATCCTTCCTCCGCACATCATCTGGCAAGTCCGCTAATTGTTTGCGCGAATATGGAGGTTTTCTTAACAAGGCCCGGTTCAAAAAGTGTGGGAGTGTTGAGCGGTCAGGTCACTTGACAAAAACATGACAATTTTGGCGAAAGCAAGCGCGACGGACGGAACGGTCTGGGATTGCAATGTAACCCAGGAGGAGGCGTAAGTGGCTGATGGATTTGAGAAAACGAGGATGGTGCCGAAGACAGGATTTGAACCTGCACACCCCGGAGGGCGCTAGACCCTGAATCTAGTGCGTCTGCCAGTTCCGCCACTTCGGCACATGGGTGGGATTATCATCTTTTACTGAAATGCGGTCAAGTTGAAGTCTTCGTGGATCACATACGAAAAATATTCGCTTCATCTATCCTTCTTTCCTCAGGAGGAGTGGAAATTATTCGGTGCGTTATCAGACACTGGTGGGTTGAGTAGAGGAATCGAGAAGGGTTTCCAGAAATGCTTGTGGCCATCGGCCTGGAGCCGTTGATGTTCCTGGTTCTCCCGGAAGCAGATCAGTGGTGTCGCCACTGAGAATGATGCGCTCCCGGATCGCACCGGTGGCCGCGAGCAGGAGGGGGGCAGGGATGCGCGGGGCATCATCGACAATCAACAAATCATAGGGGACTTTTCGAAAAAGCGGGTCGATGAGAATACGACCAGGGGTGCAGGCCATAATGCGCTTGTTTTGAGCGAAAGCCTGGCGGTTGGTGCCTTCCCCGGCGGCCAGCATTTCCCGAATTTTTTTGGTGCCGCCCAACCGTTTGATTTCTTCCTTTAACTCATCGTATTCCGGTCTCATATCTTTAGGAATGGTGGCTTCAGGAATCAATTCTTTGATTCGCGTTTGCGCCACTTCCACTTCTTTCATGAGTCCCTGAATTTTGTCTTGGTAGATTAGCCGGTATTCCGCCAGGGTTTCCATGTTTTTTCCGGCCATTTGCATACCCATCCGTTTCCAGATGGGAAGCGCGTCATAGTCGCGGAGAATCTTGTCGATATTTTTGACCTTCCCTTGCCAGTCGCTGAGTTGTGTGAGAAGCCGCCATTCGAGCAACTTCACTTCGTTGAGATCTTTTTGCTTGTCGCGTTTATAGGCCAGAATCGGGGTCAGTTCACGGAATCGGTCATATTTTTTTCGTAACGATGCTTTGTTGGCGTTGGCTTTGGCGAAAAAATGATGCATCTGTGCTTCAAAGCCAAATTCCTGGAGAGGCATACCCGCGGCATCTTTGGCCAGGGGTAGTTCATAGCGGCAGAGCAAACTGCGATAGGGCATACCGGCCATTTTTAAGGCACGAGCCACCGCACCGGTTAACTCATCCACTGTCTGATGATCTGGAGCGACCAGGAGAATACGTTTGTTTTTGCGAACCTGATCGACAATTAATGTGGTCAATTTTGTCCAGCGTGTTTGGCGATTATCCCCCCAGATGGTCAGTAGCAGGGTCGTCGGAATGCTGTCCCGCGCCCCCGTTGGGTCCGCTAGAGGTTCGGGATTCAGCCATGGCACCAATCGCTCAGCCGGACCGAGAGTAAATGATTCAGGTTTGGTGGCCATGTCAGACAGCCGTGCTGCTCCGGTTTCAAGAAATCCCGAGGTATCGGGAATCAGTGTGCAATGGTGGAGAGTTTGTCCGACGTGATCGAAGGTTTGGATAATAAGTGCTTCCTGATACCATCCCAGAATATAGCCTTCCGTTGGTTCCATGTCGTTCCCGGGCAACAAGGTCACCGGGATATCGGGCAGGACGTTGCTTCCCGGCGGAACGTCACAGCTATATAAGTGAAGCGATCCGACCGTTCGCAGGTGACGTGCTTGGGGAAGGTCTAAAGGGGCATCCAAGCCCCGGCTCATGGCTCCCTCTCTTTCGTCAGTGAGTTGACCGGTGGCGAGCGTGAGAAGATCGTAAAGTTTCATGAGAGCTTAGTTCAGTGCCGACATTTCCAGGAGTTCTTTGATACAGAGGGCGAGACATCCCAACCCCCCGGTAAGCGGAGTTCGATCTGCCTCACAGCCTCGATACTGTGCACATTGAACCAGGACGGGAAGCTTCCGATCAAGAGTAAGATGTTCGAGCAGATACAGCGTCAGATTGCCAGAGGGGTCCGTCGAGAGGACGGCGACACGGTGTCTGCGATCATCCTCAAAAATCACGGCTTGGGGGGCGGGGGCCACGAAGGGACTGGCGACAGTGAGTCCCGTGAGCGGAATGGTTTGAACGATAAGAGTGTCGGGGGGAGAAAGAGGCCGATTGCTAAAACGAAGATTTAAATCCGAGAAGGGTTGGGATTCATAGCCTTCTTCTTTTGACCCTTCCTGGGCCCGGCTTAACATGGGATTAGCCAAAAAGTTGAGAGAGAATAGCGTGAGGAGAATGTGAGGTAAGATGACTTTCCCAGTGAATTTGTGACGACTCATGATCCAACCCACCCGAGCCACCAATACACCTGAACCGCAATCATTATTCATACCGAAAATTGGCTCTTATCCGGTTTCGGATTGTCGCCAGGTCTTAATCAAGATATACGTAAGTAGTACTATATATTCAAGAGTGTGTGAGCATAGCATACCCTTGCTAAAATAGTTTAGAAAATCTCTATCAAATTGTGAGTTTATCGTTAGGAGATCTCTCAGCCATTAGGAGAATAATAAGTGGAGCGCCAAGACTGTTTAGTCACGCAATTACATTGACTTTTTCTACCCCCGGTCTTAAGATGTTTCCCTTATTGGCTAGACTAAGGAGAAGTGTGTATGAAGGTTATTTTGCAGGAAAATGTAGAGGGTTTAGGGTATTTGGGAGATGTGTTGACGGTGGCAAAAGGGTATGCACGAAACTATTTGCTCCCGAGAAAAAAAGCGGTTGTGGCGGAAGAACGACAGGTCAAACTGTTACAGCATATCAAACGACAGACCGACCAAAAGGTCAAAAAAGAACTAGAGGCCTTGGGCGAAGACGGCAAAAAACTATCAAAGATCTCACTAACGTTTGAAGTGCAAACAGGTAAAGACAACAAAATGTTCGGCTCTGTGACCTCTAAAGATGTTGCAGAAAAATTGGCCGCTCAAGGTGTTGAAGTGGATCGAAAAAAGATTCAATTACCCCATTCCCTCAAGGAGTTGGGAACATTTTCGGTTGCGGTCAAATTGCATCGAGACGTAGTTCCGAAGATCAGTGTCACCCTGGTCAAAAAAGATGGGGAAGATGCTGTTCCCGAAGACCTTGCTCCTCAAGAGCCGACCGATGAAACGGCAACTGAATAAACGATGAGACATTCGGTAGGCACCCTTAAAGCGATCCGCGACACCGATTATGAGGTGTATGCGGCTATTCGGGCCGAGGAAAAACGACAACGGGAAAATTTGGTCCTCATTGCGTCAGAAAATTACGCGAGTCCCGCTGTTCTGGGTGCCCAAGGGTGTTTGATGACCAACAAATATGCGGAGGGCTATCCCGGGAAGCGCTACTATGGCGGATGCCAACACGTTGATACAGTTGAGAGTTTAGCCATCGCCAGAGCTAAAGAAATCTTTGCGTGTGAGCATGTGAATGTCCAACCCCACTCCGGTTCCCAAGCTAATATGGCGGCTTACCTCTCTGTTTTGAAACCGGGCGATACTATATTAGGTATGGATCTCGCCCACGGTGGTCATCTCACCCACGGCAGCCGGGTCAACTTTTCAGGTAAAATTTTTCAGTCGTTTAGCTACGGAGTGGATCGAGAAACGGAAGAAATCAATTATGATGCTGTGGAGCGACAGGCCCAGGAAGTCCGCCCTCGTATGCTTGTCGTGGGTGCCAGTGCCTACTCCAAAATTTTAGACTTTCCTCGATTCCAGGCGATTGCTAAATCGGTCGGAGCCTATTTATTAGTGGATATTGCCCACATTGCGGGATTGGTGGCCGTCGGGCTGCATCCTAGTCCCGTTCCCTATGCTGATTTTGTAACCACGACGACCCATAAGACGTTGCGGGGGCCACGCTCCGGCATGATCATGTGCAAGGAAGAACATGCCAAAGCGGTAGATAAAATGATTTTCCCCGGCATTCAAGGTGGGCCGCTCATGCATGTTATTGCAGCTAAAGCGGTGGCGTTTAAAGAAGCACTCTCGCCAGGGTTTAAAACCTATCAGAAGCAAGTGCTGGCTAATGCTAAGACGTTGGCGGAGGGCCTTCTGAAGCGCGGATATCGTGTCGTGTCCGGCGGGACCGAGAATCATTTGTTCCTCCTGAATCTGACTCCAAAAGGAGTGACAGGGAAAGATGCTGAGGCCGCATTGAATGCCTCTGGCATCGTCGTCAACAAAAATGCCGTACCGTTTGATGATAAACCCCCGGCCGTGGCGAGTGGCATTCGTATTGGTACGCCAACCGTTTCGACTCGTGGTATGCAAAAACCGGAGATGGAACAGATCCTCTCATGGATGGATGAGGTGATTCAGCATTCTCAGGAAGCCCCCCTTCATAAACGGATCCTGCGGGATGTCAAAGATCTGTGTGCACGATTTCCGATCTTTCACCCATACTAATCTTCCCCTTCCGTCTGACATCCTAAGGACCGCTCTCTTGTGAAATGCCCTTTTTGTGACCAGTTAGAAGATAAGGTCATTGATTCGCGGACTGCCCGCGAAGGGGAGGTCATTCGTCGCCGCCGAGAGTGTTTGGGCTGCAAACGGCGATTTACGACCTATGAACGAATTGAAGAAAATCTGCCGATGGTCGTCAAAAAGGACAATCGGCGGGAGCCATTTGACCGGGCCAAAATATTGGCAGGCCTGAAAAAAGCCTGCGAAAAACGGCCGGTCAGTATTGGAGCATTGGGAGCGGCGGTTGATCGGATTGAAAAACGAATTCAGGACCTTGGAGAAACGGAGGTCCCGAGCCGAGCGGTCGGTGAGGAGGTTATGCGGGCTTTAAAAGAATTGGATCCCGTGGCGTATGTTCGGTTTGCATCGGTGTATCGGGAATTCAAAGACATCGATCAATTTATGGATACCATTAGGGCATTAACGCAAGACACCAGGGTTTCCTGAGTCCTTCTCATTCGTCTACGGTTGACGGGAAGTCTCTTTCATTGAGTTTTTCAATCCTGGCCATGAAAGTGGGTCTGCATGCCATCCCCCAAACCCTCTACTCGTGCCCCACGTATCAACAGTGAGAGTGAACGGCTCCCTGCGCAAAAAGTGACCGCCAGTCGGGTCGCGATTGTGGGAGGCGGGCACGGTGGCACGGCGCTCATGGAAATTTTTGCGGAAGATCCCCTGGTGACGGTCGTGGGTGTCAGCGAAATCCGTCCACAAACAATGGGAGTCCGTCTTGCTAAAAAGCTTGGGATTCCTGTCGTTCGGCGTTATCAAGATCTCTTAAAAATGAAAGATGTGGATCTGGTTATTGACGTGACCGGCAATCCCGACGTTGAGAAGGCCCTGCTCGAGGCTCATGCTCCCCATCTGGTGGTGGGTGGCGCGAGTGCCAAGTTTATGTGGCAATTAATTGAAGCTCGCATTCGGGCCTCCGCCGAAATCGAAAATACGCTCACCCGATATCAATCGCTCTTTCGTTTGTATGTCAAGGAGGAAGCCGAGGGGGCCGTGGATGAGGAACGGACGCGCATTGCCTGTGAGATACATGATGGTCTGGTACAAACGCTGGTGGGAGTGAATCTGAAAATGGAACGGGTCCGTGAACTGGTGCCGGAGGATCCAACTAAATGTTTGGCGATGCTCAATCAAACGACCGTGCAATTAAAGCATGCCATTCAGGAAGCCAGGCAGGTCGTGTATAATCTTCGCCCCGGTCAATATGATCATTTGGCGTTTATCCCGGCTTTGTCTAATTATCTAAAAGCCTATGAGCGTGAACACCGGATACGGACCGAATTTGAGGGAACCGGGGATGAATCCCGACTCGAATCCAAAACGAAGGTCTTTGTGTTTCGCATGGTTCAGGAAGCGTTAAGCAATGTGGCCAAGCATGCCAGGGCCACCAAGGTGATGGTGAAGGTCCAGCTCAAGGGGGATATCCTTGAAGCGAAAGTCTCCGATAATGGTCAAGGATTTGATGTCCAGGCGGAAGGACAGAATCCCGAAAAATGGGATCATTTTGGTGTGAGAAGTATGATGGAACGTGCACGTATGCTAGGCGGAAACGTGCAGTGGGTGTCGAAGTCCGGCACAGGAACGAAGGTCGAAATTTCCATTCCTCTTGTGATAAAGGAAAAGGTGGCTTATGCCAAAACAAACCAAAGTCCTTATCGTTGACGATCATCGGGTGGTGCGTGAAGGATTATGTGCAATTCTGGAAACCAAGGACGATATTCAGGTGGTGGGAGAAGCGAAAGATGGCGGAGAGGCCGTCGAACAAACCCGCCTTCTCCTGCCGGACGTTATTCTGATGGACGTCAGTATGCCGGGTATGACCGGGGTGGAAGCCACGCGCATTATCAAACGTGAATTCCCTCATATCGGCGTGGTCGCCCTGACGATGTATGAAGAGCAGCAATATATTTTCGATCTGGTGCGAGCCGGAGCCACCGGGTATTTATTGAAGGATAGTGATTCGGCGCAAATCGTGGCGGCCATTCGGACCATTGCTCGTGGAGAGTCGCTTATTCATCCATCGGTCGCCAGTAAGATCCTCGTAGAATTTTCTTTACTGTCAGAAGGCAAAGGCAAAAGGCGGGGTATTTTGGAGCATGATCTCACCGACCGGGAAATCACCGTGTTGCAATTAGTCGCGGATGGCAAGACCAACAAGGAAATTGCCAACGTCCTGGATCTCAGTGAAAAAACGGTCAAAAATCACGTCCGTAATATTTTCCATAAACTCCACGTCTATGATCGCACGCAGGCAGCCATCCTGGCCATTCGCAAAGGGATCATCGATCTCGAACCACGCAAGGCCTAAACTCATCCTGTAGAGAAAAATCGTGTCCGGCGGGAGATTTGTGGTGTGAGCGAGGGAGTGAGGATCTCCTTCAATCGTCACCTTGTGGTTTCCTGTTGATAATCTTTATGCCTTCTCAGGTTCATCTGATAGATTGGGGAATGCGCGTTCTTCGTTTCACCTTGCCCGGCTATTTTCGTCAGTGCTAACATGTCTTAATGGTTAAGAGTGGCAAGAAGGAATAAAAAATATGGCGAATGTGACTCTGTTGGTTTCCAAATCCTGCTCGGCCTGCCCTTCCGCGAAAACGCTCTGGAAGGGGATGCGAGTGAAATACAGTTTTAGTTATCGCGAAATTGATATTACTTCGGACGCCGGGCAAGAACTGGCGGAGCGGCATTCGATTCGTGCCGTGCCCGCCACGTTGATTAACGGACGGTTGACCTTTATCGGTGTCCCTCCCAGGGAAAGTGCGGAGAAAGCGCTTCAAGCCAAGGTTAAACTCAAACCTAAAAAAGATGAGGATGACGCATAACGTCCGGTTCCCATGCTTTGATGAATTCCCCCCAGCAACCTGTGAAGATGACCGACGGGGAGAAGGAAATTTTTCTGATGCAAGATCAAGATGATGACGAAACTGAATTAGATATTGAGTTGCCTGTTCTTCCTAAGATGAATTCCGGTCCTCCTCCGGAATGTTCATTTTGTGGGGACCCGATGTCCCTGATTGACGGGGATTGGAGTTGTCCTGATTGTAATGGGGAACTCATAGGACCGGAAACCGGGTAGATTGGTTTTTGGGTCGGATCTCCAGCCGACCGGCCGATCGAACGCGAAGGTCCGGATGTTTACCCTCCTCAGCGGTCCATTCCACCCACACCTTGAATCAGCTCTCGTCGAAACGGTTCAGCAAACTAAGGCTGTTGATTGCCGTGCACCTATTGCCATAATTGTTCCTTCGGATTCATTGCGACGGCGAGTTCAGTGGTTGCTGTGCGCCGAGTATTCTTGTGCGCTCTTCGATCTACATGTTTTGACCTTTCATCAATTCGCCCTCCATCTTCATACGGAACATCAGGCGTTGAGTCCGCTTGAGGCTCCGGTTTCTTCTCTGGACCTTGTCGGCGATTTGTTCTACGAATTCCTTCTGGCCGGACTTCTTGAACAAGGTGGACAGACTGTCGGGCCATTTGCCCATCTAGAAGGCACGTCTGGCATTCGTCAGGCACTATGGCGGAGCCTTCGGGATTTACAGGAAGCGCAGGTAGAGCCGGACCTTGCTCTCCGTGCCCTTGAGGAAGGCCTGTTTGATGAGATCGCGACCGATCGCCTCCGGGGATTATTTGGCCTTCAGGCGGCGCTCACGGCTTTGAGCCGGGATTTAGGAGTTGGATTGCCGGAGGACCTTGCGGATTCGGTGATTCCCTTTGTGGCCTCTTCCCCTTTCATTGCAAGATTTCCAACGATCCTCTATTACGGGTTTTACGATATCACTCAGGTACAACTTTCGTTGTTGGAAGAAGTAGCTCGTTCCAGTTCCGTCAAAGTGTTCTTTCCTCTTGCCGATGAGCCAGCCTATCGATTTGCTCAACGATTTTTAGATAGGCATCTGTTGAAAGCCGGTGTTGTGCATCAATCCCTTCAGGGCACACAGGAGTCTTTCAGCTTACAAAATCAGACCTATTCGCGGCCGGCCGTCCAGGTGGTCAATGTGGTTGGCAGGCAAGCGGAACTCTCGTTCGCCTGCAAAGCCATTCTGCATGCGGTGGAAGTAAATGGTCATGCATTTTGCGAAATTGGCGTAGTGGCCAGGAATTGTGTTCCCTATACACCTTTTTTGCGCCGAGTGTTTGAGGAACATGGAATTCCATTTTTTACGACAACTACCACACCCTTGTTGGAAGAACCGGTGGCCAAGGTCTGGTGGCACCTTGCGGGACTGAGAGAGGAACAGTATCCGTGGCGTAGTCTGCTCGATGTGGTGACGTCCCCATTTTTTCGTGGGCTGTCTGTCAACAGCGCATCAGCCCACGAACTGGGAAATGTCTGGAGACAAGCGGTTCGTCATTTTCGAATTGTGGGAGGCCGGGAAGATTGGGAACGCTTGGTAACCGTGGCGAAAGATCCAGCGGTGATCGAGGATTGGCAACGCAAGAATGGCATGCCTCTGGAAGAATCCTCTGATGCGTTACAGCAGTTGGCTGATGTGGTGCTTCGTGTAATTGCTGATTGTCAGGTCCTCCCGGAATCCGGATCTATTGGCGAGCTGACGCAAGCCTTCGAATCGCTCGCACATACACATCTCAATGTGTCGGATGGACTGCCGCCTTCTCCCCTGGAAAGGCCGAACGAGACTCGTCCAACACATTTGACAGAAGCCTTTGAGCAGGTCATGAAAAAATTACAGCAACTGGATCGAGTCGGCGTTCGGGTAACGTGGCGGGCATGGATGGATGTGTTTCGAAGAGCCTTAGAGACCACAAGTATGCCCATACCGGGACAAAGTTCCGTGGGAGTGCAGGTGTTGGATGCGATGGCCGCAAGAGGGCACGCCTTCAGAACGGTTATTCTCCTGGGATTGAACGACCGGGTATTTCCACGTGTCGTTCGGGAAGATGCGTTTTTACGCGATCGCGATCGTACGGTCTTGGCGGAAGGTCTGGGATTTAAAATTGATGAAAAAATCACCGGGTTTGATGAAGAGGCCCTATTATTTGCCTTGCTCCGGCATTCAGCTCGTGACCGTGTGTACTTGGTCTTTCAACGGGCTGATGAGAAGGGTCGTCCTCTGTTGCCTTCTTCTCTGTTATTGGACAGTGTGGGGGCCGGACAGGCAAATACCTGGTCAGAGATCAGTGTGCCGTTGCGTTTGGCTGAACGTGTGACGGTTCCATATTATTCTGCCGGCGGAGAGACCGCACAAGAAAGCCGCTTGCGTCATTTGGTTCAGGGCCGGGTCATTCAATCAGACTCGTCCGCATCATCTTTCTGGTGGGAGTTGTTTCAGCATGGACGAAACGCCATATCGTTTCTTGAGCGAAGTTCCACGAGCGCGGGACCTTTTGATGGGCTCATCCCTGCGGAGGGACCTCACTGGCAGGATCTCTTGTCCCGGGGAATTTCACCGACGGCGTTAGAACATTATGCCCAATGTCCCTTCCGGTATTGGATGGAGCATGCTCTCGGCACGCACAATGTTCGAGAAGCGCTTTCACGGGAAATGCCAAGCCGGGCCTGGGGAGAATTGGGACATGCCATGCTTCGGCGGATGTATCAACATCTTAGCGATCACGGCTGGGCCGGCTCTCAATTGGAGAGCGGTCACCTGACGACTTTAATCACTTCCACGATTGAGCAGGTGTGCAGCGAGTATGCGTCGCGCTTTGGGAAAGGGTATGTGGTGTTATGGGAGAGGATGAAAACGCAATTCGCCGCCGTGCTGTCGGCGATGATTGATTATGATCAACGGGAGTATGCCAGTCAGGTAATGGTGCCGGTGGCCTTTGAGGTAGAGGCAGAGGGAGAAGTTTCAGGCCCAATGCCGGATCGGTTGCCCTTGATCAAGATTCATGGAAGGTTGGATCGCATAGACCAACACTCGCATGACTCACGGATTCGTATTGTAGATTATAAGTTTTCGGGTGGACTGGCCGGTCGGACCGATGACCTGGATCTTTTGAGCGACGCCTTACAGGGGCGCCGTTTACAACCGCCTTTATATTCGCTCATGTCCTCATTGAGCCTTCCTTCCGAAACCGGAAAGACTCTATTATCACATCCTTCCATTCATTCCGTTGAATTTCGTTATATCCATCCCTTGAATGCGGAACCCCTCGGGTTCACTTCATTTGCGAGCTCGATCTGGGAAACTCCCGCTGGCGAGCAATTGGTGCGTACAATTGATCGGTGGATTCAGGGCATACGCAACGGCCGGTTTTTTGTTCTGCCCGGTCCCTATTGTCGTGGATGTCATTGGTCGGCGGCCTGTCGTTTTCAGCATCATCCTTCCTGGGTGAGGGCCTACGGATTTCCTTTGGCAAAGGAATTCCGGCAGGTACGCAAGCAACGGGCGAACCATGGATAACCACAATCTCTTATTGGATGCCGATGCACGGTTGATAGCGGAAACCACGTTTGATCGCAATGTGGTCGTGCTGGCGGGAGCAGGGACGGGCAAAACGACCCTGCTGGTCAATCGACTGATCCATGCTCTCCTGAGAGAACCGCATCCGTTACGATTGACCGACATGTTGGCTCTTACCTTTACGAATAAAGCCGCCGATGAAATGAAATCCCGACTCCGTGAGCGGTTGCATGGGATACTCGCTGATTGTGAGGCTGATGTCCGGAGCGGAAAGGAAGGCACCCAACATCTGGAGGAATTCCGGCAACGCTATCAGGTGTCCACGGAACACATACGGGAAAAAACTCAGATTGCTTTGGGTGATCTTGAAAAGGCGCAAATCGCTACGCTGCATAGTTTTGCCGCCCATATCCTTCGCCTCTATCCTCTGGAAAGCCGGAGCGATCCCAATTTTCAGGAGGATGAAGGGAATCATTTTCTTGAGACGTTTCAAGAAGAGTGGAATGTCTGGTTGGAACAGGAATTAGGCGCCCAGGGTCCCGGCCATGCACAGTGGGAGGAGGTCTTGAATCACATGGTCCTGAAAGAGATTCGAGCCTTTGCATTCTCGCTCTGTCAGGATTTGATTTCCATCCCGGAACTCGAAAAGCAAGTCGGGTCTGAAATGTTGGCCCCGGCCTTCGCCGCGTGGCTTCAGACCAAGCAGCAGCAGGTGCGGGCACTGCTGCTGCAGTATGACCGACCGAAACCCCGAAAAATTGAACGGTTGATAGCCCTCACTGGACAAGTGTTTGATCACGTTGGACAACCGGGATGGCAAGGTGTTTCTCCCTTGTCTGAATCTGATAGGGCCTTGTTGGATTCAGTCGTCGGTAAGGCGCCGGGGGAGTGGAACCATGCTGACTTTCAAGATGCCAAACGAGCCATTCAGGCGGCAAACCGACTGCTGCAAGTCAATGAAACGGTTTTGAGAAAGGTCCTCCGGTTACTCGGGCCGTTTGTGGGACGAGTCCGTCAGATCTTTGCGGACAAAGGCTGGATTCGATTTGATGGGATGCTGGTCCGTGTGCGTGACCTCCTCCGCGATCATCCTTTGGTTCGAGAACAATTGAAGGGCATGTATCAGGCCATTATGGTCGATGAGTTTCAGGATACCGATCCGATTCAATATGAAATTTTACTCTATTTGGGCGAACGGCCTGGTGAGCATAGCCGGTTGTGGAGGGACATGCGTCTTGTGCCGGGAAAGCTGTTTATTGTCGGAGATCCAAAGCAATCGATTTATGCCTTCCGTCGGGCTGATATCGAGGCATTTGATCAGGTAGTGAACAAAGTGGGTCAGGAAGGCGGGATCGTGTGCACACTCCTTACGAATTTTCGCAGTGACGGTGCCATACTGGAAGCCGTCAATGCGGTGTTTGACCGGTTGTTCATTTCTCAAGCGAATGTGCAACCCGCAAATGTGCCCTTGGCGGTAGGCCGGATTCGAGAAGCCGGGTTCAGCAAGACCGGGGTGGAGCTGTGGGTCATGGCCAATTCCGATGAGGAAGAAGAATGGGATGCTGAGCGGGCCACACGGATGGAAGCTGAATGGTTAGCGGGGTGGATTGGGGAACAATTGCGGCATGGAACACATTCCATTGTTGAGAAGGGAGTGAGAAGCCCCTTGTGTCCCGGCCATATCGCGGTGTTGTTTAGAAAATTCACCAATGCGCAGGTCTATCTTGAAGCCTTTCAACGGCATGCCATTCCCTATATGACCGATGGCGAGCGGCATTTTTACCGGCGCCAGGAAGTGGTTGATTTAGTCAATGTCCTTCGAGTGTTGGATGATCCTACTGATGCCATTGCGCTTGTGGGAATTCTCCGGTCCTCTTTAGGTGGTCTGACGGATCAAGAAATCATGGAGATCGCAAGACTGGGGGGAGTGGATATTCGTCGGTCTCACATGCTGGAGGAATGGGAGAGCTCACACAGATCTTTGATTCAGAGCCTCTTTCAACGGCTCGCTTTGCTTCATGCCCACGCGAATCGACTTCCTATTCCTGAATTGCTCGATCATCTGTTCGATCAACTTCCCATCGTGGAATTAGCGGCAGCCTCGAGCCATGGTGAACAGGCGGTCGTCAATGTCTGGAAACTACGGGATCTTATGAGTGAACAGGCGGCAGTTCCTCATTTGTCCTTTTCTGCGTGGGTGGATCGACTGGTGGATTCTCTGATGACTCATCCCTCGGAGCCGGAGGCCCCCCTGGCCGAAGACACGCTGGCAGCGGTCCGGGTCTTAACGATTCATAAAGCCAAAGGTCTCGAATTTCCTGTTGTGGTGTTGCCGGGATTGCATCAAAAGGCAGCCGGACCGGATCGGAAGGCGGACATTACCTTCGACTGGATTAGCGGTTTGTATGGTTGCACGCTTCCTCCGTTGTGGAATGCCGCGCAGGTCCCCTTGTGGGAAAAACAACAGATTCGAGAAGACGCTGAGGAACGGCGCGTGCTGTATGTCGGGATGACCAGAGCGCGGGATCGGTTAATCTTATCCGGGGGAATACTTCCGAAACGGGGGGGGCACAATCTTTTTGGGCTTCTGCAACAGATTGCAGAAGGAGAATTCGGAAATCCAGCACATTCGCTCGTGCGCGTGGGAGCGGTCTCCATCCCTCAGGCTGTCGTCACACCCAACCTTTTAAAAACCGTGAATCCACCATTGTCTCAATCTCAAACTGACGGCGACGTTACGGTGGTCGTCTCTTCATCACAATTGAGCGAACGTGAAACGAGATGGCAACAGGCCAATAAGATTGCTGCGCATGTCACTCCCTCGTTGCTGCATCAGGAAAGAAAGGTACAAGACGTGGGAGAGAGCCCACAGGTTCCGCAGGCACTCAGTCAACGTCTTGGAACCTTGATGCATCGATTGCTTCAGCGGTGGGATTTTCAGTGTGATCCGGAAAATGCACAAAGCTATCTTGCCGATTTTTGTCAGAGGCAATTATCATGCGAATTGAAGGATGGCGATAAGGATTTAGCGAAAGAACTAGAGACGCTCTTTCATGAATTTCTCCATTCTTCAGCGTATCAGGAATTACAGCGATCGACTATTATAGGTCGGGAGGTTCCTTTTGCGATTCCCTGGCCTGCCGGGGGAAAGGATCATTCCGTTCCGCAGACGTGCGTGATGGAAGGAGTGATGGATGTGGTGTATGAACTGGATGGGGAGATATGGGTTGGCGACTATAAGACCGATCAGGTGTCCTCCGCCACAATGGCGATGAGAGCAGAGATCTACCGGGAGCAGGCTCATGCCTATGCGATAGGGGCGAGTCTAAGCTTAGGGCCAATTGTGAAAGGGTGTAAACTCTTTTTTATTCGGAGTGGTAAGATAGTTCCGGTCAATCTGCAAACAGATTATAATTATGGTTCATGAAGGACAACACATGAGAAGGAGGCATCTATGAGTCGTTGGAGGTCTATGATGATCGTTGGGATTTGTCTCATGGCGATGGGTGGGGTGGGTTGCGCCTCGGATAAGCCTGTTCCGCTGACCACCTTGGCCCCTCCTCCCAACACTGATCCTCAAGTGCTGCCGCTCTTCACCGAAGGCAATCGGCTCTTTCGCGAAGGTCAATGGGAGGCGGCACGGCAACAATTTCAAACTGCCGTCCAAAAACAAGCTGATCTGGCTGAGGCCCACTATAATCTCGCGCTCTCCATGGACAAGATGGGTGATCAGGCCTCAGCAAAAAAACATTTTATTGAGGCTGCCAACCTCGCTCCAGGGAATAAGGTTATTTGGAATTCCCCACCTCTTCGTCGGTATGGCAATGTTCCTGATGCTCCGACGAAAGGCACCTCGTCTCCGGTCATGCCTGGATTCGGTGGAGGATCATCTCCAGGAGGCGGCGGCAGCGGAGGATTTTAATCCGGCGTTGATTGAGGAAAGACCCCAATGGGAAAAGTTTTGAGGGTGTATATGGGAAGCTGAGGGATTGGGACCAATCATGCCCGTCTATAGCCCCGAATAACCATGAACACCCCGACTGCAATCATCGGAATGCAGAGTAACTGCCCCATGGTGACCCATTGGAAGATAAACCCTAAGTGACTATCCGGTTGACGGAAAAATTCCACAACAAACCGGGCAACTCCATAGCCGCAAATAAATGTCCAAAACATGGTACCGGGTGGCGTGGACCAGCGATTGAGAACCGTGAGAATGGCAAACAGTGCGATGCCTTCCAATCCCGCTTCATAGAGTTGTGAGGGATGTCGGCACTCTGGGCCACCCTGGGGAAACACCATACACCAATCCACATCAGTCGGTCGTCCGAATAGTTCCCCGTTAATAAAGTTTCCCAAACGACCAAATCCCAGACCAATCGGGGCGGTGCCTGCCGCCAGATCGGCGATGGTTCCAACTGGGAAATTTCGTTTTTTACAAAATATCCAAAGTGCGACACAGGTTCCAAGCAGCCCGCCGTGAAAGGACATGCCGCCTTCCCATACCGAAAAAATTTTGAGGGGATTCCCCAGATAAAATGGAAGGTTATAAAACAGCACATACCCTAAACGCCCGCCAAGAAAGACACCAAAGGCGCCATAGACGATCAAATCGGACAACTGTTGAGGTGGAAGAACTACGCGTTTTGTGGCAGCTCTGGACTTGATGAGCCAATAAGCCCCGGCTAATCCGAGGAGATACATGAGGCCATACCAACGAAGGGCTAGGGGGCCGATTTGAAAAAATACCGGATCAATGTCCGGGTAGGGAAGCCGTGTAAGACTGGTCAACAGGGTGCCGGGATCCAGGGATATCAACGGGCGACGGGCCTCATTTCACGACAAAGGTGACCGGCAGATAAAATGCCGGATTCCTCCGCAAGGGCAGAGACATTTTCAAAATGGATATCTTGCGGGGAGTCGACAAAAAGGTCGTTGCCAAAGGTTTGTGGAGGAGAATAGGGTTGTCTTAGACTAATATCGGAGCGGAAGGAACAGTTGGTTTTTTATCATCACAGCATCTACCTAACATAAATACGGGTGAAAGAAAAGGTGGGTTGCATCTAATCGAAAATCTTTATCTTCGCGAAGGTCCTGGACGTCATGGCTGAAGCTGGTTCCAGTTCTCGTTCGAGTGGTGCAGAAATCATATTGGACTGCATAAGTGACGGAGTCATGACGATTGACTTGCAGAAACGGGTGACTTTTTTGAATCGGGCGATGCAGACGATGCTGGGCTATGGAGTCGATGTCCCGAGCACCTTGTTGGCCTGTGATGTGCTGGTCCAAAGCAACATTTGTTCAACAACAGAATGTGTGCTCGAACAGGCTCTTCGAGGCGAACGAGTTTCTAACTTTGAGGCTGTCGTTCGCCGACGTGATGGCAGCCATATTCCGGTGAGCATCAACACCGACTTTCTCTTAGACAAGGAGGGGAAGCTTATCGGTCTTATTGAAGTTATCAGAGATATCTCACTGGTTCGCGAATTGAGTGCCAGGGTGGAGGAAGTGTCTGAACTCAAGCACCGCCTGGGGGAGCAAACCAAATTGGAGAATATGGTTGGACGATGTCCCCGCATGCAGGACCTTATGGCTAAATTACCTTCCATTGCCGCATCGAAATCCTCAGTGCTCATCACGGGAGAGAGTGGGACCGGTAAGGAATTGATTGCGTATGCCTTGCACGCGCATAGCCCACGAAAGCAAGCCCCGTTCATCGTCGTGAATTGCTCCAGTTTGTCTGAGGGAATTCTGGAAAGTGAAATTTTTGGTCATGTGAAGGGGGCATTTACCCATGCCTATTTCGATAAACCCGGCCGATTTGAACGTGCCAACGGTGGAACGATCTTCCTCGATGAAATCGGGGAAATGAGCATCGCCACGCAAGTGAAACTGCTGGGAGTTCTTGAGGGGGGACGGTTTGAACGGGTGGGATCCAATGACACAATCACGGTGGATGTCAAGGTGGTCGCGGCTACGAATCGCAATCT
Organism: uncultured Nitrospiraceae bacterium; assembly: GCA_963734345.1. Classification (GTDB taxonomy): domain Bacteria; phylum Nitrospirota; class Nitrospiria; order Nitrospirales; family UBA8639; genus Nitrospira_E. Next base: position 44,067 of record CAVTGT010000005.1, read on the forward strand.
CGAAGAAGCTGTCCAGAGCGGGCAGTTCCGCGAGGATTTGTATTATCGCCTACGCGTGATCCCCATTGCGTTACCTCCCCTTCGTGAGCGGACAGGAGATATCCCCTTGCTGGTGAATCATTTCCGAGAAAAATTCAACCGGGAAATGGGCAAGCATATTATCGGTCTGGCCCCGCAGTGCTTGACGGCACTCAGTCAGTATCCGTTTCCCGGTAACATTCGGGAACTCCAAAATGTGATGGAGCATGCCTTTGTCTGCTGTGATGAAGACACCATTCACATTGAGCATCTTCCGGCGGATCTTCAGCGGTATGTCCGGGAACATCGGGAATGGGCGGAATCGGAATCGCTTGATGCCTTGGAGCGACAAGCCATTTGTCGGGTACTGGAAAAGTCAGGGTGGCGCCTGAAGGAAGCTTCTCAGCAGTTAGGGATTGGTCGGTCAACTTTGTGGCGTAAAGTAAAGCAATTTGGAATTAATCGAGAAAGGTAAAATGTTTCATTTTGGAATCATGTGTTACTTTATGGTATCAATTTGTTAAAATGAATGAACATTCAACTATTTATATGGATGAAAGGAAGCCAAGGAAAAATTTTACGTTCCAATTTGGAACATCACAAGATTCAAAAAACTTAAAAATTCTTTGTTAATCAATCTGTTGGACATAATCTATACAGGCATATGTATTGCTTTTTTATTTTCAGATCATAGGGATTAATCATATTATTTTATGTGTGTCGGGAAGGAGTGCTTACGATGGATTGTCCACGCTGTCAGGGAATAATGATTCAAGATAAGTTTGGCGATGTCGCGGATGAATCCGGGGCCATGTATTTTTCCGGGTGGCGTTGCATTACCTGTGGTGAAATTTTGGATCCCGTCATTTCTGCTAATCGGCAGCATCATCATGAGCCTCTGATCGGGCGGTCGCGAAAAAAGTTTGCCACTCAATTAGGATAGGTGGTATTGGTTATCCCTCCTCTCCTCCTCTCTCCATTGCAGACCCAACGTGTGAGCGGAGAGACCAGGAATCCTCAGGACATTGAGGATTTCGGGTTCGCTTTGGCTTTGATTGATGAGCAATGATATGGTGTGAGTGGGTAAATATGGATAAAACCTTATGAGTGCTTGAGTCACAAGGAGAAATTTGAATGCCTGCTGAACATACACCGGCCGGTCCTTCGGCCCAATCCAATCAACCTGAAGAAAACCCGTTGCCGGGGGTAAAACACATTATTGCTGTGAGTAGTGGAAAGGGTGGCGTGGGCAAATCCACCGTGACCGTGAATTTGGCTGTCGCGCTCCGGCAACAAGGCTATGCGGTGGGCTTAATGGACGCGGATATTTATGGACCCAATATTCCCATGATGATCGGTGTGACAAAAGAGCCGGTTAAAGAAGGGGAAAAAATTCTTCCGGCGGAGGGGCAGGGGGTAAAAGTCATTTCCATGGGATTTTTTGTGCCGGAAGATACTCCCGTGGTATGGCGGGGACCCATGGTCCATTCGGCGATCCAGCAATTCTTCCGGGATGTCGTGTGGGGGGAATTGGACTATTTATTGATCGACCTTCCTCCGGGAACAGGGGATGTGCCCCTGACGCTGTCACAACTGGTGCCCTTGACGGGAGCGATAACCGTGACGACACCCCAGGAAGTGGCTCTTCAAGATGTGCGAAAAGGCATGATGATGTTCAAAAAAGTCAATGTCCCCTTGCTGGGTGTTATTGAAAACATGAGTTATTTCGTGTGCGGGCATTGCGGAGAACGGACAGAAATTTTTTCTACCGGAGGGGGCGAACGCGCCGCGCAAAAATTTGAGATTCCTTTTTTGGGGCGGATTCCTATTGATCCGTCCATTCGGGAAGGGGGAGATAAGGGCACACCAATTGTGAGCAATAATCCCTCGTCGCCTCAGGCCCAGGCCTTTCTTCAGATCGCGCAAACTCTTGTGTCCAACATTCAGCAATCGGAAAAAGGCAACGGGGACGCTGCTCCATCCATCTCCAGCTTGCTCAAAAAAATCACAGATCCCCTAAAGAAATCTTAGGGGGAAAAGCTATTGGGACTTTTGAATATTCCAATATTCTTATACTATTGCCCTCATTGAACATGTTTAATACATCATCAATTGTCAGGGGGAATGTTCAAAAAGAACCGTCCAGCAAGGCCGCACGCAGCGAGGAGGACGAAGCGTACGAGTTGTACGGAGAGTCCTACGAGCTAGGAGAACGCGGCTGGCGGACTTTTTCAACATTCCCCTATTGGTTTTGTTGAGGAGGACCCATGTCGGAGTGGATTCGTGTTGCGAAAACGGATGAAGTCGAAGAGGGAAAAGGTATCGTGGTGGAGGTTGGTGATAAATGTTTGGCGGTGTTTAAGGTGGATGGAGCCTTCCATGTCATCGATAACACCTGTCTTCACAGGGGCGGGCCTTTAGGCGAAGGGGATCTCGATGGGGATATCGTGACCTGTCCCTGGCATGGTTGGGAGTATAGCGTCAAAACGGGACATTGTGTGAATAATCCATCAAGTCAGGTGAGATCCTATGCGACGGTCGTTGAAAATGAAGAGGTCAAAGTAGAACTGTAAAGGGGCAGGGCACATGGGAATGAGAGCCGGTCAGCGGTGCGTGTCACGAGCGTTTCTTTGGTCAGGATTTATAGAAGCTCGGGACCTCACATCACACCGTAACCGGATGTTACATTGCCGGTGACCTGATGTAACACCTGACTCAATTCTGAGAGACGAAATGGTTTGGCCACAACGCCATGAAATCCAAATGACGAATAGCGGGAGATGACCGGATCATTGCAATAGCCACTTGCAACAATAGCTTTGACATGTGGATCAAATTCCTGCAGTTGGCGCATGATATCTTTCCCCCCCAACCCTCCGGGTACGGTTAAATCCAGAATGACCGCCGAAAAGGGTCGTTCGGTCTGATAGGCTTCCTGGTAACGGTCCAGCGCTTCTTTCCCTTCCGCCACACAATGGACATCATAGCCAAGGTATCGCAGCATTTCCCCTAATAGCAGGCGAATGGATTCCTCATCGTCCATAACCAGGATCCGGCCTTCCCCGTTTACCAATACAGGGGATGGTGCGGGCGTGGTGAGTGCTTTGGCGTGGGCGGGAAGATAAATAGTTAATGTCGATCCCTGTCCCGGTATGGATGAGGCTGTGATCGTCCCATGGTGATTTTTTATGACGGAATAGGCGGTACTCAACCCCAAGCCGCTATGGGTGGATTTGGTCGTAAAGTAAGGATCAAAGATTTTGTGGAGGGCGTGGGAAGGAATGCCGCTCCCGCAATCTTGAAACGTCAATTTGACATATTCGCCGGGTTCGGGAAGCGCCTTGCGTGCGGCTTCCTCTTTTGACACGAGCACGTTTTCTCCCCGGATGTTTAGTACCCCGCCTGCGGGCATGGCCTGTTGAGCGTTAAGTGACAGATTGTGAACGACCTGGCTAAGCTGGCCTTCGTCGGCATCGATCATCCAGATGTCATCAGGAATGTCACAATGACAGCGGGTGGAGGATCCGGAAAGTGCAAAAGTGGCCGATGCTGAAATCATTTGTTGTAAGACAAGCGGCTTTTTGAGCGGGCTTCCGCCTTTCGCAAAAGTCAAAAGTTGGAGGGTGAGGCCTTTGGCTCGCAATGAGGCGTTTTCGGCTTCGGATACGAATGGAAACAAGTGATCCTTGGGGTTCATCCAGGTTTGGATCATGGAAAGATTGCCCAGAATAGCGGTGAGAAGATTATTAAAGTCATGGGCGATCCCTCCGGCCAGCAGGCCTAAGGAATCTAATTTGCTGGCCTTCAGCAATTCCTGATCCAATGTGATGCGTTCAGTCATGTCACGGAGGATCAACACCGTCCCCAACAAATTTCCGTCAGACCGGCGAAGGGGAGAGGCACTATAGGCCACCGGCCGTTCGCTCAACGTGCGGTCACATAAAGAAATGTGGCGGAGGGGATGGAGGGCGATGCCGTGTTGTAAGACGAGGGTAACGGGGTGCCCGTCGTCCTCACCTCTGCCGTCATGCAGAAATCGGACAACCTCCTCAATCGGCCGGCCCATGGCCTCTTGTTGTTTCCAACCGCTGAGATCTTCTGCCATACGATTCATATAGGTAATCCGACCGCGTGTATCCGTGGTCAACACCCCTTCCACAATAGACGAGAGGGTAATGGCCATGCGTTCGCGTTCGGCTCGCAAGGCTTCTTCAGTCCGGGCCAACCGCTGTTCCTGTTGGATTTGCTCAAAGGTTTGGGTCACAATGGAGGGAAGGAGTTCGACGAGGCTGCTGTCTTTAATGAAATAATCCCGGGCTCCTCGCTTCATCATTTTGACGGCAAGGCGTTCGTCCCCCTGGCCGGTTACCACGATGAACGGGAGGGTGATGGCGCGGTGATCAAGGTGATTGATAAGATCCTCGCCGGTCATATCGGTGAGTTGTAAATCGAGGAGGAGAAGGTCAGCCTGGTGTTGGGAAAGCCAGTTCAACGCTTCCTGACCGCTATAGGCGACAGCCGTATGAAATCCGTCACGGGAAAGACAGCGCTGAATGAGCGCGATGAGCCCTTGATTATCGTCGACGATCAGGATGGTGCGTGGATGCCATCTTTCCTCCATGAATGCCTCCCCTTCATCATGTCAACCGAGGTGCCGACCTGCGTGGATCGAATGTGGAATGGCGTGCAAGATAAAAACGAATAAAATGCAGGAATCAGCCCGGATGAATATCGGAGGAAAGAGGAATGGGAAGATCGCCACAACAGACTCGACGCCTGTTGCGAAATGATAGGATGAAGATCAATTCTAAGGGGACAATTCACGGCCGCACCAGTCCCGCAAGGATTGTCAGAGCAAATGGAACGCCGAGTGTAACCAAATGGAGAAAAGACCGCAAGCGACTGAGTGAAACATTGTCTGAAAGTGGTGGTTTAGCCCAAGTGGCTCGCCATGCCTGTGGATAACAAAAGCAGGAATAGCATCCCTTCAGGGTTCTTGATACCATTGATTCATCACACTGTGTTGGGCTGAATTAGATCTCCATGTTTGTCAAACGTCTCCTTCTGCTCATCCCCCTGGCCCTGGTCCTGTTTCTGATTCAATCCTATTTTTGGGTCCCGACCTATGAAAATCAGGCTGCCGGAAACCCCGATCGTCTCGTGACCTACATTGAGGGATCGAGCGGGGACGCCAAGATACTCAATCCTATCTTAAATGCGGATTCAGCCAGCTCTGGTATTGTGAGCCAGGTGTTTGAGGGACTGCTGGATTTAGATGAAAATCTGAACATTCGAGGTAGGTTGGCCCTTGATTGGCAGATTACGGAACGGGCGTATGTCTTGGTCAATCCGGAGCACCGGTATCCTGATGGAATGGCGGTGACCGGCACCAACCTCTTTCAAAAGATTCATGGAGCCTGGAAGAGTGGAACGCTTGGCTTGAAGGATCTGGTGCAAAGCGTGGAATTATTACCCGCCGTCCAACGCTCGGAAACCCTCTCGCTTCTGCTGCCCAATACGGATGGGAAGCCTCAGTTGAAAACCATATCCGTGACCATCGAGGTGCCGGAACGTGTGGCCATCACCCTGTCTCAGGTGGATCAAGATTTATTTGAGCGATTGAAGCCGATCCTG
>CAVTGT010000006.1:0-50635 GCA_963734345.1 uncultured Nitrospiraceae bacterium
CCCGGTGAGTAAATATATGAAAGCACTGTGTATTCTTCCGGCCATTGTCGGTTTGACCGTACTGTCGGGGTGTGTGCTCTCTCGAGGGACGCCTGAGCCCATACGGTCGTATGTCCTGGAAATAGAAGGAAAAGAAGTCCAGGAAATCGACACATTCCACTCCATAAATTTGCCGAGTCTCCTGGTCTCGCTTCCTCAACCTGCCCCCGGCTTTGAATCGCAACAGATGGCCTATGAGCAGGTTCCTCATGAGCTTCGGTATTTTGCCACCAGTCAATGGGTGGATTCCCCCGCTCGCATGCTGGCCCCGCTCATTATGCAAACACTCGAAACGAGTGACGCATGGGGTTCGGTGACTCAACTCCCTACTGTCATTCGAGGGGACTACAGGCTGGACATATCACAGGTAGTCTTGATTCAGGAATTCACTCAACAACCAAGCCGCATCCGATTAACCCTGCGCGGACAACTGGTGACGGTGTACGACCCTCGGGTCATCGGTACTCGGAGTTTTGAATTTCGGGAAGCGGCACTCAGCGAAGATGCTTATGGTGGCGTGCAGGCTGCTCATAAAGCGGTGCGGCGGATGTTGGGGGAGTTAAAACACTGGTTAGCGGGATGTCTGAAAAACACCCCATCGTTGGGTTGTTAAATTTGCCGGATCTTGTGAGGGAATAGGGGCGAGCTAAGAATGGCAATCAAGAACACGGGGTGTACCCCTTCTCCCCGAATAATCGCCCGAGCGTGTTTCCCGGGATCGGCTGGTGCCCCTGACTCCTCCGTTCCATAGGGCGGCACCACCTGAATCTCAAAACCCATCCTTCGAAATAATGTGTGAGAATATCCGTGCGTTCAGTGCGGAATCGCCCATTTTTAACCTCGCTTCGCTTTAATCCTCTTCGGAATTTGATTCTGTTCGTTAACCATTGACCGACCAATCCAAACCCCAGTCATGGGTTTAGGGGCATAGATCGGCTTCGGATATCTCTGGAGGCTCGCTGGTATTAATTATGCTATGAAGGCTTGAGTGAGACGAGAGATGATCGTGTCCTTAGTGAAGCAAGTTGAGACGAATTCCCTGGAAGACCTCGTGTTGCCTGCCCGAATAGTTTATTAGCAAAAAGGTTATGAGGTTCGAATTGAATCCACAGCTATTTCGAGAGGAGGGAGAATGATGAATCCACCAGAAACACGAAGTACAGAACTCTTTGCGCCGAGGGAGCCAGAGACGGTGACCGATCGTACCAAGATCTTACACGAATATGCTCAAACCAATTCCGCAAATGTGAGCGTGGGCAAGATCGTCAAACGGTTTCTGATTAAACGTCAGGAAAAAATTGGAACCTGATATTTCAGTCACAGGGTGATGCCCTCACTTTGGTAATCCCAGACGGGTTTGGTGATGGACGTACGCAAAACATGGACAATCCGGGATATCCGATTTGTCGTTGACACCCTTGAGCACCAAGGTCGGAACCATTGGTGCCGATTATCGAGCAGACGGGTTGTTACTGCGAGTTAGGCTACCGCAGCGGGCTTCAATGGGAGAAAAATCATAGGCTGAGTCCAAAATATGGAGGACAAGATGTCGACCAGGATTTTGGTCGTTGATGATGAGGCAGACAGCGCCAGCTTCATAGCCGAGGCGATAGAGGGATGGGGATTCGAGGTGGTGATTACCTCAAACGGGCGTGAAGGTCTCTACGTGCTTCATGCTACGCCTATTGATGGTATTTTGCTTGATTTGGAGATGCCAGTCATGAATGGATGGACCATGTTGGATGAATTACGATGGCAGGGGAGCGAGGTTCCGGTCATTGTTATGTCGAAAGAGGTCAATTACGCGAAACTCCAGAATTTTCTTGTAGAAGGTGCCCAGGATTATCTGGTGAAACCGTTCAGTCATCTTCTCTTGATGCAGAAAACATTTCGGCATTTCCCTTGGCAGACGAGTGTGGGCGAAAGACCGGTTTTAGTAAAAGATAAGACCCAGGAGGTCAAACTTCATCTGGCAGAAGGCGCGCTCTTAGCCCAAAGAAGTTTCTGGCTCTCTGCGAGAAAATTTGATGGGAAGGTGGCCTGAGTCGCAAGGGTGATCCGCTCTTGTCGTATTCTTCCTCATTTTACTTTCTTTCTTGATGCCGATGAGTTTTCCCTTTTGACCGTATGGGGGAGTCCGCTCGGATGATTGCGAATAAACGGGTAGGGAGCCCATGTGGTTTTGTGGAGATGTCCAGAATCAGGGAAACCCCGACCTTGTTCCCGATAGTCTCCGGGAAATAACGGCACGGGGGTAGTACGACAAGGTGATTCAAAGACGTATGGATCGGTATGCATCTGTTTAAGAAGGCTTTGATTAAGGAGTAAAAAGATAATTAACCCGAACCCCAGACCAACAGACCAACAGAAGGAGCATCATGAGAACTCAAAAATCTAACAAAGAAGGAAAGACATCAAAGGTCTTAGAATTCCAACTCCCAATGACTACGGATGGGACTCCCACGACGAACCTCAATGCCGGGAAGAAAGGGAATTCACACACCGTATTTCAACTGGCTGGGCGTAGCAAGGGCGCCGGGACCAGAACATCTCAAACAGTTCCCCGTCATTTCCCTTCAGAAGAAGAATTGCGGGCGCGAATCGCGAAGCGCGCGTATGAATTGTTTGAACAACGGGAGCGACAACATGGCTATGACTGGGGTGATTGGTTTCAGGCGGAAAAAGACATTTTGCCCCAAAAAGATGTGGGGTAGTCAAAAGGGACAGGCTGGCGGAAATCCTGACGTCAATGTAATGACTCCCCCGGTACCCTCATCCTCGCCAATATAATTTGGCGGAGGTCGGCCAGATCACTTCAGCCTGCCGATAGGTCGTCCCCCCTTTAGCAAGGATTTTCCCGATACCCTGGCCAGGCTCGCCCGGTCTTCGACTCGTTTCACGTTCTGGCTTGCGATTTGACAAATTGATCCCGGGATGGAGGGTACTTGCTTTTTTCTGATATGTCTATTATTCTGGACATATGGAAATTAATGACGCTCTTTTGGCTTTTGATGCGCTGTCACAGGAAACGCGATTGCGCGTCTTTCGTTTGTTGGTGGAATATGGCCCGGAAGGGTCGCCTGCCGGAGCCTTAAGCGAGGCCCTGTCCATTCCTCATAACACCTTATCCTTCCACCTCTCGCACATGAGCAACGCCGGGCTGGTCCTCTCCAGGCGGAAAGGCCGATCAATTATTTACAGCGCCAACTTTGAATTTTTCAACAATCTGATCCGGTACATGGTGAAGGACTGTTGTCGCGAGGATATGGCCAGTATCCGGGATAATAAAAAAAAGCATTGCAGCATCATCGAACTTTCAAATTGTTGTTAACCCGCTCACAAGGAGGAACATTCATGAAACGTCTTCATATTCATATCGGAGTCGAACGGTTGGAAGAAGCCATCGAGTTTTACAGCAGGCTGTTCGGGGCGGAACCGGTCAAACGCAAACCGGACTATGCCAAATGGATGCTCGAAGATCCCCGCGTGAATTTGGCCATTTCCACGCGAGCGTCCAACGAAAGGCGTGGATCATCTGGGCATTCAGGTGGAGGAGGAGCAGGAATTGGCGGACATCCGGCAACGGCTCAAAGTCGGGGAGCTCCCGGTGGGGGAAGAAGGCGAGACCCTTTGCTGTTATGCCAAATCGGATAAATCCTGGGTTCTGGATCCTGCCGGAGTGCCATGGGAAGCCTACCGCACCATGGAGGACGCGGAAGTATTCTCCGGCTCGTCCGAGGCTAACGAGGGGGCGTGCTGCGCGCCATCAACGATGGCCCAGCCTGGAAGTTGTGACTCATCAGAAGAAAAAGTGAGCTGCTGTTCCTGATGCAGTTCCGATCTCATGAGGCTCCTGGTCCTCTGCACTGGGAATTCGTGTCGCTCCATCATGGCTGAGGCCCTCATCAACCATTTGGGACAAGGACGGTTTCAAGCCTGGAGTGCAGGAAGCCATCCGGCCGGATACGTGCATCCCGGCTCCATCGCCACCTTACAACGGCATGGGAGTCGATCCCGGACAGCCACGCAGCAAATCCTGGGATGAAATGACCACACACACATTCGATATGGTTATTACCGTTTGCGATCAAGCCGCCGCTGAAATATGCCCCATTTTTCCCGGCCAACCTCGAAAACTGCATTGGAGTATTCCCGATCCGGGCAGGGTCACGGGCATGGAGGACGAGATCAACGCGGCCTTTGAGCAAACGCTTTTTCCTGCTCAAGGAAAAAATTGAGGCGTTGCTCACATGAGTGTCTGCGCCCCACGTCGCTTGTCGTTTTTGGACCGTTACCTCACGGCGTGGATCGTTCTGGCCATGGCGGCTGGCGTCACGATTGGCTCGGTCTTCACCGGGGCCCCGGCATTCGTGAACAGCCTCTCTCTGGGGACGACCAACATCCCCATCGCCATCGGTCTCATGCTTATGATGTATCCCCCGCTGGCCCGTGTGAAATATGAAGAGTTGCCGCTCATCTTTCGCGATTGGAAAATTCTCCTCCTGTCACTCTTTCAAAATTGGCTTATCGGCCCCTTGCTCATGTTTGGCCTAGCCGTGACGTTTCTCCGCGATACGCCGGAATATATGACCGGGCTTATCCTCATCGGGCTGGCGCGGTGTATTGCCATGGTGTTCGTCTGGAATCAGCTCGCCGATGGCGACAACCAATATGCGGCCGCGCTGGTGGCTTTCAACAGTCTCTTTCAATTGATCTTCTTCACTGGATATGCCTGGTTCTTTTTAGAAGTCCTGCCGCCTCTGTTGGGACTGGCCGGGCAGATTGTCGACGTCAGCTTTCGCACGATTGCCGAAAGTGTCTTCATCTATCTCGGCATTCCCTTTGTGAGTGGATATTCTCTCACGCTGGATAGGGATGAGGCAAAAGGGCCGCGAGTGGTATGAAAAGCGGTTTCTTCCGAAGATTGCTCCCCTTACGTTGATGGCGCTTTTGTTCACGATTTTTGCCATGTTCACGCTCAAAGGCGGCATGGTGTTGAGTCTACCCGGAGATGTGGTTCGTATTGCCCTGCCACTCACGCTCTACTTCGTCATCATGTTTCTCGTCAGCTTTGCCATGGGCAAACTCGTCGGGGCCGATTATGGAAAAACCACCGCCACGTCTTTCACGGCGGCAAGCAACAATTTTGAATTGGCCATCGCCGTCGCCATCGCCACATTCGGCTTGGGATCGTCCGTCGCCTTTGCCACGGTGATCGGACCCTTAGTCGAAGTGCCGGTGCTTACTGGCTCTTGTGAATGTCGCCTTCTGGCTAAAAAAGAAATGGTTCGCCAAAGATCCTGCTCCGGTTGTCCTTGCCTGATCCATCAAACCAATCCGTTATTCGTCATGCCTGGATGTCGGGTATCCGGGAAATTGAACGCGTTTTTGAATTTGATTCATTATTGACTTTTAAGCGGTTTTCTCATCGGGGATTTACTTCGTCAACTCATTTTCACAAATTCTGCCTGCACAGTATTTCATTGATTGCCTAACTTTCCAGGCATGCAAACATATATAATGGAAAATATGAAATGTGCCTCTCCTGTTGATCCGTAGGGAGAATCATCATGCCTCGTGTCAATCGGTCAACTATCAGCACAATCGGCGTTCTCACTCTGCTGGCGTTTTCGGGCTGCACGAACCATCCCGCCAAAGCCCTACCCGCCGTCTCCAATCCCGTGGACATCAAAGAATGGCAGGTGCCATGGGACCAGACGAGACCCCGTGATCCGTATCTTGATCGGCAGAATCGCGTATGGTTCGTGGGGCAGGGTGGAGATTACCTTGCCGTGCTGGACCCTGCAGTCGGGCAGTTTCACCAGTTCAAACTGGATCCCGGTACCGGTCCGCACAATCTGATTGTCGACGACGAAGGACAGGTTTGGTACGCCGGAAACCGTGCCGCTCATATCGGCAAACTCGATCCGGTCACCGGGACCATCACGAAGTACTCCATGTCTGATCCGAAAGCCACCGATCCCCATACCCTGGTTTTCGGCAAGAGCCGGGAAATCTGGTTTACCGTACAACAAGGCAATTTCGTGGGACACTTCGATATGGCCACCGGACGAGTGCAACTTATGCCGCTGCCGACTGCACATGCCCGTCCCTATGGCATTGTCACAGATGCTGCCCATTCCCCATGGTTTACCGAATTCGGGACTAACAAATTGGGGACGGTTGATCAGGAGACAAAGACCGTTCGGGAAATTCCGCTCTCACGGAATGAAGCCAGGCCACGACGGCTGGCTGTTACCTCGGACGGCGTTATTTGGTATGTGGATTATGCCGGCGGGTTTCTTGGCTCCTACAATCCTAAAACAGATCACAGGCAAGAATGGCCGGTGCCCGGAGGATCCGAGGCCAAACCATACGGCATGACGGTTGATGAGAAGGATCGGGTCTGGTTTGTGGAAACAGGCTCACACCCCAACCGCCTTATCGGATTCGATACACGAACGCATACGGTCACCAGCCTCACCGATATCCCCAGCGGAGGCGGAACCGTTCGTCATATGGTCTATCACCAACCGACCCGAAGCATTTGGTTCGGCACGGACGCCAACACCATCGGCCGCGCGAAGATTCCCTAGTATCGTTCCATGACATTGGTTTACCATGAGAGCACTCTGGTGAGGCTTTCATAAGATTGTCATCCTGAGCCACTCGGCGAAGGATCTGTGCCCGGAGGAAGCTACCAAAGTTGTGAGGTCCTATACCATAAAAAAATAAGAGCAAGGGAGTCATACCATTATGCGAGCAGGAAGGAATGTGCGGAGGGAGCAAAGAGATCCTTCTTTCATCAAAAAAAATGGGTTCCTTGAATTGGTTGTATTATTGACGGTCATCACTCAGCAGACTGTATTTGATAGGTGATCATCTAACATTGACAGATACCTTGCATACAAAAACGAAAAGATGGGAACATCATTATACGAATGCAATACGAACGCACCGACGGCTTCGTGTCAATAAAGGAGTCGGCATGGGTAAGAAGTCATATCCCTTTTCACACGCGAGGAGACGATTCAGTCTTTGGATCGTCCTTATGGCGATATTCGTGTCAGGTCTCCCGCATGTGAGTTTTGGCGAAACGGATCAGGCTTCCCAAACATCAAAGCAGCCCGCTTCATTGGGGCAATTGGGGAGCATTGATTTCCCCGCATCAGGGTCTGCAGAGGCGCAACCACATTTTCTGCGGGGAGTCGCGGCCTTGCATTCATTCTGGTATGAGGAGGCCATAAATGCCTTTCGGCGAGCGACCGCCACCGATCCTCATTATGCGATGGGATACTGGGGTGAGGCGATGGCCCATCATCATCCGATCTGGAATGAAGAGAATATTGATGCGGCCCGCGCCGCCCTTCAAAAAATTTCCGGCGTGGCCTCTCTGACCATGAGAGAACAACGGTATCTCCAAGCTGTCCGGACGTTATTCGGTGAGGGAGATAAACTCGCCCGCGATCAAGCCTATGCAGCCGAAATGGAGCAACTCGCCGGTGAATATCCTGACGATCTGGAAGCCACTTGTTTTTATGCGCTGTCTCTGCTCGGGCTGGCCACCAATTTTGATGCAAAGCCGGACATTCAAGAGAAGTATCGCGTGCAGGCCGGTGCCCTCACCTTAGGCGTGTATGGCGTCAATCCCGATCATCCGTGCGCGGCGCATTATACGATCCATGCCTTTGACGATCCGATCCACGCCATCCTGGCCCTGCCGCAAGCCAGCCGGTATGCCAAGATCGCTCCCGAAGCCCATCATGCGCAACATATGCCCGCCCATATTTTTGTCCAACTCGGCATGTGGGCGGAAGCGGCGGCCTCCAACAAAGCCGGATGGGAAAGTTCACAAGCCTGGGTCAATGACAAGCAGTTACCGCTATCGCTGCAGGATTACCATAGCCTCTATTGGTTGCAGTATGCCTATCTCCAGCAAGGCCGTTACAACGCTGCCGCAGCCCTGATATTGGAGAAGCAACAGGATATGGCGCAATCCTCATCCGGTGACCAATCACAAGTCCTTGGCTATGACCGAAAAGTCAGCCGGAATTACGATCAGATGGTCGCCGCCTTTATTGTAGAAACGGAACGATGGGGTCAGGCCCGGCAGCCTTGGGAGGTCAAAGACTTTCGCTTTGGGGACGAGTCGCCTACGAAAGCCGCCTACGTTCGGGAATTTGCGGGGAGCATGGCCAAAATAAGAAATCAAGGTATCGTTCTTCAAGGACATCCCGGCATTTCCTCGCCACCCCCTGAACCATCTACGGAATCGGCTGAACCGATCACCTCACAAATCTGGAATTTGCAACTTGCGGCATTGAAACATTTCATGAACGGAGATCTTTCCCAGGTCACCAAACTGCTTGATCAGGCCACCGCAATAGAGGAGAGCCTTCCGCCTCCTTCCGGTCCGCCCGATCTCATCAAACCCACCCATGAACTCTATGGCGAAATCCTGCTGTTCATCGATCGGCCTAAGGAAGCCCAACAACAATTCGAACGGGCACTCCTATGGCATCCCAATCGGGCACGATCACTCCTGGGCCTGGCGCGAGCGGCCGCCCAAGTGGGACATATCCAGGCGACTCGTCAAGCCTATGCCACCTTTCTGAACATCTGGAATCAGGCCGACCCGGACCTCCCCGAAGTGCAAGAAGCGAAACAGTTTCTTCAAACCACTCCTCATCCATAGAATCCATTCACATCAGTTTGGAACCGGATTTCATCCCAAGCGGGAATGCGATTGGATTGCTATTGTATCGCTTTGCCCTTTGGATTGAGGTATGATTCCTTATGATGATGAAATCGACTTTCTCGAGTACTCGCTTTCGTGTGGGGAATCCTTTTTCTTATCGGCTGCACTTCTCTTCCTGCGTTGTCTGTACAGCCTGAATCGCCGGAAGTTCTGCTGGTCAATATCACCCCTTTAGACACCACGATGTTTGAACAACGCTTGCAGGTAGACTTGCGCGTTCGGAATCCCAATGATTTTGATTTAGAGGTGACCGGCCTTGATTTTACCCTGCACCTCAATGATCAACGACTCGCCCGTGGCCTGTCGAATAAATCCTCGACTATTCCGAGGCTGGGAGATTCCGTGCTTTCCGTCGAGACCACGACCTCCACACTCGATGTGATCCGACAACTCCTTAAACTCTCACAACGGCAGGAAGTCACCTATCAGGTCGACGGCTGTTCTTCATGTACAAGGCGCACGCCTGCCCTTTGAAAACAAGGGAGTGTTGCTTGACACAAACGAACTTTCCGGCTCATCCCCCGGGTCTTGAATGCGCACTTTTTCCCTCCTGACAGACATCCCTTTTCCTGATTGTTAATAAGCCAGCCTGTTTTCCACCGCGTTCCAAATATGGTACATCAGGTATGAAAGCCGGGAATCAACTTCCCCTTAGCCCCATTAACAAGGGGAATCTCAAATACACGCTTTGCCTGGTTGCGCCTTAGATACGATGAATGATTCGACGAAATTTGAATTGCCCGGAGCGGATTCCAAGCTGATTGTCGGCGACCGCATTCAGGGTCAAGACCGGCAATTGCTGTTTGTCACGGGGTTTCTTTCCAAGCGGTGGGGCAACAAAAGCAAGGCTCTTGCCGACTTGTGTCGTGAGCGAAACTGGGGATTCTGCTGTTTTGACTTTCGAGGCAATGGCGACTCGGAAGGGGCCTTCGCCGATTACACGCTCAATGATTGGCTTGAGGATGCGCGATGCGTCACGAAGATGCTGGCCGATGGTCCGCCTGTCACCATTATCGGATCATCGTTAGGAGGATGGCTGGCCTGGCTTCTCGGGCAGGAATTCTCTCACGTGCAGCAACTGGTGCTTCTGGCTCCGGCGTTTAACATGATGGGAAAACGTGCGCAGGATATTCCTCCTGCCCGTCGTCAGCAGTGGGAGCAAACCGGATGGATGCCCTGGGATGATGATGCCTTGCACAAGGACTTTCCGCTTTCGTGGAAATGGGTAGAAGAAAGTGAAGTGTTATGGGCCAGGCGATTCGATCCACCCAGACGCGTTCCCACGCGTATTGTGCATGGCCTTCAAGACGTGGTGATTCCTCCAAAAGGAAGCTGGGAATTTACGGAGCATCTGCTGAGGCAAGATCCTGAGTTTCCTATCGAATTGCTGTTGAAAACCGGGGATCACCGGTTCAGCAGTCCTGCCAATCTGGCGACATTTTTGGATGTCGCCGGTCAGATTCAGTAGGGAGGCTGAACATGTGGTCATCAAAGGCACAGACTGCCGGCTTCCTCATTTCACCTCTATGTATTCGACCGGCATTCATGACCCCAAGAAAGGAGCTTTCACTATGACCGCACCGAGCCATCCCCATGCCATCACCATTACGCCCAATCCCAATCGCGTGCAGGTGACTTTTAACGGGACCGTCATTGCCGACACCAGAAAGGCGCTGACCCTGCGGGAAGGACCTGTGCCACCGGTTCAGTACATCCCGAGGGAAGATGTGACGATGTCTTGTCTTCGTCCCACGACCCATTCCACGCATTGTCCCTTTAAGGGTGACGCCTCGTATTTCACCGTAAGCGCAGGTGGTAAAACGGCGGAGAATGCTGTCTGGACGTATGAGACCCCTTTATCGGCCGTGGCCGACATCAAGGAGTATGTGGCCTTTTACCCGGACAAGATGGATGCCATTCAGGAACTTCCTCCCGCTTCATGACGTGTAAAGATTGATCACGTTCCATACCATGGGCCTACCATGAATTCCGGGGCGTCGGGTGGTCCACGCTTGCACCGTCGTGACGGTCCTTCATCAGAAAAAAGACTATTTTTTAATGGGCTTTTCCATTAGGATAGTTGTATCTCGTTTCTACGCTAAAAATCGATATCATTATTCACTTTTTCTCTGGGAGGTACACCATGCCGATCTATGTGAGCTTAGTGAATTTCACCCACGAAGGGCTGAAAACCATGAAAGACAAAGGTGTGGGTCGGTCGGATTTGGTGAAGCGAAATGTAGAATCCCTGGGCGGCAAAATGCTGAATGCCTATTATTGCCTGGGAGAATTTGATGTGGTGGCCATTTTGGAATTTCCGAATAATCGCGCCGCCATGAAGGCCGGTGTGCTCAATGCCTCGATGGGTCATATCCGTATTAGGACGATGCCGGCGGTGTCCCGCGATGAATGGAAATCATTGTTGAGTGAAACCTGGGGGAAATCCAAAAAGAAGTGAGGGGTCTTTTCCCTTCACCTGGATTCGATCAGGCCGGTGTGTAAGTGTGTTGTGCTGGAAGGTGTGGGGGCACAGGTAGGCAGCATCGCGTATTCGCTTTTTTCCGGTGCACTCCGTTGGTTGTGAACCTCTGTCCTTTGCCCCTGGTGTGCTTCCGGCAGATCGTGAGGACATACGGGTCGGCGCATACCTGTTGACGAACCAGTTCATCCTGTCAGAAGGAGGTATCTTATGGGGCCAACGAAAGCTGTCGTAAAAGACTGCGGGATCTATGATGCAAAAACCGGAGTTCTGATCAAGGATGGTTTTCCGACCCCTGAGGCCATTCAGGATTATGCGGCCCATCATTATATTGTCCTCCCTGTTGTGAATAACGCATGTCAGCCGTGGCTGCTGGATGATCAACCGATTTTTTGTTTACGGGGCTCCCGATATGAAAATCTCAAGGACGAAGTGTTGCACCTGGCACGATGTCCGGATTGTGGGGGCATGGGCATTCGGGATGACGAACCGATTGTCGAATCGGATTGTATCCGGTGCGTGTCCTGCGGCCATGAGTTCGATACCCGGTTGGAGATGATGGAAAGTTAGGTGATGGATTAGTTAGACTTCCGGAATAGGCTTTAATATGATTTCGTTTGGGACGTTCATATTGAATGGCCATTTCCATGAAGGTCACAGGATGCCGCTTGGCCGCGCACCGCTTTTCCCAGGCTTAATGGGTATCTTGTCTATTCCCGTCTTCCACGATGATTTTCTCCCTCGACCGTGCCTTCATCACATTTCTCCAAATCCTCTCCCGGAATTGCCTCACTCTGATCGTTGGACGGATGCCAGTCCCCTTGGTGGAGGAGGGAACGCCTCGTCTGTCTGGAGATTAGCTCAGACACTTCCCTCGCAGGAGAAGAGACATGCCGAACGCGAAACGAGAAAAGAACTGCTATCTATGTGAGAAAGCGGGGTTGCAACAATTGAGCTATTTGGTCTGTGCGGAATGCTCTCGGCATTTTTGTCGGCTTCATGGAGACCCTCAAATGGATGAATGTACCAACTGTATTGAAGGCGGTGAGCAGACGTAACAAGATATTGAACAGTCCTGAAAAATTTATGGCCGCTACTGGATCAGGGTTGCGCACGTATCCGGCGTCTCCAGGCTGGTGCGGCCTAGTGTGCCGTTGCGGTATTCCGTCAGCAGGATTTTCGCCGCTTTATCCTTGTCCAATTCTCCTCCCCTTCCTTTCCGCAGACATCCACGTTTGATTGCGATAGCTTCGAGCACACCCGCGCCATCCAATCCGCCTTCCACGCACCCGTAACGGGTCGCGAGCAGACCGGGGTAGCGGGCGAGGAGGATGGTGGCGAGGAACTCGGCGATTTCTTCGTCGTCGACCACCTTCGCGGTCACCGCGTAAATGGTGGCGAGCATGAGGCCTACCAGGGGGTCTTCGATTTTTGGCCATAACAGGCCTGGGGAGTCGATGAGCGTCATGTGGTCGTTCAGGGTATGGCGTTCCTGAGCCTTGGTCACAGCGGGTTCGTTCCCGACCTTGGCGAGACGGCGCTTGAGCAGCGAATTCATGAGCGTGGATTTGCCGACGTTGGGAATGCCCATGATCAGCATGCGGAGCGGCTTGGTGCTGCTGGTGCGATGCGGGGCAAGGGGCTGACACAGTCCGGGCACTCTGGCAGCCTGACCGGCATGGTTGCAGGAGAGGGCCACGGCGTTGACGCCGGGTTCTCGGTTGTACACATCCAGCCAGGCCTGGGTGACGGCCTGATCGGCGAGATCGGCTTTGTTGAGCACTTTCAGACAGGGGCGCTGGCGCTGTAGCCGCAATTCTGTAATCATCGGATTGCTGCTGGAATCCGGCATGCCGCGCATCCAGGATTTCGACAATGACATCGATAGACTCAATGGTCTTGGCGGCTTCTCTGCGCGCCGTATTCATGTGACCGGGAAACCACTGTATCGACATGTAAACGAAGCTCCCTGATAAAAAGGGTATTCTACCTTATGGCCACATGGCCACGCCTCTGTGCTGTGATGTCGGCAGGAATCAATCTGAACCAGGCCAAGAGGGGTTCCCGCTTACCAATGTCGGAAATGAGGCGATGGGGATAGAGCCTCGATATCTGTCATCCTGAGTGAAACGAAGGATCTGGCTAAGCCGGGTCATCGTCCATTTGGGCACAGATTCTTCGCCATGGTCTCAGAATGAAAAACTGGATAGGTCCTTACCGGGTCAACCCGTGTTTGTCCAATGTGCTCCTGGTTGGTGGTCATCATGGCCTCAAGGCGATGACCTATCAGCGTGCGGTGGCTGGGATCCTGAAACCCGCGTGCCCCCTGGTCCTGCAAGACGCTTCGCGGGACAATCCAACACAGGGCGTCTGCGATTGCCGGAATTAACCGCGTCGCCAGAATTTGTGGCAGCAGGCTCTTTCCTCCACCGGGCGTGACCGCACAGACAATATCTTTCAGACCTCGCCCGCCCAGAATTTCCTCACAGATCTCGGCTAATTCCCGCTGGTGCCGGCGTAGCTGCATGATTATCCCTCGGCCATCTCCAGTGGAGTCCGGGGATGGTCAGGGACGCGACGGACCTTACTCTTATGGGCCGGGGGTGATGGCGACTTCGCGCGATTGCGTGCGCTCACGGGATCTTCAATGTTGCCGCACTGGAGGCAACGGTCCATGAGAACTAACTGACTGCTTCCTTCTATATCGTAGACAGACTCTTTCACAATCAGTCCGCCACACCGGGTACACGCCATGAGAAATTTCCTTTCTTGATGAATTCGTTGATTGAAAGAGGGCCCGCCCCTCGTTCCCTTTCGATATGAATCATGCGACCATGCATCGTGGAATGAGGCGACTAACCAAGCCAGAGCCGGGTAATCACGCTCGTTTGCAACACGAGGCACAAACCGTCACGGCTGCACAACGGTGCCGGAAGGATTCTGAATACCCATCCCTGAGACCAATGGGAGAATTGATAGCGATGACCGCGAAAACGGACATGGAGAGAGAAGTCGTCTTCACTCTCCCAGGGCTCCAACTCTTGATGGATTTCACCAGGGGAAAACGGGTCAGCGTTGAACTCTATGCCGGCATGAGGCTACGACACTCTTGAGACCACCGTAGTGGAATGTTCGATCTGTGCCAGGACTTGCTTTTGCCTTTCGTAAAAATCGTTACACGATATGAGTGTTTCCAGGAACAGGCCATATTTTTGGAATGATAGAAATACCCAAAAAGGCCGACAGTTGGCAACCGGATAATGAAGCCCTTGTGAGAATTGCAGATCGCTTTGCCGTCGGTCGCCTCCGTATTTGCTTGCTGGTATCCGAAAAGACTGTCGGAGCTTGTTCAGGTCCTTCCCTGTCCCCTTGGATCCTGTCGAGGCGGCAGGAGCCCTGAGAGTCCGGATATCACCGCCTCATTGCCAGGGTGTCCGGGAATGCGGTAAGTTCTTCATGCTCTTAAGGATCAGCGTCCGCTCCCCGCGTCTATGCGAGAGGCACGTCCTTCCTGACTTTCGCGCCATTCCATTTGAAGTTCACTTCACTACTGGAAGCGACGCACAGTCGTCGTTGGCCAGATGTCTGTGTCTCCGCGCATGTCATCGCGCCCAATTTTGTTTAATATACGCTTACGCAGTCATGATGTAAGGAGAAGAGAAATGCCAAAAGCGAAACGAGAAAAGTGCTGTTATGTGTGCGAGAAAGCCGATTTCATCCGAATGAGTTTTATGACCTGTGCACAATGCTCTCGCCATTTTTGCAGCCGTCACGGAGATCCCAAAATGGATGAGTGTACCAACTGTCTTGACGGCGGTGAGGAAACCTAGGCCGGTCGATCAGTGTTTCACATGCAGAGACGTGTAGTTGGAGTTCGTCTTCATGAGGGATGTATCGAGTCGAATCCGCTGGTACCCATCTTTTTAATCGGTTCCCGGACCGGTTTTCCCTTTCATATCTGCGCTATGCACCCTCCAATTCGGACTTTGTCAATTGGAATGTTCGCATAAGACGCAGATTGTGTTTAATGGCGAGAACATCTTACAATGTTCACTCATCCCCTCTTGAAAATTCTAACCGGCAGTTTTTAGAGCGCACATGATGTGTGCACAAGGAAAAACATCGTAAAAATGGCATTTCTGTAGTACGACCTGGTTTATGTAGAAAGTATAGCCATGGATTGTACTCGACTGGATTCCCTATCACTCCAAGCCAAGCAGCCCCTCCCTTCTTCTTCCCAATAGATTGAACCTTCCGTTTACATCTTTCTCCGGAATTCATCGTCTATGAGAAAGTCTGTCGACCATGAATCCCTATCAGACTAACGATCGGTAAGAACCATTTTTGCCTATGAGCGAAGAACATTTCCGCAACATTTTTGAGGGAGTCGGGGTTTCTATCTGGGAGGAAGATTTCTCAGAGGTCAAAGCGTTGATTGATTCACTTGCTACCGACGGTGTGCAAAACTTTCGTCGGTATTTTATGGAGCATCCGGATGTGGTGGAACGGTCTATTGGGCTGGTGAAAATTCGTGATGTGAACCCTGCCACGGTCAAGATGTTTGGCGCGACAAGCCGTATGGAACTCATGCAATCGCTTCACCAAATTTTTCTGCCGGAGACCCACGGGGTGTTTCTAGAGGAATTGGTGACCATTGCAGAACGCCAACGGTTTTTCGAATCGGAAACGATCCTGAAAACTCTTCGGGGTGACCGTCTCCATGTCTTGTTCACCATCACCTTTCCTCCCGCCGATCAGGCGTTTGATCGTGTCGTGGTGACTCTGGCGGACATTACCAAGCGAAAACGTGCGGAGGAGGCCCTACGCGAAAGCGAGGAGCGTTACCGCTCGCTGACGGCGGCGATCACGTCTATAGTTTGGACCACCGATGCCAAGGGCCGGTTCGTGACGCCCCAACCGGGGTGGGCCGCCTATACCGGCCAGTCCTGGGAGCAATTGCGGGAATTCGGCTGGAGCGAGGCCATCCATCCCGATGACCGGGAGACCATTCAACGCGTTTGGAATGCGGCGTGCGTTTCTGAAACGCTCTTTGAATCTTCAGGGCGGTTGTGGCATGCCTCAAGCCATGCCTATCGTCATTTCGAAGCGCGAGGTGTGCCGATCCGGAATGCAGATGGTACGGTGCGGGAATGGATCGGCAAATGTATTGACGTGGAAGACCGTACGCAAGCCGAGAAAGCCTTGCAGGAGAGTGAACACCGATTCAACAAATTCATGCAACATTTGCCTGGTCTGGCCTGGATCAAGGATTTGGAGGGGCGTTATGTTTACGCCAATGAGACTGCGGAATTGGTGTTTCAAACTCCACGTGAGAGGCTCTATGGAAGAACCGATGAAGAAATATTTCCCCAAGAAGTCGCCGACCGATTTAAGGAGAATGACCGACAGGCTTTGCTCAAGCAAACAGGAATCCAGGTGGTTGAGACTCTCAAACATTCTGATGGGGTGGATCCATCATTCTTTCGTCAGCAAATTTCCCATTTTGGGGTCGGACAGCCAGCCGATATTGATCGGAGGGATGGCCATCGATATTACCGATCGCAAGCATGCGGAGGAAGCCTTGCTGAAGAATGAAATAGAGTCACGCCGCCTTCTGGAGCTGAATCAGGCCATCATGATCAATATGGGGGAAGGTCTGTACACGATCGACTCGCAGGGTCTCGTCACCTATATGAATCAGGAGGCGGAACGATTGTTGGGATGGAAGTCCGAAGAAGTGCTGGGTCGCTCGATGCACCTGGTGGCGCATTACAAGCATCCGGACGGGTCACCGTTTCCGATAGAAGAATGTGCAGGCCTTCAAGTATTGCGCAACGGCAAAGTCTTGAGAAACTTCGAGGATACGTTCATCAGGAAAGATGGAAGTTTCTTTCCGGTTTCCTATTCCTCTTCGCCTTTGCGAGACCATGATGACAAGATTGCCGGTGTCGTCATCGTCTTTCAAGATATTACCGAGCGCAAGCAGGCTGAAGAGGAATTGCGCCGATGGAAGGACGAGTTGGAAGTCCGTGTGCAAACACGAACTAGAGAGTTGCAGTCTTCCCAGAATCGCCTGCGTTCATTGGCCTCCCAACTTAGTTTGACCGAAGAGCACGAACGTCGAAAGCTTGCGAGGGATTTGCATGATTACCTTGTGCAATTGCTGGTGGTGGGAAAAATGAAATTGAATGAATTGAAGGAGGATGTGCCACTTTCGCCGGAGGCGGAGGTCTTGGCTTGGGAACTGGAGGATATTCTGCAACAGGCGTTGGCCTATTCGCGAACGACCATTGCGGAACTGAGCCCGCCCGCCTTGCAGGAAACCGGTCTGGCAGGGTCATTGAAGTGGCTGGCCGAGAGAATGGAAAAACATGATCTACGGGTAGACGTCCACACCGGCGACTATCGGACTATTCATCTGTCCGAGGATCGGGTGATTTTGTTGTTTCAATCGGTGCGCGAATTATTGTTTAACGTGCTCAAACATGCCGATGTCCAGCAAGCGACGGTTCAAGTCATTGCCGGGCAGGACGGTGAAGTGTGCATCGCAGTGGAAGATCAGGGAAAGGGACTGGATGCCGAAGCGATGCAGCGAGCCATGGAACCCGGCCATCTGGGTTTGTTTGCGGTGCAGGAGCGTATGGAAGCGATGGGTGGACGGGTGGAACTGAATTCGGCTCCGGGGAAAGGCACATGCGTGAGGTTGGTGTTGCCGATTCATGGGTCGATCCCAACAGAGACTGACCCCGAGCCGCAGCGCAACGAATTTTGTGAACAGGCGACCCAGGAGGAAAAAACGGCCGTCAATCCACAATTCGAAGATGCAGCAAGCACCGGACACATCTCAAAAATTCCCAGGATCCGTGTGATGTTAGTCGACGACCATGCGATGTTTCGAAAAGGCATGCAGAAATTGCTGGAACGATATCAGGATTTGGAGATTGTGGGAGATGCCAACGACGGAGAGGAAGCGGTGATGTTGGTTCCTCAGATCATGCCGGACGTCGTGGTTATGGATAACAATATGCCGAAACTCAACGGCATCGAAGCCACCAGGCAGATTTGCCGCGATTGGCCGGCCATTAAAGTGATTGGGTTGTCCATGCACGATGAGAAAGATATTCGAGCGGCAATGCTGGAAGCCGGCGCTGTCGAGTATCTCCAGAAAAATGGCACCGTCAAAGAACTCTATCAAGCCATCTGTGCTCTTTTTCCGAAGCCGTTATGACTCTTTGTTTTAGCTGAGTTCCGGTGTAATGACCGTCAACGAAAGCGCCAGACCACTTTGGCCGTGAATCTGGTTTCCACTGGCCGATTTCTTAAGTTCCACTCTCAGTATTCCTTTTCGATCCACCCTCTTTATTCTTGCCTGTTGCCAATCGTTTGTCTATCACCCCCCATTTCTTATTGTTATACTGGGCACTCATTTTGCGACTCTTTCTGTATGAGTCAAGCGAGAATGACAAGAAGTCAGTAAGACTATTTTATATTTCCCAATCGCCATGAATAGACCACGGGTTCCCACGATACGTATGCGAACTTCCGGGTTCTTCGTGAAATGTCTGCCGATACTGATCGTGATCATGATGTTGTCAGGCTGTAGCCTGAACTCTGTCTCAATGCCCGATCATGCCGGGAAAGTCGATTCTGCAGTCATCGTCGTACCCGGTTATTATGGGACGCGGTTGGTTCGAGAGTCGGATGGCAGTTTGGTGTTTATTTCTCTCAGCCAGGTGCTGTTCGGAGACCAGTCGTTGACTATTCCCGTGCCCGGCTTGGGTTTTGAAGGAACGATCGACCTGCAACCTGATGGCATCTTTGATGCGTTTCGCGTGGTGCCGCTTGTCTACTCCATTGACGTCTATGGTTCATTGCTGGACCGACTCCGGCTTGCCAACAACACGAGCCGCGACGTGATTCCCTTTACCTATGATTGGCGGGGGGATCTGATGGAGGCTGTTCGAAGCTTGGATGTCCTGATCCGCCGATTGCGAGATGAGGGGAAAAACGATATTTCCATTGTCGCGCATAGTATGGGTGGTTTGATTGTCAGCTACTATTTGCGCTACGGCACACAGGATATCGAATCGGCCGTGGAAAACTGGAAGGGGGCGGAGCATCTTCACCGTGTGGTGTTGGCCGGAGTGCCTTTCCTGGGTGTCATGAATTCGTTTCGGAACATGAACTTCGGGGTGACGGTCGGATGGAATTCCTCGCTTCTGAGTTCCGAGGCCTATGCGTCCTTCCCGGCCAGTTATTATACCTTACCGGTTGCGGATTCTGATGAATTGCTTACACCGGAATTGAAGCCCGTATCAGGGGTGATCAGAAATGCCGGGCAGTGGCAACGGTCCGAATGGGGACTGCTCAAGGATAGGAAAACCTTATCCAAGGATATCGTGGAACGTCGTGCCATCTATACCTCTTTTTGGCTTCATCGTTCACAACGTTTCCTTGACCTGGTTCGTGCACCGTTGAGGACCTCAAGCCCACACCAACCATCTCTTCTCTATATGTATGCGAAGGGTACACCCACCTTGGCCAATGGCATATGGATCGGGAATCAGGCCACAGGCCAGAATTCCCTGCTATTTGACGATCCCGTCCCGGTGGAGTCACATTCCGCAGAGGTCCGTCCCACCTTTTATGCGGATGGAGATGGGACGGTGACCGTGCCATCAGCTATGCTTCCCCATGCGTTTGACCGGACTTTTCCGACGACCATACGGGAATATGAGGTCGGCCATACCGAGTTGGTGAGTGACCCCGACAATCAACAGGATATCCTCACGTTTCTCGATAACCGGTAAGAGTTCAGTGGAACAGGCAGCGGAGGAAAGCCATGTTTTTCCTCCATTTCCTGGTGAATCAACCTAAATTAATACCATCATCTCCCGCATGAACTTTTCCCTCCTCATTTTGTCGGGTGTGTTGCTGGTCATCGCCTCCCGAAAAATCTGTGGCATTCCTGTGAAGATCTGGCATGCCATGACTGCCGGAGCCGTTTTGGTTCTCGTGACGGGTCAGATTTCACCCCTTGGAGCGATGCAGGCCATCGATCTGGATGTCATGATATTTTTATTCGGAATGTTTGTGGTAGGGGAGGCGTTGATTCTCAGTGGATATCTTTCTTCGCTCGCCTATGGCATGTTGCATCGGGTGAAGTCCGCTGATGGGCTGGTCCTGATGATCTTGTTCGGGGCAGGGCTCGCTTCCGCGTTTCTGATGAACGATACATTGGCCATCGTCGGGACGCCCCTGGTGTTGCGTTTAGCCCGGGAACATCGTATCGAACCCCGATTACTCTTGATGACCTTAGCTGTGGCCGTGACGACCGGGAGCGTGTTGAGCCCCATCGGGAATCCACAAAATCTCTTGATTGCGATTGAGGGACCGGTTCCATCTCCCTTTCTGACGTTTCTGCATGCCCTGGCGCTCCCCACTCTTCTCAATTTAATCGTGGCCTATGTCGTCATGCGAATGATGTGGCCGACGGCATTTCACGCAACGACTCTTGTGCATAGCGCAGTGGAAGTAAGGGATCCTGCCCTGGCTGGGTTGGCCCGTCTGGCATTGTGCCTTCTACTCGGGCTGATTGCTGTGAAGATCGTGAGTGTGGCTCTGGCTGTGCCGCTGGAATTCCGGCTGAGCTATCTGGCGATGGCAGCCGCATTGCCGTTATTAGTATTCAGTCGACGGCGTCTGGAATTGTTGAGACAGGTGGATTGGCCAACCCTGGTCTTTTTTGCCGCCATGTTCGTCCTAATGACGACGGTCTGGCAGACGGGGGTCTTAAGGGGCTGGACGACTCATCTGCAATTGGACTTCACGTCTCTGCCTTCCATCCTGGGGCTCAGTATCGTGTTGAGTCAGTTGATTTCGAATGTTCCCTTGGTGGCCTTGTATCTGCCCCTGGTTTCTGATGCCCCTGAGGCTCTTCCCGCCCTTCTGGCTTTGGCCGCCGGTAGTACCATTGCCGGCAATCTGTTCATTCTTGGGTCCGCCAGTAATGTAATTATCATCCAGCGGGCGGAGCGGGAAGGACACACGTTGAGTTTCGGAAACTTTGCCTGGATCGGGGTACCGTTGACCGTGCTCCAAACGCTCGTCTATGCCGTATATCTGGATTGGGTTTTGAAATAAAATAGTTGTCTGGCGGAACAGTTCTAATAGAGATGAGATGCTGGGCAAGTGTTACGGAGAGAACGCCCGAAGGTACCGCACCAGGTCCATGATTTGTTCATCGGTGAAGGTGTCTCCCCAGCCATGCATTTCGCCTCCTCCTTTTTTGATGATGGAAAATAGTTCCTGGTCGGTTTTGGCCTGTGTCATTTGCGAGGTCAAATTGGCAGGGTCCTGTTCCAGGAAAGGACGTAAACCGCCTCTCCCGTCCCTCTGTGGACCATGGCAGTCCTGGCAATACTGGCGAAAAAGATCTTTGGCGGATTGGGTCTGTTCTTTGTCAGCCAGAGCCGGGAGAAGGGGGAACAGGCTCAGGGCTGTGAATATGAGGACGAACCACATTGAGGAGTTCACGTGTCTCATAGGATAAGGTGCCGGCATTCCCTCATCCTCCGTATTGGCAGGTCGAAAATGTACACACGACATCCTACCGCGTTGATGGATTTTTCTGGCCCAGGTCAGGCCTAATCCTTTTTCTTGACGAGCACGGCAACTCGTGCAGCACCACCACCGGTGACCACATTCACAAAAATCATTCCAGTGGGGACGTTGTCGGGCACCGTTGCCTCTATTTTATCATCGCCTTTAAGCGTAAAATCCTTCGCTTTTTCGAATCCAAAGGTCACCTCGTGCAGGCATTCTTTTTTCTGTCCAAAATTTTCTCCCATAATGACCACTTTCGCACCGGCTTGAAATTCATCTGGTTGGATTTTGGTGATTTTGGGCCGGTAGGTCGGATCGCAAACCGGATCCTCTTTGATTGTTTTCTCACTACTTACAGAGGGCGAGTCTGTACCCTTCATCTCCGGGGCAACTTGTTGGGCGGAAGTTGTTGTTAATTGTGCATCCGCATCGGTCATCCACATCAGATTGAACCCCAGAAAGGACAGCATGATGATAACGGGTAACGTCGCGACCCTCATAATAGGCCTCACAGGTAAAAGATTAGAATAAATCCATGCCTTTATCATACTCGATCTATTTAACCTTGAATGAATCCTCTAAATCCAGCACTTCACAAAAATTCAGCAATCGTCTTCAGCGCCCTATGGTGAGGGAAGCCGTCAAACCCGCAAGAAAGCCCTCGCTTTGCATCGTTATGAATGAGACCTAAGTGAGGCGGAGGAAGAGGCCAAGAGAGGATTTCAGAAGCCCCGCCTTTTGGGCGGGGAGTTCCGTTTACTCCTTTGAAAGGTTGTGAACCTGTTGCTCCAATTCCTCAATGCGGTCCAACAACTCCAGCGCCACACTCACTCCCTGCCAATTAATCCCGAGATCCCGATGTAACCGGATCCCGCGACCTAAGCGGTCAAGGGCGTCCTCCGGGAAAAGGACCGTCCCTTCCGGGTCAGGTGCGAGGGGTTGAATAATCTCCCATTGCAGACAGATCTCCAACATGTCTTCGCCGATGCCTAACCGGGCACACACCTCTTCCCGGCGTATTCGTCCGAAAGTGATCACTTCGGCGGTAATCTGTTCCAATGTAGGTTCCGATTCTTCATTCATGGGTGGCCTCACGAAGAAGTGTTGTACGGGGATCGGGATGATCGAATTTCGCTAATTGCGCATAGAGTTGTTGTTCTTCGGGAGAAATACCGTCGGGGGTCACGATGTCCAGCACGACAAATTGATCGCCATGCCCTCCCGTCCGTTTGGGAAGGCCTTTTCCCTTTAAGCGCATCCGTTGTTGGGGTTGGCTCTCTGCGGGAATTTTCAGGCGCACCGTTCCGGATAAGGTGGGCACCTCTACTTCCGTGCCCAACACGGCTTCCCATGGCCACAGAGGGAGGGTGACTACGATGTCTGAATCTTTTCGTTGAAACACCGGGTGCGGGGCAATCTGCACATGGAAAAATAAATCACCCGGTGGTCCTCCTCCGCGACCCGGTGCGCCTTTCCCTTTCACGCGGAGACGTTCGCCGTCCCGCACGCCGGCTGGAATGCGGACTTCTATCGGCCGAGGAGTGCCATTGGCATCAGGGAGATTCAAGTTCCGGCGCGTGCCGGTAAATGCCTCCCGGAGTGAGATGGGCAGGTTCGCTTCCAGATCGGCCCCTGCCATGGCAAACCCCCGAAAGGATGCCCCTTCCCGTTGAGCCCCCTGGCGAAACATGCTTTCAAAGAGATCACTGAAATCGGCGCCTCCTTGTCCGAAACCGGATGGGCCTCCACCAGGGTGGCCTCCTCCCTGTTGGCGAGCCCGTTCATACGCTTCCGCTTCCTTCCAGTTCGCCCCGTATTGATCGTATTTTTTTCTGTTTCCCTCGTCTCCTAGCACTTCATAGGCTTCATTCAGCTCTTTAAATTTCTTTTCCATTTCCACTTTTTTATCGCCGGCATGGAGATCCGGATGATACTGGCGTGCCAACCGACGATAGGCTTTTTTGAGTTCTTTGGCGTCGGCAGTTTTTTGAACCCCCAGTATGTCGTAATAATCTCGCTGGGCGGATGCCATAGATCAGAATCCTTCACGAGTTTAAAAAATGGCTCAATTACCTTAAAGCGACATGATGCCTCACAATCCTAACGCTAGCGGTTTTATATAAAAGAAGACAAGAGTCCAATTTCTAGAGGAGCTCACCTCTTTTGTTCAGTCCATGACACGTTGTGAGATGTCAATGAGTGCAGCTGACGGACCCTTCGACGCTTATCAGGGCATGCTTTTCAACATTCTGTTAAGGGGGTAAGAAATGCCCGGCGAACGGACACGAGAAAGGCATTGATGCGAGGCAGATCGCTCTCGTCCGGTCGGACTTCAGCTAATTGTTGTGCCTGTTGTGTGAGTGCTTCACCCCACTCCATCACCTCGCCCAACCGGTATTCCCCATGTTTGATTCGGGCCAGTCGTTCACCTACCGGTGTGTCCGCAATTCGGATGTGGAAGGTTCCTGAGGTCAAGAGTTCGCACAAATTATACAGGACCCGGATATACGCGGCGGCATACTTGGCCGGGCGTCCATCTTTTTTATCAAGCAACTTGGTGCGTTGGTTGTTGGCATAGTGGGTAAAGGCCTCAAAGGCTTTTTGTGGCGACCACATTGCGGGCAACAGCGCAGGCAGTTGTTCTCCCCATGTACCAGACGAGATGACCGGGGCCACTAACGTCTCAAGGATGAGCGGATGGGCTTGAGTCGCCAGGAGCAGAAAGTGCCCGATCTCCCACGCGGTCTCATCGCCACCGGTTTGGGTCCATCGAATGGCGGGATATTTGAATCCCACATGAAACGTGTCCTCAGTGGGAATGACAAACACCCGGCGATAATCCCGGTCGCTGTCTTCTGAGGCTAATCCATGGGCGTAAGATCCGACCAGAACTTTAAGGATAGTCTTCGAACGATCGATGTGGTATGGGTGCATGCTTACAGGTGTAAATAAATACCATTATGGGTGCGTGAAGCCAAAGACTATCAGGATGAGGCTGCCGATTGCCAAAATGGCGATCATCCCCGGCGCCACATACTTCAACAACGGTTTTCCCCCAAACCATCCCGCTAACAGAATTTTCACAATCGTGTTCGTCATGGCAGCGAGGGTAATGGCCGTAGCGGCTGTCCAGGCCAGAAGCCCATCCTGTTGCAATCGGACGATCGACAAGGTGATGGCATCGACGTCGGTGGTGCCGGCCAACAGGCTGGACGCATACAGTCCCTGATCTCCTAGGTAGGTTTGGGCAGCTTTAGAGATGAACAATACCCCGGCATACAATAATCCAAAACCCAATGCCGGACGTAATTCGAACGGATTACGATGGGAAATGTCCGGACCATCCGCGGGTGTACGTTGCGCTTTGCCATAGAGAATGAAACTCATGATATACCCGCAGAAGGCCATGCCGCCCAAAGGAACGAGAAGCATGGTGAACAGACCGGGTTGGAGGAGGCTCACAATCACCAGCATCCTGACAAACATGGTGCTGGACGCGCCGAGAATGGCCATCGCTCCCGGCAGGGCCAGATGCGGATTTTCCCGAGTTTGAGTGGCCATACTCATGGTGACGGCTGTTGAGGACACTAATCCCCCCAGGATGCCCGTTGTCGCAAGGCCTTTATTCGATCCGATCACTCGAGTGCACAAATATCCTAGAAAACTGATGCCCGCAATAAGGACAACCATGATGCCGGTATGGAATGGGTTGAGGACATCCAGAGGACCGAAGGTCCGATTGGGGAGAAGAGGCAAGACGACGAGGGCTAAAATGACAAATTTGGCCGTCGCGTAGATATCATCATCGGACACCTGTTGCACCACATGATGCAGTCGTTCTTTTAACGACAACAGTGCCATGACGACCCCTGCGCTTCCGACGATGAGAAGATACCGATGTGGAGCGTCAAGCGGGAGGGCGGGAAGTAAGGCGAGAACTCCAAGGAGAAATGTGATCAAGGCTGCGAGTGGAGTAATGATCCCCGGTGGATCCTTGCGACTCCATTCCTTATCGTACGCCACAGCCAGGAGCGCGCCAAGAATCAGGAGGGTGGCAATAATGGGCCAAACGCCAAGGACCTGGGAAATAAACGCCGACATGGCTCCGGCAAGGGCAATTAAGGGAAAGGTCCGTACGCCGCCGATGCCGGTTTTGCGATCTACGCTCAGATCCTGCTGACGTTCCAAGCCAATCAAGGCTCCTGCGGCGAGGGCTACCAGAAAGCCAAGAAGTAATTCTTCAATGGTCATCATGGTCAGGTCTTATTGAAACAGGAAGTTAAGGATAAAGGATGAGAACTATTCATTTATCTGCTGTTCCCTCAATACTCACTCAATATAATGTGAGAAGCAAGAAGCGGGCTCAATAGAGCAGGCCTAGACCCTTATGAATAGAGCTCTCGTGAAATCGTCCGTTGCCGGACGAAAATCTCGCAACATCGGCATTGGTTTTTTTATGGGGATTCACGGACAATAAAAAATGGAAAATCGCAGGGTCAGCCAGAGGGAACGTAGAAAACTCCCTCTCTCCTCGATACCCCCGACCTTGGTCCTGCAAAAAAAACCGTTCATGGGTACCGGAAGCCCGTGAGGAAGTCATATATGACATGAATCTGGCCTCTGTCACCGCCGCCTCTCGTGTCCATCATCAATGGGTGCCCGACGAAGTACGAGTGGGGCGCGGATTCAGCCCGGACACTTTGGCCCTTCCTGAACAATGGGATCACACCATAACGGTCGAGGAAATTATGGGCGAAGCTCAAAGCATGCTCAAGGGGCCGCAGGGGGTTCTATGGGGCTCGCAACCCGGAATCCCTGGCAGCCGGGTATTAAGATGACACTGTTAATGTGAGTGGGAGTAAATTAGGGGATGAGCAGCATTGGCGATGGCAATGCCTGCCTGTTTTTCGACCGAGGATTTTAGGGCTTTACATCACATGTAATACTCCCGCCCCCTGGATGGTTCCGGCCTTTAATTGTTGTAGGGCAAAATTGGCTTCTTCCAACTGAAAGGGTACGGTGTGCGTGCGGATAGGAATAGCCGCCGCCTCCTTCAAAAGGTCCAATCCATCCTGCCGGGTGTTGGCGGTGACGCTTTGGAGTGTCCGTTCCTGAAACAGATCAAGTGTATAGTCCAAGGATGGAATGGGCGTCATGTAGATGCCGGCTAAAGCGAGTGTGCCGCCTTTTCCCAATGCCCGAAGGGCCGGAGGCACCAGTTCACCAGCCGGAGCAAACATAATCGCCGAGTGAAGGGAGTCCGGTGGCATCTCTGAGGCAGTTCCGACCCACACTGCTCCCAGTTGGCGGGCCAGAGCGCGGTGTTCTTCCCGTAAGGAACACACATACACTTCACATCCCCAATGGCGGGCGATTTGAATCGTAATATGGGCGGACGCCCCGAATCCATACAAGCCAAGTCGCTGTCCGGGTTTAACCTGACTGCGGCGCAATGCACGAAAGCCGATGATGCCGGCACACAACAGGGGGGCGGCCTCTTCGTCAGTAAACACGGATGGAATAGGGTAGGCGAACTGTTCAGAGACCAACGCATATTCCGCATAGCCTCCGTTGACATGGTATCCGGTGAATGTCGCCTGCGAACACAGATTTTCCCGCCCTGCCTTGCAGAAGTCACAGGTTCGGCAGGTCGACTGGAGCCAGGCGATTCCTACTCGATCACCTTCTTTGATCTGCTTGACTCCCGGGCCGACTCGATCCACGATGCCGACGGTTTCGTGTCCAGGGACTATGGGGCGGGTGGATGGTGGCAATTCGCCTTCGACGACATGCAGATCAGTGCGGCACACCCCGCAAACATGAACCTTGACGCGAACTTGTCCGGGACACGGTTCCGGTTTGGGGATATCACGGGCTCGTAAAGGACCCGTCGCAACATCGGCGTCCTGTTCGAGGATCATGGCGTTCATCATGTGCTCCTATGCGGCAAAAATGTAGAATTCCCTATTCAGGCATTGGACGAACTGGTGATGATAATCTATTCAGAATTGTCATTCTGAGCCAGCGGCGAAGAATCTGTGCCCAGGTGGAGCCGCGGCATCATAAAACGCAATCCTCTTTGTGGGTTTAGTTTTAAATCACTCTTGATTTTTTAGATGGGATCACGCTGCCTCGAAAAATCATTGGACAACAGTCTCGATTAATTGATACGTACCTTGGGCATCATTGGGTCTGTGATCTTATTAGAGCATCATCATAGCCTATCCGTCGGGACAGGTGAAGGTCAGTCAAGAACACCACCATGAAGCGATCGAGACAGAAAACCCATACCATCCGTCCAAATAAACCGCTCTGGGATATCGGGTCGAACAAAAAGCCGCGTGTCCGTCGATTTCGATGGGTTCGAAAAATTCCATTTAAGATCATATTCGTACTCCTGGGCTTCTATCTCGGATTTGAAATCCTCACGTTTCCTTTTCTCTCGATCGCCCGTTTGCCCACCGAGAATCCGACAGATACCGCACTCATGCGGCAACGCATCCAGGAAGCTCGCGATCAAGGAACGACCCTGAAAATCGATTACCGGTGGAAGCCGCTCTCAAGCATACCGCGCCATGTGCGCACGGCTATTCTGGTGTCCGAGGATGGAACCTTTTATTCCCATGCCGGAATCGATTGGCACGAAGTCCAGGAATCCGTTGAAACCAATTGGGAGAAAGGACGGATTGTGCGTGGGGGCTCAACGATTACACAGCAACTGGCCAAGAATTTATACCTCTCAACTTCCAAAGATCCGATTCGAAAATTCAAAGAACTCATTATCACCTGGATGCTGGAAAAAACGTTGACTAAGAAACGTATCCTCGAACTCTATCTCAATATTATTGAATGGGGACACGGCGTGTTCGGCATCGAAGCTGCCGCTCAACGCTATTTCCACAAACCGGCCTCCCAACTCTCGGTGGAGGAAGGTGCCCGTCTGGCGGCGGTCATTCCCAGCCCCTTCCGACACCAACCCACCGAGAACACGTCATATGTGGAAAAGAAAAAAGATCTCATCCTCCGGCGAATGTCCACTCGCTGAGTTGTCTCCTTTGCCCATCTTGATAAATGAGGTAGGGGGAATGTGAAATTTCGCTTAGAGAACCCACAACAAATCCCTTTTACCTGCCTCGCAACTTGACGTATCTACTCAATTGACGAAGAATTTGCTTGTCCTATTTCGGCATGTGAAGTATGGCCTACCTAAGCCGCTCCGGCATCGCGTTCAAGTGCCTTGATGAATCGGGACATTGAATGGTGGATAGTTATGGAGGTAGAAGGTTGAATGCTGAAATTTCAATACCCAAAGACGCCATAGCTTCATTTTGCCGTGAGCATGGTATCCATCGGCTGGCTGTTTTCGGTTCGGCACTCCGTGCTGATTTTCGTCCCGACAGCGACATTGATTTGCTGGTCGAGTTTGAACCTGACCGTGTGCCTGGCCTCTTCGGGATCGCGCGCATGGAACGGGAGCTTTCGGTGCTGCTGGGCGGACGGAAGGTCGATCTTCGCACGCCCCAGGACCTCTGAGTCGGTATTTCCCTCAGCAAGTCTTGGAAGAGGCAGAGGCACAGTATGCAGGAGGATGACGTCATCCGGTTTCAAATTTTTATACGGATGTCTGCCAACTTATTCGGACAGTAGAAAGTGCATGGTGTGAAAGTTTAGATAAGGCGGGTCATGGGTATTCGACATGATGTTGGGGGGAGTGGGCGCCTGTTCAAGGGATCAGTAGTGGAATCGCAACTGGGCGATCAAGAGTGCGCCTCCCTCTATCCGATATACCATGCGATGTTCATCAGTTATGCGGCGTGACCAGAATCCTGAAAGTGCATGCTTCAATGGCTCGGGTTTGCCTATTCCTGTGAAGGGCTCGCGTTGTGTCTCCCGTATCAATTTGTTAATTCGTTCGACCATGCGTTTGTCCTGCTTCTGCCAATAGAGATAGTCTTCCCATCCTTCGTCAGCAAAAATCAGCTTCACTTGGCCAACTTCCGCTCAACACCTTTGCCGGAGTTCAATTGTGCAGCGGCCGAAAGAAGACGTTTGGCGTTGGCGGGAGTGCGCAAGAGGTAAGCGGTTTCCTCTAACGCCTTATAATCTTCCAGTGAGAGCATCACGACTGACTGCTCTCCGTTGCGGGTAATGATCAGGGGTTCGTGGTCGTTGCAAACGCGGTCCATGGCACTGGCCAGGTTTGCACGAACGGTAGTATAAGTCACGGCATCCATAGTTGGCCTCCTAATATGTACAGTTTACTGTACATCTATGATAAAAGTTTGTCTAGAGTGACCGTCCTGTTGGTCTATGGTGAAGACTCTAGACGCCTTGAGGAGGATAATGGCGGGCTCATACAGATTTTCGTTTTCTCCCCGTTTGTGCAGCTCAGCTTTCTATGGAGGAGGGCGCCCGCTTAGCAGCGGGAATTTCCATCCCGCTTCCTCACCAACCCACCGAGAACACGTCGTATATGGAAAAGAAAAAATGTCTGAACCTACGCCGGATGTCCCCATGCTAAAGCGCGGTTTGTCCGGAGGTGATAGGAGCGCCAGACCCTGGAGCTCCCATTTCACAATTCGCCCCACCATCATAAATGCGAAAGGCTGGACCGGATTCATGAAAAATGGGCTCCTCGTGCCAGTCTAAGGGTCAATGCCCAACTTTAAGACAACAGAGGATGGGGATTGCTCCCTCAGCGGATTCTTTGGTACGTTGCGGTCCACTCCAAAATTCCCTTCAACATTCCTATTCCCCTAGTTCGAATCATCGGGGGGGATCGGTCGACTCACCCGATAGACAGGGAGGGTACTATGACCGTTCAATCGTTTGTCATCCATGCTATATACATCGGAGCGGTACTCCTCACTCTACCACCGCCGCCCGCATGGAGCGCAGGCTTCGACGGGCCCGGAACGGCGCCGTGCAGCGCTGCATCAAGTCCACAAGGCCGGTTTTCCCCGGCGGTGGCGGAATACCACGCGGCGGGACAATGCACGACCTATGGATCGCTCGGTGCCTCGAGGACGTTTCCCTATACCGTGAACGGGAAATACGCCAAAGGCGTGGCGGAGGAAATTATTGAAATCGTTCCCCCTTCCACCTCCGAGCCCAGCCACCCCTCCGGCAAATGGCACACACAATATTCCTGTTCCTCAGACCCCTGGCTGACTCCTGACGGTCCTCCATTTGAAGCCTCTCTCCTCCGCTTAAAATGTCCGATCATCAGCCGTACCGGGCCGACCCCCGCTCAAGAGGGCCCGAGAACCGGCCCTAACGGAAACCCGTTGCCGACGATCGGACAGTTGTTCGCCCTCTGGGGTTCCGCCAAACCGATGACCGCATGGACATTGACGCCGGCGGAACGCCAGGGCCTGGTCGCCAAACGTGATGCGGATTTTGCGGAAGCCAAACGTAAGGAGGATCAACATCTCAAAGCCGGCATCAAGCAGAAGGCACCATTTCGCATGTCTTTGGCACCGGTTGTCCTCTCGCCGATTAACGGACAGGGATTTTTCACCGGGTCTCCGGTGCCGATCAAACTTGCTCCCCCGAAAGGCTTGAGGGAGCCCGAGGTGACGCTCGACGGAACTCCTGTGAAGACCGGCAGAATCTATGACATCGGGCTGGAACACAAATTACCTGACGGCACGTGGGCGATTCACTCGACCGGCGGGAGCGCAGTGAGGGCGGTCGATGCGGAGTCGATGACCGGCTTTGTGGGATTTGGAGCGGGAGCAAGTCCAGTTATGAAGAGCTTTCCGGGAGCATGGCGGGTCCGTGCGCGGTTGCATGCTCCGATCGAAACCGGGTGGAGCGACTGGGTCGAGTTTAGGGTCATGCCACCGCCGTCCGGCAATTCGATTCTCCAAGCACCGATGGTAACCAACCCCATCCCGATCATCCTGGCACCGACAGCCAATGCGAAGTTCTTTAGCAGTACCGCCGTGCCCATCAAGATTACTCCGCCGAAAGGTCTGGCGGTCACCTCGTTCAATATAAAGATCGAGAGTAAGAATGCCCAGGGTGTATGGACCACACAGGTGACCAATCTGCTTATCAGCATGGCCGAAGCGTCGTCCTTGTCCGGCTATCTCGGCTGGGGAGCGCCGGGAAACGGCAAAGGCGCGGCGATGATTGCCGGGCCAGGAACCTATCGCATCAGCGCGCAAGTCGCCTCTCCGCGACAAACCGGCTGGAGCCCGCCTGTCGAGTTCGGGGTCATGGCGCCGGTGATGTCACCGAATAAGGCGATCCAACGAGCGCCGAAAATGTTCGGGCAATAGTCTTGAGGTCAACAGCGCAACATGCGTCGATGTGTCCGCCGACGTAAACAAGAAACCATGAAAGGAATACAAGATTTGGGCTCTCTGATTGCACATGGTCGTTCCGTGTGTGGAGCAGTCTTGGCTGTGGGGACGTATTGCAGCATATATGCAGCCGCCGCACCTCCAACAGTCGATCCCTGCAGCGTCGTCACGAAGACGGAAGTTGAACAGGTGATCGGCAAGGCCGGTAATCAGTAGTACTCCCCAAGGTACAGGCGGCGACGTTTCGAGAGAAGTTAAAAACAGCATGACTCTCTAACTTTCACTTATGGAAACGCTAAAGCAGATCCAAAGCGGGCGGATTGCTGATGCGAAAACCATTGTGGGAATATTCTGACTTCAAGTTCACTTAACGGAGAATTTGGCAGAGTCCAGCAAATTGTCCACATGAAGATTTGCTAGAAATCGGACGTCGTCAATCGTAGATAATCATTGCTTTCCATTAAGGAGGAGGCCATGAATATCCTGATCGTTGGTGCCACTCGCGGAATTGGACGTCAACTTCTTGAGCAGTCGTTGAAGACCGGGCATACCGTGACCGTCCTGGTTCGCAATCCTCAAAAACTTGCCACACAACATGCACGGCTTCGGGTTATCAAGGGCGACATTCTCGATTCAGGTTCGGTGCAGCTTGCGATAGCCGGTCAGGAGGCGGTGTGTTGTACAATTGGCGTAAAAGTCCCGTGGATACGGGTGACGGTTTTCTCGGAAGGAACAAGGAATCTCCTTCAGGCCATGAAAAAGGCTGGAGTCAAGCGTTTGGTCTGTGTGACGGGTATTGGCGCCGGAGACAGCAAGGGACATGGTGGCTTTTTATATGACTCCGTTTTTTTGCCTTTCTTACTTAGAACGATCTACGCCGATAAAGATCGCCAGGAATCGGTGATTAAAGCCAGCGACGTGGACTGGACGATAGTCAGACCTGGTTTTCTTACCAACGGGCCGTTAACAGAAAATTATAGAATACTGACCAATTTGAGCGGGGTAACAGCAGGAAAAATTTCCCGCGCCGATGTTGCTCACTTTTTGCTAAAGGAGCTTACGTCGAAACATTATCTCAGGCAAACACCGCTGTTGACTTCCTGAACTTATCGCTTACACTTCTTTACTGATGCGGCGCCCAATAAGCTGGCGGAAGAAAAAAGTTTGTTTGTCGCTGTTGACTGTAATAATTGTTTTTACGCTCTTGAAAATTAAATATGGCCATCAAAGTTTGCCGAAGCGTTTGCTCTGGGCTCTTCCAATCCGTTAGATCAATTTACGAGTTCTCTTCCCTAATTAATAGATTAAATTTTTCTTAATCACTTCCTGACAATTCCTTTTCAATTTTGATGACAGAGTGCAAATCAAGCGGTGCCCCTTTGAGCACTTGAAATAGTCACTGCAAGGGCCAAAGGTGTGGCAAGAGGAGCTGAGCCTATGCGTGCGTGGTTGATGGATGGCTATGATGGTGTTGAAAGACTGCGGCTCGGCGAAGTGCCGGATCCACAGCCGGGTCCGGCACAAGTGCTGCTGAGGGTGAAATTTGCAGCGCTGAACCCGGCTGATGCATTTCTTGCGCGCAAGATGTACCCGGCCAATCCCTCGCTGCCTCACATTCTTGGACGTGATGGGGTGGGAGAAATTGTAGCGGTAGGACCAGGCGTAGGAAATCGTGCGCGTAGGCGAGACCGTTGGGATTTTGCGTTGCGAGGTGGGTGTAGAGGAGTGGGGAACGCTTGCTGAGAAGGTGGTGGTTCCGGCGGAAAGTGTGACTCGTATCCCTAACGGCTGGTCGTGTGAAGAGATGGCCGGGGCCCCGTTGGTCTTTTTGACGGCCTGGCAAGCCTTGACTCAATGGGCCGATCCTCCGGCACCACCATCTGCGAAATCTGTCCTCCTCGTGACCGGCGCCTCCGGTGGTGTCGGTGTGGCCTCGGTGCTGCTAGGGAAATCGATGAATCTCACGGTGGTGGCCCTCTCGCGTAGCGCGGAAAAGAGGGCCGAATTGAAGAAGCTTGGAGCTGATTTCGTGTTCGACCCGATGGACAACAACCTCGTTAAGGCCGTGACGGCGGCACTGAGCCCGCGAAAAGTCGATCTCGCGGTGGATAACGTGGGAGGCGCACTGCTTCCTCAGGTTGTGGCTCTGCTTGGATATGGCGGGCGGATCAGCGTCGTCGGCCGGAGCGGAGGAACGGTGCCGAAGTTCAACACGGCGACCCTGTTTTTCCGCCGTAATCGAATAGGCGGAGTCTCGGTTGGAGACTTTACCGCTCAGGAAGCGCATGCGGCGTGGGAACACATCGTCGGTCGATTGGATGCCATGGGGCAGCGGCCACAGGTGGACACCATTGTCCCTTTCGAGGAGGTGAAGATGGGGTTTGACCGATTGGACCAGGGACCGATGGGAAAAGTGCTGGTGCAGGTAGCTGACTAAGGACAGTAGCCTGCCACTTATTCTTCTTTGTCTGCAGACAAGCGGCGATTGAGCGAGCTGCAGGAAGAATGGGTCAGTTGATTTCTTATTCAACCAAGAACTCCTTTTGGGACTTGTTGCGTGGTGCGCAACGCGCTATTATTAGCGCATGATCCAATCGTACCGACACAAAGGGATCAAGAAGTACTTTGAGTCGGGCAACACGGCGGGAATTCAATTTCGCCATTCTAAGCGGCTTCGGATGCTCCTGGCGGCTTTGGACACTGCTCAGTCCATTGATGACATGAACGTTCCGGGGTTTCGCCTTCACCCATTGAAGGGCTCTGAACGCGGCCGCTGGTCGGTATGGGTAAATGGAAACTGGCGCTTAACATTTGAGTTCAGAGACGGACAGGCCTACGTCTTGGACTATGAGGACTACCATTAATGGCTATGCACAATCCTCCTCATCCCGGTGAATTTATCAACGAGGTTTATCTCGAGCCTAACAACCTTAGTGGCCGCGAGCTTGCTACAAAGCTCGACGTGTCTGCTTCCACGCTGAATCGCATCCTGAAGGGAACAAGCGGGATCAGCCCGGAAATGGCCCTGCGTCTTTCCAAGGCGCTCGGGCGCTCTCCGGAGAGTTGGCTCGCCATGCAGTACAACTATGACCTTTGGCAGGTTAAAAAACATATCAAACTCGAAAAGGTTCGTAAAGTTCGGCTTACCACGGCCTAATCCGTTGCTCCTGCCGACGCCGGCTCTTGCCGTGGTGCTTTGCGGTAGAACTACAGGGCGGTGCGGCACAGCTCTGGGCTATGGGGAAACCCAAGTGGGGAAATGGGATCGGGAGTCGGTGTTGTCTACTGAGGGTGGATTCACGCTCTTGGAAATGGAAAATGATCAGCAGAAATTTCTCGAATATTCCTTTTCCATTTTCAGTCCCACACCTTGCTTTATTTCGTCGATTGATGAAGAATTCGTCTGGTTTAATCCAATCCGGTGAATGAGCGTTGGGTTAGCGGAGAAGGTTATGAAGCCGATCCGCATAAGGAAAATGGTAAAGGGCAGAACCATGTAAGACTCTGATATTTCGAAAATGATGGTCGTCCGAAGTCCCAATTAGATGGTGCCCTATAAGGACGGAAAAATGAAGGTCCGGCTCTTAAACGGATCCGTCTAAACATTGTTAGGCTACGGACAAAAGGATATCACTAAATGCAAGCAATTGAAGTCCCTTTATATCTTGATTGGTCTTTTTGGGCTGTGGTTGTGGCATTGGCTGCCGTAATACTATCCCAGATACCGCCAATCAAAGAATTGATTAAAAAGGCAAAGCTTGATCTAGAAGTCCACTCAAAAATATTGATTACCCATAAAGTTGGAAACCCGAATCTACAATTACATCTGCTAATTACCAATATAGGTGGACGTAAAATTCGAATTAAAGACATTCGTGTTTCTCTCTCCGGGATGGAAAAGCTTTAATAGCACTGCCAGCACAGAATTATCTACAAAATCAGAACGACCAAAGCACTTTACTGTTCACAACCTTTTCCTTATTACCAAATCAAGAGTGGGCACATATCACAAATTTTCTGAATTTATTTGATCGAGTAGAAGAAAAGAATTACCAAGATATTGAGGGCGATATGATCGCAGACTTTAGAGCTAAGAAAAAAGGTTTTGAAGCGGATTCTGGGCATATGCAAGATCACCCTGCGGAAATGGTCATTCGGGCATTTGATTTTTTTAATTCAAAATTTATTTGGGAATCAGGAGAGTATCTAATGAAGGTAGACATTACTGCTTCCAATGAAGTGGCAAACATAACTAAAAATTACAGATTTACAATATTTGAAACACATACAGAGCAACTGAAAGTTATAACTGAGCATTACAAGCTTGGGGGTGGAATATGGTGGAACCCAGAAAAAGTACAAACCAATGTTATCTTGCCAATTTCCGAAGCCTAACAAAACAATTTAGCGCGGACAATTTGCCGGTCTACGCTTGCAAATTTCGGTTAATTGTGGCGGTATACCGCTATAGGTCAATCACTGGTGCGGATGTGGGGTCAGGTCTTGCAATATGACAAGGGATTGTTCGGGTGGATTAATTGAATGAAGCCCAAAGAGAATTGTGTTATTGCCAAATCAGACCTCAGAGACCATCCCCACAGATTTTTTCCTCCTTTTTCCTTCGAATCGACGCCTGCCGTTCGGTCCCATTGACGGACGCTTTTTAAACACTGGCGGGCCTTGTGTGAGCGCAGCGAGTTGGTACGCCCTCCCGATTCCCGCGTCTGCCTGATCTGATGAGGTTGAACGGGGCGTCAATGGTTTTGGGTCTTTTTACGCCTTCTGGTTCTTTGTGCTTGTATACGTCACAGATGTTGCTGGGTATTTTTTTTCGCTTGGTAATGAAATAGCAATCAAACCATGCTTAGGATTTGATGCCTTTGCTAAGCGCCGATTCAGTGATGGAAGGTTCAGTTGGTCGCATTGTTTGTTATGTGTACATCCATGCCGTCATTCTTAGGGACTCTCAGCAGTCGCAGCTTCCTGAATAGCCTGGCCTGGGGTCAAGTCTGTGCTGAGAGTTTCGTGTCGGAGAGTTAAGGGAAAGAAAATTTGACCAGATCTATTTTTGTCGATCCTTTGCTCTTTAATTGCTTGGCACGGTAAAGGGGGTGGAGTCGTTCTTGGGTGGAAGGGTTTGATTGCCCCTTTTGAAAACAAAAAACGATCATCAAAATTTCTCGACAATCCTCTTCCATTGTTTCAGACCACTGAATTGAAACATTTTTTGTCGTTTGACGAAAAGTTCCCTCTGGTTTCTTCCAATCCGTTGGATCAATTTAGGGGATCTCCTCTCAAACAGTGTTGCTGAGAGGTAAAAGCTTAGGTATGCTGGGTACATTTTAAAAGCGAGGTGGCCATGGGTATTGCAACAGACAAATTACTTGAAGAAGCTCTTTTGCTTCCGGCTGACGAACGGGCGAGTCTTGTAGAAAAGCTCCTTCAGAGCTTAAATCTGCCAACTGAAGCTGAAGTTAATCGGTTGTGGGTCGAGGAAGCAGAACGACGGGTTTCTCAGATCGAAGCAGGCGAGGTTGAAGTCATCCCGGGCGAACAAGTCTTCACAAAGATTCGAGCGAAATATCAACGATGAGGTTCAGCTTTCATCCTGATGCGGAAGCTGAATTTGATCAAGCAGTTGCCTACTATGAGACCAAACAAAGCGGCCTTGGTCTTAGCCTTGCCGATGAAGTCTTAGTGGCCGTTACCAGAATTCTCGACTATCCGGAGGCAGGACAACCTTTCTCCAAGAATACCCGGCGTTGCCTGGCCAAACGTTTCCCCTACGGGCTTATTTATCAAATTCACGAGGACATGGTGCGGATCATAGCTGTCGCTCATTTGAGCCGACGGCCGGGATACTGGGAAAAACGGGTTTAACAGAACAAACAACAAAACAGTCTATTTTGCCCTGCGTTTCACTATTGTTCAACAGAATCGGTGGTCTGTCTGCTATGAGCAGGAAATCGAGGATGGCATTTTATTTCTTATGCGGATTGGGCAAGTTTTAGGTCCTGCTTAAGCGAGACCAAGGATTGAACGACATGGTCAAGGTAGTTGGCAATCAGTGAAACGAGGTTTTTCCTTTTTAGGTGGTCTTGTTGTCGGCGCACTGATCTTCGGTATTGGAGGAGTCTTCTTCGGATTCAACTTTTCACACTTCAATGAGCCATCGGTAATTGTTCGGAATCTGACTCATTCGACGATTCAACAAATTCGTATCGAAACTGACATCGGCGAAACATACACTTTCCAGAATATTCCTCCTGGTGAATCCCGTCGCACTCAGATTGCAAAAGGCGACATGGCTTTTTGGGTTGTTACTACCTCCTTAACTGGAGAGACAAAAAAGAGTAAGCAAATCTATGTGAGCAATCAGGGAACGGTGTTTGTGGCTGTTTCTGATGATAATATCACTTTAGATTATGAACTTTGACGGCAAATCCTCCGCAAAAGGACGCGTGGGTTGGCTGAGTTATAAAAACTGTGTTCTTTCGATATACCCTATGGTTCCGGACTCTTCCAAATCCTGGTCATAATCTAAACATTGGAGAATGAAGGCATGGCGAAGACCGTCCATCGTATTGGCGTGATCACCGGAGATCCCCGGCTGGCAGATCCCACGAAACGCAATGCGCAATATAATGAAGAGGACACGGCGACGCACGATGCGATGAAGGCCGCATTTCAGGAGCTTTCAGACTATACATTTTTGTTTTACGACGACCATTCCCGTGCTGTTTGACCAACTTCAGCGGGATCACCCGGATTTAGTGGTCAATTTTTGCGATACGGGATTTCGCAATGTGCCGGCTCAAGAACTCAACATTCCTGCTTATCTGGAGATGCTGGGGATTCCGTATACCGGCGCGCCGCCGTCAGCCATGGTTATATGTTTTGACAAAGCGATTGTCCGGCTCGTGGCCCGGTCGCATGGCGTCCCGGTTCCGCGGGAATTTTTCATTGGTAGTGACATCTCCCTTGACCAGGCCTTGCCCGATTTTTATCCCGCGCTGATTAAACCCAATGCGGCTGATGGGAGTGTGGGCA
Source organism: uncultured Nitrospiraceae bacterium (assembly GCA_963734345.1). Classification (GTDB taxonomy): domain Bacteria; phylum Nitrospirota; class Nitrospiria; order Nitrospirales; family UBA8639; genus Nitrospira_E. The sequence continues at coordinate 39,242 of CAVTGT010000006.1, forward strand.
TTACGAAGGATTCCGTGGTCCGTTCACCCGAGGAAGCGCGGAGTTATCTGCAATGGCTGCGCTCCACACTTCCAGGTCGTGATGCGCTGATGCAGGATTATCTGCCCGGCCCGGAATACGGCATCGGTGTGATCGGCAATCTTGAAACCGATTTCTGTATCCTGCCTCCACTGGAAGTCGATTTCTCGCGTCTTCCCACAGGCCTCGATCCGATTTTGTCATTTGAATCGAAGGCCTATCCGGATTCTCCCTACTGGACAGATATTAAATTCAAACAGGCTGTCCTCGATCCGGGTACTTGAGGAACAGATGAAGTACTGGGTGCGGATCTTGTTCAGGAGGTTTCAGTTGCGCGACTATGCACGGTTTGATTTTCGCGTCGGGTCGGACAAGACGCCAAAGCTGATGGAGGTGAATCCGAATCCGGCCTGGGCCTACGACGGGAAGCTGGCCTTTATGGCAGGTTTTGCGGGAATCAAATATGGAGACATGTTACACAAGATTCTTCAGGCGGCCATCACCCGGCTTGCAGTCGCAACCAGTTAGAGAAGCGACCGTGGAATCGCCAGTGCCCAATCAAGTCGTTTGACAAGTTGATCGCCGTGGTAGGCTTCCAGTTCTCCCGCAAACTGAAACGTTTCGGTCGTGGCGGTGAGTCGTGTCCGACATTCCAGCCAAATCGACCAGTCCCGTCGTTTCAAGTGGGCGGTCTGTGTTAATTCCGTCTGCGCCGACAGCGCATCCTTTTCAAGAATGCGATACCGTTTAAAAAGGGTGTATCCCACATCGAGATCGATCTCTTCAATCCTGGCGTGCGATGCGCCGTCAAATTCGCCCCCGTCACTCCGTAACGTATAGACCATTTCGTTGCTTGCGAGATCGATCTCAATGGTTCGCCGCATGCGCAGTTGCCGGAGTTTTTTATGAGGGGTGCCGGGTGCGGCTTCGGGTGGCCCAAACGGCCGTAGCGTTTCGTCTTCCTGGCGGGGAGGTCGTACGGGAAGGGTCACATTGCTCATCCCTGTGCGGACGGTCAATGTCACGGGAACGGGCGGCGGCCAGGCAATCGGCCAGTAACTCGTGGACAGTGCGAGCCTGATCCGGGAGCCCGGAGGGAACGCATGGGCAAGGTCGTTGAGTTGCACCCGCACCTGATACCATCGGCCCGTCTCAAGGGGTTGGGGTGTTTCATGACTCTCCCGATGCGTGAGATTCAGCAGCCCATACGTGACACGCAGGACGGACCCGTCGGGGGCGACCTCTCCGAGACGGACGGCGATCATCGCCACCGGTTGATTGACGCACAGATCCAGTTCCACGACCGGCGCGCCCAAGACCTCAAGTCGTTCGGTGAGCGGATCACTATCGAAGACGAGCGAACCGCCATCGTCGGAACGTTGATCGCGCGGCATTTCCCCATCCGCGCCGAACCCGCACCATTCTCCGGACCGGACCCCGGTTGTCTGTGGTGAGCAAAACGATAACTCCGTGGGTTTTTCGGGAACAGGCGAGAGATGCCCCTGTTCCAAGAACCAGCGTCGCTCGCTGATCCGGGGGCTTGGCCAGGTGTCTTCCGCCACCCATCTCCCCGGCCATACGGCGTATTGAGGTTGCGGGGGCTGACTCTCCTGCATCCATACCCGAAATGCGGGTTCATCCATAATTCCTGTCTCTTCGCCCTTTAGCCAGTAGTTCCACCACCGCACGGCTTCCTGCAGAAAGCCGATGGCGGGGCCGGGGACGCCGTCTTGCGGAAAGACATGGGCCCAGGGACCGATAAGCGATTTTTTCGGGCAGGAGAGATGGTTCATTAACCGGGGAATGGCATTGGTATAGCCATCGGCCCAGCCGCCGATGGCATAGACCGGACAGCGAATGGCGGTGTAATTTTCGCACACCGACCCGTGTTTCCAATAATTGTCCCGCGATTGGTGACGCATCCAGACAACGGGAAACGGTTCGAGATTGTTTAACCGTTGCTGCCACATGTCCCACCATTGGTCGCCGACAATTTCCGGGTCAGGCGGCAGCGCCGAGTAGAGGGTCAGCATGGAACCCCATTGCATATTCTCGTTCAAGAGACAGCCGCCCATATAGTGCGCGTCATCCGCGTACCGGTCATCGGTTGAACACAACGTGATGATGGCTTTCAGACTCGCTGGATTCAGCGCCGCGACCTGGAGCGCGTTAAATCCTCCCCAGGAAATCCCCATCATCCCGATCGCGCCGGAACACCAGGGTTGTTTGGCGATCCATGCGATGATTTCCAGGGCGTCGTCATGTTCCTGATGGGAATATTCATCATGCAGGATCCCTTCCGAATCCCCTGAGCCTCGAATATCCGCGCGGATGCTGGCATACCCATGTGCCGCAAAATACCGATGGATGGGTTCATCCCGTGATCGCATAAAGTCCCGTTTGCGATAGGGGATATATTCCAGAATAGCAGGCACCGGGTCTGGATCCGCGGACTTCGGCAACCAGATGCGTGCGGCAATTCGGCACCCGTCCGACAGCGTAATCCAGGTGTTTTCGATTTCTGTAATACGGTCGAGGATGGTGGTGTCGATAAGCATCGGAGTTGTTTATTGCTCGTTCGCTCTAATTCAGTTCCGCAGCCGAGTCGGGGATAGTTTGTAAAGCAGGTGCTCGATTGGGGAGAAACTGATGGGTGGACCAAAAACTCAGCGCCAGGTTTTCTCTTACGGCGAATCCTGTTTCCAGATTCCAGCAGTTGATGATAGCCAGACGAAATCCGCCTGGCGGCATGGAGTGGTCTTTCGGAGGTTTTTCTTCATGGAACGTGATTTGAATGCTGGAAACATTTGGCGTTTGCCGCAATTGCGCGACTAAGTCTTGGGGAGGATGCTGATAATGGACTCCATGGGCGCCAAACAAGACGACACTGTACCCTTCCTGTGGATGGGATTCATCAAATTGCCATGTTTCTTCCGTATACAGCCGAACGAGTGACTCAATCCAACCGGCGCCGTACAAATCCGGCCATTGGTCCGCGAATCGCAAATGCACTTCGATGATGTTGCCGCCGATCGTCTCGAAATTGATCATGCCGGTGTACCCGGCAAGATGCCTGCGAAGCCAGTCGCCGCAATAGGTTTCAATGTTTGGACATGGCGTAGCCAACACCGTCCAATAATCGAACATCCCTCCTTCCAGCGGTTTCCCGATGGCATGCCGCCACCAGCGAGGTTCGCCCTTGACTATGGCGACGTCGCTCGATACATGATCTCCCTGGAGCAACGGCATCCACATGTGTCCCGGTCGTTCCAAATGTTTGTACTCTTTTAACGAACGCAACACCCGGCTTCCGGCACCCATGCCGCGCATGTTGTAAATGGGTTTCGAAAATACTGGAAAGAAGGACGGATCCAGCCCGTGCGGACCACATGTCAGGTTTTGGCTTTCGGCAATCATCAACTTGTTATAGACCCATTTATACTGGGGGTACCACGCCCAGGCATCGCCATCCTCGGTAGGGATTCTGACATCCGACGGGCATGGAATGCCTTCGAAATACTGCATTCGCCAGGGATCAGCTTCACAAATCGGCATGTTCGCCTCGTCCTTCCAATGTCATGAACCACTTACGTTGAATCCATACCGTAAGATGGGGGCATGCAAGGCCATTTTTTGTACATAGAAATAGTTGGCAGTTTTTTGTTCTTATTGGGAGTATAAAACTTTTTAACACACTGTAAACAATTTTCCGAAATTATAAATAGTCCGAATGAATCTTCTTGAAGGGAGACGCTTATGGAAACCTTCCAGGTGAAAACAAAGAATCTAAAAGATATTGTGGATCTCACCCCCAAACTGAATGGCATTATTCAAGGTAAGGATTTTCAAAATGGCTTGTGCCACGTCTTTCTGCCTCATACTACTGCCGCCCTGACGACCGGGGAAATAGGAGAGGGCACGGAACAAGACTTCCTCGAAGTCGCCGAACAGATCATTCCCCGGATCAGATTCCGTCATGCCCATGATCCCTCCCATGCATGGTCTCATATGGCGGCGTCCTTGATCGGGGCAACTTTGACCCTGCCCGTGAAAGACGGTGAGTTGTGTTTGGGTACCTGGCAGTCAGTTTTGCTGGTTGAACTGGACGGTCCCCGGGAACGCCAGCTCATGGTGGGCTTAGCTCTTACGGTTTAAATCCAATGATATTGAGGGTTCGAGTTTGTTAGGCATTGAAATTCGCAGCTTTGAATGAAGGTCGGTCAGCCAGTGCCTCATTGGTTGCCCTGTCCCTAATGAAGAAAGCTGCACAGCTTGGAAGTGTGGTTCCAATTACTGGAAATTTCAGAACTTTTATCGGGCGAGCATGGTAGGCTAGGACACAATCGTTTGTTACCGGATTCCTAAAATCCAGGACCTGTCTTGGAAGTTTTTCAAGTCTTCCACCGTCTGAATGCCGATACGCAACGTATCATGGAGCAGATCGTGAAGTTCCTTGGTCAATTCCAGCAAGGCAAACCTGTCAACATCCATTGAGCCTGTCGTTATTTTGTCCCGCATCTCTTCCAGGGCATAGATATCCTCAATAATGGATTTTGCCTTGGTGTAAAAGTCTGCAACGGTGTCACTCCGACCAACAAGTAAGCCGACCTTATTAGCCAAGCTATTAAACACCGGGAAATAATTTTCGGAAATTCTTGGTGAAAAAAAATCGGTGCCGGTCAGCTGATGGGCCGGGTCGGAAAGTTTGTGAATGATTTTTTCAAGGTGTTGCAGGTACCGTCGTTTTAAGACAATCTCGATGATGGCGGTGATCTCTCCTTGTATGGCGAGGGCGATGCCTTTGCCTTCTTTAAAGGTGGCGTATCGCCTGACCGCAGCATTGATTACGCCCCCAAGCAGCGCTCCGAGGAGAAGCCAGGCAACAGGATTGTCTCTCATAAAGTCCTTTTTCTAGTGGAAAAGTGATGGGGAAACGGGTTTTCCTACAGTTCACTCTTAAATTAGAACTTCATGGGTATTTTTGCAAGAGCCTACCGGGCATTGCCAGAAGCATCACGTCCTTTTCCCTTTTTCCAGCCCACAACTTGAATAATTCCGGCAATTGACGAAGAATTTGCTCTAAGGCTCCTCCACCTGGACATAGAACATTTGCGCTTGGTTCAGGATGATGATCCCATTGGAAAGAAACCCGACCACACATTGGGCGTAGAGGGAAAAAATGGTTGGGCATATTTTTCACGAGCAAGATCATGAAAGTCGGGTTCTGAAACAGATCTCAGGTTGATCAATCATAAGCGATTGCCTGAGCAATCCAGGAGGTCATTAGATTTGGTTTGGCTTGAATCCTTTGTGCGCGACTTCGACATTCTACTCGGATCCCATAGCAAGAGTAAGATAATTTGCCGAGATGATCATTTCCGTTCGTGACGAGCGGGTACATGGACGCAATGTCCTCAGTCCGAAGGAGGGGGCGTCAAAGCTTGAACTTCATTTTTTAGACAATGGTTGTTGAATGTGAGGCGATGACCGAAAGGAGGTGCACTTAGGAGGTGGAGGTTATCATATTTTTCCCTACACCTCAGGACTTGTGCCATGAAGAAATTTTCTGGGTCCTAAGATTCCGTCACCTGGCCACAGATCCTTCGCCATCGGCGCAGGATAACGATGTCTCCTTAGGAACTACCAACGAGAACCGGGTTGATTGGCTCCAGGAGTTGGTCGGAGTCGCCACCTTACAATGTACTGTAGGGATACAACTCCAATGGCAGATCAAAAATGGAATCGAATTCCAGCTATCCCGGATAGGCCACTCAAATTTTCAACGTCAAATTTATTATTCCCGGATTCATTTTTATATCGCGTTAACTGAAAGTCAGCACTCACGCGACCTTCCGCAAATAAGGCCATACTCTGCCCCATAGGGACCACTACGCCCAATAGTCCCATGACTCCGGACCCAATTCCCTTATCTCCTTTTACATTGATCGACGACCGGTTTTTTTCAATATCCTTTTCATCAAAAACATTGAGCGCAATATTCACTCCCAGGCCGACATACGGTGAAATGCCGTGAGAACGGAAAAAATACTGCCCCATTCCTCTTAGAATATAGGACTGCGTATCGATACTTTTCGTATTAAAAAGTTCCGTCTCGTACCTTCGATATTCCAATTCCACGCCCATTCGTTCTTGAGGAGAGAGTATCCCCATGGCTTGAATGACGCCACTGACTCCGGATTGGCCTTGAAAAGGATAAAAGATTCCTCCGCCACCCGAAATCACCACTGTATTCGAATCCTCAGATGCTTGGACTTTTGCCTGGAGGTTATCTGATAGTCCGGCAAAAACTATCAATCCCATCAGGACGTTCAACCAACATCTTAAAGCTAATCGTTTCATATTTTCTCGATGATTTTAGTTTTGGTTTTTGCATTGTGATACTGAAGCACGATTTCCGATCCTATCCACCTGTCAGATTTATGTAGGGCGTCATCTGATTCCCTTTTTTTGGGCTTAATTTTTTGTGACAAGCGTGGTTCCGTAAGTCTGATACAGATTAAGATGATCTTCAACCATGCGGGTGGTGGGTGAGAATGTCACCTCGGAATATCGAGGCTTAAAGGGGTCTCTTTATATTTTTCTCCGCAGCTAATTTACTGTTCTGGTCCCCTGTCGCCACCGCCATCCTGTCACAAGAGCATCCTGGCCATGGACCGGGAGCAGGACGTGTCATGCGATGTCAGGAGGAAGGAAAATTGTCCAGATGATCATTTGCTTTCTGACGAGCGGGCACAAGATCGCTAAGTTCTTTATCGGCGTGGCGGATATACAAACTTAAATTGAATGGTTGCGACAATGCTTGATGAACGCGCAACCTGACCCGCTCTTTCTTTTGCCATTCCCGGATGTACTGAGCGGTAACTTTCAACTTGACTAATTCCCTCAATTGACGAAGAATTGCAATATTCTCGATGAGGACGCTATCAAAACCCTGTTGGAAGGACTTGGAAGAGAAGCAATGTTTCCTGGCAGGTGTCGCCTACGACGCTCAACAGATTGCGTAGGGCTAGAAGGGGGTTCCCTAACCAACCGGTTGTAGTCGACATGCCGAAAGCGCTGAAGGCTGAGCCGAGGCCGTGTCTGGAGTCGCTTATCAGCCGCTTACAGTACCACTATTAGCTACGAATTCGGTTGAAGGTTTTAATGAGGGCAGTCCACTTGAGTTATCAGAAATGCTCGCCGGTTCGCTCCAGGCATCGCCTTCCGCCAGTTCCCTAATATACACAGTGTACCAAAATTTGAGAAGGTAATTTCTCAATACTTGCTTGGCTGTGGGTATCCCTCTGAAATTGCCTCACGCCGTCACACATGTCACAGCCGGGGCAACAGCCGGTTGGGATTCAGTTAACTATTTTCACCACCGCCTCTCTCCTCATTTCTCTATACAATCCCTCCTTTACTTTTATGGCGCTTCAGGGTTCAGCATGGGTACAGATCGAGCCCTCCGCAGCGAAAGTAGATCGCCGTCTTGAAGTTCTCCGTGTTGCGGAAGCCGCAGGCCATGCTCTTGATCTTCTGAATCTGGCTGTTGAGCCCCTCGCTCATCGCGTTGGTCACCGGATGCTGATAGTAGGTCAGGATGTTGTCGATGTGCCGGCGGACGGTCTCCGCCGCCTTGCGAATCGGTTCCAGCCGACTGTGCGTCGCCCAGAAGTACCACCGTTTCCAGAACTTCCAGCCTGACGCCGGGTAGACGTAGTGCCAGAGACAGCGCAACGCCTCTTTGATGGCCCACGCCCGGCCGACCTTGAGTTCCTGACGCCTCAGCGCGGCGAACTCCTCGCGCCGTCGCTCCGGCACGTTTTCCCGGCTGTACAGCCACAGGTACTTGCTGCCCTTGAGCGTCTCGTCGCCCGACGCCATCAGCTCTCGGTGCTCGTGCTTGCGTACCGTGTCCACCGCCTTGCCGACGTGCCCCATGACATGGAAGCGGTCGAAGACGATCTTCTCGGCCGCCTCGGGCACCTTCGCCCGCGTCGCCTGGATGTAGGGCTCCCACATGTCCATGGCCACCGCCTCGATGCCGTCGAGTTGCTCCTTCGTCAGCCCCGCGTAGTAGCCGTCGAGACTCTCCTGCTTGCGATCTTCGGCGATGTGCTCCACCGTGCCCTCGTCCAAGTCGCAGACCAGCGTCAGGTAGCGATGGCCCTTGGCCGCCGCCTTCTCGTCGACGCCGATCCGGCGCACGACCCGCGCCTGTCTTGCGCGCTCGGCCGCGCGTGACCGCCCGCTGCATCAGCCCCCACGCCTCATCCCAACTGATCCGCAAGATCCGCGTGGCCCCGCTGACGTCGCATTGGCTCAGCACGTCGATGGCGAGGCGCTCGAACAACAGCGTGAACCGCGACCGCGGCTCTGCCCACGGCACCTTGACCTGGCACCACCCCGTGTTCCAGGCATTCCACCCGTGGGATACGCGCGTGCAGGTAGGTCTGGAACTGGCAGCTGTCCAGATGCCGCCAGGTCCGCTCCTCGGCGTGATCGTACAGCGGCAGCGTCTTGGTACAGTGCGGGCACTCCCAGGCCGCGTCCTCCGGGTGCTCGGCCCACACGTCCACGCACTGCTCTTCGACGTCCAGGTTCACGCGGCTCACGGTCCACGGCGACTGCAGGCCCAGCAGGTACTGATACAGCGCGGTGTCTTGCATGGTGGCCTCCTGACGAGGCCATCATCCTAGCCCTTCAGATTACCCATGCGAAACCCGGAAGCACCTACTTTTTGAACCAATCAGAGGGGAACGCTGTGACATCTCATGGTCGTTTCCTCGTATTTGTTTAAAGGTCATCTGATACCCTGGAAACGTTTTCACATGAAGCTCTTAAATGTCGGCTTAATAGACGAATCATCAAAAGAAAATGAAAAAGTATCCATTTCAATCAAGAGAGGATTCCTCACTATAATGTAAAAATTGATTTTAGTGCGAGGAACTATCGAGCAGTCTGTACTGCAAAAATCATTTGGCAGTGAATGGATGCATCCATCCTTTGACCGCGAAACCATCAGATCCAACCTTAGATGATTCAATTACTTCAGCAAAAGCTGCCGGACTACGCTATGTCAGCAGACCGAATGCCCCGGCATTATGCGAAAACGAGTAGGAAAGGGCTTTCGTTATGTCGCACCTGATGGCAAAGCAATCCGGGATTCAAATGTATTAGGTCGAATTAAGGCTTTGGCTATTCCACCTGCGTGGCAGGATGTGTGGATTTGTCAGAATCCGGACGGCCATCTTCAAGCCACGGGACGAGACGCGAAAGGCCGTAAGCAGTATCGATATCATCCGCGATGGCGGGGTATTCGGGATGAGGCGAAATATGAACACCTGACGGCCTTTGCCCAGACATTGCCCCGCATTCGCAGAAGAGTCAACCGGGATCTTTCTCAGCGGGGTGTACCGCGAACCAAAATTCTGGCGACGATCGTCCGGTTGCTCGAAACCTCTCTGATTCGAGTCGGGAATGAAGCCTATGCACGCGACAATGAGTCCTTCGGATTAACGACCATGAGGGACCGGCATGTCAATGTGAAGGGCTCCACCATTAAATTTCAGTTTAAAGGGAAAAGTGGTATCAGCCATGCCGTCGAACTTTCCGATCCGCGATTGGCGAAAATCGTCAAGCAATCGCAAGAGCTTCCCGGCTATGAACTCTTTCAATATATCGATGCGAATGGTGCCAAACAGGCCATTGAATCATCCGATGTGAATGCGTATCTCAGGGATATTACCGGGCAGGACTTTACGGCAAAAGATTTCCGCACGTGGGCAGGGACTGTCCTGGCGGCCAAAGCGCTTCAAGAGTTCCAATCATTTGATTCTCAAGCTCAGGCAAAACGAAACGTCGTTCGAGCCATTGAGTCTGTGGCCAAACGACTGGGTAATACGAAAGCGGTCTGTCAGAAGTGTTATATCCATCCCCATGTCTTGAACTCGTATATGGAAGGCACCCTCCTGCAAACACTTCGCACACGGGTGAATCGAGAACTTTCCCTATCGCTTCGTGGTTTACCTGCAGAGGAAGCGGCTGTGCTGACGTTGCTTCAACAGCAACTAAAGCTTCAGCCAAGAATCCACAAGAAAAAAGCAGAAAAGATTCGAGGAAGTAGGGGAGAGCCATGATGTCCTATACCATCATAAACCTCGGCCGCCTCGATTGTTCTGTTATTGTGAATGTGTCACGCATCTCTGATCGGCGGTCCTTCTGTTCAAATTTTCGAACGAAATTCCAGGTTGTCCGGTAGACCTCTTTTTTAGATAAGTAGGAGGATTTTCTATGATACGGGTGGTGATTTTCGACGTTGACGGCACTCTCATGGATACGAATTACTTACATGTGGAGGCGTGGGCCCGTGCATTCACGGCAGTCAAGAACCCGGTTCCTCGGGCGGAAATCCACTATCAGATTGGAAAAGGAGCGGACCTGATGCTTGGTGCGCTTCTTCCAGAGGAATTTCATCAACAGGCTAATGAGTTACACAGTCAATTTTATGGGGAGATGCAACATCATGGGTCTCCATTGCCTGGAGCAAAAGAAATCCTTAGTGCGCTCTCATCTCAACAGATCGCCGTCTGGCTTGCCACGAGTGCGAAATCTGAAGAATTAGAACACCATGTTCGAGCACTTGAGGCGAAAGATAAACTGGCCGGGCTGGTGTCGTCGGCCGATGTAGAGAATGCGAAACCTGCACCGGATATTTTCCACCTCACCCTGGAGCGGGCCGGAAGTTCGCCGCAGGAAAGCATTGTGGTCGGTGACACGATTTGGGATATTCAATCCGCCAAAGGGTGCGGACTTCAGACAATTGCGGTGAAAACCGGAGGTGCCTTTAGTCAACAGGAACTCCATGCGGCTGGAGCGGTCGCCGTGTACAAGGATTGTGCAGAACTTCTGGCATCCGGATTCCCCAATTCAATTGAGATTGGAAAGTAAGAACGGATTTCCGGGATCTGTGAGTTGACAATTCCCTTGAATCAGAATGGGTTCTCACCTTGCGGCATTCTGTGCAAGATGTCCAAGGGAAACATCACAAGTTCGTGACGGGTGGAACAGTTCCCGGCGACAGGCCGGGATCAGTGGTTCATCTTGCGCCTAGCCGAACATTTCGATATTACGTGTCTCCACGACGGGTAATGACCCGATAGAGCCAGAGAAACAGGATCGCTCCGATGACGGCCATCACAAAACCGACGGGGTCGTCCTGTCCATACATGCCGACCATTCGACCAAGCATGCCCCCGAAGAGCGCCCCGATGATGCCGATGGCAACGGTGGCAAGAAACCCGCCAGGATCTTTCCGGGCATGGAGTTTTTTTCCCGACTACTCCCACAATTAATCCGAAGACGATCCAACCGATG